>DASXFS010000012.1:0-1951 GCA_036489415.1 Occallatibacter sp. | reverse complement strand
GAACTTGACAAGATTCTGATGCCATTCAACTTGTTGATTCCATTAGTCGCTGAAGTCGTTAAAAGCATCAAAACACGGTCGCGGTACAAAATCGGTACAAAAGATTTCTGCCAGCCGAGAGACCCTTCACCAACGCTCCAGTCGTCTAGCCCCGTCTAGCCCCGTCTAGAACCAATACTGTTCACTTAATAAACATTTCTGCGGTATTCTGTTTTAGAGGAGCTGCGGAAATGGCCCGAACAATCGCTACTTTGCCCGCCGGCAGTCGCATCACCGACTACATCAGCCTGGGAGTGATCGCCAAGTTTTTCCCATTGGAAAAGGTGCGCGGCGTGTTGGAGAACACCGGCCGTGCCAGCGTGCGGGAACGCGATTTGCCAGCGCATGTCGTGGTGTACTACGTGATTGCTTTGGCGTTGTACATGCGGTCCTCCTATCGCGAGGTGCTGCGCTGCTTATTAGAAGGAGTGCAGTGGCAGCTGGAGCCGTCTGCGGCGGTGAAGGTAGCAGGCAAGTCGGGCATCTCGCAAGCGCGCAGTCGTTTGGGGGTGGAACCAGTGAAGGCGCTGTATGAATCGGTGGTGGTTCCGATGGCGGAGCGCCGAACGAAGGGGGCTTGGTATCGCGACTGGCGGTTGGTCAGTCTGGATGGCAGCACGCTGGATGTGGCGGACACCGCCGAGAACGAAGAGGCTTTTGGCAGGCCCGGCGCCAGCCGCGGATCCAGTGCTTTTCCCAAACTCCGCTTTGTGGGGCTGTTGGAGAACGGAACGCACGTGCTGTGGGCCGCGCAGCTGGCGCCTTATGCCACCGATGAGATCACGCTGGCTCAGCAGGTGGTGCCCAGCTTGCAAAAAGGCATGCTGTGCCTGGCAGACCGTTTCTTTCCCAGTTACCAACTCTGGCAAGCAGCGGCCAAGACCGGAGCCGATTTGCTGTGGCGCACTCGCCAGAATGCACGCCTGGAGGTCGATCGGCGCTTGCCCGACGAATCCTATCTGAGCCGCCTCTACGCCTCCACCTCCGATCACCGGAATCAGCGCAAGGCGATCGTGGTGCGTGCGATCGACTACCGCCTGAAAGACGTGCCGGACGCTGAGCCGGTGTATCGGCTAATCACCACCATCCTGGATCCCAAACAGGCTCCCGCCAAAGAACTGGCGGCCTTGTATCACGAGCGCTGGGAAATAGAAACCGCCTTGGACGAACTGAAAACCCACTTGCGCGGCGCCCAGATTGTGTTGCGGAGCAAGACGCCCGAACTGGTTAAACAAGAATTCTATGGCTTGCTGATGGCGCATTTCGCGATTCGCGGCTTGATGCACGAAGCCGCGCTCGAAGCCGATGAGGATCCGGACCGGCTCTCCTTCGTTCATGCCGTACACGTCGTCCAACGGCGCATGCCCCGCTTTGCCGCTATTCCCCCTCGGCACAGCAAAGCCTTTCATGAAACTGTTCTTCAGGAGATCCTGCAGGAGCGAGTCAGTTCCAGTCGCAATCGCCTCAACCCGCGCGGCGTAAAGCGAAAAATGAGCAACTACCCGCTGCGCCCACGCAAGTCTCAGCGCATTCGCCGGATCGACTGTTCCAAACAGATCCTGATCGTTAAGTGAACAGTATTGCGGCTAGCCCATGTTCCACGAATGCGGATTCAGGTTGCCTTGACCCGGATGAGGTTTTCCCCATCGGTCGTATAGGCGGGTGATTTGCGAGTGGCAGCGCCTGTCCAGGCCTGTTGAATTCCGGCGCTCGCATAGAACAGCGTGCGGCGGCCCATCGTCTGATTGATGTGATCGAGGGCCGCCATCAGCTTCGCCTCGCGCGCAGTATCGCGCCGGGCGAAGAGGTCTTTAGTCTCGGAACCTTCGGGCAGCAAATCCGTCAGCATCACGCCGCACTTCGAGTAGCGATATCCGGGCCGGTACATTTCTTTGAGCGCCCAGAGCGTGTA
>DASXFS010000060.1:0-13549 GCA_036489415.1 Occallatibacter sp. | reverse complement strand
TTTGGCTTTGAGCCAAATGTCAACTTCGTTGTCGAGTCCCTTGAGCAATTCTTCTGCGCGGCCTAGCTTGGCCCACATGCTCGAATAATTCGGCGGCATTCCCCATCATAGCGCATTACTTGATGTCAAGGGATAATTGCCATGCATTTTTTCAATCGATGTAAGTGGGGTGGCACGGGCTGGGGATTTTTATGGTGCATGGTCGCTCTTGTTCGCCGTTCCTCTTCGATGGTTGCGCCGGTAGAGCGTGGCTCTCGCTTCATGGGCTTTTGCAGTATTCTTGACTTGCAATATCGGGTTCCGTTCTTGCCCGTCCTACCGGCTGTTCAAAGAGGAAATCTGGATGCATACGATGACACGGCGAACTCTCATGCGCAAAGGAAGTCTTGCAGCCTCGGCCGCCACACTGATGCCTGCGGCCCTTGCCGAAGGCTCTGAGACGGAAGACCAGGCAGGCAATGTATTTCACGTATTTGCATTTCAGTGGAAGCCGGACGCGACGGAAGAGCAGAAGGCCAGAGCGCGGAAAGATATTGCTGCTTTCCAGGGGAAGATTCCCGGACTGCTTGAGACGCATGTGGGCCCGAATATTTCGCCGCGAGGGAAAGGTTACACATTCGGGGGCATTATGCGGTTCAAGGACAAGGCGGCGCTTGACGCTTATGTTCAGCATCCCGCGCATCAAGCGCTTCTGGTGTGGCTGGTGCCGTTGATCGATGCAATTGAATTGGATCTTCAGGCCTGAGAACAGAACACTGAATGCTGGCAGGCGATGCTCTGCTTCGGCCGAGCTGCGTGTCGTGCGCGGGACACGCATGTGTGTCAGGCGCGGCGCAGATGGACGACTGTTTCCAGATGAAAAGTTTGCGGGAATAAGTCGGCCAGGGTGAGGGAGTGGATCGTGTAGCCCGACGCAATGAGGACGCGCAGGTCGCGGGCCAGGGTTGCGGGGTCGCAGGAGACATAGACCAACGCGGGCGCGGCGAGGGCAGCGAGGAGCGCGGTGATCTCCGCGCCGAGGCCCGAGCGCGGCGGGTCTAAAACGATGAGGTCGGGGACTGACTTGTCCGGCTGGCTGAGGGCGTTTTGGGTGCGGAGGAACTGGAGGGTGTCGGCGTGGATGGGCTGGCCGGTTGTGCCTTGCAGGTTGTGCTGGAGGGCGGCTTTGGAGGCGGATGCGGATTCTACGGCGACGACGCGGTCAAAGCTGGCGGTGAGTTTGCGGGCGAAGAGGCCGACGCCGGCGAAGAGGTCCCAGGCGAGGCAGCCGGTTTGGTTTGCGGTGACGGAGTCGACAAGGGCGTCGATGAGCCAGCGGTTGACCTGAAAGAAGGCGCCGTGATCGACGCGGTATTCGAAGCCGGCTGCGGGGTAGATCATGGAGGCTTCGCCCCATTGCGCCAGCGTGCGAGGCGGATGGCCGGGACGACCGTCGGCGGCTAGCTCGGCGCTCTTGAGAGCCGGGATGCGTTCGTGGATCGCCTGGGCAAGCGGTTCAAGACGGACACTCGCTGAATCGGTTGCGAAGAAAGTGGCCAGGAGCGCGGACTCGGAGGGGTCGCAGAAGAGGGCTAGCTCAGTGGGGCGCAGGTTGGCGGGGACGCGTTGCAGATAGTCCGCGGCGGCGTGGGCGGCGGTGAGCAGCAAGGGCGCGGCGATGGGGCACTGAGCGATGGGGATCACGGCGTGAGAGCGGCGGCTGCGATAACCGATGTTGCCGTTCGTATCGATTGCCAGGCGAACGCGGTTGCGGTAGGCCCAGGGGCTGGCGTGGAGAACTTCGATTGCGTTGGGGAATTCGACGCTGCCGCGTTCGAGGGTTTCGCGCAGAACTTCCTGCTTGAGGGCTAACTGGTTTTCGTAGCCGGTGTGCTGGTAGTTGCAGCCGCCGCATGCGCCGAAGTAGGGGCACGGCGCGGGCGTGCGCAGGGGTGAGGGAGTAAGGATTTCGGTGAGCTCGGCGGTGGAGTAGCCGGACTTGGATTGCGTGACGCGGATGCGGACCTGCTCGCCGGGGAGGGTGAGCGGGACGAAGACGGCTTTGCCTTCGATGTGGGCGAGGAATTGGCCGCCGTAGACGGGTTTGGCAATTTCTACGGTTTGCGGTTGCGCGAACTGGGGCGCGGGCTGCTTCGGCTTCATTGCTGGCTCATGTAGAACAGGCTGAGGCGCGGCAGGTTGTAGTGGACGAGGAGTTGCTTCTGCTCAAACTGCTGCTTGACCTGGCGGATTTGCACGGCGCCCATGCGGCTGCGGTAGGGGGCTAGCTCGCGGTCGGCGTGCTCTTTGAGGCGGACGATGAGGTCCTCCGGCGCGGCGGCGGCGATGGTGGTGAAGAGCTTTTCTTCGATGGCGGTGAGATGGCGCTCAAGGTCTTCAAGATTTTTGGCCGCGGCAAGGTCGTCGGGCGAGGCGTGAGCTTCGCCACGGACGGCGGCGGCGAGTTGGCGCAGGCGGCTGGCGGTTGCGGCGCAGGCTTCGGCGGCCACAGTGGCTGCGTCCAGCGCGGCAGCGGCGGCTTCAAGATGCGCGGCCACGCGGTCGTGCTCGAAGCCGGACTCGAGCGCGGCGGCGTCGGATTTTGGGGCGGCGGTGCCGGCGGCGGCCTCGCGCAGCTCTTCGGCGGCTTCCATCACAGCTTGCGTACACCAGGCCAGGCCGTTGACTTTGCGCATGCGGCCTTTCTTCTGGCGGGCTTCGTATTTGTCGAAGGCAGTGTCAATGCCGCGCAGGGCGGCGGCCAGCGGGATGCCGGCTTCCTGCCAGGTTTCAATCAGCGCCCAGTCGAGCGTTGAGAGCAGCAGCGCGCCTCGGCGCTGCTGGAAGCGTTCTTCGATTTCGGTGAAGTAGTTGAAGTAGTTCAACACGGCTTTGGTAGTTCCCCATTTACTGCACAAAGTTTGAGGATACCGGAAGCGACGGATATGCTTCCCAGGCCATAGCCGGCGTCATCACGGAACCTGTCGGCGAAATCACCGAAATAGGCAGAACTGACGGCACGACTGCTTTTTCAGACCGCGCTGATCGAGTAACGCTCGCCGGATTCGGTTGGCACAACCCATGCGTCGCCGTTGCGGCGCCCTTCAATTGGCTGGCCATCGCGGGAGCGAAGCACTCGAATAGACTTTTCCGGCCAGGGGGAGATCAATCGCAGCAGGGAACCTTTCTCACTGAGGACTTCGAAAGTCGTGACCGTTTTGCCGTCGTATGCTGCGTTTACAAGAAAGGCTCCCACGCAACGCAGCCCTTTGAATCTCGCGGCTCCTAGCTTCAGGGTGTTTGGGAATAGCTGAATGGTTCCGGAATAGCTCTGCAGCATGCACTCATTCAGGACGACCGGAGCGGCGAAGTTTTCGCACCACAGGCCCATGCGCATCATGAAGTCGAAGTCCGTCGTCAAGCTGTATCGTCCTCCCGATTGGCGCACGCGATCGTTGGAAACCCCATCGGGCAGCATGCAATATTCCATCTGGTCCTTAAACCAATCGAGGTCAAGCATTCCAAGCCTCGCGCGGATCAGGGGTTGCGATACGAGATCATTTCCGCCTTCAAGTCGAATCGTCTGCGCTGTCCGTTTCGCAATGTCCTTGAACCTGGTCCCGCTGCTCAATCCAACCTCGTCTCCCGGAAACACAGGCGCCAGTGTTATGGGGACGTTGTAGACGTGTTCGACGGGAGCGTTGACAATATCGAGCCAGACTTCTCCATAGGGGCCCTGGCCAGTTGGATAAGCAGCCAGATTTCCGGCGATCTGTTGCCAGGAAGCACGCTCCGCCGCATCTTCTGAAAGGATTGTTGAAGCCTTGACGGTTGCATCCAGCACGAAGCGGATCAGGGAAAGATCAAGGATGCAATCCTTATTCAGCTTGAAGTCGATCGTGCATCCCCAGTTCTCGGACGAGATGGACGGAAAGACATGGTATCGTCCGTCATCCTCTTTGCTTACATAGGCAGAGAGAAAACGTGCGGCCGCACGCAGGACGGGGTAGACGCGAGCGAGGTACTTGCTGTCTTGGGTATAGAGGAATTGCCACCAGAGGCTTTGCACCGCCCATGGGGTCATACAGATCTGATACCCCCACGGCGGAACTGGATATGGAACGATCTGGCTGGGAACGGGATAAGCCGACAGCGGAAAAAATGCGCCAGGGAGATTGAAACTCTCGCGAGCGGATTTCTCCGACATCGGCAAAAGGTTCTCCACCAGTTCGAGATAGGGCTGGTGCATCTCTACGTGGTTGCTGGAGAATACGCCCAGATAAACCTGCTGGCAGTTGTAGTCGAGGTGGTAGTCGCTGTGCCAAGCGGTGCCAATGTCGCCCGAAGACCAGTTGCCAAACAAACCAGGAGCGGTCTTGTGCTTGCCAAGGCAACACGCCAGAAAATACTGATTGTGGTACCAGATTCGCTCGAGGGCCTGGTCATCGAATCGCACCGCGGAAGCAGACCAAAACTCACGCCAGCGCGCTTCTGATTTGTGCCGCAGTTCTGCAAAAGGCGTTACGGAAGCTTCCGCCACAGATCGCTCAGCGAATGCCGGGGTACTCAGCTCGGCTTCGCCATAGACATGCGTCTGTGGGATCGTAATCCAATCCGCTGGACCGGCGCCTTGAGGGTGAGCAGCCTCAAGCCGGTTGAGGAGAAGATCGCGGGGAGTTGCCACTGCCAGATCGATCCGAACCGGAGCGGTAGACGTCGATGAGAACACGATGTTTTCACTTCCCTCGATTGAGCCGGTCTCCCAGACTCCTGCAATGCGGCCGTGCAGGGCGAAGTTGCGGTCTCTCTCCGAACGTGGAGGATTGGGATTGTCTTCTGACAGGCCAATGGCCGGGAAGTATTGGAAGCAGGAGAAATCGCTCGCGTTCGCGTCAGTCCGGTGAGTCAACGCAGGTCTCGGCAGTTGGTCAGGGTGCGATTCCACGTGTCCGTTATCGAATGGGCCTGACTGGAAGGCATCAATCGCTGGCGAGTAGATCACGGATATCCCGGAAAGCGGATCCGATTCGAGGACGATACGCCCGGACTCACGATCCACAAATGCTGTGATCTTTGCCGCACGCGGCTGCTGGTCGAGCTCTCGAATCTTCAGCTCAAGCTCAAAGATACCGTTGGCGGGGTTTAACTGGTAGGACACAGGTTCCACCCAGCGTGGGTCCCACTTGAGCCAAACGGTGCCGCATGGCCACGGACGGGGCCATGGTTTCGAATAGGAGCGGCGAGCCTTGTTGATGCAGTCGCGAAAGAACTCCGCATTTTCGACGGAGTCTCCTGGCTTATACCCCTTTTCCTTGAGATCTGCGCTTGCTCGTTTCCACATATCGAGGATCTCAGCAAACGGTCGAACGTCCTTTTCACTCCCTTCAGTCACGCGAATATCCCAACAGTCGTTCTTCGAGATATGCAGACCAAGCGCGTCCGGACGAACCACGGCACACACGCCGATGTCACCGTTCCCCAGGAGCATCCCTTCAAAATAAGTTGGACCTGGCTTTGTCCGGATCAAGGGATGTTGACTAGCGATCGCGTACCCATCGAGTTCGGTCGTGTGGTGGGCTATGGAGGGTTTTGGTGCTGTCGCGGCTGGCTCGGCCGGACCGATTGCGGCGATACTGGCCAGTGCGGATGTCTGCAGGAATGTACGGCGAGTTGTCTTCATTCACGAGCCTGAGGCCGTTACCGGACCGTTATCGTTCTCTGTATTGTATCTTCGCTCGCGTCCCAGTGAGAGCGTGGTTCTTTGGCGAAAAAATAGAAAGACTCCTGCATTGCCACTCGCGACCTGGCAAGCAATGCCTGTCTGGATTCCTTGCCGGGCAGTTCTGCATTGAGTCTTTCGTATCGCGTAGAGCGAAGATGCTGGGGACGATGAAGACCGCAACCGCGCCTCAATGCCGGCTGCGGGGTTTTGTGGTGCGGTTGCGGTCGAAGAGGATGCGGAGGCCGTCGAGGGTGAGCATGTCGTCGATTTCGGCGATGTAGCGGGAGTCGGGGGCGATTAAGTGCGCCAGGCCGCCGGCGGCGATGACGCGAGGCTTTTTCCCGGCTTCGGCGACGGGGAGCTCGGCGATGATGCGGTCGAGGATGCCGTCGACGAGGCCGATGTAGCCGTAGTAAAGGCCGGTTTGCAAATGGCCGACGGTGTTGGTGCCGATGACCTTGGCGGGGCGCTTGATGTCGACGCGGCTGAGGCGGGCGGCACGGGAGAAGAGCGCTTCCGCGCTGAGGCCGAGGCCGGGAGCGATGGCGCCGCCGAGATACTCGCCGCGCTCGGAGATGACTTCAAATTTTGTTGCGGTGCCGAAGTCGACGACGATGCAGGGGCCGCCGTATTTCTCGAAGGCGGCGATGGAGTCACAGAGACGGTCTGCGCCGAGCTCGGTGGGGTTGTCGACCAGGACGGGCATGCCGGTCTTGATGCCGGGCTCGACGAAGAGCGGCTCGATGTGGAAGGTGGTCTCGAAGACCTGGCGCAGGGTGGAGTCGATGGGCGGCACGACGGACGAGATGATGATGTGCTTGACCTGCGCGGGGTCAATGCCCTTCATGTGGAAGAGATTGATGAACAGCGCGCCGAACTCGTCCACGGTTTGGGTGCGGTGGGTGGTGAGACGCCAGTTGGCGGCCAGCTCGGGGGCCTTGGTATCGAGCCGGTAGAGGCCCAGTTTGGTGTTGGTGTTGCCGACGTCGAGCGCTAGAAGCATGGTGTTTCCTCGGGGCTGCGCCGGCATCGCAAGAAGCAGGTCCTTCGACTCCGCTGAAGAACGCTTCGCTCAGGATGACAGCATATTTCTGATTCAAACCTTGCAGACGGCGATGCAGAAGCCTCGTGTCTCTACTTCAGCTTAAATGCCTGCGTCCGATTGAGCGGCGCGAAGGCCGCCGGTTTGGACGGTGACGATGCCCGAGTCGGTGCGGACGAGGAGGAAGCCGTTTTCGTCGAGGCCTTCCGTGATGCCGGTGCAGGCTTGGGGGCCGTGGACGTGGACGCGGCGGCCGGTGATCCAGGTGGAGGACTGCTGAACGCGCTGCGGGAGGCTTTGGGGCGCGGTTGGGGATTCGAGGGCCTGGGCTTCCTGCGCGAGTGATTGGAGCAGGGCGATGAGCAGGGACTGGCGGGAGATGATCTGGCCGGATTCAATGTCGAGCGAGGTGGCGGGGGTGGAGAGGTCCGTGGGGAATTGCTGCTGGTGAACGTTGATGCCGATGCCGAGCACTGCGTGCGGCAGACCTTGTGAGTTGATGGTTGCTTCCACAAGAATGCCGCCGGTTTTGCGGGGGCCGATGAGGAGGTCGTTGGGCCAGCGGAGGTCGATGGTGAGGGCGGCGGCGGCGCGGATGGCGCTAGCTGCGGCGAGGCCGGCAGCGAAGGGCAGGAGCGACAGCCGCGCTGCGGGAAAGGATGGGCGCAGCAGGATGCTGACGTAAAGGCCCTGGGCGGCGGCGGAGTGCCAGGCGTGGTCGCCTCGGCCGCGGCCGGCGAGCTGCTCGTCGGCGAAGTAGACGGAGCCGTGAGGGGCGCCGCTGCGGGCGGCTTGGAGAGCGTCGGTGTTGGTGGATTGGGTGACGGGAGAGAAGTGGAGCTTGTTGGCGTAGATGGTGTTGGCGAGGGCGGCTTCGAGGGTGGGGAGATTGAACATGGTGGCTTAAAGTATGGGTTCTTGAATGCCTGGGGAGCTGGGGTTCGTGCTTTCCCACCCTTGAATCAAAAGACGATTCAAGGATGGGGCACCCATTTTCTTGCTCGGTCGAGAACACAGGTTTTGTGCTGATTACTTGAAAGAACGGATGCTTATTCGGCGACGATTCTCATGCTGATATCGGCGGCTTTGGCGGAGTGGGTTAGGGCGCCAACGCTGATGAAGTCGACGCCGGTTTCGGCGTAGGCACGGATGTTTTCAAGTATGATGCCGCCGCTGGCTTCTGTGGGAATCCTTCTTGGCTCAGGGCCGGAGCCGGGGTTGTCGGCGATCTCCTGATGAATGCGGTCGACGGATTGCTTCACCTGGTCGGGTGTCATGTTGTCGAGCAGGATGGCTTCCGCGCCGTATTGCAATGCCTCTTCGAGCTCCTGGGCGGTGCGGACTTCTACCTGGATGCGCTGGTGGTGTTTGCGATTTTCAAGGGCGCGGGTGAGGGCGGCGCGCAGGCCGCCGCCGAGGGTGATGTGGTTGTTCTTGATGAGCACGCCGGAGGCGAGATCGATGCGGTGATTGGTGCCTCCGCCGCACTGGACCGCGTACTTCTCAAGAGCGCGCAGGCCGGGGACGGTTTTGCGCGTGTCGAGGACGCGTGCGTGCGTGCCTTCGATGGCATCGGCATAGCGGCGGGTGAGGGTGGCGATGCCGCTCAGGTGCTGGAGCAGGTTGAGGATCACGCGCTCGCAACTGAGCAGCACGCGGGCATTGTGGCGGATGACGGCCAGGACCTGGCCGTTGTGGGCGCGGACGCCGTCAAACATCTCCGGGTGGTGGATGACTTCGAAACGGTTGCGGGCCTGCGGGCGCGGGTCGAGGCGGGCAAAGATTTCAAGGAAGCGCGGCACGGCGCCGAGGCCGGCGACGACCAGTTCCTGGCGCGCGAGGATGGAGGCGGTGGCGCGCAGGTCAGGGTCAATGGTGAGGTTGGTGGTGGCGTCCTTGGCGGCCTGGTCTTCCACCAGGGCCTGCTCCAGCAATGCGTCAATGCGGCTGCTTTTCCAATCCATCTTTTTCTTCTCTTGATGCTACGCTTGCGGCAGTGCGTCGAGGGCCGCACGGGCTTTTTCAAGCAGGAGGCGGGTTTCGGATTCCTGTTTCTTGAGGCCCTCCACGATGTTTGCGGGAGCCTTGGCTAGAAAGCCCTGGTTGCCTAGTTGACGCTCGGCGGATGCTAGACCTTTTTCGTACTTCGCGATGTCTTTTGTCAAACGGTCGCGTTCGGCGGGGATGTCGATGGTGCGCTCGTAGATTACGGCGACGTCGAAGCTGAACTTTGTTCGAAGTGGTAAGCCTGGGGTGATTTGATCAACAATGCGCACTTCACTGGCCTTGGCCAATCGTTCGATCATTTGTAGATTTTGCTCGATGACGGTTTTGACTTCGGCATCAATTCTCAGCTCGATCGGAGTAACCGCCTTTTCTTCAACCCCGGTCTCTTTTCGAAGGGCGCGCGTTTCCACGATGATCGATTGAATGGTACTCATCGCCCTCTGGGCTTCGGTGTCAATTGGCGTTGTCGCAGTCGGTGGAAATTCGGTGAGTGCGATGGACTTTGCTGGTGGATTGCCATCGTAGAGCGCGTGCCAGATTTCTTCGGTGATAAATGGCATGAAGGGTGAGAGCAAACGCAATGCTGCTTCAAAGACGCTGACGAGTGTGGTGAGAGCAGCTTTGGTTTGTGCCTTGTCGGCGGTCTCCGAGAAATCGAGGCGGAGCTTGACGATCTCTAGATACCAGTCGCAGAAGCTGCCCCAGAAGAATTGATAGATGATATTCGCGGCGTCGTCGTATCGGTAATTCTCCAGAGCTTCGTTGACCTTGGCGGCGGTTGCGTACAATTCAGCGACGATCCAGCGGGCTTCGAGCGGGGCGTCATCCGCAACTGTGGGCATTTTGCCGAGTGCGGACGGGTCAACGGTGATGCCGATTTCGGCGGCGCGGTCTACGTTCATGAAGAGGAAACGGGCGGCGTTCCAGATTTTGTTGGCGAAGGCGCGGTAGCCTTCGGTTCTGGCGATGTTGAAGGCGATGTCGGTGCCGGGCGAGGCCATGGACGCCAGGGTGAAGCGCACAGCGTCTGTGCCGTACTGCTTGACGATCTCAATCGGATCGATGACGTTGCCCTTGGTCTTGGACATCTTTTCGCGGTTGGCGTCGCGGACCAAGGCGTGGATGTAGACCTCTTTGAAAGGAACGGACCGCGCCAGTGAGCGCGGGCTGCCGTCGGCTTCGGGAACGTCCTGGGCGAACCAGATGCCGAGCATGATCATGCGGGCGACCCAGTAGAAGAGGATGTCAAAGCCGGTGACTAAGAGGCTGGTGGGATAGAAGGCGTTGAAGTCTGCGCGATTTTCCGATGGTTGAGGGTCGTGCTCTCCCACCCTTTCCGCTGAAGTGCGCGGAAAGGATGGGGCACCCGGAGTTTGTGGTTGATTGAAGTTGGGCCAGCCGAAGACGCTGACGGGCAAGAGGCCGGAGGAGAACCAGGTGTCGAGGACGTCGGTTTCCTGGGTGATTTTTTCTGAGCCGCAATGCGAACATACTGTGGGATCGACGCGGGCGACGGTGATTTTTCCGCAGGTGGCGCAGTGCCAGGCTGGGATGCGATGACCCCACCACAATTGGCGGCTGATGCACCAGTCGTAGATGTTCTCCATCCAGTTGAGATAGGTCTTCTCGTACTGCTCGGGGGTGAAGCGGATGGCTTTTTTGCCGTCGGGGCCGGGCTTGACGGCGGCGATGGCCTTTTCGGCGAGTGGCTTGATCTTGACGAACCATTGCGTGGAGAGGCGCGGCTCGACGACGGTTTTGCAGCGGTCGCAGTGGCCGATGTTGTTGGTGTGATCTTTAACGCCGGCTAAGAGGCCGAGCTCTTCGAGATCGGCGACGATGCGCTTGCGGGCGACGTAACGGTCGAGGCCCTGGTACTTGCCGCCCTCGGAGTTGATGTGGGCGGTCTCGTCCATGACGTTGATGTTGGGCAGATTGTGGCGCTTGCCTAACTCGAAGTCGTTGGGGTCGTGAGCGGGCGTGACCTTGACGGCGCCGGTGCCGAAGTCGCGGCTGACCCAGGCGTCGAGAATGATGGGGATTTCTCTACCGACCAAGGGTAGGCGCAGCTTTTTGCCATGCAAGTGGAGATAACGCTCGTCTTCAGGATGGATGGCGACGGCGGTGTCACCGAGCATGGTTTCAGGGCGCGTGGTGGCAACGGTGAGAAACTCGCCGGAGTCTTTGCCGTCGGGGCCAATGACGGGATAGCGAATCTCCCAGAGGTGGCCTTTGTGCTCGTCGTAGACAACTTCCAGATCGCTGATGGCGGTTTGGCAGCGGGGGCACCAGTTAACGATGTACGCGCCGCGATAGATGAGGCCTTGCTCGTGCAAGCGGACGAAGGCTTCTCTCACCGCGACAGAAAGGTTGTCGTCCATCGTGAAGTATTCGCGCTGCCAATCGACGGATGCGCCGAGGCGCTTCATCTGGCTGAGGATGGCGCCGCCGTAGTGGCGCTTCCACTCCCACACACGCTCGACGAAGGCTTCGCGGCCAAGTTGCTGGCGGGTTGTGCCTTCCTCGGTGAGCTGGCGCTCCACCATCATCTGCGTGGCGATGCCGGCGTGATCGGTACCGGGGAGCCAGAGGGCGCGGCGGCCGGACATGCGGCGCCAGCGGGTGAGGATGTCCATCTCCGTCTGGTTGAGCATGTGGCCCATGTGCAGGCGCCCGGTGACGTTGGGCGGGGGCAGGAGGATGGTAAAGGGCTGGCCGGCCGGGGGGTGTACGCTCGCTTCGCTCGCAGGAACTTGTTCGGGCGTGGGTTGGGCGAAGAGGTTTTCGCGGACCCAGTATTCGGCCCAGTGATCTTCGATGGCGGTGGGGTCGTAGGCTTTGGGCAGGTCGTGGGGCATGGGGGTTTTCCGGCGAGCCCCCGGTCTGCGCGGAACCGTCTTTCAAAAGAGGGTTTGAGCGAAAGGGACCACCCTTGACTTTAGCAGATTGGAGGCTGGGAACATTTTCACGCAGGGAGGAGCGATGCGCAAAACCTGGCTGCGGTATTCTGCATGGACGGCGGGCGATTTTTACTGCGGTCTGGTTTTTTGCGCCAAACCTTTGCGTCGGACCTTTTTGCGTCAGATGAGGAGTGGACATGAATTGGAACCAGAGGATGCGCGGCTTCAGCAAGGTTGCGGAGCGGGCGATTGTTGTTGCTTGCCTGTTGCTGGTTGCTGAATGGGCTGGGGCGGAAGCAAAGCCGGCTGCGGCAACGGGCGCAGAGACGATTCCGGCGGTTTTTGTGAGCGACATTCATTTTGAGCCGTTCTTTGATCCTGCGAAGGCTGTGCAACTGGCGGCTGCGCCGGTGAGCGAGTGGACGAAGATTCTGGCGGGCGCGCCTTCGGCTGATCGCGAGGCTCGATTCGCGGCGCTTGAGCAGGGCTGCCATACACGCGGGGAAGATACGTCCTACGCACTGCTGGATTCGAGTTTGCGGGCCATGCGGCGGGATGGGGCCGGGGCCAGGTTTGTGACGGTGAGCGGGGACCTGATTGCTCATGCATTCGAGTGCAAGTTTGGCGCGGCGTTTCCTCATGCGGCGGAGGGAGATTACAAGGCGTTTGTGGAGAAGACGATCGACTTTGTGATCGACGAGCTCGACGAGGCGGTTCCGGGAGTGCCGGTGTATGTGGCGCTGGGGAATAACGACTCCGATTGCGGCGACTATAAGCTGGATGCGCATAGCGAGTTTCTGGCGGCTGTGGGCGAGGAAGTGGCGAAGAGCTTTCCGGAGGCAGAGCGCAAGGGGATTGCGGAGAGCTATGCGGCGGGAGGGTACTTCAGCGCGCGGCTGCCGGTGGGCAATGCCCGGATGCTGGTGCTGGACGACCAGTTCATGGGGGCGAAGTACACCACGTGCGGCGGCAAGGGCGATGCAACGGCGGCGGATGCGCAACTGGCGTGGCTGGAACAGCAGCTGACAGAGGCGCGGCAGAACAAGGAAAAGGTCTGGGTGATGGCGCACATTCCGCCAGGAGTGGATGTGCATGCAACGGCGCTGAAGATGGATGCGGTTTGCAGCGGGAAGGGCGCGAAGATGTTTCTCTCGTCGGAGAAACTGGCGGACGTGCTTGTGGAATATAGCGACGTGGTGCAACTGGCCATTTTCGCGCACACGCACATGGACGAGTTGCGGATTTTGAAGCCTGAGAATGGGGCGACCGGCGGAGACGTGGCAATGAAGATGGTGTCGTCGATTTCGCCGGTCAATGGCAATGCGCCGTCGTTTACCGTGGCGCGAGTTGAGCCTTCTTCAGCGATGCTCAAGGATTTCCGGGTGTTTGCGGCATCGAACGCGACGGGCGTGGATACGGCCTGGCACGAAGAGTACGACTGGGGGCAGACGTACCACGAGATGGAGTTTTCCGCGTCGGCGGTGAGCAAGGTAGTTGCCGGGTTCGAGGCCGATCGGCTGGCGAAGACGGAGGCCAGCCGCGCTTACATCGGCAATTTCTATGTGGGTAACTCTCCGTTGCTGGCTTTGGTGTGGCCGCAGTATATCTGCGGGCTGGGGAATGATTCCTCGCAGGGATATAAGGCTTGCGTCTGCCCGGCGGGTAAGTGAAAGGCGCTTGAGGTAGTTTTGAGAATCAACATGCATGAATCAAAAGGCCGCGCCCGGATGGAGTGTGAGTAATTGGAAGAATTTTCTCGGCTCCAGAGTATTTCTGTTTTTCTTTAGACTATTGAATGGAAGTCTGAACCAAGCCATTGCGTTGGCTGGAGTGATGTGAGGCAGAGCGTCGGTGAAGGCCTGATCGAGTGTTTCTTTGGTTCGCGCCTTTACCTCGCGG
>DASXFS010000044.1:0-3649 GCA_036489415.1 Occallatibacter sp. | reverse complement strand
CGTGCTGCGCAATCTCCTCGGCAAAAACACGGTGGTTGAGCGCGTGGATCTGCTCCAGGTCTGCTGCACTGACAGCTTGTCTGAAAAGCAGTTTCGTCATTCGCTCCAATCACGTCCCGTGGAAGATCGACGGAATACTACAGGGGATCGCCCCGATAGCGCAGGGACCAGAGAGTAGTGGGTCACCTTGAATCGCCGTTTTCCGGTTTGCCCCTCATCCGGGCGCAATGAAACAACCGAAAGGGCTCGCTACGCAGGTCACTTGCGCTAGGCCGCCATATCGGGCCTTCCTTCAATGCATCCCTGCGTCTGTAGGATGCACACCTGGGCTCACGCGAGTTGTCTCATGCGAGCGCGTTCGATCAACCGCATAACCTCATCCGCGTGGAGCAAAGCGCGGTGAATGATTGCGATGGCTTTTCCCAAACTGTTAGGACGTATCGCGGGTCAATCTGCTTGACGGATCGGAGCTATTCCGAGTGTGCGGCTAGGAAAGCTCGCGTCTCTGCGACGACGCATGCTGTGAACCGGGGATCTCGAACAAGCGTGGAAGCTTGCATAGGCTGGCCTCTCTCATCGTAGTAAACGCCAGTCTTGCCGTCTTGATTCAGCAGCACGCTGGTGATCACAGGTGCGGTGAGCTGCGGGGTACTCCAATACTTGATGTAAGGTGCAAGTGGCGAGAGCAGGTACTTCGCCAGAGAGCGCAACAAGGCATTGGCATCTCGCCCAAGACCGGTACCAGGACTGAAGCCGGGTTCCACCGCGTTGAAATGCAAGCGAGGTATCTCGCGGGCGAACACCAGAGCCGTGGCCAGGGCACACTGCTTCGACGTTGCATATGCATCAAATCCTCGATTCTTAGCGCCTCCGGGCTTCCACTCGCCACGCGCGCTCGCCTCCGCGGAGATGTAGCGGCCTCCGCGAAACCCAGCGACTTTGGCGGGTTTCCGTTCTGGGTCCTCGACGCCGGAAACGATGAAAACCACACTTGCTCCATCGGGAAGATGCGGCAGGAGAGCTTCGGTCAGCACAAACGGCCCAAGGTGATTCGTGGCATATGACATATCCCAGCCCTGAGCACTCTTCGTGGGCCGCGTCTGCATGATGCCCGCATTATTGACGAGACCTGCAAGTGAAAGATTCAGACCAAGGATCTCGGTGGCTGCACGTCGAACATTTGCAACATCCGATAAGTCGCACGCCACCGAGACTGCGTCCCCGCCTTTTCGCTGGATATCCTTCTGCAAAGCATCAAGTTTCTTGCGGTCGCGCCCGACCAGGATAACCGTGCCGTGCTTAGCCACTTCAAACGAGGTCGCAAGGCCAAATCCTGAGGTTGGTCCAGTAATGATGTACGCTTTGCGTTCCGCTGGATGGTTCGTCGAAGGATGGTTCGCCATTCCCGCGCCTCTTATAATGTGCGTCTGGTCAGTCATCTATACTCCTTCAGATCATTCCACCATCCGCCACAGGGCATCGAATCCCGCCTTGCAGTGCTTGTTGGCGTTTGCCGGATCGTGGGTCATGTAATCCATAGTGGCCTCTGCCACCGAATTCATGAGCGCCAGTACAAACCCGAGTGGTGCGCTGCGCATGGGTCCATTTGCACGACTGCGTTCCACGAGTTCAGCGAGGTTTGCCATCATCTTGTGTCCGGCCGCGCGGTTTTCTGCGGTGATCTCAGCCGAAACAGACAATTGGGCCAGCGCTTGTCGCTTTTCAGGAAAGGAGACTGCCCAGTTTGTCCAGTTCTGCCAGACCTGGAAGAATTGCTTGCGAAGCTCCTCATCTACAGGCAAGTCCTTCAAGGCGGTCGCCGCCATTTCACTCTTCAGTTCTAGATACAGCTGATTGAAGAGATCGGTCTTGGTCTCGAAGTAGGTGAAAAGCGAGCCGTTGGCAACGCCGGCATCCTTAGCAATTCCTGCAGTCGGTGCGCTCAGTCCCTCGGTGACGATGACGCGCGTCGCGGCCTCTAGGATCGCGCTTCTCTTCGCGTCACTCCTCGGCCTCGGCATACATGGATCATATAGATAAGCGTCTGGACAGTCAACTAAGAACGGGATCTGCTGTTTCTTGATAACCAGCATCCGCCGCCCGTTTCGGGATCACGACTCCACTACTACCCACAAACCTGCCAATTATCCCCAATCGAATTGCTATGCTTGAATCAAGGTAGATATGAAAGCGGAACGCGCCGATTTGGCCGACGCGTGTTGCGCCATCCCGTAAGTCCTTTGCCAGAAAGACTTTACCCATAACAAATCTGAAATGAATAAGTTCCACCCGGAGCGGCGAAGCGCACCGGAAACAAGGCAGATCTCTGCTCCTAAATCGCTTAGAAAGACGACTTTAACGGTAAGACCTTTGCAATGACGACTTTGACCCTCGGGAGACGCCCTAAACCACTCAAAATAAAGAGCTTCGAAACCACCCTCCGGTGACGGGAGGGGGAGGGGTAGGCAGTCCCGTTCACCCGCCGGCCAGTTGCCGCGCCCGCTCCGTCGCCCGCATCACCGCCTTGATCAGCGTCACGCGCAGCCCGCCCTCTTCGAGTTCCAGCAGGCCATCCGCCGTGCATCCCGCCGGGGTGGTCACCGCGTCCTTCAGCAGCGCCGGATGCTCACCCGTTTCGAGCACCATGCGCGCCGCCCCGAGCGTCGTCTGCGCCGCCAGCAGTGTCGCTGCATCGCGCGGCAGCCCGACCTTGACCCCGGCCTCGGCCAGCGCCTCGAGGATGATGTAGATGTACGCCGGCCCGGAGCCGGAGAGTCCGGTCACCGCGTCCAGGTGTTTCTCATCCACCTGTACCGTGCGGCCCACGCTCTCAAAGAGTGACGCCGCCAGTTGCAGATGCTGGACCGTCGCGAAGCGCCCGCCCGACAGCGCCGTCATGCCCGCGCCCAGCATCGCGGGTGTATTCGGCATCGCACGCACCACCGGCATTCCCAGCAACTCCGTCGCATCCTCGATCGCCTTCGTTTTTACCGAAGCGGCAAAAGAGATGATCAGCTTCTCCGGCGTCAGGACCGGCTTGATCTGCCGGATAACGTCGATCACCGTGAATGGCTTCACCCCAATGAAGATCAGGTCTGCGTTGCTGGCTGCCGTCGCGTTGTCGGTCGAGACAGCGATCTTCAGCCGCTCCGCCAGCTTCGCCGCACGGTTCTCGTGCTGCACTGTCGCCGCGATCTGCTCCGGCCGAAAACGGCCGCTGCGGAGCAGACCCTCGATCAGGATCGAGCCCATCTTGCCCGCGCCCAGCATGGCGACGCGCTTGTCGATTGGCGTGGTCTCTGTTGTCTGTGAAGAGGACTGCGTTCGGTCCGTCATCTATCTACTGTGCCTTTATTGCTGTGCCTTGTCACCCTGCTGCGACGCAATCCAGGCGTCTACGCGCTGCTCCACCACGTCCAAAGGCAACGCACCCGAGTCGACGACGGTATCATGGAAGCCGCGGATGTCGAACTTGGGACCCAGCGCATGCTGCGCCTTGGCCCTTAGCTCCAGGAACTTGAGCTGCCCGATCTTGTAGCCCAGCGCCTGTGACGGCCACGCGATGTAGCGATCCACCTCTGCCTGCACATCCGTCTCGTCCACGGACGAGTGCGCGTGGAAGTAGTCCACCATCTGCTGCCGGTTCCAG
>DASXFS010000061.1:0-23120 GCA_036489415.1 Occallatibacter sp. | reverse complement strand
GCCGCCACGCCGGCATTGGCCGCAACCCGCGCCACCTTCTGTCCTTCGTCAAGTTGACGCAGGATCGAGGCGCGCCGTAACACACGCGCCGATTCACCTCCCTTGGCCAGCATCGCAGCGAGCTGCCGACGATCCCTCTTTCCCAACTGAACATGCACCCGACGATAGCTTTGCATGTCCCTACTATGAGGCCCTGTTGCTCCTCGTGACAGTGACTCATAAGGTACATCTTTATGCGGTCACAGACCTAGTCTCCTGAGTCATTGATTTCTTGCATAAATGCCAAGTCTGACGAGCAACTATGCATCTTGTAGAGTGAAGCTGAAAAACCACATCTGTTTTTCCCAAGGCTGCATGAATTATGCTTCGCACTTCTGACTCAGGAGACTAGAACTTGTCTCATAAATGGATTCCTGAAAGGGCACGACTTTAGTCGTGCCGCAAAGGACAGTAAAATTCGGGGGCTTCAGCCCCTGAGGGACGTCTCCCTCAGGGCCGCAAACATTTATGAGACAGCTTCCAGGACGGGAAGAGCGAAGCAAGGCAAAGCAGAACTCTCTTAGCATCCCGTACGGGATGACCTTGACGAAACCTCCAAAGGGTTTTCGCGGTAAAGAGATCTTCTACGCCAGATTTTTAGACACCGGTCCTCAATCAACAACAGGTTGAAGGATCGAGCGATCTGCATGAACGCGGAAATCGGGGCGATGGGGCGTCGGGTGGCTTAGAGCCTGTCATTAACTGTCGCGTGGCTGGCCAAGGCGTATCCGAGGGAGGACGATGGGCTTCGATTAGCCCTGGGACGTCCGGGGCTGGTTGGCGACATCCTGTGCAGTCCGGCACGCGCCTCTGTTGGTGGGCTTATGTTGCTTCGTTATCGGTGGATCCCTTACCTTGCTGCGCAAGGGATGAACATCGATAGCGGCAGCAAGGAGAGATTCTTCGCTCCGCGCTCCGAATGAGCCGGTGGATGCGACGAACGGCATTGCACCCGGCTCTCATTGCCACGCATTAGCAAGTTCTTCCACGCGTTAGCAACGTCCTTCGTTGCGCCAAATCTTCTCATCCCCTTACATCTGAGCGCGGCTATCCATATTGGGCCTAAGTGGCTTCAGCTGCCACTGCATAGCCATCCTTACCATAGTAATCTTGCATTTATCCCTCCACGGCTATGCCTCCGCATAATCGAGCCGATTACCAAAAAGAACACACAACAAACGCCGACTAACGGACGACCTCCTTTTAGTTGAAGAAATTCATTCGCACGCGGGGTATCGCGGGCAGCGGCGAGAACAGTGTGAATACTTCTTTGAAGGTGGAAGCAATGGGCAATCATTTTGCTAACGTCCTGTTTAACTCTAAACTCGCCACAACCTCCGCATCACTGCGGCGCAATCGTTCGCTCGCGCAAGACCAGCGCGCGGCCGGCCGAGTTCGAGTTGGCGCTCTCTTGCGCGGCCTGGTTCTTTTGACATCGTTGTGCTGCTGCTCTTCCCACGCTATTTTTGGCGCGACGATAGCGAGTATCAACTACGTGCAGGGCAACTACTCCACGCCGCAATCGTCGAAGAGTTCCGTGACTGTGAAATACACCGCGGCCCAAGTAGGCGGCGACCTGAACGTGATCGTGGTCGGCTGGAACGACAGTTCGGCGACGGTCAAAAGCGTTGCGGACACCAGCGGCAACAACTATTCGCTCGCCCTCGGGCCGACGATCGTAAGCGGATCGTTAACGCAATCCATCTATTTCGCCAAAAACATCGCCGCCGCTGCAGCCGGCAAAAATACTGTGACCATCACATTTTCTAAAGCGGCCAGTTATCCCGATATCCGCGTCCTGGAGTATGCTGGCGCCGATCCAGTCAATCCAGTAGACGCAGTTGCCGCCAACTCCGGCAGCAATTCGACTAGCAGTGTCTCGGCAGCTACAACCAATCCCACCGATCTGATCTTCGCAGCCAACATCGTCCAGAGCACGACCAGTGGTCCTGGCTCCGGATTCGTACAGCGCCTGCTCACGCAGCCGGACTCCGACATTGCCGAAGACGAGATGGTGCAAACTGCCGGCAGTTACACGGCCTCGGCTCCAACCAGCGGCGCCCAGCCATGGATCATGCAGGCGGTCGCCTTCCGCACACCCTCCGGATCTGGCGGCGCTCCTGTTACACCATCCGCTCTCTCCTGCAGCAACAGTTCCATGACAGGATCGGGAACTGACGCCTGCACCGTAATCCTGAGCGCGGCAGCTCCGAACGGCGGGTTGGCCGTGAGTCTGTCCAGCAGCAGTTCCTCCGTCGCTGTGCCATCTTCTGTCACCATAGCCGCGGGCGCAACCACTGCCGGTTTTTCGGCCACAGTTTCCTCTGTATCGACGACGCAATCGGCGACGCTCACGGGTAGCGCCAACGGCGTCTCCAAGACATTCACGATGCAATTGAATGCCGCCCTCCCGGTGCTGAGTATCAGCACGTCGACCATGAGCTTCGGCAGCGTTACGGTGAATACGGCGACTGCGCAATCGGTGATCTTAACTTCCACCGGAACCGCGGCCGTAACCATCAGCTCCGGTGCGGTCACGGGCGCTGGTTTCTCGATCACGGGCGTGGCATTCCCGCTCACACTCAATCCCAGCCAATCTGCCGCTCTCACGATCCAGTTCGATCCAACCACCGCAGGCGCAGTAACCGGACAACTCGCCCTGGCCAGCAACTCCTCCACCGGAGCCTCCACCATCATCGCTCTGGGTGGAACCGGGACGGCTGTACCCGCTGCGCTGAGCTCACTTTCCTGCAGCAATAACTCAATGTCCGGAGCCGGCACTGATGCCTGTACAGTCGGGCTGAGCGCGGCGGCCGCGAGCGGCGGATTTTCCGTGGGTCTGGCCAGCAACAACTCGGCCGTAGCGGTGCCGTCTTCTATCACAGTCGCCGCGGGTGCAACCAGCGCCAGCTTTTCAGCAACTATCTCTTTCGTCAGTACTGCGCAGACCGTTACGTTGACGGCAAGCGCCAGTAACGTCTCTGAAACTTTTGCCGTGCAATTGAATGCCGCCGTGCCGACTCTGAGCATGAATGCAAACAGCGTAGCTTTCGGCAACGTAACGGTAAACGTGCCAGCGACGCAATCAATCACGCTAACTTCCACCGGCGGCGCGCCTGTAACTGTAAATTCGGCGGCGATCACGGGCACAGGGTTTTCGATGTCCGGCGCGACCTTCCCGATGACACTGAATTCGAATCAGAGTGCGACGCTGAACGTGCAGTTCGATCCCACTGTGACGGGGTCGGCAACTGGCCAATTGACGATCAGCAGCAACTCATCAGTCAACCCAGCTGCGGTGATCGGACTGAGCGGCACAGGACAGGCCGCTGCTTATGTCGTCTCGGTGACTTGGCAGGCGCCCACCAGTTCGACAGATCCGGTGGCGGGCTATAACATCTACCGCTCCCTGAGCGGCAGCGCAACTTACCAGTTGCTGTCTTCGGTGGCCGAGACCCAACTGGCGTATACCGACAATAATGTTCAAAACGGACAGACCTACGATTACATCGTTGAAAGCGTCGACGAGTCTGGAAATGAGAGCGTTCCATCTAACATGGCCAGCGTTTCAATTCAATAACAACTCCAAGCTCGGCTCTTAAGAGCGACAAAAACTTCAGCGCGGCATGACGGATTTCGTTCCCGTCAGCCGCGCTGATTTCTTCTGCAGATTTTCTTTCCAATAAAAAATTACGCCCTTGCGTGGCTCTGTCGTTTGAGAACGCTAAATTTCTGCATCTCATGATATGATGCTGCCTCGCTTCTGCCGCACCGGCTCGACTATCACGTCCTGGACCAGAATGGACGAACGGCAGGCCCTCTCTATTCCATCGCAGCGATACTCCGAAGGAAAAAATTACGCGGAACCGAAAAAACTACACGCCCTGGTTTGCGCTATTTTTGTCGAATCTGAGACATCTATGTTGAATGCCTGAAAATAGAACAAGATGCTCTGATTCTTTGAAAGTTCTTTGGCATGATAATTGCTTACCACGCGAGTGGTTACGGCGCTAGCGACCATTTACAATGGTCGCTATACGCATAGAAGTAACTGGCTTGCGATCAATAATTCCTCCCCGCCTTGGCAGAACGAGCGATCGGGATGCAATGAACGATCGGATATTCGGGCCAAGTTTTGCAATGACAATTTGATTCCAAACGGTTGGCGATCTCCTCTGCCCCTGTGAGGGGTCTCGCGTGCGCGCGAAGGGCTGCGCACGCAGACGGGAGGAGTGTGTCTTCGTTTGAAAGGTGAGAGTTCAATGGCCCAAGTTGATGTTTACATTGTTTCTGAAGGAATCTCCTCGTCTTCAGGTAGCGGTCAACCCAAATACAATTCACAGCTGCACGAGCCAGCCGCTGCTGCTCGCACTCAAGCCGGCAGCATCCGCCGCCGCAAAGGCCTCTTCCTATTTTTATGCTGCTGCTTGTCTCCCGTGCTTGTCGGATCGGCCGTGTCAGTTTCAGCAGCCGTGACAACTTCAACGATCAGTTATGTGCAGGGCAACTATGGCACCCCGCAATCTGCTCAGCGCAGTGTCATTGTTCAGTACAACTCCGCACAGACGGCTGGAGATCTGAATGTCGTCGTGGTCGGATGGAATGACACTACGGCCACGGTGAAGAGCGTCTCCGATTCTGCCGGAAACACATATTCGCTTGCAGTGGGACCGACGAGCATAAAGGGAGCCCTGACCCAGTCTATTTATTTTGCGAAAAACATCGCATCTTCGGGCGCAGGGAGCAATTCCGTGACTGTCGCGTTCTCAAAGTCTGCATCCTACCCTGACATTCGCATCCTGGAGTACAGCAACGCCGATCCCAACAACCCCATAGACGTTGCGGCCGCCAACTCCGGAAGCGGCGCCTCCAATAGTGTCTCGGCCACGACGACAAATGCGACCGATCTTCTCTTCGCAGCCAATGTGATTCAAAGTGTGACCACCGGAGCGGGATCTGGCTTCACGAAACGGCTGCTCACGCAACCGGACGGCGATATTGCGGAGGACCAGATGCTGGCAGCCGCCGGCAGCTATACTGCGACCGCGCCGACCAGTAATTCTGAATCTTGGATCATGCAAATGGTCGCGTTCCGCACTCCTGCCGCACTCGGCAATAATCCATCTGCTACACCGTCGGCACTCTCCTGCGCAAATTCATCCATGACCGGATCGGGAACAGATGCGTGTACGGTGACATTGAACGTGGCAGCCGCAAGCGGCGGGCTCGCCGTGAGTTTGGCCAGCAATAGCTCGGCCGTTACCGTGCCGTCATCGGTGACCGTGGCGGCGGGCGCAACCAGCGCCAGTTTTTCAGCAACCGTCGCAGCCGTATCAAGCGCGCAGACAGCCACGCTCACCGCGAGCGCCAACAGCGTTTCTCAAACATTTGCATTGCAATTGAACGCCGCGGTGCCAAAGTTGAGCGTAAGCGCGTCCAGTCTGAGTTTTGGCAATGTGCAAGTGAACACGGCCAGCACGCAGTCGCTCACGTTGACCTCTACCGGCACTGCGGCCGTTACCATCAGCTCCGCGGCCGTTACTGGAAGCGGCTTCTCGGATTCCGGTGCGTCATTCCCGTTGACGCTGAATCCGAATCAATCTGCCGTGCTGACGGTGCGGTTCGATCCGTCCACGGCGGGCGCAGTTTCGGGTCAACTGACGCTGGCAAGCAACTCTTCAACCGGCTCCTCCACCGCAATCACTCTGAGCGGGACCGGAACAGCTACCGCTGGCACTCTGAGTTCGCTTACGTGCAGCAGCAACTCAATGACCGGCTCGGGAACAGATGGGTGCACGGTGACACTGAGTGGGGGCGCAGCGAGCGGTGGGCTAGCAGTGAGCCTGACCAGCAGCAACTCGGCAGTAACCGTGCCCTCCTCGGTGACGGTAGCCGCCGGCGCAACCACCGCTGGCTTCTCGGCGACTGTCTCTTCAGTATCGTCCGCGCAAACTGTAACGCTGACGGCAAGCGCAGGCGGTGTTTCCAAGATTTTTGCTTTGCAACTGAATGCCGCGGTGCCAACGCTGAGCATCAACGCGACCAGCATAGCCTTTGGCGATGTAAGTGAGAACACAAAGGCGACCCAGGCGTTGACGTTGACCTCATCCGGCTCTGCGCCGGTAACCGTCAATTCTGGGGCGATCAACGGAACCGGCTTCTCGTACACCGGAGCAACCTTCCCGCTGACGCTGAATCCGAATCAGACCGCAACCCTGAGCGTGGACTTCGATCCCACCACGGCGGGAACATTCAGCGGTCAGCTCACGATTAGCAGCAACTCGTCAACCAACCCCACCGCTGCAATCACTCTGAGCGGCACAGGACAGGCCACTGCTTATACCGTTTCGGTAACCTGGCAGGCGCCCACCAGTTCGCCGGATCCGGTGGCGGGTTATAACATCTACCGCTCGCCGAGCGGCGGTTCCAGTTATCAACTGATGTCTTCCGTGAGCGACACGCAGTTGTCGTATTCGGATAGTGGCGTGCAGGATGGGCAGACGTACGACTACATCGTGGAAAGCGTCGATGCATCCGGCAATGAAAGCGTTCCATCCAACATGGCCAGCGTCTCGATTCCTTAGGCGCTGGTCCATCCGCTTTCCAGGTTTGGACGACTGGCCGGAGGCCGGCCTCAATCCACCAGGCAAGAGGACATTTTGCGATTCAGGGAGTTGCCGGAAAGTCTGTGCTCCTCATTAGCAGTCAGGAGCACAGACCTTCGGCACTCCTTTGTTCTTGTAGACCATAGTTTCGCAAACACGACCGAGCATCGAAATCAGACATTACCAATAGACCGCGCCGACCGGATGTATTTTCACTTCCCTACTTGTCTGGCCGGTCGCACTTCCCCCGCATCCGTAACTCGATCGACTGTGTAAGGCGGGCCTTGTTGAAATCGATTCGCCAGCTTGACTGCAATTGATGGAGGCGGTGATTGAATACGTTTACATAACTCAACCGCCGATACCCGGTCAAGCCTCTGCATGCGCGAAATCTTCGACCTCAAACCGGACGAGCGACGAGATTCTCCCCTCTCCGCAGCAGCCAGAGCAGAACAGAAATACTGATCAACGCGATTGCAAAGAACACAATTCCGCCCTGGTGATGCAGCCGGCCCGTTAAATAGCCAGGGTCAACTCGGGTACCGAGCATCGCAATCACCCAAATGCGCAATCCGTTCTTAGCGATCGACAGTGGAACAGCAAGGCCAATCACCAAGAGCTTCCGCCATGGCGAATGCAGGAGAAGCTGGGCCAGAACAATAGTTGTGACCAGAAGCATTGAGCTCGATCGAATACTGCTGCACTCCTGCGCGACCTGGACCGTCAGGCCAGGGATGGTCAAAAAGACCCCGGTCTGATCCACAGGAACTCCAAACGCCGAAAAGAGCACATGAGCTGCCCAGGCGGATCCGAGCTGCAGCAGAAAGATGATTTCATCGAGCACGCGTTGCGGCGGTGGAATCAATCCAAACAGAAAACAAAGCGGAAACAAGGCCGCCCGAGTCGCGCGAGTGCCTAACCATAGCAGGAACGCACCGATCGACCACAGTACGAAAGCAAGCATGGTGAGCGAGAGCGCGACATCTGCGCTGAGCGAAGCAGACCGGGCACGCGCAAAGAAAGCAGTCAAAGCCGCAATTAACAAGAGGACAGTTCCTGCCGGAACATTGCGAGCTATCAACGCCCGCAGAGACCGCCAGTCACGATAGATCAGGAAGGCGCTGATCGGGAGAATCAATAGGATATGCGTATATTCGTCGTTGCGAGCCGACAGAGTGAATGTCTCCGCCAGCGAACGCCAGCCGACTACAAGTGCGGCCGCCCAGAAAGCGAATAGACCCGACTCCGCATGCGTTATCTTCGTATTCACTGAACTCGCCAATCAGCTCCACACCGATTCTTCGCGAAGCAGCCGCAAAGCATTGCGCTGGCTTTTTCTCGCCTTGTGGAGATGCCGCCCGCCGGTTGGTTCGGCAGCCAGTTCATAAACGAGCTTCCCATCAACAATCTTTGCAAATGCAAGCACTGCTCGCTCAGCTCCCTCGCCAACAATTCGCCAGGACTTGTCGTCCTTGACGATGGACATCTGGCTGCGCGCGCGCCACCAGCTGTCGATCTCACCCGGAAGACCAAACCAGAGTGCCTCCCGCTTGCGCAGATCGCTCAACATAGCCAACAACTCCTTATACGTCGCCTGCGTACCGGCCTCCACAATGTAGTCCGGATGAACCAGGAAGGTCGCCATACCGTTCTTGGAAAGGATCTTCTCCATCTGGATCCTCCACAAGTCGATTGAGCGCTCGTTCAACACATGAAAGAGCGTGTAATCCTGAACAGTCGTCAGTGGCAATTCAAGCATCTTTCCGATGAAATATGGCATTACGGTACAGCATCCGCCACGTTGCGGGTCAAGATGCGCCACATTGGGGACCGTCATGTCGAACGAGAATTCGAGGTCCTTGTACCAGTCAAGATTGCGGTAAAGAACCGCCGCACGAAAGCCCTTTGCGCCATACTCGCGGCCATAGCGGTTGATCTTCGCCGCGCGCCGCAGAAATTCTTGCCGATCATCGAACAGCCGGCCATCGTGGTTGAGATCTTGCACACACACTTCAAATCCGCGAGAACGCAATCCCTCCAGGTATTCGGGTGTCACCTGATAGCGCTTCTCAGGAACCACATGAAACGAAGCCTTGATTCCAAAGGAATCATCCATGTCGGCCAGCCGCATGCTGAAATCACGTCCCGCTGTCGCTTCCACATCGTGCGTCATCGCAACGCAGGCCCGGGCGCCATGCGGCCAGAACCATATAAACGGAATGCTTTCGAGACGATTGGCCTTCAGCGAGAGTGACAACAGAGTCTCGCAAAGATTCTCGACCGTGGTGTCAACGGGCCACCGCGGGAATTGTCTTTTCTCCCAATTGGAGGCTCGCAGCTTTTGTACGCCAATGCGCAGCGAGCGGTTTGTCAAAGGGCGGAGCTGATAATAGATCTTCTTCAGCAACGTGGCGTATTTCCCCATTTGATTCGAGGGATAGCGCTCTAAACGAAGATTATCGATAACTTCATTCGGATCAAAGGGCAGCACTACCTGCGATTCATCGAATGAAACCTCGGATAGCAAATCGCGCAGCGAAGAGCCAGGCGGCGCTGGATGGGAATTCTTCGTGGAGCGCCCAAAGCAAATCGTCTCGGGGCCAAGCTGAAAGAATGCCGGATCGAACGACAACTCATCGGCGAGACGGAAGTTCAGAAATTCCGCCGGGCAACGATAGCGATCGTGCACAGCTTGCATAAATGTAATTTCGTCTTCTTCGGCTGCAGCAACGGGTTTATATCCTGGTCCCACCTTAATCCTTTCGCCGCGGACAAATGCCGCGGCTCAATATATGAGTAACAAACTAGCCTATATGGCGATATGCCACTTGCCCCAGTCTTGACGATAAAGCATCAGGCAATATTGAAAACAAACCTCTGGTCGCACGAAGTTCCAAAGCAGCCAGGCCGGTCTGTCTTGCGCCTTCCGGGTACCGGATATAACTCAGCTTTCGGCGGGCAGTACCTAAGGAATCCTTGAAGCGGATTAGACCATCGTTGTCCATGTCTGTTCGGCCGAAATCAATCTCCTCTGCGCCTTCCGCTTTGCTCTCTTCGATCAACTTCCAAAAAAGAAACGGCATCCCGGCAAAATGATGAAAGGCTTCGTCGGAACAGCCATACTTGTACACAACGGTCCCGCGGTGCCGGAGCGTCAGGATGGATGCGAGCGCTCTGCGGTCCTTGCGCACGAGACGAATCTCCGCGTTCGGTCTCATGCAGGCAAGCAAATTCCGAAACCATGCCCGGGGCTGCGGGAGCAGCCGAAAACGTCTTCTCGTGATCATCATGAGTTCGTAGAATTCTTCGAGAAGTTCATCTGAGCAGCCTCTCTCGTACGAAAGCCCCTGACGCTCAGCGTGCCGGATGCGGCGCTGCACGCAGCTCTTGTGAAGGTTGCGAAATAGCAGCTCCGCAGGCGGCGACAGGTCGAGTGTATGCAGCCAGAAGGATTGGCTTTCGGCCATTGCATGCACGGATCGCATGGCTCCCGAAAGTGGCCGAAATTCGACGTATTTCCAATTCTGCCGCTTGCATTCCGTTTGCAACCACTCCCCCATTTCGAAGGCCGCTCCACTATCATTCAGCAACGGTTCAGCATGGTCTGAAAAAGGCAATGAAACAAGACGGCTGCCCGTAATCCAACTCCTCACCTCGCAGAAAGCGGCACCATCCGATAATCGCTCGCCTGGCGGCGTGCTTGTGAGCGCCAGCGTTTTATATTTGTAGGTCTGAGCCAGAGCTTTAAGCCAACCTGTCTGATGGAATACCGAGGCCCTCGGGTGAGACGCGACCAGATCATCCCAGCGGCAATCCGATAGCGGATCCAGGTGATGGAGCTGCATTGAAGGCTAGCCTTCCTATTAAGTCAGACGGGGCGAACTCCCTATTATAACGTGGCTATAATCATGAGATCGTTGCGCTCGAATGGCGAATTAGTTGTAGGATCGGTAATTCCCGAATCAGTCCGCGCAACCTCGGCGACCAGCACATTCATTCTTTCCGGTTCAATAAATTTCGCCGCCGAGAGCGGAGCGGCGACAGCTCATTCCGATTAGAGATCGAATACCCGGAAAACAGCGTCCGTTCACAGAGTGAATTGTCTTCCACTGTCCACTGCTGGCAAGTCGGGAGCGTCCGGAGCCGGTGCATTTCGATGGCTGTCGCCGCGCAATCCGGCTTTCTCGGATTCGAGCCCGTTAGTGACTTGAAGCGATGAGGAACCGGATGGACTCATCTGATACTGCTCGATCTTATATAACACCGTCCGATAACTGGTCTTGAGCAATCGCGCAGCAGCCTTTCGATTCCAGCCAGTCCTTTCCAGAGCGAGACCAATTGCAGCTCTTTCGGCCTCCGCCTTGACGCTCTGCAACAGATCCCTGAGAGGCTTGCAGGCATTCATGCCGCAGCCAGACCGGACAATTGGCCTTCTTCCGTTGGTCTGCGATTGCCGGGCAGATGCGCGATCTTGCGTTGCGTCCTTGCCATTCACCGGGCTCCATTGAAGCCCAAGCAATTCGTCGCCGAGGATGAGGTAACGCTTGACCGATTGTTCCAATTCCCGGAGGTTGCCCGGCCATTCATGCGCCTGCCAGGCTTCGCTTACAGCCTGCGCAATCTCTCGGGGCGGCAAACCATAGCGCCTGGCCAGCTGGTGCATAAAATGGCGTGACAGAAACGGCAGCTCATCCTTGCGCTCGCGCAGGGCGGGTACTTGAAGCTGATGATCGACGAACTGGCGCGAAAGATCAGTCAGGAGCCGGCATCCTGCGACCGCTTCACGGATAGAAACTGAGCTTGCCGCCACTACGCGAATGTCCACCTCAACAGGCTCAGCCGTTCCACTCCTGGTGAACCGGCGATCCCGTAGCACCTGCGCCAGTCTTTCCTGAAGACGCAGCGGCATCTCTGTTATCTCGTCAAGGAAAATCGTTCCATGATCACAAAGCTCGAGCTTCCCGCGCTTCGCTCTGAAGACTGCGTTCGTGCCGCCACTTGTATCGCCGAAGATCTCCCGCTCGAGCAACTCCTCCGGCAACGCCGAGCAATTGACTCTTGCGAACTCGAATCCAGAGCGGACTGACTGCCGATGAAGTAAACGGGCGGCCGTTTCCCTGCCGCTCCCTGATTCACCGAGAATGAACACGGGGACATCGATCTCCGCAAGCTTGGTGACCCGAGTTCTGACATTCCGCATGGCCGGGCTGACGCCGATGAAGAAGTTGCCATTGCCCACGGGTTCAACGTCTTCGCTGGTGATGTCCGTCTCAATCATTTCCTCCGTCTCCACAAGACTCAGCCGCAGCGCCGCTTCTAATTGACGATCCGGGAGAGGCCTGAGGAGATAGTCTCGTGCACCCATGCGAACGGCTTCCCGCTTTCGATCAAAATCGCCGACGTGGCCTATTAAGACGAGTGGGAGAGCCGGGCGGATTCGGCGAAGTGCAAGCAGGATCGGCAATCCATCTTTTGGATCTTTCGGCATGTCGAGCAGCAGCAAATCCAGCTCCATCTCGGAATGCACCTTGTCCATCGCCTCCCACGCATCAGCAGCAATCTCAAATCGCCAGCGGTTCGCTTTCGCGATCAAGCAGACGCTATCGAGGAGCGACGAATCCGTGGTTACGACGAGAAGTCTCGCAGTTCTAATTGAGCTTTCTTCCATGAAAAGCCTCCGGTATAGATACGTGAGAATAAAATAAGATCCCCGAGTCGGAATGTCCTGAGGCGCGAACGGGGGAACGAACGCAGCTTCCCCATCGACAGGCAGGTGAGGCTGCCTATCCAGCACTCTGCCCGCACGCGAATGAAGGCGGAAGCTTGGAGGAGGGAATTCGTGTCGAACAAACCAGGCAAAGTGATGCAATAGAAGACCGGGTGTCTTCTCAACAACCCAGGAGAGCCCAAAACAAGGGGGCACTCTCGCGCCCCTCCCGTTTGCTCTGAACAATAAAGAAGTCCAAGGCCGAAACCTTGGACTCGACTTTCATCTTAATAATAGAGAAACCGTGAGGAACCCTATCGAGCAAAAATAGAACAACTGGCGGTGGAACGACCCGGTCCAGGTTCGATCATCGGACTTGGCTGGTTTGGAGTCGGCCAAGCCCGGATCACCGCCAATGCGTTTAGGCCCTTACGAGCCCTTCAGTTCGCCTGCGTGCATTGATAAACATCGCTCCGAAGCACGAGAATCCAGCCAGCAGCAGGTACATCAGTGCTGCGCCGCCTTCGGGTACTGAGGTCCACATTTCTTGTGGCTCTCCCGATCCGACGCCGGTCAATGGATCCGGCGTTAAGATCCAAAGATTCGTCAACGACGCCAGATAGTTTGTGGCCGCGGTTATCTGTGCCGCCGTCGACCCGCTCCCAACGCCAAACAATCCCTCTACATAATTCACGATGGCGGTTGCGGTTGCGTCGAGTCCCGTTATGCCGCCTGGAGTCGTGATGTCCCAGATCGCCGATGAAAGTTCTCCAGGAGTGATGCCGCCCACACCGTTGGGATAAGCGAACAAGGCGCTCACCAGCACGGCAACCTCTGCGTAGCCCTGAACACCAATCGTCTTGCCGAAAAGGGTCGAATCCAGGGTTCCACTCGAGACCAGCGTGGAGGCTTGGTATGCATTGGCATTCCACGTTTCGCCGGTCGTAATTTCGTCGTTGAAGTCGTCGCAGATGATTCCCGGCGAAGACTGTCCATTAATCGTCGCTGTGTAGACCCCAGCCCCGGCATCGTAGCCAGCGTAAGTGCCGCTGGTGATAGCGAAGAGTCCGGTGTAACCGCCGGTGAACTGAACAGAAACCACCTGTTGAGCAACCGCTGGAAGCCCACAGCAGAATAGCGCTGCACCGGCTATTGCCGCCCACTTTATAGCTTTATCTTTCATATCCGCAATCCCTCCATTTCGCTTCTCTTGATAGTTGGGCCCGTGCATAATTTCCACCCGTAGTAGGTTCCATCGTAGCGCATGGCATGCTTTTGTCAAGGCTGATAGTTTTTGCAACATGTTGTAAATACAGCACCTAGGTGTCTTCAGGCCGCCCAAAGGTCAATCGTTTTTTGGGTACTATTTCCTGGAAGGTAATCTATGGGAGTCACACATTCGCCCGATAGGGGACGGCTGCGCCTGCAGAAGGTTGCAAGGGGTTGCGACATTTGTCGCAACTCTCCCCGGCAAAGCGCATGCGCCCCGCAAAACGGCTCATTTGCGCCAACCGGCGCCAGACTGACAGGCGGATCCGATCGATACCGGAGTACGCGACTGGGAGTACGCGGCCGGGAGTACACGTCCTCTAGGATTTCAGGCGGATGAGCTCCGCTTTTATCTCCGCCGCACTGCGATAGTTGGGGTCGGTCTTCAGCACTTGCTCAAAATGCTCCCGTGCGAGCGCCGGCTGCTTCGCCTTTTCGTAAGCCAGTCCGAGGTGATACTGGATATCCGGATCGTCCGGCATTTGATGCTTTTCCTCGAGGCTCAACGCTAGTTCGAGCGAGTTGACCGCCAGCGCATATTCGCCGCGCTGGTAGTAAATCCAGCCCATCGTGTCGACCACCGCAGGCGATTCCGGCATCACTCTCCGCGCCGTCTGCGCCAGCGCCAACGCTGCATCGAGGTCTCCCCCGGTCTTCAGCATGGTGCGTGCCAAATCATTTGAGGCGACGCCATTCTGAGAGTTGATCGCCAGCGCGTTCTGGTATGCGGTTTCCGCGCCCTTCCAGTCCGATTTCGCGGTATATAGATCTCCCAGCACAATATCGACAGCGGGCTGGCGCGGGTTCTGCTTGAGCGCCTGCTCGCCCGTGGTGATGGCCCCGTCGATCTCTCCCTTCGCGGCTTGTACCTGGCACAACTGAATCACAGCGTCAGGATTTCCGTTGAGGGCAACCGATTTCTGCAACGCCGCCTCGGCTCCATCGAGATCTTTGGAGAAACGGAACAGCGCGGTGCCGAGCAGGTCGTAGAAGCTGCTGTTGCCCGGCGACTTTTCGATTTGCGCCTTCGCGGCGGCTATTGCCTTATCCGGCTGCTTCTCCGCAATGTATGTGTTCATCAGGCCATGCAGAGCATCGGTTGATCCAGCGTCTCGGTCCAGCGCGTCTTGATAAGCCTTGGCCGCATCAGCGTATTGTTTTTGAGCGTACTTGAGATTGCCCATCTGCACATAGCCAAATGCGTTTTGAGGGGCCACGGCGATCGCCCTGCGAATATCCCGCTCCGCCCCGTCAAACTGGCTTCGGTTGATGCTCGAAACGGCGCGCAATGCGTAGCCTTCCGGCGATCCAGGTTCCAGCCTGATCATCTGGTTGGCGGCGTCCTGCAGCGCATCCATGTCCCCCTTGAGCATGGCGTCGTCGGCGAGAGCCCGTTCCGATTCCAGGTCATTGGGATTCAGGTTGAGAGCACGGCGCCATTCACTCTCGGCGCGGTCCGGGTAGCCTTGCTTGTTGAGCGCCACGCCCAATGCATAGTGGGCCTGGCTGTTGTTGGGGGCATTGCTTATCACGGCCCGCAATGTCTGCACAGCGTCGTTCACATCGCCTTCGCTGATTTGCATCTGGCTGCGATACACCAAGGCATCGCTGTCATTGGCATTGGTTTTCAGGATTTCGTCATCAAACCGGCGCGCTTCGTCGTAATGCTTGGTTTGAATGAGCAGTTGTATATATTTTTTCTTCACCACCAGATCATTCGGGCGTTCGTGGTAGAGCGCATCATACTCGGCGACGGCCTTGTCCGGATTCCCAGTGGTGAAATAGAAGTTGCTCAAGGCGAGCAGGCTTTCTGGATCGTGCGGGAGATCGCGATTCGCCTGTTCGAGAGTATTTTCGGCGTCGGTGGTCTTTCCCTCGGTCAGATACAACTTGGTCAGGGCCTCGCGCGGAGCCATATTCGTGGGCGCAACCCTGATCGCATCACGGAATTGCTGCTCGGCCTCAGCCAGGCGGTTGGTGGATTGATAATACTCACCCAGCAGCACGCGAGGCTGTGCTTCCTTCGGATCCATCTCGATGACCTTTTTAAAATTTGCTTCCGCTGCATCCGGCTGCCCGTCTTTCAGTTGTAAAAGGCCCAGGCTCAAGTAAGGCTCCCAATGGCCTGGAGCGAGCGAAATTGTTCGCTGTATCTCCTGGATTGCACCTGCAACGTCGTTCTGCGCGGCCAGCACGCTCGCGATGGCCGAGTGAACTGCTGGATCATCTGGGCGCTGCTTGAGCAGAAGATCTGCCTGCTCCTTGGCCTGTGCGAAACGCCGGCTCTGGATCAGCAGGTTGGTCATTGCAATGCGAGCGCGATAGTCGTCCGGCCGCAACTCGATGGTGCGTGCGAACTCCTGATAGGCGCGATCCGGCTGCTGCGCGAGCATGTAACTCTCTGCCAGCTGGAAATGGGCATCCGCGTAACCGGGATCCACCTTGATGGCCCTAGTAAACTGGTTTGCCGCCGCGTTGTATTCGCCTTTTGCAAAGAAGCTTTGCCCATCTTGAAAGTACTTTTCCTTGCGCACCTTGGGGTCGAGCGAGCAGCCCGAAAGAAGACCAACCATCAGGCCCAGAGCCACTATCAACTGCGACTTATATGAAAACCTCACCGCATAGCCTCCATGATTTATAACGCGTATAGCTCCCTGGCGGGAGTCTACGGCTTAATAACCTAAAATATCCGAGATCCACCGGTTCCGGTGTGGCTCCGGTAATCCGCTTGCCACTTTCCTGGCGCGTGGACGCGCCTTGCGGCGCCAACGACGCATATAAATGCCTCAGGACCAGGAGCAGAGAGGGGCAAAATGAAAGCGGAGCAACTCCACGCGCTCAGGATGGTTCAAGCTCAGGAGCCAAACCAACTGCCTGATTCTCGCGCGAAGATCGCCTTCGACGATTATTGAGCAACCGCAGACGCCTTTACGCCCGTGGGGGGCATTGGTTGGGTCTGAGGGCCGTCCTTGAATGCCGCCACTCTTCCGGCCCAGCCTAATTCGGCTTCATCGCAACTCATTGTCCACGTGGCAGAGATGGCGGAGGTGCCAGTGGTGTAAAGATGCGCCCACTCCCCGTTTTGATCCACGGGCTGCGCCCCGTTCACCGAGTCCATCGTTGTGAAAGCCGAATCATAGAGCGCACCGGAAGGAGCAGTCACCGCGGTGCCCGTACACCAGTCCTGATTTGCATTAAGGATCACAAGCTCGCCGGGGCCGCTCGGAGTGAGACAGTTCGAACACGATGTGAAAGACGAGACCTGGGAAGACTGGGTGCCGCTCAATCCTCCGCTGTCTTTGTCAAATGGCGAGGGATTGGCGCCAGTGATGTCGTAAATCAGCACGTTGTCGTTACTCAACGACCCTGAACGTGTAATGGCTGCCGTCAAGGTTGTCGCCGTGCTTGCATTGGCCGCATAATAGATTTGCGAAGAAGCGTTGAGGGACGGACCTCCGCTTACCGTGCCGGTTGACGACCATGTATTGCCGGGCGAGCTGGTTATGCTTGAGATCGAGTCCCCACCTGCTGTGAAAGAGGCGACCAACAAATTGCCCGAAGACGGCATTTGAATGTTTTGTGTCGTCCCGCTGTCCGGCATTGAAAAATGACCGAGATGGACGATGCGCATAGCTTGAGTCGGAGCGGTTCCCGCGGCGGCGGATTTGAACGCCGCCTGGCATGAGGTATAGGAACCCCCGCTGCCTGTCGTCATTTGGGGAGTGAACGAGCTCGTGCTTGAATACACCCCATGCTGGACCGCATAACCGTCCAAAAGGTCAACTGCATCGAGAACCCAACCGATATTCGACTGAGAGCCCGCGGTAAAGGAACTGGACGCTGCCGCGTTGCCATAGGAGACGAAATAGATTAAATCTCCGTTGGTAAGAGCGCCCGTCGCCGTACCTGTGGGGGTTGTGCCGCTGGCAGTACGGCAGTTCGCGGTGCCATCAAGAGCACTCGACATCGCCACATTATAGAACTCCGAGCATGTGACCGACACAAATCCTGGATTGGTTGTGCTTGATACTTTGACCTGACGAACCCCGCCACCATTGTTGGCCATGTACCAGATGAATTCGGTATTGTTGTTCGAATCTCTGAAAGGAAAGTTTGATCCTCCGGTGCTCCAGCTTTCGCTCTTGTCGTCACTTATCGTCAAGGTGATACCCGAACCGCCAAAAGCAGAACATACCAGCAAATTTCCCGCCTGTGTCGGCTCCGGAAATTCAATGGCATAGTAAAGTGGCGGATTTCCAGGCCAACCAGCGGTGTCGTAACTTAGCGAATTTTCGCCCCAGACCGACTGCACAAGCGTGGGCGTCTGCGACCAGGCGAACGAGCACAACAGAAACGAGCACAACAGAAACGCCGCAACGACGATAAGAGAGCGTCTCACTATGGCATCCTCCTCCGCGTCGCCGCGTTCATAGGCTCACTGTTCCAGAAGTCTACTTGGTTCATTTAACTCCTGCAAGATACCGAGGGTCGCGAGGGCTTGGAATTGTGCAAGACCGGGAAAGGAATGCGGGGTGTACCAAATTCATGCGGATGGGAACGACCTCGCCCTGGGCCTCAGATCCCTGAGTAAGCTAAAAGGAAGATGCTGTTTTCGCACGGAATGATGCCTGTAGCGGCATAAAAGCATTTTGAACCTTGGCGCCCAAGTCTTCGAGCAGCCCAGCCGCACCCTTATTCCCGCTGGATGCCGACCGCAGGCGGAGGGAATTGGCGAGCCAAGGAGCCTATTTCGCGAAGTAATCCTCGGCGAGAGTGGTCGTCGTGTTGCCCAGAACGTTGTGCAATTCGTCCTGCATCCGCTGCGTACGCACGGCCTCCTCAATCTCGTTCCGGGCCACGTCCAGCGAAAGCGTTTCTTTGCGCTCGAGCCGGTAGATAAAAAACCCGGTTGGATCCTCGAGAACCGGCGAGATCTCGCCGGGCTTCATATCCATTACGGATGCCTGGTCCGGCGGCAACGAGATGCGCCGGACTGATACCGTGATGCCAGGTGTCGCACTCGTGATTCCCTCATCTCGATAAGCCGCTGCCTGCAATTGGACGAAATCTTCCCCGGCAATCGCACGCGTTCGCAGGCTGTCGGCTTCGGCCCTCCGCGCTTGATTCGATTCCTGAGCGTGCGCTTCTCGGTCCACATCGCTTATCCCGCCGCCGCTGACCGATAATCCAGGCTGGGTCCGGGGGATATAGATCCGGTCGAGATCCGCCTTCTCAAACCTTGCCAGGTTTTTTTGATAGAAAAGTTCCACGTCGCTATCGCTGATCTGCGATGCTTTTTCGCGGATCGCCCGGTTAAGCGCCTTGGACAGGATCTGAATCCGAGCCAGTTTCATCTGCTCGTCAAAATCCTCGGTCTTGTCCAATCCCATCTGCTCCGCCCTTGCTGCCACCACCAGCTCATCTGCGTAATGCAGGGCAAATTCCCGGCGATCGTGTCGCGACATGCGGGCCCCCAGCGTGTCGGTCACCTCTCTGAACTCGGATTCAGTAATTACGGTCTTGCAGTCAGGCGCCGAGACTTGATCACCTGGATTCTCGCAGAGCCCGGCAATTGTGATGAGCGGCTTACTGGACGCGCCCGCGGCGACTCCAGAAGTTGAGCTTGAGGCGCGAGCAACCGATGCTGCGCCGGCCCTCTGTAGATCAGTCTCCGGAGAATGCGTCGCTGACCCTGAGCCCGGCGTTTGTCCCCAAGATAACGATCCAGCCAATAAAATTGCGAGCGCAACCTGTTTCATAATGCCTCTGTTCGCTTATCTCTTGTGAAGCGGGCAGCGAGCATGGCCCGCATGGCAGCTTCGCCCCGGCTCGCAGCGGCCGGGGCCAGATTGATCGGTATGTTGACCGCTCTTTCCAGTCGGATGCACCAGCCCGGATGCAGATCAACGCGCCCCCTGCCTCGGACGCCCTCTAAGGAGCAGGCGCGAAGGAAGCCATAATCACGCTATCGCTCTGCGAACCGTCAGAGATTGTCGACATGGTTACGTTCCCGGCCGGAGAAACCGGGGAGGCGCTGCCCGCCACGATTCCCGCTCCGCCCAGCGCTGCATCGGTAACAATCGGAATCGAGCCCGCCCCTGCAGCCAGGTGTCCATACGCCCAGAGCCCTTGGATAACCAGCGCTCCATTGGCTACGGTCGTCAGCGAGGCGGTCAGCGAGGTGGTACCGGCTGCCGAGGTGCTTGTCACGATGGCATCCGGCTGCGCGGACTGCTTCACGTTGTACCAGGACGCAGCCTGGGAAATGAGGTAGTGAGCGCTTCCAGCGGTGACGACGAGGTTGTTGGCGCCGCTCGCCGGATTGAGCAGGTAATAGAGATATTGCCGGTTGTTGGACGGAGCCTGAGTTTTGGCCAAGAGGGTCATCGCAACCCCCGCATACGTGACCGAAGAAATGTCATCTGCCGAAGTGTCGCCGACAAGGTTGACGACCAGCAGCCGGTTGGCGCCCGTGCCGACAGTATAAGAGTAGGTCAGTGAGGTTGTTGTCCCGCCATTATTTCCGCCATCGGCGGCATTGTCATAGGTAATGCCGGTTGTTCCGCCCGAGGCCAGAGAAAAGGATGCCATGACGCTGGATGCCGCGGATTGTCCACCCCACGTGTTCGTGATCGAAGCAGGATAAGCCCCCGTCGTCGGACTCGAAACGGTTGAGAAGAACCCGAGACTTTGGAAGGCCACATCCGTGAGCAGCTCGGATGAACCGGTGCCGGCGAAGATCCCCATTGGAGCCCACATGCTCTCAATGACGATCGTGTTAGTTGGAGTTGCCGGCAAGGTTGTGGTGAGGTACACACCCGAGGCCGCCGTATTGGTTGAAAGCGCCGCAGGCTGGCCGGTTTGGGCCACGTTGAACCAGGATGATGCCTCCGAGATTAGATAATGAGCGCTGCCTGCCGTTATCACGACATTGTTTGTTCCGGAAGCGGGAGACAACAAGGAATAGAGGTAGTGCCATCTGCCGGTCGGCGTTTGGATCTTCTTGACCAACGTCATCGACGCTCCGGCATAGGCAACGGACGAGATGTCATCTGCTGAAGTATCGCCCACGAGGTTCACGAGCAGCAGTCGATTCGAGCTCGTTCCAACCGTGTATGGATAGGTAAGCGATAACGTGCTTCCACCATTATTGCCGCCATCCGCCGCATTATCGAAGTAAGCGGGAACAGTGGCCGTTGCCACTACCGAGTAAGGGCCGTAAAAACCGTTCGCATCCAGAGCTCGTACACGATAGTTATAAGTCGTGCCGGCTGTGGCGGACGAATCGGTATAGCTGGTCGCCGTCGTGGTCGCGATCTGAGAAAAGTTTGCGCAGCCGGCTCCGGTGCATCTTTCAATCGAGTATTGGCTGATCGAACCGCCGCTCTCCGCCGACGCATTCCACGACAACATTCTGAGCGGAGTTGCGGCGAAGCTGGTGACGATTCTCGGAATAATCGGGTTGACCGGCACAACGCTCGAATAGTTGCTGAAGATTCCGCCCGTATTTTCAGCGCGGACTCTGTAGTTGTAGACCGTGCCCGCCGCGATGGTCGTGTCGGTGTACGTCAACGTGGAGCCCCCGACGCTCGCGATCTGGGCGAAGTTAGAGCAACCCAGCCCCGCGCATCGTTCAACAAAATAATTCCCGATGGGCCCACCCACTGAAGCGGTCCAGGTAAGCACGGACTCATTGGGCTTGGGCGCGATTGCCCCGATAACTGACTGCCAGAAATCGCCAAGGGAAGCCGTGAAGTTGGAGCTGTAGCTTCCCGGCGACGAAGCTGCTTCAGTTTCCGCGCTGAAATTCAAACCTGTGGCAGCAGTCTGCTTCGTATAGCCCGCGCCCGACGTATATGTGTTGTTCGAGAACCCTTTTACGATTCCCACCAACAGATCATTGGACTGAGAAGTGGTCAACGAATTGCTCGCGATATGTTCCGTAAGGGTTCCATTATCGCCGTTAATCGAGCTATAGGCGTCGATCGGCGAATAGATGTTGTCGCCGGAGTACGCGGTAATGGACATGACCAGAGGCTCAGACTGACTCAGCTTTACCGTGACTGTATGACTGGCTCCCGTCGCCGCATTGACGGCATAAAAGAATTCGCCCTCCATCGGAAAACCTCCGGATCCGGTCTTGAAAGCCGGGCCTGCAAGGGGCAGCCAGGTGTTGCCTAAACTATCAGTAATGGTGAAGACCGTGTTGTTATGGCAGCCGAGAAACATCACCAGCAGATCAGCGCCGGTACTGTTGAAGGCGGAAGATGTAAAGGATGTGCCTGCGGTGGCGTTGTAGTATTCCTGTCCGCTGACATAAACCGGGACCGCAGTTCCCATCAGCGCGGCAGTAATGCTGCCTGGAGCAGTGACATTGTTGACCACCGCATAGGTGAACCCGCTGGCCAGGCTGCCGCTCTGCGAGCCCACGTTGGTCACCGTGACGGTCACCGCTCCCGCTGCACCCGCAGGCGTGGTCGCTGTGATCGTCGTGCTGTTCACCACCGTCACGCCGGTCGCCGCCGCGCCGCCGAAGCTTACCGTCGCCCCGGCTCCAAAGTTGGTGCCGGTGATCGTAACGGCCGTTTGGCCGAGGGTCGAACCGCTATTGGGGCTGACTCCTGTAACCGTCGGCAGTCCGATATAAGTGAACCCGCTGGCCAGGCTCCCACTCAGGCTGCTGGAGTTGGTTACGCTGACCGTCACCGCGCCGACAGCACCGGCCGGCGTCGTAGCGGTAATCGACGTGGTGCTTGCCACCACCACGTTGGTAGCCGCCACTCCTCCGAAGCTCACCGTGTCACCGGAAGCGAAGTTCGTGCCGGTGATGGTCACTGAGGTGCCACCGGCTATGGGCCCGCTGCTTGGACTCACACTACCCACCGTGGGAGCCAGAACGTAAGTGAATCCGCTGGCAAGGCTTCCGGCTTTTCCAGCTGGATCGCTGACGGTCACCGTCGCCGCGCCCGCCGCGCCCGCAGGCGTGGTGGCCGTAATGGAGGTGCCGCTCACCACCGTCACGTTGGTGGCCGCCGCCGTGCCAAACTGCACCGTCGCGCCGGCCACAAAGTTGGTCCCGGTGATCGTTACCGCCGTGCCGCCCCCCGTCGAGCCCGTGTTCGGGCTGAGGCCGGTCACCGTCGGCTGCGGACCGGAAGCTGCCGAGAAGGTCGCCATCTGCATGATCCAGGCGCCTGCACCGTTCAGTGTTGCCGTTGCGCTGTTGCTTCCCGCCGCGGTCACCGTCTTGTCTTCCGCCAAATCCCCGTCTGGCGAGGTGATGACCCGCGAAGTGAACCCGCTGCCGGCAGACCCGGTCAATGTGGCCACCAGATCCGCTCCGAAGATCAGCTCGTTGGCGCTGGTCGTCGTTGCCGTGCCGCTGCTCGCGCTGGCGCTGCTCCCCGCTGCCCCCGCCGTTACATCCAGCGTCGTCACCCCGCGGTACTCCAGAATCCGAACATCCGGATAAGCCGCCGCCTGGTTGAACGTAACCGTGA
>DASXFS010000051.1:0-27732 GCA_036489415.1 Occallatibacter sp. | reverse complement strand
CCCCAGTTGTTCACTACCACGCCTTTTGAACGCAGCAGCACTGGGCGGTTTGAAGCCTACTCCTGCAAGTCGGCTTCGGGAGGCCTACTCCCATCTTTGGTACAGCACCGCGAGCTTGCGCTCGCGTTCGTGACACACCCCGCCCGACGGGCTTGAACGTCGATTCGGTGCGCTTTAAGCGCCGTCATCGTAGAGCACCCGCCCAGTCGCGCAGTGATGTGAGCCTAATTTGCTCGGTGCGAGCTGACTTGATCGGCAACTCTTCCTACGTCACAATGAAATGTTGTCTGGAGACAGAATGGCTGCGACGAAGCGGGATCTAGAAATAGCCGCAATCAATCTATCGGTCCGCGCTCAGAAGGCGGAACAAAAAGCGGCGGATGTTAACCATGCTCTGAATTTGCTACTCAATGGCTCATTTCATTTATTCCATACAGCGTTGGCGAACGACGGCAACGTGCACGAATTTCTACTCGGCACAGTGAGAAATTATCCACTCGCCGACCGACTGGGATGGCATGGGGCCATGGGAGAAACTGAGAACCGCAGGCTGATTCTCTGGAAAACAACATTCGATCCGGAGGGAGTGTATGCCACCGTTTATCACGAAAAGGAATTCAGGGCTTTATCGGGTCATCTTGGTACCGAAGCCGCCGATCTCGAACCCTTAGTCAAGGAAGCGATCGATGCGATTCCGCCTCTAACACCGTTCTTGGTTGAACCGAAGAGGCCTCAAGTTTCGTAGACACGAACCGGATTCTTGGCGGCATCATAAAGCCTCACTTGGGAGCATTTTGCACTTTGGACGTGGATGGGTACCTCGGTCGCAATTAAAGAATATCGTTGAATCCTTTAATAAACATTTGCGCTATTCAAGGTATCTTCCACGAATAAGGATCAGGCGAAATGCGTTAGCCCTGCCTGTATGTCAATCAACGATGCCGTCCATTCCGAGAATATAAGGCAAAATCGGAGACACGTAGGATGTGTCAATATAGTTCCATAATGGAATGATATTGACACAGGCTAACCGGCATTGAATACTCGATCAATGCCGAGAACCCGCATGGACGAGCTGTTTGCGCTTGCCGAAGAGCAGAACGGCCTCTTCACATCCACGGCGGCACGCTCTCTCGGCGTCCAGGACTCCGTCCTGGTTCGATTGAGGCAGCGCGGCCGGCTCGAACGTATGAGTAGGGGCGTCTATCGGATCGGATATTATCCCGCGGATCGACTTGCCCAGTACCGTGAGGCGGTTCTGTGGGTCCAGGCGAGTAATGGACCGGTGCGTATCGCTTTGTCTCACGAGACGGCTCTGTTGCTATATGGAATCTCGGATGTGAATCCATCACATGTAAGCCTCACTGTTCCTGCTTCGGCTCGAATGCGACGAGTCCATCCTGCATGGATCGAGATTCATCGGGCTGACCTCGCTACCGGGGACATCCAACTCCATGAGGCGATGCCGGTCACCACCGTCGAACGCTCAATTATGGATGTCCTCACAATCAATCACCGGACGGATTTCGCCCGTCAGGCGATCACAGAAGCCGTCCGAAAAAGGCTGCTCAATTCGACTCAGGCGAGCAGCCTTCGGAAGCGGATCAATCTCATCGCGCATGGGACATCTCTTTCAACCAAGACGCGCACGATACGGGCGAAGCCGCCCTCGACCGTCGGCCTGCGAACAAGTCGGAGCGGAAACTAAGAATGGCTCACACAGCGACGTCACGCTGCACAGTTGGAGTTGATTGCATTCTCCGAAGGAGTGGGCTGATAAAGGCGGCCCTGCTTCAGCCGCGTCACGAAACTCCGAACGAACTCGCTCAAGAGCATCGAACGGTTCTCTGCACGGGCCACGAGATGCGTGTCCAGCGATAGGCCTTCTTCCCGAAGCGTGCAAATAGCCGCTCCGTCTTTTGCTGCGTTTGCCGCGCCGCGTTGAGACAAGAAGGCCGCTCCGTGAATGCGGCACACAAGATCGCACGCTTCCTCGCTGTTTGCGACGTGGTGAATGAGCTCTGGACCAATGCCCAGATCTCGGGCGCGACCCAAAAACGTGTCATATAACGTCGGGTGAACCTGCCGATCAAAGAAGATCCACGGCGTCGATCTCAGATGGTCCAACTTAACAACCTTGCTTTTCGCGCACCTGTGGTCCTCGGGCAGCACAACAGCGAAGGGGGCGCTACTGAGAAGCGTGGTAGTGAGGTCTGGATCTTCGGGCGGATTTGTGATGACCGCTAGATCACATTCGCCGGAGCGCACACATGCTGGGAGTTCGCCAGCATATCTTGTTTGCAAATCGACACGCAGGCTGGGATAGAGAGGAAGCTCCATCGTGCTGAGGATATCGACCAACCGTCGATCGATATACGGCGACCTGCCCACCACAATCCGCCGCTCTACTCCGCTTTGACTATCACGGGCAGCCAGAAACGCCCTGTCTGAATGCGTCAGAGCCAGCTTGGCGCGTTCGACAAAGCTTCTGCCCGCATCGGTGAGCGAAACGCTGTGGCGCTTGCTGTGGCTGCGTTCAAAGAGGCGTACACCCACATGTTGCTCCACCTTTGCTACGACGCGAGTCACGCCGGGTTGGGTCAGTCCGACCTTCCGGCCAACGCGATGGTAATTCAGCTCTTCAGCGAGAACTACGATGACACGGAGGTGATTGAGTTCGAGGGAAATATGGGGACGCATGGAATGATTGCCTCCATTGAGCGATTGGCACCAAGCCTGACAACTCTTCCAAGAACGTCCAAGTTTTCCACCAAAACGACCTCTTTTCCACAATTCTTGAACGGTTGCAAAGCTGTTGTCAAGTTTGATTCCCCCCGTCAGACGCTCTTTTCAAGCGATGTGATGCGCGGCAGTTATCACTTCTCATCAACTTGTCATTGGACAGCCAGGCGAAAAATGGGCAGAGTTGCCACAAGGCTCGCCCACCGAGCCGGATGGAGATACAGCCATGCGAAATGCGACCAGGCCACGCCATACCTCTGCTCAATCCACAGCACAGGTTCCAAACAACGCCATCAGCTTTTCGGAGAATCCGCATCCGGATGCGCCGGAGATGTTCAATATTCTGCTCGCACTCGAATCGGCCCGCGGCCTGCTTTCGGTTCGCGATGTTGCGAGGCTTCTTGGCAAGTCCATATTCACCGTCTACCGACTGGCAGAGCAGCGGAAGATTCCGTCACTGGTGATCGGCGGCTCACGGTGCTTTGATCCTTCTGTGCTGGCGTTGTGGCTATCGAAGAAGGAGCCCTCGCTGGCGACAGCCGCTAGACGTTTGAAGACGGCTTGAGTGATCGAAGAGCCGGCGCCAGTGTTCTCCCTAATTTGATGCGAGATGGTGCTTCAAACGGGCGTCTGCCTTCTTAAGCAAACCGGCAAGTAGCTTGGCTAAGATAAACTCTCCTGTCGGTTGACGGAGGGCCGCCGGTCAACGGATCGCATCTTGCGCCCCTTTAGCAATACTTGGACTTCTTCTGGTTCAAGGCGTTTAAAGAATTGAGGTGGATGGAAACCCGCGAGCTTTTGTCTTATTGCTTTCAAGTCTGGGGCTGGAGTGACGGCGCAGGCCCCGGTGAGCACGATTGCATATCCCGTGTTGCAGCCCCGAAAGTATGCTTCGAATTCTGTCTTGGAAACACCGACTTCGCTGGAGAATTCGGCCCAGAGTCCCTTGATGTCCCCTTCCTGAAAGCGTTCAATGAGTGCGGTGCCCTCAACTCGGGCAGTCGGGACCTTTGAATAAAGCCAAATACGGGTACCAATTTTCGCGTGAACCTTCCGACGACGAAGTTCGACCGTCTTGGTCCCTTCCAGAATCGCCCTGGTGTACGCGGGTGCCAATGAGATCAGAATGTCAGGACAATCGGACACTTATTTTCCCCTCTTCTATGATGCTCGCCGCCGCCGCTTCGTCGATTTGGCGGGCAGTAACAAAGTTGGCACCATCCGCGCAGCCAAGTGCCCGCAGCCGCAAAAGGCCTACCGGGAGTTCGAAACGGAACAATTGATTGAAAAAGGTGAGCCCTGTTCTGTTGTTCGTACTTACGTCTTTCACTTCTTCCGAGTTCAGCACCCCGCGTCGAGTCGTTCCATGATCAAGTTCTGTAGTCTCACTGACGCCTGTGCGGGTGATCTGCGCAGCGGCGACAATCGCGCCTCTTCCATTATCTGTGCCAATTGATTCGTAGAACAAGACGACTGCTCCTGGCACCAGGACAGAGAGGGCCCTGGGACTACTGAGATACAGCTTCTCTCCAAGCACGGACGCTTCTGGCCGCGGAAAAAGAGAGTGCTGAGATGCAGTGTCGAGAAGCCTATCCGCATAGGGGCGCTGGATTGGCACGACTACTGTTGGACGACTTGGGAGCAGAAGAATTACCGGGCCAAAGTGGGACTCGAACTGCTGAACAGAAATTCTAAGTTCTGGCTTCCACCTCCGAGCAACGACGATCTCTGTGTCGGGCCCCGAGTATATAGGTGGCACAACGGGTAGCGTAAGCCCGAGGGAGTCTGACAAACCCTCCCGCATCTCGTCCCAGCATCGCGGCGAGATGATTTTCCCGATGCAAAACTTCTCGTGGGCAGTCGGTTTGTCTGGCTGGGGACTATGCCTGAAGCCTCGGCCTTTCGCATATTCCAGCGCTTCTCGATTCATTTGTTCGCCATGAATGACTACACGAGTCGGCCGGAGGATGCACACATCGCGGAACATCGTATCGAGAAGCACATCACAGGCGAGCTCTCCAGCCGGACTAACTGGATCCACACCAAGCCAAGCCTCAGTCGAGGAATGCAGGTCGCGCGTCGCGTTCCATGCTGCGAAACCGACGACTTCGCTAGAGACCGAGACGATCACTCTATGGCGAGGGCAGGCGGACTGTCCGGGTGCGACTGCGTGTGCGATTTGATCCGCGGAGACGGAGCAAGATCTAAGAAATAACTCAACCTCGGTCCTTCGAGCTTCGTCAATCTCCGAAATCTCGATAGAATTTCCGTCGACTGATTCTGCGCTGACCTGCGTTGGTGTCCATTGCCGCGGGATGTAGATCTCGGCTAGTTCTGCCGGGCCGAGCACCTCAATGTTGTATTGGGCCCGCAATTCGGCTCGTTTTCTTAAAATTGACTCGTCGCTTGTGACAAAACCTGAAGCGGATTGATAGATCATAGTTGCTAGGTGGATGAGGTCTGAATTGTCGCGGTCTCGCAGCTGTCCCGTCGTTGCGCGATTTGGGAAAATGAGAGTTGCAAGTCCCTGCTTCAGGTTGGCTAGGAAGGGTTCGGGAACAGCTGTGAATTGGGGCAACGTCATTGCCATCTGGACAACGGGGTCCGGCTCTTGCGACCGAGCCGCGCGCGACAGCTCGGCGACAAACTCACGGGCGACGAACAGACGAAGCATTCCGCTCATGGAAGCGGTCAGTAGTCGCTTGGCATACTCCCCGCGCGGGCGGTCTTTCATGACATCGAGAAATACATTTACATCCAAAGCGAATATGGGTTGCTCCGCCCCGGAGCGCGTCGGGCGATCGGTTGCTATTGCAACCTCCGGAACACTGAAAAGGGTTGGGCTAAGAAGTTCACGCTTTCGAAGGTTGATCTCGCGACCGGTTGTAAGGCCTCCTCTTTCGGTTCGGGTCGTTCTAAAGCCCATTCGATCCCAAAACTCATTCGCGGGAAGGTCGGAAGCCACGCGTGCGCTGATTGTCAGATAGTATTGCGATTCTGCCTCTTCGGCAAGGGAATCGATGAGCTTTCGTCCAATGCCCTGACCTCGAAATTTGGGCAGTGTGTAGAGTTGAAAGACCCGCAGATTTGGGAATTTTCCCCCATAAAGGAGGTGTGCAGCGTAATATTCCTTCCCTGCAATTTCGACCGTTGCTACGTACAGTTTGCCCTGTGCTGCCGCTTCGCTATAGACGCAACGAGGAAGGAAACCCAGCACAGCGCGCTCTGAGTCACTTTGTTTCTGCACGAGGTTTGAATAGCGACTCACTTCTGGAGCGCGCTTATGGATTCTTAGTTTCACGATGATCCATGATTATAGTGTGATCTTGGCACTTAATTTAGCGTTAAATTCGCCAACCATCAAAGCACCCGAATTCAGGTCGCCGAGAATAGCTGACGTAGTTCTCATATTGCACAAGTTTGAGGCAACCTTCACTCCGTGGCAGAAAAGTACTTACCTTCGCTCACCGCTGGCCGGCTCGCTACAGCATCGCCGCCAGCGTGGACGATTCAACCTTTTGCCGAAGATCGTCGAGACGAAGTGACTTGAGGTACTTCTCCGTCGTGGCGATGTTCTTATGGCCGAGAAGCGTCTGCAGCGTTTTGATATCGATGCCGGACTGAAGCATCTGCGTGGCGAATGTGTGTCGCCACTTGTGCAGATAGAACTTTTGGCAATACGGTCCATCGCTGCATTTGCCCTGTCGGGTCTTGCAGCGTTTGCAATTCAATTTCGCGCGGTAGGCAATCTCCTTGCCGAGTTCCAGCAAGTGCGCGTCGGGTTTGTCGCCGCCATAGTTGGGCCGCTTCGGATGTTTTGGAGTCGGGAAGATCAGCACCGAGTCTGGCTGTTTTTTCTTGTGCTTTTTGAGCGACTCCAGCAGTGCATGGGGAATGGGCACGCTGCGCTCTTCGTAGCTCTTGGGAGTGAAACCGAACTCCGGCCTGGGACGAACGCTCAATGTGCCGGCCTGCCAGTTCACGTCCTCCCAAGTCAGGCAAGAGAGCTCGCGCGAGCGGAACCCGGAGCATAGAAAGACCTGAAAGACTACCTTCTCCTCGGGGGTGCACGCTTCGAAAAAGCGCTTCAGTTCCTCGCGTTCGTAAATCTCAACGCGCTTGTCGATGGTGCGCGGCCAGTCGCCCTTGCGAAGCTGGATGTTCGCGCCGGCATGGCGCATGGCCTGGAGCATGACGATGACGCGCTTGTTGATTGTCTTCTGGTTCAGATCCTCGCCGCGGCCGGCGGCAAAGAGCGCCATCGCATCCGAGCGCCCAAGCTGATCGACGTAATGCTTCTTGCACACTGTCTGGAACCAGGCTAGATCGCCGGAATAGGCGCGGAAGGTGGCGGCGCCCTTCGTGGCCTTCACTTCGGTCAGGTAGGTTTCGACGGCGGCACGAATCGTCCTTGAGGCGGAGGCGACGCTAGGCTCTTCTTCCGGCGCCTCGATGTCGCCGGAGAGGATTCCAGAATGGAGTTGCCACGCGTCGAGCGCCTCACGCGGCGAGGTCCCCACCGGGCGGGTGCGGCGTACGCCGTTCTCGCGCCAGTCGAGATAAAAGGTGCCATCGGTCGAGCGTCGTGGTTTGCCCTCGATCAGAACGAGCTCCGGCTTCGGTCTCCCATTGACCTTGACCACTGGGAAGAATTGCCATTTGCCGTCGTGTGCGAGATACTTCTTAAGGTTGGCTTTGCGTCCAGGTTTACTATCCATGTTTACTATCCACCACGCAATCGAGATGGCGCCGGAAGGGCAAATTGGGAACCGTCGGGGGACCCTGCTTCCGAGTTCCAGTTTAGCAAGTTGGATAGTAAGTTGGATAGTAAGCGACCGCGAATCGCGTAAGTGATTGATTTTAAATGGCGGGAGTAGTTCAGTGGTAGAATGTCAGCTTCCCAAGCTGAATGTCGCCGGTTCGATCCCGGTCTCCCGCTCCAGAAGAACCAATAGTTTGCCTATAGACTTCAATCGGTACTCTATTCCTTCCTCTGCCTTTCAAGCGTTGCCGCGCCTACTAACGCGTCCAACGCAGAACTCTGGCTTGCCGCGTTGCCTGAACTGAATGGCCCGGACCACACTCGACCAAAATGAACGTCTTCGCCTTGTGAATGCGTCCAAATCGCATCCGCATTGGTATCCACGAAAGATTTGTACGCTGCCCGCGGATATTTCCGATCGAGTAGAACCAGGTTGCGGACGAAGATTCCTTTGAATTGCACGCCGTCGGCGCCGCAATTGGGTTCACAAGAATCATGCAGGATCCCGTTGCTATCGACGAGCCGAGTGATGGCGGCAGTGGCAATTTTGCGAGCTGTTATCGCCAGAGAGAGATCGTGATTTACTGTGGACAGTTCCGCAAGTCCGCCGAGGATTACTCCCTGGTTATAACTCCACGTGGTTCGGCCGTTGTTGACGCAACCCGCGCCTTCCGTCTGTCCCGGACTCTTGCCCAGTCCGTCGTTCACTAGACTCTGCGCGTTGATCATGCCGGAGGCCTGGAACCATGTCCACTCTCTGTTGCTCCACTTCAAGTATCGGCTTCGCGCCGCACCTGAAGTCCGCTTGGCCAGGTGCGCTGCTACGGAAAGAAACAACTCATTCGCGATCGCGTTTTTGTAATTCTTATCCTTGCTCCACCAGATGCCACCGCCGCATGTGCTGTCCCACCCGCCGGCCATGTCGGCGAAAATTGATTCGGCCATGGCGAGGTACTGGGCATTCCGAGTTAGGTCGTAGACATCGATCCATGCCAGCGCCCACCATCCTTCATCGTCGTAGAAGTTATTCAGGAAACCAGAGCTGGTCTTCTGGGCAACGACAAATGTATTTGCAAGCACTGAGTGATATTGCTTCGACTTGCTTAAGCGAGCGTAGTCGGCCAGCACCGTCATGGCATTCGCCGAATTCCACCATCCGGTCGATCGATAGAGACCTGTCGATGGCGTGTACCACTCTTGCAGGCTCTGGATCCCCGCCGCGGACTCTTGCGCATAGCTGATGGTGGGCACGGACAGAATTGGAGTGCTTTGTCGATTGTTCGCCATTCGAGGAGCGCACCCGGTCAACAATATCGACACAAAGGGCAGACATACGAGAATACTGACTCTCAATCGCATTCCTAACTACACTTCGGCATGCACCGCCGTTGCGCTAACCGTCTATCACATCTCAACGTCGTCATTATATTGGCGGCCCGCACTCGAACAAAATTGAGCATTGCTGCAATCTGATGGTAGCGCGGCATGCCAAGGCTCGGAGAATCACCACGCATGTAATCTCGGCCCGTGTGTCTTCTTTGCCAATTGCGGGGCGCTCACTGGCTGCGTATTCTGTCTTCAATTGAAATGCACCCGCGAGGGGCGCACTCAGAGGTGTTTTTTGCTTTCCAGAGGCTTCTTACGATGATTGAATTGCCGAGCCGTACAAACGTTTTACGCCTGATTTCGCGCGACATCGCCATCGCGCTGTTCAGTCTGTGCGTGGGGCTGCCAGCCTTTAGCCAGCAACAGTTTCAGACGCTTCTTGTGGGTGTGGATCACCGCACCACGACCAGCCTCAATGGCGACTGGCACTATCTCGTCGATCAGGCTCCTGCTCGAGCCCTTTATACCAGCACTGGGGCGATCAACGACCATGGCTACGCCATGAATACCAACCCTAATATTTTCAGCGGGCCGCACAATGATGAATACGACTTCGCAACCGCACCCACACTGAAAGTCCCCGGAGATTGGAACACCCAGGTCCCGCAGCTCTTCAACTACGAGGGCGTCGTCTGGTACGAGCGCGACTTTGACGCGCATCCGGAACCCAGCACCCGCACCTTTCTGCATATCGGCGCAGCCAACTATCGCTCTCACGTCTGGGTCAACCAAAAGCGGGTTTGCGATCACGAGGGAGGATTCACTCCGTTCGATTGCGAAGTCACTGCCGTGCTGCATAGCGGATCGAACTTTGTCGTCATCGCCGTAGACGCTACGCGCCTGGTCGATGGCATTCCGTCTGTCGGCTACGATTGGTTTAACTACGGCGGACTCACGCGCGACGTCTCTCTCGTCACCGTTCCAACAGCCTTCATCGACGACTATGACGTCCATTTAGCTCACGGCTCCACGTGGCAGCCCGGCAACACCGAACTTACAGGTTATGTCCATGTGCTTGGCGCTCCAGCGGGCACCGCCGTAACGATCGACGTGGCCGAAGCGGGCACCAAGGCTACAGTGAAAACAGACGCCGATGGCAACGCACCCTTCAGCGCCAAGGCTGCCACGCTCACACTCTGGTCACCCGAATCACCAAAGCTTTACAAGGTCAGCCTCTCGGCCGGCAATGACAAATTGACCGATGAGATTGGCTTTCGCGACATTCGCGTCGACGGCACCCGCATTCTGCTTAATGGCAAGGCCGTCTTTCTGAAAGGCATAAATGTTCATGCCGAAGCCCCTATCCGCGGCGGCCGCGCCAGCACCGATCAGGACGTCGCCACGCTCTTCAGCTACCTCAAAGATCTCAACGCCAACTTTGTGCGCCTCTGCCACTACCCCCACGACGAGCGTATGGAGCGCGCCGCGGATCGCGATGGCATCATGGTCTGGTCTGAGATTCCTAACTGGCAGCACATCTCTTTCGACAAGCCCGAAGTCTATGCCAAGGACGTCGTCATGCTCAAAGAGATGATCCGCCGCGATCGTAACAAGGCCTCCGTCATTCTCTGGTCTGTGTCGAACGAAACCGCAAACAACCCGACGCGTACGCGATTCCTTACTGACCTTGCGAATGAAGCGCGCAAGCTGGACTCGACGCGTCTTATTACCTCGGCGCTTAACTCAGAGCACATTGAAGGCGGCACGGCGGTCTTGAATGATCCCTTCACCGACGCCCTCGATGTGGTTGGCGTAAACGAGTACATCGGCTGGTACGGCGGCGCGCCCGAAGACGCCGATAACATGCACTGGACATTGCCCGACAAGCCGATCATCATGAGCGAGTTTGGCGCCGAAGCCAAGCAGGGCAACCATGGCGCCGAAAACCAGCGCTGGACCGAAGAGCAACAGGCGAACGTCTACCGACATCAACTAGTCATGCTGGGCAAAATTCCCCAACTTCGCGGCACCACTCCCTGGATATTGACCGACTTTCGCTCTACCACGCGGAACATCCCCAGGCTGCAGGATGGCTACAACCGCAAAGGACTTATATCCGACGACGGCACGAAGAAACAGGCCTTCTTCATCGTGCAAAAGGCATACAAAGACAATCTCGTGGGTAGACCGGAATAGGCTGAGCCGAATCCGCTCACGCTATCGACAGAACGGAATTAGATCTCGAAGGGCCACGCTCCGGTGTCCTGACACCAGTCATATTTGCGCACGATGTGGCCAGCCTGCTCGCGTGTTTTGAAATTCCAGGTTTCCGGGGTTGTGTTTTCCCGCCAATCCTCCGGAGCAGTGGGATCACCGGCAGATGCGGCGAGCGCGAAGGATTCGCGAATAGCTTGGCGCTGCTCATCTCCCAGTGCCGCCGCCTCAGCGGAAACCAGAAGGACCGTGCCGCTTCTCGCAATCACGTCCAGCCATTGGCGATTGCAACGCCAGGGAGTGGAGGTTGTGATCGGAACACAGTCGGGATCGAGAAGGAAAAAGGCATGGTGCTGAGGCAGACGGTTCGCCAGGGTATTTACGCCCATACGCCGGGTCCGCTCCCAGTTTTTGCCGCTCACATCATCCCCAGTGCGTTGCGCGTCAAACAAGCCGGCGGCGAGATGTCCGATTGTGTTGCATCCAACCAAGACCGCGCTCTCCCCAGCTTTCCTGCGAATTGCCTGGTAAAGATCGCGCACAATTTCAGCGTTTGTCCTGGTGCGGTCATGAAAGTTCCACCCAGGCGCGGTAGGCTGCCCGCTCATCTCAAATCCCCAGCGCCCAAAGATCTCATACGTTGAAAAATCATGCTTGATGAGCTCGTATGTCCATCCAACCGCCTGGCTGACCTTGTGGAGAACAATGTCAAGCGCGTCGGGAATTGTGGGATCGTATGCCGGGGCTGAGTATTGCTGGTAAGTGCGCCCGAAGCGTTGCGTGGGAAGAAGGAGCTTCGAGTCTGTATCCGCGGCAGCCTGCATCGGTCTGATCCAAAGCCCCGGACGAACCTGGCGCTCGCGAATGCTGGCAGCGAGCGCGTGCATGTCTGGAAAGCGATCTTTATTTTGCCAGCCGTCGTCGATGATTGTGAAGGGGCGTGGGCCCGTCGATGGAGATACAGAAGCTACCAGATCGGCATCCCGCACAATCTGGGTTGCGGAATTTTTCCCATAAGCGTAATACCAGTCATTGCTTCCGTAAATCGGAGAACTTCTGCGTGGAACGCTGCACATTTGACCGCAGAACGCGCGAGCCGCGGCCATTGGCTCCTCTCCGAACTCTCCGCGCCGGGTGATCACTGTGGCGGCCAGCAGTTCACGCTCACCTAACTCGACGCCTTCTCCGCCATTGCAGACGTTGAGCCAGAGCGAGACGCCGGAGGCATCGAGTTGCCAGAAGCAGAGAGCTGCCGCTCCAGTCTTCACGCCATATCCATGCAATGAGTGCGCATCAACGGCAAGAAAATACCAGGGCATAATTCGCTCTGGGATCAGGCCACTCCAACGCAGATCTCCATAGCTGCGCTCCCAGGCGTCTCCGAGGATGGAGATGTCTTCAGGTACCGGGGTGGCCCATCTTAGATGGACATGGGTGAGACGGCTCTCCGGAGCTGTGATCGACACATCGCATTCGTGTTGTCGAACCTCAACATGGATCGTGGTTCCGGGACAGCTCCAGTTGGCAGCCGATCGGCTCAGGGAACGCGGCGCGTCAAGCCCCGAGTACGCAACCATCGAATCGGGCTGGCGGATAATCTCAAAAAAAGATGTGTTACGGCCAGAGGCTGCCTTTGCGTTGAGCGACTGGGATGGCGCTACTGCCGCGGCAGCTATACCGAGGCTGCAGCCACCGAGATTTGCAACGAGCGATCTCCGAGTTATTGAGGCCATTGTATTTTCTCACCGTTTCGATTGCAGTATCGCTAAAGCTTGAGGCTTCTCTCTGCGTTGAGATTGGGTTGCGGATTCAGTTCATTCGCGCACAAATCGCCGCGCAGAAGGCTTGTGAAGTTTACGCTCAGTCTAAGTTCGCTGCTTGCCGCGCCCGCTTGAAAACATCAAGAAACATGGCGTAGGTCAACTTGCCGGTGTTTGTGTTCTGCAGGGATGGGTGATAGCTGGCCAGTAGGATGTGTCCGCCTGGCAAAGTGTATTCCGCACCGTGGCGGAATTGCAATCCTGCCCGCGATGCGATTTGTCCAGCGCGCCGTTGGTGATTCAAAAAACCGTCAAAGGCGATCTTGCCCAGGCAAACAACCACCTGTAACTTGCTCAGCAAGCGAATCTCCTCATCGAGCCACGACGCGCAGTTGCTCTGCTCGCCGGGCGTGGGCTTGTTTCCCGGAGGAGCGCAGCGCACTACCGAGCTGATCCATAAGTCGCATAGCTTCATTCCGTCATCGCGCGAGACAGCCTTGGGCTGCGAGGCAAAGCCGGCGTCATAGAGGACCGGATACAGAAACTCGCCTGAACCATCGCCGGTGAAGGGACGACCCGTGCGGTTCGACCCGTGCGCACCCGGAGCGAGCCCCAACGCCAGCACGCGCGCCTGCGGGTCGCCAAAGGACGGCACCGGCCGGCCCCAATATACCTGATCCAGATATGCGCGCCGCCGCACGCGCGCGATCTCAGCGCAGTAGACGCGCAACCGCGGGCAGCGCTCGCAGGCTACAATGCGGGCATTCAGTTCCGCAAGCGACTGTGGGGGAGAGTCCATTCAAGCATTTTAGCCTTCGCATGGGGTGTGATTGCTGCCTTGGATAAGCCTCGTGGCGTAGAATGATTCCGCTGCTGGAATACGCTTTCTCGCGACGGAAAGAGTCTATTTCCCGGCGCCGAAGTGGTCCCGCAAAATCCAATCGCAAATCTTTCAATCGCATCTCCGAGGATGAACTCAAAATGACGCCTTTGATTCGCGCACTTTCCTTGCTGCCCGCTGTGCTGCCCATCTTTCTGGTGGGCGTACTCATGCCCTCCGCCGATGCTCAGGGCGGTACTGAAATCGGTGGCGAGAAGATCGTTACCCTTATCCGCAAGCCCACCAGCACCACGCGGCCGGAGTTCACCAGCATCACGCTTGCTCCGGGCCGTGGCATGGAAGTGCTGCAGATTACCGCCAACTTTCCGGGCAAGGGCAATGTGGACGTGCTGGCCTCGCCTGATCTGACCCAAATCAAGAAAATGCTGGATGAGGAGGACACGGCCAACGGCGACCTGGGTTATCGGCTTGGCGCGGCGTTTCTGGTGCCCTACCCCAACCGCATTCGCGGCAAACTCTCGGCAGACGGCAAGACTTTAACCACCGAATGGCATGGCCACACCCTCACCCTGCCGGCCAACAACATTGGCAAACTGCCCGGGGCCGAGCGCCACGCCATGCACGGGCTCATCCTGAAGTCCAAAACCAGTGACGTTAAGGTTGAGAAGATACCCGGCGGCGAAGAGGTGTCGGGCGTCATCCACGCCGGCGACTTTGGCGGTCACTGGCTCTCGAAGACTGACCTGGTGGTGAGTATCCGTCTGACCGCCGAGGCGGTGGACGCCAGCATAGACGCACACAACGTGGGCACGGAAGACGAGCCCATCGCCATTGGCTGGCACCCGTACATTCACCTACCCTCCCAGAACCGATCGCAGGCCAGGGTGCACATTCCAGCCGACAAGCTGGCGCAGGTGGACGGCTACGACAACGTGTTCCCAACCGGCAAGCTGCTGCCCGTGGAGGGAACGCGCTATGACTTGCGGGCCGCCGGCGGAGTGGCGCTCGGGACCAACATGTTTGACGACAACTGGAGCCACATCGACTGGAAGGATCATGCTGCCACGGTCCAGATCATCGACCCGGCAGCCCATTACGGCGTGGACATTATGGGCTTGTCGCCGGAGATCAAGACTATCCAGATGTACGCGCCGCCCGCCATGCAGTTCGTGGCCGTCGAGCACCAGTACAACTTCGCTGACCCGTTCGGCAAGGAGTGGGGCTCCATGGACACCGGCATGGTTACCCTAAAGCCCGGACAGAGCACCAAGTGGCGCGTCCGGTTGCATGTTTTTGTTCCGTAGCAAGCGAAAAGCAATTCCGAGCAAGAAAAATGAGAAACAGGCAGGCCGGGGCGTAAACCTCGGCCTGTTTTTGCGTTCAGGAGATTAAAAGCCTCCGGATTTGGCGGAAAAATTGCGATCATTCTACCTTGAGAAAAATTGAGAACTATTGATTTGCCTAGGCCTTCGATCTCCTCATAGAGTTCACACCCATGGAACCGCATTTGCAGCCCTCCCACGCTTGCCATCCACGGCGCGGCCTGATTTCGATTCCCTTCCCCGGCGTTCTCCTTCTGACCTTTTTCCTGCTCGCCTCCGTTTGCGGCTGCAAGAAATCTGCCGCACCGGGCGCGGACAGCCCTGGCGCCTCGCCGACGGGCGCCTCAGCGAATGCCTCTGCCTCGGCCAGTTCTTCGACGGCTGGCGCGGCCGGCAACGCGGCGCCCTCGGGCAGTCTCGCCGACCGATTGAATGCGGTTCACGATGAAGGTTCGTCGGCCAAATCTGCCCCCATTGTGCTGCCCGACTGGAAGCCTGTTTCCGCGGCCACGTCGTCGATGGCCATTCCGCTGGTCGAGGGGCTGGTGCAGACCGGCGTCATCACCGATCAGTATGGCGATCACGAATCCGTCCGCACGATCAAGAACGTGACGTCAAAAACTATGGACTTTGTGCTGAACAACGAGCTGGTCCTGCGCGACGAGTCTACCGGCAAGATCGTCAGCGGGGATAAAAATTCCACCCAGCCGCCAAAACGTGGATCGGGAACCCGGGTCATCGATGTGGCCGATCTGGTCAATGCCCATCGCCTCATGCACTATTTTCAAATCGGCAAAACGGAGCACTTCCCCGGATCGATTCCGCTGGGCGCGTCCACCGAGGTGATCAACCAGTTGCGCGCCGGCCAGGGCTCGCAGTTCGACTTCCAGGCCGACCCCACTTCGACACTGGCCGCGCAATTTCAAGGGCACGCGCAACTGATCGAGGTGCAGACCCAGTGGAATGGGCACTTCATGTACAAATGCACGCTGCAGCGCGTGGGAACGACCGACCTATCGTTTCCGGTGCTGGTGAACGGTGTTCGCATGGAGCTGCCTGTACTCCATGCCAGTTGCCCGCAAGGCGGCGACGATGAAGCCCACTTCTACTTTCTCGATCAGCCATCGAATGGCTTGCTGCTGGCCAGCGTGCTCAGTTCTCTTGATGCCCGCTCGCAAATTGTGAAAATCGAGTTTCCGGTAAACGGCTCCGGCGCTGCCGGCAAGGGGCCGACAGCGATGGAGCAGGCTCTGGCCGACAAGAAGAAGGTTGAGATTTACGGCATTTATTTCGATTTCAACAGCTCGACCATCAAGCCCGAGTCCGAGGCCGTGCTCAAGCAGATCTCTGACATTCTGCACAAGAATCCCGACTGGAAGCTGAGCGTGGCCGGCCACACGGACAACATTGGCGACGCCGGCTTTAACCAGGGACTCTCCGAGCGGCGCGCCGCGGCAGTGAAAAGCGCTCTCGTGAGCGAGTACAAGATCGCTCCCGATCGCCTCACCACCAGCGGCTATGGAGCTTCGCAACCCATTGAAACCAACTCGACCGTGGAAGGGCGCGCCCGCAATCGCCGCGTGGAGCTGCAGCGGCAGTGAGGGAGAGCCTCGCTGCATCGAGCATCGATGCAAGACAACATGTGACTTGATTTCAAAGATTTAAGGCCATTGAGAAACTTTGAGAACTTTTGAGAAGTGTTTTGAGGACATTGGCCGCGCAGTATGGGAAAACCAGAAGCGGGAAGAGAAGAATTTCATCCGCGATGGATGGCCGCCAGATTGCAGGCGCCGCATGTTGAACGCAGCGGCCCAACAGGAATAGCCACGATGCTCTCGGTCTCAAAGGATGTCGCAATGAACTCGAGTTCCAGCCGCAAGAATCCCGCGTACAAGAGCGGCCACAAAACCGGATGCGGGACCGGCGCGCTCACCACCGTCGCGGCGTTCGCGCTGCTGGCGCTCTTTCCCGCTTGCCGCGTCCATTCTCAATCGCTGGCCGACCGTCTCAAGGGAGTACAAAGCGGGCATGAAGGACCGGCCGGCCCCAAGCTTCCAGACTGGAAGGCGGTTTCGGCAGCTACATCCTCCATGACCATCCCTTTGGTCAAGGGTCTGATCGTGTCAGGCGCGCAAGCCGGCGATGAAGGGGACCGCGAACAGATCCGCACCATCAAGGACACCAGCCAGAAAGACGTGACTCTGGTCGTCGAATGGGACACACCAAGCGGCAACCCCAACCAGCCGCCGACGCGCAAAACCACCACGCGCATCGTCGATCTGGCAGACCTGGCCACATCCCATCGCTTCATGACCTACTTCGTCATCGGCCAGACGGAGCATTATCCCGGCGCTAACGGCTTCGCGGCGTCCACCGAGATTCTCACCCAACTGCGCGCGGGCCAGGCGTCGGAGTTCGACTTCGAGGCCAATCCCAGTCCTCTGGCCTCCATCATGGCGGACCAGAGCCACCTCGTCGGATGGAACGGCCATCCCATGAACAAGTGTTCGCTGCATCGCGTGGGCGCGACGGACGTGGCCGTTCCCATGCTGGTCAATAGCGCGAAGGTGGAGTTGCCCGTGCTCCATGCCATGTGCAGCCTCGGTGGGACCGATGAGGCGCACTTCTATTTTCTTGACCAGCCCTCGAACCCGATCGTGATCGCCGGCCAGGTCTCAGGTGAGATAAGCCAGATGGTCAAGATCGAATTCCCTGAGAATGTTCCCGCAGCCGGCTCCAGCATGGAGCAAGCCCTGGCCGAGAAGAAGCCGGTCCAGATTTACGGCATCTATTTTGACTTCAACAGCTCGACCATCAAGCCCGATTCCGAGGCTGTGCTCAAGCAGATCTCCGACATTCTTCACAAGAATCCTGACTGGAAATTGAGCGTGGCCGGCCATACGGACAACATTGGCGTCGCGAGCGCCAACCAGCAGCTCTCCCAGCGCCGCGCCGCAGCGGTGAAAGACGCGCTGGTCTCCCGCTATGGCATTGCGCCCGACCGGCTCACCACCGGCGGCTTTGGCGCGTCCCGGCCCATTGAATCCAACACCACTCTGGAAGGCCGTGCCCGCAATCGCCGCGTCGAACTGCAACGGGAGTAGACATCAACCTTCAAAACAAGCGCGCAATCAATCAGCACCTAGCTGCACACCGAGGACTGAGGCCATGAAGACGAACTTCTACCGCAAGCTGAACTGGAAATCCTTACCCACTGGCGCCATGGTTGCGCTGCTCGTGCTGTGCCCCACCAGTTGCAAGAAGAAGCCGACCGTCGAGTCGTCCAAAGCCGACGCCAACGCGAAGATCTCTGCCCTCTCCAGCGGTGCGGCGACGCCGGTCAAGCGGCGCATTGCCAATGGCAACGGCGTCTCCGTGACGGGAGGCAACAGTTTCAACCACACGACGTATTCCTCCGCCGTGAAGATGTTCACGGATACCGATGTGCGGTCTTCGTTGCAAGGCATCAGCAGCGACGGCCACGGCTGGCTCTTCAAAAATGCCAGCCAGGACATCAAGAACCTGCAGGCCAATGACATCTTCATGGTGAAGGGGGAGATGGCCGGCAAGGTGCTCGGCGTGGTGAATAACGGCGACCAGACCCTGGTGGAACTCACCCAGGCCTCACTCAAAGACGTGGTGGCCAGCGGCAACATGAAGATCGACACTCCGGTCCACTTTCATGGCAACGGCCAGGTTGCAAAAGTAGACGCGAAGCCGCTCTACCGCAGCATCTTCGACCTCATTGAGCCGCCCGTCTACGCGCAGTCCGTTGAGACCATCATTCCTAACGCGTCCCGCGCCGCGGGCGCCAAGGATGCTGTCGCCCAATCCATCCAGGGCATTGCCGGCTCCGTGGTTTCCGGCTGGACGGTGACTCAGTACTCATTCACGCCGGGCGACTCGGTATGCAATTTTCAGATTGTGCTGGTCAAGGACGTAGGCGGCTTTGTGGCGCGCATCGGCGCCAAGGGAACCATCAGCGACTTTGACTTTGCCACGAACCTCGACTGGGCGCAAATTCAGGCGACCGGGGGTAAATACATCGGGCCGGGAATCTTCAATTCGGTCAAGAACATGAAGGGCACCATTCAGTTCGATTGGGAGATTGGCAAGCAATCTCCTGGCGTGTGGGCTACGGAAGATCGCGTTGCACTGCCCGGCGGCATCAGCGTGCCTCTGGCGCCGCTGCTCGAAGGAATGCCGCTGACCCTGGATATTTCCTCGGCTCTACTCATCCATCCCGCGCTCACTGGCGGAAATGAGTTCAGCCGCGGGGGTTTCTCCATCAGTTGGGGCGGCGGCGGCACGGGCGGTGGATTCTCAACCACGTCCAACGGCGCGGTCACCGACGGCGACCAGGGCGGCAACATCAATCTCACCTACCAGATCACGACGGACGAAAACATTTCGCCCATTGCGCCCAATGGCATGGTCATTTCTTACTGCGCCCCGCGTATCGAACTGCGCCTGGATGTTCTGGGCCCGTTCGCCGACATGGTCTCCGATACCGCCGGCAGCGCCATCGACACGGCGGTCAGCTTTTTGTCGAAGTATTTACCGCAAGGCGTCAAGGATGCAATCGCCAACTCTCCGCTCAGCAAGATGACGGTCAGCAACGTTCTGTCTTCCAACGCCGATGTATTTGTGCAGTTCATCGCTACCGAAGGCGTGACTCACTCTTCCAACATGACGCTTGCCCCCTGTACCAAGTCGCAGATCGTATTCACAGGCCAAGGCGGGCTCAGCGCGCAGTTTTTCGGACTCACGGACGGCGCTCAAAAGACCACCGATCTATTTACCAAAACCTACACGGAATGGAAACCGGGGTCGAACTTCTGCAAGGGCATCTGATCGCGGCGTCCTGCGCGGCTGGTCGACTGGACGAGCCTCGCAGACCATCAAAAAACTTTGCAAGCTAATCACACAGACTAACCACACACGCTAACCCAGGAGAAACGCAATGCGGACACACATCAGAACGGTCATCGCGCTGGCCATGCTCGCCGGCCCGTTTGTCTGTTATGCCGATTCCAGCTATGAGCACACATCGCAGATCACCGGTGGGCAGCTCATCAACAGCATCAAAAACATTCCCTTCATCTCCAAACAAATGAAGGCGCTCACCGAGCCCACGAGCGAAATCACCATGGTGCATGGCAACCAGAAAGCGATCGTCAGCAAGGATTACACCGAAATCTGGGATCTGGACAAGGAAGTCATCATCCACATTGACAACACCAAGAAGACCTACAGCGTTGTAACCTTTGCCGACATGCGCAAGATGATCGAGGAGCTGCCGGCCAAGATGGCCGAGATGCAGCAGCAGATGAAGGATGCGCAGGCGAAAGCGCAGCAGCAGCAAAAGAACCAGGCGCCGCAGGTTCCGCCCAACCTGCAGTTCAACTTCACCACCGCTGTCTCCGACCCCGGTGTCGCCAAGGTCATCAATGGCCAGAACGCCAAGCAGCAGATCATGACCATGAAGATGATCGTCACCGATACGAACAACCCCGGCACCAACATCACCTACGCGTTCACTGACGAAATTTGGACCACGCCCGATGTACCGGCGGAAATGAAAGAAGTTCAGGATTTCGATCGGCGATTCGGCGAGAAGCTGATGCAGGGCGTGGACGCGAAAGACCTGATGGCCAGCATGGCCAACATGAGAAACGGCTCGCAATTCGCCATGATGCAGATGTTCGGCTCCAAGCCCGGCGCATCCGACGCCTTTGCCCAGATGCAGAAAGAGCTGGCCAAGATCACCGGCACGCGCATTATGGAGATTACCCGCATGGGCGGATCAGGTACCGGCATGGAGGCTCAGCCGGGAACGCCTGCCAATGGCGCTGCCACACCCAGCAGCGGCTCGGTGGCGGGGCAAGTGGCTTCCGACACAGCCACTAATACTGCCTCTGGCGAGAGCAGCAGACTCGGCATCCCCGGTTCGGCCCTGGGCGGCGCGCTCATCAGCGCGTGGCACAAAAAGAAAGCTCAACCCGCAACTCCGGCACCGGCGCCTGCAGCTTCCGCGCCCGCAGGTCAGGCGCCCACGGACGTAACGCTGATGGAGATGACCGTGCAGACCCATGACTTCTCGCACGATACGGTTCCGGCGTCGGTCTTCCAGATTCCCTCGGGGTTCAAGCAAGTGGTGTCGCCGATGCAGCAAGCGATGCAGAAGTGACACCGCCGGTCAATCATTTTGGCCATTTGATTCGTTGAAAGAGCACCGGACGACAAGTGCCGCACGAGGTAAAGACAAAAGCGGGGCACGCAGTCCGTAATGAAATATCAGCTTTACCGCTTCACTATAGCAATACCTTCCCCACTCAAAAAGAGAAACCCCTCATGCCCAAATGCCGGCATGAGGGGTTTCTCTTTCCGCTTTCGGATGGGTGAAAATTTACCCGGCCTTTTCCAGCAGGCAAAGCGACAGGTCGCGCCGCTCTACCATTTCTCGCGTAATCTCCAGGTCGCGCACTCGTTTGTTCGAGGGCAGGTGGTACATCAGGTCGAGCATCAGCTCTTCAAGAATCATGCGCAGCCCGCGCGCGCCAACCTTGCGCGCCAGCGCCTCGCGCGCCACGGCGCACGTCGCTTCCTGGGTAAAGTGCAGGCGGACATTCTCATATTCGAGCAGGCGCTGATATTGCTTGAGAATGGCGTTGCGCGGCTTGGTGAGAATCTCAATCAGCGCCGCCTCGTCCAACTCATCGAGAATGCCCATCACCGGCAGCCGGCCAACAAACTCCGGTATCAGGCCATACTTGATGAGGTCCTGCGGTTCGGTCTTGCGCAATAACTCGGTGTCGCGATGGGAGCGTGCCGCGGACTCGGCCTCGGTGTCGGTGGCCTTGAAGCCAAGAGCCTTCTTGCCGACGCGACGGCCCACCACGCGCTCGAGGCCAACGAATGCTCCGCCGCAGATAAACAAAATATTGGTGGTGTCGACGGCCGTGAACTCCTGGTGCGGGTGCTTGCGTCCGCCCTGCGGCGGCACGTTGGCCACGGTGCCTTCAAGAATCTTGAGCAGCGCTTGCTGCACGCCTTCGCCGGAAACGTCACGAGTGATGGAGGGGTTCTCGTCCTTGCGGCCGATCTTGTCAATCTCGTCGATGTAGATGATGCCCTGCTGCGCGCGGGTCACATCGCCTTCCGCGGCCTGCAGCAGCTTGAGGATAATGTTCTCGACATCCTCGCCCACGTAGCCGGCTTCAGTCAGGGTGGTTGCGTCCACAATGGCAAAGGGCACGTCAAGCATCTTGGCCAGCGTGTGCGCCAGCAGCGTCTTGCCGGAACCAGTCGGCCCGATGAGCAGAATGTTCGACTTGGCCAGTTCCACTTCGTTGTTGCGCATGCGGTTCATCTGGATGCGCTTGTAATGGTTGTAAACGGCGACGGCCAGCTTCTTCTTGGTCTGGTCCTGGCCAATCACGTAGTCGTCCAGGAAGCTCTTGACCTCTTGCGGCTTGGGCAGGTGGCCGGCGGTCGTGGCTGGATGTGCGGCGTCGCCGCGGTCGTCCTCAAGGATCGAGTTGCAGACGGCTACACACTCATCGCAGATGTAGGCGCGAGGGTAGTCGCTGGGCGACGAGATCAGCTTGGCCACGGCGTCCTGTGACTTATGACAGAACGAGCAGCGCAGTGCTTCTTCGGGTCCCGTGCGCGTTTTCATTTTCCTGCTCCCTTTGGACGACGATAACGGTGTTAGCGTGGTTAGCGGAGTTAACTACGCTAGCACCGCTAGCGCCGCAAACTCCGCCAAAAAACTATGTGCGCGGCCGGTCGATAATTTCATCGACGATGCCGTAGTCCTTGGCCTGTTGCGAGTTCATGATGAAATCCCGCTCGACATCGCGTTCAATGCGATCGAGGGGCTGGCCGGTGTGCTTGGCCATCAGCGTGTTGGTGATTTCGCGAATGCGCAGAATTTCGCGCGCATGAATGTCAATGTCGGTGGCCTGGCCGCTCAATCCCCCCATCGAGGGCTGATGAATGAGGATACGCGAGTTGGGAAGAGCGAACCGCTTACCCTTCGTGCCGGCCAGTAACAGGAAGGCCCCCATCGAAGCCGCCTGGCCAATGCAATAGGTGACCACATTGTTCTTGATGAACTGCATGGTGTCGTAGATGGCGAGACCGGCGGTGATGGAGCCGCCCGGCGAATTGATGTAAAGCTGCACGTCCTTTTCCGGGTCTTCACCGGAAAGAAACAACATCTGCGCCACAATCAGGTTGGCCACCTGGTCGTCGATGGGTGTGCCAAGAAAGATAATGTTGTCGCGAAGCAGACGGGAGTAAATATCGTAGGCGCGCTCGCCTCGACTCGTCTGCTCGACCACCATGGGAACCAATGCCATTGAGTGTTCTTCCCGTAATTGCTGTTGGGGGGCTGTTCGTCCCCGTTTTTTCCTGATCGCCGCCGGCCCCGGTTTCGTACCGGCTATATTCCTGAGCCCGCGCGGCGCCTTCTGCCCATATACTCCCTCAGGCGGGCAGCCGTTCGTACAGTACACTCGCAGTTTTTTCTCTTCGCAACTGTTCCCGGATTCTAGCGAGCCCGCCGTCCTGCGTCAATCGCACTTTCAGGGCATCCACAGGCTCGCGGGACTGAAGAGCGGCCAACTGCAATTCGTGATCCATTTCCTCGTCGCTAACCGTAATGTTTTCTTCCTGGGCAATGCGGTCCAGAAGGATGAAGGTCTTCACCTCGACCGAGGCGCTATCGCGCTGCGCCGCCCGCAAACGGGCAAAGTCCAACTTGCGCATCTGCTCGGTGTCCATGCCCTGAGCTGCAAGGGCGCGCAAGCCGCGATCCAGGCGTGCGTCAATTTGCTCCTGCACCAGCGATTCAGGGACCGGGAACGGATAACGCTCAGTCAGCGCGGCAAACAGCCGGTCTTTGGTTTCGCCTTCAATGCCGCGCCGCTTGCGGGCAGACAGATGCTCGCGGACGCGCTCTTCCAAATCGGCGTAGCTCTCGTAAGCGCCCAGCTCCTTGGCAAAATCGTCGTCCAGTTCCGGCAGCGTGCGCTTCTTGATGGCCTTTACTTCCACGTCGTAGGCCACGGTCTTGCCGGCGAGTTTGGCCTCGGCATAATCGGCTGGATAGATGACTTCGGCCTTCAGTTCCTGGCCGGCCTTTGCGCCTTTGAGAGCCGTCGAAAAAGCCTCCACCGTATCCTTGCCGCCTATCTCCACCAGCGTATCTTCTCCCGCAACCGGAGCGGCGTCGGCCTCGCCTTCGATCTGGCCCTTGTAGGTGATCTGCGCCCAGTCGCCGTCTGTCAGAGCACGATCTTCCTCGACCGGCTCAACGGTGGCGCGCGATTCACGCAACTGCGCCAGCTCGGCCTGAAACTCCTCTTCTGTAATCGCCACGGGCGGCTTGGGCACCGTGACGTTCTGGTAGCCCTCAAGGGAAAAAGCAGGAACAAACTCGAACACCGCTTTCACATGCAGCGGCTGGCCGTCTTCGACTGTCAGCTCTGTGACCTGCGGTTGGCCAACCGGCCGCACGCCGAGTTCCGAAACCGCTTTGTTGAACCGCTCCGGCAACAGGCCGTCAATCACGTCCTTGCGGATCTCGGTTGCGTAGCGGCGTTTGACCACTGACTCCGGAACCTTGCCGGCGCGGAAGCCGGGAATCCTGGCGTGTTTGCGGTAGTTGCCCGTCACGGTCCGGTAAGCCTTGCTGACCTCTTCGGCGGGAATATCGAGCACCAATTCCCGGGTGCAGTCCGGATTCAGAACCGGGCCGTGCTGGTGTCCATGGTCATGATCGTGACCTTCATGGTCGTCGTGAGCGTGATCGTGCCCGTCATTTACGTCAAGATGCGCGGCTTCGGCCGCCTCAGGATGGGGGTTGTTTTCGAGGGTGTCGATAGAGCTCAACTGTTTTGCCTTCCGGGCGCGATCTACACGCCTACAAACTTGTCTGGGTGATGCCTGGGACCGATTCCTAGTTGCAATCCATCGCTTCCGGACCGCAGACCGCCGGCTCCCTTTCCAAAGTGAAACAATCGGCCGCCGCACGCGACGGAACCAGTGACGCGCAGAAGTGGAAATACCTCATCTCATGGTAAGTGGGATTGCTCTCAAGGGTCAAACCGCTCAGCCACCCGTTTGCACGAGAGGGACCCGGAAAGGAACCCGGCGCCGGAGGTGCGGTGCAATTGGAACGAGCAAATCTTGCCACTCCTATGGAGCGGCCGGCTCGGATCGGCTTGAGCTGTCAGATTTGAACGCCGTCAGGCCGGGTTGGGGATTTTCCGGACTGGTTTAGGGAGATTCAGGATGGGTGCGGGTTCCCAAAATGTGGCAAAAGGCGGGCCATAAGTGCAAAACTTTGCATATTTTGACGATTGCCTTTCATCAAGTCGTTTATTTTTAATAGCTTGAGTTTGGAACCCCGCTTGCAACCTTCGTGTTAGATCAATGACCCGAAAGATCGGTCGAGAGAAAGACCAAAACTGCGCGGCCTTGGATGGCCGAAAAGAGGATTCCATGAAGAAGTCTATTTCGTTCGCAGCCCTCGCGGCTGTGTTCTGTTTGCTGTTTGCCTCCGGTTCTCGCCAGGCGCTGGCCAACTCGTTCACCATGACCCTTTCCGGCACTGGCTCGGAGTCCGCCGGCGGGGCCTACATTTACCCCTACTACTTCACGATTCAGTCCGGCGGCAGCACCTATACGAATGTTGAGCTGATGTGTATCAACTTCAACCGGGAGATTTTCGTTGGTGAGAGTTGGACGGCCAACGAAGTGACCGCCGGCAGCCAGGGTATCAGCTTCGAGGAAGCGGCCTACCTTTACAGCCAGGCTGCCTCCGCCACCACCGCGAACGCCCGGGCCGATGCCCAGTGGGCCGCATGGTATTTGTTCGATCCGGCAATTGGCGCTACCGATCCGGAAGATGGCAGTAGCAGCAACGTCACCAATTTGCTGGCAACGGCTGCCAGCGAAGCGAGCCTCTACGCCAACTATGACGTGTATCTACCCGTGGCCGGCTCGCAGCCCTGGGGTGACGATGTGCCACAGATCTTCATTGGAGACGGCGAGCCGCCCTATGTACCCACGCCAGCACCCGAGCCCAGCGGATTCCTTCTGTTAGGCACCGGTCTGTTTGGATTGGCCTCAATGCTCTATTACAGGAAGCGTGGCGTTCTGCAAGCCGGCCAGCTCTGAGGCATTCGCAACCGGGTGGGGTCGTCACTGCTCCGTGACCTGCGGTTTCCGAACGTAAGGGAGGAACCGCGGGTGGGCGGCACCGCACAAGGCAAAGTGTTCGCGGGCCTCGTTCAGGCTCAGTTGCCCATTCACGGTCAGGCGAACTTCGGCGGCGTCCTCGTCTTCCTGGCCATCATCTTCCCACCAGCAGACGGGGCACAACGCCAGCGCACAGGCGGTTTCGAGCGTCTTGTAGCCGCAGCAGGGGCAGCGAAAGCGAGTCGGCACGGTTTCCTCGCTTGGATGGACGCCTTCGGGGCAAGAGGGTTTACGCAGGGGAAGGACTGAGAGCCGCACTGGAAGCGATATAAGGCTGATTTATAGATAGCTTTCAAGCCATCAGCCTCGAATTGTGCAGCTTCATTTCCTGCTTGGGTCTCTCGATTCCATCGGCGGTACTCCGCAATTCAGCAGCGCCTGGGCAGCAGGTCTGGGCGCGCAGGGTAGAATTGCCGCCGAGGAGAGATTGCTTGAAATCAATACCCCGTTTTCTTCGCTTCGGCCCCGCTTCCCTTGCCACTACTTCTTTCCAATGCCTGTTGCTGGCCGTCTTGGTCGCCGCGCCGTGCCTCGGCGTGGCCCAGCCACAGCCGTTGCGCGTGGCCATCGTTGGTCTGGAGCACGGCCATGTGGAGGGCTTTCTTTCCGCGCTGCCACAGCACCACGACGTGGAACTGGTCGGTATTGCCGACGCTGACCCGGCGCTGTTCGCCAAGTATCAAGAGAAGTACTCGCTGCCGGAGACGCTGGCCTACAAGAGCGAAGCCAACATGATTGAGAAGACGCACCCGCAGGCGGTGCTGGTCTACACGTCGATCGGCGAGCATCGCCACGCCATTGAGATTGCCGCCCAGTACGGCGTCTCCGTAATGGTCGAGAAGCCGTTGACGATTTCTCTGGCGGACGCGCTGGCTATCCGCGAGACGGCGCGCCACTACAAGATTCATGTGCTGGTGAACTACGAGACTACCTGGTACTCCAGCAACAAGGCGGCCTATGACGACGTAGAGCAGGGCCGGTTGGGAGCGATTCGCCGCGTGGTGGTCCACGATGGGCATGAGGGGCCGAAAGAGATTGGCGTGCCGCCGGAGTTTCTCAACTGGCTCACCGATCCGGCCCAGAACGGCGCCGGCGCGCTCTATGACTTTGGCTGCTATGGCGTGGACCTGATGACCTGGATGATGCATGGCGAAACGCCGCTCACGGTGACCGCCGTGGTCAATCACGACAAGCCGGAGATCTACCCCAAGGTGGATGACGACTCCACCATTATCGTGGCCTATCCGCACGCCCAGGCTGTGATTATGGGCTCGTGGGACTGGCCCTTCGCGCGCAAGGACATGGAAGTATACGGCGCGACGGGCTACGCCATCACGGTGGGGCCGGACAAAGTGCAGGGCCGACGCATATAAATGACCATGGTTTGCTATATGCAGGGAGTGGGAAATAAGTAAGAAGGGGGAATGGACAATCCCCTGAAGTATTTTGCTGAGTTGCGCGATCCGCGCATAGAGCGGAACCGAGAGCATCTGC
>DASXFS010000049.1:0-11680 GCA_036489415.1 Occallatibacter sp. | reverse complement strand
GTTCTTTCCGAGAATGTCGCCAACAAAATCGCCGCCGGCGAGGTGGTGGAGCGCCCCGCATCTGTCGTCAAGGAACTGCTGGAAAATTCCCTCGACGCCGGGGCCAAGCGCGTTCGCCTGAATGTGGAAGCGGGCGGAAAGAGGCTCATCCAGATCATCGACGACGGCTGCGGCATGCTGCGCGACGACGCCTTGTTGGCCTTCGAGCGCCATGCCACGTCGAAAATTCGCAATGCTGAAGATTTGCTGACCATTGGCACGCTCGGCTTTCGCGGCGAGGCGCTACCGTCGATCGCCTCCGTGTCTCGCGTGACGCTGGAGACGGCGACGGGTGAAGACCCATCGGGAACCCGCATGGAGATCGCGGGCGGAAAAATTCTCCATGTGGATGACGCGGCATTGCCGCGCGGAACCACCCTGGCCGTGGCCGACCTATTTTTCAATACTCCGGCCCGAAGAAAATTTCTTCGCGCGGAGAGCACGGAGCTGGCCCATGTGACCGCTCTGGTGACGCACTACGCACTGGTGCATCCGGAGAAACACTTCGAGCTGATCTCGGCCACGCACACCATTGTCTCCGCGCCGCCGGTAGCCCGCACCGCCGAGCGCATCTACCAGATTTTTGGCAAGGACACGCTGGCGCAGTTGCTGCCCGTGGCCGCCGAGACGCCGCTGGCCCGCGCGGGACTGCCTGAGCCGCCGCCGTGGAAGAAAGACCCGGACGAGCCGGCGCGCGATCCCGGCGCGATGCGGTTGACCGGCTTCTATTCCAAGCCGGAGCTCCAGAAACTGAATCGGAACTCTATTTATATCTTCGTGAACAAGCGCCTTATCCGCGACCGGCTGCTGATCCACGCCATCACCGAGGCCTATCGCAACATTATTCCTCCCACCAGCTTCCCGGTGGTGCTGCTGTTTCTGGAGATGCCGCCCGAAGAGGTGGACGTGAACGTACACCCGGCCAAGACCGAGGTGCGCTTTCGCCAGCAAAGCCTGATTCACGACTTTGTGCGCGACAGCCTGCGGACGGCGCTCATCCAGTCGCGCCCGGCCGCGGCTTTCCTCGCGGCGCTGGATAACGCGCCGCTGGCGAGTCCGACGCTGATGCCGCCCTCCGGCTCGCCGCTGCCGGGTGCGCCGGACCGTACTCAACCGGCCGACTCTGAACCCGCAGCTTTCCAAACGGCGGCAGCGGAAGCCGAGCCTTTTCAACTGACTCCGCGGCTGCTCGAGCTTGTTCCCGGCCGGCTGCCCTTCGATGGGCGCGGTCTCAATCCTGGAGATCAGCGGGCCTGGGGCGAGGCTGCGGCGGCCTTACTCCAGCCCGGCCCGGCTTCCGGACCTGACGGCTGTTCGCACCCGCTTGGCGAGGCTGGGGCAAATGGACTTAGCCCAGCCACGGCGACCGCCCAGGTAGAGGCTGAGCAGGCCGCGGCCACGCTGAATCATCTGGGCTCGCTGCGCCCGCTGGGGCAGTTGCGGGAATCGTTCATTTTGGCCGCCGGCGACGATGGTCTGTGGATAATCGACCAGCATGTGGCACACGAGCGGGTGCTTTTTGAAAAAATTTTGAGAGACCGGCAAGTGGAAAAAGTGCAGCGCCAGAGGTTACTGATGCCCATGCTGGTGGAGCTCAAGCCCTGGCAGATGGTGGTTTTCGCGGGGATTGCAGAAGAGCTGGAGCGCAATGGATTTGAAGTGGAACCCTTTGGCCCGCAAACACTTGCGGTGAAAGCGGCGCCAGTTGGCCTGGAAGGCGCGGCTTTGGAGCGAATGCTGACTCAGGTCATTGAGCAATCGGGCGCGGATTCAGACGAAGTGACGCAGAATGAAGACCTTAAAAATCTGCGAACGAGAATTGCGGCTTCAATTGCCTGCCACTCAGCCATTAAGGTCAACACTCCTCTTGACCCGGTTCGAATGGAGTGGTTACTGTTGGAGCTGGCGAAGACCAGCCACCCCACCAGTTGCCCCCATGGACGGCCAATCGCTTTACTGTATTCTTGGAAGGAGATACAGCGGGCCTTCCATCGAATCTAAAACACGGGTAACATGAGGAAGGTGGCAGTTTCCCCGCTCCCAGGAGCGGAAACTGCCCGGCGACATCGCAAAAACCACAGACGATGTACCCCGAAGACCAGCACTGCGGTCGGCGCGTCCTATTGATTGCGGCGACCTTTGAACGAGGCAAACAGGGCGCGTTTCACAAGTGTTTGGCGACGTTCGTCAGCCTGGAAGTGAGGTTTTTCTTTGACAGCAGAGCAATTGGAAGCATCGCGCGCCGAAAGGATGCGTCAGAACGGGCACGGGACGGTCACACTGGAAGACGCCCGGACGTGGATTGAAGAGACTGGATTATGTCTTTTTCTGCCCCGGAGGCAGTTTTCCTCATCGATCGCTCCTTCGTTTGTCGAGGCCGTAGTCGGCCACCAGAATGCAACCCCTGAGCAGAAGCATATTCAGCTTGCCGAGCAACTGCTGGTGCGTCTTGAGCTCGATGACGTGGCCGTTCGGCTCAATCTGCTTGGGCAACCCGGCGAGCAGCCTGACTTTATGGTCGCCAGTTGGGTTCTGCCTTATGTGTATGCGCTGCGCGGCGACCGCGACTGGCGCCGCAGCCCGCAACTGACCGGCTCGCGCCAGGTTTCGCAGTTGGCCGTGCAGACCTACAAGCTGCTGGAGGTTGGCGACTCCACAATCGCTGAGCTGAAACATGCTCTGGGTCGTGAGGTCACCGAGACCGCTGTTCTGCGCGCTATCACTGAGCTCTGGCAGCAGCTTCGCATTATCCCAGTGATTGCGGCGCCGGGCGTGCCGGCCAAATGGCAATTGCTCCGCCATCGCTTTCAGAAGGCTATTGCCGAAGGCGCATCCACATCGCAAGTGACTGCCATCTCGGTGCTTGCGTCCATCTACCTGCAGGCCGTTATTGCCGCCAGCATGGAAGAAGTGGAACTGTTCCTTGCTCCGCTGACCGCTCGCAGCAAGGTGCGCGAAGTGTTGCGCGGGCTGGTTGCCACGCGCCAGGTGCATACCATCTCCATGGGCCACGCGCCGCACTTCTATGTGGCCGGTACGCTGCCTGAATTCGCCGTCGCTCCCACGCTCTATTCCAGCTCGTCTATGCCGGCGTCCGCGTATTTTCTGCGCTCGCGGGATCATGAGGAGGAGTTGGCGGAGATGGAAGCGCCCAAGCCCGCGGCGCCCAAGCCTGTTTTCACGGCGCCCGCAGCGTCCAACGGCGTCCACAAGCCGGCGGAAACCCACGCTCCACGCACGGCGGCCCGGCCTGCCGCAGCCCGCACACCCGCAGTGCGCAAGCCAGTTTCCAATGGAAAACCGGCTGCGGCTCGGCCGCACTTCAGCCGGCCGGCGACGCCCTCGCGCAATCGCAAGCCTGTATCGTCGTCGGCAACCAGCCGTCCAGTCCGCCGTCCCGGCGCGGACACACGCACCGCGGCTTCGCGGCCTGCAGGCGCGCGTCCGGCAACCGGCTCGCGGCCAGCCGCTAAAACTCGCTGGAGCCCAGCCGCGAACTCGAGCGCCAAGGCGAAGCAGAACGGGACGCATGCGGGCAACGGTCATAATGGCAACGGCCACAACGGAAACGGCCATGTGAGCAACGGCGCAGGCAAGGCACCGCACACGAATGGAGCACGGTCCGCTGGAACGCGAACCAACGGCAACGGCACACGCTCCAAGAGCAGCGCGGCTCGCCCCTCCAACGGAGCCTCCGCCGCGCGCAATGCAAAGTCCGCCGCGCCAGCCTGGGGCCAACGCAATGGCCATTCGAGCGGCGCCAAGTCTACGGGCAAACTAAGTTCCAACGGGCACAGCAACGGCCTTTCGCGGAACGGAAGCGCGCCCCGCAAGGACGCACGGACCGATGCACGGGCTTCGTCCAGGAGCAATGGCCGGAAGCCGACCTTGGCGGCCGGCACTAAGGCCGGGAACAGCAAGCGCTACGGCTTTACCGCCCGGCCTAAGCAGGAGACAAAGAAGCGCGGATGAGCGAGGATGAAAGCCTCTTGCGCCCCATCTCTGCTGAGCGGAAGGTCATTGTGGCCATTGACGGGCCGTCCGGCGCGGGCAAAAGCACCATTGCCCGCCACCTGGCCCGCCATTTTGGCCTGCTGAACCTGGAAACGGGCGCAATGTATCGCGCCTTCGCCCTGAAGGCGCTTCGCGCCTCGTTACCATTGGACGAAAGCGCCGGCCTGGAAATGCTTGCCGCGCAAACCCGCATCCGCCTGACACCCGGCGAAGAGCACAATCAAGTGCTGCTCGACGACGAAGATGTGACCGGCCTGCTCCGCAACCAAACCGTGACCGACGCTGCCTCGAGGGTGAGCGTTTTTCCCGCTATTCGTGCCTGGATGGTACGCCTGCAGCAACAACTGGGCTCTGGTGGCGGCGTGGTGATGGAAGGCCGTGACATCGGCACCGTGGTTTTTCCCCACGCCGAGGTCAAGATTTTTCTCGATGCCGCTCCGGAAGTCCGCGGTTTGCGCCGCTATGACCAGCTTGGAGCTAGCCCCGCCGTGCAACCCGAAGAGGTGATCCGCGACCTGCGCGCCCGCGACGAACGCGATCGCAACCGGGCTGATTCTCCTCTGAAGCCCGCTCCGGATGCCATTCTGCTGGATTCGACACAGATGACGCTGGACGAGGCCGTTCGCGCGGCGGAGGACATTGTGGCCTCAAGGCTGAGCCTGCCCGTTGTTAAGCCATAGAAAGCCGCGTATGCCCACCCTGGCGCATGAAGCGGAGACGAATCCACCTGGCAGACGGCTGAATGCGATAGGCTCGTAAATGTATGGAGATTACCTGCACCCGCTGCCACCAGGCCATTGATGCCGAAAACTGCTACTGCCCCACGTGCGGCCTGCCGCAACTGCAGTACTCGGCGGAGAACGTGCCCGGACAGGCGCCGGCGGAGCGGTGGCTGGAACCGGTGCGCGACGCCAGCGTGGTTGACTGGAAGCGGGCCATGCGTCCGGCCCTGATGCTGGCGATTCCCGCAGGAGTGCTTTGTTCCCTGTTCTCTCCAGTCAACGTCCTCTGTCTGATCTGGATGTCGGCGGCATCCGCGTGGGTGGTGGCTCTTTACCTGCGCAATCAGCGGCCGGCCTGGATCACCATTGGAGCCGGGGCCCGCATTGGGCTGGTTACCGGCCTGCTCGGCGCATGGACAGCGGCCGCGGCTTCGGGCATCAGCCTGTTCGTCATGCGCTTCTTCCTGCACCAGGGCAAATCACTCGATGATACCTGGACCAACGTCATCAGCGATCAGGTGAGCCGGCAATGGGCGGCGGCGGGCGTGGATGCGCAAACCATCAACATCTACAAAGGCTGGCTGCTCTCTCCAGAAGGACGCGCGGGCTCGATGCTGAGCGCGATTCTGCTGCTGGCGACCGTGCTGATATTTTTCGCGGTGGGCGGTGGCGCTCTGGGAGCGCGCTTGCAGGCGCGTGCGCGACGGCCGCAGGTTTAGGGCGTGCGACCCATACCGGCACCAGAGCCTGTTCAGATCCGGTTGGTGAGGTTGCCGACAGCCTGATGAACAAGCTCGATGGCGGCCGTGCCCTTGCTGGGCGGGATGAAGCTGGTGGCGCGCCGGGCAATGGAGAGCTTTTCCTGGCTCAGAAGCTTGTGAATCTCATTGCGGGCGTGTTCGGCCCAGGGGCCGGAACGGTCAAGCTTGATATAGGCCTGCCAGTGGCGCAGCGCTTTTCTGCGCTCGCCTTTTCGTTCGTAGGCCAGGGCCAGGTTGTAGTGGGCATCGGCGTAGCGGGGTGACAACACAACAGCCTGGTGATACGCGGCGATGGATTCGTCGAGCCGCTGCAGTTCGTCCAGCACATTGCCCAAGTCGAAGAAGGCGAGCACGTAAGCAGGGTCAACCTCTGTGGCGCGGCGATAGAGTTCCTCGGCGACGCTGAAGTTGCGCTGGTGGAAGAGGATGGTGCCGAGGTTGATATAGGCGGCCGCATACTGCGGATCGAGCTCGATAATCTCCTCATAGAGGGCAATGGCGCGCAATTTCTCGCCCGCCTCTTCGGCTTGCACAGCGGATAAAAAGCGGTCTTGCACGCCGCGCGGGCCGGGAGTGCCGGGGCGACGCAACGGCGAGGGTTCAAATCCGGTTGATGGAAGGCCAACGCGGTCCACCCGGTCCAGGCGCTCGAAGTCGAACAGCAACTGGCGGCGAATGGGATCGACAATCGCTCCGCAGTGGCGGAAGGCCAGGCGCGTGCCGGTGCGCACCAGGCACGCTTCAAGCAGAGGATTGGCCATTCCAGCCACGGCTTTCATGGCGACGATTGAGTGGCGAATGGAGGCGGCGGGGACATCTTCTTGGCGTAGCGCGCGCAGCGTCCGCAACTGGCCAAGATCCTGGAAGGTATAGGCGGGCTGTTGCGGAATCAATCCGGCTCGCTCCCACCCCTGCAACTGGTGGATGCTGATCTGCAAGATGCGCAACACGTCCTGACGGCTATAGCTGGTCACTCTTGAGTACACCCACCCCCGGGCACGATAGGCTCCGGCACGGCCTGGAACAGTTACTCAGGAACCGCTCTTGCTGCGATTATGCCAAGAGTATGCGTGGATAATCCGGCAAGAACTACCGTTGCAACAAAAAAAGACGTGGATAACGAGTGTCAGATTTGGTTCATTGTGGTGCAGCGGCTCGGGTTGCGTGATAAAAAGCGGCATCGATTCCCAGCGGAAGCGAAAAACCTCCGCGCGAGTCATTTTGATATGGTTACTTTTTTGTCACTGACTCGTTACTACCGGTTAAGGGGGGGTGGGTCATTGTCGCAGGTACGGACCAGAGGGGCAGCCATGATGAGACGAGTTTCAAGCGTCGGACATTCTCCGGTGCGGTATCGATTCGGTTTTTAAAGCCCATAAGCTATTGTGCGACGATCGACGGATATTATCGGCAAAACTGACCAAGTTTTTAGCGGAGTCTCTCGCGGCTTGAATACGACTGCGAGAGACTCCGCCCTGGGATGACAGATCTAATTCCAAGCATTTACAGGAAGACTCCAAGTATTAGTTTGGGCCTTATAAACTGTCCAGAAACTCTGAAGAGAAGTTGGACATGGACAAGAAAACATTCCCTCGGGGGCTAAAGCCCAGCTTTTTCTCAACTCTTTGCGTCGCGGCTAAAGCCGCGCCCTTTCAACACACTTTCGAAAATGGCAGTTTCTGGATAGGTTCTTAGAAACTCTAATTTCTGCTGCGCATTTTGGAGAGCAGGTTCAGGATCTCGATGTAGAGCCAGACCAGCGTTACCATGATGCCGAAGGCGCCGTACCACTCCATGTATTTGGGAGCGCCGGCCTGCACGCCTTGCTCGATGAAGTCGAAGTCGAGCACCAGGTTGAGCGCGGCAACAGCCACGACGATCAGGCTGAATCCGATGCCGATGATGCCAGCGCCATTGATGGAAACGAAGCGCACGCCGAAAAATCCCAGCAGCATTTCCATCATGTAGAAGACAAAGATGCCGCCAGTTGCGGCGATCACCCCCAGACGAAACTTCTGCGTGACCTTGATCAGCCCGGAGCGGTAGGCGAGCAGAAGCACGAACAGCGTACCGAAGGTGAGGCTTACCGCTTCGATTCCGATGCCCGGATAGCGCAGGTCGATAACGGCGGAAAAACCGCCTAGCATCAGACCTTCCAGCAGGGCGTAAATGGGCGCGGTTACGGGCGCCCACTCTTTTTTGAAGCTGGTGACGAGGGCAAAGATCAATCCGCCGAAGAGGCCGACAAGCATCAGCGGGGCCACATCTGAAACATCGTGCGATTTGAGGAACAGACTCCACGTCCAACTGGCCGTTGCCAGCGCGCAGATCAGCAGAAGACCGGTCTTGTTGACCGTGCCGTTCAACGTCATGCGGTTAGCGGCGTCAATCATGCCGCCGTAGCCGCCATACGAGCTGCCGGGCAGGCCCTGGAACGTCTTCCCACTCAAGGCTGGATTGGATGTCTTCATCAGTGGCATGGGTTTCTCTCCTGAACGCGGTCGAGTCGTGTCCGCCGGTTCCTTCCGTGCAAAACGCACGGCTTCTCTGATTTTAGACCCCGGGCGCAGGAAAAAGATTCCATCCCTGCGACGCGTGGGCCGTTATACCGGGGTGTCCGCGCGGCGCAGACGGATTTTTCGCTCAGGTTCTTCGCTAAACTTACCTGATCAGATTGTCTAGGGGATGGGCTTTGTTCTGGAGGATGGGCTGATTCTATGGAGCCGACGGTCAGACTTGAACTGACGACCTGCTGATTACACCTACTGCAGGCATGATTTCGCTACTCTGAATTGGCTCCATTTACTGCTCGATAATTTCGATCTCTTTCTCTGTTAGTCCGTAGAGTTCATAGACTTGTCGGTCGATTTGGCGGTCGAGGGCAGCGCACTTATTCTTGTAAAACGCTTTGTCCTTGTCCGTCTTGGCACCTTGCGACAACTCCTTCGCGGTCAGAATCGCCTTCACCTTCGCCACGATCTCATTCTGACTCTTCCGCTTGATAGGGTTGGAATGTATGACCTCGCAAATCGGCACCTGCGCCAAACTGAAAATTGTCACTTGCGGGAACGAAGTTTTGAAATCCGCAAACATCGTGCGCCAAAAGAATCCAGTGAGGCGCGAGTTCAAGACGCCGAGCAGATACAGTTCGGCTTCAATTGTTTCCGCACGGACAGTAAAGATGTTCCCGGTGACAGCTAATGGCTCAGTCAACATTGTTGCTGTCGGTTCTTCAGATATTTGGCGAACGACCAGCTTATGAGGCGCAAAATGCATTTCCTCATCCCAACATCCGCCAGCAGTCTTCGGGCGTTTGAAAAGGACAAATTCTGAAGGTGGGTCTGCGTAGTATCTGTGGACATCACCACCAGCCAAGATCGGAACGTGCTTTGCGGTCTTCTTTGTGTCTGCGAAATACTTGTCACGGTCACCTGTGATCAGGCCGCGGTTGATTTTGGAGAGCTTTTCCAAAGGTATCGACTCGTCCATCATGCGACGAATCAGTGGTGCGTTTCGGTCGTTAACCGATATGTTCCAAATGCTGCCCGGCAATAAACCAAACGTCTCTTGACGGGTGCGAGAGATGAACGACGGAGCTTCCGCGAATTCTGGGCTGAGTTGATCTGTTGTTAGAATCTCTTGGCTTTCCCGTTTCTTCTGAGCGGATTCACGCCGCAGCACAAGGACGGAAGTATGCACATCGGCGTCAGCAAAGACTCGGCCACGCGCGACAGCAATCTGCTCAATGCAACATTCGCTCATCAAGCGACGGCGAAGAGTCTCGGCATAGACGTTGTTCAAAATCGTCGTCGGCACAATGTAGCTAAGGTATCCTCCGTTGCTTAGCAAGGCGGCAGCACGCTGGAGAAACATGTGAAAGAGATCGATCTTGAATTCGGCAGCGACGTAGTGGTCTCGCAAATAAGAAAGAAGGTCTTCGGATGTATTGTGCGGCTGCAACATTCGGTAGGGTGGATTTCCAACGATTGCGTCAAAGCGCCCGCCTCGCATCACCTCGGGAAAGGCATCCTCAAAATCAATGGGGTTCAGCTTCCGCTCCTCTTCGCTTGCAAAAAGCTGACCGTCCAGAACATCTGTGCCAACCAAAGAATTTCCGCAGACTACGTTCTTACTTAGGTCTGGCAGCAGCTTCTTCATTTTTGCAACGTGGGCGAACTCCAAGAGGTGCTGATGCGTACTGCCAGGAGTTTCTTCCTTGAGGAGCCTAAGGTATAGGGAGAGCTGACAGACTTCCACGGCCTGCGGATCAATGTCTACACCGTAAATGTTGTTGACAAGAATTTCGCGTTTCTTTCGCAGAGACAGGTAGAGTTTCCCATCCTGAGTGGTGCAGTCGCCCTTGCGGGCTTTCTTGGGATTCTCGTTGTAGTAGTGGCCATGATAGGTCAAAAGCAAGTCTAAGACGCCTAACAGAAATGAGCCGCTACCGCAGGCGATGTCGGCGAAACGCATCTCTGCGATTTGGTCTGGGGTCTTGTCACGGATCAGCTTGCCAATCGTGCTCTCTACGATGTAACGGACAATATATTCTGGAGTGTAGTAAACCCCACCAGCCTTACGGACCTCTGGCTTGGGTTCAACGTGTGCGCGCTTGTCCGTGGTAACAATGACATTGCCAAGAAAACGCTCATAAATCGATCCGAGTATATGAATTGGGATCGCGTCGAAATCGTATGGTGAATTGACATGAGCGATGCGCTCGCAGATGTCTGCAAAGGCAGCCTCGTCTGGCTCGAAAAAGTCCCCATCGAGGATCGAATGGCGCTTGAAGACAATCCCGTTGTAAACACTGTCGAGTCGCCGACTTGCAGCGACAAAGTCCTCCCAGGGTGTGCCTCGGTCTCCAAAATGCTCAACAATGCGCTGGGATTCAATCCCCTTGTCCTCTAGAAACCGAACGAACACTAGGCGGTCAAGGGTCCGCTGCACCAATTCAGTCAGAGTTTCACCGTCAAGGGCTGAGTTCTTGTTTTTAAATGCACGCGCGAGCGCAATCCGGTATTCATCGAGTTCATTGAGGAACGATTCATCAATGCTCTGGTAGCCGCCAGGGAAGAGTCCCCGCTGGACGGCTTTGCCGCGTGGTTTCGGCAATTCCTTGGCCCGTTTCTCAAGTGACCCGTCAGCAACTGCTTCACGGGAGAAAAGCCAGTAAACTTCGGCAAATCTGGCGCGATCTGCAAATTCGCTGTAATTGAACCTCGCAATATGGCGGTCCAGCGCGGTAGAAATGTCGGGCCGATAGCGGCAGTCAAGGACGTGGAAATCTTTGAAGTTAGTCACCATCGCCAAAGGCGTTTCGCTATTCCAGGCATAACGGATGGTTTGGAAGTAGTTGTCGGCAGTTGCGAGGTCGCCATGTGGTTTCTTGGCCTCGACAAAGAAGCGAACGACGCGGTAGTTCGGCGCTAGGTGAAATGCGTAGTCGGCTCGTCGTTGACCGGCAGCCAAGACCGGCGGCTCAACTTTGACTTCCTGCTCGTAGGGGTTTGTTTGTTTATCGTGGTTCACATCCCAGCCAAGCACCGTAAAGAACTTGTCAATAAAGTCCTTGCGCACCTCAGCCTCTTGGTAGTTCGCAGACAGGTAGCGTCCTTCGTTCGCTTCAAACGTCGCTGTAAGTTCGCCGACCTTTTGGTACGCCTCCTCGAACGCGGATGTGGCCATACTCTCTGAGAGTTCTCCCAGCGGGAATTATAGATCCCCCCCGCAATACACGATTTGATCCGAAAGGAGCTATCGCACCTGCACTGCGGTCACTGGTCCGCAGGTCGCCTCAAAACTGTTGACACAGTGTTGACACGAAACGGCCCACCTTTTCAGATGGGCCGTAATTCTTTGAACCTGTGGAGCCGACAACCGGGATCGAACCGGTGACCTGCTGATTACGAATCAGCTGCTCTACCAACTGAGCTACGTCGGCTTGCTGGTGTTTCGATTGTATCGTTGCGCTGGCCGGAGGTAAAGTTTGGCCGGGCAGGCTGCAGGGCCGACGCATATAAATGACCATGGTTTGCTATATGCAGGGAGTGGGAAATAAGTAAGAAGGGGGAATGGACAATCCCCTGAAGTATTTTGCTGAGTTGCGCGATCCGCGCATAGAGCGGAACCGAGAGCATCTGC
>DASXFS010000048.1:0-23827 GCA_036489415.1 Occallatibacter sp. | reverse complement strand
GCAGATGCTCTCGGTTCCGCTCTATGCGCGGATCGCGCAACTCAGCAAAATACTTCAGGGGATTGTCCATTCCCCCTTCTTACTTATTTCCCACTCCCTGCATATAGCAAACCATGGTCATTTATATGCGTCGGCCCTGGCCTTGGTATCCGATGGCTGGCGGCAAACTGCTCAACGCGCAGCAGCCTGCGGCGCAAGCTCTGGACCAAATCGCCGTTCGCCACTCGGCTACCGTGGCGCAGCTCTCAATAGCGTGGCTGCTGCAACGTTCGCCTGTGATGCTGCCGATTCCGGGAACTTCGCAGGTGGCGCACCTAGAGGAGAACCTGGCAGCGGCGCATTTGAAGCTCAGCCCGGAAACGACGGCCGCGTTGGAGACGCTTGCCGCGTCCTGATTGAGACGATGCGGGCCACGCAAAAATCGTCGTTTTTCAACCGAAAATGGACGATTCTTGAGAGAAATTGGCCATTTTCGGGTGAAAATCATGCAGTTGTGTTTACCGATGAGCAAGATTATTCACTTGACAAAAGTTTCGGCGGGGGTGTCCAATGACGCCTAAGCCGGAACTAAAATCACGTCGCCCGTGTCCGGCAGATTGGAAGGCTGGAACAATGACGATTGGCATTGCCGCGCTCGCAGATCGACGTACAAAAATTGTCATGGCGTCAGATTCAAAGGCCGCTTTTGGAGATTTTTCAGCAGATCGAGGAGTTCTCAAGAACATTCCTATAGGGCACTACTACGCCATTCTCGTTGCTGGAAATGACACGGGCTATATTATGCCAACGGTCAAGAGAATCCAGAAAGCAATGCCGTTAGAGATGACCGATCCCGACGAGATTGCAATGCTGATCCATGAGGAACTTGCGGAAACTAGAAAACGCAAAATAGAAGCTAAAATTCTCGCCAAACTAGGGTTCACAATGGACACATTTAGAACCGAGGGAAAAGAACTTCTGACTGAGAGTGTGTATTACGACTTGGTTTCAGAAATTAGGCGAGAGGAATTGAGTTTGACTTTCCTACTAGCTGGATTCGACGCTTCCAATCACGGCCATTTAAGAGTGATTACCAGCGATGATTGCCCGCAAGATTACGATATGCTTGGTTTTGCTGCTATCGGTAGCGGCGCTTCACCTGCGCTTGCTTCCCTGACCTTTGCACGAGATCACAATATGCTTTTACCTACCGAGGACTTTTGCGAAGTCGCCTCCCATGTATTAGCGGCGAAATTTGCGGCTGAGTCAGCAACCGATGTGGGGCACGATACGTTTTATGTATGCAATTCCCCCAAGGGAGTTTGCCATTTTCTCTCTGGCTTTAAAGGCGGTGTAGAAACAGTTCGCACTTCATGGCATCAGTACGGGGCTCCGAAGCGTTCGCCGGAGACAATCCAGCTTATTAGGGATTTGACATATTCTGGCCGCGATCCTCACGCCCCTTTAGAGGCCGCCACCAATCAACCCGAGGAGCCTAAGCAGTTAACCTCTCAAACGTCAGAGGATCGGCAGTGACCATGTGGCGTAGCGTATCAAGAAACAGTGTCTTCGAATTACGCCGATTGAACCGGAATGTCATTTCTTCAAGGTAGGCTTCCAGATGCTTTGCAGAGACCTTATGCCACGAGCCGATGATGCCCCTTTTGAGCAGCGAGAAGGCGCTTTCAATCCCGTTCGTGGTAATGTCTCCGTCCACATAAACTTTGGCGGTGTGATTGACGGTCTTGTGTATCTTCCGCCCTTGGCCAGCGAGATCAATCGCGCCGGGATAGGCTGGAAGATCGTCAGTCATTATCACGTCAACGTCCTGGCTCACATGGTCTTTGATGTACTGTGCCAGCGTTCCTTGCTTTGCGTCTTCGGCATGGAAGAATCGGAGGTCTCCATTCCGCTGCTTAATGCCAATGACAACCTGCTTGGTGTTGTTTTCCACCCTCTTCCAGTGCTTGCCACGCATCTTGCCGCCAACGTAGGTTTCGTCCATTTCCACCGTGCCATACAGCATCGTCTTTTCCGCTGTCGCCATTGCTGCCCGAATGCGATGGCAGAGATACCATGCCGTCTTGTAGGAGCCTTTGTTAGGCTCCCAGAGCATCCGCTTAAGTTGCATCGCGCTCATACCCTTCTTGGCCTCGCACATCAGGTAGACAGCCGTAAACCACTTGATGAGCGGCAAGTGAGAATCGTGGAAGATGCTATTTGCGGTGACAGTGAACTGATAGTCGCAATCCTTGCAATAGAGAATCCTGGGAGTATTGGCCAGCCGCGAAACAGACCCGTGGCAACGAGGGCATTCCGGGCTATTCGGCCAGCGCAGGCGTTCTAAAAGTTCCCGGCAAAGATCATCATTGGAGAAAGTTGTGCAAAGTTCGATAATGGTCACAGGAGGTTCCTCTGTGGATGAGAAGAGCAAACAAACCGAGCTAAAGAAGGTTCCTTTACGGAAGTTGCTAGCGTCTGTGAAACAGAGCATCCGAAAAGAGCTTCGACCGTCAATGTCTCTCGGTAAACCAAAGAAAAAGTGATGTTTATCTCTTCCATGAACCATGGATATGACAACTCTTGACTTTTGTCAAGTGAATAATCCTCCCGATGAGTATATAGATCAATTTATTAAACTACTCATTTCATGGTACTTATAGAAAAATATCCTCTTCAAAAGTAGGGGTGATCAGGGGGAGGGGGTGGGTATTCGCCCGTCTGGCCCCTGATCCGGCTCTTTTCTTGCTGCTTTTGCTATTGTGCGCCGAATGAGGGTAATTGCTTGCAACGACCCTCATCCCTGGTTGCTTTCTTCCTGACGCGCTTCATTCCTGGCTGCTGACGAGGGAGAACATGGCTCCGAGCGGGTCCTGGCCCTGGATGATCCAGCCGCCGCCGGGTACCTGCATGGGGCCGTTGAGGACCTTGCCGCCGCCGGATTCAACGCGCTTGACGGCTGCTTTGATGGAGTCGACCTGGAAGTAGAAGTTCCAGCAGGAGACGGGCACTTGCGGCCCTTTGTTCATCATGCCGCCGTCGCCCATTTCCTTGTGGTCGCCTTGGTCGAAGATGCGGTAGAGGCCCATGGGGCCCATGTCCATGTCGCTGAGCTTCGTCCAGCCGAAGAGCTTGTTGTAGAAGTCGAATCCGGCTTCGAGGTCAGTGGTGTAGAGCTCGTGCCAACTGATGGTGCCGGTGGCCGGCGGCACGGGGCGCTGGGGTGAGGGCATGGCTGGGTTGGGAGTGAAGACCACGATGGCGGCTCCCTGCGGGTCAGACATAACGGCGAAGCGAAGCATTCCGGGAATGTCGGTGGCGGGTCTCAATAGTTTGCCGCCGGCTTCGACAATCTTTCCGATGTGAGCATCGACATCGTCGACCGAGATATAGCCGACCCATGCAGCGTGTCCGGCCATGTTCAGCATGCCGGCCATGCCAACCTCGCCGAGGGTGAACACGGTGTAGGCAGGCCCGTCGCCGGGCATCTCCCGGGTGGTCCAGCCGACCACGTCAGAGTAAAACTTGCCGGCGGCTTTGGTGTCGCTGGTCATCAGCTCATACCAGCCGAACTTTCCTTTGGGGGTAAACATGGCGGGGGTTCTCCTTTTTGGCGGACACGCCTTGATATCAACGTATAGTAGCCCGGTGAATTGGATATCAATTTTAGCGATGGCCTGTCAATCGGGTGGGGAGCCTATTCAGGTATAGGTTTGCGATTTAGGATACAATATGTATATACGCGATGCGTTACGAATGGGATGAGCGGAAGAATCGGCTGAACCAGCGGAAGCACGAAGGCATCTCGTTCGAGCTCGCGATGCTGGTGTTTGAGGACGAGCGCCGCGTAATCAGTCTAGATCGCGTAGACGAGACGGGTGAGCAGCGCTGGCTAGCTCTTGGCGCAGTTTCAATTGATTCCAGCACAGCTTTGATTGTCCTGGTCGCACATGTCTACAGGGAGGATCTCGATGGTGAAGAAATTGTCCGCATCATCTCGGCACGGCGGGCTGGTAAGAATGACGTCAGAAGATATCAGGAACAGGAAGTGGACTGAGGCCGAAAAGGAAGCAGTGCGGCGCGGGGCAGCGGCGCAGGCCCAGGGAGATGATTCCGGGATTGATTACTCCGATATCCCGAAGCTGACTGAGGAACAGCTTGCGCGCATGGTGCGGCTGCGGGACGTGAGGCGGAAGGTGCCGGTGAGCGTGCGGCTGGATGCGGAGGTGCTGGATTGGCTGCGTGGCAAAGGCGAAGGGCATTTGACGCGGATCAACGATATTCTGGCCAACCTGATGGAGGCGGAACGACGGGCTGGGTCACACAAGTGAATTTACTGCGCCAACATTAGGAAACTACTGGTCGAGATTTGGTCCTTTCGGGCGTTTACCACGAGGAAATTTCCCTCCAGCCGGCTTCTCTCTTTTCTCCAGGTGGAGCAACTCGATCAGGACGCGGAGCTGTTTCGCGCCTTCATACCAGCTGAGGCAAGTGTCCAAGCTGTCCGTCCAAACATCGTTTGGAATCGCGGCTACTGGCTGGAAGATTTCGATTAGGCCTATGTTCGCTGGTCGTGGGAGTAGCCACGACGCCACCGTGTAGCGAAAATTCCTCCAACTGCCGGAGGACGGGTGCATGTTCACGGCAAGAATGTCGAAGTCTCCGAAACTATAGGGTCTGGTGCTTACGGTGATTGACTGAGTTGTAGAAATCGTTGATTCGGATCCAGGCAGCGTTCTCTTGGCGGTCTTTTCTCCTGTTCGTGTCTTCTGCACCTCAACGACAAAGAGGGATCCGTTCTCGTAGTGTCTCGGGTAGTAGAGTTTCGGGATGCCTTCCTCAAGGCGCTGGAGCTTTACTTGGATGCGTGCAGCAAGTTCACCCTTCTTGAGCATTGCATCGTAAGGATGGTCGCCGCTGAAGTCGACAGGCTGCCATCCAGAGCCCGCAACGGTAGGCATTATTTCATTTACGAAGACGGCCTCCGCGATAATGCCGCGGACACCCCGCTTCGTCAGGTCTGAGGACCTGCTGATTGCGCTCAGAATTGTGTCCGCATCGATACCCCATGCATGCTCCAAAGGATGCGGCAGAAGTCTTTGGAGATAAAGCTTCAGAGCCTTGCGGTCCTCTTCGGGACATTCGTCAATAAGTTTGCTAATCGCTTCGAGGGACTCAGTCATTCTTGGGCCTTCCTGGGGGCTCGGGTACAAATGCCTCAATTTCGGCGCGGCTCAAGAGAATCTTGCCGCCGATCCTGAATACCTTCAGCCTTCCTTTCCGGATAAGCTGTGAAATCGCCTGCCGAGAAATGCCTCGCATACGCGCAGCCTCCGCTTGCGAAACCCAATCATTCCCGTTCTGGAAATAGGTTGACAATGTAAACCGATTTCGATTACCTTTCTTCGTAGGAACACCGTATTATGACAACAACCGTGTCGACCAAACCGCAAACCGTCTATAACAACAAGGGAACTCCGCTCCCAGTTTTAGCTGAGGCTTCTAGACACGAGCTTTCACTGGATCACCCGGCTCGGTTGATCCTCGGAGATCCGTTTTTTGCCTCGCGGCTCGGCGCTGCGTATTGTGGCGACTCGTTAGAGATGCTCAAAGCGCTGCCTTCCGAGAGCGTCAACCTGGTTGTGACGTCGCCGCCCTACGCATTGCATTTTAAGAAAGCATACGGCAACGAACACAAGGACAACTACGTTAAATGGTTTCTGCCATTTGCAAAAGAGATTCAGCGGGTTCTGGCTAGCGATGGCAGCTTTGTGTTGAACATCGGCGGAAGCTATAACCAGGGCACCCCGACAAGATCCATCTATCATTTCAAACTGCTCATTGCGCTCGTCGAAGAGATTGGCTTCCATCTTGCGCAAGAATGCTTCTGGTATAACCCCGCGAAGATGCCGGTCCCGGCGGAATGGGTAACTGTCCGCCGGATACGTGTCCGGGATTCTGTCGAATATGTCTGGTGGTTATCGAAGACACCCCATCCCAAGGCCTCGAACCTCAACGTCCTTAAAGAGTACAGCGAGGATATGATTCGATTGAATAGGAATGGGGTGCGCGGAACGACGCGACCATCCGGGCATGTAATCCGAGAATCGTTCGACAAGATCGATGCGGGAGGAGCAATCCCCCCGAATGTGACAGAGGCGGAATTCGACATTCCGGAAAGCATGATGAAGATGGGAAATAATGCTGCCAACGACCTCTACACAAAGCGATGCAAGGAAGAAGGAATTAAGATTCATCCGGCACGCTTCCCAGCGCTCTTGCCTAAATTCTTCATCAAACTCCTTACGGAACCGAACGATTTAACTCTCGACCCATTCGCAGGTTCGCTCACGGCGGCGGCCGTCGCGGAACAGCTTGATCGTCGCTGGATCGCAGGAGAGGCCGTCGAAGAATATCTGAAGGCCGGCGCCTATCGCTTTCAGGAGTTCTCACAGAATCCCATGCTTTTTTAGCAGTTTCCTAAACGTGCGAATTCCTCGAGTCTCCCCGTTCCGACCTGTATCACCAATCGAGCTGTGTGCTTCTGCCGATCAACCTCTGCTTCTAACTGTGATTCAATAGTAGAGATGGGGACACGGCGGAGAGATACGGTGCGGGGGCGGGCGATTCGGGCGCGGCGGAAGGTGCGCGAGTACGCGATGGTGGCCAAGGCGCTGGCTTCTACTTCACATCCTGTATTGGCGCAGATTGTGCCGGCGCGGTTTTGTAACCTGAGCTGTGCTTACTGCAACGAGTACGACAAGGTTTCAGAGCCTGTGCCTCTGGCGGAGATGCTGCGGCGGATTGACCACCTGGGACGGCTGGGGACGGCGATGATCGGGATCAGCGGCGGGGAGCCGCTGACGCATCCTGACCTGGATGAGATTATTCGGCGGATGCGGAAGACGGGCGCCATTGCGGGGATGATTACGAATGGCTATCTGCTGAATGCGGAGCGGATTGAGCGGCTGAACCGGGCGGGGTTGGACCACATGCAGATCAGCATCGATAACGTGATTCCGGACGAGGTTTCAAAGAAGAGCCTGAAGGTGCTGGACAAGAAACTGGAGATGCTGGCGGAGCATGCCGAGTTCCATGTGAATATCAACTCGGTGGTGGGCGGAGGGTTCAAGGACCCGAACGACGCGCTGGTGATTGGCAGGCGGGCCCTCGAGCTGGGGTTTGAGTCGACGATTGGGATTATCCACGACGGGAGCGGGCAACTGAAGCCGCTGAAGGCGGACGAGGCCAAGGTCTACTTTGAGATGACCAACCGGAAGAAGACCAACTACGCGCAGTTTGACAAGTTTCAAGAGGCGATTGTGCAGGGGCGGCCGAATGACTGGCGGTGCAGGGCGGGGTCGCGGTACTTGTATATCTGCGAGGACGGGCTGGTTCACTATTGCAGCCAGCAGCGGGGGTATCCGGGGGTTCCGATTGCGGAGTATACGACGGCGGATGTGAAGCGGGAGTATTTCACGGCTAAATCCTGCGCGCCGAATTGCACCATTGGTTGCGTGCATCGGATCAGCCATATCGACCACTGGCGGGGGGAGCAGACGAGTACTGTGTCGCCGGGGACGGATGGGGCGCATGGGCTGGTGCAGATTCATTGAGGGATCAGGAACTTAAGGGACTATTTATAAGGGTTTTGCGCACTACTCGGGACTGTTCTTAACTTTCGCGCCTGTGGCATTCCGAACGAAAATCTGGCTGTACTTCACTTTCAACTGGACGGTGGACCGGGCGTCCCTCTGCCGCAGCGGAGCTTTGCTTCCCATCCCGGCAATGAAGGCCTGCCGCTGCTGATCCAGGTGGATTTTCGTCCGCGATGCAGTGGGTGGGTCTAGGTCGAGACGCGAAAGACTGATAAGCTTTCCTTCAAGCCGCACTCGGTCCGATCGGGGGCAACGCGGCAAAGAAATGAAGTCGGCGGTCTGACCTTCTGCGGCCGGGCTTTTGGCAGCTTTCTGACCCGGCACACAGCCGTCAAACAGGCAGGGGATAGCATGGCAACTGGTGTTTCCATCGAGATTCTCGACCTGCGGCACTTCGAGGCGCCGATACTGCGGCCGGTGCTGGATGCCGAGGGCGAGGTATGGAAACAGCGCCTGCACTGGGACTATCGAACCTCGTCCAAGCTGCTGATGCAATATCTCGATAGCCACATGCTTCCTGGGTACGTGGCGCTGGAAGGTGGACAGATCACCGGCTATGCCTTCTGCGTGTATGAAGAGACCAAGGCGGTGATTGGCGATGTGTTTGCCCTTCGCGGGCAGCCCTCTGGGATGGACGGGCCGCCTGGGCCTGGATTTACCGCGGCTTTGCCGGCACCGGCACCGGCACCGGCCCACGAGATTGAACAGACCCTGCTGAAGCATCTGTTTGAGACGCTGCTGAACTCGCCGCACGTGGACCGCGTGGAATCGCAACTGCTGATTCACCCTTCGGGATCTCATGCCGGAACTTTTCGCGAGGCTGGGTTCAAGGTGTTTCGGCGGCTCTTCATGGTGCAAGCGCTGCATACGCTTTGGAGCCAGCCGCAGGTGGATTTGGCGCATGGGCTGGAGCTGCGCGCGTGGCGCGACGAGGATTTGACTCCGGCGGGGCAGTTGATCTCAGAGGCTTACCGCGACCATCCGGACAGCGTGATCAACGATCAGTATCGATCCGTCCACGGCTCGCAGCGGTTTCTGCACAACATTGTGCGCTACTCCGGCTGCGGCACGTTCTCCGCGCAGGCCTCGCATGTGGTGGTGAACCGCCAAAGCCGCGAACTGGTGGCCCTGGTGCTGGGCTCGCGGGTGAGCGCGGAGAGCGGCCACATTACCCAACTCTGTGTTCACCCGGCTTACCGGCGTCACGGACTGGCCCGGCTGTTGCTCTCGGTGTCCGCGTTTCACTTCATGCGCCACGGAGCGACGGAGATTTCACTGACGGTGACCGAGTCCAACGTGAAGGCGATCGATCTTTATATCTCTGAGGGTTATACCTATACGCATACGTTTGACGCCGCGGTCTGGCAGCGGGGACAGAGGGCGTAAAAGCATGGAGGGCGCTACTCTCGATCCTTTGTTGTAAAAGATCGGGCGGAAGTGCTTTAGCGGGCGATGAGAAACATCAGCCAACTGAGTGCGATGGCCGAGCCCACAAAGAGCACGAAGCAGTAGAGCCCATAGCGAATCATGCGGGGCGGCGTTTCGCGCTGCGTGATGCCGAAGACGACCGAGGCGAACAGGGCAAACAGCAGCACCGATAAAAAATGAGAGGGCCGGAACACTAGGCTTTCCTCCCGGTGCGGAGGTTGTGCGCGTCCACGGCGGCAATGACGTTCAACAGACCGGCGACGACGATGAAGCGCGTTCCATAATCGCCTGTGGTCACGGTCACCTGATCGGCGCCCCAGCCTGCTGCGCGGCTGACCATGTAAAGCAGGCCGTTCCCTAGGTCGCCGGCAAAACCGAGCATGGCCAGAATGTCATGTGCGCCGGCGTAGAGCTCGCCCTGCATAGCGATACCGATGGCAAACATGCCCAGAATCGACGCTGAAAGCAGCGCGCCGCGGCCCCATTTGCGGAGCAGAAAGTGGCCTGCGCCAGGCACAAGCCAGCCAGCGATCAACGGCAGATAAACGAAGCCGGTCGCAGCCTGAGTCTTCTTGTCTTGGGGATTTGCCATGCCTTCTTGACTATATCGCACCGGGGCAGGAGCCAAGCATGGCAGCAGGTTAGATTCTTACAAGCTCGGTTTGCATGCGGCCGGTGACCCAGGCTTTGCCGGGGGCGGTGAGCATGTCGATTTCGCTGCGGATGCCGAACTCGGGCAGATACACGCCGGGCTCGACGGAGAAGCAGGTATTGGGCAGGATGAGGCGCTCGTCGTGCGTCTCCAGATTGTCGAGGTGCGCGCCGGGGCCGTGGATCTCATGGGCGATGTTGTGGCCGGTGCGATGGGTGAAGTACTGGCCGAAGCCGGCGGCATGGATGACGGCGCGGGCTGCGTCATCACCTTCGTAGCCGCGAATGGGTTGTCCCTGAGCGAAGGCTAGCTCGACTTTGGCAATGGCGGCGTCGCGGGCATTGCGGACGGTTTCAAAGACCACCTGCTCGTAGTCGGAGGGCTCGCGGCCGACGACGCCGGTCCAGGTGATGTCGTAGAAGATGCTGCCGGGTTGGTCGAGACGGCCCCAGATGTCGATGAGGATGAAGTCGTCTTCGCGGATGGGCGCTGAGCGCTCGGCCGTGGGCTCATAGTGCGAGTCAGAGCTGTTGGCGTTGGCGCTTACGTTGGGGCCATTTTCCCAGACCAGATTTTCGCGGCGCATGGCTTCGCTGAGCCATTGCACCATCTCGAATTCCGTGAGCGTACCCACGCCGCCTTGATGGGGACGCAGGCGGCGGCCCATTTCGCGCCAGGCTTCGGCGAGGATGTTGTCGATGGCGACCTGCGCAATGGAGTGAGAAGCAATCTGCTCTTCGCTGAGAACAGCTTCAAACTGGCTGACCAGATCCGCGGAACTGACGATCTGCTTGCCGAGGCCACGGAGGAATTCGATGGTGCCGGCGTCGACCATAGAGACGTACATGATGTCGTTGTTGGAAGAGTACTGCATGGCGATGCGCTGGGCGTCAAAGAGCATGGCTTCAAGGCCGGTGGCCAGCTCCTGCCAGCTTGAGTACTGACCCTTGGCGCCGGGCAATGAATCGAGGCGCCCCTGCTCGATGCGATGAACGAGCTTGCGCGGATCGCCCTGGGCAGGCACGTAGTAGTACCAGCGGCGAGTGATGTGCGCCTTTTCGTCGAGGCCCAGGATGTGCGCGGCAATGGGGTCGCGGTGGTGGTGGTCGTAGAAGAGCCAGCCGTCGAAGCCGGCATCACGCAGCGCGGTCTGGATCGCGTCGAGATTCATAGGGGCCATTTTACCGCCTTCGACAAGCGCCGTTTTTCTTGTTGGCTGGAGAGAAGCGAACGGCTCAGCGGGGGATTAGCTGGAACTGCTGGATGGCTACTTTGCTGCCCTGATCATAATTTGCGCCACTGGGGAAAAACATGATGGTGATCTGGTCGAATTTGCGGATTTTGGCAGGGGTTGGGACTGAGAAACGGAGTGTCTCAGGAGTGGGGTCGGTCTTGATGGTGAAGCCGTCGGATTGGGTGGACTGGAGGGGCTGCTGGCCAAGGTAGAGCTGAGGTTTGCCGGAGGCGGAAGTGTCCGTGAGAAGCACGGCGAGATTGATGACGCCGGGCTGGTTGTCGTTGTTGAGCACGTCGACCTGGATTTCGCGGCAGCGGGCGATGGGGATGGGCGTGCCGAGGCTCTGGTGAGCTTCCATGACGAGAGGAATGAAGTTGCGGGCCCGGATGTTGAGGTCGGTCGGGGTTCCGTGAGCCTGATGGGCGTCGGTGGTGGGGCGCTTGCCGGGCGGCTGGAAATACCAGTAAGGACCATCGAAGCGGATGACGAGGGGCTTGGTGGTTCCGGGGGCGAGCAGCGAGGTGGGCTGCGGAAGCGGCGGGAGGATTTGCTTCTTCTCCGGGATGGGCCAGAGGATGATGCTCTCGTAACCGGAGATGGCGGAGCCTGGGTTGTGGGCTTGGGCGTGGGCATTCCGGTTTGCGTCGCCGCCGTGCGCGCGGGCGAGGCCTGCGCGGGCGGCTTCAGTGCGATTGCGACTGGCAACGCCGAACAGAAGCGTGAAGACGGTAACAAAGACCGCGGCGGAGGCGATTTTGGCGAGGCGCCGGACGGCTCGGGAGTTCACGTTGCCAGCTGGCTGAGCAGGGTCGGGCGCGAGGGTGAGTTTCCAGGCGATGAAGAAGGCGCAGAGAGCGAGGATAGCGCTCGAGTCAAGATTTGAACCGTCATGGAGCTCAAAGGACGCGAAGTAGATGCAGACGGCGATGACGTAGCCGTGGATCTCGCGGGGCGGGGTGCGGAGAGTGTCGGCGAAGAGCTCGCGCTGTTCCGGCGGGGGATGGTCTTCGTGTTGACGAAGAGTATCGGCGCTGGAGTGGACGGCCTTGCGGAGGCCGGTTGCGGCAAGCGCGGCGGCGAGGATGGCGATACAGGCGGAGGCGGGCGAATCCTGGGCGGACAAAAGCAGAACGGCGGGCACCCACACCCAGGCGACGGCGTTGGTGAGAACGAACAGGCGGAAGGAAAGCGGCGGGTTGGCTCGGAATGGGTTGGAGGGGCGGGACCAATAGAACCAGGCGCCAGCCATGCCCGCGAGGGCCGCGCCGGCTACGTAAAAGAGGGCTCGGACGAAGAGCGCGAGGAGCGAGGGATGGTGAGCCTGCGGCAAGGGACAGAGCAGGTATGCGGCGATGGAGGCGTTGATGAGGCCGGCCGTGACCAGAAAGCCGAGAAAGCGTGTGATGCTGGGCGGGCGCGCATCGGCCTGGTAGGTGGTGATGCCGATTTGTGTGGGAGACGACATGGGTTCAGGCGGCGGGCTGCGGCGGAGGCCTGTGCGCTCCTGCGAGAAGCTTTTCTAAGTTAGACACCGCAGGCGGGAATTTTGAGCGCGGAGAAGATTGCTGGCTTAGGAGGGACGGCTGTTGGGCGGTGAATCGAGCAGAATAAAGCCGCGTGGGATAATTCACTCGTGACTTGGCTAGGAGACAAACGGGGGTATCTGAGCGACTGGATTACGCAGCAATGGGTGCGTTCCACCGGACGCAGAGTTCGGTTAACGGATCACGCATGGCTGGACGGACCGGTTGGAAGCACCCGCGGCATTGGCAAGGACTTCTTCTACGAGTACGCGAAGAGGCATGACCTCGAAGTCGTTGAGAGCGTACCGCGCGGGCTGCTGCTGGATTTCAAGAGCCTTGCTGGAGTCTCGAACGCTCCAGAGACGGTTTCGCCGGTGGTTGCGGATTTCTATGAGCGAACATCTGCTTATGAACTAGATGCGTGGTCGGAATGGCATGGGCTGTTCAAACCATTTGGAACGGCACTGGCAGTCATCTTCAGCCGCAGACTTCAGCAGTTGAATATTCCTCTTTCGTCACTGGACAGTAGCAAGGGAATGACCAGCAACGTGTTGCAGATGCGGAACCGCCGGACCGGAGAGCTGGTCCAGACGGCGTGGGTGCGGGAAGTGCGCGCGACGAAGAATGTGATTTACGCCGGAAGCTATTCCGTGCGCTGTGTGCCGGGCTATTCCTCCCCTTGCGTGAAGGTCGTGTTTCCATTGCCGAATGGGAACGCGATCGTAGTCTTGAAGCCGGAGTCACATGCGGATGGATCGTTCTCCATTACTTCTTCAGGCAAGAGGTTTGGCGATCCGGGTTTTTATTTCACTGTGCATGGACCGGGCGATACTGTTTGGGCCCGCTATGTTCGCGTCTTCAGAGAGCGGATCACCGTCTACGCGGCTGAGGACAATACGGCGCGAGCAGACCACCTGCTCTGGTTCTGCGGCATGCCGTTTCTTCGTTTACATTACCGAATGCGCGCGAGGGCGAGTGAACAGGCGAGCCGTTAGTGGGATGAGGGAACGGTCGCGTTATCTCGAAGTGGCGTGATTTCGATGTAGTCGACGGCGGCGGGGTCTGAACCGTCGGGAGCGCCTTCGATGCGGATTCTGTCGCCGGGGTTGAGAGCGATGTTTTCGATGGTGCGGCAGGTGCTGTTGTCGCCGTTGGGTCGGATTGAGGGCAGATTGGCGTCGGCTTTCCAGGTGGCTTCGGCGTGATTGTTGATGAGCAGGGTGAAGCTGGCTGCGCCACCATGGAGGTCAAAGTACTGGACGGCAATGTTGTAGTGGGCGGCGGGGAGGACCCAAGTCCATTCGGCGGTGCAGGTTTCCCCGCTGTCCGGGGCTGAAGCCCCCCTCGATTCAGGCAACTTTGCGCGGGGGTTGAAACCCCCGCCTCCCTCCGCACCCGGTTGGCCCGCAGCCTGGGTTGCTAGCAACGGGCATGATACGGCTTTGCCGCGCGAGGCGTCTTCCCAAGGCGTCACGGCGATGACTTTGTAGCCGGTGAGGCGGGCATCTTCGGCTTCTAACCGGCCGGGGTAGTGGCCGGCGCGGCCCGTGTCGTCTGGAATGCCGCTGAGCTTGAGGAAGTATTGGACGATGGCGTCGCGCCAGACGACGGCGTGGCCGGCCTGGTACTCGAGGCGGGCGCGGACGTCTGCGTAGAGGCTGGGGTCGATTTTGGGCTTGAGGAGGGTCCAGTCGGCGACGAATTGCGCGGCCTGCGCGGCTCCGTCGTAATGACTGTCATAGAGGTACTGGATGACGGACTTCCCGTTGTGCAGCTTCCAGGAGTACGGAACGTGGTGGAAGAAGAGGAGCAGGTCGTCAGGGGTGGTGGCGAGGTTTTCGTAGAGCGCGGCGATTTGCGGCGGGTACTGGCCGGTGAAGCCGGTTCCGGTGGCGACGGTGCGGTCCATGCCTAAGCCGAGATGGTCAGCGTCATGCCACTGGCCCCAGCCGTTGCGCTCGCTGGACTCGATGTTGGGACCGTAGTGGGAGCCGGTAATGTCTGTGAGTGTTTGGAGACCGAGCGGGCCGGTGTAAGCCTCATAGGCGGGCCAGGATTGCATCAGCATTTTGTCGACTGTGGAGACGACCTGGGGATCGTCGCCGATGGTCTGCCTCGTCCACTCTTCGGCGATTTGGGCGGCGGTGAGGTTGGGGTTCCATGCGAGGCGGCCAAAGGCGTAGAGGTTGGCGAGGGCGAGCGGGGAGTTGAGCCAACGGTCGCGGCCGATGCCGGCGACGCCGACCATGCCGCCTAAAGGCTGATGGAAGGATTTGCCGGCGAGAATCTGTTTGACGGGCGTGGACTGGTTGTTGGCATGGAGATCAGTGTCGAGGACCCACTGCCACATGGGCGCGAGATAGACGAGGTGGCGCTGCTGACCGGTGTATTCCTGGGTGATCTGGACCTCCATGGCCTGGGAGGTGTGGTGAAGGCCGGCGAAGAGCGGCGAGATCGGCTCGCGGACCTGGAAGTCGATGGGGCCTTCCTTGGTTTGGACGATGACGTTAGGGAGGAAGTGGCCGTCGAGGGGATGGAAGATGTCGTAAGCGGCGCGGGCGCGATCGGCTTTGGGGTTTCGCCAATCGAGATGATGGTCGTAGACGAAGGCGCGGTAGAGAACGACGCCGTTGTGAGGCGCGAGAGCTGCGGCGAGGGTGTTGGCGGCGTCGGCGGGGGTGCGGCCAAAGCTGGAGGGACCGGGTTGGCCTTCTGAGTCGGCTTTGACAGTGAAGCCGGCGAAGTCGGGGATGAGAGTGTAGATCTCGTTGGCTTTGGCCGTCCACCAGGCTTTGACGGCGGGGTCGAGGGGGTCGTAGGTTTTGAGGCCGCCGATGGATTGCGGACTGGCGATGGCTACGGACATGGCCAGATGAACGCCCCAGGGACGCAGCGCGTCGGCGACGCGGGCAATCTGCTTGAGATGGGCGGAATCGATGAGCTGCGGGGCGGCGTTGACGTTGTTGACGTTGAGGCCGTTGATGCCGATGGAGGCGAGCAGACGTCCGTATTCGGCGACGGGGGCGAGGTCTTCGCGGACGTTGCCACCCTCAAAAAAAATGCTGCGGCCCGCGTAGCCGCGCTCGATGGAGCCGTCGGGGTTGTCCCACTCATCGACCCAGCGAATGTTGAAAGCGGGGTTGGAACAAAGATTGAGGTGGGTGAGGTTCTGATTGGTGGCGATGAGGCGGAGGAGGGCGAAGGCGCCATACAGGACGCCGCGGTCATCCCCACCGGCGATGACGAGCAGAGGATGGGATTGCGATTCAGCGTGATAGACGCAGTATCCCTCCGGTTCGATCCCGGTTGGGACGGATACGTTGGGGTAAGCCTGGTGAATTTCGCGCGCGGTGCCCATGATTGTTGCGCCAGCGAGCGCCCCGGAGGCGGTGCTGGAGGTTACGGCTGCAGGGCTTGCGATGGCTCGTTCGAGTTCGACGACGGCGGATTGCTCCAGGATGCCGTGACCCAAGGCAAGCACGTTACGGGGTATGGCTGTCTGCGCATGGGAGCGGGAGTAGCGCAACCAGGCCTGGTCGGCGGTTTGGGCCATGGCGGAATTGCCAGCCAACGCGGCTGCGAGAAACGAACCGACCAGAAAATCGATTTTCTTGAGGCGCATCATGATTCTCCGACAGCAGTTCGCGGGCTGCATCCGTTCTATCACGCCAGAGCAGATTGGAGGCAAGAAAGCGATCTTCAGATTTGTCGGCAAAGGCTAGACCGGTTCCCAATCGATGACGGCGAGGCGCAGGCCGCGGACAGCGTTGGAGAGATAGATTGCGTCGGCCTGGTGAAGATCTTCGAGATGGAGAGTTTGCTCTTGTGCGTTGGAATTCGTTGCGAGGACCTGGCGGCGGTGGACACCGGGGAGCAGGCCGCAGGCAACAGGCGGCGTGAAGAGACGGCCATCTTTTTCGATGAAGAGATTGTGGATGGCGGCTTCGGTGACTTCGCCGCGTTGATTCAGGAACAGGACATCGTCATAGCCGGCGTCAAGGGCAGCCTGGTGGGCATGGGCGTAAAGGGGGCGGTGGGTGGTTTTGTGGAAGTACATGGGGTCTTGGGGATCGGTGCGCTGGGCGGCGATGCGGACGCGGAGGGGTTGTCTCGCCGATGCGGGGATGGGATCGGAGGTGATTTGGAGGCTGCCGTCGGGGTTGAGGAGGAGGCGGACTTTGTGGGCGGGAATGGACGATTGGGGTTGGTGGTTTCCCACCCTTTCCGCGAAAAGATGCGGAAAGGATGGGGCACCCGGTTTCCGAGACTGACGGTCAGAAAACTGTGCGGCGTGGGCTTCGAGCGCGCCTTTCGTTTCGGCGCGGTTGAACGGAAAGGCGAAGTAATGGGCGGAATCCTGGAGGCGGTCGAGATGAAACTCGATCAGCGGATAATCGCCGTGCCAGAGCATGGTTTCAATGAGCGAAAAGCTGTCTGGCAAGGGATGCGCGGATTGGGTGAGGAATTCGGCTTTGAGGAGGCACTCGCGGAACTCGTCGGCAGGGTTTGAGTCAATGACGATGCCGCTGCCCACGCCCATGGAGCCTGATTGGCCATCGCACTCGCCCTCGAGCGAGAGGGTGCGGATGGCTACGCTGAAGACGGATTCCTGTGGAGAGAAGAATCCGATGGCGCCGGTGTAGACGCCTCTTGGCTTGGCTTCAAGTTGTGAGAGCAGTTGCATGGCACGGATTTTGGGCACGCCGGTGATGGAGCCGCAGGGAAAGAGCGCGCGGAAAATATCCTGAAAGCCGACCTCGGGGCGGAGTTCACCGGTGATGGTTGAGGTCATTTGCCACAGAGTCGGGTAGCGCTCGACGGCAAACAGATGGCTGGCGCGGACGGAGCCGAAGGCGCAGAGGCGGCCAAGATCGTTACGGAGCAGATCGACGATCATGACATTTTCACTTCGGTTTTTGGGATCGTTGCGCAGCCAGTCGGCTCGTTCCAAATCTTCGCGGGTGGTGCGGCCGCGTGGGGCGGTGCCTTTCATGGGGCGGGTGGTGATGCGGCGGGTTCCGGCTTGATTTTCAAGACGGAAAAATAGCTCTGGTGAAAAGGAAAGAATGCGGCGAGTAGGCTCAGTGTGAAGAAACGCGCCGTAGGGAGCGGGCTGGCGGCTGCGCAGGCGGCGATAGAGCGCGGCGGAATTGCCGGGGGCGCGGACCTGGATGGGCACGGTAAAGTTGAGCTGATAGACGTCGCCCGCGCGGATGAGCTGGTGGATTTCGGCGATGCGCTGGGCGTATTGCTGCTCGGTGATGGATAAGGTGCAGTCGAGAGGCGCATCTGTGTAGGGGGTAGCGCCGAATTGGTCAAGAGCAGGTGGATCGCCCGCAGGGAATGCGCCGGTTGAGTGGTCAAAGATATAGGGCTGACGATAGATGCCGAACCAGGCTAGCGGCTGAGTTGTTTGGGTGTCACGAGGAAGGCTGATTGGCTGTGCGGTGGTGGGCTCGAAGAATTGGCCGCACTCGTAACTGAAATAGCCGGCGGCATACAGGCCGGTGGAGACGGCGCGCTCGATTTCAGCGAAGAGATTGGGCAGTTCGGCGAGGTGATTGGCGACGCAGACGCGGAGGGGCGCGGTAAAGAGGCGGGTTAAGGACGCTGATTCAGCGGAGCCTTCTCCGGAATCCGCGGGCGCGGCGGACTCCAGCAGGATGGTTGCCGGGGTGCGCTCAACCAGTGTGTAGAGCTCCGCGGGAGGGCTGTGCCAGCGGGTCATTTGAGATTACTGGACGGTGAAGGCCAGCGTGGTGTTGTTGGTGATGGCGGCGACGCCGTTGGTGGACTGGGCGGTGACAATTACGGTGTAGGTGCCTGCCGGAGTGGCCGGATTGATGGGCGGCCCATGGTTGTAGTAGTTGTAGCGAGCATTGCATGCGGTGGTGCCGAGCAAAGTAACAATGCCGACCAGTGCCAGCAATGACAGGCGCTGGAGCCAAGGGCGGCGGCGAACCGACCAGGCAAAGCCGCCTAGACAAAAAACGCCGGGCAGCAGGATTGCTAGAGCGACGCCGTTCGAGCCGGGCCGGGCTATCGATCCTTCCTGGGTTTGCGTCACGATCACCAAGGAGCTGGTGATGGCCTTGGTGGCGTTGGGTAGAATCTCGACGTTTTCCGGGTTAAAGGTGCAGGAAGACTGATCGGGAAGGCCGGAGCAGGAGAGGGTGACGAACATGGGCGCGGTGAGCGCCGACGCGTTCTCAGGCGTGATGGATGTGATGATGGTTCCGGATTGTCCCAGGCCGAGCGAAAGCGAGGCCGGATTAATGGAAACCTGGAAGTCGGGGGTGGTGGTGGCCTGGGCTTGGACGCGCCTGGAATCGGAGACGGAGGGGCTGTGGGCAGCGTCGCCGGAGTAGGTAGCGGAAAGGGAGTGGTCACCGGCGGGAAGAGCAAGATTGAGCGTGGCCTGGCCCTGCTTGTTGAGCGCCGCGCCGGCCAAGATACGGCCGTTATCGCTGATGGTGACGGCCCCGGTGGCAAGAAGGCTGTCGACCCCGGTTACTGAAACGGTGAGCGTGGCCTGGGTGCGTCCGGCGTGGTCGCGGGCGTCCACGGACAGAGTAGTCTGCGTAGCCATGGCCTTTGCATTGGACCTTAGCGACGACGCGGGGGCCTGGGTGATAGAAGCGTCGCTGGGAACCTGGACACTCTGCGGGGCAAGGGCCAGCGCGGGCACGGCCAGCGTAAGGCCCAGTGCTGCCATCAACTCAAGCCGCAAACTGCGGCGGATCATACCTGTCACGTGCACCTGCTCCAAATCTCAAGAAAAGTCGTCAAGCCCGGCGAGCCAAAGCGTAGAACACCATTGTATCCGGCGAGGGCGCAGCCGGGCTATGGGACGCCTTTTGCTTGGCCCCCGCATTCCTTGGACGGATGAGCGGGAAGAATGGCGCGGGGCCGGCCAGGAGCAGAGAGCACGGTCCTTGGATTGGGCAGTGGCGGCACGCTATGCTCTTTGCTTGAGGTGAATGCGATGACTGAGACAGCTGCACGCCCCCAGCTTGCCCACTTGACTGCCGTATTGGATGAGCTGCGCGCCAAGGGGACGCACTTCAACCTGCGCATTCTGGATGACCAGCAGGCGCCGGTGTGCTACTACGACGGCAAACGGGTGATTAACCTGGCCAGCAACAACTACCTGGGGCTGGCCAACCATCCCAAGCTGATTGAGGCTTCGCTGGCGGCGACCAGAGCGTTCGGCGTGGGGTCGGGCGCGGTTCGGACGATTGCCGGGACCATGCGCATCCACATGGAGCTGGAAGAAAAGATTGCGCGCTTCAAGAATGTGGAGGCGTGCGTGGTTTTCCAGAGCGGGTTCACGGCCAACGCGGGCACGGTGAGCTCGATTCTGGGTAAGGAAGACTTCATTTTGTCGGACGAGTTGAACCACGCCAGCATTATTGACGGAGCGCGGCTGTCGCGGGCGAAGATCTTGGTGTTCAGGCATAAGGACGTGGCGCACTGCGAGGAGCGGCTGAAAGAGGTGGCGAATGAGCCAGGCAAAAAGCTGGTGATTACGGACGGCGTGTTCTCGATGGACGGGGATATTGGGCCGGTGGGCGAGTTGGCGAAGCTGGCGGAGAAGTATGGCGCCATCATGATGGTGGACGATGCGCATGCTTCAGGCGTGCTGGGGCGCAATGGACGCGGCAGCATTGATCACTTTAATGCGCACGGCAAGGTGGATGTGCAGGTGGGCACGCTGAGCAAGGCGATTGGCGCGCTGGGTGGTTATGTATGCGGGAGCCGCGATCTGATTGACTATCTCTATCATCGCGCGCGGCCGTTTCTGTTTTCCACGTCGCACCCGCCGGGCGTAACGGCGACGTGCATTGCGGCGTTCGACATTCTGGAGAATGAGCCGGAGCGCATTGAGCGGCTGTGGGCCAACACCCGCTATTTTCAAGGCGAGCTGAAGCGCGCGGGATTCAATGTGGGCGGCGTGACGACACCGGCAACGGAGACTCCGATTACGCCGGTGATTGTGGGCGATGGGCGCAAGACGATGGAGTTCTCGCGAGCGCTGTTTGACGAAGGCGTAATGGGGACGGGGATTGCGTTTCCGACAGTGCCGGAGGGCAAGGCGAGGATTCGGCTGATGCTGACCAGCGAACATACGAAGGCGCAATTGGATCAGGCGCTGGAGACGCTGGAGCGGGTGGCGAAGGGGATGGGTATTCTGAGTTAGACGTACCCTGGCTGACCTTGCGAGGCTTTTAACTGAGAGAACTAAAGAGGGCCGCGCGGTCGTCGGTGTGTAAGCTCGCCGGCCGCGCGGATTCACGGGAAGTTACTTTGCGAATGCCCTTCTCTGTGGGATTGCGACGACCGTTGCCGAGAAAGCCGGGAACTGATTGGTGAAGGTTGTAACTCCGTCGTCCTTTTTGGTGAGAACAATGGCGGGTTGGGGCACGATAGCAGTTAGATTCGCGCCGCTGTATAAGTAGGCCGAGGCCAGATTGCCGGCCGATTCGACGCCGTTGAGCGTCACGCTGCCCGTGATTGGGTTTCCGGTCTTGTTGATAATAACAAGGGTGAGCGTCCGGTCCTCGGTGCGCAGTGCACCATAGACGGAAAGCTGGGTCTGATCTTCACTTGTGGAAGCGACCCATAGGTTGCCATACTGGCTTCCCTTACCGTCGTAGTTACGGAAGAGGCGGTAACTGAAGGCCACCGGATCGGTGGGTGCCGGAATAGTCCAGAGGTTGGCGAGACCAACCCCTTCGCGGCCGAATATACCCAGGGCGTCTGCCTCGGTAAGGGCATCGTAGATCGTCGTTCCGCCATTGGTGAGGCTGTATTCCGAGAAAGATAACTTGGTCCCCGGATAGTATTGCTCGATCCAACTGCGGAAGCGCGGAATCAGCTGCATGGGGCCGTCGAAGTCATACTCTTCAACCCAGGTTCCCGAGTCATAGGTCGGATCCCAAAGAGCGCGAGTGGTTTGTATCTCCTCAGGGTCGCTGCCGCCGTTGCCGTAGTAGTGCTCATCGAAGTAGTCCAAGCTTCTGCGGCGATGTTGCTTGTCATAGGCTGCGAATTGTTGCAGGTAATACTGGCCGGCCCACAAGTTGTTTTGCTGCGAAGGGGTGCCGACCCAGCCTCCGAGCGTGAAATCCGATGGCCCGAAGACCTCCGCGGTGGGGTCGGCTTCCTTGATGGTTGTGGCGTATTGCTCGCCGAGTGCGACGATAGTCGGATAAGTGGCGCCATTGGGCTCGACGTCGACGTGGGTGTTACCCCACCCGCCCGGCTCGTTATCTAACTGGAAGTAATGGATGGGATCTCTTTCCCCGTTTCCATATTTCCTTACCAAATATTGAACCCATGCTCTTTGAATCGCCGTAGTGTTGTTGATGTGGTTGTAGAAGATGTTGGTATCTGCTATCTGGTTGCCGTCGAGATTGATGCCGTTTCCGCATTGATCGTTATCGGGGTTAACGGTGAGATAGGGATCGTACGACTGCTGGGCGCCGTAGACTGACTCGCGGTAACTGCAGTTATATTGGCTGGTGCTGTTGATATACGGAATGATGGGAACGGTGATGAGTCCCCTGGTTCCCGCCGGAAGGAAGGTTTCGATCATGGTGTCGACCTGACCGCTGGGGGTGGGTGTTGTGACGCCGCTGCCACCGACAAAATACCAGTCCTTGCCGGAATTGCTCGCATCGACGAGCCAGTTATAGCGCGTGGTTGAGTCGCCGCCCCAGCGGAAGTTGGGCAGGGCTATTTCTCTGGCAAAGGTGGGATCGAGACTGAATCCAGACATGCCATAGATTTCGGGGCTGATGGGATGAATACCAGGTCCCTTGACAGCGACTGATAAGTCCAGGGTGGTTTGGGCGAAGGCCGAGCTGCCGAACAGCAGCGCGCTAGCGGCCAGTGGCACAAGAAGCATTTTCTGCGGAACTCTCATTACGACTCCTTTGCATCCGGTTTGGGGGTGGCATTCTGTCTTGCACTGAGATGGGTGAGCGGTTTTCTCAATCTTTCAGTAGACGTCTCCCGGACGGCTCATTGCACGCCTCATTTAGCTGCCGCGAGGGGCAAGTCCGCGAAGGCAATCTGTTCGATTCGACAGAATTCAGCCGTTCACGGAAGGAAAATATTTACTCTTTGAAATATAAGGGTGTCAAGTTCCAAATTTTGGGTGGCTGGAATGCCTGGATTTTGCTGCGCAACCTTGGTCCGTGTTTGGCGAAGGGGGACCTGAAGGGAAGGCTGGGTTTACGGCAGGCCGAGACGGGTGGCGCCGTGTGCAAGGTCCTGCGTTATTCTCAATGCGGTGCTCCCATGATTGCTCATCTGCGCGGAAAACTTATTTATAAAGAGCCCGGCCAGGTCATTATTGAGGTTGGCGGGGTGGGGTACGACGTCACGATTTCGGTGCCTACTTTTACGGCGCTGCCGAGCGTGGGAGCTGAGGCTTCGCTGCATATCCATACGCAGGTGAGCGAGGACCAGATTGCGCTGTTCGGGTTTCTGGATCGCGAGGAGAAGCGGCTGTTTGAGCGGCTCATTACCGTCAGCGGTGTCGGCCCGAAGCTGGCGATCAAGATGCTGAGCGGGTTGTCGAGCGAGAGAACGGTGCAGGCGATTCGCGGGCAGGATCATGCGCAACTCGTGCGAATTCCGGGCGTAGGCAAGAAGCTGGCCGAGCGGCTTGTGGTGGAGCTGAAAGACAAGCTCGATGACTTTGCCGTGGCTCCCACACCAACGACGGTGCAGGGCGCGGCGGTGGACGATGTGCTTTCCGCGCTGACCAATCTTGGCTATCAGCGGCCGGCGGCGGAGAAAGCGATTGAGCAGGCTGTGGCGAAAGATGCCGCGCTGGCTGGGGATTTCGATGGGCTGTTCCGCGGGGCGCTGAAGGTGATTCGGTAGCGACGAAAATGCTCCTGCCGCATCTCTTTAAGAGAAGGAACTGTGATGCCAATCGTGAGAAATTGCTCGTCCTGCGGTAAACCGAATCGAATTCCAGCCAAGCACCTCGCAGACACAGGCAAATGCGGCGCATGCAAAGCTGCGTTGCCGGCCATCGCCGAACCGCTCGCCGTGAGCACTGAGGAGTTCGACGAGACGGTGCGCGAGAGCAAGGTTCCCGTGCTGGTGGATTTCTGGGCGGCCTGGTGCGGACCCTGCCGCATGGCCGCGCCTCATGTTGAGCAAGTGGCGCGGGACCTGGCCGGCCGTGCCGTTGTGCTGAAGGTGGATACGGAAAAGTATCCGCAGCTCGCCGCGCGCTACAAGGTGCAGGGTATTCCGAACTTCGCCGTCTTTGCCCGGGGAGAACTGCAGTTCCAGCATGCGGGCCTTGTGGACGCGAACACGATGAAGG
>DASXFS010000047.1:0-8412 GCA_036489415.1 Occallatibacter sp. | reverse complement strand
GCAGATGCTCTCGGTTCCGCTCTATGCGCGGATCGCGCAACTCAGCAAAATACTTCAGGGGATTGTCCATTCCCCCTTCTTACTTATTTCCCACTCCCTGCATATAGCAAACCATGGTCATTTATATGCGTCGGCCCTGTTTGAACTGCCTCCGGGCTTCGTTGAAGCGGGGGGTAGAGGGTAGTCTATGAAGGTACTGCAATTTACGCATGGTTCTGCTTCAAGGGTGGAAAGACAAGCCCCGCGCCCGAGAGCCATGACCCAGCACTGTGTTGAGGAGAGTTTCAAGTTGAAGAGGACGTTCCTGCTTTCGATTCTGGCCATGGTTCCGGCCGCGCTCATGCCCCTGGCCGCCGCTAGCCAGGTTTCCCCAACGGGTGGCTCCAACGCCCCTGACCAGGCGGAGAAGACCTTCAAGTACCAGGCCTACGCCGGCTACGCCTACACCAGCCTCAACCAGATCAACCAGTCGCGCTACGGACTACAGGGCGTAAACCTTTCAATCACCCGCGACTTTGGCAGATACTTTGGTGTCACCGCCGAGGGCGACTACTTTAAGCTTCCAATCAAGAGCCCCGTCGTGATCAACAGCCCAGCCAAACCGTCGGTGTACTCTGTCTTTCTTGGACCCGAGATTCACGCCAACGTCTATGGCCATTTCGGCGGCTTTGTTCATGTGCTGCTGGGCGGGGAACACACCGGCGGCGAGAGCCAGACGCCCAATATCTCCTTTGCCGGCGGACCGGGCGGCGGCATAGATTACAACCTGAATCCGCGCTTCTCCGTCCGCGCCAGCGGCGACTACATCGGCGCCTCGTTTTCGCTGACCGGCAATTCCGGTGAACTGGCCAACTCGCCCCACCGTACCTGGGACTCGCGCGCTTCGATTGGCGTTGTCTACCGGTTCTAAACGCAGTAGGTCCACACGCCCGATCCGCCTTCCAAATACAAAGAGGCGCCCGCCAAAGCGGACGCCTCTTCATTTCGTTGCGCAGGAAAATCGGCCCGCGTGCGCACTGATGTCTTAGCCTTCTTCCCCCTCGCGCAGCTTGGCGATTACGCTGAAATCCTCAAGCGTTGTGGTGTCGCCCTTGATTTCGCCGTGCGTGGCCAACTCCCTGAGCAGGCGGCGCATGATCTTGCCGGAACGCGTCTTGGGGAGCGAATCGGTAAAGCGGATGTCGTCCGGACGGGCGAGCGAGCCGATCTCTTTCGAGACCCACTTGCGTAGCTCATCTTTCAACTGCTCGCTGGGTTGGTTGCCGCTTTCGAGCGTTACGAACGCCGAGATGGCCTGTCCCTTGAGCTCGTCGGGACGGCCCACCACGGCAGCCTCGGCTACCTTTGGATGGGCCACCAGCGCCGATTCGACTTCCATGGTTCCCAGCCGGTGGCCGCTGACGTTGATCACGTCGTCCACGCGGCCCATGAGCCAGAAGTAGCCGTCCGCGTCCGTGCGCGCGCCGTCGCCGGTAAAGTAGCAGCCCGGCACGTCGCTGAAATAGGTCTTCTCATATCGCTCCGGGTCGCCATAGACCGTTCGCGCCATCGAGGGCCAGGGTTTGCGGACGACCAGCAGCCCGCCACTGCCGGCCGGCACAGCGACACCGGCCCTGGTCACAACCTCCGGCTGGATGCCGAAGAACGGCCGCGTGGCTGAGCCCGGCTTGGTAGGCACGGCGCCCGGGATGGGCGCGATCATGATCGACCCGGTCTCCGTCTGCCACCACGTATCGACGATGGGGCAGCGGTTGTGCCCGATCTTCTCGCGGTACCACATCCACGCCTCGGGATTGATGGGCTCGCCGACCGTGCCCAGCAGCCGTAGCGAATCAAGCTTGTGCTTGGTAACGTGTTCGTCGCCCCACTTCATGAACGCGCGGATAGCCGTAGGCGCGGTGTAAAAGACAGTCACCTGGTGGTCATCGACGATCTTCCAGAAACGCGAGAAGTCGGGAAAGTTGGGCGCGCCTTCATACATCAGAACTGTCGTGCCGTTCTGCAGCGGGCCGTACACCACATACGAGTGCCCGGTAACCCAGCCGATGTCGGCGGTACACCAGTAGACGTCTTCGTCCTGGAGATCGAAGACATACTTCGACGTGAGGTAGGTCTGGACGGCGTAACCGCCCGTGGTATGCACCAGGCCCTTGGGTTTGCCGGTCGTGCCGGAGGTATAGAGAATGTAGAGCGGGTCCTCGGAGTCGAGTTGCTCGGCCGGGCACTCCGCCGCGGCCTGGGCCATCAACTCGTGCCACCAGTGGTCGCGGCCCTCAACCATGGTTACCGGACTTCCTGTGCGCTGATAGACCACCACATGCTTGACCGTGGGGCAGGTTTTCAGGGCCTCATCCACCGTTGCCTTGAGCTTGATCTCACTGCCGCGCCGGTAGCTCCCGTCCTGGGTAAGAATGGCCACGCACTCGGAGTCGTTGACGCGGTCGGAGATGGCGTGGGAGGCGAATCCGCCAAAGATGACCGAATGTATGGCGCCGATGCGCGCACAGGCCAGCAGGGCGATGGCCAACTCGAGTGTCATGCCCATGTAGACGGCCACGCGATCGCCCTTTTTGATTCCCAGGTCTTTCAGTACGTTGGCAAATTTCTGCACCTCGACATGCAGTTCGGCGTAGGTGAGCCGCCTCACCTCGCCGGGTTCGCCCTCCCAGATCAGGGCCACTTTATTGCGACGCGCGCCCAGCGCATGGCGGTCAACGCAGTTAAAGCTTAAATTGAACTTCCCGCCCACAAACCACTGAGCCCGGGGCAGATTCCATTCCAGCACTTTGTCCCAAGGTTTGAACCAGTCCAGTTCCCTGGCGGCCTCTGCCCAGAAGCCTTCCGGGTCTTCGATGGACCTCTTGTAGAGCGCCTCATACTCGGCGAGGCTCTTGATGTGGGCCTTGGCGCTGAACTCCGGCGGAGGCGAGAAAACGCGGTGTTCGCGAAGTGTGGAGTCGATATCCTGATTGGGTAAGGCGGGCACGGGCACCGAAGACATGAAAGCGTCCTTCCGGGAAAGAAAAACCGTAGAATTGCGCGGAGGCTGGGAAGTTGGGAAGAGGACTTCCTGAAGAAAGTCCGCGTGGGTGTCACTTTAAAGGGATGGGCGCATACTCGGCAAGTGACACGCGGAAGACAACCAGGAATACAATGGACGCGAGCAACGCTCGACGCATTAAGCGCTTTGCTTGTTAACGCCTGATCTATTTGCCCGCCGACTAGGAGGAGCCAGCCATGCTCCTTGAACTGCTTAGACCGCTCTCGTTCTTCGTCAGCATGCTATCGCTTTATCCGATCATGCTGAAGGCGTTCTTTGTGCCCGGCACGCGCTGGGAAGAGCGCCTGGTGATGGCTCTGCTGCGGATGGTCTTCGCTGCCTGCATCTGCTTTGCGAGCGGGATTCTCTATGCGCGCTCGGCGCCCGGCGTCTCACACGGACGAAGTGGATCGGGAGAAGCGCTTCTCTCCACGCTGCCGGTTCGGCTGTTTCTCTGCGCCACTGGAGGCATGACGCTCCTGTTTGCGCTCTCCTGGTGGCTGGAAGCCTACTACGTGCCTCTGCTGCATCAGGGTTATTGGAGGCCCTGACGGACCAGGCAAGCGCTTCTGCCGGCCAGCCCGCACGGACAGTACCTATGACAGCGCAGGGAACCAGCCCGTTTTGCTCCCTTCGTGCCTGCGCATTTACATAACCCCGCAGCGTGGCGTTGATGCCGCTCTGGCACCTTCAGGGCATATCTCAAGCTGCTGATCGCATCCCTTACGCGTACCGCTTCTGGTGCCAGATCCAGGCCGTCCGGACAATCTCGTCCAACCGCGTATAAGCCGGCTTCCACCCCAACTCTCTGATGGCCTTTGCGGAGCTGGCCACCAGCACCGCCGGATCGCCGGGGCGCCGGGGATGGACCTCGGCCGGAATGGCATGGCCGGTCACACGGCGCGCCGATTCGATGACCTCGCGCACGCTGAATCCCTGCCCATTGCCCAGGTTGAAAACCAGCCGCTGCTTCGCGGCGTTCTCGGTCTCGAGCGCCGCCAGCGCGAGCAGATGCGCCTCGGCCAGGTCGGAAACGTGGATGTAGTCCCGGATGCAGGTGCCGTCCGGCGTCGCGTAGTCTTCGCCATAGATGCGGATCGAAGCGCGCCGTCCCAGCGCCACGTCCAGCACCAGCGGAATCAGGTGTGATTCCGGTTCATGAGCCTCGCCGCGGGTTACGCCGTCCGGCCCTTCCGGCGCACCGGCCACATTGAAGTAACGCAGAGATGCCGAGCGCAGCCCGTGAATGCGGTGCATCCAGCCGAGCATGTGCTCGACAAGCAACTTCGATTCTCCGTAAGCATTGGTTGGGGAAAGCCGCGCATCTTCTTCAATCGGCGTATTTTCCGGCTCTCCATAGACGGCCGCAGTCGAGGAAAAGACCAGCCGGCGCGGCCCATGAGCCAGCATCGCCTCCAGCAGGGTCAACGTGGAGGCCGTATTATTGCGGAAAAAAGTCTCCGGCCGCACCATCGATTCGCCCGCCTCGATCAGCGCCGCAAAGTGCAAAACGGCGGCAAAAGGCTGGCCAGTTTTTTTGGCGCTGTTGAAAAGGTTTTCAATAAAAGACCGGTCGGCCAACTCCGCCTCAACAAACTCCACTCCCGGCGGCAAAAGATCGCGCCGTCCATGGCTCAAGTTATCGAAGACAATAGCCTTATGTCCTCGTTGCGCCAGCAGCCCAGCCACTGTACCACCTATATACCCCGCCCCTCCGGTGACCAATATCTTCATAAAAAGGCTGTCCTTCCCCAAGCGCTTTGATTTACCTTGAGTCTATTACAGCAGGGCGAGGCTCGGAGAGGCGACAAGTCCCCAGCCTTTGACCGCCGCACAGGTGGCTCGTCCTTGATTGGTTTGATCCGCTGCTTCTTCGCCGCGCATGGATATTTCTTGCAGGCTCCTTGGCGCGAAAAACACTCGTCAGAAGGTCCCCTAACCAAAAAGGGGGATTGCGGATTACCAACAGATGGCCTTGGATATTACTTAGGAGTCCCAGAATGCACGGCATTTGTGCGAATAGCAATCTGTACCGCGCGGAGCGGGCCGAGAGGTTTCTGCCTGTAGCTTCGCCCGGCTTCTCCGGTTTCAAGCGGAATTCCGCTGTCCGGACAAGCCTGCTTGCGGGTTCCGCGAGGCAACGGATTCATCTTCAAAGACTTCCTGCAGTCAATGAACTGCGTTCGATTTCAGCCGATAATCTCCCTGAGAGCCACTCGGCCATCCCAATCCAATTTATCGATTGCGAGGACTGACGACATGCCCGTGCTATCTACCCCAGGCGCGCCATACACCCCCGGACGGACCAACTTCGGCTTGCTCCCCGAACCCGAGAGAAGCCCTGCTTCATTTTTCACCAGCATGGTCATCAATGGCCTGATTGTTTTGATTGCGATCTACCTCGGAAGCCAGGTGAACAAGCTTGTCCAGCACAAGTATGAGGAGACGGTGTTGATTATTCCCACCACTCCCCCGCCCCCGCCCAAGGTCAAGCTGCCGGAGCCGCCCAAGATCACGCCTCCGGAGCCGCCCAAGCTGGAGATGAAGCTCGACACGCCCAAGATCACCATGCCCAAGCTCGAACCGAAGCCGGAGCCCAAGCCGATCCAGATGGAAGCCAAGCTGACCATGCCGACGATTAAGGCGGCCAAGCCCGCGGTGGTTCTGGCCCCGCAGCCTAAGGCAGCCCTCACCGCGGCCATGCCGGCGCAAAACAACACCGTCAAGGCGTCCACGGCGCCCGTGCATCTGGGTGAGACTTTCGGCGTTACGCCCAATCCCAACGCAACGCGGCCGGCTACCGTGGCCGCCATTGGCAACCCTTACGGCGGCATGCAGGGCCCGTCCGTGGCTCCACATGGCGTGGTCGGTTCCACCGGCATCGGCAACGGTGTGCGCTCAGGCTCGAATTCCGGAGTGGTCGGCAGAGTAGCCCAGGCTGGCGTCCCCGGAGGCACCGGCACGGCCAACAGAGGCTACACCGGCAACGGCAAAGTAGCTTCGGCCGGCATTCCCCAGGCGGTGCAGGCGGCAACGGTTCAGCAGGCGGTCGCCGCGCCCGCCACCACCAGCATTGAAGTCATCTCCAAACCGCCCGTCCAGTACACCAGTGAAGCGCGCCAGTTGCGCATCCAGGGCGATGTGGTGCTGAAGGTCACCTTTACCGCCGCCGGTCAGGTGGTGGTGGACGGTGTCATGCGCGGACTGGGCCATGGCCTGGACGAAGAAGCACGCCGCGTGGCGCAGCAGATTCGTTTCCGTCCCGCCACGCGGGACGGCCGTGCGATCGACGCGACGACGACGATCCGTATTACGTTCCAGTTGGCGTAGTAGCATCAAATCTGCGGAAGTGCTGAGGCTGTTTTGGCCCAGCTTGCGCTTGAACCGGGCATGCGGGTCAGAGCAGCCGGATTTTTATCGGACCGGCTTAAGCAGGATACGGCCGGCACGAGTTTGATTGGGCCTTGGGGACGTGAACGGAACGGCTGAACGAAAATGGCTGAACGGAACGTCGAGAGTTGATCGGGCCAGCTAGCGAAAATTTATCGCGAGATTTTTACCCAGGAGCATTCCATGAAGTATTGCAAGATCGGGCTAACCTTCCTAGTGTTGAGCGTTGTTTCTGTATCGGCGTACGCGAAGAAGGAACCCAAGTTTGAAGCCGCTCATCCGTTGACGCCTGAGCAGTCGGCGCTGGTGGACAAGGCCATCGGGCAGGAGAAGGTTCTGATCCAGGCCATACGCAAGCGGACGCCGCTTGTTGAGACCTACATCCAGGACACGCGTCCTGACGTGAAGCTGTACATGGTTCCGGTGGACGACCAGTACATGCTGAGCCGGGTGGACTTTGCCAAGGGCTTTGTGGACAAGGGTTTCACGGACCGCTCGGTGAAGAAGGAAAAAGGCGCGCACGGGTTCTTCAAGGGCTCTCTGGACGCGATGCTGGGGCTGAGCAAGGCGCTGGGCCTGGAGAAGTTCACCTACAACCCCAACGGCTTTATGCAGATGATGTTTCTTGACCCGACGGGGTTCGACAAGAACCATTACGTGTTCAGCTATGTGCGTCATGAGTTTCTGGGCACGGTGCGCACGGCGGTGTTCGATGTGCATCCGAAGGTGAAGGGGATGGGCCGGTTCTTCGGCCGCATCTGGATCGAGGACCAGGACGGCAACGTGGTGCGCTTTAACGGCACCTACACGGGTCCGAACGAGCAGGACTCGAGCAAGTATTATTTCCACTTCGACAGTTGGCGCATGAACGTGCAGCCGGGCGAGTGGCTGCCGGTGGCTGTTTACGTGGAAGAGACGACGCGCATCGAGGGCGAAAAGACGGTGGGCCTGAAGGCGCAGACGCACTTCTGGGGCTACTCTCTGAAGCTGCCCACGCGCGACTCTGAAAACGTGAGCGTGAAGGTGGACGACGCGGTGGACAACAGCCAGGACTCGCAGGACGTGGGCCCGCTGCAGGCCTCGCGGGCATGGGTGACGCAGGCGGAAAACAACGTCATCGATCGCCTTGTCGAAGCTGGCCTTGTTGCGCCTCTGAATCCTGATCCGAACGGCTACGAGCACAAGATCCTGGACCAGATCGTGATCAACCTGCAGGTGCCGAACAACCTCGCGTTCACGGACCAGATTCACACGCGGGTGCTGCTGACGGACACGATTGAAACGACGACCGTGGGCAACACGATCCTGATCAGCAAGGGGCTGATCGATTCTCTGCCCAACGAAGCGGCCATTGCTTCTGTCGTGGCCATGGAGCTGGCGCACATCGCCATGGGGCATCACATCGACACGCGCTATGCGTTCAACGACCGGCTGATGTTCCCGGACACGGCGACGTTCCAGCGCATCGACATGTACCACACGGACCACGACAACGCGGAGGCGGCCAAGCGGGCGATGGAGTATTTGCAGAACTCGCTTTACAAGGATCAACTGGCCGACGCGGGGCTCTACTACGCGCAGTTGGTGGACCGCGAGAAGGCGCTGAAGGCGCTGAACACGCCCAAGCTGGGCGACTCGCTGCTGAAGCCGGACGGCACGCCGTGGATGGCGGACCTGGAGCACATGTCTCCGAAGCTGAACTGGGACGACCTGGCGCAGCGGCCGGCCAATCCGCTGGGCTTCTGGCTGAAGACGGACCCGTGGGACGACCGGGTGCATCAGTTGAACGCCAAGATTTACGCGTACATGAACCCGCGCGACAAGATGCCGTTCGAGGTAACGCCGATCTTCTACAAGCTGCAGCGCTATGACGCAGCAGCGGCCGCAGCCGCTGTCGCGCCGGCGCCTGTTGCTACACCCGCAGCCGGGCAAGCGCCAGCCAATCCGCCGGCAACGACTGACCCCAATGCGCCGCAGCCCGC
>DASXFS010000020.1:0-85038 GCA_036489415.1 Occallatibacter sp. | reverse complement strand
ACACCATTAACAATCACAATGCCGTTGCGTAGATGAATATGATCTCCCGGTACGCCAATCAACCTCTTCACCAGGGGAGTGTATTGTGGTGTTCCGTCGGCGTCAGTGGCATCAATACCAGGCTGATTGACGGGCTTGTGGAACACCACTATATCGCCGCGCCTCGGCTCGCGATACCTAATTAGCGGCATCCACGAAGCGGGCGGCATCAGCGTGATCTGGTCGACGACCAGGTGATCGCCTACAAGCAACGTGTTCTCCATCGAACCTGACGGAATGAGGTAGTTCTGAGCCAAGAAGGTCAGAATGAACAGTCCCACCACCAGAACTGAGCAAATGCTGGCCAGCGCCTCGAAAGGAGTCTCTTCCCGCTTGATGTTGGCGGAAGCTGCGGGCTTCGTTGAAACAGGAGAAATCTTCGTCGCTGGACTCATCCAAAGGCTCCTCAGGAAGGCTGGCGAACCCCAGGGCGTTCGCGAGCGGTTACTTCAAAAGGGATGACTTCATGTACGTTCGACTGTCGTCGAGTTTGCGTCTTGACCCGAGTCTATCAAATCCCTGTGCAACGCAGAATTCTCCGGATGATTCGGCGTGCGAGCGGTTAGTGGCCGATCCGGAAGTTATATAGGAGTAAACACTTCGGCGTCATTTTCAGGATCGGTACCGGGAAACGCCGTTCTCGTCACCTTATTTCCGGATTGCCGGCAAACCGGAGGTAATGAACAGTCACGCGAAGAATAGTTTCCCGGATTCGTAATCGAATGGCTGTTGATCAGAACTGTGGAATCAAATTGGCCCATTACCCTGTATTTTTCACGCTCGCCGCGTCGCTGCTTTTGCGGCCAGAGTGAAACGGCGCGATCTCTGCATGACGCAAAAGAGTGAAAATGAATTAAGGTAACTCCATCTGCTCCTGCGGTCATTCTGAGGAAGGCTCGTATGCCGGGAAGACTTTTTCGCGTACTTGAGGACGATCCGGAAAGACTCCTGGCGCGGCTTTGGGGAAAGCTGCTGGCGCTGTCGCTCTCGTGGGAAAGCAATGTGGTTGTGGAAGGCAAGATCGTTATTCTTGGCGCGCCGCTGATCGATATTCGCAAGGGAAGCAAACTCTATCTCGGCAACGGCGTGATTCTGACATCCAGAAACAAGGGCTACCACCTCAATATTCAGGCGCCGGTGAAGCTGTTCGCCGACCGGCCTGGCGCAGAAATCAGGATCGACGCAGAGACCCGCATTGCCGGCTCCTGCATCCATGCGCAGCAGTCGGTGGTCATCGGCAAGCGCTGCCTCATCGCCGGCAATTGCCAGATCATTGACTCGAACGGTCACGATCTGAGTTTTACGAACGTGGAGAACAGGCTGCATAGCGCGGGATCGAGCGCGCCCATCGTGATTGAAGACGATGTGTGGATCGGAACCAACACTGTTGTATTGCCCGGCGTGAGAATCGGCAAAGGCGCTGTGATTGGCGCCAACAGCGTGGTGAGCGCCAATATCCCCGCCATGGCTGTCGCGCGCGGAAATCCAGCCGAGGTGGTCTACGACAACCGGTTAGACTATGGTGAGTTAACCGCATCCGATACGTACGATCTAGGTGAAGATGCGGATCGAGAAGAGATTCAGCGCTGACTGTCGAGGCCCAAAGCGGAGGCTTTTTGAACAACCCGCTCAGGCGCTTGCTCAAGCCGGTCTGGGAAGTCTTTCGAGATGCGCTTCCCGTAAAAACGCATGTCGTGCTCGATCATCTCCGCTACCATGGGCGGTTTCCCAATCTTCAACAACCGCGCACGTTCAGCGAGAAAATTGCGCGTAGAAAGCTCTACGATCGCGATCCGAGAATCCCTCTGCTGGTGGACAAGATTGCGGCCAAGGAGCAGATGGCTGCGCGCTTCGGTGAGGAATTCATCATTCCCATGCTGGCGAGTTTCACCAGCGAAGCGGAAGTGAACTTCGCGGAGCTGCCTTATCCCTGCGTGATCAAGCCAAATCATCTGTCGGGCTTCAATGTCTTTCTCAAAGAGCAGCCAGCGGACCCGAACCTCGCGGATATGGACAAAGTGCGCCGCAGTCTTGGCTGGCTGCTTCGCCAACGTTATGAGAACGCATCGGAGGAGTGGGCGTATTCCCGGATTGCGCCGCGCCTGCTTGTCGAGCCGTGGATCGACGGCGGCGAACATGGCCTCATCGACTACAAGCTCCATACCTTTGGCGGTCGTGTGTTTGCCATCCAGGTGGATGTGGACCGCTATACGCATCATGGGCGCTGCTTCTTTGACATGGCGTGGAAAAAGATGCCGCTGGAGTTGGTGTATCCCCAGGCGGCCTACGAAATTCCACAGCCTGTTACGCTGGAGCGGATGATTCAAGTGGCAGAGCAGATTGGCGAGGGGTTTTCCTATGTGCGCGTCGATCTTTATGAGATTGCTGGAAAGGTAAAATTCGGCGAAGCCACTTTTTATCCGGGCGCGGGGCTTGAAGTCTTCAACCCACGCGAGTACGACGCGCTGTTCGGGGCGCAGTGGAAATGAAATTGCAACCTGACCCCTCCGTCCGCAAAGCTCTGATCTACCGCCTCGGCAGTCTGGGCGATACGGTGGTGGCGCTGCCGTGCTTCCATCTGATCGCGCGCGCATTTCCCAACGCCGAGCGCAGGCTGCTGACGAATTTTCCCGTTCACGCCAAGGCTCCGGCTTCGGCAGCGGTGCTGGGCTCGTCGGGCCTGGTGGACAGCTACATGCAATACACCGTGGGCACGCGCAACCCGCTGGAACTGCTCCGCCTGGCCGGGGAGATTCGCCGCTTTGGCCCGGATGTGGTGGTGTACCTGATGCATATACGGCCTTGGAGGGCTGTCCGGCGCGACAAGCTGTTTTTTCGGCTGGCGGGGGTGCGGCGCATTGTGGGCCTGGCCGGCGAGCAGGAGATGAAGTTTCAGTTTGACGCGGCGACGGGCCTGTTTGAAGCAGAGCCTTTTCGGTTGGCGAGGCTGGTTGCAGAACTGGGCGATGCCGACCCTGCGAATCTGGCCAATTGGGACCTGATGCTTTCAGAAGCGGAACGGCAGACTGCGCGCGAGGCGCTGGGCACGCTTGCCGATGGCCCATTGATTGTCTGCGGCCCAGGAACAAAAATGGCCGCCAAGGACTGGGGCCAGGATAACTGGCAGGCGTTGCTTGGACGCATGGGCGCGAAATATCCCGGCCACGGCCTGGCGCTGGTGGGCGCCAAAGAGGAATTCAACGGGGCCGAGCACGCGGGCCGGCAATGGACAGGGCCCAAGCTGAACCTGTGCGGCCGCCTCACTCCGCGCGAGATGGCTGCTGTGATGGCATACGCGAAGATTTTTCTCGGTCCTGATTCCGGGCCCATGCACATGGCTGCCGGCGCGGGCGTTCCGTGCGTCATCGCTTTTTCCGCGACCATCCCGGCCGGCGTCTGGTTTCCGCGCGGACGCAAGCACCAAATCGTCTATCATCAAACCGCTTGCGCCAGCTGCTACCGGGAGAAATGCACTGTGGAGGGCCATCCGTGCCTGACTTCAATCTCCGTGGAAGAGATGGAAGCGGCGGTGGGCAGGGCGATCAGCGGCCAGGACGGAATAAGACCCGTGACCGTGATTTCCTGAAGCCGTCCGGGCGGCGTTTGCCGCTGCGTCATCGCCAATCGGCATCGCAAACCAGAAGCGCCAGCCTGAAGCGCCAATTAACGGCCAGCCAGATACAATACTGAGATGAAGTCCCATTCCTACTGTGGACCATTCCCGCGCTCCGGAAATCGATCTTCGGCTACAGCGGCGGTCCGCGAGGCGGTTCAGCCGGAATGAAGAATCTCCTACGCCTACTGCGCTATGGGCTTCCTTACTCCATCGAGTGGTTGCCGGGCGTGCTGTTGCTGGCCATGGTGGGCGTGCTTGATACTTTTCGCGTACTTCTGTTGCAGCCCATCTTCGACCAGGTTCTAAGGCCCGACGCGCCCGAAGGCCCCATCCTTCTTGGTCTTCGCAACAACCGCTGGCACTTCGACCTGCGAATCTTGGTTCCGCATTTCCTGCACCTGCATAACGCGTGGGATGTGGTGGCCTTTGCCCTGATACTTTCTACGCTTGGCAAAGGTCTTTGCGACTACCTGGGCACATATCTGGTGAACTACGCCGGCTTCGGCCTCATTACCGACCTGCGCAATCATCTTTACGAAGCTACGCTGCGCCGCTCTTCCAGTTTCTTTCACAAGCACGCCACGGGCACGATTCTTTCCACGCTCATCAACGATGTGGATAAGGTGCAGACCGCGGTCAGTTCCGTCATCGGCGAGTTTCTACAGCAGTTTTTCACCTTCGTCGTGGGCCTGGTCATCGTCGTCAAACTGGGTGGTCAACTGAGCTGGGCGCTGCTGTTGTTTGTGCCCGTGGTGATTACATCGTCCCGCAAGATCGGCAGGGAAGTGCGCACACGCACGCGGACCGGGCAGGACAAGCTGGCCGAGATTCAGAACATCCTGCACGAGACTGTCACCGGTAATCGCATCGTCAAGGCCTTCAGCACGGAGCTTTGGGAGGTTTTGCGGTTCAAGAAAGCGGCCGGGCGCCTGTTCCGCGCCAACCTGCGCAGCGTGCGCATTCAGGCGATCAGTTCGCCCTTGATGGATACGCTTGGCGCTATTGCCATCGCCATGTTCTTGTTTATCGGGCGCAGCCAAATCCTGCATGGTCGTATGACCATGGGCACTTTTGCGGCGTTCATCATCCTGCTCTTCAAGCTCTACGATCCGGTACGCAAGTTTGCTTATTTCTATAACAGCTTCCAGCAGGCGATGGGCGCTTCGTCGTCTATCTTCGGCTTCTTCGACACCAAGGACGATGTCAAGGAGCGGCGCCACGCGATGACATTGAAGGGATTTGCGCAGGGTGTCCGGTTTGAAGATGTGGGTTTTTCTTACTCGACGGAAGAGGGCGAACACCAGATTCTGCACAATGTGGATCTCGAAATGCGCGCGGGCGAAGTGCTAGCGCTGGTGGGCCCGAGCGGCGCGGGAAAATCCACGCTGGTCAATCTCATTCCGCGCTTCTTCGATGTCACGTCGGGACGCATTCTTGTTGACGGCCACGACATTCGCGACGTGACTCTTGCATCGCTGCGCCGTCAGGTTGCGCAGGTCACGCAGGAGACGATCCTGTTCAACGACACGGTGCGCAACAACATTGCGTATGGCCAGCCGGATGTGAAATCTGCCGTGGTGGAGCGCGCCGCATTGAACGCGCTGGCCCACGATTTTATTCTGCGCATGCCGCAGGGCTACGATACCGTCATCGGTGAAAAGGGTTTCCGTCTCTCCGGCGGCGAGCGCCAGCGCATGGCGATTGCGCGCGCAATCCTCAAGGACGCGCCTATTCTGATTCTCGACGAGGCCACGTCCGCGCTTGATGCCGAGAGCGAGTCGCTGGTGCAGATTGCGCTGGCCAACCTGATGCAGGGGCGCACCGTGCTGGTGATTGCCCATCGCCTCTCTACAATTCGCCGCGCCAATCGCATCGCCGTGCTTGAAGACGGACGCATCACGGCCATCGGCTCGCACGAGGAACTGCTGATTTCGTCGCCCACGTATCAGCGCCTTTACCAGTTGCAATTCAGAGACATGCCGGAGGCGCAGGCGTTGGCGCCGCTGGCTGAGGAACCTGCCGAGCTTGACGCGGCTCTGATCACCGGCCAGAAGGAGTAGCACGAAATGCCGATTTATTCGATGACCGGGTTTGCACGTGTTCAGGTCCGCATTCAAAATCACGATCAGGATCAATTGAGTTACACGCTCAGCCTGAAGAGCGTGAATCATCGCTTTCTCGATGTGCAGTTGCGCATTCCCAACGGCCTGGATGCGCTGGAGATGGAACTGCGCAAGGCCATCAAGGACGCGCTCGTTCGCGGCCACGTGGATCTGACTCTGTCCGTCGATCGCGCGACGCAGCAGAAGGCCGGCTTTAACCGCGAGCTGGTTGCCGGCTACGTCACTGCCTTTACCGCCGCGCGCGCCGAACTGGGCCTCACCGGCGAACCGGACCTTAACGCTATTCTGCGGCTGCCGGGCGCATTGCAGGGCGACAATCGCGGTGACGACGATTTGAACCTGCTGGCTGAGAGCGTGCGGCTGCAAATTGCTCCTCTGCTTGACGAGTTGAAGATCATGCGCGCCCGCGAAGGCGAGGCGCTTGCGGCAATTCTGCACGCAACGCTCGACCGGCTTACCGAGGCAACCAACGGCGTGGCCGAGCTGCGGCCGGAGATTGAGCAGCGCTTTCAAGACCGGCTTGCCCAGCGGCTGATAGCGGCCACTGGCCCGGAATTCAACCGCCAGCGCCTGCTCGAAGAGGTTGCCGTGATGGTCGAGCGCAGCGATGTGGCCGAGGAACTGGCGCGCATGCACACGCATATCGGTCATTTCCGCGACCTGTTGGCCGCCGGCGGCGAAGTGGGCAAGAAGCTCGACTTTCTATTGCAGGAGATGAACCGCGAAGCCAATACCATGCTCTCAAAAACCGGCGGCGTGGGCGGCAAGGGAACGCGCATGACCGAGCTGGGACTGGCCATGAAGGCCGAGATTGAAAAGGCACGCGAACAGATTCAGAATATCGAATAAGGCAGAGATCAGGGGTCAGAACGGGGCAGACGATTGGAGAAGATCATTCTTTACGGTTGGAAGATAGGCTTCAACAAAGTTGCGCATACCAAATTACTGCGTGCGAAACTTGGCTATTCTCTACTGCAAGCTAAGGCCATAACCGATTCAGTGCTGGATCGTAAATCGGTCGCGATCGAGGTGGCGGCCGATCAGGTCGAGCACTTGGCGCTCCAATTGAATGAACTTGGTGTGGAATGTAGAGTAGATGGAATCCGCTCGCTAAACCAGACGCGAAACGAAGCTCTCTGAAGGAAAATCAAATCGTGGCAGGAATTCTTTTCATTATTTCGGCGCCTTCAGGCTCGGGCAAAAGCACGCTGGTGAGCGAACTGCGCAAGCAAGTCAGCGGAGTGGACTTCGCCATCTCCTGGACGACGCGTGCTCCGCGCGGCTCCGAGGAAAACGGGCGCGAGTATAACTTCACCTCCCGCGAGGAGTTTCAGCGCATGCTGGACGCGGGAATTTTTCTCGAGCACGCCGAGGTCTTCGGCAACTTCTACGGCACGGCGCGCCAGTCTCTGGACGAGGCGCGCGCCGCCGGCCACGATTTGCTGCTGGACATTGACGTGCAGGGCGGAGCGCAGGTGCGCGCCAAAATGCCGGAGGCCGTGAGCATCTTTGTGCTGCCGCCGAACCCCAAGGTTTTGCGCACCCGCCTGCGCAACCGCAGCCGCGCCGAGGGCGTGGTGATCGAGGCCGAGCTCTACCGGCGCTTGAGCGAGGCGAGCAAGGAGATTGAGAATTATCGCGAGTACGGATATATTCTGGTCAATGACATTCTGGACCGGGCGGTAGCGCAACTGGAGGCCATTGTGCTGGCTGAACGTTTCTATCGCAATGGCGAGACCATCGCTTACCGTTCGCGCCGGGTGTTGGAAGTGGCCGCGGCCTGCCTGCAGATGAACTCGCAGGATCGGCTCAAACCGGTACTGGAAGCCTTTGGCATTCTCGGGTCAAACGGCAGCCAGCAGCAACTCGACTTTGGAGACGATGCCAATGACGAGGACTCAGATGAAGACCTTGATGATGGCCTTCTGGAAGACGACAAAAGGGGAGGATGAGGATACCCATGACAGTTGAGACCCAGTTCGACTCGAACTACCGCAAGGTTCTGGTAGCCGCGCGCCGTGCACGCCAGTTGCAAAACGGTTCCCGCGCTCTTGTCTCCAGCCAGTCCAACAAGGTGTGCCGCATTGCCCAGGACGAAATCAATGCGGGCAAGATTGCCTACGTGAAGACCACCACCGAGCTGCACAAGCCGCTGGTGGAAGGCCCGGCAATCCCCATTCTCCTCAGCTAGATCGACGTTTCAAGTGACTGTTCGCCTGCTGCCCGTTGCGGGCCAGGCCCTGACTCGTGCCCGACCTCCGTTGGGGCAATTCGCCGTAGTACTCGGCGCTGTGGCCTGCGAAGTGTCAGAAGCATTGTCCTCTTCGGGTTCGCGTTTCTCTCCGCACCTCAGATCGGGATAGTGCGTCTCTATGAAAGCCAGTTTCTAAAGTCTCGCTTTGGTTGTTTAATCAAAATTTCTGGACATTTGCTCATTTTTTCTGTAAGGTTCCGTTGCCTTGAGCAAAGGTCGAATCCTCTGGCGCGAACTTGTCGAAGACTCTTCGCTCAAGCCACTTTTCCTTAAGCCAGGAGGCCAAGCCATGAATCTCCCCCTTCCCCGTTGGAATACGCGAGTCTTTTTCTGCATCGCCATGGGCCTGCTTGCCCTGACAGGCGCTGCCTCAATCCGTGCCCAGGTGGTGATTGTGCCGGATAAGCCGGTCATCGGTTCCAGTAACCCCGTGAGCGCAACTCTACCGGTTGCGGTGCCCAATACGAAACCCTGCACCGTCACCCTGTTCCAGAATCTTGAGTTCGCGGACTACAACACCAAAGACTTTACGTACACGCCACCCAGCGGGTGTCACGGACCGTGGGCCAAGGTGGTTTTCACGGCGGATTTCACGGTCACTGCCGGTACCCAGTACGACCGCACCGCGGAGTTCTTTCTGGGCGGAGCAAACATCTATTTTGGAACCACGGCCGAGCCTTCGACGACGCTGAGCCCTTCCTGGCATGTTGAGCGGGATGTTACCGATCTGAGCTCGCTGTTCTCAGCGACGCAGGCGGGAACGGCGCTGCTGGGCAACTTTGTCGGCGTCTCTGGCGGCGTGGATTACAACGGCATCATCTATGGCAACGCCCATCTGGTCTTCTATCCGGCCTCGTGGCAAGCGCCGGCGCCTCCGGTCCCGAACCTGGTGGTCGGGTTGCCGGGTAACAGCGGAGCGGCGGCGCTGGACACTCCGACTAGCGTCTACTCGCAGGTTGTCACGCTACCCACGAATGTTACGTCGGCTTATCTCGATGTGATTGCGCAGAGCCAGTCGGACGATGAGTTCTGGTATACCTGCGTGCCCAACGATTTGGCCACCGAGCTGGAAAGCTGCGGAGGCACAGGCTTCCGCGAAACGGAAATCACCATTGACGGCAAGCCGGCAGGTGTAGCTCCGGTCTATCCCTGGATTTATACCGGAGGCATCGATCCGTTTCTCTGGCAGCCCATTCCGGGTGTGCAGACACTCAACTTCGTGCCCTATCGCGTGGACCTGACGCCTTTTGCCGGGCTGCTTGCGAACGGCGATACGCATACTGTTGGCATTCAGGTTTATAACGCAGACAGCTACTTTCAGGTGACGGCGAATCTGCTGGTGTTCACCGATCCGTTCCTAAAGCATGTCACCGGAGAGGTGGAGACCAACACGCTTGCCGCCGAGCCCGACCCGGAGATCACCAACACGATCGTCACCGGCAGCAGCGGCGCGGTTACCGGCAAAGTCACCACGACTTCCAATCGTAAATACACCATCGCCGGTTTCGTGAATACCTGGCAGGGGCCGGTGCGCACCACGGTCAACCGCACCGTAGACTTTGCGCAAACCGAGACTTTCAATGTCAGTGCAAGCCAGGATCAGCAGGACATTATCCAGTCCACCAAAGTGGTCGGCGACACGGAGACGACGGTCCGTGGCGTCACAACCCGCCGCTCGAGCAGCTATGTCTATCCTTTTGTTCTCGACTACGACTACACCGTCAATGCCGACGGGTCGTCGTACCAAACCGTCAAGACGAACCAGCAAGACCTGGTGAACATCGATCAGAGGGGTTTTTGGTGGGATGGGTTTGCTTCGAATCTCTCCAACACGGTTGCGGCGCAGGACACGCTGAACTTTGACGCGAGCGGGAGCTTCACCGGTCACACAGGAAATAACTCTTCGCAAAACTATGTGTCAACAGATTCGCTCGGGGGCTGCTACAGCGAGAAGCTGACTTCGGCCAACGGAGTCCTGACCGGGGCCGTTAGCGGCTTTGATTGCCATCACCGTTGAGTTGTAGAAAGAAAGCAAGACCACCCCCAGCCTATGCCTGCTGCTTTGCGGACATTTTCGGCCGGCCTCAAGCCTTCGCCAATGCTCGATTCCCCACAGGCGTCTTCTACAAGGCCGACTCGAAACCGGCTACAATCGAGCCATGAGAGTCACGGTCGGCGTTTCCGGCGGAATTGCCGCATACAAGGCGGCGGAACTGGTGCGCGCGCTGCAGCGTCAGGCCCTTGAAGTGCATGTTGTGATGACGGCCGGCGCGGGCAAGTTCATCCAGCCTCTCACCTTTGCAGCGCTTACCGGCCACAAGGTCATCACCGGCTTGTGGGAAGACGCAGGCGACGATACCGGCGCAGCCCCCGCTGAGCAAAACGGCATTGAGCACATTGGCGAGGCGCAATGGGCCGAGGCGCTGGTTGTCGCTCCCGCAACGGCCAACATTCTGGCGAAATTCGCGCACGGAATTGCCGACGATTTTCTTACGACCATGTACCTGGCAACGCGCGCGCCGGTGCTGGTGGCTCCAGCCATGAACGTGAACATGTGGGAGCATCCGGCGACGCAGGCGAATCTTGAAATCCTGCGCCAGCGCGGCGTGCGCGTGGTTGAGCCGGGCACGGGCTCGCTGGCCTGCGGCATGGTGGGCGCGGGACGCATGGCTGAGCCTGAGGCCATTGCCGACGCGGTGTTGAACGCGCTCGGTCGTCGTCACGATCTGGCCGGAGAAATTGTGCTGGTCACCGCCGGCGGCACGCGCGAGGCGCTCGATCCAGTCCGCTTTATTGGCAACCGGTCAAGCGGCAAGATGGGCTATGCGTTGGCCGACGCGGCGCACAGCCGCGGTGCGCGCGTGATTCTCATCAGCGGCCCCTCGGCGCTGCATCCGCCGCCGCATTGCGAGCTCGTAAAGGTGATCACTGCCGACCAGATGCGCCAAGCCGTGCTGGAACGCATGACTGAGGCTACGCTGGTGGTGAAAGCCGCCGCGGTGGCCGACTATCGCCCGGTGATGGTTTCCGATCAAAAGTTCAAGCGCTCCGGTCCCCTCACCATCGAACTCGCACCCACTGAGGATATATTGGCCGAGGTGGTGCGCCGCCGTCGTCCGGGGCAGTTGATCGTCGGCTTTGCCGCGGAGACTGAAAACCGCATGGAGAACGGCCGTGCCAAGCTGCTGCGCAAGGGCGCGGACGCCATTGTGGTCAACACTGTCACCGGCGACGGAATCGGCATCGAGGCCGACACCAACGCGGCAACGTTTCTTACGCGGACCACATCCATCGAGCTGCCGGAGATGCCCAAGCGCAACTTGGCCGATCGCATCCTCGACGAGATTGTGACTCTGCGCCGCCCTCGCTCGCTGGTGGTGGAGCTCGACGAGCGTGTGGACGAAAAATCGCGCCAGGACGAAGTGCTGCAGCAGGCCGCTCAAGTCTCCTCCAGCCGCCGGCAATTGATTGTGGAGTAGCGGAGTTGACGCACGCGTTCGATACCTCAACCCGCGAAGCCCTGCTGGCCCGCGTCCGCTTTTATCGCGACCTGGGCCTGACGGAATTTTATCGCCGCCCAGTCGATCCGGCGCTGCTATCGCTGCTCGAAGCCCAATCCAAATCAGCACTGGGGCATGAGCCTGAATCAGCAGAAGTACTGGGTGCCCCATCCTTTCGCCATCTTTCCGGCGAAAGGGTGGGAGAGCACGAACCGCAGCCGTCCCCTGCGTTTCCGCTCACCCATCAGGAGGAGTCCGCCATTCCACCCCGTAAGCCGTTTCCCGCACCCCCTGAGATCGCCGCCGCCGTTCCGGCCGCGGACCGCGCCGCATTCCTCAAGCTGATTCGCGAAGACATTGGCGACTGCACCCGCTGCAAGCTTCACAAGGGCCGCAACAAGATCGTCTTTGGCGACGGCTCGCCCACCGCGCGCCTCATGTTCGTCGGCGAAGGCCCCGGAGCCGACGAGGACGCGCAGGGCATACCGTTTGTCGGTAAGGCCGGCCAGTTGCTCAACAACATGATCACTGCCATGGGGCTCAAGCGCGAAGAAGTCTACATCGCCAACGTGGTCAAGTGCCGCCCGCCGGGCAACCGCACGCCGGAGCCGGACGAAGGCAATACCTGCTCGCCGTTTTTGTTTCGCCAGATCGATGTGATCCGCCCGCAGGTGCTCGTGGCGCTGGGCGCTACCGCGGCAACTTATCTCTTCGGATCACGCCAGCCGCTGGCCGGGCTGCGCGGGCGCGTGCATGCCTTTCGCGGCTCACAGTTAATCGTCACCTATCACCCGGCGTATTTGCTGCGCGACCCACGGCAGAAAAAAGAAGCCTGGGCTGATTTGCAGATTGCGATGCGGGAATTGGGGCTGAAGGCGCCGGGGAAGGGCTGAGTCATTCATCAAAGCGCAGAGAGTTCACCCCTGGTCCTTCCACAGATAAACCCCACCCAGCAGGCCGCTCTCGTTGGACACAATCTCGACATTCTTCGGTGGGTCGAAATCGATCTTCTTGGTATTGCCCCCGCCGAGATAAAGATGGTCCCAGTTGAAGAGCGCTTCAGTATTCTTGATGGCCTCTTGGAGCAGCTTGTTCCACTCCTTTTTGCCGAACTTGTCCAAGCCGCGGCGGCCGAGGTAGTCCTCGTAGGTCATGCCCTTCTTACGCCAGATGGTGTGGCCGATTTCAAGGCCGGGGCACAGATGGCCGTTGGTGAACAAAGCGCCGCCCAGGCCCGTGCCCAGCGTCAGCACCAGTTCCACGCCCTCGCCCTTGATGGCTCCGTAACCGGCCACGTCCGCGTCGTTGCCCACGCGGACGGGTTTCTTCCAGCGCTTCTCCAAGGCCGCCTGCAGCGCGAAACCGTCCCAACTGGGATGCAGGTTAAAGGCGCTCAGCGTAACCCCGCGCTTCACCACGCCAGGAAACCCAGCCGATACGCGGTCGAAGGAGCCCATCATTTTGCGCAGCTCGTCCAGGCTTTTGAGCACCGCATCCGTCGTCGGCACTTCCGGCGTTACCACGCGCTGGCGTTCGCTCACCGGGCGGCCTTTGGCATCGAGCAGCATGGCCTTGAGGCCCGAGCCGCCAATGTCGATGGTCATGGTGATCGGGTGAGACGACGCGGTGATGGGCGCAAGAGGCGGAGTAGGGATCTTTTCGGCTTTAGGAGTCATCAGCAATGAATTGTAACTTGTGAGGCCGGGTTTGCAAGCTATGAGGAAACCGATTATTCAAAGCCGGCTCGTCTCGCGCCCCCATCCCCTACACTGAGTCTTGTCTGCCATGCCTGTCTGCTGTGAAGTCGCGCTGCCCGTTCCCTTGGACCGAGTGTTCACCTACGCGGTGGCAGAGGGCCAGCTTCCGCAGCGGGGCGCGCGCGTAGTGGCGCCTTTTCGGAATGAAAAGCTGATCGGCGTTGTGACCGCGCTGGCCGTGCCCACCCCGCCGGATTTTGAGGTGCGTTACCTGGACGCGGTGCTCGATGACGAGCCGCTGTTGAGCGAGCAGTTGCTGACTCTTGCGGAGTGGATGGCGCAGTACTATCTTGCGCCGCTCGGCGAGGTGTTGCGCGGGATGCTGCCGCTGATGGCGGAGGTGCGGCGTACGGTCTATTACCGCATCACCGACCTGGGCCGCGACCTGCTGGCTGAGAGCCTGGAAGGAGCTTCCAGTGCTGGGGTCATTCGGAAGTCCGGCGCAAAGCAGCGCGGAAAGCTCTCGCCCGAAGAGCAAGACATGGAGCATCGCGTGCTGGCGCGCCTAGCTTCCGGTGAGCCCGTGAAAGTCTCTACGCTGCGCACGGCGACAGGCGCTTCGCTACCCGTGCTGGCCGCGTTGGTCCGCAAGAAGTGGATTGCACGGGAGACGGCAGCCGCGGAACGCGATGCGCGGCGGACGGAGCGGTTTGCAGTGCTGATTCCGGAGACGCGCCTGCCGGCGCTGACCGCGAAGCAGCAGGCAATCCTTGCCGAACTGGCTGCCTGCGGCGGTGAGTTGCCGTTGGCCGAGTTGCGCGCGCGTAATCTGCCCTCGTCCACGCTGCAAACGCTGGTGCGCAGGCAACTGGTGCGCATCGACGAACGGCCCGCGGCGTTTCGGCTGGGAGGCTTGCTGCCGTCCGCCGCGCCGTTTCTGCTCAACGAACCGCAGACGGAAGCGCTGGCGTCCATCGCTTCCTCGCTCGGTGCGTTCCGTCCGTTTCTGCTCCACGGCGTCACCGGCTCCGGAAAAACCGCCGTGTATCTTGCGGCCATGCAGCGGGCCCTCGATCGCGGGCTTGCGTCCATTCTCCTTGTGCCGGAAATTGGGTTAACGCCGCAGACGGCAGGACTGCTCGATCAGGCTTTCGGGCGGCGGGTGGCGCTCTTGCACTCCGCGCTCACGCCGGAGGAGCGCAGCGAGCAGTGGAGGCGCATTCGCAGTGGCGACGCGCCGATTGTCGTGGGCACGCGCTCGGCCATCTTTGCCCCCGCGCCGAATCTTGGGCTCATTCTCGTCGATGAAGAGCACGACCAGAGCTACAAGCAGGAAGAGACGCCGCGCTACAACGCGCGCGATGTAGCCGTGATGCGAGCCAAGCTGGCTGGAGCGGTAGTTGTGGTTGGCTCGGCCACACCGTCGCTGGAGACGTGGCAAAACTCCATTGCGCAGAACGGGAGGCAGGGCAAGTACGCTCGCATCGAGATTCGCGAGCGGGTAATGAATCGCCCTCTGCCTGAAGTTGAGCTGATCGACATGCGCCGGGAATTCCAGGAGACAGGACAGGATCAGCTTTTTTCCCGCGCGCTGGTGGAGCAGACACGCGAAGCTCTGGAGCGCGGCGAGCAAGCGCTGATCCTGCTCAACCGGCGCGGGTATTCGTTCGCAGTGATCTGCCGCGCCTGTGGAGAAAAGCTGGAATGCCAAAACTGCGCCATCTCGCTCACGCACCACAAGCCTCCGGCAGAGGACGCGGGTGAGGCGCGAGAAGGTCAGCGCCTGGAGTGCCACTACTGCGGCTACCGGCGCACCGTTCCCGCCCGCTGCCCCAAGTGCGACAGCGAGCATCTCTATTACCTCGGCGCCGGCTCACAGCAAGGCGAAGAGCGGCTGGGTGAGATTTTTCCCGGCGCGCGCATCGGCCGCATGGATCGCGATACAGTGCGCGGGCGGCACGATCTGGAGCGGCTCTTGGCGCGGCTGCATTCGGGCGAAATCAATTTGCTGGTGGGCACGCAGATGATCGCCAAGGGCCACGACATTCACGGCATCACGCTCGTAGGCGTAGTAGGCTGCGACCACTCGCTTTCGATGCCGGATTTCCGCGCCGCGGAGCGCGTCTTCCAGTTGATGACGCAAGTCTCAGGGCGTGCCGGTCGCGGCGATCTGCCGGGGCGCGTGGTGGTGCAGACCTACTATCCGGATCACTACGCCATTCTGGCTGCGAGCAAGCATGACTATGCGAGCTTTGTAGAGCGCGAGCTGAAGTACCGCCGCTGGATGCATTACCCGCCCTTCGGCGTGCTGGCTAATGTGCTGGTGCAATCGCAAAAACTGGAAGAAGCGGTTGGCTGGTCAAGCGAGATCGGCAAGTGGTTCCAAAAAGCCACGCCGGAGGGCGTGCGCGCCCTGGGCCCATGCACGGCGCCGATCGCGCGCATCAAGGGAACGTACCGTTTTCATCTGATTCTGAAAGCCGCTTCGCGTAAGGCGTTGAATTCCGCCTTGCGCGCAATGCTGGCGCATGCTGATTCAGCTGGCGTCCCACGGCGCAACCTGGTGGTCGATGTGGATGCGCTGCGGCTGATGTAAACCCCTGCCACCTGTGCCGAGGCACCAGCCAGTGGGAAAACTCCAGGCGCCGCCCATTTTCCCATCGGTATTCTCGCGGCCATTAGGTCCGCCGAAAATTTAGCGGGCCGCCTTTGCAGATGATTGCCGCCAACAAGCGCATACTGTTTACAGGTCTCGTGTCGGAAGGTGAGTATTTTCTCAAATTAAGAACTCGCACCCCCTACCCCCACCCCTTTTGCCATTTCGCTGCAATGTAATGAAGATAAATATCTTACCTATATTTTAGCTCATTTTACCCTATCAATCTAAAGCACTTAGCTTTTTCGCGCCCGCGTTTATGGCGCTGAGCGGAAGGGGTCGATATGGAAAAAGTGCATGAGGGAGTTGTCGTGGAAAGGGGTGGGAGTGAAGGTGACGAGGAAGATGGCCAGGCCGATCACGGCCAGGGCGATGCGGCGGCGGCTGAGTTCCGGAGCGATGGGGACTTTGGGATGGCGCATGGCCGGAACCATCAAGAACATGCCCCACAGCAGCCAGCCCACCCAGTAAAGCGTGCCCATGATGAAGAGCGCGAAGGGCAGCAGATTGGTGAACCACTTGTGTACGCGGGGCGAGACGGCGTAGAGAATGTGTCCGCCGTCGAGCTGGCCGCCGGGGATGAGGTTGAGTGAGGTAATGAACAGGCCAATCCAGCCAGCGACAAGCACCGGGTGGGGAACGATGGAGTCGAACAAGGGCGTAGCCGGGCTCCAGTGATGCAACAGCGCGTGCAGTAGGCGGATGGTGAGCGGCTCGCCGCCGAAACGGATCAGGGCGACGGGCGCGTTGGGTGCTGCGGGGCGACTGAGGGCAAAGCCCACGGCGATGGCTAGGGCCGAAGCTATGTAGCCTGCCAGCGGACCGTAAATGCCGATGTCCATCAGCGCGTTGCGGTTGGGAATGCGATTGCGAATCTGGATGATGGCTCCAGCCGTGCCGCTCAGCGTGGGCGCGGGCAGCACCCAGGGCAGCGTGGCGCGAATCTTATGCCAGCGACAGGCGAAGTAGTGGCCGAATTCATGAATGAGCAAAATGCCCAGCAGCGATGCTGAGAAGCTCCAGCCGATCTTGAACATCTGCGGATGGGCGTAAAGCCAGCCCCAGGGCCACAAGTCGCTGTCGCGCACCACCGGCGGCAGCCCCTCGACAAAATTCTGCATGAACCGCGCGCCGTTGGCGGTTGTGGTCACAATGCTGGCGCCGAGCAGAAGCAGGGGGAGACCATACTCCCGGAAAGTTGAACGCACCGGAACCCTCGACGGTTGCTGCGGGAAGGCTGCGATTGCCGGAGCCTTTCCCTGAGAATAGAGCCCGGATTGCTCCTTGGCGCGCGTACTCATCCGCAGGCAACGGGATGTGACTGCCTGGCCGAGCAGAAGATCAACTCGTCTTCAATCCACTGCGTCTGAATCCGTTGCGCCTCAATCAACTGCTTTTGGCCGCCGTGGTCTCCAGCGAATGAAGTTCTTTGCCGGGCTTGAAGCGGACGGCCTTGCCCGGGGTTATGCTCACTTCGGTGCCGGTGCGGGGATTGCGGCCGATACCGGTTTTGCGGGCGCGGACGCTGAATACGCCAAACCCGCGCAGCTCGATGCGCTCGCCGGCAGCCAGGGCCTGCTTCAGGCCCTCGAAGACCGTATCCACCGCAGCCTCCGCTTTAGTGCGCGGCAGGCCCGTGCGCTCGATTACATGATGGACAATGTCCTGTTTAATCAAAGGGGTAACCTCGCTGGGGCGACTGAATTGACTCTACTACGGCTTACGTTGCTGATGCTACAGGTTTTGCCGCGATTAGGGAACAACGGAAATCGCGATTTTGTCTTTTTTCTCAACAGGAAAGCAACATTCCAAGCGGGGTATGCCAAATGGTGGAGAGTTTGCCCCTCGAATTCCACAGGTACCATTGTCATTTGCAAAGCCTTTTCGTAGAATCGATTGAGTGAAGTTTGCGCAATAGTTAAAGTTGCAAGCAGGCTGGCCAGAAGATGGCCCCGGCTCAGGAGAGGCATGTCGATTCAGAGTGATCGTTGGATCCGGGAACAGGCCGTCAAGCACCGGATGATTGAGCCATTCAGCGAAAAACAGGTGCGCGAAGGCGTTATCTCTTACGGTCTCTCTTCTTACGGCTATGACCTCAGGGTTTCAGACGAATTCAAAATTTTTACCAATGTGAATAGCGCCATCATCGATCCCAAGGCCTTTGACGAGCGGTCTTTTGTGTCTGTCCAGGCTGCGTCGGTGATTGTGCCACCCAATTCCTTCGCATTGGCCCGTTCCATCGAATACTTTCGTATCCCCCGTGATGTACTGACGATCTGCGTTGGAAAGTCAACCTATGCGCGTTGCGGAATTATTGTAAACGTGACGCCATTCGAGCCGGAGTGGGAGGGATTCGTAACACTCGAAATCTCTAACACCACGCCGCTACCGGCCAGGGTTTACGCCAACGAAGGGCTGTGCCAGATTTTGTTCTTCCGCTCCGATGAAGCCTGCGAGATCAGTTATGCCGATCGCAAAGGCAAGTACCAAAACCAGCAGGGAATTGTGCTGCCCAAGCTTTAAGGAATCTGTTTTCAGGGCAGTTGGCTCGACTGGTTCAAGAAGCGCAAGGACACGATGAAGCGATGCGGGTGATTGCATACCCGCGTTGCCGCGCGCGCAGCACTCCTGCCCTCAAACAGGGGAGGCACGATGTCGGTAGTACGTGATCCCGAGTCCATCTGCATTGGCCTGGTGGCCGATGAACCGATTCGGCTTGAGGGGCTCATCAGCATCTTCGATCAGCCATCCGTCAATGGCCACGCGTCTTTGCTGCCCATTACCGGCAGCCTGGCGGAGATGCTTTCGCACGCGACGCTTGAGTACCTGGTTGTGGATCTGCATTCGTCTCCGGGAGGGGTGGCGATTCTGGATTCGATTCGCCGCGCTCGTCCCGCCCTGCGGCTGATTGTGATTGGCCCGCAAGGCAACGACGAACTGGTTCTGGAATCGATCATTGCCGGAGCCAGGGCCTACCTGGACCTGACCGCCGACACGGCTGTGGTCCGGCAGGCCATCGACGTGGTGACCAGCGGTTCCATCTGGGCTCCGCGCCGGCTGCTTTCCAAACTCATCGACAGGCTGCTCAAGGCTCCCGACTCCAGCCTTACCAACGGCACGCTCCACCTGACCAGCCGCGAGAAGGAAGTGCTTGAACTGATTCTGCAGGCCCGGTCCAATCGCGAGATCGCGCGTCAATTGGGCATTGAGGAACGGACCGTGAAGGCACACGTGGGGCGCCTGATGCGCAAGACGGGCGCGGACAACCGCATCGAGCTTTCCATGCGCGCGCTGAGCCTTCCGCACTCGGCGCAGAACGGCTCTCAGAACGGGTCGCAGAAGCACAATCAACCGGCTTCCGACCAGACTTTTTCGGCGCCACGGCGCCTGTTGGTGAATCAGTAACTCAATCGATTACTTACATGCACAACCCTTCCGTGCTCTTGCAATAAACTCGACTTTTCCACATAGTCGTTAACAGAAACAACGCAGATCTGGGGAAAGGAGTTCCCAGGCCGCATGTTTTCCATGAGGCCTGGGAACTCCTCTTTTTTCTTTCTCGCCGCCGAACGAGAGAATCGATCCTGCGTTTCTTTCAATTCCCATTCCGGATTTTTCTTCTCGGATTCCCGTTCCGACATTCCAGTAATTCGCATCGCCGTTCGCGACGTATCGAGCGGTTCCATTGCTCGGCAGCGCGCAAGATCGCGCCTTGTGGTACCGTTACTAACTTGGCTCACAATTTAATTACTTTTATCCACACTCCTTAGGTGACCTTGCGCAAACGCACGATTTTCCACAGACTCATTAACAGAAACAACGCAGATCTGGGGAAAGGAGTTCCCAGGCCGCATGTTTTGCATGAGGCCTGGGAACTCCTCTTTTTTCTTGTTGCGCTTCTATGTAACCGCAGCCGCTCAGAAATGTGCCTTTCAGCCCCTTCCAACGTCCATTCCTGCATCAAAGCATGGAGAGCGACCTCTCCATTTGCGGCCGGATTCTCTCCGGCGAGATACTGTAGGCTGTTGCAGTAGGTATTCTGCGGCATTCGGAATACGCCTCGTTTTGTTCACCAACTCGCCATCCGCGCCGGCAAACATTGGGCGGGGTGGAAAAGCATCAGGATAAGGATCAGGACATGAAGAAAATCATTGCTTCCCTCAGCATCTGTTTCGTACTCTCGTGCGCCTCCGCCGCAGCCTCTTCGCGCGAAGACCTGCAGGCGCGCGTTGACGCAGCCAAGGTGGTGCTGGACCAGATCATGGCCGCCCAGGACTCGACCATCCCATTGAATATTCTTCAGCAGGCTACGTGCGTTGCGGTGGTGCCTGGGCTGATCAAGGGCGCGTTTGTGTTTGGCGCGCAGTATGGCCAGGGGGTGGTTACCTGCCGCACCGGTCACGGCTGGAGCGCTCCGGTGTTCATTCGCATGGCCGGCGGATCGTTTGGATTTCAGATTGGCGGCCAGTCCACTGATCTGATCCTGGTCGCGGTGAATGACCGCGGCTTCCAGGATCTGCTGAAGAACAAGTTCAAGATTGGCGGAGACGCCTCGGCCGCAGCCGGGCCGGTGGGCCGCAACGGATCTGCCGCGACCGATTGGAAGATGAACGCGGAGCTGCTGAGCTACTCCCGCAATAAGGGGCTGTTTGCCGGCATCGACCTGGATGGGACGAGCGTGAGCCAGAACTCCGAGGACACGGAGGTTTACTATGGCCATCCGGAGCGTTTTGAAACCGTCTTGAAGGGGAACGTCGATGTTCCGCCCGGCGCCGTGCCGTTTATTCGCGATGTGGCGCAGAACTTTGTCCGCGCCAAAGATCGCCAGTAGCCCGAAATTAGTAGACTGACAACGGTAAACGTTCTGCGAGGGGCGGCGAGGAATTGCCGCCCCTCGCTTTGTTTGCGCTGCCCTTTGCCGCCGAGCCTTGTTCCGGAGGCTAAACTGTTGTTTGCCTCTTACCACGCGAGAAAACTCCATGCGCGAAACCCTGGAGTATTGGCTGGTGCTCATCGTGGCGCGGACCCTTGGGGTTTTGCCGCGGGGGCTGGCTCGTCTGATCGCCTGGTTTCTGCCTATCGTTATCTATTGGTCTCTGGGGCGGTTGCGCCGCGTGGGGATGCGCAATCTTGAGTTGGCACTGCCCGCGGTTTCTGAGTCTGAGCGCAGGCGGATACTCCGCGGCGTCTATCGCAGTCTCGGCTGGCAACTGGTCGAGTTTTGCCGGATGGCCCGCTACACCCCGGAGAACACACGCGACTGGATTCGCACCGAGGGCCTGGAGCATTATCTGGCCGCACAGGCGCGCGGCAAGGGGGTTCTGATTGTCACCGGGCACCTGGGCGCGTGGGAACTTTCCAGCTTTTATCACTCGCTGATGGGCTATCCCATGGGCATGGTGATCCGCAGGCTGGACAATCGGCGGCTGGACGACTACGTGAACGGTATTCGCTGCCTGCACGGCAACCGCGTGCTGCATAAAGACGATTTTGCGCGCGGGCTATTGACGGCGATGCGTGCGGGCGAGACAGTGGGGATTTTGATGGACACCAACATGCGGCCGCCGCAGGGCGTGTTTGTGGAGTTCTTTGGGCGGCAGGCCTGCACGGCGTCGGGACTGGCGCGGGTGGCTCTGAAGACGGGCGCGGCGGTGCTGCCGGGGTTCATGGTGTGGGAGGCGGCGGAAGGCAAATATGTTTTGCATTTCGGGCCTGAACTGGTGTTTACCCGCAGCAGCGACGCAGAGGCCGACGCGCAGGCGGCCACGCAGCAGTGCGCTTCCGCAACAGAAGATTGGATTCGGCGCTATCCTGACCAGTGGCTGTGGATTCACCGGCGGTGGAAGACAAGACCGGCAGGGGAGCCGGGTTTTTATTAGGCACGCTCCAGAAGCGCCAGGCTTTGACGCGATGCAGCTTGGCAAATCCTGAAGGGCGCCTGTTTTGTATCAGGGCACGACTTCAGTCGTGCCGCAAGCAACAAATTGTATGCTGGGCTTTAGCCCCTGAGGGAAATGCCCAGCACAGGTTCGATTTTCAGGGGAGAAACGCATGACGCTGGGCGAACTCATTGAAGCATTGGGCGGCCAACTGGCGCAGGGAAGCATGGATTTCACGGTCCACGGAGTGAGCTCTTCCGCACTGGCCACGCCCTCCGACCTGGTCTTTGCGGACAGCGATGCTTCCGTGACGGAAGCCTTGGCGAGCAACGCCGGGGCCGTTGTTCTGAGCGCGGTGCCTGCTGTGACGCCGGTGCAATTTCTGGACAAGCATGCGGTTGAGGTGCCGCAGCCGCGCCTGTGGTTTGCGCGTGCCGCCAAACTTCTCGCGCCTACGCCACGCATCTCAGGCGTCGATCCGGCGTCCGTTGTTGGCGAACAGGTAAAGCTTGGAGAGCGCGTGACCGTTTGCCCTTGCGCAACAATTGGGGACCACGCCTCCATCGGCGCGGGCACGCGCATAGAAGCCGGCGCAAGCATCGGCGCGGGAGTTTCTATCGGCGAGAATTGCCGTATTTACCCGCGCGCTGTTCTTTATCCCGGTACCGCTCTGGGTAATCACGTGGTTGTCCACGCCGGCGCCGTGTTGGGTGCGGATGGGTTTGGATATGTGCGTGACTCCGTGACCGGCGCTTATACACAGTTTCCGCAGCAGGGCACGCTGGTGATCGAAGACGATGTGGAGATCGGCGCCAACTCCACGATCGACCGCGGCGCGCTTGCAGAGACGCGCATCCGGCGCGGCACGAAGATCGATAACCTGGTGCATGTCGGGCACAACTGCGACATTGGCGAAGACGTGATTCTGGTGATGGGAACTGGTATTTCCGGATCGAGCACGGTGGGCAACGGCGCGGTTTTGGCGGGACAGGTGGGGATTGGCGACCACGCGCATGTGGGGCCGGGGGTGATTCTTGGCGGACAGGCGGGCGTGCTGAGCGGCAAGACGGTGACCAACGATGGGCTGCGGCCGGGAACCGTGCTGTGGGGCACGCCGGCGCGGCCGCTCTCGCAGGTACTGCGCGAGATTGCCGTAGTCACGCGGCTTGCAAAACGAGGCGCGGCCAAGCCAAGCTCGCCGGCGTCAGGCGCAACAGGACGAGGCTCGAAAGGCGCAGCCAAACAGGGCCGGACCAGCCGAAAAAGCTCAACTAAAGACATGGAATGAAAGCGAGGCCTGCGAATGATCAAGCTGGCCGTTCCTCTGCTGCACGTTTCCAACGCCGTTCGTGCGCAGGAGTTCTATTGCAAAAGGCTCGGCTTCATGCTGGAGTTTGCCCATGGTCCGCAGGGCGCGGACGGCGACCCCTGTTATATGGGTATCTCGCGCGATGGAGTTTGGGTTATCCTGTCTTCCTTTCCTGGAGACGGTGTGAGCGGCGGGGTTGTGAATTTGGTGGTGGACAGCGTGGACGCGCTGCACGCGGAGTTTGTGGCCGCGGGAGTGACGATTGACACTGCGCCCATCGATCAAACCTGGGGCACGCGCGAGATGTACGTGAAGGACGAGGACGGCAACTGCGTTCGGTTTCAGCAGTAGAGCAAAACGATCCGGAGAACGAACGGATGGCGATCATCGTAGTGGGCGGCAGCAACCACGGAGTTGGAAAGACCGCGCTGGTCTGCGGCCTGATTGCCGTGCTGCCTGAGTACCGCTGGAACGCCGTAAAAATTGTCACGCACGACCACCGGCAGTCCGCATCGCCGGGTCTTTTTCCGGACCGGTCCAACGCCGTTGAAGGTCAAACCAGGATTGCGCCGCATACGGTTTCTACCCCATCGTTTCGGCCGGCATTCGGCCGGCAGGTTTTTGGTAGAAGGGCCACCGACAAGTTGGCCGAGACGGAAGCAGGCACGGCAAGCGTCGCTATCTGGGAGGAAACCACACCCGGCGAACAGACGGACACGGCGCGTTATCTGGCCGCTGGAGCAGCCCGCGCAATGCTAGTCTTCCCGCCGGACGGCGATCTGGCCGAACCGCTTAATCAACTCTGGCCGCGGTTCGGTCGCGGCACAAACCTCATCTTCGAGTCCAACAGCGTGGTGCATCATGTGCGCGCCGATGCTTGCCTGCTGATTCATGCCGTGGCCGAGCGTACGCTGCCGCTGCCCGAGCGCGAGCCGTCATTCATTGCCGCCCTGAACCGCGCAGATGCCATGGTGGCCCACGCAGCAGCCGATGAGGTTATTGCGGACGGGTTGTGTCTTGCGGCTCCGGAGGCGGCGCATCAGAAACCACCAGCGCCCAAGCCGATCTTCCACCTTCGCCGCCTGGAGCAGATTTCTCCTGAGATGCTGGCATGGCTCCGGCTCCGCCTGCCTCCGGTCCAGCATTCCTGAGCAGAATCGCCAGGCCGCGCGCGCCATCCATTTGGCTTTCGACCAGCAGCGCGTGGGCCATCGAGAGAAACTCCGGGTGATGCTCAAAGTGCTTGGACGCGGACTGCACCGTATGCACCACGTGCGCGGTCGAGAAAGCCGCGCCGTGGTGGCCGGCAACACCGATCAGCAGACCGCGCGTGAGCGCGAACTGGGCCGTGAGCAAGGCGAATTCACGAGCCATCTCCGGCGTTGATCCGACCCGCAGCCCCTCGCGCCCAAAAGGAAACTGGCGGCGCAGGATGGTATTGATCAGGTAGTTTTCCAGAATATGCGGATGGCGACTGAAGAACGGCGCAAAATACCGGTCGTGCGCAAACGCGTAGTGCGCACCCAGGCTGTCGAGCGTGGCTCCCGGACCATTGCCGATACCGGCTGTGAAAGCCTGAATGCACTCCACAAACCGCGGCCTCACGTTGGAGCGGTGCAGCATCAACCCGGCCACGCGCAGCACTACATCCAACTGGGCTTTGCGGTCCACGGGCAGCGCGTCCATTGCCGTTTGCAGTGCGCCGCTCGCAACGGCCGCTTCAAAATCTGCCAGAAACGCGGGAACGCTCCGTTTCAACTCGCCTCGTGCGATCGCGTCCAGGCGACGGCAAAACAGCCCCAGCAGAAACAGCCGCTGCCACAGCGGGTAAGCCCGATTGCGCACCACGGCGAGCGCGGTTTGGCGAATGGGCAGGAACCAGGCACGCGGCGACATGAGGTCTTGCCCGGTATTGCTGCAAGTCTCTGCTTCTGCGGTCCGGCATCCCTGACCAATCAGGTCGGGGCTTAGCAGATCGGGGCTCAGAAGAACGAGCCGCGCGGCTTCCGGGCATGAGAGCGCCAGCGCCGTTTCTACCCGGCCGTCGATGGATGCGACGATTCGCGGATATGTGGCGCAGGTATAGGACAAGAAACTTTCGCCCGCTTCGGACTGGATACGACAGAGGCGATCTTCAGAGAGCAGTGGGCACTGGTTCTCGGTGTTCATCCGGATGGTTGCGAACACGGCCGGCTTTGGCGCTGGACTCGCTGTTGAATTTGCATTCTCGGAGCCAACAGTCCCGTCCGCATTTGTGCCGCAGGGCGCAATGCTGGCATCGATCAGGATGCGAAGCGGGCTCTCAGGGAGGCTTTGGTATCTTTCCCACGCCGGCCGGTCGATGGGCACGGTCCAACCCTGGCAGCAGGTATCCTCGCAGGCTGAACCGATACAGAGGAATCGTTCGGCGTACGCCCGATGGCTCGGCGATTCGGCTTGAGGGTCAACTTGAGGTTCGGCTTGAATTGCTGCACTGGGTCGCAAGCGCGCTCCTTGGCGGCAAGGCAGCGCACGTCTGCTGCGTCCTGGCCGCTCTGCTTACTGGGATGAGCTGCTCCAGGAATCGTGCAAATGCCGGACCCTTTAGGCGGTCTCAATATTGGAAGAGCTTTAGGAATTTCAGGGCGGTAGCTGTACCGTCGACAGTCCCAGTCTTTGGATGAGTTCTTAGAGCGACTTTTCCGTCGGGAATGGTTCCAGCTTCTGCGAGCCGTCACGCTGCTTGACCAGCATCTGCACCTTGCCTTCGGCGGCGTCCAGTTCCTTCTTGCAGGTTGCGGACAGATCAACCCCTTCCTCGAAGAGTTTGATGGACTCCTCCAGAGGCAGGTCGCCCTTTTCCAGTTGATCGACAATGTTCTCCAGCTTCTTGAGCGACTCTTCAAACGACGGCATGGCATTTACTCCATTCCAAGCGCGAGTTGCGGCAGCACGCTGGCAATCACTTCCGCGGCAACGGCATAGCGGCCGAACGGCGCGCTTACCTGGACGCCCTGGACGAGCGGGCGGACGGCTTCGAGCATCTCCTGGGCGATCAGCACGCCTTCGCGCCGTGCGGCGTCGGGCGAGTCGGCCTGAGCCATGCGCAGCATGATCTCCTCAGGCATGGAGACGCGCAGGTCGTTCTTCATGAATTCGGCGTTGCGCAGGCTGGTGAGCGGCCAGATGCCGGCGATGACCGGGATGCGGAACTCCTCGATGCGCTCGATGAAGTTTTTGAGCAGGCGCAGATCGAAGACCGGCTGGGTAATGGCGTACTCCGCGCCTGCCTCCACCTTGAACTTGAAGCGGCGCAATTCGTTCTCGATGTCCGGCACGCCGGGGTTGGCTGCCACGGCGATGGTCAGATTGGTGCTGGCGCCGATGGAGTTGGCTCCGATGTCCAGCCCATGATTCAGCCGGCGCACGATGTTGACCAGACCGATGGCGTCAACGTCAAACACTGCGGTGGCGTCAGGATAGTTGCCCAGCTTGGGCGGGTCGCCGGTGAGACACAGAATGTTGTGCAGGCCGATGGACGAGGCTCCCAGCAGATCGGACTGAATCGACAGAATATTGCGGTCGCGGCAGGTGTAATGAAGAACCGTCTCAATCCCGGTGTGCTGCTGAATCTGGATGCAGAGGCTCTGCGCGCTCATGCGGGCCGAGGCACGCGGCGAGTCCGGCACATTGATGGCGTGGACGCCGAGGCCGGCGAGCAGACGCGCGCCCTCGATCTCCTTGACGCAGTCGATGCCCTTGGGAGGAACAATCTCAACCAGCGTGACGAAGCTGCCTTGTTCGATCAGGGCTCCGATCCGCGAGCGCTGGCCCAGCGGAGCCGGCGGCGTTTCGGTGGAGATTTCGGGAGTAGGTCCGGAACTCTCCACGCGTGCCTGTGCGTCAATGGCGCGCATGGCCGAGCGCATGGCGCGGATGTGGTTGGGCGTGGTGCCGCAGCAGCCGCCTACGATCTGCGCGCCGGCGGCAATGGCCTTGCGCGCGAAGCTGGCCATGTATTCAGGCGAGCACAGATAAATGTTGCGCCCCTCGACGGCGCGCGGCATGCCGGCATTGGGCATGGCTGCCAAGGGCAGCGTGGTGGCCTTGCGCATGGCTTCAATGGCCGTGAGCACGGTCGCCGGGCCGGTGGAGCAGTTGACGCCGATAGCTCCTGCGCCCCACTCGGTGAGCTTTGCCGCCGCCTGCTCGGGCGAGGAGCCGTCCAGGCAGTTGCTCTCGTCGTCCACGGTGACCATCACCAGCACGGGCAGGTCGGGAGCCATTTCGCGGGCGGCGATCAGCGCTTGCTGGGCTTCGTTCAAGGCCGGCATGGTTTCAATAATCAGCATGTCCGCGCCAGCCGCGGCCAGGGCGGCGATCTGTTCGGCAAAGGCGGCGCGCGCTTCGTCCAGGCCGGTTTTGCCCAGCGGCTCAAGTCGCACGCCGAGTGGACCGACGGAGCCCGCCACCCAGGCCTCGCCCGCTTGTTTTTCCTTCAGATGCTCAACGGCCTGGCGAGCCAGGCGCACGCCGGCGGCGTTGATCTCCGCCACCTTTTCCGCAAGGCCATGCCGCGCCAGGCGAAAGCGGTTGGCGCCGAACGTGTTGGTCTCAAGAATCTCCGCGCCCGATTGCAGATACTCCTCATGGATGGACAGAATGAGCCCTGGATCGGAAAGATTCAGATCGTCGTAGCAGCGATTGATAAAGATGCCGCGGGCATACAGCACAGTTCCCATGGCTCCGTCGGCAAGTACCGGACGGCTGGCAAAGATGTCGGCGAATTCGGTCATTCTCCTGTCATGCTAAGCCAAGCCGCCCAGCCGCGCCATAGCACCGGGGCGCTTTGTTATACTTCGGTAGTCATAAGCTGGTTAGAAACTGGTCCCGGCTGGTTAGAAATCGGTTCAGGACCATAGCGCTTTTCGATTCCAGACAGGCTCTTGCGCTCTGCCGGATCGACCGGCAACCGCCATCCATTTCGTTCACGCAGCGGCTCGTTCCGCGTTCTTCGTCGAGGTAAGGGATTTTGAAGATTCGATTTCTTTGGTCGAGCGCCGCGGCGGCCCTCGCTGTTGCCGCCGGGCTGGCAGGCTGTGGTGGCACCACCTATTTTGCAGGTCGCAATTTGCCCCCCAGCGGCTTGACCAACCGCGTTATGATCGCGATCCAGAACCCCAGCGCCTTGTCGAAGGGCGCGCTTCAGTTCGTGGACGCCTACTACGACATTCGCAGCGGAACTAGCGGCAAGCCGGCTTCTTATTCCATTTCCGGCTATTCCGGTGCGCTTCCCATCACCATCCAGAACATGCCGGAAGAGCAATTGGGCGCTGTCTACGGTTCCGGCGATGGCAGCCTGACCGCGGTCAGCTACGCAAAAGAGAGCACCGGTGGCGCGACTTCAGGGCTGAATGGGCCGTCCTCCAGCATCTTCATGACGCGTAACCAGGAGTACGTGTTCGCCGCCAGCCAGAGTTCTCATGTGCTTACGGTGATTGACCACGTCAGCAACGGTACTTACCCGCTGAGCCTGCCCGGTATTTACCGCGTCAGCGTGAACCCCGGCGGCTCCATGGCGATGGCGTTTGTTCAGAACTCGAACTACGCGTACTATCCGGTCAAGCTTTCTTCCGCGCAAACCACCAGCTATTCCGGCGGCATCTCCACTTGGCCCAAGGCGGCTGTGGACTGCGAGCCGCAGAATGCACCGGTCTGGTGCCTTTTTCAGGCAGAGAGCCCCGACAGCGTCGACGCCACCGGCAACCATTACGGAGCCCCGCTCACCTTTGATCGTCCCGTCAAGGCCGTCTTCTCGACCGATGGCGGAACCGCTTACGTGCTCAACTGCGGACCGGAGTGCGGCGGAACAGCATCCTCGGTTTCCGTGCTGCCGGTGGCGCCGATGATCTACCTGGTGGGTCAGGGATCCGGGACGCTGCCGACCAATGCAACCTTGGTCGGCTCCACGATTGCCACGCCGGGTGGGGCGAGCAATGCGCTGGTGGATTCTTCCACTATGTATGTTGTGGGACAGAAGCCGCAGTTGGTAAGCGGCGAGACGCTGTTCGCGGGCAACCTGACTTCCATCAATCTGAGCACCAATACGGCTTCCAGCCCGATTGCGATCAGCGATGGAGTGCCGGGCGGACCGAGCCGCATGATTGAAGCGGACAACAGCACGCTGTGGGTTGCGATGACCAAGTGCAACAACGGCGTGCGCGCAGCCACCGGCCAGTCCTACGGCTGCCTGACGATGTTGAATATTGCGAATCCGGCATCGCCCACCGTGACCATGCTGGAGCCCTACCTGGGCGACGCCACTGGAATTGCCGCCGTGACCGGGCTGAACAAGATCTACACCACCGAGGGCGGACAGGTGTACGTCTACTCCACAGCGGATGGCTCGGCCTTCGATAACCAGTACGTCACCGTGACCGGCACCGCCTACGACGTGGCCTATATGGATGCCACATCGGACGCCAACAACACCGTCTACTAAGATCATGCGCGCCGCTGAGACTACGACGACAAGTGAGTCCTCCGCGGTGGATGTGCTGGCCATTGCCGCGCATCGCGACGACGTGGAGCAAACCTGTGGCGGCACGCTGCTCCGCATGGCTTCGCGTGGCCTGCGCACCGCAATTCTGGACCTGACGCAAGGCGAGGCAGGCACGCGCGGCACTGCCGAAGACCGGGCCCGCGAAGCGGCCGAAGCGGCGCGGCTGCTGGGCGTGAGCTGGCGCGAGGCGCTGGGCCTGCCTGACGGCGCGGTTGAAAATACGCTTGAAAATCGCATCAAGATTGTCGGCGTGCTGCGCCGGCTGCGGCCGCGCGTGGTCATACTGCCTTACTGGCAGGCGCGGCATCCGGATCACGCCATTACCGCTACACTGGGCTACGAAGCCTGTTTTCTTTCCGGTTTGGCCAAGGTGGAAACCGGCCTGGCTCCGCACCGGCCGTTCAAGATTGTCTATGCCAGCCTGTATGCCGATGTGCGCCCGAGCTTCATCGTGGACATCACGCCTTTCATCGAGCAGCGGCACGCGGCACTGATGGCTTACAAGTCGCAATACGCCAATCAAGCCGCCGGAAGCGGCTTGTTCGTGCCCGAGGAGGAAATCCGCGAGCGCACATTTGCCGAGGCGCGCCACTACGGATTGCTGGCCGGCGTGCGTTATGGCGAGCCCTTTGTGCAGAAGGAAGTTGGACTAGCGGACGATCTGACTTTGATCCCCGTGCAATCCATCTGAGGCGGTCCCTGCCTTGGTTCGCGGCCGAATTTTTCGCTCATAAAGTTTATTTACTGCGTGGGTAAGAAGAATAACTTTGCCTTATGCACCCTGAGTGGAGAAACTGAAACCGGAGGCGCTCATGACACAGACCTGGGATGCGCAGTCGTACAGACTGAATGGCGCATTCGTTCACGAACTCGCCGGGGGCGTGCTGGAATGGTTGGCCGCCAAATCCTCTGAACACATACTCGATCTGGGTTGCGGAGACGGGTATCTTACCCAGCGCATCGCCTCCGCGGGCGCGAGCGTCGCGGGCGTGGACTCTTCCGCTGAAATGGTTGCCGCGGCCCGGCGCCGAGGCATGATTGCGGATATTGGAGACGCCGAAGCGTTGCCCTGCGAAGACGCGTCCTTCGATGCCGTCTTCTCAAACGCGGTTCTGCACTGGGTTCGCGATCAGGACGCGATGATGACGCAGGTGCATCGTGTGCTGAAGCCCGGCGGACGTTTTGTGGCTGAGATGGGCGGCCACGGCAATATCGCCGCCATCGGCGTTGCGCTGAGGGCGGTGCTGGGCCGGCACGGCTATGGCGACCGCGAAGACGGAGTCAACTACTATCCGACCGCCGAGGGCTACACGCGCCGCCTGGAGCGGCATGGCTTTGTGGTGCAGCAGATCGCGCTGATTCCGCGGCCCACGGCGCTGGCTCAGAGCGGCATGGAAGGCTGGCTGCGCACGTTTCGGCGCGGCGTCTTCGACGGCCTGCCCGCGGAATTGCGCGAAACAGTAGTCAAGGAAACCGCCGCGCTGCTGGCTCCCGCTCTTCGCGACGAGGACGGGAACTGGACGGCCGATTACGTGCGGCTGCGTTTCATCGCGACCACGTAATCTGGTTTGCCTCGGCCGGGCGGGAGAATACTTGGCGGCTTTGATGCTGGTGGCGTCCGGCTTCAAATTGGCGCTGCCCGCGCCGCTCTCATGGACAGGCTGCGCCGTACAACCGGGGACTCTGGAATGCGTCTAAACAGGTAACGCCCGCGCTTTGCGATGGACCGTGGGCGCTTATTTCATGCAGCTTCCCCGTCTCGAACGCCGCCCCGAACTCGATGCTCTACGCGGCCTCTTCCTGGTGTGGATGACCCTGACGCATCTGCCTACGCGCTTCAGCGACTTTACCAATCAACCCATTGGTTTTGTTTCTGCGGCTGAGGGTTTCGTTTTTATCTCGGCGCTGCTGGTGGGCCGCATCTACATGCGCGACTCACTGGAGAATGCAACCGGCGTGCGCGCCAAGCTGTGGAAGCGGTCGCTTCAGATTTACGCCTATCACCTGGTGATGCTGACGTTTCTATTTACTGTCGCGGCGGCTTTTGCCCTGCATACGCACAAGGCGGCTCTCAACCATCTGCTCAATTTTTATTTTGCGCATCCGTTTGTCGCTATCGCCGGCTCGGTGCTGTTGCTCTATTGCCCGCCGCTGCTGGACATTCTGCCGATGTATGTCACGTTTCTGTTCTTTTCACCCTTGGTGCTGTCGGTTGCGGCGCGGTATGGGTGGAGAAAGATCCTGACGGCGAGCGCGCTGGTATGGCTGCTGGCGCAGTTCGGGCTGCGGGATGTGGTGCATAACTGGGTGGTCCATCTGACTCACTTGCCGATTCCGTTGCAGGAGACCGGAGCCTTCAATCTTTTCGCCTGGCAGGGAATGTGGGTGGCTGGTTTGTGGATCGGAGCTCGATCGGCGCTAGGCGATACGCCGCTGAACAAAATTCCCCGATGGGCGATTGCCGTGTCAGCCTCCGCGTGCCTGTTTTTCATCGGCATCCGCCACGGCTGGCTGGGGCCTTACCTGACGCAGCCGGCGCTGGGCATTCAGCTCGACAAATGGCAGCTTGGCCCGCTGCGGGTGATCAATCTCATCACCTTCACCATTGTGGTGTACTGGATGCGGCCTATTCTTGTGCGGCTGATCGCGATTGAGCCGTTTCTTACGCTGGGCAAAGCGTCGCTGCGGGTGTTCTGCGCGCATCTTGTCTTCGTGTTTGTGGGCCTTGCGCTGCTGTATGAGGACGTGGGCCAGGACGTGGACGGCCAGATTGAGCAGTTACACGGTTTCAGGGCGATTGCGCTGCTGGTGGTCACATTTGCGGTGCTGATTCTGGTGGCTGCCAACGAGGTCCGCAAACGTCACGCCGAACGCGCCAGGCGGCAAGTGGAAGAAACGAAAGCTGGGCCTTCGGTAACTGCGCTGCAATGACGGCATGAAAGTTCCCGGCTGGTCCGGATCGCGTTTCCGGTCTCCGGCCTTCAAATTCACACAACGTTTGCAATTTATTCGTCTCGCTGCATTACTCTGTTCATAGTTCCAGGTGGCCATAGCAACAAGAAACCAAACGGCCGCCGGGCGAGGGCAGACCGTTTGAGCCAAACTGTATTTCTACTGGAAGACGACACCGATATTGCACGGCTGGTGCAGCATCATCTGGAAGCAGCAGGTTTTGCGGCACGCCTGTTTCTTACTCCCACCAACCTGATTCCCGACGCCGAGCGCACGCCGCCGGCCCTGTTTCTGCTGGACATCATGGTTCCCGGCGGGGACGGGCTGGATGTTTGCCGCCGGTTGCGGACCAATGCGGCGCTTTCGACCATTCCGATTATTTTTCTCACCGCCCGCGCCGGGGAAAACGACCGCGTGCTGGGCCTGGAGCTGGGCGCGGACGACTACATTACCAAGCCCTTTGCCACGCGCGAACTGGTGGCTCGCGTCAAAGCTGTTTTGCGTCGCTTCGAGCGGCCCACCACACCCTCCATCATCAGCTTTGAGGAAGTGATCATCGACGCTAATGCCATGCAACTGAAGGTGCGCGGCGAACTGACCACCACAACAGCGACTGAGTTCAGACTGCTCGACTACCTGGCGCGCCATCCGGGCAGGGTGTTCAGCCGCGACCATCTGCTGGATGCGGTATGGGGCGATGCACGCTTTGTCACTCCGCGCTCGGTCGATGTTTATGTGCGCCGCATCCGTGAGAAAATCGAGGTCGATGCGGAGAATCCGCGCTACCTGAAAACTGTTCGTGGCGCAGGCTATCGCTTCGAGCTTCCCAAGGGCGAGTAACAGAGCGGCTCCGGCCTGGGGAACGCCGGCATGAGCCGGATGGGAGCGTCCAGCATTGACCCCAAAAGTCTTCACCAAGCTGCTCGGTCTTTTTGGCCTGCTGCTGGTTTTCCAAACCGCGGTGATGGAATTTGTTTTTCGCGGGCTGGTGGAGCACAGTGCCGGCGAGAGCTTCCATCTGATGGCCCATGAGGCACTTGGGGCGGGCGTGATTGCGCTGGCGCTGGCGCTGCCTTTGGCTGCCTGGGCCGCGCGCGGCGTGACGGCACGCATTGAGCGCGTGGTGGCCTTTGCGCGCCGCATTGCGGAAGGCGACTTGAGCGCGCGGCTGGCTCTCGATGGCGGGGATGAGCTGGCGGCGATGGAAACCGCGCTCAACCAGACGGCCGAACGGCTGGGCCAGAGTTTCGCCGAAATCGAGAGCCGCCGCCATGAACTGGCAGCGATGCTCGATTCCATGCAGGAAGCGGTTGTGGCCATCACGCCGGAAGGATCGGTGCGCTGGTCGAATGCCGTGATGCATCGAATTGCCGGAACCCAGATTCATCCCGGCCGGCCGCTGGTTCATTTTGTTCGAGACCCGGATGTTCTGGCCTGTGTGCGTGCGGCTTTGGAAAACCACGAGGTCCGTTACGGACGAGCCAGCTCGCTGGCGCCGGGGCGCATGTTTGAGATCAACGCTGCGCCGCTGCCCTCGGGCGGGGCGCTGGTAGTGCTCCACGACGTGACGCGCATCGAGGCGGCGGAGAAATCGCGCCGCGACTTCATTGCCAACGTGAGCCACGAACTGCGCACTCCGCTTACGTCTATCCAAGGTTATGTGGAGACGCTGCTGGAGACGCCGCGCCCCAACGCGGCAACCACGCGCGAGTTCCTCGGCATCATCTATAAAAATGCTACGCGCATGAACCGGCTGACGGAAGATTTGCTGGCACTGGCCAGCGTGGAGAGCCCCGATTACCGGTTGGCGCTGCAGCCGATGCGCGCCTCGGCGCTGGTGCAGGATGCGATTGAGAGCCTGGGCGGGATTGTCGTGGACTCAGAGGTTGAAGTCGAATCTACGGGCGCGCCCGATGCGCTTGTGTTGGCCGATCCCGATGCCATGAACCAGGTGTTTGGCAACCTGATCGAGAACTCACTCAAGTACGCCAAAAGCGGCAAGCGTATTCGCGTGGGCGCGCGGCTCGTCGAGGGCGAAGTGGAGTTTACGGTGCAGGATTTCGGGCCAGGCATCGCCTCTGAGCACCTGGATCGCATTTTCGAGCGCTTTTACCGCGTGGATAAGGCGCGTTCTCGCGAATCCGGCGGCACTGGCCTGGGCCTGGCCATCGTCAAGCACATCGTTCAGGCTCACGGCGGCCGCGTCTGGGCCCGAAGCGAATTGGGGGCCGGCGCGCAATTTCACTTCACCTTGCCCCTTGCGCCCGCGCCCGCGGGTGAGAAAATGTCTTCGGCGATTGCTTGAACAACGGCGAGCGTACGAAAATGCTTTGGAAAAGAGCAAGAAGAGTGAAAACGTTCTCAACCCTTGTCGTGCGCTCCCTGGCGGCTCTTCTCGTCACTCCGCTGTTGGCGCTTGCTGTTCCGCAGGCTTCTGCGCAGCAGCGTTCGCCTGCTGTGCCCCTGGTGGTTCATAACCCCTACTTCAGCATCTGGTCAATGACCGACAAGCTTACGGATCAGAACACCAGGCACTGGACCGGGCGGCCGCAGCCGATGTATGGGCTGGCGCGCATTGACGGCAAGACCTGGCGCTTTATGGGCGAAGACCCGCGCGAGGCGCCGGCGATGGAGCAGACCTCGCTGGTGGTTACGCCCACGCACACGATTTATCAGTTTCAGGCCGGCGAGGTACACCTCACGGTCACCTTTTTTACACCCGCGTTTCCCAAGGATCTGGATGTGCTTTCGCGGCCGGTGACTTACCTCACGGTGAGCGCAACGGGGCAGGGCGATCATGAGCTTTCCATCCTCATCGATGTGGACCCGATCATTGCGGTGAATACTTCGGATGAGCCAGTCACCTGGGGCCGCTCCCGCGCGCAGGGACTGACGGTGCTGAACGTGGGCTCGCGCGATCAGCGGGTTCTCAATCGGCCGGGAGACGATCTGCGCATCGACTGGGGTTACTTTCACCTGGCCGCGCCTGACCAGGAGGACGCGCAGTTTGCGTTGTCGGCGAACGCGGTGGAGAGCTATGTCAAGTCCGGGACATTGCCGCAAGCCGACGATATGGATATGCCGCTGATGCCGCGCGAGGGCGCCGCGGACCTGGCCGTGCTGCTGCCCTTCGGCAAGCCCGGCGCGCAGCCTGTGAGCCGCCATGTGCTGCTCTCGTATACCGAGGGCTACAACATTGAATATCTGGAACGCAAGCTACGGCCTTACTGGCAACGCAATGGCCTCACCGTCGAGCAGATGCTGGCCGCCGCGGAGAGTCAGTACCCCGCGCTTGAGCAGCGTGGCATGGCGTTTGACAGGGAACTGGCGGCTGATCTTGAAAAATCGGGCGGCAAGGTCTACGCGCAACTGGCTGCTCTTGCCTATCGGCAGACGCTGGCCGCGCACGGACTTTCCGCCGATGTGGACGGCACACCGATGCTGTTTCCCAAGGAAAACTTCTCCAACGGCTGCATCTCGACGGTCGATGTTCTGTATCCCTCTGCGCCGTTTTTCCTTTTCTTTAACCCCGCGCTGCTTGAGGCGCAGTTGAAGCCGGTGCTCGAATATGCAGCGCTGGCGCGCTGGAAGTGGCCCTTTGCGCCCCACGATCTGGGTACGTATCCGCTGGCCAACGGACAGGTTTACGGCGGAGGCGAACTGACGGAAGAAGACCAGATGCCGGTGGAAGAGAGCGGTAATCTGCTCATCCTGGTGGCGGCCATGGAGCGGGAAATGGGCAACTGGGACTTTGCCCGCGCCTATTGGCCGCAGTTCACCAAGTGGGCCGAATATCTGCGCCAGGAGGGACTGGACCCCTCGAACCAGCTTTCGACGGATGATTTTGCCGGCCACCTGGCGCACAACGCTAATCTGTCCATCAAGGCCATTGAAGCGCTGGATGCTTATGCTGTGATGGCGCGGGGAGTGGGTAAGCCGGATGTGGCCGACGAGTATGCGCGCCTGGCCGGGGAGATGGCCGCCAAATGGCAGACCATGGACTTGGACGGCGACCACTACAAGCTGGCCTTCGATAAACCTGGAACCTGGAGCCAGAAGTACAACCTGGTATGGGATCAGATTCTCGATCTGAAGCTGTTTCCGGCCAAGGTGCGGCAGACGGAGCTGGCCTTCTATCTGCAACACCTGAACACGTATGGCCTGCCGCTGGACAATCGCGCCGACTATACCAAGCTCGACTGGTCGGTGTGGACGGCTACGCTGGCCGACACGGGCAAGCCCAGCGAAGCCGAGGCTTATAACCAGATTCTCGATCGCACCGGCCTGTGGATTGGCGAAGGCCCCAGCCGCGTTCCCCTGACTGACTGGTACGACACTAAGACCGGCAAGCAGATCGGCTTTCAGGCGCGATCGGTGGTGGGCGGCGTGTACATCAAGGCCCTGGCCGACAAGGCTCTGGCGGAGAAGTGGCGAAACCGGACCGAGCCCTGAAGAACTGTTCAGAAACGCTGAAGAGAAGTCGGGCATGGACAAGAAAATATTCTCATGGGCTGAAGCCCGGTTCATTTTCAACTCTTTACGGCGCGGCTAAAGCCGCGCCCTTTCAAAACAATCTTGAAAATGGCAGTTTCTGGACAGGTTCTGACAGGCGAATTGATTTGGGCTCTGCGAACCGGGATCCTCCGGGACAAACCGAAAATCCGCGTCTTCATTCAAATCCCCGTAACATTCCGCGTAGACAATGGGATACGGCAGTTCATCTGCAAGGGAGAATTCAGTGAAGAAGACGTTGGTTGTCCTTGGGTTATTGATTTTTGCCGTGAGCGCGGCTCAGGCACAGAAGTTGACCGGGGCGGGCGCAACCTTTCCCGAGCCCATTTATGCCAAGTGGTTCAGCGAGTACAGCGCCGCTCATCCCGGCGTCGAAATCAACTATCAAGCCATTGGTTCTGGTGGCGGCGTGCGCCAGATGACCTCCGGGCTGGTGGACTTTGGCGCTTCTGACATGCCGGTGGCGGACGAACAGTTGGCTGCGTCCAAGGTCAAGCTGGTCCACATTCCTACGGTTCTGGGTGCGGTGGTGCCGAGTTTCAACGTTCCCGGCGTCAGCGAAATCAAGTTCAGCCCCGATGTGCTGGCCGACATCTACCTGGGCAAGATTACCAATTGGAACGACGCGCGCATTGCCAAAGACAACGCCGGCGTCTCACTGCCCAATCTGAAAATCATTGTTGTGCATCGCTCCGACGGCAGCGGCACCACCTACATCTTTACCGATTATCTTTCCAAGGTGAGCCCGGAATGGGCCAACGGACCGGGCAAGGGCTCTTCGCCGGCGTGGCCGGTGGGTGTGGGCGGCAAGGGTAACCCTGGCGTGGCCGGGTTGGTTCGCCAGTTGCCGGGGGCTATCGGCTATGTGGAACTGCTCTATGCGTTGCAAAACCACATCACCTACGGCGAAATTAAAAACGCCGCCGGAAACTGGGAGAAAGCCTCCATCGAAGGCGTCACCGAGGCCGCGGCCAGCATCAAGCAGATGCCGGGTGACTATCGCGTCTCCATCACCAATGCACCCGGCAAGGACGCTTACCCCATCTCCAGCTTCACCTACCTGCTGGTGCCGATCAAATTTCCCGATCAGGCCAAGGGCAAGGTGATCAAGGACCTTCTGAGCTGGATCATCACTTCGGGCGAAAGCGAAGCGCCCGCGCTTTCTTACGCGCCGCTGCCTAAAAACGTTGCGGAGAAGGTGCTCAAGACGGTCTATTCGCTGCAGTAACGAGGCTTAACAAAAAGGGTCCGGCAACGTTGCCGGACCCTAGACGATCAAACCTCTGCGCGGCATTGACAGGGCGACTGCGGCAAGACGCTGCGGTTGCGAAGAACGCCTTGTCAGCCCTTGAGGTGGTCCGCGATCAGGCGGTCGACGAGCGGCGCAAGCTGCTCCCCGGTGCGGGGCAAGATAAAGGCTGCGGCTCCCGCGTCCCAATCCAGCTTGAAGCTGGTGGAGAGAGCGGAGATCCAGATCTGCTGCATGGGCGCGTTCGGCGTAATCACAAACTTGCCCGGCGGCTCGTCAAAGAGGACGTTGATCAGTCCGCCCTGGCCGCCCTCGACCTCAAAGCCGGCGTCTTCCTCTTCCTCGTGCGCGATCAGATGCTGCAATAACGCGTCCAGCGCCACCTCTGCCGCTTTGCGGAACTCCAGTTCGTCCATCATGGTCCCAGTCTAACAACTCTGGTCTGCAATCGAAGGTTCGTTTGCAGTCGGACTCCGGCCAGGGCCTGGCGGCGCAATTTCAGACAGTTTCGTTAGATAGATTAAAGTTCTTCTTGCGGCTGCCGATATTCCTGAGTATGGGAAGCTTTGCAGGGAGGAGTGAATATGGGAATCGGTCCAATTGCCAGCCTCACGCCATTGCCCATCGCACGTTCCATACAGGGGGACTTTGACCCTCTGCCGATTGATCGGGTTGAGAATTCGGGCAGGACCGGGGATGAGACATATTCCCCTAGCGGAGGCAAATCTGCTCGGGGCTCGGAAGATGACGCCCCCGCCGAGGACGATCTGGAGGACGCTGAAGACGAAGCTGCCGTGGCGATTTCCGGTTCCTCCGGCGAAGACGATCAGCCGGGGTCTATCAGTTTTTTCGCCTGAGCCGGGTTGAAAACGTGCCAGAATCAAACTAAACAATTACATGATGAATTGCATTCAAATCGTTGATTATTAATAATTAACATTCACAAACTTGGAGTTGTTCACAAAAGAGACTTGCAATTCTTTCGTGTTCGAGATATTTTACTAACCAGTTAGTTAATAAATGACAGCGACCGCCCCAATTCGTTCTCAGCCGATCCGTTCTCAGTCTGACCGGTCCGACCAGTCGCGCGGCCGTATTCTTGACGCCGCCATTCGCGAATTCAGTTTGAACGGAATGGCCGGAGCACGCACGGAGCAGATTGCCGAGGCTGCCGGGGTGAACAAAGCGCTGCTCTACTACTACTTCACCAGCAAGCAGGCTTTGTATGACGCAGCGCTGGAGGTTGTGGCCGATCGCGTGGTGACCAGCAGCATGGCCGCCATGAGCGCGGGGTGCTCGGCTGGCGAACGGCTGGTGCAGTTCGCGCTGAATCACTTTGACCGCATTCACTCGCAGCGCGACTTTCAGAGCCTGATGCAGCAGGAGATGATTCGCCTGCACCGCGGCGAAGAGAACGCACTTGCACCTCTGGTGGAGAAAGTCTTCCGGCCCATGATGAGCCGCGTGGGGCAGGTTTACCAGGAGGGTTGTGACGACGGCGAACTGATCCAGGTGGACAAGTTGCAGATCGTGTATGCGGCCCTGGGCGCCAATGTTTTTTACTTTCTTTCAGCGCCGGTAATGGGTTTGCTGACGGGCGCGAACCCATTTGACCGCGAAGCGCTGGAATTTCGCCGCACGGCAGCGGTGGAATATCTGGGCAAGACCATCTTCATCGACCGCGAGCACGGGGCCCAGGTGGCCGCGCGCGTGCTGGCTGGCACGCCTATGCCTGAGCCCCGCGATGCCGGGTGCAGTCCCTTTCATGCTCAAGTGTTCGAGGCTAGCGAAGAACACCGGCGAAAACTGAGAACCGCAAAATCGAATCTGCCGTAACCAATGCAATTCAAGCGAGGTAGAAGTGAGCGCACGCAACCGAGTTTTTATGATCCTGGGCCTGCTTACGGTGGGGTCCCTTATCTGGTATCTGACCACTACCCATCAGTCGAGCAATCTGGAACTGATTGGCACTGTAGATGCCAACGAAGTTCTGGTCAGCTCAAAGATTCCGGGGCGCATCCAGACCCTGACCGTAGATGAAGGCGACACGGTGCAGGCCGGCCAGCTTATTGCCATTATCGAGAGTGAAGACCTGCAGGCCGCGAGCAAGGCAGCCGAGGCTACCGCTGCGGGACAGAAGTTCAAGCTGGGCGAGACGGTTGACACCGAGCGGCAGACACGCGGGGAAACAGGCAGCGCGACGGTGAACGCGGAGGCGCTGGTGAGCGCGGCAAAGGCCGCGCTGGCCCAGGCGCAGGCTAATTACGAGCATCAGAAGGCAGACACGAGCCGCACGGTGGCGCTGGCGCAGCAGGGCATTATGAGCGAGCAGGCGAAGGACGATGCCGTGACCAGCCTGCAGGCCGATAAGGCGGCCGTTGACTCGGCCAGGGAAAATATCTCCGCTGCCGAAGCTTCGCTGCGCCAAGCGCGGGCGCATGAGCTGCTGACCAATGTGGCGGCGCGTACCGTGGATGAAACCCGCGATGCAGTTGCCAACGCGCGCGCGCTGGCGCAGCAGGCCAATGTGGAGCTGGGCTACTCCAAGGTGTTTGCGCCGGTGAGCGGGAAGGTGAATGTGCGCGCGGCGCGGCAGGGAGAAGTGGTGGCGGCCGGTGCGCCGATTGTGACCGTCATGGACCTCGCTCAGACCTGGGTCTACGCGCCGCTGCCCGAGACGCAGGCCGACTCGGTTCGGCTCGGCGACTCGCTGCGTGTCGTGATGCCCTCGGGTGCGACGGTGTGGGGCAAGGTTATTTCAAAAGCCTCCGAGGCGGACTTCGCCACCCAGCGCGACATCAACGGCGGCCCCAAGCGCGACATTGAGACCGTTCAGGTGAAGCTGATTATCGACAATCCCGGCGAGCGCTTTGTGCCCGGCATGACCGCCGATGTTTATGTGCCGAAGAGCAGGTTGGTGAAGCAATGACCGCCTGTCCGGCTCCTCAACCAAAACGCAAAACGGCCCACGGCCGTGTGCCGAAGAGCAGGCTGGTGAAGCAATGACTGCCTCTGTCCAGACAGGTTTTCCATCCGAAACGCGAGACGACGCGCGGTCGCTAGCGCCGGCGATCGAGGTGCAGAACATCGTCAAGCGTTACGGTACGTTTGAAGCCGTCAAGGGTGTCAACTTTTCCGTGAAGGATGGCGAAATTTTTGGCCTGCTGGGCCCTAACGGCGCAGGCAAGAGCACGCTCATCCGCATGATGACCACGCTTGTCCCCATCACCAGCGGCCGCGCTCTGGTGGCCGGCTTCGACGTAGCCAAGAAGTCGGACGACGTGCGGCGGGTAATCGGCGTGATTCCGCAGGCGCTGACCAGCGACCCCGACCTTACGGTCGAAGAGAACCTCAGCATCTATGCCAAGCTTTATGGCGTGCCGAAAGACCAGCGGGAAAAAAGTATGGCTGAAGTGCTGGAAGCGGTCGACTTGACGAAGTGGCGCGGGGCGCAAACTAAAACGCTTTCCGGCGGAATGCGGCGCCGGCTTGAAATTGCTCGCGGATTGGTTCACAACCCGCGTATTTTTTTCCTGGACGAGCCCACCACCGGACTCGATCCGGTCTCGCGCATTGCCGTGTGGGAAATGCTGGACAACCTGAGGAAGACGCGCAACCTGACCATGCTTCTGACCACGCACTATATGGAAGAGGCGGACAAGCTCTGCGATCGCATTGCCATTGTGGATCACGGAAACCTGGTGGCTCTGGGCACGCCCATCGAACTGAAGCGAGGCGTGCCGGGTTCCAACGTAGTGGAAGTGCATTTCAATCGCGAAACTCCAGAGTGGCAGGCTCGCTTGGAAGGTCTTGAGGGAGTTACCAACGTGCAGGCTGAGTCCGCGGGCTTTTATCGCGTGCTGACTTCGTCGGGTTCAAAAACCACCATGCAGTTAGTCGAGTTAGCCGCCTCGCTGGGTGAGACGCTCACTTCACTTAGCGTTCAAAACACTACCCTCGACGACGTTTTTGTCCACTATACGGGCCGCCAGCTCCGCGATGAGCAGGTTAAGGCCGTCTTCATCATGCCGCCGCGGCCAGGAGCTCAACCATGAACAGAATGTTCGCCATCTTCGAGCGCGAGATGCGCAAGTTCTTCCGTTCGCCCGTGCTGATGATCATGTCCATGATGCTGCCGATCGTGCAGTTGATCATCCTGGGCAACGCTTACGGCGGCAAGATCCGCGGCGCCAGGGTGGCTATCGTGGACTACGATCATGGTCCGCAAGCCGTACGGATACGCGAGGCTTGCGCCGCCATTGCCGTGAACATCGCCACGTTCACCACCGTGAACTATAGCGATGAGCGCCAGGCCCGCGAAGATGTGCGCACCGGCAAAATCGATGCCGCCATCATCATCCCCGCGCAGTACTCGCGTCGCGTTTACGCGCAGGACGCGCCCCGGCTGGGCCTGGTCGTGGATAACTCCGATCAGTTCACCAGTTCCAGCATCGAGTCGGAGATGCAATCCCTTGTCGATGCGCTCAATGCTCCGGTCATCCAGCCTCGCATTGTGAATAACATCGCGCTTCAGTTCGTCGAGCTTTATCCCTATGTCTCTTACATGAAGTTTCTGCTTGCCGGGTCTATCTCGCTGGCCATGTATATCTCGGTCATGATTGGCGGCGGCATGTTATACATCGACGACAAGGCCCGAGGCGTCCACGAAGGCTATCTGGTAACTCCCATCTCCAAGCTCGAGTTAGTGATGGGCCTCAACCTTGCAGGCGCCGTCAAGGCCGTTCTCGCAGGCATCTGCCTGACGGTTATCGGCTCGCTCATGGCCGGCCTGGGAACCATCTTTCATCCCATGCAGCTTGTTCAGGCTCTCGCGCTCATCGTCGGAACCGCCATTGCTTTCAACGGAATGATGTTCCTGATGATGGTCCGCGTCGACGATCCGCTTGTGCCCCGCGCTATGTTCGGAGTCCTCAACACGCTTTTGTTTTTTCCCTCCGGCGCCGTTTTTCCCATCATTGCTTTCCCCAAGTGGCTGCAGGCCATCGCCGTCGTTGATCCCTTCACCTACTGCGTGCATGGCTTCAAAGCCATTCTGCTCAAGGACGGCGGATTCGCCGCGATCCAATACGACCTGCTGTTTCTGTTTGTCTTCGGCATCGGCACGCTGCTGGTGGCCACGCCGCTGTTCAAGCGCACGCTCTGATTGCCGCGCTGAGCGCGGCGCTGCCAAAGGCCCGCGTCTTTCCATTTGTCAACGGAATTGACGGAATTTCCGGCATTCACGATTCCAGGCCGGAATGCAAACAGGCGGTCCACTCCTTGTGGGAGGGTGGGCCGCCTCGCTGCATTTGACCTTTCCGTTTCTCGCCCTTAGGCTTATCACCAGCGACACCTGATCCGTCTTGAACCCAACACTATCGGCCTCGCCGAAACGCGAAGTTGTGGACACCGAATCAGCTCTGAACACCCGATCTGGAATATGCAATCCAGGAGAAAACAGTCTTCATGCAGTCTCAAGCGGCTTTAACTTCTCCGCCATCGACCTTCCTCAAGCCCTTTTGGCTCGCTGTGATTGGTCCGCCCTGGGTTGTCTCGCTGGTCTTCCTCGTTGGCGTCGCTGCCATCCGCTTTTTTGCCGTACTCAGCCCTTTTGCGCTGCAGGAACTGTTCTTCATCCAGACGGTGGCCACGTGGGCGCTGCCTTTCTTCATGCTCACCGCAGACGGCCGCCGCCAGATCGGGCTTTCCGATCGCGGCATCACGCCCAGTTCCATGCTTCTCAGCGCCCTGGTTGGCGGGGCCTGCGCTCTGATCGTCTTCGCTCTGGGCATGGCGATTTATGGCGCGTCGCCCAACAACTGGTGCCTCAGCATACGCAACTATCTTCACCTCGACGAGATGCGCGGGCTCTTCTCGCCGCTCGGCCTGTTCGCCCTCTACGCCATGCCGGCCGTCTTCCTGAACCCTATCGGCGAGGAAATTCTCTTCCGCGGCTTTATCCAGGAATCGTTCGCGCGCCGGTTCAACCCGGTCTTCGCTACCCTCGTCAATTCGCTGCTTTTCGGCCTTATCTACCTCTATCTTCACGGACTGTGGCACGATGCTTCCGGCTTCCATATTCATCTTGGTTCCGCGGTGCTGTCTGTCTTCCTCATGGCGTGCATCGGAGTGGTCTTTACCCTATGCCGAACCCTCTCAGGCTCTCTCTGGGTTGCCATGGCCGCGCATGGCGCGTTCAACCTGACCCTGCTGGCGGTGATCATTCACCAGTTCGTTCGCTGAGTGGCTGGCCTGCGCGCCGTGTAATTTCAAGCCCTGAAATGGGTTAGAGGGATTTCCACTTAAGTAGATTGATTTCCACAGAAATATACATCTTCTTCTTATTGACAGCTTGAAATGATAAGGCGCATAGTTACTTTCATTCCGGGTTGCTAGGCAGGCCTGAACATCTTCATTCGTGACGATTCATCAGGGTTTGCCGTAAGGTCCCAGCGCGGAGCACTAAGTGTTGAGCACGGAGCAATCCGCGATCAACACTACGGGCACTAAGTGATGAGTGCGGAGAAATCCGTAAGCAACAAATAAGAGCCAAGTGTCGGGCATGAAGTAATTCATGGACGGGGCGGAGTGATAAGTGTCGGGGACGAGGATCTACGGAGACGGAGATCTACGGATTCGACGCAAAACTCCAAGTGTTGATGGCGGAGCAATCCGTGGTCAACACAGGGCGCAAAGTAAAGAGCGCGGAGCAATCCGCGGTCAGCATGGAGCGCCAAGCGTCGAGTACAGAGTAATCTGTGAGCGGGGCGGAGCTTGAAGTGTTGAGCACGGAGCAATCCATGAGCAACACAGGGATGCAAAGTGTTTGCGTACGGAGCAATCCGTAGACCTGCATGGAGCGTCAAGTATCGGGCGCGGAGCGATCCGTGAGCGGTACAAAGGTGCAAGGCGTCGAACGAGGAGCAATCCAAGTACGGCGCGGAGCAGCCAGCGTCGAATACGGAGCAATCCGTATCCGGTGAAAAGCTCTCAAGTGTTGAGCACGGAGCAATCCGTGAGCAGCACGGGCGCAAGGTGTCGAGAGCGGAGCAATCCGCGATTGATGCTGAGCGCTAAGTGTTGAGCACCGAGTCAAATCGGTGACCAGCACGGGGCGGACGATGCGGAACGCGGAGCAATCCGGGGGAAGCAAAGAAAGCCAAGTGTCGAGCATGGAGTAATCTGTGACCGGCGCGACCGCAAAGCGCGGGGGCCAGCAACTCGGGACGTGATCAAGCCGAAAGGCTGCGAGCCGCACTTAGCGATAAGTGCGGCTTGTCATTTGTGCGGGGTTTTTCACTATTGAGTGGTCCAATCGGAGAAGTCATAGTTTCCTTAGAGAATGTCGATTGGGGAGCAGAGATTCACTTACAGAGTTACTAAGACCTCTATTGGCTCATCTGGCCAACCAGAGTTTCAGGTTTTGGGAGCTTGCGCCTTTTCCGGCTTCCCCCTCACCGACCGCACCGCCTACAATAAGAAGACAACTTCACACTCCGAGGAAAACCATGCCGCTGTCGGGAGAAGCTATCCGCTTGATGAACTACATTGATGACGTTGCCGTGACGCTGCGCCGGGTGCTGGCGACCGTGCCTACCCTTTCAGCCGAAGAACGGGCGCGTGTGGCCGAGCACCTGGTCCAGGCCTCGCCGAATGCCGAGGATGTGGCGAAGGCTCTGGCTGCCAAGTAAGCCGAACCTTGCCGGAGACCGTTGCCATTATCGGAGCCGGGCCGCTGGGCCGCTGGCTGGCGCTTGAGGCGGCCAGGGCAGGGTTTCGCGTGCTGCTGGAAGACGTGATGCCGTATAACCTGCATCATGCGCAGGAGTATCTGCGCCGTCAGTTGGGCGCTGAGGCTTTGGGCAGCGAGAGCGGCGCGGGCATGGCATTCGTCTCGACCATTGAGGACGCGGTGCGCGAGGCGGACCTGGCCATTGACTGCGTTCCGGACGAACTGGAGTCGAAGTTGGAGATTTTTTGTCTGCTGGACCGCATGGCTCCGCCGCGCACGGTGCTGGCCACGCCGAGCACGAGGCTCTCGATTGCCGACCTGGCGAGCTGCACCTATCGCGCGGACAAGTGCGTGGCTATTGCCGCCGAGGCCTCAAGCCTGGCCGCGGGGGCGAGCGGCGAGATTGTGCTGCGCATGACGGCCAAGACCAGCGCGGAGACGGTGGCGCTGGTGACGAGCTTTTGGAGCCGGCTGGGGTTTGCGGCCAGGTTTGAACTCGACACAGCGGAGACGGCGTTTAACCGGTGAAGCTGGACAGCGCGCTGGGCGGCTCTCTAGTAGAGTTGGAGGAGACTTTTCGAGAGTGTCTGGAACTGGCGAACAGGGTCCCTTTCTGCTTTGACGATACCTTCTAATTCGAACAATCAGGCCAATTCCAACGATCTGTCCGCATTGCTGCGATCGGTGTTTGGGTTTGCGCGCTTCCGGGCCAACCAGCTTGAGGTGTGCGAGGCTGCAGTTGCGGGGCGCGATCTGCTGCTGGTGATGCCGACTGGGGCGGGCAAGAGCCTTTGCTACCAGTTGCCGGCGCTGGCGCGGGGCGGTACGGCGCTGGTGATCAGTCCGCTGATTGCCCTGATGGATGACCAGGCGGCCAAGCTGGCGGCGCTGGGGCTGCGCGTGGCGCGCATCCATTCCGGCCTGGACCGGGGAGTGGCGCGGCAGGCGTGCGCCGATTATTTGCAGGGCACGCTCGAGTTCCTGTTTATTGCGCCGGAGCGGCTGCGGGTGCCGGGGTTTCCGGAGATGCTGGCCAAGCGGAGGCTGGCGCTGATTGCGATTGATGAGGCGCATTGCATTTCGCAGTGGGGGCACGATTTCAGGCCGGACTACCGGATGCTGGGGCAGTATTTGCCGGGGCTGCGCGGGCAGGGCGATGCGGCTCCTGTGCTGGCCATGACGGCGACGGCTACGCCGCAGGTGCAGACGGACATTGTGACGCAGCTGGACATGGCGGCGCCGGCGTTGTTCATTCATGGATTCAGGCGCGACAACCTGGCGATTGAAGTGGTGGAGCTTCCAGTGCCGGAGCGGGCGGGCGTGATTGCGCGGTTGCTGGCGGATCAAGAGCGGCGGCCGGCGATTGTGTATGCGTCTTCACGCAAGCAGGCGGAGCGGCTGGCTGAGGAATTGTCTGCTAAATCTTCTGAGGCAGCCCGGAGTACACCGCGAATTGCTGCGGCGGCTTACCATGCTGGCCTGGATGCGGAGACGCGCGAACGGGTGCAGACGGCGTTTCAGGCGGGGAAACTGGAAGTAGTTGTGGCGACGATTGCGTTTGGGATGGGTATTGATAAGGCGAATATTCGCACAGTGATTCATGCGGGGCTGCCGGCGACGCTCGAAGGCTATTACCAGGAGATTGGGCGCGCGGGGCGGGATGGCGCGATGAGCCGCACGTTCCTGATGCATAGTTACGCGGATCAGCGGACGCATGACTTCTTCTTGAATCGGGATTATCCGCCTGTGGATCATTTGACGCAGGTTTTTCAGACTTTGAGCAATGAGCCGCGCGGCGTGGATGAGTTGCGCGAGGGATCGCGACTGAGCGATGAGGAGTTTGACAAGGCACTGGAGAAGCTGGAGATTCACGGCGGCGCGCGGCGGGACTTCAACGGCAGCGTGACGGCGGGCGGCGTGGGGTGGAAGAAGACGTACTCGATTCAGGCGCAGTATCGCGCGGAACAATTTGCCAAGGTGCTGCGCTACACAGAGCTGAATGAGTGCCGGATGTGTGCGCTGGTGCGTCATTTTGGCGATGTGGAAGATGCCAAGCAAGCGTGCGGCGTGTGCGATGTTTGCGATCCGGCGGGGGCGGTGCTGCGGCAGTTCCGGCGGGCGACGGCAGCGGATCTGGAACTGGTGCGGCGGATTGTGGAGGAGCTGCGCGGAGTTGAATACAAGGCGACGGGGACGTTGCAGAAGAACCTGGATATTGCGGCGAGAATGAGCCGCGACGGGTATGAGGCGCTGCTGGGAGCGATGGTGCAGTCGCGGTTGATTGAGATGGAAGAGGCGGAGTTTGAAAAGGATGGGCAGGTCATCAAGTTTCGCAAGGTGCGATTGACGGAAGCCGGCAGGGAGGTGCGATCGGGAACGCCGCTGGAGCTGCTGATCAACGATGGCATTGTGGAGGAGTTTGCGGATCGCGGTGCGGCGCGGCCGCGGGCGAAAAAAACGGCGCCGGCAAATGCGAGAGGTGCTTCGACGAGTGCGGACAGGAAACTACCATTGGCTGCTGAGCCTGTGAAGCTGAACGCCGCGGGCGAGGCGCTGGCTGCGCAGATTCGGGAGTGGCGCGCGGGGGAAGCGAAACGGCTGCGGGTTCCGGCGTATGTGGTGCTGCATGACCGGACGTTGACGGCATTGGCGGCGGCGCGGCCTAAGAATCCGCGTGAATTGCTGCTGATTGATGGGATTGGGCCGGCTAAGGCGGAGCGGTTTGGGGAAGAGCTATTGAAGTTATGTGCGGGGAATTCGTAAGTTATAAAGACGACCTGAAGTTAGCGGCCAGAGTTATAAACTATAACTCTGGCCGTTAACTTCAGGCTAACTATTACGGCTGATACTTGAAGGACTTATCCGGGTATGGCGGATGAGGGGGTACGGGGCGCGGGTCGTCCTTGATCTGCTGCTTGAGCAGATCGATGGCGGCTTGTAACTGCGCGTCGTTTCCGGCATAGGTGGCGTGGGGGAGATTGTCGACGACGATGTCGGGGTCCACGCCGTGGCCTTCAATGAGCCATTTGCCTTCCGCGCTGTAGACGCCGGTTTCGGCAGCCGTGGCGACGCCGTTGTCGGCCTGGGTGTTGCTGCCGGAGAGCCAGATTTCGCCGCCCCAGGTGCGTGTTCCTATTACCTTGCCCATCTGGAAGTGTTTGAAGCCTTCGGTGAAGGCTTCGCCGTCGGAAGCCGTCTCCTGATCGCAGAGGACGACGATGTGACCGCGGAAGGCGTACTGCATATTCCAGGCGGGATTGCCGACGCGGGGCTGCCAGTAGAACCAGGCCTTGCGGAGCAGATCGCTGAGAAGCCACGAGTCGATGTTGCCGCCGTGGTTGTGGCGCATGTCGATGATGAGTCCCTGGCGATCGAAGATGGGGTAATACTCGCGGGCCCATTGATCGATGTCGCCGGAACCCATGGCCTGCAGGTGGACGTAGCCGATCTCGTTGTTCGACGCGGCGTCGACTTTGAGGCGGCGCGAGTATTCCCACTCGGCATAGCGCATGCGCGCGTCGTCGCGGGCGCTGATGGGCTTTACGAGCACATCGCGGGCGTCGCCGGTGGCGGGCTTGACGTGCAGCATGACCTGCTCGCCGGCTTTGCCGCGCAGCAGGGAGCGCTCGTCTGCCACGCTGAGCACGCTCTGGCCATCGATGCTGACGATCACCTCGCCTTCCTTGACGAGAGATTCGGGACGCGCGAGCGGCGGAGCCTGGTCGGGCAAATCGGGATCGTGGAGATAGATGTGTTCGACGACATAGCCGCCGGCCTTTTCGTCGCGCTTGAGAACCGCGCCCAGGGTGGCGATGTCAATATCGTCGGCGGGCTTGCGGTCGTCGCCTCCCACGACGAAGGTATGCAGAGCGGATAACTCGCTGACCATTTGCGCGATGACCGTGTTCAACTCGTCGCGGTCGGCAACGCGATCGACGAGCGGCAAGTAGCGATCGCGCATGGCGATCCAATCGACGCCATGCATGTTGCGGTCGTAAAAATAATCGCGCTCCAGACGCCACGCGTCGAGAAAGATGCCGCGGAACTCTTCGCGGGGATTGGTGGAGATGACCCAGCGGGAGAGATTGATGGCGGCTTTGGAAAGCGCCTTGGGATCGCTGAACCCGCCGCTCTTGACGTCGGAGTCGAAGATATAGAAATCGTCGCCCTTGGCGATGAGGATTTTCTTGCGATCAAGGGATATTTCGTAGTTTTTGACTTCAGGCGCGACGGTTTCCACCTCGTCGCCCTTGTTGGCGATGTCGAGGCATTCGAGCGCCAGATGCTCACCTTGATCGTCACTGGCGTTGAGCCAGCAGAGACGCTTATCTGTGGCCTGCAGGCCGTCGTAATTTCCCGGAGGCGCGGGAACCTCAGAGAGACGCGCGGGCAGATCGGTGAAGTCGATCTTCACTTCGGCCGGTTTCTTCTTATCTTTATCGTCGTCCTTCTTATCGTCTTTCTTGCCGGCATCCTTATCGGCATCGGCGGATTTGTTGTCGCCGGACTTCTTATCATTAGGCTCGGCGTCTTTGTCCTTTGTCTTGTCTTTGTCGTCGTCGGCCTTTTTGTCGTCCTTCTTCTCTGCGTTGTCGGGATGAAGTTCGTCGGGCGGCAGGAAGGGCGAGCGCAGGCCGACGGTCAAAGCCACTTCGTAAACCTTGACCGTGCGGTCGAAGTGCGGCTCCGGCTGGCGCGGTCCCCACGGACCGCCGATGGTGGTTTTGAGGTTGCGGTCAGAGAGAAAGTAGAGCCACTTGCCGTCGGAGCTCCAGACGGGATTAAAGCTGTTGTAGCGGTCGGAGGTGATGGTCTCAGTGGTTCCGGAATCGACGTTGAGGATCTTGATCTGCGAGAACTGATTGTCGGCGGATTCGACATAGGCCAGCCAGCGGCTGTCGCCGGACCAACTGAGATCGGAGAAGTCGCCGTTCATGGATTGACCGATGCGCTTGTCCTGCTTGGTCTTGATGTCATAGATCCAGAGCTGCTGATCCTTGTCGTGGTGAGCGAGCCAGTGGCCGTCGGGCGAGGGAATGCCTTCCCAACTCAGCACTTTGGCATCGTGGGTCCACTGCTCGGGCGCGGCTTCGCCGTTGGCGGCAAATTTCCAGAACTCGGTTTCGCCGCTTTTGGTGGAGAGAGCGATGATGCTTTTGCCATCGGGCAGGAAGCGCGCTTCGCGGTAGCGGACGTCGGAGTCTGCGGCGACCTTGACGATGCGGCCGGTTTTGGCTGGGAGAGTGAAAATCTCCCCGCGTGCGGTGAAAACGGCGCTGGAGCCATCGGGCGAGATGTGAACGCCGGTGAGATAGTCGAGCGGCTTTTTGACCCAGTGCTCGCGCATCTGGTCGAAGTCGGAGACCAGGGTGATGGGGATCACTTCCTCGTGGCCTGTGCCGAGGTCGAGCAGCCAGAGATCGGAGCCGCATGCGTAGACGATGTGGCCGTCAAAGAGCGAGGCGGACTGAATGTCGAAGGTGTGCTGATGGCTCTCTTCCTTAACGCCGTGGTCTTCGGGGTCCATGGAGTAGACGTTCATGACGCCGTCACGGTCAGAGAGGAAGTAGACGCGGCCATTCCAGAACATGGGGTTGGTGGAGGTGCCGGTGAAGTCCGCGGTGAGCGGTACGGCTTCGTCTTTGCCGTCGAAGCTCCAGATGTTCTCAGCCCAGCCGCCTTTGTAGCGCTTGGTTCGGCTTGGCTGGCTGAACCAGCGGGTGAAGAAAAGGGTGTGGCCGTCAGACGAGTAGGCGCCCTGAGCGGCTTGCGAGAGGGGAACGATTTCACGGCCGCCATGATCGTCTACCAGCACAAGCTGGACGCTGGGCAGGGTGGAATAGCGCTCGGTGGCGATGAGCAGGCGGCCGTCGGGCGCCCAACCCTCGGGCTCGGAGTTGCCGTCCCAGGTGCGGCGCTGGGGCAGGCCGCCGTCGATGGGAATGGTGTAGACCTCGGAGGGTCCTTCGTAGTTGGCACGGAAGGCCACGGTCTTGCCATCCGGCGAGGTGGATGCTTTGTTCTCAGTGCCGGAGCCGGTGGTGAGCCGGCGCGCCTGGCCCCCCTGAAGGCCGACGGACCAGAGATCGCCCTCGGAGGTGAAGACGATGGTGTCGCCGTGAAGCGCGGGGTCGGAGTAGTAGCCGCGATGCAGGGCGGGCGCGTCGGCTGCGAACAGGCTGGTGGAGGCGAGAAGACAGAGGGCAGTGGCGATGGCCACGCGGCGCAAGGCAATGTAAGCAGGCATTTGCGGGGACTCCAATTTTGTCTGCCAAAGCGCTTGGGAGCAAGAAGCGCGACATGAGTTCACGCTAAGGGCTTTGGCGACTGGGAAGTAACTGCTGGTCCGATGATGAATGATACTATCAGGGCCTGAAAGCAGCGAACCCCCAACCTTGGTTGGGGGTTCGCATTGGTGCGCACTGGATGGGTTCAGGCGACGCGCTCGATGGTGACCGATTCAAGCACGACGGGCTTGTGGGGCTTATCCTGGCCGCCTCGCGGGACTTTGGATATTTTCACAGCGATGTCCTGGCCCTCCACCACTTCGCCGAAGATGGTGTGATTGCCGGTGAGATGGGGTGTGGGAGCCACGGTGATAAAGAACTGGCAGCCATTGGTGTTGGGGCCGGAGTTGGCCATGGCCAGCTTGCCGGGCTTATCGAACCGATGCACGGAGCCTTTGGTTTCGTCCTGGAAGCGATAGCCGGGACCGCCCATGCCGGTTCCGGTGGGATCGCCGCCCTGGATCATGAAGTCGGGAATGACGCGGTGGAAGATGGTGCCGTCGAAGAGCTTGCTGGTGGACTTGGCGTGGGTGGTGGGGTGGGTCCACTCCTTGGAGCCCTCGGCCAGCTCGATGAAATTCTTGACGGTGATGGGCGCGTCGGCCTCGAAGAGGCGAACGGTGATTTTGCCTTCGGTTGTGGTGAAGACGGCGTAGGTGCCTGGTGCGAGTGACATGGAGACTCCTGAAATTTTGTGGCGCCTCCTTTCTCAAATTCCGTCTCAAAATCGAAACCAAAATCAAGACCAAAATCGAAACAGGGAGCGCCCGGTTTGTTGCGGGTGAAAAGATGGATTACTGTTGAGGCGCAGCGGGCGCGGCCGAGGGAACCGCGGGCGCTGGTGGAAGCGGCTGCCCGTCGCGAACGATGGTGACCTTATTGAGAACGACGGGAGTCAGCGGCTTATCGTTCGAGTCGCGCTCGACGAGGCCGATGGTTTTGACAACCAGAACGCTGGATGGGTCGCACTGGCCGAAGAGCGTGTAGTGCTGGTTGAGCGAGTCGAAAGGCTGCTCAGTGATGAAGAACTGGCTGCCGTTGGTGTTGGGTCCGGAGTTGGCCATGGCGAGGCGGCCGGGCTGGTCAAAGTTCAGGTTGGGATCGAACTCGTCATTAAAGCTGTAACCGGGGTCGCCCATGCCGGTTCCGGTGGGATCGCCGCCTTGAATCATGAATCCCGGAATCACGCGATGAAACGTGGTGCCATCATAGTAGCGCTTATGGTGCATCTTCTTCTTGGTGGTGGGGTCGGTCCAGTCGATGGTGCCCTCGGCCAGGCCGATGAAGTTGGCCACGGCCTTGGGCGCCTGCTGCTCAAAGAACTGGCAGGTGATGCGGCCCATGGAGGTGTCCATGACCACGGTGGGGCCGTTGGGATGAATCATGGCTGCGGCGGTGGCCTGGGGCGCGTCGGGCAGAGGTTCCGCGGGCGCCGTGGTTGCCGGTTCGGCAGGCGGCGGAGTGGTAGACTGCTGCGCTGTTGCCGACACGGCAAAGGCGGCTGTCAGAGCGGAAATGCGGAGCGCGTGCGAAAGTTTCATGCCGTGTTTGAGGGTAAATCATGCGGCGGGGGGACTGCCAGAGGGGCGTTTCCGAGAGGGCGTTTCCAAGATGTATTGTATCGACATGACGGTTCTCCGGATTTCACCTGCTTTCCGGCGCATGGCTCTGGCTGTGTGCGCGATGTTTTGCCTTGGGATTTCTGCCTCATCGGCCTGGGCGCAGGCAGCCAAAGAGCATAGCGGCAGCGACAAGGTCGCGTCCGGCGAAGCGCAGGCGGCCGGCGACAAGACCGCGGACAAGAGCGCGGCCGATAAGACAGCGCTGCCTCCCTTGCCGGCCGATGCGCATGTGCAGCAATCCATCGAACTGGACGGCAAGACGCTGCACTACACCGTCACGGTTGGGGCGTTGCCGGTACGCGATGGAGACGGCAAGACGGCTGGGCAGGTAGTGATGACGGCGTATACGGTCGAGGGCGAAAACCGGCCGGTGACGTTCGCGGTGAATGGCGGGCCGGGCGCGTCCAGCGTGTATCTGAATTTTGGCGCCATTGGGCCGAAGCATCTGCAGGCCGGCAACGAGGGCGACAGTCCATCAGATCCGACGGCGCTCAAGGACAACCCCGGAACGTGGCTGGATTTTACCGACCTGGTGTTCATTGACCCGGTGGGAACGGGATTCAGCCGGGCGAGCGTGCCGGAGGCCGAGGCCAAGAAGCTGTTCTACTCAACCACGCCGGACATCGAGTACTTGTCGCGCGTGATCTACGACTGGCTGGTGAAGAACGACCGGCTGGAGTCGAAGAAGTATCTGGTGGGCGAGAGCTACGGCGGCTATCGCGGGCCGCGCATTACGCACTATCTGCAATCGCAACTGGGCGTGGCCATGAACGGCGTCGTGCTGGTGTCGCCGTATCTGAATCCGACGATTGAGGACAATGGCGACCTGTCGCCGGTGCCGTGGATGATGACCCTGCCGCCCATTACAGCGGCGCACCTGGAGCGGGAGAACAAGCTGACGCCGCAGGCGATGGCTGATGTGATTGCCTACACGCGCGGCGAGTATGCGACGACGCTGCTCAAGGGGCGCTCCGACCCGGAGGCCGAGCAGAAGATGATTGAGCATGTGACGGAACTGACCGGGCTGGACCCGGCGTTTGTGAAGTACTCCGGAGGACGCCTGGAGACGGGCGCATATCTGCGCGAAGCGTGGCGCGAGCAAGGCAAGCTGGGGTCGGTGTATGACTCGAATGTGACATCGTTCGATCCGTTTCCGTTTGCGCCGGAACAGAGGGCCAACGATCCCATATTGGCCAGCATCATTGCGCCCATGACCTCGGCGATGGTTGACTTTGTGACGCGCGTCGTGGGCTGGAAGGTGGATGCGCGGTATAACGCGCTTTCCGGCGATGTGAACCGGCTCTGGGAACGCGGCGGCGATCTTCGGCGCGGAGCTGTGCCGGATTTGCGCGAGGCCGTGGCGGCCGATCCCAAGCTGCGCGTGCTGATTGTGCATGGGTGGAACGATCTTTCGTGCCCGTTCATGGGGTCGGTGCTGACGGTGGATCAGATGCCGGTGATGGGCGACCCGACGCGGGTTGCGGTGCGCGAGTATCCTGGCGGCCACATGTTCTATACGCGCGAATCAAGCCGCGCGGAGCTGCGCAAGGATGTGATGGAGATGTACTCGAAACATTAGAAGGCACGGACAAGGGACCGGTTACGGGACTCTTTGGATGCGTTGCGGAAGATGGCTGCTTGCCGAAATGGCAGGCGGCCATTTTCTATTGAATTTCAAAAAACGATCAAATACAATCGGTTTGCCATTGACGTTCTACCCATAGATAACCTATATATACGTTCATGGCCAAGAAATCCGATCTATTGCCAGGAACCCTGGACATGCTGATTCTGAAGACGCTCAATCGTGCGCCGCTGCACGGCTATGGGATTGCACTGTCGATCAAGCGCCTCTCTGACGATGTGCTGACCGTGGAAGAAGGCTCGCTTTATCCGGCTCTGCAACGGCTGTTGCTGCAGGGGTGGGTAAAGGCGGAGTGGAAGATGACAGAGACCAACCGGCGGGCGCGGTTTTATACGCTGACGGCGGCGGGGCGGAAACAGCTTGGAGTGGAGCTGACGCAGTTTGAGCAGATGATTGCGGCCATCGGCCGCGTGTTGCAGGATGCGCAGGAGGCTTAGATGAATGCCCTCTCGAGATTCATAAAGAAGCTTTCGATTTTGTTTGGACGCCAACGGTTCGGCAACGAACTGGAAGAGGAAATGGCCTTTCATCGCGAGCAGGCGGAGCGCGAATTGATCGCGGCCGGAATGGCGCCAGAGGCCGCGCGGTACGCGGCGATGCGGCAGTTCGGCAACGCGACGCGGGTAAAAGAGAAGAGCCACGAAGTAGTGGGTTTCAGCTTTGAATCGGTGATGCAGGACGTGCGCTACGCCCTGCGCCAGCTTGTGCTGAATCCTGGATTCACGGCGGTCATTACGCTCACGCTGGCGTTGAGCATCGGCGCCAACAGCGCCATCTTCAGCGTGATCGACGGGGTTTTGCTGAAGCCTCTCCCATATCCGCATTCCGAACAGATTGTTCGGATGTTTCTAACCAGCGCCGAGTATCCGAAGTTTCCACTGAATCCTTTTGACTTCCGCGACTTCAGAGACCGCAACAAATCTTTTGAGTCGATGGCGGCATTCACGCGCGGAGACATGCAGCTATCCGGCGCTGGCCAACCGGCGGAGCTGTCGGGATTTGAAATCACGTCAGGGTACTTTCACGTGCTGGGCCTGAAACCGGCGCTCGGGCGGGAGTTCGACAGGAAGGCGGAGATTCCCGGAAATGGGTTGCAGGTGATTTTGAGCGACCGGCTGTGGCGCACGCGCTTCGATGCGGCGCCGGACATTGTTGGGCGCAAGATCACGCTGAACATGCAGACCTACACGGTGATTGGCGTTATGCCGGCAGGCACCGAGCATCCGGGAAACGACTATCATGCGCTGCCCTATGGAGAGAGCGTCGATGTCTGGCGGCCATTCACTTTTGAAGGCGATTCTGCTCAGCGAGGGTCCCATTACATCGAGGGAATTGGGCGGTTGAAGAACGGCGTGCGGCCCGCGCAGGCGGATGCCGAAATGAATGCGTTGATGACGCAGCTTGGCCGTGAACATGGCGCAGACGCCGGCTGGCAGGTGTTGGTGATTCCACTGTATCGCGAGATTGTGGGCGCTAACCAGCGGATGCTTCTTGTACTGCTGGGCGCGGTGGCCATGGTGTTGTTGATTGCATGCGCCAACGCGGCGAATCTGCTGTTGGCGAGGGCGGCGGTGCGGCAACGCGAGATTGCGGTGCGCCTGGCGCTGGGTGCTCCGCGGCGGCGATTGATTCGCCAGATGCTCACGGAAAGTCTGCTGATTGCGCTCGTGGGCGGCGGACTGGGCGCGGCGTTGGCGGAGGGCGGCGTGAGAGCGCTGGTGGCCCTGTTGCCCGCCGGATTTCCACGCGCGCACGAAATCCATGTAAATGCGCCGGTGTTTGCGTTCACGTTTCTAGTGGCTGTTGTTACCGGCGTTCTGTTCGGGCTGGCTCCGGCGTTGCAGGCTTCGCGGATGGATCCCAAGCGCGGCCTGTATGAAGGCGGACGAAGCTCGACGGGCAGCGCGCGGCAGCAGCGGCTGCGCAGCGTTCTGGTGGTTGCAGAAGTGAGCCTGGCGTGCGTGCTGCTGATTGGCGCGGGGCTGATGCTGCGCAGTTTCCTGAATCAGCTCAACCTGAATCCGGGATTCCAGAAAGACAATGTTCTTACGGCGACGCTTGCGCTGCCGCGGAGCACGTATAAGACGGATGCCTCGATCGCGCATTTCTATCAGCATCTATTGATGGCGATGAGTTCCATGCCAGGGGTGCAGAGCGCGGGTGCAGGAGGCGATTTGCCGTGGACCGGATACGATGAGAATATTGGCGGCTTCACGATTGAAGGACTGAAGCCTCCGCCGCACGAGGAATTTCATGCGCGCTATCACATCGCTTCGCAGGATTACTTTCGCGCGCTGGGAATTCCGCTGGTGCATGGGAGATTTTTCGCGTCGAGCGATACGGCGGACGCGCCTGCTGTCCTGATCGTCAATCGCGTCATGGCTAAGCGCTACTGGGGCAATGACAACGTGATCGGCCGGCGCATTACTTTCAGTGACACGCCAAAAGACAAGGACTGGATGACGATTGTGGGCGTGGTGGGCGATGTGAAGGATAAGCCAAATAGCATGGGTGCGGAACCGGCGTTCTGGTTTTCGTTCGATCAGAATCCGAACGGCTTTGGACCGGGAGGAATGACAATTGTGCTGCGGGCCGATGGAGCTCCGCAACTGCTTGCGGATGAGCTTCGCAACCAGGTGAAGCAGCTCGACCCAACACTGCCGCTGGCGAATATTCGCATGATGAATCAGGTTGCCGACCAGTCGATTGCGACACCGCGCTTTGCCTTCTTTTTGGTCGGACTGTTTGCCGGGCTGGCGATTGTTCTGGCGGCGATCGGCACGTATGGCGTGATTTCGTATTCGGTGAGCCAGCGCATTCCTGAGTTTGGATTGCGGCTGGCGCTAGGTGCGCCGCCGCGCGAAGTGCTGCGCATGGTGCTGGCGCAGGCGGCGAAGCTGGCCATGGTGGGCGCGGGCCTGGGGCTTGCGGTTGCGCTGACGCTGGCCCGCGTACTGCGCAGCTTGATCTATAACGTAAGTCCGGCCGATCCAATCACGTTTATTTCAGTCGTGATCATGGTGATTGCGATTGCGCTGTTGGCCTGCTACCTGCCGGCGCGGCGCGCTGCAAGAGCCAACCCGATGGTTGCGCTGCGGGCGGATTGAGCGCGGCGTAAAGCGAGAACATCTTTCATCGCGATTTCGTATGGAACGGTGAACCGGATGCGAACGAATTCCGGGCACGCTGAGAGGTTGAATTGAACTTCATCACTCGTTTTTTGAAGAAGCTGATCATGCTGTTTGCGCGCGGACGGTTCAGCAATGAACTGGACGAGGAGATGGCATTCCATCGCGAGCAGGCGGAGAGAGAGCTGATCGCGGATGGAATGACGGCGGAGACCGCGCGCTACGCGGCGATGCGGCAGTTCGGCAACGCGGCGCGGGTAAAAGAGAGGAGCCACGAAGTGGTGGGATTCAAGGCGGAGACGGTGGTGCTGGACCTGAATTTTGCATTGCGGCAGTTGCGCAAGAATCCGGGATTTGCGGCGACGGCGATTCTGATTCTGGCATTGGGGATCGGAGCCAGCGTGGCGATCTTCGCGTTTGTGGATGCGGCATTGATCAAGCCGCTGCCGTATGCGAATCCGACACGGCTGGTTGCGGTGAATGAAAGCACGGAGCTATTTCCGCGCAACAACCTGTCTTATCCAGACTATGTGGACTGGAAGCGCATGAACACGGTTTTCAGTTCGCTGGACGTATTCGGCTCGACGGGTTATTTACTAAGCACCCCGACGGGCGTGGAGCCTGTGCCTGGCGAAGAGGTGAGTGCCGGTTTTTTTCGCACGCTGGGCATTACTCCCGCGCTGGGACGTGACTTTTATCAGGGCGAGGATGCTCCGAAGGCACCCCGGGCGGTACTGCTGAGTTATGGAACCTGGCAGAGACGGTTTGGCGGAAGGAAAGACGTGATTGGCCAGACGGTCAAGCTGAGTGGAATTGGCGGCACCATTATCGGCGTGCTGCCTCAGGACTTTCAATTTGCTCCGCGGGGAAATGCGGAGTTTTGGGTGTCGCTGCAGGCCACGCATGAATGCCAGAAGCGGCGAGACTGCCACGATCTGGACGGGGTAGGCCGGCTGAAAGACGGTGTCTCCGCGCAGAACGCACTGGCTGACATGAAGTCGATCGCGCTGCAGTTGGAGAGGCAGTATCCAGACTCCAATCGAGGCCAGAGCGCTAGCGTGATTCCTTTGTCTGAAGCAATTGTCGGCGACATTCGGCCCATACTTCTGGTGCTGCTGGGTGGCGCAGGGTTGTTGCTGTTCATTGCTTGCGTCAACGTGTCGAGCTTGCTGCTGGTGCGGGCGGAGAGCCGCAGGCGCGAGATTGCCGTGCGTGGCGCGCTCGGCGCATCGCGAGCGCGGCTCTCACGGCAGTTTGTTACCGAAGGGCTGACGCTGGTTGCGGCAGGTAGCATGGCGGGGCTTGGGTTTGCCTATGGCGGAATGAAGGTGTTGAGCGGACTGATCTCGAAGGACATGATGATCGGGATGCCCTATTTGCGCGGGCTGGGGTTGAATGCGCATGTGCTGGCGTTTACAGGCATCGTCGCGGTGTTGGCGGGGATTCTGTTTTCCAGCACGCCGATTTTGCATTTCAGATTTTCAAATATGAGGGATGGACTGACGGAGGGCAGCCGCGGCTCGGCTGGAACATTGTGGCGGCGGATGGGCGCGAATCTGGTGGTGATTGAGCTGGCGACAGCGGTTGTGCTGCTGACGGGCGCCGGCCTTCTGGGCAAGAGCCTGTTCGAGCTGCTGCACGTGAATCTTGGATTTCAGGCGGACCATCTTGCTACATCGGAGGTCGGATTACCGGAGGCGGCCTTTTCCAAGGACGAACAAATAGTTGCATTCACGCGGCAGATGGTGGAACGTGTGGGGAGCCTGCCGGGCGTGCAATCAGCGGCGGTCGCCAACATGCTGCCTGTCAGTTGCAACTGCGATACGGATTGGATCAGGATTGTGGGCCGAAGCTACAACGGCGTTCACAACGAAGTGAATGAGCGCGACGTGAGTGCTGGATTCTTTCGCACGATGCGGACGAAGCTGCTGCGCGGGCGTTACTTTACGGACGCTGAAGATGCGTCGAAGCCGTTAGTGGTGGTGATCAACGAGGCGTTCGCGAAGAAATACTTTCCCGGCGAAGATCCGGTTGGGAAAAAGATGGGCGATACAAATCTGACGCAGAAATCGATTCGCGAAATTGTAGGAGTGGTTGCGAACTTCAAGGATGCGGGGCTGGACCAGGAGCAATGGCCTGCGGAATACCTGCCTTTCAACCAGAGCACAGATACTTACTTTTCGCTGTTGGTGCGCACGCAGCAGGACGAGCAGACGATTCTTCCGTTGCTCGCGGAGACGATCCATAGGATCAATCCGGATGTGGGCGTCCAGAACGAGACGACCATGATGCAGAGGATCAACGACTCGCAGACCGCCTATATTCATCGCTCGGCGGCGTGGCTGGTGGGCGGATTTGCCTTGCTGGCACTGGTGCTGGGCGTGGTGGGACTCTATGGAGTTATTGCGTATTCGGTGAGCCAGCGGACGCGGGAGATTGGCGTGCGCATGGCGCTGGGTGCGCAGCGAAGCTCGGTGTACAAACTGGTGCTGGGCGAAGCGGGGCGGCTGATTGCGATAGGCGTAGTGGTGGGGCTGGCCGGATCGGTGGGCGCGGCCATGCTGATGGGCAAGCTGCTGTTTGGCGTGCGGGCGTGGGATGCGGGTACGCTGATGTGCGTGGCCGTGGTGTTGGGAGTTTCGGCAATGATGGCCAGTTATTTTCCGGCGCGCAGGGCGGCTTCGGTGAATCCTACAGAGGCGCTGCGCGCAGAGTAGCGGCATGGAACATGAAGCGATCAACTCGATGCGGCGATTTATTGCCAAGCTGCGGCTCCTCTTCCGGCGCAATCGATTAGGCGCTGAGCTGGACGAGGAGATGGCGTTCCATCGCGAGCAGGCCGAGAATGGATTGATCGCCGACGGCATGCCACCGCGAGTCGCTCGTTACGCGGCCATGCGGCAATTTGGCAATGCAACTCGAATTAAAGAGAGGAGCCATGCGGTGGTGAGTTTCGAAGTGGAGACGGTTGTGCAAGACGTCCGGTTTGCGTTGCGCCAGTTGTGCCGGAATCCCGGCTTCGCCTTGACGGCCATTGTGGTGCTGGCGCTTGGCATCGGCGCAAGCGTGGCCATCTTTGCATTTGTGGATGCAGCGCTGATCAAGCCATTGCCCTATCGCGATCCGTTGCGGCTGGTTGGAGTGTTCGAGAGTAATCCGATGGGTCCGCGCTTTCACATCTCGTATCTGGATTATCTCGACTACAAGAGACTGAACAAGGTGTTCAGTTCGCTCGATGTGTATGACGCCGGCAGCATTCTCCTGACGACTCCTTCCAGGGTTGAACACGCCGCCGGCGCCAGTGTCAGCGATGGCTTCTTTCGTACGCTTGGAGTGAGGCCTGTGCTGGGGCGAGATTTTATTGCCGGCGAGGATTTGGCGAGCGCGCCGCGCGCTGTTCTGCTGAGCTACGGAGCGTGGCAGAGCCGCTATGGCGGAAGACGCGATGTGCTGGGGCATACGGTAACCTTGAACGATGAGGCCAACACGATTGTCGGCGTGCTGCCGCCGGGTTTTCACTTTGCGCCCGCTGAGCCAGCCGAATTCTGGACTACGCTGCACGCTTCCGCATCAGAAAACCGCGCCGCGCATTGGCTTACGGGGATTGCGCGATTGAAGGATGGCGTAACGCTGCAAGCCGCGGCGGCGGATATGTCAGGCATAGGAGCGCAGTTGGCCCATGAGTATCCTGATGCCGATGAGGGGCGACGCGGAACAGTGGCGTCGCTTACTGAATGCATTGTTGGCAACACTCGTCCCATTTTGCTGGTGTTGTTGGCCGGGGCAAGCCTGTTGCTGTTGATTGCCTACGTGAACGGCGCCAGCCTGGTGCTGGTGCGCGGGGAGAGCCGCAGGCGGGAGATTGCGGTACGCGGCGCATTGGGAGCCACGCACATCAGGCTGCTGCGCCAGTTCGTCACCGAGGGGCTGTTGCTGGTGGCAGCCGGAGCAGGGCTGGGCGTGGGGCTGGCTTTCGCGGCTATGCAACTGCTTCTTCGGTTGATTCCTGCGCAGATGATGGATTCCATGCCGTATCTGCGTGGACTGGGATTGAATCTCCGGGTGTTAGGATTCGGCTTCATGCTGTCGCTGTTGGCCGGGCTGCTCTTCTCGCTGGCTCCGGTGTTGCGCTTGTATCTCTCAGGAAAGAGCCTGGGGATGCAGGCCGATCTTGCCGACGGCGGCAGAGGCTCCGCGGGAACGCTATGGCGCCGGCTCGGGCCAACGCTGGTATTGGTGGAACTGGCCATGGCCATGGTGCTGCTCACCGGCGCGGGCTTGCTGGGCAAGAGCTTCTATCGATTGCTGCACACGGAGATCGGATTCAAACCGGATCACCTGGCCGTGCTGCAGGTTTCCGCATCCGGACCCCGTTACGCTACGAATGCTCAGAGTGTTGCGCTGGGCAAGCAGGTCGTGGATCGGCTCAAGAGCCTGCCTGGGATTGAAAACGTGGGAATATGCTTGCAGCTTCCCCTGGGCGAAGGTTATGGCAGTACGCTTTTCGATGTTGTTGGACGGCCAAAAAGTAAATCTCCAATCGAAATCAATATAAGGCAGGTTAGTTCCAGTTACTTTCCAACCGTGGAGACTCGGCTTTTGCGCGGCCGTTTCTTTACAGATGAAGACGATGCATCGAAGCCGCTGGTAATGATCATCAACCAAGCTTTGGCGCAGAAGTACTTTCCCGGCGAGGACCCGATTGGCAAGCGCATCATCACTGATGACGCCTCACATGCCAAGCAGATCGTGGGCATCGTGGAGGATGTGAAGGAAGGCCCGCTGGACGTTGCAACCAAGCCGGTGATGTACGAGCCGTACAATCAGGACCCGGACGACTGGTTTGTCGCCGTGGTGCGCACCGCGCAGTCCGATGAGGCCATGCTGCCGGCGCTCACCGCTGCTGTTCATCAGATCGATGCGAGTATTGCCGTCTTCGGCGAAACTACCATGAGCGCGAGAATGCACGACTCGCCCGCTGCCTACCTGCATCGCTCTTCGGCGTGGCTGGTGGGAGGCTTTGCCGCCATCGCCCTGGTGCTGGGCACGGTAGGACTGTACGGCGTAATCGCATACTCGGTGAGCCTGCGAATGCGGGAGATTGGCGTGCGCATGGCGTTGGGAGCGCAGAGAGGCTCAGTCTATCGACTGATCTTGCGCGAAGCGGCATGGTTGGTCGCGCTGGGCGTTTTGTTTGGGCTGGCGGGTTCCATGGGGTCTGCACTGCTGATGGGCAAGCTGCTGTTCGGCGTACAGGCGTGGGATGCGGAGACGCTGGTGGGCGTGGCTGTGCTGCTGGCGACAGTGGCGATGCTGGCGAGTTATTTCCCAGCGCGGCGGGCGGCCTCGGTGAATCCTACAGAGGCGCTGCGAGCGGAATAAAGCTTGCGCTGATGCGTGCGGACAATTTCGCGATGGATACCAGGGAGTGCCAGCGTAAGTTCTTCCTCCGGCGCCGCACTCCCTCGGCTGCTAAAGACTATCCGCAGTTGTGGCATTTAACCCAAATCACGAAGGAAACTTGCTCTCTGCGGCGATATGAAGGCTGTACGGGCCGATTGCCTGCAGCCAGATTCCGCAAGCGTGAGTTATTCTTGGGCGAAGGCCATCTCCCCTCTGTTTTTTGAAACTTGTGAATAGCGATCAAGGCCGGGCATATCACCAAGCCTGCAAAGGAGCTTATCCAGCCATGAGACTTGTTTTCAGCGTCGCACTGGTTTCCGCGCTCACCTTCACCGTTTCAGCAAGTGATGCCGCACCCGCGGGCCGCGCGCCCAGGGCTTTGCCAGCAGAACACTCGGCCCATGCGCCGGAGATTCGCTACGAGCAATACAAGCTGAGCAATGGGCTTCAGGTGCTTTTGCATGAAGATCACGGTCTGCCGATTGTGGCCGTGGACATCTGGTACCACGTGGGTCCGGTGAAGGAGCGCGCAGGGCGCACTGGGTTTGCGCACCTGTTTGAGCACATGATGTTCGAGGGGTCAAAGCACGTGGGCGAGAAGGCGCATTTCAAGTATCTTGAGGCAGCCGGGGCGACGGACATTAACGGCACCACGGACTTTGACCGGACGAATTACTTCGAGACAGTTCCCGCGAACCAGCTGGAGACGGCGTTGTGGCTGGAGAGCGACCGGATGGGATTTCTGCTGGACACGCTGGACCGCGCCAAGCTGACCAACCAGCGCGACGTGGTGCGCAACGAGAAGCGGCAGGGCGAGGGAAGGCCGTATGGGATTGTGGATGAAGAGGTGTATCACCTGCTGTTTCCCAAAGCGCATCCTTATTACGCCGATGTGATGGGGTCGCACGCCGACATTGAAGCAGCGCGGCTGGCGGATATTCGCGAGTTCTTTACGCAGTACTACGCGCCCAACAACGCCACGATTGCGATTGCGGGCGACTACGATGCGGCGACCATAAAACAACTTATTGAAAAGTATTTTGAACCTATCCCAGAGGGGCCGGCGGTGAAAGTGACGCCGGTGGTAACGCCGCCGATCACGGCGGAGCGGCGCAAGGTGGTCACGGATACGGTGCAACTGCCCAAGGTGATTCTGGCGTGGCTTTCGCCGCAGGCGTTTGCGCCGGGAGATGCGGACACGGACATTGCCGCGCATATTCTGGGCGGAGGCAAGTCGAGCCGGCTCTATCGGGAGCTGGTTTACAAGCAGCAGATTGCACAATCTGTCGATTGCAATAACGATTCGCTGGCCCTGGCGTCCACGTTTGAATGCGACCTGATTGCGAAGCCGGACGTGACGCCGGAAAAGCTGGAAGCGGAAGCGGAAAAGATCATTGATGGGTTTGCGCAGTCGGGACCGAAGGCCGAGGAAGTGGAGTGGGCGCGCAACAAGGTGGAGACGGGACTCATCTCCGGGTTGCAGCGGCTGGGCGGATTTGGCGGCGTGGCCGACGAGCTGAACTACTACAACCAGTACACGGGCGATCCGGGCTACCTACCGAAGGACTTGGCGCGGTATGACGCGGTAACGCCGGCCTCTGTGCAGAAGTACGCGAAGGCAACGCTGGGCAAGGATCAGCGCGTGGTGGTGTATGGGGTTCCAGGCAAGAAGGTGCTGGACGACGTGCCGCGCAGCCCGGAGGACACGGACGCGAACGTGAAGATTACGCCGCAGCACACGGCGGAGTTTGAGGCGGCGCAGGCGTGGCGCGCTACTCCGCCGAAGCCGGGGCCGGAGCGGGCGCTGGTGCTGCCCAAGCCGACGGTGTTCACGCTCGGCAATGGGCTGACGGTTTACGTGGTGGAGCGGCATGAGCTGCCCATCGTATCTGTGCAACTGAGGACGCTGGCCGGCGCAGCGGCCAATCCGCCTGACCGGCCCGGCCTCGCGGGGATTACGGCTTCGCTCTTGACTGAGGGCACGGTGAACCGGTCGTCGGAGGAGATTGCCAACCAGGCATCGCTGCTGGGCGCGGATATTCATTCATCGAGCGACAGAGACAGCGCGCAGTTGGGGATTTCTCTTTTGTCAAAACATGTTGGACGCGGTTTGGAGTTGCTGGCCGACTCCATGGAGCATCCCACGTTTCCGGCCACCGATCTGGACCGGATTCGCGCCAGCCGCTTGACTTCGCTGTTGCAGCAGCAGGATAGCCCGGTGCAACTGGCCCTGCGCGCCGGTGAGCTGAATCTGTTTGGCGCGGCGAATCCTTACGCGTATGACGCGCTGGGGACGGCGGATTCGCTTCACGCCATTACGCGGGAGCAGATTGCCGCTTTCCACACCAGCCATTACGGGCCGAAGACCAGTTTGCTCGAATTGACTGGCGATGTGACGCTGCCCGAGGCGCGCAAGCTGGCTGAGCAGACGCTGGGCAAGTGGACGTCGAATGCCGAGCCTGTGGCGCTGCCGCTTGCGCCCGCGCAGCCGGAGCGGAAGATTCTGCTGGTGGACAAGCCGGGGTCGCCGCAGACGGCGCTGCTGGCGTTTGGCGTGGGCATGCCGCGCAATTCGCCCGACTACCCGGCCGCGACGGTGATGAACACCATGCTCGGCGGGCTGTTCTCGTCGCGCATCAACATGAATCTGCGCGAACAGCATGGGTATACCTACGGGGCGTTTTCGTTCTTCTGGTTCTATCGCGGAATAGGGCCGTTTATTACTGGGGCGCAGGTGCGGTCGGATGTGACGGCGCCGGCGGCGGAACAGCTCTTCAAGGAGCTTGACGGCATTCATACCAGGCCGCTGACCGATGCCGAACTGCGGCTGGCCAAGGACTCGATTATCCGTTCGCTGCCGGGAGATTTCGAGAGCACCGACAGCGTGAACGGGCAGCTTGCGGATTTGTGGACGTTTGGATTGCCGCTCGACTACTACGCCAAGTTGCCCGCGCAGATTGCGGCGGTGAGTTCTGCCGACGCGCAGCAGGCCGCGGCCAAGTACATTCACCCGGAGAACCTGCTGGTGATTGCCGTGGGTGACAAGAGCAAGATTGAATCCGGGCTGAAGGATTTAAAGCTGGGGCCGGTGGAGGATTGGAGCGAAAAGGGCGGTTCGGGAGAAGAATAAGAGCCTCGCGCGGATCTTAAAATCTAGGAAGTAGAATTTGTCATACCATGGCGATCTCCCGGCCCCAGTTTCCTGTGGTCCGCATAAACGCGGCGAAATCGCCAGCCGGCGAGATTTCCAAAAAATCTTGCTGGCACGATGACCATTCACAGAAAGAAGGAGTATATTAGTGGCAAATGCGCGGCATTCTCTCGACGCTGCGCCGCATGTTGTGCCTTTTTATCTTGAAGGCAAAATGCGGTTGAATCAGCAGCACGGATGCGCGCTTTTTGATCGCGATGCGTCAGATGTGAGTGCAGTCCGGAACAGAGTGAAACGTTCCGGCTCCGTACGGACGCTCAAGACGCGAAGCTCAACTGCGCGGTGCGCTGTGCCCGCAGATGCATGCTGAGTGGAGCGCAAAACCTACAACCTTGCAGTTCTGCGGGGCCCGATGTCCGAGAAGGACACTCGCTCCGTGCTGCGTCGTCCCGAACCAGCAATTCCGGGACGGGTTTGGAAAGGCCCTTTGTGGGCGAGAGCGCAGAAACCGGCAAGTAGCCTTGGACGCACCCGGAAGCCGACAAACCCGAACCCATAACCATGAATGGAAGGAGAAAAATCATGAAAGGATTAGAAAGCGGAGCGACCCAACTAGCCCTCAGTGAGTCTACCTGGGAGAACATCAAGCAACCCGGAGCCTTTGTCGAAAGGGAAACCGGTCACCTGTATCGGGTTCCGCCCGAGGCATTACTTCGGGGGAGTTCTCCTGTAATCGCGAAACTGTGTACAAACCAATCAACTTTCGTCAAGCTAAGCGATGATCCCAACACGATCGTTTCCAAGTTACGGACCATTGCTGCCGACGCTGACGTCAAACCCAATTTCTGACACGCACGACGATCCATGGTTCCAGTCGTGCGTCCCTCGCTCTCCCCCTTGTTCCGATTACCGGCCCCTCAAAGAATAATGCAACTCCTTTGAGGGGCCGGATGGCCGACCCTTGACCCGCCGATAAGATGGGGGTGCGCATCAGTCCGTCGCGTTTTTCCAGCGACGGGTGGGAAACCAGCACCAATAGCCCGCGGGCGGCCCATCCGGTATTTCCACATCGGCTAAATCCAGTCAGGTGACGCGCAAAAAGAATTCTGTTTCCGTTTGCGTATGATTGCGGTGCGCGAGCGCACAATCATCCTATGCGCTTCCTCGCTCCCTCTATCCAAAACAAATGTCTTTCCACAGGCCGGAAAAATCCAACCGGAGACCCACCCCCCCTTTATCCGGTGGTAACCATGCGGCCAGGTGTGGGCTCGCGCTATGCCACGCTGGAGCCAATCCAAAAATCGCTATTGTAGCGAAATAGTAAACAGGAGAAGTTCACCCAGTCTCACCGCGAATTCGCGAACCACAGATTCCCTCAAATCTACGAGGAGCAGCCACGGGCCCTTCGACTCCGGTCGCCGAGGCGGCCTTCGCTCAGGAGGACAGGGTTGTAGGTTGGGAGAAGGGAACTAACAGCCTTTTTTGCAACGGGCCATGATGGCGGCGTGGAGGCGCTCGCGCAGGCCGGCGGGCAGGTCGTACAGTTCATGGGAGCGGTAGATTTCGATCGTCTTGCGGGTGGTGGAGAGGGTGACCTCGCAGTGATCGCAGCCGTGAAGATGGGTCTGCAGTTCGGTGCGGGTTTCGAGGCTTACCTCGTCATCGATCAGGTCGTCGAGCAGAGCGAGAAATTCTGTGCAGGTCATTTCTCAACTCCCTTCTTCCGGCGGAAATAACGGCTGAGCCGCTCGCGCAGTTGCAGCCGCGCCCGCAAGAGGCGCGACTTGACGGCAGGGACGCTGAGGCCAAGCGCTTCGGCCGTGTCCTCGGTGGAGAGCCCCTGCACGTCGCGCAACTCGAACACCACCTTGAAGCCGGGTGGGAGTCCCTTGATGGTTTTCTCGAGAATCGTATGCAACTCGGACTGGGTGTAGTTCTGCTCCGGATCGGGCGCCCAGTCGGCCAGGTCGCGCGGGACGCTGCCTTCCTCGGTTTCGACGTCCTCGTCGATCGAGACCATTCTGCCGGTGCGGCGCTTGCGCAACCGCATCAGGCTTTCGTTGACTGCTATGCGAACCAACCATGTGTAAAACTTTGAATTCCCCTGGAACTGATCGAGCTTTTCGTAAGCCTTCAGAAACGCGTCCTGCATCACGTCTTCAGCGTCTTCGCGATTTTGCGTAATGTGCTGCGCAATGCGGAAGATCTGACGTTCGTATTTGCGGACCAACGTGTCGTAGGCCGATACATCCCCGCCGCGCACCCTGGCGACCAGGGCTACGTCGGGATGGGGCTCGAGTTCACCTGCAATAGGTTGGATGGTCGCCATGGTGGTTGGTTGCGGAAATCCTTGGTGGCCGATGGGGAGGGCCTGTTGGGGGGGCGGTTGAAACTCTGTGAACACAAGTTTACCGGATTGGGGCGCGGGAGACAAAATGGCGCAGTTCGACGGGAGGGTGAAAAACGGCTGGGGGACGGTAAACGTCCAACTAGAAATGAAGGCAGCCAAGCGGATGAAGGCAAAACCAGCCGGATGTGCGGGTTGGACCGGTTCCGCTGGGCGCGCAAGGAAATCGGCGTCGCGCAGGGCGATGGTCTGTGGCTGGATGCGAAGCCGGTTCTTCGTGGGCCATCCGTGTTTGATCCGTATTCGATCTGTCGTCCCACTCTGGTGCATGGAACGGTAACGGGCGTGATTCCCAGTGACTCCTGCGGGCGAAAGCAGCTTAGAGTGGAGATATGAGGGTTGTGAATTCCCCAAATTTCAATCCGCGCACCGGCATCGGGCTCCGCGCTGCGTTCGGACTTTGCGTTGCTCTGGTTGCTCTGATGGCTGTGCCGCCGGTGGCTGTGTCTCCCGTGGCGGCGCAGACCTCCAACGGCAGTTCTACGCCGGAGTCCGGCTCAGCGGCCAAGCGCAAGGCAGCCAAACACGAAACCGCCAAACACAGCGCAGTCAAGCACGATGCGGCCAAGCACGATGCAGCCAAAAAGGGAACGGCCAGCCACAAAACGAGCGCGAAGCCGGGGCGTAGAACCGCGAAGTCCAGAAGGTCTGCCAAGCCCAGAACGCGGGCCGAGCGGGCGGTCGCGGCGGCGCGTATAGCCCGCATCAAGCAGGCGTTTGTGGCTTCGAGCGAGCTGCGTCCCATGGCGCAGCAACTGGCCTCACTGCGCACTCCGGCGGCTTATGCCGGCGTAAGCGCGTATGCGCATTCCCATACGGGCGAGGCAGCGTCGGCGGCCTACCTGGCTCTGGGGCACTCATATCTGGCCGACAAACGCTTTCAGGATGCGGCGGAGAATTTCCGGCTTTCGCATCAGGCCGGGAAAGAACTGGCCGACTATGCGGATTTTCTGGGCGCCGAGGCCGACCATGAGGCCGGCAATGAGACGGCTGCCGAAGCGCTGCTGCACGGTTTTACGGCGCGCTATCCGGACAGCATCTTCGACGATCAGGAGCCGGAGCTTGAGGCGAATGTTCTGCTGACGCTGAACAATGCGCCCGCCGCGCAGCAGGTGCTGGAGGCTGCGCCGGATTCGGCGGACCGCGCCGGCTACCAGCTTGCGCAGGGACAGGTGGCTGCGGCTCTGGGACATACCGAGCAGGCGGAGCAGATATTCAAGCAGCTTTTGCTGGGCCATCCGTTGAGCTCAGATGCGCTGATTGCGCGCGCCAAGCTGACGGCGATGGGTGATGAATCGACGCTGACGGCGGCAGAGCTGCGCAGCCTGGGCGATGCCTATTACAACGGCGGCCGTTATGGCGAAGCGGATGAGCAGTATCGCGCGCTGGAACGGATGCCGGGGCTGGACGCGGATGCGCGCAACGGTTTTGCCGTGGACGCGGCGGCCTGCGAACTGAAGCTGAAGCGGCTGACGCCGGCCCAGGTGCAGGGGTTGGCGGACACTCCGGATGAGCATGGGGCGCGGCGGCTTTATCTGCTGATGGAGCTGGCGCGGGACCGCAACGATGGTGAAGATCAGCAGCGCATTGTTTCGCTGATGGAGACGCAGTTTCCCAAGAGCCCATGGCTGGCCGAGGCGCTGCTTTCGAGCGGCAACATGTATATGTTGCGACGCGACTATCCCATGGCGGTGACCTATTACAGCTATCTGGCCGAGCATTTTCCTGAGAGCGCGCATGCCGCGGCGGCGCACTGGCGGGCTGGTTGGCTGAATTACCGGCAGGGGCTTTATGCCGATGCGGCACGGATGTTCGACGAGCAGATCAAGCTGTATCCCGCCGCGCCGGACACGGTCTCCGCGCTCTACTGGCGGGCACGGCTGTATGAAACGCAGGACCACAAACCCGCCAGGGCGGCGGCTAACTACCGGGCGCTGGTGCGCGCTTATCAGCACTATTTCTATGCGCAGATGGCGCGGGAACGGCTGACGGCGCTGGGCAATACGACGCCGGTGGCGGAGCCGCAGTTGGATCGGCTGCAGGCGCCGGTTGTGCCGGAGCTAGAGGAGACCTTTCCCGCGGACAGTCCGCACCTGGCCAAGGCGCGGTTGCTGGCCAACGCGGGGTTGAACGATTACATCGCCGCGGAGATTGCCGCCGATCCGGATTCGTCTTCGTGGAGCGGGCTCGCGGAGGCGCAGATTTATGCGTCGTACGGCGAGACGTTTCGTGCCATGCGCGCGCTGAAGAAGGCGCTGCCGTATGCGGCGTCTGCTCCGATCAAGTCGATTCCGATGGTCTACTGGCACATCCTGTACCCGAAGACGTGGTGGGAGACGATCAAGACGGAGTCGGCCAAGAACAATCTCGATCCCTACTTTGTGGCGTCGCTGATTCGACAGGAGAGCGAGTTCAATCCTTCCGTCGTCTCGTATGCCAATGCGTGGGGGTTGATGCAACTGTTGCCGTCAACCGGAAAACAGATGGCGCGCGAAGAGGGCATCAGTCATTTCCAGACCTTCCAACTGCTCGATCCGGAGATGAACATCCGTTTGGGAACGCGGTATCTGCGCCAGATGCTGGATAAGGTGGGAGGCGTGCCGGAGTACGCGATGGCGGCGTATAACGCGGGCGACAGCCGCGTGGCCGACTGGGAAGCTGCCGGACCCTACGGCGGCATGGACGAGTTTGTGGAGTCCATTCCGTTTACGCAGACGCGCGAATACGTGGAGGCGATTCTGCGTAACGAAGAGACGTACCGGGCCATTGACGCAGCGGCGGCTGCTCAGGGCAGCGCCGCGTTGACGGCTTCCCGCTAGAGCAGAATCAAATTCCGCAGGGGAATTTCTTTGAGATGGAAGAGCCGATTTGGGATGGGGAACCCGACTCGATACTCCTTTGTTCGATTGCAATTGACTTCCGCAAGCCAGCGCACCGAAACTGATTTTGACCGCGGGCAAGTCTGCCGCGGTCTGCCATTCGCAGCCTGCTGTTGTTCTACGACAGAGCCGGCCGAAACATTCGACGCGGCTCGGGTTACACCAAACCCACCGGAGGGATGGATGTCAGCCGACTTGCAGTTTCTGGAAGAATGGATTCCCGAAAGAATGGACCCTGGAACGGTTTTCGTGCTGGAAAACCAGTCGAAGCTGGGTCATGCGCAAAACCCTTATGTTGCCGTGATGTCATGCCCGCGCTGCGGAACCATGGGGCTGATTACGCGCCGCCAGCTTTCTGGCGCAGAGACGATGATCTGCGGCGGCGATGTGTGCTCAGCCGAGTACCGGCTGGATGGGGAGAATATCTGCTTCCGCGGCGTGCAGTGAGGCGGATTCGGCGATCTCTGAGTTAGAGCCGATGCAGAGGGTCATGCTGCTTTGCGCCGGGTTGATTGATCGAACCCTCATCCCATTCCGGAGAGAGCTCGCAGGCTGCTGCGAAGTTCGTCAGGATCTCCATTGGGAATGAGTTGCTCGATCTCCTGATGGGTGCGTTGCCACACGGGAAGCGCATCCACCAGCAGGTTTCGCCCCTTGACGGTGAGCGCCAAGATGCGGCTGCGCCGATCCGACGGGTCTTGCGATACTTTGACCAACCCGCGACGCTCCAGCGGCTTGAGTGCGGCAGTCAATGTGGTTCGATCCATCGCCAGCAGCGCGGCTACCGGGGCCATGGGTGGCGGCGTGGGACGATTCAGGGACATCAAGAGCGAGAATTGCCCGTTCGTGAGCCCGAACGGACGCAAAGCTTCGTCGAAGCGCCGCGCCAATGCGCGCGCCGCGCGCTGGACATGGAGACAGAGGCAACAATCCCGTACCAGAATTGTCGTTTCGTATGGGAGAGCTTTTACACTTGACACATTGCAACCCTAGTTGATATCAACATATTCGTCAATTGAGATTTTCCTCAGGCTTTCTTCCCCGTTTGAATATGGATTGAGGCTACCAGCCCGGATGGTGAACCGATATGGCATTCCTTCGTGACTTGAAAATTGCGTTGCGCTCCTTGTCGCGGGTTCGTACGCTGTGGATCACAGTTGCCCTGACGCTGGCTTTAGGGATTGGGGCGAACGCCGCAATCTTCAGCGTGGTTCGCGCCGTGCTGCTCAGGCCGCTGGCGAATCAGGACGAAAACCGGCTGCTTTACGTGCGCCAGAGCGCGCCGGGGCTTGGCGAAGCGGACACCACCTTTTCCGTGCCTGAGATCAAGGACCTTGGCGCGGGGCTGAAGACCATTCAGGAGCTCGGCACCTTTTCCGAGATCGATTTCACCATTGTGGGGCTCGGCACGCCGCGCGAGATTCCAGCAGGCGTGGTCGACGGCAATTACTTCCATGTGATGGGGCTGCGGCCCGTGCTGGGGCGGTTGTTGACGCCGTCGGACGATGGACCCAACGCAGCGGGCGCGGTGGTGCTGACCTATAAATTCTGGCGTGAGTCTCAGCACTCAGACCCCCATGTGCTCGGGAAAACGGTACGGCTGGAGAGCGCCATGGGCGCGCGTTCCGCGGTCGTTGTCGGGGTTCTGGAGCCGTCGGTGCCTTATCCTGTGGCAACCGAGATCATCGCCAACGTTGTGACCAGCCCGCATCATCTGTCGGCAACCATGGTCACGGGCCGCGAACATCGCATGACGGAAGTGTTCGCGCGCCTGGCGCCCGGCGCCACTCTAGACGCCGCGCGCGCGGAGCTGCGCACAGCGTACGGCGCAATGATGGCTGCGCATCCGGAGGTCTACAAGCCTGAGGACCATTTCAAAATCGACGTGACGCGGATGCATGACCAGATCAATTCACGCGCCAATACGATTTTGTGGGTGTTGTTCGCGGCCGCGGGACTATTGTTCGTGATCGCTAGCTCGAATGTCGCCAATCTTGTGCTTGCCCGGACGGTGCGCCGCGAATCGGAACTGGCTGTGCGCTCGGCGCTGGGAGCCAGCAGGGCAGTGCTGCGCCGGTCGCTGCTGGCGGAAAGCCTGGTGCTGTGCGGAAGCGGAGCGTTGGGCACCCTGATCATCGCCGTTCCGATGGTGGCCGTGCTGGGCCGCTATGCCTCGCGCTTCTCGGTACGGGCCAGTGGCATGACGCTTGACTTCAGTCTGGTGTGGTTTGGAATTGCGCTGGCGTTGATCGCCGCGGTTTTCCTGGCATTCATTCCGCGGCTGCCCTCGATGGAGGGTTTGCGAAACAGCGGGTTGGCAGGCGGCGGAACGCGCGTCACGGGAGGAAGCAGCAGGCGGCTTCGCGTGTTTGCCGTTCTGCAGATCACCGCCTCTTTCCTTCTGCTTGCCGGCTCTGCGGTTTTGTTGAGAACGCTCTATGAACTCGAAAAAACACGTCCGCCCTTCGACACCGCAAATGTTCTGGCCGTGAATTTGCCGGTGATGTCGTACGGAAAGACGCCGGAGCAGGTGCAGGAGTTTTATCGCGAAGTGAAGCAACGCGTTGGCGCGCTGCCGGGTGTGGAGCACGTGTCGACGGGCTTCAGCGTTCCGTGGCGCGACGGCCAGGCGCTGAATATCGCCTTCGCGTTTACGGTGCAGGGTGCGAAACGCGAGAACGGCATGGGAGATTGGCGTGCGCACTTCCGGTCCATATCGCCTGGTTTCTTTGGCACGCTGGGAGTGCCGCTTCTGGAAGGCCGCGATTTCCGTGACAGTGACCGGGACGGCTCCGAACGCGTGGTAATCGTAAGCCAGAGCGTGGCGAAGTCCTTGTTCCCCGGCCAGGACCCACTGAACCGCGATCTGCGCTGGACCGATGGCGTGATGAAGTTTATCGGCATCAGCTACGAGCCGAGGCGCATCATCGGCGTGGTGCCCGATTTCGATGACGAAAATATTATTCCGTCGCCGGGCATGGCTGTGTATCAGCCGGTTGACCAGGAGGGATGGCAGGGCCGGCTCTTTGTGCGCGCCAAGCAGGATCCATATTCTCTTGTTCCCGCTATCAGCCGGACCATTCATGATTTGTCCGCAGACCAGCCGGTGGAGCGTGCCAGCACGCTTGAAGACATTCGCGCGGAGGTTCTATCGCCAGACCGTCTGAATGCGGTTGTGTTCGGCGGATTCGCGGCGGTGGCACTGTTGATTTCCGTTGTGGGCGTGGCGGGCGTTCTTGCGTTTTCAGTGAGCGGACGCACGCGCGAGTTCGGAATTCGCATGGCGCTGGGCGCTCAGCCGCGCAACATCCTCACCGGCGTTCTGCAGGAGGGACTGGTGATTGCCAGCATTGGCGTGGCTGCCGGTGTTGGGGTTGGCTTTGTGCTCACACGGGTAATCGGCAAGTACGTCGCGGATCTGCAGCAGCCGGGCGCGCTCTCGATCGTGGCTTCCGCCGTTGTGATTCTGACTGCGGCGGTGATCGCGTCGGCAGTGCCCGCGGCGCGCGCAGCCAGGGTGAACGCGGTGGAAGCGCTGCGCTCGGAATAAGTCGCCGCTCTGGCGCTGGATTTCGCAAATCGGAATTCAGGCCGAACCATTGCATCGGCTGCGGCTCAGCAAGGGACTGCGCGCCACAAATCTGACGCTTGCAGAGACTTACTGAGCCACAACGCCGGTTGTGCGGCGAACGCGCCTATACTCCAAGCGCGCGTGGAAAACGCGAGAGCTCTTCGGGCGTGGAGGAGTTGGGAACGGAGCAGCCTGGCGCGGCGATGTATTTAGCTCCAGCCTGTTCCCGTGCCTGCTTCCACTGCTTCCGTATCTGCTCTGCCGTCAGCTTCTCGTAGTCAATCTCATCTACGCCTCCGGCGATCGGTTGCGAGAATTGCGCGCGGATCTCTGAGATAGGGATTCCGCTGGTCTTCACGGAGTATTGAATGACAGGGGCATTAAAATCCTTGAACTGGTCGATATACGGTCTCTCAAGATAATGAAGATGGAGGACGGTGAGCTTTGTGTCGGCGAGCGCATCGAATACGCGTTTGTCATAGGGGCGCGTGTATTGCTGATAGTCCGCAACAGAGCCGAACTTGGCTTCCGCGTTGAAAACGCTGACCAGCGCTCCGGAAGCGCCAATTTCCTTGATGTGTTGAATGTGGTTCAGTGTGGATTGCGTGATGGCTTCCAAGGCATTGTGCCATCCATCGGGATTTTCTTTCTGGAAGTCATGCAGGCTTTTGATTTGTTCGTCTTTGACTTCCTCCGATTTTCCCTGGCTGGCGAACTGCGGCTGTGACTGAAACAGGATCATGGCTGTCATGTACGGGCCATAGATTGTGTCGATGAAATAGGCATCGCCATTCAGCCCATCGCGAATAATCTTCAGTGTGTTGAGTTGCTCTGGAAACGGAGAGTCGAGAGCTTTAAGCTCATACCACTTACCGGTCGTTGATTGCGGATAGTCAAAGTCGTTCATGACCTTGACGATGTCAGTGTTATACGTGCGATGGAAGGCGAGATGGTCCTCTGCCTCCAACTGCGCCGTAGGCCGCTTGTAATGGTGGTAGAAGGTAAACGGGGGACGATCCAGGTCTTGCCCGCGTAGCGCCCGGTCAACGCGCTCTTTGTGAGTTAACGTGGATGCGGCCAGCTTCTTGCCGAAGGATGGCTTGGCGAGCGCAAGAGAGGCAGTGGCAGCGGCGGCGGAAAGGAAACTGCGTCGGTTCAACATGGGGTCCCTCCTTGGGACATGAGATCAAGAGCATTCGGTTGAGTCAAGAGGCGAACGAGCCGCGCGAAACCTTGCACGGCGCGTTCGCCCTTAGCAGTTAGAAGGAGATGCGCCCTCCTATTTGGATTTGTCGGGGAGTGTTGTAATCGGAAGTGATCTGGCCGAAGCCCGAGCTGCCCAGGGTGGTGTTCGGCAGCGCGAACCACGGGTGGTTGAAGAGATTCTGGACCTCCGCGCGGAAGGCAAAGTTTACGTGATCTTTGATGGCAATGGATTTGATCAGCGTTGCATCCCAGTTACCGGCGCCGGGCCCAGGTCCGCGCAGAGTGCCTGCCTTGGGCTCATCGCCAAACTGGAATTCGTTCACCGCGGTAAAGGCGCTGGGGTTGATGTATCCGTTGACCCGGCTGTAGAGGTTGCCGGATGTTTTGCCGCTGATGCCGGGATTCACGTTGGGCCGCTGAACGGCTGCGCCGAACAAGCTGTTCTGATTATTTTGAGAGATGTTCAGTGGGAATCCATTCTCATAGTAAGTTACGGCGCTCAGTTGCCAATCGCCGATGGCATAATTCCAGCGCCCCGCATTGCTCAGGAATCGCTTGCCCGCGCCAACGGGAAGAACATAGGAACCGGCCAAGGTGAAGCGGTTGGGAACATCGATGAAAGAGCGTCCCCATTCCAACTTGAGGTTATAGATATTCTGCGGGCCGGAATTGGAGCCGCCCGAAGGACTGGACGTTTCGTACGATCCATCAAGGTTGCGCGAGAAGGTATAGGTGCTGAGGAAAGTTACTCCGTTAGAGAATCGCCGCTCAATGCGCGCAGCGAGCGAGTTATAACTCGATGCACTGTCAGTAGTAATTACGTTGACCGATGCAAATTGCGGGAAGGGCAAGAGCAACTGATAATAGGGAACTGTTTGTTGGCCGATTAGCCCCGGGCCGCCGGGTTGATAGAAAGGATTAGCGGTGGAGGCATTCAAAGTCGTAGCGCCGAGCGAGAAATAGGATGGGTTGAGCTGATCGATATTGGTTCGGCCTCCGCCCGCAGGTGAGGCGCTGCCGCCGCCCTGGGGTGAGGGTAGCAGGTGATGTCCGCGCGATCCCACATAGTCCACTTCGAGAATCGTGTTGTGGGCCAACTGGCGCTGAACGCCGGCCGAGAACTGGTAAATGACCGGAGACTTGATGATCTCGCTATAGGCCGCGATGGGATCGCCGATGCCGGTGAGCAGGCGATTGACGTTGCCGGTGGGAGCTTGCGGGCCGCCGGGGAAGGGGTTGCTGAGCGAGAAACTTACCGCCGGGGTGAGATCGCCGTTGTTGCTGGAGACGAGCGGCGCCTCGGTGGTGAAACCGGTTTGAAGAGCCGCCGTGGCGTCGTAGCGCAAAGGCGAATAAAAGACTCCGGCGCCGCCGCGAATCGTAGTCTTTTGTCCGAGAGCGTAGGAGAATCCAAAGCGCGGAGCGAACTTGGCTTTGGAGAGCTCACCGGTTTCATTGCGTCCGCCGGTTCCGGCAAACTCGAGTCCGCCGACTGTGCCCGGAACAATGCTGGCCAGCGGGCTGGCGACAGTGGGGTTGAATCCGACGACCTCGTTGTTGTTCGAGTCTTTGAGGCCGGTCTCGTATTCATAGCGCAGGCCAAGATCAAGAGTCAGCTTGCGCGAGATGCGGAATTCGTCTTGCACGTAAGCGCCCCAGTAGTTGATGTACTGGTAGAAACGCTGCGACTGCTCAATCTGGCCGCTGGTTGGGAGACCGAGAAGAAGGTCGGCGATGGCGCTGCCCGATGCGCCTCCATTGGGCGTGTTCGGGGCCTGTTCGGTGAAGTTGCCGGTGAAATTGAAGGCTCCCGGAGCGCTTTGAAAATCGGTGAAGGACAGGTCGATGGAGCGGTAATCGAAGCCGGCCTTGATGCTGTGCTTGCCCGCTTCCTTGGCAATTTGAGTAAAGAGGTTTCTGGAGTACCAGAAGTCCGTGCTTGCCGTCGAATCGCTCAGAGAGGTGAAGTTGGTGACATTGATGGGCGGAAAGAAATTGAGCTGGTAGTTGTAGGCGGGCAGTCCCAGCGTCGTGGGACTGAAACCTGTGCTGAGCGGCAGAATGACATTGGGAAAACGGTTGAAGCCGAATCGGACACTCAGCACTGTAGTGGGATTGAGGGTGAAGATGTTATTCAAATTCGTTGCGTCGACGTGGCGGTTATAGGTGATGGATTCAGATCCGGGCGTGGTTCCCAGCGCATTGCCAAAAGGAATCAGGCAATAGTAGTGCAGATAGGAGACATTGGCCGTCCACCATTTGAAAAGCTGTTCATCTATCTTGCCGACGAACTCGTCACCGCGATTTGCCGGTCCCGGTACTGCCGCATTGTAGTTGTACGCTCCCGAGGGCAGTCCCTGCAGGTTGGCGTGCGGGAAGTAACTGACGATGTTCTGCCCGACCGTGCTGAGCGCAGTGAGTTTGTTGCCGGGGATGGGCTGCCTGGTGTTGGGATCATAGATGGTGATAGGGATTTGCGCTCCAGTGGGCGACAAGACATAACTTTGCGAAAAATCACCTGTGCGTTCAAGGTCAGTGGGCACCTGAAAGCTTTCTCGCAGAAAGTTGCTTTCGCTGAACCCCTCCTCGGCAAGGAAGAAGAACGCCTTGTTTCTTCCGTCGTAAATCCTAGGAACGAACACCGGACCGCCGACGGAGCCGGCATAACTGTAGAAGGGGGTATTGGGCCGCGGGACGCCGGCGCGATTGGCAAAGAAGTCGTTGGCGTTGTAGACGGATTGGCTTGTAACCCCATAGAGCGAACCATGAAGGTTGTTGGTGCCCGACTTGAGCAGCGTGTTATAAACGCCACCACCTGTTCTTCCCACTTCGGCGTCATAGGTGCTTACTTGAACCTTGAGCTCCTGAGTAGCTTCAGTGGCGGGAATGAGGACGGGCCGGTTAACGGTGTCGGTGATGGGCACGCCGTCGATCAGGTATTGATTGGTGGATTCGGGGCTGCCGGCGATGGAGACGGTGGAGATGTCGCTCTGATCAATAAATCCAGAGCCGCGGATGACGGGCAATACGTTCTGCGAGATGTTGATGACGGTGTACTGGTTTCGTCCGTCGCTGGTGGAGACGGGCAGATCGAGAAGTTTCTGCTCGTCCAGAGAGGTCGATGTCGAGCCGTTGGTGGTATCGAGCAGCGGAGTGCCCGCGGAAACCTCGACGGTTTGCGAGGTATCGCCGAGTTCGAGCGGCACGTCCACCGTCACGGATTGTTGCGTTCCAACTACGATGCCGCCGCGTTCAAAGCGCCTGAATCCGGCGTCCTCAACCACGACCTGGTAACTGGCGGGATCAACCTGGCTGAAGGTATAGAGCCCGGCGCCGTCCGATACGGCAACACGGGATACGCGTTTGGCTTCGTCGATGAGGGTGACCTTGGCTCCGGAGACGACCGCGTGGCTGGGATCGGTGACCAGGCCTCGGACTTCGCCCGAATAGGACTGCGCGAGCAAGGTCACGGGGATGAGCAGGAACAGGCCGATCAATGCTCGGTGAATTGAGGCTCGGTGAATTGAGGCCTTGCGAATAGAGATCATTTGAGTCCTCCTAAGAATGAAAAAAGTGAGGGAAAGTCCGCTGCTGTAGGCAGACCTTCGTTGACGCCGGGATACACCTCCGGCATGCGAGTTCCCTGAATGAAAGAATTTTGAAATGAAGCGCGCGGATGCGCGTTAGCTTGCGGAGGAAGGACAACAACGGAAGGGTGCGCGTTTCGGGGCGAAGCGCACGGGCACGGCGGCTAAAGAAGCGGATCGGTCTGCGGCATCAGCTACGGCTGCGGCAGAAACAAGAAAACTTGCATGGTCAATCAAGGAATTGCTCCTGAGAACGGACAAAACAGAAAACGGAAACAGATAAACACCGATAGATGGAGCTCATGCGCAGAGGGACCTCCTCTGTCATGCCGGTGTTTCGATTGTCAATGTGCGATTGTGCCCGCGCAGGTATAGGCCTGCATGCAGCCGATGGGGTCAGCTACAACAAGTGGTGCGACAAGCAAGCGGAAGGTAGGAGATGAATGTCATAGGTTCTCAAAAATCGTACAACTCTCGCGCGGTGCCTACGCGATAACGGTAGTGTGACGCGGATTGGAAATGCTGTCAAGCGGTGTTCCCGAACATCTTGAATATCATCTCAACGCTCAAACCGCCGTTCTCCGCATTCATGGCGCGAATAACGCCTCCATGCAGGCGTACGATTCTCTCCGCAATCGCCAATCCAAGACCGGCTCCGGTAGATTCGAGGCCGCGTGAATCAGGCAAACGATAAAACGGTTTAAAAATGCGCGTAAGCTCGTCTTCCGGTACTCCTGCTCCATAATCTCGAATGACGATGATTGCTTCATGGGCGTTGGCGTTTGTGTTGGCGCGAAGAAGCACCTCGACCGCCGTGCCGGCGGCAGTGAATCGGACGGCGTTGCGAAGTACATTTTCAATCGCACTGCGCAGCAGGCTTGAATCTCCGAGGACGGCGAGGTCTTCTGTTCGCGCAACCTCGACGCGACACCCTCGCTCCCGCGCCTCAAATTCGGCATCGCCGGCAATGCTCGCCACGAGCTCAGACAGGTTGACGCGCGCAAAATTTTGGAGCGCCGACACAGCGTCAAGTTTGGCCACGGTCAGCAACCGCCCGATCATCTCATTCAGGCGTTGCAGGTCGCTTTCCAGATGGTCCAAGGCTGAATTCTGGCCGAGGCGCAGGCGCAGCAGATCCAGTGCCACATTCATCCGCGCCAAAGGAGATCGAAGTTCGTGAGAGACATCGTTCAATAGTTGCCGCTGGCTGGAAATAAGATCTTCCGTCTTTGCCGCCATTCGATTAAAGTCTCGAACGAGATCCCCGAATTCATCCTGGCGCGATTCCAGCTTTGGTTCGGCGCGCTTGCTTAGTTGGCCCGCGGTAATCTGCTGCGCAACATAGCGAAGCCGGAGGATGGGTCTCGTAAGGTAGAGCGTTAGAAAGTAACAGATGAGCCCCGACACAATAAACGCCAGGCAAGCGCGCATTAATACAGTCTTCTGATCCAGGCCAAACGCGGCGCGAGGCCCGGCCAGCAACTCTGAAGCGTAGATATAAATGCGACCGTCTGGCGCTCTTATAGGAATCGCCATTCTGGCGAGCCCTCGTCCCATTTCGTGCGCTGACGGAGCGCCTTTGGCAACCTGAGCGGCGATACCGGCGAACTCTGAGCAGTGTTCTCCGGCCAGCGAGTTGGCTGCGGCGTCGAAGATGCATCCGTGGATGTGCGCATCCTGCGAAAGTCGATGGATGTAGCCGGTGGCCGTGGGAACTCCGCCTTGCTCAAAGGCTCCGACCGCCGCGGTCCCGAAATATCTCAGTGTATCGGTGAGGCTGGCGCGCCATCGGGATGGGACGCTTTGAGGCTGGAGCATAAAAGCCAGCACGAGGGAAATCCCGGTCAGGATCACCGTCGCCCAGAACCAGAGGAATATTTTGACGAACAAACGCGGCATATTCAATGCTCCTCGTTTGAAGCGCGGGGAGCCAACAGATAGCCACTCCCTCGAATCGTCTTGATCCGTTCGATGCCTTCGCGCGTATCCAGCTTTTTGCGGAGATTGCTTATATGCACGTCGATCGTGCGGTCGAATGTGCCTAGCTTTCTTCCCAAAGCGGTATCAGTCAGATATTCGCGCGTGAGCGGGCGGCCCGCGTTGCGTACAAGCGCTTCAAGGAGGGCGAATTCGACGGTAGTTAGCTGCATGGTCTTGCCCAGGACCCATGCTTCTCTCAATGCGACGTCGATGGTAATGTCGCCCGCGGTAAAGTTGTTGGGTCCTGCTCCCCTGGCGTCGAGCCGGCGCAGAATGGCTTTAATGCGAGCGACGAGCTCTCGCGGGTTGAACGGCTTGGGCAAATAGTCGTCGGCTCCCACTTCAAGGCCGATGATGCGATCGATGTCATCGCCACGCGCCGTCAACATCAACACCGGAACCGAGGATCGGATCCGCAATTGTTTGAGTACGTCGATGCCTCCCAACTGCGGCAGCATCACGTCCAGGATCACAAGAGAATATCCGCCGCTGCAGGCGCGCTCCAGTCCATCTTTCCCATTGTGTACGGCATGGAGCACGAATCCATCCTCGGCAAGACGCTCGGCGAGCAGGGTGCAGAGTTCGGTATCGTCGTCGATGATCAGCAGCGGGTTCATGATTGCGTGAGGGGTCTTTTGTTCTTCTCTTTTCCGATGTTAATCGCCGCGAATGCGCAGCGCTCAATCTTTACCTATCTTTACAATCCTTCACCATCCTTAATAGCACGGGGCCTGTGCCGGTGCTGTACTCAAGACGGAGATAGACGCAAGCTTGACGTTTTTGCAGGTTCACCGTTGCCGGAGACGAGACCCCCGACCTGCGTTTACGACCTATCGCAAGGTCTCACTCACAGATCTATTGCTTCTCTTCCATGAGGACCGCTATGAAACAACTCGATGCACGTCCCACCCCTGCAAAATGCCACGCAGGCCCGAATCTATTGCTGCTTGCGCTCATTTACGCGGGCTTGTTGCTCGCGGGGGGCTCCCGACTCGGCGCTGCGCTCGCCATTCCGCATGACTCCGCCGAAAAGGCGGTGGCCTATATTGCGCAATACGGCTGGTCAATTCAACTGGGTTCGTTCTTTGAATTGGCTTCTGCAATTCCGCTGGGCATCTTCATCGCGACCACTGTCAGCCGTCTGCGGTTCTTAGGCGTCAGTGCCGCGGGAGAGTCAATCGCGTTTCTCGGCGGCATTGGCGCCACGACGCTCCTGATGCTCTCGGCCCTCGCCAACTGGTCCCTTACCAGGCCAGGCATTGCCGAGGCGGCGGGCGCCACCAGCGCGCTGCGGGCGATCAGTTTCGCCGCTGCGGGCCCAGGCTTCGCCGTGCTGCTAGGCCTCTTTGTCGCGGGCGTGTCGGTTCCGGCGGGTCTCTACAAACTCATCCCCCGCTGGCTGATGTGGCTGGGCATCGCCGTGGCCGTTGCGTGCGAACTGGCCACGCTGACGGTGCTCAATTTCAAGGCGGGCTACTTTATCCCCGTGGGCCGCTTCATCAGTATCGTCTGGATGATTGGTGTGTCTCTTACGCTACCTGCCAAGATCGTGACCGCCGTGCCTGCTGAATAAGCAGATCTGGGAATGGCACTGAATCGGATTCAAGAACAGACAGAATGAGTGCGACTATTATCCGGTCGCGATGCGGCTGGTTTGCCGCAGGGCCGCTATTTGTGAGGACTCAGTTTCTGGATAGTTATAACCAGCTCGGGCGAACTCCCGGTTACACCGGGGACGCTCTTGATACATGCATTTTCCAGCTTGCCGCGGATTTATGTAAGACCGGAAGCACAATCGATATCTATAGAAGCGTCTAGGTAGTGGCATGTGCTGGCCATCCTCGTTCTTTATCTGCGCGGCCTTAACGAGGCCAGCCCTCGGACCGGCGGAATCCATCGGTCAGCGAGTCTGATGTCAGCGAATCTGGGGTTAATGAGAAGCACGATAGAATGGCGCGAGCGCAATCGGCAGTGCGCATGCGCAAAACCGAATCGCGAGTTTTGGGAGCGTAGAATCAATATCCAGGTAACTACCTTAAAAGGGGGCAATTAGCAGGGGCAACCGCAACAAGCCCGGATGGCGAAACTGGCAGACGCAGCGGACTTAAAATCG
>DASXFS010000053.1:0-48428 GCA_036489415.1 Occallatibacter sp. | reverse complement strand
CAGATGCTCTCGGTTCCGCTCTATGCGCGGATCGCGCAACTCAGCAAAATACTTCAGGGGATTGTCCATTCCCCCTTCTTACTTATTTCCCACTCCCTGCATATAGCAAACCATGGTCATTTATATGCGTCGGCCCTGTTGGATGCTGTCGTAACCATTAATTTGCAGGACATAATAGACATACTTCGAGTCGTGCGCCCAGGCAAACTCGTCGACGGACCACCAGGCTTGCCGCATCAACTCTTCGATCGTCTTTGCTTTCCGGTCATAGAACACGAGCCGGAACTTATCGCTCTCATACCCTGCGCGTGCCTGCGAACGCCAGGCAAGCCATTTTCCATTCGGCGAATAGGCCGGGGTGAAATTTCCTCCCGCCGAAGTGCTCACCTTTACCGGCTTCGCTGCCGCATCGGTCAAATCCAGCGTGAAGATGCTGGCGCTGATTGAGGTCGCCGGCTCGGGGTCAAGGTTTTCGGTGAATGCAAGCTCCTTCGCGTCCGGAGCAAAGGCGCAGCCGCAACCTCCGCCCTCAAGCGAGAACGGCGGAACATCATGTGGATCGTTGGGCGTGAGGTCGCGGAGCGCGCCGGTCTCGGCCGATGCCAGAAACAGATGGCTGCGCTTGTCGCCGGTGAAGTGGTCCCAGTGGCGATAGAGCAGATGCGTGAAGATTTGCGCCTTCACCTTGCTGGCGGCCTTGGCGGCGTCGCGGTTTGCGTTGCAGGTATTGCCGGTGCTTGCGTCCACGTCTATGATGGCCGGGCAGTCGGGGTAGACGGCCGAAGTGAAGACGATGGATTTGCCGTCGGGAGACCAGAGAGCGTTGTCGGCTTCAGTGGAGATGGTTGTCAGCTTTTTGGCATTGGCGGCAGCGCCGGTGGATGGGTCGAAATCCGCCAGCCAGACCTGTTGGCCGCCGTCGCGGCTGCTGAGAAAGAGGATGCGCTTGCCGTCGGGAGCGAACTGCACGCCGGAGTCGCCGGGTTGGGCGGCAGCCAGCGGAATGGGACCGCCGCCGGCGATGGGTTGCAGCCACAGCTCCGCCGTTTTGGTGTTTGCGGCCAGGTTGACGGTGGTGACGGAATAAGCCAGCCACTTGCCGTCGGGCGAGACGGCGGTGTCGCCGAGGCGCTTCATGTGCATCATGTCGTCGAAGGTCATGGGGCGCTTGGCGGGCGTCTGGGTGGAGCAGAACGGAGCCGTGGCGAAGAGTGCCAGCAAGAGGGCGAGCGTGCATTTGCGCATGGGGATTTTCCTGTTCGCGCGGAAAAAAACCAGCGATCGCGCGAAGGAGAAGTTTATACCGGGGGCGGACGCGGTTGGGCCGGTTTCTTGATTTCCGAGTTGCCCTTCGATGAACGTGGTCAAAGGGTGAGAAGGCATTTCGCCGCGGCCTTACGGGACGCGAAGATGGAATTGGCACGTCATCCCCGGATTCTGCTTCGCGCCATCCGGGGCAATTTTCGGTTCTTCCCTACGGGAAGAAGTGCACCCCATTGGGGAAATATTCTGCAAAGGCGGGGCGACGGGATTCGGGCTACTTGTTCTCGTTGCCGGTGAGGCGGAAGGTGATGGTTCCCCAGAAGAGGCGGGCGCGCATTTGCACGGGGAGGTGGCGGTCGTCGTCGGTGTACCAGATCCAGATGTTGCCGCGGTTTTTGACTACGCCGGCGTCGGCCGTGGGCTGCACGCGCAGGGTTTTGAAGGTGCCGAGGGTGGTCTTGATCTCTTCACGGCCTTCTACTTTCATGGTCACGGGCACGGTATGCAGCGCGTCTACGACGGGGATGACGAAGCTCTTGCCGACTTCCATGGGCTGCGACGAGGCGTAGTAGATGCCGCTCAACAGATCAGTGAGGCAACCGGGAATGGGCGTCTCGATGTGCTTGGTCTGGCCGGTGACGAGGTTCTTTTCATCGAGGATGGATTTTCCCTGGCCGTAGTCGAGCCGCAGAGTGGCGTTGATCTGACGGCGGCCCTCGACGGTCTGCTTGTCGAACTCGGAGGTGCAGCCTTTATCGCGATCAAAAGTGGATTGGAAACGGTCACCCACGTGGAAGAGCAGGTTAATGGCGCCGATGGTGTCGGCATTGGCGGTAATGCGTTCGCCGGAGCCGTTTGCCTCAAAATGCAGCACGGCCGTGCCGGCGGGAAAGACGCGCCAGTCCACGGTATAAATGAGCGTTTGCTTTTGCGGAAAGCTGAACCCTGCACGCGGCGGCGCGAGGGTACCCGCCTGCTGGGCGCTGGAGCTGGCTGCCAAGGCAAGGAGGGATACGGCAACTGCGGCGGTTGTGCGGGCCTTTACCTTCAGCGGAGAGCTCCTTGGTTATTTGACTCTGGATTATTTAGGTCTGGTCGTTCGACTGCTTATCTTTTGACTGTGTGGATGCGGGAACCGCTCACCGCAGGGCACGCACAAGCAGGCTAAACGCCGGCCGCAGAAGCAGCAGGCTGAGGTAAAGCAGCGCAGCGCCTATACCTGCATTGTACTCGCGGTGCTTGAGATAGAGCGCCACGGAGAATGCGCCAGAGCCGGATGGGGACCCGGATTGGGATGCGGGCGTCAATCGGGGAATCAGCCGCGGGACACGCCGGCAATAGGCGTCGAACTCTGGAAATGTGAGGCGCAGGAACCGCTCTTCCGAGGCGATGACGGGAACGTAGATGACCGTAAACCCAACGGCCAGCAGCAGGGCTACCGGCCAGCTCAGCAGAGCCAAGGCAAAGCCGGCGGCTATGAGCATCGACCCCAGGTAAAGAGGGTTGCGGGTGTGGGCGTAGGGGCCGGTCATGGTGAGTTCGCGGTTCTTTTTCACGTATCCGGCAGCATACCCGCGCAGCCACAACCCAGGCAATACCAGAAGCAGGCTCCACGCCACGGCGGCCGGGCGCGGTGCGCGGCGCAACAACTCAAACAGGTAAAGCGCAGCGGTAAGAAAGCCCAAAGGAACGCGGATGCGCCGGGCGATGCGCTGCCAGCGGGTAATCCAGTCCTCTTTTGGAGCAACGGGTTTCACGGGACCGGGTTGCGGATTGGGCGGCTGGGTCATCCGGCGTTCTCCTCAGAGAGAAGTTTATCGGCGGCCTTGAGCACATCCTCGGGCTCGATGGTCAGCAAACCAGCCTCCGGAGCCTCGTGACGGGTGTGGTCGCGGCGGCTATCGGGGCTGCGCAAAACGGCGAATCGAGTCCCAAAGGGCCCGTTGCGGCTGGGATCGGTTGGCCCATAGATTCCCACCACCGGCCTGCCGAGGGCGCAGGCCAAGTGAAGCGGGCCGGTGTCCCCGGCAATGCACAGGGCGATTCTGCGGGTGACGGCGATCAACTGGCTCAGCGTGGGGACAATTACTTCTACGCCGCCATGGATGGCCGACGCAAGTGAATCCGCAAGCGGCTCCTCGCCCGGCCCGGCGTTGATCAGAACCCGCATTCCGCGCTCCATGAGTCCCTGGGCCAGCGTGGCGTAACGCTCGACAGGCCAGCGCTTTGCGCCCCAGCCGGCGCCGGGGTTGATGAGCACGGCGGGTTGAGACGCGCCCAGGGGCAGAGTCCTATCTGCCCAGGCTTCGGCGCTGGGATCGACCGGCAGCATGGGCGCGGCAAATGCCAGATCGTCGCCGGCTATGGCCGCGGCCAGCTCTAAATCCTGCTCAATTACATGCGCGGCGTGGGTCTGGACGCGCTCGGTATAGAGCCAGCGCGCCGAACGCTCGCGCGGCTCCGCCTCGCCAATCAGCCGCTGGCAACCGGCCATGCGGCCGATTACGGCGGACCTCATTGCGCCTTGCAGGTCGATGACGGTGTCGTAGTCGCCTGCCTTAAGCGCGCGGCGCAAGTCTTTGATTCCATGGAGGGTGGCACCGCTGAATGGGACTTTTCGCCAGTCGCGCGTGGGTGCTGGATGGAGATGGTCAATGACGGGGTGAACGAGGCTTTGCCGGCTTTGGGAGGATGCGGAGGGTGGCGTGGGTTCGGGGCCCTGGGGAGCTGCACATTGCTGCTCCACTGATAGCAGGGCGCGCCAGCGGGGTTCTACGACCCAGTCAATGACCCATCCAGGATGCGCCTTGCGCAGCGCCGTCACTGCCGGGAGGGCGTGCAGAATGTCGCCCATGGCGCCCAGCCGGACCACAAGCAAGCGAAACTTGGACTGCGTGTGCAAACTCTGATTTTCTCACAGGGCCTGGCGCGCTGAAAGTGGCCCCAACTGGTCCAGCAGCCAGGCGATAGCGTCGTAGCGGTTCTCGATCTCGATAGCGAGGCCGGCGATCTTGAGCGGTATAGAAGCGGGGATGGCGGCGGCGAGGTTGCCGAGCCGGACTTGATCTTTTTCCGTTGTAAAGAACGCGGAGGCTCCGGCGGCGCGGGCGGCCTGAACCAGGCGTTCAACCTCAGCGGCGGTGAAACGGTGGTGGTCTGGGAAGTCCTTGCGGAGGACGATTTCGAGACCGGCTGCTTCGAGGCCGGCGAAGAACTGCCGCGGCCGGGCGATGCCGCAGAAGGCGGCCACGGGGCCATCGGCTGGAGGAATTTCCATGTTGCGCAGCAGCCGCCAGACGGGACCATGCCAACCCCAGGCCTTCAGTTCCGCCTCCAGCGCGGTATCTTCGGCGGGAATCGCGATGACGGTGGCGCGTAGCGCGGCACTGATGGGTTCGCGCAGATTGCCGGCCGGGAGAAGGTGGTCTGTCCAATCCTGCCGGTCGAGCAGCAGAATGTCTACGGTGCGCGCCAACTGGCGGTGCTGGAAGCCGTCGTCAAGAAAATGGACGACCGGCTTTGTCCCCTCGCCTAAAGCGGCGATCGCTGTAGCATCTCCCTCAGCCAGCAGACCGGCGTCAAAACGCTGCGCGGCGACGTAAACCGGGACGCCGGCGGTGCGCGTAATCAATAAGGGCTCGTCGCCAAACTCCTCTGCGGCGCCGCCGGCTGTGACGCGGGCCGGGATCTGCCCTTTGCGTCCGTAGCCTCGTGAAAGCACGTCCACATGAAAGCCGTACTGCGTGAGTACGGTGGCGAGGACGATGGTCAAGGGCGTCTTGCCTGATCCTCCGGTGGAAAGATTGCCGATGCTGACGACGGGATAGCGCAGGCGCTGGACGGGTTCTGCTTGCGTGCCCAGCCGCCTCTCGCGGAGCCACAACCCCAGCCGGTACGCAGGAACTAAGGGCAACAGGAGCTTGCGCGGTATAAATCCTGCGCTCATAAGATAGACTCCGCTGCTGGTTGGGACGAAAGAAGCGCCGTGAGCGCTGCCACGCAACGCTCGGTTGCGCCTGCCTGCTGATCGAAGACCTGTCTAGCTCGTTGGCCCATGGCGAGAGCTTCTTCGCGATCGGTCAAAAGGTCAACGAGAGCCTGGGCAAAGTTCTCGGGGGTTGCGACTTGGATTGCGTCGTGAGCGCGAAGATCGTCGACGATGGCGCGAAAGTTGGCGTAGTGCGGGCCCATGACGATGGGAACGGAGAATTGTGCCGGTTCAAGCGGATTGTGGCCGCCGGCGGGGACGAGGCTGCCGCCGACGAAGGCTACCGACGCCAAGGAGTAGACGGAGGCCAGCTCGCCGATGGTGTCCAGCAACACGATCTGTCCGGCTACGAGTTGGCCGGCTGCAAGCGACTGAAGCGAGCCGGCGGGTTGAGGCTGCCAGGCTGAACGCTTGATCCACGGAATGCCGGACCTGCTGAGCAGCGCAGCGACGGCGCTGAAACGGTCAGGATGGCGGGGCGCAAGAACCAGGGCCAGTTGGGGGTGAGACGCGAGCAGCAGCGGCCAGGCTTCAAGGAGCGCCGCCTCTTCCCCCTCAAGCGTGCTGCCTGCCACTACCAATCGCAAGCCATGTCTTAAGACGTTCAGGAGCCGGGTTGCGTCGGACTCTTCGGCTGTCCGCACGTCGAACTTCAGGTTGCCGGCGACCGATACCCGCTGTTGAGCGCAGCCGATAGCTTGGAGGCGGTCGGCGTCAATCTGGCTCTGCGCGAGCACACAGACGAGGCGTTTCAGAAACGGCTGCCAAAGCCAGCGCAGCCGCCGGTAACGCGGCCAGGAACGGTCGGAAACGCGGGCGTTGACGACGGCGACGGGGATTCTTCGCCGGAAACAGCCACTCAGCAGGTTTGGCCAGAATTCTGTTTCGGCAAGCACAATCATGCACGGTTGAAGGGTGTTCAAATAGGCACGGATGGCCCAGGGAAGGTCCAAAGGACAATAGAAGACGCGATCGGCGCCGAAGCGCTCCCGCGCCAACTGCTGGCCGGTTCCTGTCGTCGTTGAAACAGCGATGAAGTAGTCCGGCAGCGCCGCGTCCAGTTCGTTGACCAGCCGGCTGACGGCCAGCACCTCGCCTACGGAGACGGCATGAATCCAGATGAGGGGCCGCTCGCCATGGGCTTTCAGCAGACGGGCCTGGCGCAGACGGATCCGGAGCAGACCTGTCCGGCCCAGGCGCTCCGGCAGACCTTCGCGATATTTCTGCGTGGTGGCCATGCGCCACAGCCACCACGGCGCCCCCAGCACCAGGGCCGTGAGCAAGGCCAGATTGTAGAAAAAGAGAATCATGCGTGACGGAATAGGCCATACCCCGGTCTAACCCTCAAATGATACAGTCGAGCACCATGAGGATTTCGCGGGCAATTCCGCTCTCCCTGCTCTGGCTGGCGCTGCCTGCCATGGCCAGCGAACATGTTCCGCCTCCGGTTGAGCCGGCCACCAGCTTTGCCGCGGTTGAGGTGCATGACGACGAAAAAGTGGCCATTGCCGCCGAACCCTACAATACGAAAGAAAAGGAGTCCATCTTCCGGGTCGACTATCTGAGCCACGGCGTCATGCCGGTGCGCCTGATCGTTACCAACAACGGCGACCGGCCGATCAGCCTGCGCGATGCGCGCATCCTGTTTCTGACCGCGGCGGGGGACAAGATTCAGGCTGCCGAGCCCGAGGATGTGGAACGCCTGATGACCCAGAAGGAACGCCAGGGCACAAAGATTCCCATGCCCGGCCCGATTCCCGCGATCAAGCTCAAGCCCAAGGCCAGCAACAAGGAGATCGAAGCGGACTTTGACACCTTTGAATACCAGGCTCTGGTGGTGGAACCGCATACGACGCGCGCGGGGTTCCTGTTCTACGATGTTTCGCAGTTGGACCATCCGCTGAAGGGGGCAAAGCTGCACCTGCACAAGCTGCGCGACGCCGATGGCAAAGAGCTTTTCTACTTCGAGATTCCCTTCGACAACTACCTGAAATCCCGCTCCAGCGAGATGAACTGAGCAGGTTTTTCGACACGACGGCCCCGCGAAGACGCAGCCGCTCTCCGTGGTAGGATTTTCTGCAACCACGTGGAAGCTGAAACGCCTGCCGGAGGGGCGCCATGGCCCAGAAGCCCGACTACGGAATCGACGCGCCCAATGTGATTCGCAACCTGCTGGCCGGGGGCGGTCTCTGCCTGGTGATCGCGCTGGTGTTTCCCAAGGTCACGATCGCTCATGTCGAGTTTCTTCTGTCGCCCGGCTTTCTGTGGCCGGCGGGGTGGATGATCGCACCCGGTCTCCTGATGCTGCTCTACGCCAAGGTGGGCAAGTTTCGCCATCGCGACCGGATGCTGGCTAAGGTGCAATGGACGGGCGCTGAAGCGGTGTTGGATGTGGGAGCGGGGCGCGGTTTGCTGTTGATTGGCGCGGCGAAACGGCTGACCGCGGGGCACGCAACAGGCATCGATATCTGGAACACTGAGGATCTTTCCGGCAACGGGCCGGAGGCGCTCGTGAACAATATTGCGCTTGAAGGGGTGGGCGATAGAACGACGGTAAAGAGCGAGGATGCACGCAAGATGAGCTTTCCTGACGCGTCCTTCGACGTGGCGCTCTCGAACCTTTGCCTGCACAATATTTACGATCGGCCGGGACGTGCTAAGGCCTGCGAGGAGATTGGCCGGGTGCTGAAGCCGGGCGGCGTGGCTGTGATTTCCGACTACAAGCACACGGGCGAATACCGCAAGGAGCTGATCAGGTGCGGCCTGGATGTGCGCATGTTCCCACTTGACTGGACTGGCACGTTTCCGCCGCTGCGGATTCTGACAGCCCGCAAGACTACCTGACGGCGCACGCTGCTGCCTATTCGTAGTAGGTGGCGGTGGTGGTGTCCGTTTCCCAGATGGTGCAGTCCTTTACGCGAACGCGGCCTTTACTCATCTCGGCAAGCTGCTGGCTGGTCTGGTCGTAGAAGTATTTGGCAAGGTTTTCGGCGGAGGGATTCAACACCGTGAAGGGCTCCAGATCGTTGAGCATCTGGTGGTCAAGGCGATCGATCACCGGGCGCATGACGTGCTTGAGCAGCTTGAAGTCGAGCAGCAGGCCGGCCTCATCGAGCACAGGGCCGGCCAAAGTGACGCGGACTTTGTAGTTGTGCCCGTGCGGGTTTTCGCACTTGCCCTTATAGTTGCGAAGATAGTGGCCGGAAGAGAACCCGGCCTCTACGGTGACTTCATACATCGGCGCCTGCTCAATCTGCGGGAAAGAGTCCCAGCATCTATTCTAGCTGTTGCGCTCTCCGCGGCGCTTGCGGCGTGCAGCCACGCGGGCTTCTTCGCTGCGCCGGTCAACCTGCTCGAATAGATGGCTCATTACGCCGACGAGCGCGGCGGCCAGGCCAAAGAGCAACAGAAACAGGGCTACCGTGCGCCATAGCGAGCCATTGGCAGGCAGGCCGGGCTGAAAGCTGGCAGGCACCAGCGACATGCCGGCAGAGGCCAGCGCGAACAGGAGCAGAGCGGCGGCGAGAATGTAAAAGTTGCGCGACATAGATGAGAGCGCGGATGGGATCCGTTGGGCCTATTACGATTTTACGCGGCTAGAGCATTTCCGGAATACGCGTGGACTTTTTGAGGGGCGTGCAAGGAGGCTTTTTCTTGAGGAAAAAGCCACTTGAGTGCCCGGCTTCGGTATACAGCAATTCCGAAAATGCTATAGCCGGGATGTTCTGCATCTGCCTGGATGTGCATTGGAACCCGGGCTGCTCTTTCAGCTATGAAACGTCAGCCTCACCGCGAACCGCTTTGAGACTTGCCCGGATAACCTCCTAAAAATCAAGCGCGGAGGAATGGCAGAGAGAACCGCGCTTGGCGCAGGATCAGCTCCAGGCGTTTCAAAGCGATTGCGGCTCGGAGGCTGGAGTCGCCAACCCGACTTTCCGGATCACGAAGGGCAGGCTGAGCCCCTGTGCAACGAGCGTAATGAGAATCACGCAAAATGTGAGAAAGATGAGCAGGTCGCGCTGCGGAAACGGATCGCCGCTGTCCAGCGTCTGGGGTAACGACATGGCCGCGGCAAGCGCGATGACGCCGCGCATTCCTGTCCAGCCGAGGACAAACGTCTCATTGGCCTGCGGCGGCGCGGCCGGCTGCCGCATCAATTTTCGAATGCCGAAGGCAATCCATGACGCGGCGTAAACCCAAAGCAGGCGCAGGGCAATCAGGAGCCCGACGAGGATCGAAACATCGAGCCATAGTTCACCTGCGCTCATATATTTGATTCCTTCGAGAACATACGGAAGCTGCAGGCCGATGAGAGTGAAGACAATGCCATTCAAAATAAAGTCGAGCGTATTCCAAACCGCGGCTGCCTCAACGCGCGCGCGCGGAGATAGCGCCTGAGACTGCTTTTCTCCAAGGAAGAGACCGCACACGACGGTGGCGAGTACTCCGGAAACATGGAGCCCTTCTGCGGCGAGATAAGCCACATAAGGCGCCAGCAGAGTGAATGTGATCTCAAGCGGGGCGTCTGTCAGGCGAGTCTGGCACCAGCGTATGATCCATCCGGCCAGCAATCCGACGGCCACACCGCCGGCAACGAGAGCAACGAGCCTTGCGAGTCCGCTGCCAAACGTCGGAGTCGAATCCGCAACAAGCATGGCCACTGAGAACTCAAGCGCGAGCAATGCCGTTGCGTCATTCAACAGGCTCTCGCCCTCAAGCACATCAGTAATTCGCTGCGGCAGGTGCATCCGCCGGGCGATAGCCGTTGCGGCGATTGCGTCAGTGCTGGCCACCAGCGCACCGAGTACGGAACCGACGCGGTGATCGAAGCCCGGCAGGAGATGTCCAGTGATAAAGGCCACGCCGATCACGGAGAAGCCGACGAGACCGAATGCCATCATCGAGGACTTGTTCAAGCTGCGGCAGAAGCTCCGCCACGAGGTATGAAACGCGGCCCCAAAGAGCAGCGGCGGGAGTAGCACAAGAAAAATTACGTCAGGGTTCAGGGACACGCGGGGCACGCCGGGGAGCAACGAAACGGCGAGGCCGCCAATCACAAGCACGATCGGGTAAGGAGTTTTGAAGCGCCGGGCCATGGCGGCCAGCGCAACGACCAGCACCATCATGAAGAGGATGATGAGTTCGAGATGATGGATGTTTGCCGACTCCATGATGGGCCTCCAGTTTGCGGTCCTCGACCGATGCGAGATGAAAGATGGAATGATAAAAGATGGAACCGGCGTCTCGGCGAGAGTGTGGAGATTACAGAAAATCTCCGGCTCTGAACGGGCATTCGTTTTTGATTAGAGCGAATACCTGTTCAAAGCCGGAGGATGGACGTGCGAGTGCAGAGCGTTCACTCCGCACTGGCGACCCACACTGCGTCGTGAGCGGAAAGCTGCACGCCGGCCACTTCAGTGCTGAGACTGATGTTCTGCAGAGCGGCCCGCTTGCCTGCGTTCGCGGAAAAACTGAGGAGATACTGATTGTCGAAGATCCTCTGCAGTTCGCCGAGATAAGGCTGGATGCTGACGGGATTGTGCAGACCCAGGTAAAACGCGGCCCCGCCGGTGCGGTCAGCGAGCCGGGACATGTTCATCTGCCCATTCATCAGATCCCATTGGCTGAGGCGGAGTGGCGCTGAGCCCTGGGTGTAAATGGTGAAGATGTTCGTGCCCGTTTTTTGTGCAACAGCGCTGGCGGTATCCGCATCGGCATCCAGCCGGTAGCCCGTGCGCCAGTTCAGGAAGTGCCGCTCATGGCCTCGGCCTATGCCGCTGGTGATCATGATGACCTCGCGGCGGTTCTGGTCGACGGGCCACCTCTTCATCAGTTCGGTCACTGACAAATAGGGACTGCCGAACGCTCCGCGATATCCGAGAGGCATGCGCAGTGCCTGAGCCGCCAGTTCGTGATCCGCGGTCAGATCCTGGCCGATTCGCACGGTCGCGTTTTGCATATACCCGATGCCGACCAGCGTGCTCGCCGGCTGGGAATTGATAAACGCGCGCAAATCGTCATAGTGCAGACTGAATCGAGCGTCCGAAGCGTCGTCGATGAGGATGAACAACTCGAGTCCGGCGCGGTCGCCGCGGGCGGGAACCCAGTCCGTGACATTGAGCTGGTTTTTGCCTTGCCGGACGACGATATCGTTGCGGCCGATTTCGGGCATGCGTTTGTCGGCTGCGACACTGGCGGTGACCGTCATAGTGACCGGGACCGCTGCGGCCGAATTGTCGGCCGCCCTGCTGATGCCTGCGCCGGCGACGAGCATAATTGCTCCGGCGAACAAGCTCAGTACCTGGTGAATACGTTGCGATTTCATTTTTCTCCTCCTTGAGCGGGCAAATTCTTCTGATGGAATTGCTCGCGCGGCTGGTACTACCGTTTATGTTGTGAATCTCGATGCGCCTGTCCGTCATGGAGGACGGACAGATGAAATCGAGGCTCTTAGATTTTGCCGGCAGCGCGCTTGCGAGCCAGCCCTAGTCCGATGGAGGACGCGATGCCAAGAAAGCCGAGCGCGCCAGTCAAAGGCAGCGAACTTGCAGTCTCTGGAAGCGCCGCGGCTATCTCCACCGGTGCATCCGCGTGCTCGGCGGTCACACTGGCATCCACTGGCCGAGGCATGGGAGCCGGCTGGATCAGCAGAACGCCAAGCAGCGGCTGAATGGCTGGCGCGCGGCCGACGTTTGACTTGGCCTGCTCGGCTACGGTGTACGTCTCGTCGGTTACGATGGTCGCTTCGAGCTTCATGCCCTTTCTCACGTCAAACACTGACTTCGGCTTGCCGTTGACGAAGAACTTGGCGTGCGAGGGTACCTTGTAGAGATGGTTGGTGCCGTCAGGCAGACTGAGGACGATGGAGCCAGGGGCGTTGACGTGCCACACTTTCCCCTTGAGCACCCGGATCGTCTTGACGTAGTGCGGCGTGGTTGTTGTGAGGATGGTCTGCGTGAGCCTGGTGCCCGACTTGAGCTGGCTCACCGTGAGATCCTGGCCGTTAACGGTGAACTTCTCGTCCGAAGGCACGACAAGGTGCTCGACCTTTCCGTCTTCGAGCTTGAGCACCAGATCGTTGCCCTCAACGTAGACGATCTGCGCGTTGCGCACTTCGGCTTGATACTGCGACACGCCGGGGCGGTGATCGGTTGTGGTAGTGTCTTGCGCAGAAGCGCCAGCGGCCACCAGGGTGAGGGCGATTGCTCCCAGAACCTGCAGAGCAAAGAGACGAGTTTTTGAAAAGAAGCGGTTCATTGTTCCTCCTGTAGTGTTGGGTTAAAGGGTTGAGGATTGAGCCGGGCATCGGATGCCGTGGACCCGGCGGCGGTGTGTTGCGTGAGAAAAGCCGTGACGACATACCTCTTCGGCGCGCTGCCGACGAAGTAAAACGGATAACAGGTGACGAGCGTGAGCGCGGGCTTGCGTTGATCCCGCAGGACGCTCACATCGCGCGGACTGACGATCTGAATCCGGTCCACGGTGTAGATGTCGATCCCGCTGCGTGTTTTCAGGTCGATTTCATCGCCCTGTTGAATGTCTTTCAGGCCGCGGAAGAATCCATCGCGGTGGGCTGCGAGTCCGATATTTCCCGCGTCACCCGGCCTTGCCGTTCCCGCTATGCGCCCGACTGCGTGATTCAGGGTGATGCCGTCAGTTCCGTCGAAAACTGGGGCCTGCAGGTGGATCTTTGGAATTTGCAACAGAGCCAACGGCGCTGCCCCTGCCCGTTTTGCCGCGCTCACATAAGCGCGAATGCGTCCCTCGCCCCAGCCGCTGAAATCGAGATCTTCAGCCTGGACGCTGCGGTTCTTCGCAGCCTGCTCAATAGCAGCCGCCGGCCCGGCGCTCTCAAACTTCTCGATGGCGGCTCGCGAAGTGAAATAGCTCTCTGCCCGGACCGTGACATAAATCGCACCTAAGCCAAGTCCGATTGTCAGCAACGCGGTTTGAATCTTCTTGAGCACGGACCACGCGGACCGCGACGTCTCGCGTTCGTTGGGCCGCGCATGAACTGCGCGGTCTTTGAGTTGTTCCTCTGGGTTCGTCATGTCGTTCACCTCGTGAACTCGAAAAGAATCCGTTACCTGGCTCGAACCCGGCGCAAACCGTGGTCCAGACACACTTCAAGTGACCGCTTCGCGCGCCGTGTTTCCGCGGCCGTTGCGAAACGTCGATTTACCTGCTGAAGCGGTTGCTAGCCTTCAGCTCCTTTGTCGATTGCCGCCGCGATCTCCGCGATCAGCTTGTCGCTTCTTACCGGTTTGGATAAGAAGCTCTTTGCGCCGGCTTTCATCAGTAGATGGCGCAAGCTGTCGTCTCCGTGGCCCGTGACGAAAATGATCGGCACCGAACTTCCGGCTTCGATCGTGTGACGCTGCAGTTCAACGCCGCTCATCCCAGGAAGTCGAACATCGAGGATGAGACAGGCTGTTGCTTGCCAGCCAAAGGAATTCAAATACTCTTCCGCGGATCCGTAGGTCGTTACGCCGAAGCCAGCAGCCTTGAGCACGCTGGCCAGAGCATCCCGAAACGGTTGATCATCGTCAACAATGGCGATGAGGCCGGAATTGGTTACACCCGGTTTCAATGGACATCATCCAATCTGGGCTCGATCGCAACCTCGATCTCGCCCATCTCAAAACTAACAATTTGCGGGTGTGAAAACCATCCTGCTTTAGGAGGAGATGAATCGTTACTTCGTCATCGACCGCTTGAGCATTTCAGCCATGCGAACCAGGTGTGCAAGCGAGTCTGCCTGCATCTTTTCCATCACATGCGCGCGGTGGGTTTTGACAGTCAATTCACTGTTTCCAAGCTGGTCGGCGATCTGCTTATTGAGGAGCCCCGCGGCTACCAGGTTCAGCACTTCAGTCTCTCGTGGGGTGAGAGACTCGTAGCGCCTGCGCAGCTCAGAAAACTCCGCGCGTTTCTGACGCAGGTCGCGGTCTCGCGCAATTGCTTTCTGGATTGCATCCAACAGTTCCTGGCCGCGCACAGGCTTTGTGAGGAACTCCATGGCGCCTTCTTTCATGGCGCGGACGGTCATGGGAATATCGCCATGGCCCGTAATGAAAATTGTCGGGATGTGAATGCCGGAGGCGCGGAGATGAGTTTGCAGATCGAGGCCGCTCTGGCCCGGCATACGGATATCAAGCACGAGACACGACGGCGCATTTGGGCGCGGCGCATTTAAGAAGTCGGCCGCTGATGCAAATGTTGCCACGCGAAGACCAATGGACCGGATGAGGCTTTCCAGGCCATCGCGAATTGCGCGGTCATCGTCAATGACAAGAACGATGGGATCGGTTTCCTTCATGCTTTGGCACCACCCGCGCCCGGCAATGTGAATTGAAAGACCGACCCATGATCAGCGCGCGGCGCAGCCCACAGCCGGCCACCGTGCGACTCGATGATGGAACGGCTGATGGCGAGACCCATCCCGATGCCCTGCGCCCTGGTTGTGAAGAAAGGCTCAAAGAGGCGCGTCATCGCTTCTTCGCTGATGCCTACGCCGGTGTCTTCAATCACGACGCTTACGCAGCCTGATTCATCCGTTCGAGAACGGACCAACAACTCACGATTGCGTCCGCTCACGGCCGACATTGCCTCAATTGCATTCATCATGAGATTCAGGATGACCTGCTGTAATTGGATTCGATCTCCAAGCACATCGGGAAGGTTGGGCAGCAGATTCGTAGATATGGTGACATGGCCGCGCGCTGCCTGGCCAGCAGCGAGCTCCGCCGTCTCCTGGATGACGTGATTCAACTGTATGGGCGCGCGCTCCGGCGCGGCTTTGTGGATGAGCGAGCGAATGCGCTTGATCACACCTGACGCGCGTGTTGCGCCTTCGACTGCGCGCTCCGCCGCGACCCGCGCCTCGTCAAGATTGGGCTGCTCGTGTGCCAGCCAGGCTACGCATGCATCGGCATTGGCGACTACGGCTGCCAACGGCTGATTGACTTCATGCGCGATGGATGTGGTGAGCTCACCGACGGTGGTAATTCGAGCCACGCGCGCAAGCTCAGCGCGAGCCGCCTGCAGAGCCTCTTCCGCGCGCTTTTGCTCCGCGATGCGGCGTACCAACTCCTGGTTGGCATCTTTCAACTCCGCAGTGCGCTCCTCCACCCTGATTTCCAACTCATCGCGAGCGCGGCGGAGGGCCTCTTCGGCGTCTTTCCGCGCGGCGATGAGGAAGTTGGTGCCGATTTGGCAGAGTGTGAAGGCGAGGAAGAACGGCACATCTCGCCAACTCAAGCTCCAGGCGTCGTACGGCGGCACAAAGTAATAGAGAACAGCGGCGCTGCTGAGTGCGGCGGCCAGCCAGCCCGGCCCTTTGCCGAATATCCATGTGGTGAGGATCACTGCAACCGCGAAAAAGAACCAGAAAGGATTGCCAAACCGGATTTGCAGGACGAGCGAAATTAATAGCGCAAGCAGCACGATGGCAATGGCTGCGAGGTAACCGAGGATGGCTCGCGCAAGTCCGGAGATTTTCACGGTATCGCTCATGGGTTGTCGCATTCTGAACGCTCATCTTCACGCGGACATGGCGTAATTGCCTGATGTTTTTGCTCTGGCAGAAGATTGTGTTTCAGCCTAACAGGTCGGCGGACTCTATGAGCACGACGCCGCCGCGGGCGAACTCCGCTTCCATCTTTGCGGCTGAGCCGTTGAGGTCGATGGCGCGGCAGGCATCTTTGATGACGACTGCTTCAAGGCCCAGACGGCGGGCATCTAGCGCGGAGTAGCCTACGCAGAAATCATAGGCGAGGCCGGCGAGAAGGACGCGGGTCAGATTGCGTTCGCGCAGGTATCCGCCCAGGCCGGTGGGCGTGGTGCGGTCGTTCTCAAAGAAGGCGGAGTAGGAATCGATGGCGGTGCGGAAGCCTTTGCGCAGGATCAGCTCGGCGCTGGTCAACTGGAGCGCGGGATGGAACTCCGCGCCACGGGTGCCTTGCACACAGTGATCGGGCCAGAGGGTTTGCATACCGTAGCTGGCTTCAATCTGGTCGAAGGGATTTTTGCCGGGATGGGCGGAGGCGAAGGAAGAGTGATGGGGCGGATGCCAGTCCTGCGTGAGAACGATGTGCTCGAACTGCTGCGCAGCCTGAAGCACTGGAGCGATCACGGCGTCACCATCGGCAACGGCCAGTTGCCCGCCGGGGCAGAAGTCGTTTTGGATGTCGATGACGATCAGGACATCGCGGGATGTTCGCTGCATGGGTCCTTCCGGGGCGGCAACAATTCAACCATAGCGGCTGAGCAGGGGCGAGAAGCGCGAAAAGGGGTGAAAATCTGGCTTATTGTTTGAGGCTGCGGGAGGTAAGTCCTTTATTTTGATGAGATCGAACTCGAGATTTTATAGCTAACGTGCTTTTTTTCTGTTGGTTATGGAAAATAAGGCAGGGGGTGTGGGTCCCCATCCTTCGGATTCCCGTTTGTAGAGTCTGAGATCACGGACGGAGGGTCGAGCTGGATTGATTATGCGCTGCCGGAGGGGAATTATCTGCAAAAGCGGGAGTGAATTTATCTGCGTCGAAACTCGCGGTTTCGCGCGGCGGGAGACGACGATATGGTCAGGGTTGGGGCGAGCGTCAAAACTGCTGTAGTGTCTTGAGTCCTGGATTCGTTCCATAATAGCCAGGCATTATGCTTCGGGCCAACATCGCGAGAAGCAGGTCCTTCGACTCCGTTGAAGTACACTTCGCTCAGGATGACAGATTGTTTTGTGATAGGAACCTCAGACGCAGGACACTAAAGGTCATCTCATAAACACCATTCAGGCCCGCCAAAAGCGTACCTCAGGGGCTAAAGCCCCTCGTTTTATTGGGCATTTTGCGGCACGGCTAAAGCCGTGCCCTTCCAAATCAGATTTATGAGATGGCTTCTAGTACTAGAGTTGTATTTGTTCCAAATCCCGGGAAAGTGACAAAGGACCGGGCCTGAAGGCCCTGCTAGATTGCGCTCTTTTTCAGGAGGTTGAAACCCCCTGCTCCCTCCGACGTTCTGTATTTACAACTGTAGTACTAATACCGCGACGGGTGGATCGGTAGTCTCCCAGGTCTCAAACGCGAGACCTGGGGCACCCAAAATTTCAGGTTGAATTACAAAATCACGCGGTCGCGGTACGAGGCTGCTCGGCGAGCCTATTTTGCGGCGGTTTCTGTTTTGAGTGAGCTGAGGGGAATTTCGAGGGTGCCGGCTTTGCCTGCTTTCCAGTCGTAGACCCCGCTTGAAAGCCAGGCTTCTCCTTGAGGTATGTCGATCTCCATTTGGGCGTGCATACCGGACTTTTCAATCGTGGCGTAGGTTGCCGGTCTGAGATTGAAGTTGGTGGTGTTGCCGGTCCAGTTGAGGGCCTTACCGTCGCGGTCATAAGCGAGCAGTTCAAGCTCGACACGGCCCTGGTGGTTGCCGTTGGGTGCGGTTTCGAGATGGAGGTCTTTGGTTTGGATAAGAAAATCGACCGTATAGCGGGTGGTGGGGCCAGCGAGTTTGGCGTTGTCTCCGGCTCGCTCGGCACCGCGGTCCGGCTGGGGATTGGCGGGCTCAACCCGTACGGCGAATAGAATCTCAGAGGAACTGGGCGCGCCACGCTCCATGAGCGGTTGCAGCGGATTGGCGTCGGCTTCCGCCTCCGCAGTGGAGACCTTTTTCATCTTTGATTTTGCCCTGGGCTGCGGGGTGGTGGAATCGAGGGCATAGTATCCCTGGCGGTAGGAAAGTTTGTATGGGCTGCCGGCAAGTTTGATCTGGATGCTTCGGAAGTTGCCGTCCATGGTGTTGTTCGTGGGCGTGTAACTGATGGTGTAGTAGTGGGAGGCATTGTCAATGGTGTGGGCGACGGCGCCACTCAGGTCGTTGGAGTTCTGGATGACCTGACCGCCGGTTTCCGATGCAAGCGCGGCCATGACGCCGTAATTGCTTCCGATTTCACGTTGTTCCCGCGCCAAACCAGCAAGGGAGATCGCTCCAGACTCCTCCTGGGCGTCCCCTGATATCGTCGTCTCTACTCCGCGAGCGCCGACGGGATAGACGGCGATGCGCGAACCGGTGAGCAGGTCGGCGGTTTGCTTGAGCAGGCCGCTCTGCTGGGCTATCTGCGCGGACTCTTTGGGGCGGGGGGTGGGCGGAGGTGTGCTACCGGGATGTGCGCCGAGTCCGCTGGCGGCCTGCGCTACCTGGACTTCAGTTTTGCTGCCCGCGACCGGGAAGAAGGAGATGGGAAAGCGGCTGGAGAACCAGAATAGATTCTTGCGGCCGGGAATCCGGGCCAGATAGCGAGCCAGATTCTCAAGCGCCTCGGCGCTCATTTCGACTCGTTGATCGCCTTCGTACGATTTGAAGCCCTGCTGGAGACGGGCGTTCGATGCGATGTCTGAAGCGGAGCGCTGCATCATGCTCATCTTGTCAAGCTCGTGAGCGTCGTCGTAGTCGTCTTGCCAGGCACGCGAGACGGCGGTGGTTTCAGGCCAGACTCCGTGCTTTTTATCCTGCAAGGATGCCAGGAGGGCCGTACGGTCAGTGGTAAAGCCCTGGACCATTTGCAGGCTGGAGACGAGGGTAAAGACGGCCAGCGGGGTTCCGGCGGGCATGGAACCTACAAACTTGATGACCTGCTCGCGGACGAAGCTTTGCTCTTCGCGGGGCGTGTTGAGGCCGTCCAGGAGCAGGATGTTCACGGTGTCAGTGGGCGGAACTGAGGGAACATTGGTGAAGACGTTGGGCGGCATGGGAACGAGGTCTACGGGTTTTATGATTTGCGGCTTGTGCTCCTCGAAGAAGACAACAGACTGGGGGTGGCCGTCTTCGTTGACTTCGAAATCCTGTTGATGCAGACCGGTTACTGGGTCGTTGCTGCCATTGGTGACAAGGACATCGACCACGACGGCTCGGGCTTCAGACTTGACGGTGGGAGCAGGCTCTTGCGCGGCGGACGCGGGGGCTTGAGAAATAAGTTGTGCGGGCGCGAGACAACCGAGCAATGCGAGCTGAACGAGGCGAGTGCGTGGGAACATTGACCCCTCCGGGTTGGGGTAAAGCTTATACCTGCGCGTGAAGGGTTGTCATTTCAGATTTGAGGCCTTCGCAGAGGCTGGGGCGCCCAGAGACTCGCGCGAAAGACCTGGCGGCTGAAGCCGCCCTTCTTCCGTTGCGCGTCGAGCATATATTTACCGAAACGATAAATATTGCAAACACCTGGGAGTTTTGCGAAGCTTGTCTGGCAAGTTTTGAGGGAGTGGCTGCGATGATAATCGACCGTCAGGATATTCTCTACGCCGTCCGCTCGGCCCGACGCACTCCGCTGCTGACCTTTGTTGTGGTGTTGGCTCTCTCGGTTGGAATCGGATTGAACGCAGGCGTCTTCACCATTCTCGATTCCATGTTTCTGGAGCCTCCGACGAGGAAAGACGCTGCCAGCTTCGTCCAGATTTATCCCCGCTATCAGGGATGGTACCTGGGAAGGGCACAGGACTCGTCATTCAACGCCGCGGATTACGATGCGATCCGCACGGGGACGCGCTCGATCGAGGATTTGGCGGCGTGGCAATCGACGGGTATTACTCTGGACGACGTGCGCCGTCCGGGGAGTTCGCTCCTGGTGAGTTGCAACTACTTTCGCGTGTTCGGAATCGACCGTCCGCTGATGGGCCGCTTCTTCAACCAGGACGAGTGCAATCCAGGATCGGCTCTGAGAATTGCCATGCTCAGTGAGCACGTCTGGAGAGATGTTTATTCCGCAGACCCGCAGATTGTGGGCAAGACGATCCATATCAGCCGTCAGCCGCTGACTGTTGTGGGCATTATCGCCGATCGCGCATCCAACCTGGAGTCTACCGACATTTGGATACCTTATTCGCTGCAGCCCGCATTCGCCCATGGGCGCAGCGCCTTTCAGGATGCCAACTGGGCGTGGCTTTCGCTGGCCGGGCGCTTGCGCGGCGGGTACTCGCGCGCTGACGCAACCGCGGAACTGCGGACGATCATGCGCCAGCGCGACCGCTCCTACCTAGAGCAGAAGGTATTCACGCTCGATCGGAAAACCGAGCTCATTCTGACTGACGGCTCGTTCATTCACAATCCGGCGCTAGGATCGCTTGTAATTCTCTTGATGGCGCTGATCATGGGGCCGCTGGCTCTGGTGCTTCTGCTGGCATGCACCAATGTGACCATGCTCTTTCTTTCGCGCTCCGTGGTGCGCCGCGGAGAGATTGCTGTGCGTCTTGCGCTCGGCGCGGGTCGCGGGCGGCTCATGCGCATGCTTGCTCTTGAGAGCTTCCTGACCGCTGCCGCTGCGGGGGTGGCCAGCATTTATCTGGCGATCCGTTTTCCAACGCTGCTGTTTGCATTTGCCGATCCGGCTCATGCGAGTGTTGCGGCGTCGGTCCATCCGGACTGGAAGGCTTTCGCATTCCTGGCTGTCTTGGTGCTGGTGGCCACCGTTGCCTCTGCCCTTGCGCCCATGCGGGAGTCATTCAGGTTTGACCTGATCATCGCGCTCAAAGGACGCGAAGGCTCGGCGACGATGCGATCGCAGACGACCAGCGCGCTGATCGTTGTACAACTAGCCATGAGTTTTGTGCTGCTTGCCGCCGCCGTTCTCTTCGCGCGTTTGCCTTTTATGATCCGTCATTTCAATCCGGGATTTGAAACACACCAGGTGATAACCGTCCCGCTTGATATTGAAATTCCTCCGTACACGATAACTTCCGCGCGAGTCTTCTTTCGGTCGGTGGAGTCGCGCATTCTTGAAGTGCCCGGCGTGCAGTCTTTGGCTTGGGAGAGCGTTGCGCCATTCAACCGGGCGCCAATCAGCGAGATTCGCCTGGACAATCAGACTAAGGGGCAGGGGCGTCCCGCTTCCGTTGACAATGTCTCTGCGGATTTCTTTTCGACCTTTGGGGTTCCTCTGCTGTATGGCCGCGCCTTCTTGCACGCGGATGTGCCAACAACCGGCAGCGCGCAGGTCGCCGTCGTTTCCCAGGCATTTGCGAAGGCATTCTGGGGCAACGATAGCCCAGTGGGAAAAGTTGTGGTCACTCCGGATGACAGACGGCTTGTGGTGATCGGCATTGCCGCGGATACGGATTCAGAGAGCTTCGGCACTCTCGATGGGCCAAGGATTTATATGCTGCAGGATGGGCAATCGCGAGATGGCCAGCTCTTTGTCCGCTTCAACGGCGATGCTGCGCCAGTCGCCGCATCGATTGACGCGATCGTCAAAGGGATGGATGCGAGCCAGGCCGATTTCCCGGCGACGATCTGGGATTTTCTCGAGGGCAACGCCACTTCCATGCGCTCTTTGGCCAAGATTATCGTGTTCATGGCCGGTGTCGCGGTCGTCCTGGCTATCACAGGCGTCTATGGCGTGCTGACGTTTGCCATCAGCCAGCGAACGCGCGAATTCGGGATTCAAATGATGCTGGGAGCAACTCGCCAGTCGATCTTTCGGTCGGTGATCACCCGCGGCCTGCGCCAGATCGCTCTCGGCATTGCCATCGGCATCGCGATGGCGCTGCCGGCCGCATGGGCCTTTATGCGCATCGCGAAAAACGGATGGATGCACATCGACGCATTCGACGTTCGCGTGTACGGCATCTCGACGGTGATTCTGCTGGTGGTTTCGTTGACAGCAATGCTTCTACCGGCGTTGCGCGCAACTCAGGTGGATCCCATACAGGCATTACGTAACGAATAGGCGTGGCCTTTCGTACATGGCGGATCGCGGGCGAATCAATGGATGAGCTCGATCTTGCCTTGACTGCTGAGCCTTGGTCTCGAAGAACGCCTCAACGTCGGTGATGGTCTGGGTCATGCGGTAAGGGGGTGGCTGCCTGGCGAGAAAGATTGCCGGCAGAAGTCGTTTTGCAGGTCAATGATCAAAGTGCGCAGCCGAGAACCAATGGAAGGAGGACCCACGAAAATTGCCTCCCTTAGTTGAAAAAGACTCTTTCCCGAAAACCGGGGATTCCAGAGGGAGGAGGGTGGGTATTTTCTTCAGATTCAAGCCCGCAGCGCAGTAGGTCAAGAGACCTGAGGGTTGGCATGCATTCATTTGCGCGGCTGGAGCGTAGTTTTCGGTAAGAGCGGTTGCGGCAGATTTCTATTAGCTACCCTTCCGACCCAGGAATCGCTTCACTTTGGTGCGCAACGAACTGCTGTCCCGCAGTTCGCATTGCCGAATTACTAAAACCTTCCAGCCCTGCTCGGCGAGAGCTTCAAGGTTCTTGCTATCGCGCACCTTGTTCTGTCGTAGCTTGGGCAGCCAGAATTCTTGATTCGACCTTGGTATGAGCCCGGATTTGCAGTCGTGAGAATGCCAGAAACATCCGTGGACAAATATCACCTTGCGCCGCGCAGGAAACGCGAGGTCCGGTTTGCCGGGAAGGTCAGGCCGGTGAAGACGGAAACGGTAGCCGAGTTGATGCACAAGGCTCCGCACCGCCATTTCGGGCTGAGTATCTTTGCTGCGGATTGCCCGCACATTCTCGTTGCGATCCATAAATCTTCATTCCTTGAATTTCTTGAGGAGCCAATCCAGAACCGCGTGCTGCTCATCTTGTCCCGCCCTCCGAATTTGCGACAGAAGCCATATTACAGGTGGCTTTACAGCCGTAATGCTCTTTGCGCCTTCGTCACACGTTGTGCAAATTACCCGAAAATTGGATAGCTTGTCCTCGCATTCCTGTGACGGATCAACAACGCGTCCCACGTGGAATTTGGCTTCACATCCGGTAAGGTCATCTATGTCGCCAGGGGATACGCCGCACATCTTGCAGAATAGGCCGCCATGGTCAAGGACAAATGCACGTTGTCTTGCCGTTATGTTGGGTTCGAAGGTCAACTCGTACGAGTCCGGCAAGGGATCCGGCTCAAGTCGCACGCCGAACATATCTGCGCTTCCACCGTGTCCGGTGCCCCATGCATTTCTACACCGCCTAATTTTCCTCGGTAATTTGGATCGGCGCATACAGGTCTCCTTTATCACAATTTCCGATTTGTCCGTAACGATTAGAACGATGCTCGCCATGTCTCGGTCGAGAGCCTAACGTTGTCTTCCAACGGAGGGGCAATAGTAAAAATGCGCGGTCCACTTGCAAACAGGTAGACGCGATAAATTTGCCAGTGTGCAGGGCTTTCCCTTGCAACGCTGAACTCATTGCGCGTGATGAAAAAGGGCGTGTGTGCAGATCCATTTGTAGTTTTGACCTCGATGAATCTCGGCTTTCCCTCTACTGTGAACGAGGAGACGTCATAACCCGCGCCATCGCCGTCCTCAGCGGCGGTCCACCTAACCCGCCGAGCCAGATCAGCGCGATTCGCCTGCTCGAGCCGGTGCCGCTCAAGGTCAACGACAAAGGACTCACCGGCTTTTCCCAGGGAACGATTCAGATGGTCCCTTTCAACCGGATCGAACTTCGCGACTAGTCGATTCAGGCGCTCGGGAATCTTCTCAGTCGACCCACCTGGCGCTGGCGGGGCGACAAAGACTTCAGAAGGGAGGGGCGAAACCGGTCGCAAAATTGGCTCTGGTTCAAGGATTCCCGGATGCTTGCTGATATATCGGTCTACCGCATCGATGATGGCATTCTGGAAATTGAATTTTGGCTTATAGCCGGGAATCCACGGCATGCCCAATTTATTCAATACCGCTGAGATGTTCTGGTGCTTAAATTCCACGGACCGATGGGTTCTCCCAATCTTGGTCATGAGAGCGGCACTATGCCTGGATTTGATGTAGGCTTGCCCCGAGAATTCAGCAACGAGCATAGAGAAATAATCTGCGACGATGGCGTCAAGCTCGTCGTCTTGCCAATTGGTCCCGCGTTTCGATTCTTCAATCATTTGTCGGGGATGCTAGAAAATAGGATACATTCAACAGCGTTGAATTCCCTCAGGAACTCGCGTCTTTCCGGAAGAAACTCTCCACGTCCGTGATGGTTTGGGTCATGCGGTAGGGCGGGAGGCTGGCCAGGAAGGTTTGGCCGTAGCGCTGGCGGGTTACTCTCGGATCGAGGAGGACTAAAACGCCGCGGTCTTCAAGCGAGCGGATTAGGCGGCCGAAGCCTTGCTTGAGGGTGAGGACGGCGGCGGGAACCTGGTAGTCGAAGAAGGGCTTGCCACCGGCTTCTTCGATTGCCTTCATGCGGGCTGAGACTACGGGGTCACTGGGGACGGCGAAGGGCAGACGGTCAATGATGACGCAACTGAGGGCTTCTCCCTGCACGTCTACGCCCTGCCAGAAGCTGGATGTGCCGAAGAGGACGGCGTTGGGCGTGGAGCGGAACTCTTCAAGCAGGGCTTTGCGCGGGGCGGTACCGTGGAGAAGTAGAGGAAAATCCAAGACCGGCAAAAGGCGCTCGTAGAGGTCGCGCATCTGGCTGTAGCTGGTGAAGAGGCAGAAGGCGCGGCCGTGCGTAATTTCAAGCACGCGCTGGATGCAGCGGGCGGCGGCTTCAGGGAAATCGGGCTCGCGGGGATCGGGCATGTTGGGCGGGAGATAGAGCAGCGCCTGCTTGTCGTACTTGAAGTGCGAAGGGACGACGAGCTCGCGCGCCTCCGCGAGGCCGAGCCGCTTGCGCATGTGCTCGAAGCCTCCCTGCACGGTGAGCGTGGCCGAGGTGAGCACGACGGTGGGGATCTGGTCGAACACGATCTCGTGCAGCAGCTCGGACACGTCGATGGGCGTGGCTTGCAGAAACGTGGTGCGCGATTGCGATCTGGGACCGCGTGCGGCAACCTTGTCTCCACCGCCGATGGCGCGCCGCTCCATCCAATAGACCATGTTGCTGGCGTTCGATTCGAGCAGAAATTCAAGTTCGCCACGCAGACGGGCGACACGCTTCTTCAGTCCGGGAGCCTCATCGACGCCTCTGAGGCTCTCCATCTCTGACTCAAGGCGCTTGAGGGTTGCGCGGACGGCCATGTAGAGATCGCCGGATGTTTCGAGGAATTCTTCGCGGCCAACGAAGGGTTGCCGGCCGTCGCCGCTCATGGGCAGGCCGGCAAAGAACAGGCGCGCCCGCTCGCGCAGTTGCTGCGTGGCCGCGGGCAGATTTTCCGCGCCTTCTTTGCCGCGCAGCAGGGCGTCAGTGTCTCGCGCCAGCTCTTCAAAGCGGACGTTGCTGACCGAAAGGCCGAAGTAGTTGGACGCTACTTCTTCGAGCTCGTGGGCCTCGTCAAAGATAACCGCCGCGGCTTCGGGCAGAATGCCCGCATCGGGCGCGCCGGCGGCTTCCCGCTTCACGGACAGGTCGGCAAAAAACAGGTGGTGGTTGACGATGACGATGTCTGACTCGAGCGCCTTGCGCCGCATCTCGGTAATGAAGCAGCGCCGGTAATCGGGGCAGGTTGAGCCGAGGCAGGCCTCGGTGCGGGCGTCCAGCTTGCTCCACAGCGCGCTCGACTCCGGCATGCCGGAAAGCTCGGCGCGGTCGCCGGTTTCGGTAGTCTGCTCCCACTCGGAGATCTGGCGATACTGGTCGATTTCTTCAAGGCCGGACAGGATGGGCTGGTTGCGCAGCGTGACCAGCTTGTGGCGGCAGAGGTAGTTGGCGCGGCCTTTCATGTAGCAGACGCGCAATGGGCCGAGCAGCGTTTCAAGGAAAGGCACATCGCGGAAGTAGAGCTGGTCTTGAAGGGCCTTGGTTCCGGTGGAGACGATGACGCGTTGGCCGGTGCGCAGGGCGGGGAGCAGATAGGCCAGCGTTTTGCCCGTGCCGGTTCCGGCTTCGACAATCAGGTGGCGGCGCTCGCCGAGGGCGCGCTCGACGGCCTTGGCCATCTCCAACTGGCCGGGGCGGTATTCATAGGGCAGCGACGACTGGGCGAGAATGCCACCGGGCGCAAAGAACTCGTGCAGGCTGGGCAAGGTGCGGGTTGTTGTGTCGGCGGCGGCCATGGGGCTGATTCCATCATAGTGAGCCAGCCTCCAGCGGCCTGAGTCCTAGAGCCGTTGCATGATGTCGGGAATCACGCTTTGGGGCGATTTGGATGGAAGACAGCGCAACTTCTCGGAAGTTCATCGCCTCTATGAGGCATCCCAAAAGCAGGTCCTTCGACTCCGCTGAAGTGCGCTTCGCTCGGGATGACAGGCGGTTTGGGGACACGGACTTCAGAAGAACGGCGATTGCGGCTTACGCAAAGTCCGACTCCGTGCGCCCGTGCCAGAGTCCTTGCCCGCTGAGGTCGTGTGATTATTCCAGGTCGCCGTGGGCGTGGCTTTGCAGGAGATTTGTTCCTTGGCTGGAGTCCAGCCAGTGGCCTGCCAAGAAGGTCTCGTCGAGACCGGCTGCGCCTTCAAGATCGCCGGCGGTCTTAAGCAGTTTTTTGCGCACGTTAGCCGCTCGCTGGGCTGCGGCGGCCTTTTCCGCCGCGGCGGAATAGGGATTGACCGCGTTGAGATTCATGTGACTGCCGTGGATATGCATGGGCGCCCCCTTGGAAACGATGAGGCAATCACTATTCCACAGGTTCGCAGTGGGAAGTGAGAAAAAGCTCAAGGGGCTGTTTGGGAAGGCAAGGCTACGTTTGGAATGTAGAATCAGGATCGCAGATGGGCGGGTGCGACGGTGCTTACTCGGCAATACTTATTCCAGAGCACTTAATCCTCTATACGGTAGGTAAACTCTTCGATGACGGGGTTGGTGAGCACTTCTTTGGCGATGCGCTCGACTTGCGTTTTCGCGGCCTGGGCAGAGAGGCCGTCGGCCAGCGAGAGGGCGAAATATTTGCCTTGACGCACGGCGGTTACTTCCGCAAAACCGATCTTGCGCAGAGCGTTCTGGATGGTTTGGCCCTGAGGGTCCAGGACCGATGTCTTGAGCGTGACATAGACATGCGCCTTCATTATCCGTGATTATAGTATGACCGGTGGACTGCCGGACATTTTAGAGGCTGCGGCTCAACTCTGTGCGCCGCGGCCATTCCTCCCCAACCGTTTTGAAGGAGCAGTAAGAAGAGATGGTTAACTATTTGGAACTACCCATAGGCGATCGTTCCCCTGAGATTTTTCGAGCCGTGGTCGAAATTCCCAAGGATGGAACCAATAAGTTTGAGTACGACAAGCAATTACACGTTTTTAAGCTGGACCGCAATCTGCACTCGCCGGTGCATTACCCGGGCGACTACGGCTTTATTCCCTCAACGCTGAGCGACGACGGCGATCCGCTGGATGTGCTGGTGCTGGTGCCCGGGGCGACGTTTCCGGGTTGCGTGCAGGAAGTGAGGCCCATTGGCCTGCTGGAGATGCTGGACCAGGGCGTGCTTGACGAGAAGGTGCTGGCGGTGGGGAAGAATAATCCACGCTATGCCAATGTTTGGAACTATACGGACATTTATCCGCACATGCTGAAGGAGATTACGCACTTTTTCTCTATCTATAAAGATCTGGAAGGCAAGCGGGTGGAGATCAAGGGCTGGCACGACGCCGCGTATGCGCGCGACCAAGTGGTGAAGGCGGCGAAACAGTTTCACAACCACAAGGCGAAGAAGGCTGAGGCCAAGAAGGCTGAAGCCAAGACGTCGCACGCGTAAGTCGAGGCGGGCAAGCAGGTTTCTTATAGCATTTTCGGAATTGCTGTATACCGAAGCCGGGCACTTAAGTGGCTTTTTCCGCAAGAAAAAGCCACCTTGCACCTCCCTCAAAAAGTCTACATGGATTCCGGAAATGCTCTAGATCAAGGGAGCACGGTTGAATGGGCCGCACCCGATTGGGCGCGGCTCATTCAATTTTGGCGGGTAACCGGAGCCAGCCTGCGGCGCGCCAGCGGGGCAGCCGTGGCCCAGTAAAGCAGCGGACCGAGCAGGCTTACGCCCAGGGCGAAGAGCAGACCGGAAGTGTTGCCGATGATCTTTTCGTCGCGCGAGACATAAATGGCGTAACCGATGAGCGCGGCAGGGCCTGCGCCCAGCAGGCTGGCAACGGCCAGATTGCCGGCCTTGAAGGGCCGCCGCAGATTCGGCTCGCGGATGCGCAGCACGACGAGAGCGATAAATTCGAGCAACAGGCTGGAACCGTAAAGAATCAGGTCGATGGAAATGAGGCGCTCAAAAGGCAGCTTGAGCGCCAGGGCCCAGGCAAGGCTGCAGAGCACAACACTCACCCACGGGACGCCGCGGCTGTTGCGCCTGGCGACGACCATGGGAAGCATTCCTTCCTCGGCCATGGCCATGGGCAGGCGGCTGTAACTCATGACGAGCGCGTTGAACATACCGACGCCTGTCAGGGCACCCCCAGCTACGATTGCCAACCCGAGCAGCGGACCGCCGACGGAGCGGGCGGCGGTGGTCCAGTCGCCGGTGGAGAAACTGCCGGGGGACAGACCGGCGAGGGCCATGGCTGCCAGCGGGATGATATATGTGACGGCGACCAGGGCGGTCGACGCGATCATGGCGCGGGGATAGTTGCGCTGGGGATTTTCGACCTCCTGGGCGACGGTGGAGGCGTTGTCCCAACCCATGTAATTCCACATGGCCACAAGGATTGCCGTGGCCAGGGCTTCGTCTGAAGCGGGCTGGCTCCATTGGACGGCGGGGTGCAGCGTGGACCAGCGCCAAAGCGCGAGACCGACGAAGACCACGAACGGCGCCAGGAGCAGGACGAACATCCAGACGGAATCGTCGCCTACTTCCGGGGCGCCGCGGAGATTCCACACGCAACAGAGGGCGACGACGGCAAGAGACCAGGCGTAGCCGCGCCAGCCGTCGGTGAACGACGGGCTGAACTTGCCCAGGTAAAGGACGAAGATGGCTGGATAAATGGCCATGTCAAAGATGCTGGCCGAGAGCGACAGCCAGCCTTCCTGGTATCCCCAGAACGGGCCCAGGGCACGGCGCACCCAGATGTAAAAGCCGCCCTCGGCGGGGATGGCGCTGGCCAGCTCGCCGATCATTAGCGCTGTGGGCAGGCACCAGAGGAAGGGCAGAATGAGGAGAATGAGGATGGCTTTGGCGAAGCCGGCGCCGCCGAGGATGTCTTCAATTCCATAAGGCCCGCCGGAGACCATGAAGTAGGTGGCGGCGATGAGCGGCAGAAAGCGCATTTTGCGCCGGGCAGGCTGGGAGAGCAGGGGCATCATTGCGAATCTAACAACCTGGGCCTCTTGCAGAAAGGGAAAAATTGCAGGACCGCGGGTGGGCTGGGGATGGCCTGGCGGGCACATGCTTTTTGAGCGCCTGCCCGCGTCTACCACGAATTCCGGTATAATCCGTCTCAGACCGCGGAGAGATGGCCGAGTGGCTGAAGGCGGCGGTTTGCTAAACCGTTGTACGGTCAAAAGCTGTACCGGGGGTTCGAATCCCCCTCTCTCCGCCAGCATTGCATGCAACAGACGCTCGCTGTTCGCTCGCACTGAGTTGGTGCTTGAGTACGGATAGAATGCGGTTCGCGCTCACTTGCCACGAAAAATCTCTTCCGCTAAATAATCCCTTTTGCAAATTTCAGAGCTGATTCGGGATCGGTGCTGTGCTTTTCAGGTGCGGTGTGGGTGCATGTTGTCAGTGCCAGGGGACTGTCAGAGACTCTTGTCCAGAATTGCGCGGGTGAGAAGGTATTGGATGTATTCGCCGGGGCCGTAACCGACCATGGGCAGGGCGCCGGTGGGATCGCCGATGTTGCCGGGGAAGAGTTGGCAGGGTACGGCGACGTACATTTCAGGGATGATGTCGTGGTCGGCGGTGGCTTTGTCTACGGTGCGCTTGAGGATGGCGGACGCTTCGGCCTTGTTGCCCTCGCGGCGGTCTACTTCGGCGAGGCTGAAATCTACGAAGAGGAATTCTTCCTGCTCATACCAGTATTCAAAGATGGCTGGATCAGTGTATGTGCCGCGGACGCGACGGTAGCCGCCTGAGGCTACTTTGAGAAGGTCCATTCTCGCCACTGTGTCGCGCACGATGGCTGGATCAGTGACGACACCGAAGTTGATGATGGCCAGCAGTGCGCCGTCAATATCGTTCTTGATGCCTGGTTCCAGCGTTCCGTGGAGATGGCCGTTGCGGATGAAGGCGGCGTTGAACCCTTTCTTGAGCAGGACGACCTGGTTGAGGACCTCGCTTCGGGTGGCTTCGTCGCCGGCGCGGTGTGCGACCTCAGCAAAGTTTTCGAGGCCGACAATGGCCATGGCGGTAGAGAAGGCGAAGTGCTTTTTGTCTTTCTGGTGCTCCTCCCAGATGGAGGTGTCGGCGGCCACGATCAGACCTTGGTCCGCGCCGTCGCCGTACTTTTCCAGGTTCTTGAGCAGAGGTGCTACAACGTAGTCTTTGGCGCTCTGGTAGAGAGGGCCGCGGTAAGTGGGAGTCTGGAGCAGGGATGGATCGTGATATTTCTGCTGGTACTGGCCCAATACCCAGAGGGCGAGGCCCCAGTCGTCGAACTCGATATTGATGGCGCCTTCCTGGGTGAAGAATGGCTCTTCCGATCCGTTGCCGAAGTAGCGGACGACGGAGATCTGGTAATCGGCGCCCGCGGTCTGGGCGCGCATTTTTCCCGTGGGCTGGGCGTTGAAGTAAGCGAGGATGCCGGCGCGCGCCTCGGCCTGGTGGCCCATGCGCGTGAGGGCGACGAGGGCGTAGGCCATGTCGCGTACCCAGGGCGTGAAATATACGCCGTCTGGCAGGCACGCAACGATGAGGCCGTTGCCGTGGCGGCCGGGACGATTTGGCTCGCGGCTTTGCGCCATGCGGAGCATGACCTCGCTCTGCCGCCAGAGATGCCGCTCGTTTTCGCTGGTGAACTGGGCTGTTGGTTTTACTCGCCATTGCTCGAGCTGGGAGATCTCGCGTTTTGCTAACGCCTGCGGCGCGAGGCCGGCGCGCCAATGGATGAAGTCGCTTGCAGCCTGCGGCAGGTCGCTGGCGTTTTCAAGAGAGATCATGGCCCAGGCACGGCTGGCGGAGAGAAGCTGGTGCGAGTCTGTCGGCTGGGTCTGCTTCGCGCTGAGCGGAATGAGCAGCAGGGACTCGTTGATGCCATCGAACTTGAGCAGACGCATTTCGACGCCGAACATCGTTACTTGTTGTTGCTGGATGACGGGATGGCTCCATTCGACATGCAAGCCACCGCTTCGCGCTTCGGCGGATGATGGTTCCCAACCGATGATGAGAGTGTCGCGCTTTAGACCGAAGGGCATGAAGACGAAGCCATCGCCGTCCCTGGTGCGAGCGTGGATGATTTGCGAATCTTTAACGTACTCTGCCGATGCGTTGGATGGGTTTGGTCCGGCGCCGATGCCCCAGCCGAGTTGCTTGATAAAATTGGCGGTCTCTATGCCTTCGCTGAGAGGATTTTTCGGATCCGGGCGCACAAAACTGTAGGGGTGGGCGTAGAACTTGTTCACCGTGCCGGTATCCGGCGACACGACGGCGAATCCAAAACCGTTACCGGTAACAAGGTGAGACGCAGAGGCGGGCAAGGATAGCAGGCCGACGCAGACGATGGGAGCAAGATAACGGGCGATGCTCATGGCCCACTTAGTTTCGATGACGCGGCTGCATTGTTCAACTGCCGATTCGTCTGCGACGGTATTCCTGATCTGCGGGCAGGATTCTTTTCCTGCTGAAATGCCAGCGTTGCTTCCCTGGCTACCGAGTCGCGGCACCGCGGGCCGCGAATGAAAGTCTTTACTCGGCAGGCGAGGAAGTCAGCGATAATGGCGAGGTATGGCGAGAGGGCAAACTCCGGAGCAGATGGTCCAGCGAGGCATGAAGTCCTCGATCATTGGCATTGGGTTGAATTTTGTCCTCGCCTTGTTCAAATGCACGACCGGGTTCGTCGGACACTCTTTCGCCCTGATCGCGGATGGGATTGAGTCGCTCTCCGATGTGATCAGCTCGACAGTGGTTTACCTGGGCCTGCGACTCTCCATCAAGCCGCCCGATGAAGACCATCCTTATGGCCATGGAAAAGTAGAGCCTGTGGCGGCGATTGTGGTGAGCCTGGCGCTGATTGTGGCGGCAATCGTCATCGGGGCCGAGAGCATCGTGCGTATCCAGACGCCTCATCCTCTGCCTGAGGTGTATACGCTTTGGGTTCTATTAGCCGTGGTTGGCATCAAGGCATTGCTGTCGCGCTATGTGTCTTCCGTGGGCAGAGGGATTGACAGCTCAGCTGTGCGCGGCGATGCGTGGCACCACTTGAGCGACGCGATTACTTCGGCTTTTGTATTTGTGGGGATTTCGATTGCGCTGTGGACGAGAAACGCGGCGGCGGACGATTGGGCTGCACTGTGTGCTTCGCCAGTAATCATGTTCAACGCGTGGCGGCAGCTTCGTGCGCCGTTCGCGGAATTGCTGGATACGGCGCCGGCTCCTCAACTGGAACAGGAAGTGCGTGCGGTTGCGTCCACCATTTCCGGAGTTATTGGCCTTGAGAAATGCCACGTCCGGAAGGTTGGTTTCCGCTACTACGTTGACCTGCACATTGTTGTGGAAGGAACATTGACCGTGCGCGCGGGACATAACATTGCGCATGACGTGGAGGATGCGGTGCTGCAACAGGTACCACAGATCGCGGAAGTGCTGGTGCATGTTGAGCCGGAAGAAGAGCTTCTTACGCCTTCGATAAAAAGGCGGCGGAAGCGTTAGCGTTGCTCGGGCGTGCGGTATAGTTTCTGCACAGGATTGCGTTTTCTGAAGTAGCTCTTGAAAGATGAGGCCGGCATGAAGCGGATTGCGGGACTTGCTTGTGTAGGCGTGGTTTGCGGCGTTTTGGCTGCGTGTGTGGGCGGGACGGCGTGGGCGCAGGGAAGGCCTCAAGATGCTGCTACCATTGCGCGGCGCAACGCGACTGAGAAGGAACTGGAGTCGATTGCGATTATTGAGCGCAAGGTGATGGTGCCGATGCGCGACGGCAAACGGATGCAGGCGGATATTTACCGGCCCAAGGATGAGAGCAAGAAGTACCCGATTATTTTTTCGCGCACGCCTTACAACTTCAACTACTGGGACGTGGAACTGGGCGCGCCGCGCGACATGACAACCGAGTTGGAGGCGGTGAAGCACGGGTACGCGTATATCGAGATGAACGAGCGGGGGCGGTATTTCTCCGAGGGCGACTACGACATTCTGGGCGTGCCACTGACGGACTCCGACGACGCGCTGGACTGGATGGGCGGACTTGGGTGGTCGGCGGACAAGGTGGGGCTGATTGGCTGCTCCTCAACCGCGGAGTGGCAGTTGAATGTGGCCTCGCGCGGCAACAAGGCGCTGGCGACTTTTATTCCGGAGAGCTTTGGCGCGGGCGTGGGGCGCGTGGGACCTTACTACGAGCAGGGCAACTGGTTCCGCGGCGGCGCGGTGCAGATGCTGTTTGGAACCTGGCTGTATGACTACGGCCTGCAGACCAATGACGGCAAGCCGAATTTCCCGGCGGGAATGTCGCAGCGGGCACTGGTTACGGCGGCAAAGTCGTATGACCTGAATGAGCATCCGCCGGCGGTTGATTGGTCGAAGGCGCTGTGGCACTTACCGGAGAAAGACATTCTGGCCGCTGTCGGCAGCCAGCACGGGATCTACGCGGACAAGACGCCGAGCGGGCAGCCGGGCATGATTGAGCGCACGCCGAACGATCCGGCGTGGTACAAAGGCGGCCTGTGGAATGACTCGATGCGCATCAATATTCCCGGCCTGTGGATGATGACGTGGTATGACGTGAGCACTGGGCCGAATCTTGCGGCGTATAACTATGTGCGCAAGACCGCCAGCCCCGATGTGGCCAACGAACAGTATGCCGTGATTGCGCCGATGCCTCACTGCGGCTACAAGCGCGCCACGGAGCATACGATCGTGGGCGAGCGGGAGATGGGCGATGCGCGGCTGGATTACGATGCGCTGACGTTTGGATGGTTCGATCACTTCTTGAAAGGCGAGGACAACGGGCTGCTGGCGAAGACGCCCAAGGTGCAGTACTACACGATGGGCAGTAACAAGTGGCAATCGTCGGACACGTGGCCGCCGGAGGGAGCGAAGCCGGTGACATTTTACCTGGCGAGCGGCGGACATGCCAACTCGCTGAATGGGGATGGCGCGCTGCTGACGGCGGCGGAAGCGAAGGATGCGGCGGACAAGTTTGTCTATGATCCGATGAATCCAGTGCCAACACACGGAGGCGGCTTCTGCTGCATGGGCGCGGCGTACAAGCCGGGAGCGCTGGACCAGCGCGGGATGGAGATGCGGGAAGATGTGCTGGTTTACTCGACTGGCCCGTTGAAGGAAGGCATGGAGGTCAGCGGTCCCATGGATGTGACTCTCTATGTTTCAAGCGACGCGAAGGATACGGACTTTACGGTCAAGGTGATTGAAGTTTTGCCCGACGGGACGGCCTATAACATTGACGAAGATATTCAGCGCGCCCGCTATCGCGAGGGATATGATAAGCCGCCGACATGGATGGAGAAAGACAAGGTGTACAAAGTCACTTTTCAGCCGATGGAAACAAGTAACTACTTTGCGCCAGGACATGAGTTGCGGATCGAGGTGAGCAGCAGTAATTTTCCGCGCTACGACCGCAACCTGAATACGGGTGGAAATAACTACGACGAATCGACGGGCGTGGTTGCGCACAACCAGATTCATCACTCGGTGCAATATCCTTCAAGCATTACCCTGAGCGTGATGAAGAAGTAGCGACGATTGCTCTTTCATTTCTGGTTTCTGAAGATGCGTTAGGCGTGGCAAGCGGAAGCGCGTTGCCGATTGCGGCGAGCGGCCTGTCACTTCGCGATTTGTGGCTCGGAAGCATTGGCCTAGGTTTCGACCAATGCGTCGGCGATGCTCAGATGCTTGTCGAGAGCGTTGATGCCAAGGTCGAGTTCTTCCTTGGCGATGATCAGCGGAGGCGCGATGACAAAATGGCTGACCCAGGACTGCTGTGCGACTCCGTCGGCCATCATTCTGGCGGCGATCTGATCGACAACCAATGGCTTGCCTTCTACTTTGTCGAGCATGGTGTTGAAGGGTTGCTTGGTGGTGCGGTTCTTGACAAGCTCGACGGCGAAGAAAAGGCCTAGGCCGCGCACGTCTCCGATGGATGGATGTTTTTCCTTGAGCGCTTCGAGCTTTGCGCGCACATAGGGCTCAAGCTCCGCGGCGCGCTCCACCAGCTTGAGACGCTGCATCTCTTCGATGGTGGCGACGGCGGGGCCGAGCGTGATGGGATGCGCCTCGTAGGTGTGGCCGTGGGAGAAGTAATGATCTTCGAAGTAGTCGGCAATTTTGCGTGATGTGGCGCAGAGACCCAGCGGCACATAGGCCGATGTGATGCCTTTGGCGGTGACGAGAATGTCAGGCGTCACGCCCCAGTGGTCCACGGCAAACCATTTGCCGGTGCGGCCCCAGCCGGCCATCACTTCATCGTCGATCATGAGAACGCCATATTTGTCGCAGATTTCACGCAGGCGCGGGAAATATTCAGGCGGCGGGATGAGCACGCCGTTGGTGCCGACGACGGGTTCGAGAATGATGGCGGCAACGTCACTCTCGTTGCGAATCATGTGCTCGATGTAATCGGCGCAGGCGATGTTGCAGCCGGGATAGGTGTGCTTGATGGGACAGTCGTAACAGTTTGTTTCCGGCGCAAAGATGAAGCCCGCGCCCTTGCCGCCTGGTTCCATGGCCCAGCGGCGCGGGTCGCCAGTGGCCGCGATGGATGCCATGGTTGAGCCGTGATAGGAACGATAGCGGGAGATGATTTTTGTTTTGCCGGTGACCATGCGAGCAATTTTGAAGGCCGCTTCATTGGCCTCAGTGCCGCCGGTGGCGAAGAAGAATTTATCCAGCCCGGCGGGAAGCACTTCGAGGAGCTTGTTGCTCAGCCGTGCGCGGGCGTCCGTGGCGTAGCCGGGAGCTATATAGGCCAGTTCACGCGCCTGCTCGGCAATCGACTCCACCACGCGCGGATTTTTATGGCCCAGGTTCACGCACATCAATTGCGAACTGAAATCCAGGTAGCGCTTGCCTGCGCCATCGGTAAACCAGCAGCCCTCGGCGTCGGCAATGTGGAGCGGCTTCCAGGTTTTCTGAAAGCGCCATGTGCCGTAATTGGTTTGCCGCGTAATGGAGGTGATTTCTTCCGATGTGAGTGTCTTCAACCCGGTTGTCTCGCTCATCGTGCGCTCTCCTCAGAATTCCGCCTGCGTCCGAATTCATATTTTAGTGCAAATGGTTGGAGACGTAAGGGAGCCGGCGCGGCAATTGGAATCAGCCCGACTCGCGGCCGACCAGCGGCTGCTCTGCGAGGTGTTGAAGCGGTTCGCCGACATTGGCGTTTGGATTTAGAGCGAAACCAGAGTTACCCTGTCCCGTTTGGTTTTGTGCAGGGTCGCCGCTCCCTGATGGTCGCGTCGACTTGAGGGTATCGGCTTCGGGGTACATCGACTCTGGTTTCGCTATAGCACACGCAATAGAAAGATTTTCTCTGGCGCTGCTTTCTGAGCCACGTTAGGATGGGGCCATGAAGCGCGTTTTTCTGGTGGTGCTGGCAAGCGTCGCGCTGGTTGGACTGCCGGTAACAGATTCCCAAAGAGTTCTGCACACCCAGCGGTCCTCGCCCGGCGATCTTGAAGTAGGCGGAGAACTGGCGAACCTGCCGCCGGGTTCGACGCGTTTCATTCGCTATGAGGACCTGCTGCGGCTGCCGCAGGAAACCTATACCGTGAGCGACGACTCGAATCTTCCCGCGCGGACGGAGGTGAGCGGCGTGGCTCTGGACACGTTGGCGCATGTGTTTGGCGAACGGCCAGCGGGCTCTCTAATTGTGGCCATCTGCGATGATCAATACCGGGCGAACTATCCGCATGACTACATTGCTGCGCATCATCCCTTGCTGGTGCTGCGCATTCATGGGCAGCTCCACGACCGATGGCCGGCGTTAGAGGACGGCGACACGCCCCGGCCCTATCTGATTTCGCATCCATTCTTCAAGCCGGCTTTCAAGGTGCTGTCTCATGAGGACGAGCCTCAGATTCCATACGGCGTGACGCGGATTGAGTTTCACAGCGAATCAGCAGTGTTTGGTGCGATTCGGCCACGCGGAAACTGGCCCGCGAACTCGCCGGTTGAGCAAGGATATGCGATTGCGCGCCAGGACTGCTTTCGCTGCCACAACATGGGCGCCGAAGGGGGAACAAAGGCAGGCCGCTCGTGGCTGCAACTGGCGGCACTCGCCGGGCAAGATGGCCAGCGCTTTCGCCAGACCATTCGCGATCCGGCGGTAGTGAATCCGGCGGCGACGATGCCGGCACACTCCAACTACGACGACGCGACGCTGGATGCTTTGACTGCTTATTTCAAGACTTTTGATCTGGCTGGGAGAATGCGATGATCACACGCGCGGCGAAAGTTCTGCTGCTGGCAGCGGTGGCTCTGTTTTATACGCTGGTTGTGTTCAACAACGTGACCGACTTCGACTCGAACTATCAGTTTGTGCGGCATGTGCTGTCAATGGATTCGACGTTTCCGAGCAACCATGGCATGTGGAGGGCGCTTCCGTCGCCGGGCTTTCATCTTGCGTTCTACCTGGGCATTATCGGTTGGGAGATTGTTACCGCTGTTCTTCTGTGGTGGGGCGTTGTGCGGCTTCTGCGCGCGATGCGGCTGCCGGCGGACGCATTCAATGCGGCCAAGCGCGTGCCTGTGATGGCGCTGACGCTCTCCATGCTGATGTGGCTTGTCGCGTTTCTTTCCGTGGGCGCGGAGTGGTTCCTGATGTGGCAGTCGCAGGCATGGAACGGGCAGGAAGCGGCGTTCCGCATGTTCGCCGTGGTGGGTCTGGTTCTGCTGATCGTGTTGCAGCGGGACACGGAAGGGCAGGCGTGAAGGCTTCTACATTGATCGGCGTGGGAGTTTGAACTATCTTGCGTGAACGGGCGGCTGTCAACGGGCGCCAACTCTTGCGCGGCGAGCAGGCGGTCTATCGGAACGCCTATGACATACTGTGATTGCTTTGGCCGCGACTGCTTTTGCCGCGGCTACTTTCGCCGCTTCAGGAGGCTCAAGGTAAGTTGACCCCATCCAACGCGCCCAATCCGGAGTTCCTGCGCCGCGCCATCGCGTTGGCCGTCGAGAATGTCGACACGGGGGCGGGCGGACCGTTTGCCGCGGTGGTTGTGCGCGACGGCAAGATCGTGGGCGAGGGCGTGAATACGGTGACTGCCACCAATGATCCAACGGCCCACGGCGAGGTGAATGCCATTCGCGCGGCATGCGCGGCGCTGGGCGCCTTCAGCCTGACGGGCTGCGAGCTTTATACCAGTTGCCAGCCCTGCCCCATGTGCCTGGCAGCCTGCTACTGGGCGCGTCTTGACGCTATTTACTACGGCGCCAGCGCAGACGATGCCGCGCGCGCCGGGTTTGACGATGCTTTTCTCTACGATGAGTTCGGCAAAGAGCAGGCCACGCGGGCGCTGCCGGCCACGCAGTTGCTCGAGCAGGAAGCCTGGACAGCCTTTGCCGCCTGGAACGCTTCTACCGGCAAAGTCGAGTATTGAGCAATCTGTCCCGCAGGATCGAATTCTTGCCGTTCACACGAGCTTGGCGCGCCTGGCGGTTCGGGCTTTGCTGGGCGGAGGATCGAGGAGCTTGGGGCGGGATGCGTTCTCACCCGGTAGCGCATCGTGCAGAACCACATTGAGCAGCGACTTGTTCACGCGAATGTGGCCGTTGTACTCAATGTAGCCAAGCTTGCGGAAGCGATTCATGAAGAAGTTGACGCGGGGCCGCGTGGTGCCGATCATCTCAGCAAGCGTCTCTTGCGTGACCGGGGGAAGCAGCGTCTCCGGCTCGCCCGGCTTGCCAAAATCCGCCATCAACAGCAAGATGCGCGCCAGACGCCTTTCGCTGGAATTGAAAAGCTGGTCGATCAAGTCGGCCTGGGAGCGCATGCCCCTGAGCAGCATGAAGTTGAGAAAGAGCGCGGAGAACGCGTGCTCCTGATGCAGAATGGAAAGCATTTCTGCGCGATCGATTTTGAGCGCGACGCAAGCGACAAGAGCCGAGGCTGTGGCCAGACGAACTGCGCCGATTGCGGTGAGGGATTCTTCGCCGAGGAAGTCTCCGGTTGCCAGCAGGGTGACGGTGGCTTCCTTACCTTTTTTGGATACAACGGTCAGCTTTGCCCGGCCTGACTGGAGATAGAAGACAGCGTCGGCCGGCCCCCCTTGGGAGAAGAAAGACTGCTTGGCCTTTAAACAAACGATCTTGCGGCCTTTGCCTTCGCTGGCAAGATAGCCGTCGGTGTCAAAGGCCTTGTTCCTTCCTGCCTTGTCCGTTCCAGCTTTGCTGGTTGGCTCATCCATCTGGACTGCTCCATTCCCGATTACGCTTCCGATGCCCACGAATTGCAAGAGCCGTTGGCTCGCTGGGAGGGTTGCATTCCTTTCCAGGATAAGCATGGTCGCACATCTAGCCGAGCATGGCATCCTGCGGCCCCAAAAAACTGAGCGATTTGGCTCAGATAAAGATCAAATTTGCCGCGACGAACGGAAGTCCGCTCTATGGTGGCGACGGCCGGCGAACTTCATATAGGCTTCGTCTCTGCACGGGTCTTCTTGAAGAATGCGCTGATTCCGGGCCGGTTACACTGTGCTTCATGCTCAGCCGGACGGTGCCGATGTATTCGATGGAGACACCGTAAGGTCCGAAAGGCCGCGGGTACTAACGATCGCATGGAGCCGCGGATGAGACCAATTCCAAGAAACTTCCTCCCGGCGCTGGGAGTTCTGCTTTCAGCGCCGCTGGGCGCAGTGGGGCAATCGCTCGCATTTGGCTCGCAGCCCATGGGCTCAACATCTGGCGAGCAGAATGTGACTGTGACGGCACAGGTTGCGGGCACGGTAAGCAGCGTGGATGTGATGACACTGGGAGTCATAGGCCTCGACTTTGCGCCGGGCATTGGAGCGATGACCTGCGCGTCGGCCAGCTTGAGCGTTGGCGCAGCCTGCAGGGAATCAGTGACCTTTACTCCGACGTATCCTGGCATACGCACGGGCGCGGTGGTGCTGCTGGATAGCAACAACAATGTTCTGGGTGCCACTTACCTTTCGGGAGTGGGAGTAGGTGGACTCGGGGTGCTGGTTACGGGAAATATGTTGCCAGTTGCCGGGGACGGCGCGTCGACGGGGCCTGTCCTTGATGGAAACGCCGCAACAGCCGCGTCACTTGATCTACCAAGCGGCGTCGCACTGGACGGCGCCGGCAACTTGTATATCGCGGACCAGGGCCACAACCGGATTCGCAAGGTTAGCGCGTCCAGCGGATTGATTTCCACGCTGGCCGGAAATGGCGATGCTGCCTATGCAGGCGATGGTTTGCCTTCAACAGATGGCGGCGTGAGCCTGAATGCGCCGTGGAGCGTGGCTCTCGATGGAGCGGGCAATGTGTACATTGCCGACGGAGGGAATAACAGGGTGCGCATGATCTCGGCGACCACGGGCATTATTTCTACGGTAGCCGGCAGCTGCGCGAGAGGAAGCGGCGGAGACGGTTTTGCCGCGACGGAGGCCACGCTGAATCAACCGCAGGGGGTATCGGTGGACAGCGGCGGAAACCTCTACATTGCCGACACGGCGAACCATCGTATACGGAAAGTCGATGCGATGACGGGAATCATTACAACCGTGGCGGGGGATGGATTTACAGATCTGGCGACGGGAGCCGGGGGATACGCGGGCGATGGCGGTAAAGCTACCCAGGCCGAACTCAACTTTCCCTATGCGGCCACTTTCGACGCTGCCGGCGACATGTATATTCCGGACTCTGCGAACAACGTGGTGCGCGTGGTTGCGGCGGTAAGCGGCGTTATTACGGCGGACAGCCTCATTACTACCTTTGCCGGGACCGGAGTGCAGGGCGATACGGGCGATGGCGCTGCCGCTACGTTGGCCACGTTGTCTACTCCGGTAAACGTGATTGCCGATGCCGCGGGAAATCTCTACGTTGCCGATAGCGGGAACAACAGCATTCGCAAGGTGAGCGCGGCGACCGGGTTCGTCTCTACGCTTGCCCGCAATGGCGTGGGCACGTATGTCGATAGTGGCGGCGGACCTTATGAGGTCAGCATTGCGGCGCCAGCCGGGCTGCTTTTCGATGGTAGCGGCGATCTCTATTTTGCCGATTCCGGGAACATGCGGATTCGAGAGATTCAAGGCAACTTGGGTCTTCTGGATTTCATGGCCGCTCCGATACGCCAGGGAGATGAGTCAGTGGCGCAGACTCTCACTCTTGAGAACGATGGCAATGCTCCGCTTGCGCTGTCTTCCATCACTGCCGGCCAAAATGCTGCGCTGGATGAAGCTGCAACGACCTGCAACGCAGGCTCGCATTCTCTCGAAGTGAATGCCGATTGCGCGCTCGTAGCGATGTTTGCGCCGTCCGCGGCGGGCGATCCGCTCACGGGCTTCGTGGATGTCGTGGATAGCGCCGTCAATTCCTCGCTGCAGATTGAACTGGTGGGCGATGCGACCCCGGTGAACTCCACCACAACCGTGCTGGGCTCGAGTGTCAACCCATCCGGGTTCGAGCAGCCGGTTGCCTTTACGGCGACCGTCACTACCGGCGTGGGGACTGGCGACCTTACCGGGACGGTGACCTTCAAGGACGGGGCCAACGCGCTTGGCGCGCCTGTAGCGGTGAACTCGGCCGGCGTGGCGACCTACCAAACGTCAGCACTGGGTGCGGGTTTGCATAGCATCACGGTGTCTTATAGCGGCGACGGCGGCCACTTCAGCAGCGCGTCAGAAGGCTTGACCCAAACCGTGCTCGAAGCGACCAGCACTACTCTTGCTTCGAGCGCCAATCCATGCGTTCCCGGCAGCGCCATTACTTTCACCGCGACGGTCAAAATTTCCGGCGGCGGCGCTGTTGCGCCGGACGGCATGGTCACATTCACAGACGGCAACGCGACGCTCTCCTCGGTTTCGCTTAGCGGGAGCGGCGTGGCGGCGTATACAACCGCGGCGCTTGCCAATGGCTCGCACGCGATTACGGCGACTTATAACGGAGACGCCGCGCACCAGGTTTCGGGCAGCATTTCAACTCTTCTCGATGAGGAGGTGCTGGTGGCATCGGGGGTTGTCGTGGCCTCGACTCCCAACCCTTCGGACTTTGGCAACCCCGTCAGCTTGATGGCGACGGTTACATCGAGCGGCAGCGCGGGCGCGACCGGCGTGGTTGACATTCTGGATGGAGGAACGCAGATTGGAACGGCCACTCTCACGGGTGGCACAGGTACATTCACAATCTCTTCACTCGCATTGGGTTCGCACATTATTATCGCTGCCTACCGGGGCGATGGGAATAACAGGCCAGCGACCTCAGCGCCCATCACCCAGGTAGTCATCCAGGCCGAGACTTCCACAACCTTGAGCGCGGTTCCGAATCCTGTGAACGCCGGCGCGAGAATCGTTCTTACCGCAACGGTTGCGCCGGTACAGGCCACACCCACGCCTTCAGGCACGGTTACATTTACGGACACGTTCAACGGCACGACTGTCTCGCTGGGTAGCTGGGCCATGAGCACGGAGGGAGTAGAAGCTATCAGCCCCACGCTTTCCCGCGGGACCCATTCCCTGGTCGCGACCTATAGTGGAGATGCGGATGAGACGGGTAGCGCGTCGGCTGTGGTGGTGGTCACGGTGCTGCCAGCAACCAGTTCCACGGTTCTGACTTCGACGCCCGATCCATCGATTGCGGACTCCACGGTGACCTTTGCGGCAACGGTTACGGGGAGCAGCGGCGCGTTCACAGGCAGCGTGGATTTTTTCGCTGACGGCGTCTCTGTTGGGTCCGCAGCTCTGAATGCCATGGGCGTGGCCACGTTGAGCGATTCGTCGCTGACGCCGGGGGCGCACACCATCAGCGCTGCCTACTCCGGAGACACGAGCACCTTGGCCAGTACGCCGCTTGCCATCCGGCAGGTTGTGGATACTATTCCCACCACGACGGCTCTCACAACATCTACTGTGAGCGGCGGCGTCAATCCGGTGGCTTCGGTCACCGGCAGCAGTGGTCCCATGCCAACCGGCACAGTTACCTTCAAGATTGGAACGACGAGTCTGGGTTCATCCTTATTGAATGCGAGCGGAGTGGCAACACTCGCACCGGGCCTGGCGGCTGGAACGTACTCGGTTGTTGCGTACTACGGCGGAGATGCGCTGCACTCGCCGTCTACATCAAAGCCGATGGTGCTGGCGGAAGTTGTTAGTCCGTTCAGCCTCACGGTGATGCCAGCCAGCTTTACGATGGCCGCAAGCCAGAGCGCAACGGCGACTATAGCCCTGGCTTCAAATGGGAGCTTCAGCGACACGATCGCGCTGGCTTGCGGTTCTCTGCCGATGGGCGTGACTTGTCAGTTCTCAAGCTCAAACGTGAGTCTGGCAGCCGGCGGAACCGCGACGGCGCAATTGACTATCGGCACAGGGAGCACTGTTGGGAGTAATTCTAGCGATAGCGATTTCAGATCCGGGAGGCCGAATACGGCGCTGGCCGGCTTGTGGTTGCCGCTCAGCGTATTTTTTGGCTGTCTCTTTGGGCGCACGGGCAAGAGGTGCCGCGGGCTGTTAGCGGTGGCGCTGCTGCTCTGGGGCACGGGCTTGCTGGTGAGCGGCTGCGGCGGAGTCCACCTGAAAAGCGCGGCCGCAGGGACTTATGTTTTTCAGGTCACGGGCACGGGTGTGAAGAGCAACGTCGTCCAGTCTCAGAGCGTGACGCTGAATATCACACCTTGAATGCGGCTGAATCGAGGCTCGGAATTTGCGGCATACAAAGGGTGCTTGCGATCTACTAGGTCGGCGGGGCGGCCGGAGTGGTATCGGCGCTGGGCTTTTTCGTCTCCGGCGGCGGAGCAGGGGATGCGGCGGGCGCAGCGGCCAAGGGAGTGGATACGACTGGCGGTTGTGCCGCGGCGGGCTGCTGGGATGCCGCCTGGGCGACAGGAGTGACGGGCAGCGTGAGGGTCTGCACTGTATCGGGGTCGTCGCGCAGCCAGAGGTAAAAAGTTCCATTCGCCGGATGGGGCAGAACCAGTTCGGTGCCGGTAAAGTCAGGCGGCACCTCGGTTGCGTTGTTGGGGTCCAGTGTAGCTCCGATGGATGAGGCCAGGAAAAGATTCGATCCAGTAAGAATGCAGGGCTTGGAGACCGCGCGCGGGCAGTGGAGATCCTTGAATCCAGGCATCCGCACCAGCGTGCCCAGGGGGAGCCAGTCTCCGGTAATCCCTTCGGCGGATACTACGCGCGCCTCAACCGGCCCAAAGGCTGAACCACCGAAGCGCGCCAGCGGTTCCACAGTGCCCATGGCGGTCTTTGCGTCTTCGAGCATCAGAGTGCTGTCAGCGAGAGAGAGAACAGTGCGGAAGCTGCCATCGTCCGCGGCAACCTCAACCTTTTCATTGCGCGGGAAATCTGCCGGCACGCGCGACTTGAGAAAGAAGACCAGCCTGCTATCGACAGGCAGGTCGTCCTGGCTGCCGAAATGCACGGGCGACGGAGTCGCTGAAGGGGCCGACTGCACGCCGATACTCAGCAAGGTGACCTGGGGACGCGGCGACTCGACCGTGACAGGGACTTTCAGTTCGCGGCCATCGAGTAATTGCACCTTGGCCTCATAGGTCTTTGCGGGGTCCAGCGTGGCAGTGGAACCATCGGCGTTCATGGTCAACTGGTCGAAATCCTGAACCCTGCGGAGCTTGGACGGTTTCAAGGCAATCCCATCGAGGTCGGCCTTGGCTACTTCGTCCAACCGATTGCCGCGCAACGTGGCCACCTGCTCTCCGGCGCTTAACGTCAGCCGGTCGAGCGAAGCGGCCTCAGCATAAGCGCGCATGGAGATCTTGTCCGGCTTGGCTAGCCCAAACTCATGGATCTCCAGGCTGACCGGCCCCGGCTTCGCGTTCTTCATGGGCACGGCCAGCTCCAACGACTCCGGCTTGGGGGATTTCCAGGTGAGTTTGACAGGCTTGCCACTCTCGGCGTCTTCATCCACATGGTCAACGCAGACGGTGCTGTCGTCGTCAAGGTGCAGCGTGTCTTCGCGGCCCACGACCAGGCCGGACTGTTCGCCCGCAGCCAGGGTCCACTTGCCGGCCTGGGCAACGTGCAGATGGAAGTGCGGCCCCTCCCAATCATCAAAGCCCCATTTGCCGCGCAATACGCCGGTCAAGTCTCCGCCGGGCAGGGGTGGGACCGGATTGAGCGGCACCAGCCCGCCCTCCGAAGGATCGGCCTTTACCGGCAGGTCGATTGCAGGACCTTTGGCTGTCTCGCTCTCAATGTGCAGTGTGAGTCCGTAGGCCAAGTGGGTGGAGAAAACCGTGGGCGATCCATCGGCGGGCAATACGAGACCGGGCTTCAACGCGCAGTATTTCTCCTCGGGAGCTACCGGATGCAGCGGCGGCTGTTTAGCCGGCCCAATGGGCGGCAACGCCACCACGACGACCGACTTAGGATCGCGAAACGAAGGAGGAACATTCAGGCGCAGATTGAGCGTGTCCGCAGTGGGCAGGGCAAGCGCCGGTATGTATTGAAAATGCGCCGTGTGCAGCGAGGATAGGATTCTTGCCGTATCGACGATGGCGCCCACATAGGGGCTGAATTCACCCGCGCCGGCCAGCGTTGAATAGCTGAGTTGATTCATCAGATCGCCCGTGGCGCCATTGGCCAACTGCGTCATTCTGGATTGCGTATTTGCGTCGTCGAGCACAAGCCCATCCGTGTGCTGCACCAGGCATGGCGCCTGCTGGTCGCTGGGTTTGTCGAAGCATTGCGTGTCCACCTTGATGCCCAGGCTACGCGCCAAATTCTCGGCACGCTCCTTGAGTAGCTTGGGATCGAATGTCGAGGTGGCTTTCACCGCGGACAAATACTCTTCAAGGCGCATGCGGTCAAGACTCGCAGCCTGAAGATCCTGGGTAGCGCGGACAAAGGCTCCCGGCTTGCCGCGCACGGCGGTGCGCAAGGTGCTGAAATCTCCGCCTGTCTCGGGGGCCAGAAAGATCAGCGCCTGCTGCGCTTCCGCGGGAACGGTGACGAACACGCCCTCGTCGCGCACCTGGCGGTTCCAGGTTTCCACGCGCGTAAACCACTCCGGCGGCGGGGGATTGGTTGACCCGCGAAGAAACGCGACGACAAGAACATAATGGGCGGATTGGCTCTCTGGCAGGTCGGGATGGACCCACAGCCTGTCGCCCGCGAGCAGGTTGGGCACCTCACCGATGGGCAGGGTGACGTCGCCTCGTTTTACATGCACGTCCACCTTCGGACCGGCAAGATCGAAGGCCGGGGCATCGGCGAGCAGTCCGGTTGATGCCAAACACCAGAGCAAGAGAACCTGCAGGCAACGGCGCATACCTTCTATTGTACGAAGTCCAGCGCCGAAAAACAGTGCCCGGGGACCGCAACTTTTTTGCGATTTCAGGGTTGCACCCGACTGAAGGGCCATTCAGCTTGTTTTTGTCTGGCCCGGCAGCGAAGCTCGTTCATCGAGTACACTTGGGTTGTATAGCTTTGAGCCGGGGACTTAGTTTAAAGTGTTTCTCAAATCGCTGCAGGGTAAAAAACAAGCGAAAGATGGCTCATATTTGAAAAACGAGGCGGCAAATCGCAGAGAGATCGTCTTACAGAACGTTTGAGACCCAGCACAAGCCCTATCCACTTTATTATGGTTGGATATCCTTGGCCGTCAATGAAATGAATCCATCCTGAATTGGGGAATTTCGGGAGTGGATTCAATGTAGAAGCGAGGGCGCATTCTTTCGTCCGCAATGCGCCGATGCAATCTCCGGGCTACGAACCCAAAAGGGCACGCAGGCCATGAGGTTGCCGGCGCGACTGTCTGCGGGAGTGGAAGGTTTGGAACCTACGGAGAAGAAGATGAAATCGATAAGAGCCGCGCAAAGCGGCATAGACGTGAGCGACCTCAGCATTCCGGACGCAGAAGAGATTATCGAAGAAGCCCTGAACGAACTGGGGTTTTCAGCCGATCCAGGCCTGGCGCGCGCGCTTCACTTCCTGGCCCCTACGGGATACCAGGCCATTGTGGAGCTATGCAGTGAGAACGGCCGCAGCAAGCGGCGCAGCGCGTCGGCTGATAACTGGTCGCCGGAAGAAGACGAAGTGCGCATCTACTTCGAGCGCATTGACGATGGCGATGGGGCGCCGCGCGCGCCGCGTGCCGTAGTCGATCACGGCTACGACGACGAGGAGAATGACGGCCAGGAAGCACAGATCCCCGCCGATCTTGACGCCCGCGTGAAAGAACTGTGCGCGGCGCTGGCTGAGGCCGAGCGGGGCGGGCACGCTTTTATCGCGCTTAAGTGGTTTCGTGATTCATTCTTGCCGCGCAAGGCTTTTCGCTGGAATCAGCATCCCGAGTCGCGCCAGACGGTATTGGCTGAGGCCATTCAGCGCGGCGTGGTGCTGACGAGCAAGATTGCCAACCCCAAAACGCCTGCTTACCCGACGACCACGATTCGCCTCAATCGTGCCGAAGCCGGCATTCCCGACGAGGCGCAGCGGTTTCATCCGGTCGCGGTGCATGGCGAGTTCATTGCCGAGGCCATTGAAGAGGAACGGGGAAACCTGTGAGCTGCTACTTCCTGGAATCGACGGCGTTCGCCAAGCTCTTTGTGCAGGAGCAGGGGACCGATGCGCTGATTCGCCTGATGGAAGCTATCGAGGACAACCGCAAACTTATCTCAGCGTCTGCGCCGCTGGAGGTTTACGCGGCCATCCGCCGCCGTGAACGGGCCGGCGGAATCTCAGCCGAAGACGCGACCGCGGCGCTCGATATTCTGCGTCTTGAAGCCGCGCGCATGGTGCAGGAGCCGTTGAATCCAGCCGTGCTTGAGGCTGCACGGCAACTGCTGGACCGCACCAGCCTGCGCTGGCCGGACACGCTGCAACTGGGCGCGGCGCTGGTGGCTCGCGACATGTTTCAGAATACCGAGATCATCTTTGTTTCTGCATCGCCGCACCTGCTGGAGGCCGCCAAGGCTGAGGGGTTTCATACGCTGGACCCGACGAAGGAAGCGATTGAGCCGGGGCTATAGCATTTCCTGAAATGGTGTAGCCTTGCTTTGTCGAGACTCTGCGGCGAGTGAATTGATGGCGAAGCCATACGGGGATGATTTGCGCCGTGAGTTTCTGTTGGCCTACGACGTAGGCGAGGAGACGCTGGAGGAGCT
>DASXFS010000033.1:0-92576 GCA_036489415.1 Occallatibacter sp. | reverse complement strand
GTGAGAGGTCGCACAAGCAAGGGAGAGAGAACGCCCTGGCTGCGAATGCTCTCGGCCAATTCCTTGAGGGCCGAATCTTCAAAGATATGGCGCGGGTTGGTGGCGGACTCGGTGAGGACGGCGAGGGGAAGGTTGCGGTATTCAGTCGCGGTGTTCGTGTTCATGGGTTGCTCTCCTTTGAGCGGTTGAGCGTGCGGGGAGTTGAGCGGACGGCGCGGGGCCGTCCGCATCCTCTAAGTCGCGGCTAGCTGGCTTGCGCCAGTTCCGCAGCGGTTTCGTTTTCTTGGGTGGATTCTTCAGCTTGAATGGCGGCGAGAATCACGGCGGAGGTATGTTGGATGACTTCAAGGCTTTCGGCCAAAAGTGCCGCATTGCCCGCGTACATCTGGATGTAATCGCTCGACGCGGTTCCCATTTCCAACCCAAGGCTCTGGCCAATGATGAAAGCAACTGCCTCGGCTTCGGTTTCGCGCACAGTCGCGGTGGTCATGGTGCGGCGTTCGGCCTTGTGCAAAAGCTCATGCGCCGTTTCGTGAACCAATGTGGTGAACTCCTCGGCCTTCGACTGGCCGGGAAGCAACGCGATCTTGCCACCGTAGGACACGCCCAAGGCCGGGGCGATCTTTACGCTGAACTCCAGCGCGATGTTTTGCTGTACAAGGAAAGCAATCAGTTGGTCATGGTGAGCGCCCACTTCGCCAGTAATGTCGTGCTCGAACTCGGGCAGGTCCTCGCCCTCGGTCTGCGCCACATCGAACACATAAACTGCACGGAACCCGATTAGCATGGGCTGAGGCTTGGCGCTGGCGTCGCGGTCCTGCTCGGCGTCGTCCTTCTTCCGCCGGTATCCGATCATCGGTGCAAGAATCTGGATACCTTTTTCGCCCTTCTTCACAAATCGGCTCATCTCTTTCCATGTTCCGAATCCTGCAACACGCGTGGCTGTAGGTCGCTGCCGCGCAATGGCAAGGATGTTTCCAAAGCTGTAGTTGTGGAACCGTGCCATCGCGCCAAGATACGCGGTCAGGGTTTCGCTCTTGCCAGCTTCAAGCTGCTGGATCAGGTAATCCACGGCTTGCTTGATGATTACCTGTGTGGGATTGTCTTTCTGGCTAGTGCGCTGCTGATAAGGCGAGTTGCTGCGGTTGCTCTGCGCCGCATTTTCCCTGTGCGGCGCGGCGTTGCGGCTGCGGGTTGCGCCGTTGCTGGCGGGGTTGGCTGCTGTCGTTGCTGCGATTGGAAATGACATTTTCATGCTCCTCGGTTGCCCGCTGTGGGGCGGATTAGCGTCCGAAACGGAAGAGCACCCAAAACCAATTTTTTTCGTTGAGTGCTCCCGCTTCATGGCTCTTGCAACGGGCGGAGGCGGGAAGGTTCAGTCAAGGGCGGGTGTTCCGTGCCCGTTCATCGGAGCGCAGCGTAGACCCTTGACGGGTTCTTCCCGCCTCTGCCAGACCGTTGCCTGAAGCGGGGGCACTTGACGAAGAAAGAAATTCGGTTCACTTCCTTATTGCTGTATGCTCGTGCGCACGTAAGGGCCGGCGTTGCGGGCAGGACACAGGCCCGCTGGGATGGGCAGCGGAAGACAGCAAGGCTGGCTGAAGCGAGGGAAGGAACTCCTTCCCTGCAAAGACAGCGTTTGAGGATGATCGCGCGAGATGTATAAGCTTAGATTTTTCTAGCGGCTTTGATTTGGAAGGATTTACAGTGGTTGGAGTGATATTTGCGGCGCAAACAAGAACGCCCCGTTTCCGGGGCGTTCAAAGGTCGCTCGATGAGCGGAGCCTTACGACGAATGTTGCTTACTAAGAATTAGCAGAGATTCGCCGCTCAAGTACACTGGTACGTTTTTACTACTTGTGAAATCAGTTCGTCAAGGCATTCGAAATGAGAAAGAGCGAGTTTGTACTGGGATTAGACCTCGGAGTAACGTCCATCGGATGGGCGTTGGCCGATCTCGAAGAACGACGGATTGAAGCGGCCGGCGTGAGAATCTTCGAGGCCCCAATGGATACCGCCAAGTTCGAGGCTGGTGAGCCAGGTGGTTCTCGTGCCGTTAAGCGACGCAAGAGCATTCACCAGGGACGCCAGATAGCTCGACGAAAAGCGCGCCATCGCGACTTGTACATCGCATTGCAGGACTGGGACCTGCTTCCCTTTGCCGGGAGAAAGGCCGAACGGCGCCATGAGGTGCTCACGGAACTAGACAAAACCCTAAACTCGACATGGCGGGAGAAAATTTGCGAGAAATCACCTGAGATTGCGGACCCGGGTCAAATTCTTTGCTACTACCTTCGGGCAACGGCCCTAATTGCAAAGCTTGAACCGCTCGAGCTCGGCCGTGCCCTATACCATCTTGGTCAACGGCGTGGCTTCAAGAGCAACCGGAAAGAAGCACGCTCGGCACTTAATGCTGCGGAATCTCAAAAGGACGAAAAAGAGCGTAGCAGGATCAAGCAAGCCATCAAAACATTGCAGAACTCACTAGATGAGACTGACAATACACTCGCCCAGCACCTTTCCTTTGTGAATCCTCATATATCCGCACTGCGTAATCGCAAGCGCAGCGACATCGCTGCCATTTGGACTGAGCGGAAGATGTTCAAGCAAGAACTGGATCGAATTTGGTCCGCTCAACAAGTTCATTACCCATCAGTGTTGACTCCAGAGCGCAAGCGTCGCCTTGAAAATCTAATGTTTTGGCAGAGAAAGGTAAGGACCGGAAAGCCGGGAAATTGTGAATTGGAGCGTACTCCTCCTCTCCCGCGCGCACCACGTTCATCTCTATTAGCGCAGCATTTCCGACTCGTGCAGACACTGAATAATCTCAGGGTTCGTGAGAATGCCTTTGCTGAGTACCGTCGGTTGAGCCGGGAAGAGCGCGACTCCTTGCTTCTTCAATTGTCCACTGAGATTACAAAGACAAAGAACAAGAAACCTCCTGAGCTTTTCGGACTTCGCTTTTCCGATTTAAAGGAACGGTTGAGGCTGAATAGAACAGCGAAGTTCAACCTGGACGATAACGAAGAGAGTCAATATCTTCGTGGAAACCGAACCAATGCGATAATGGCCCGAGCTTTCGGAGCGGAGCAATGGGGTAGTTTCCCCGATCAGAAAAAACGGAGTATTGTCCGTCGCTGGATCAGCGAGAGCTACCCGGAGAAATTGCTTGAGATTGCAAAAACGTGCTGGAGCCTTACGGACTCAGAAGCGTTGCAGCTTGCAAGCCTGGAACCTGAAGACGGCTATGCTGCCCTGTCCCATGTGGCGATGCTCAAACTTCTTCCGCTGATGGAGAGTGAGTGCCTTTCATATTCAGAAGCGGTGGCCAGGGTGTATGACAATTGTGGGCAGGAGCTTGAGTATTTGCCTTGGGTCGAAGAGGTTTTGCCCCAAATACCCAACCCTGTCGTCAAACGAACCTTGTCGGAAATGCGCAAGGTGGTCAACGCAATCATCCGAAGAACTGGCACGCCGAAACAGATTCGCATTGAGTTGGCCCGCGATCTAAAGCGCAATGCAGAGCAGCGCGCGAGGTACCAGGACCAACAAAAGACCCGCACCCAAGAGCGAGCTACAGCTAGAAAATGGCTCAATGACATCGGGGAACGAATTAACGGAGATTCGATTGAAAAGGCTCTGTTATACATGCGGTGCAAAGTGTGCCTCTACTGCGGCAACCCCCTCGGTTCGCTACAGCACATTTTCTCTGAGAGTTCAGGCGTGCAAATCGAGCATGTTCTTCCAAGACGAATTCACGACGATTCATTCTCGAATAAGGTATTGGCCCATCATGCCTGCAACTCAAAAAAGGGAGATAGAACGCCGTTTCAAGCTTTCGAAGGGACAGCGGACTGGGACGATATGATCGTCCGTGTTGCTTGTTTGAGGGACGAGCCGTTGCTGAACAAATTCAAAATGACCGAAGAGCAGCTTGCAGAGTTTAGCAATCGGCATCTCGCTGATACTCGCTATATTAGCAAGCTCGCAACTGAGTATGCAGAGAAGCTGTACGGTGGTCGAGATGCGGTAGTACCTTGGGAGGATCGCAACCGCCGATGTGTTTATGCCTCCTCGGGCGTGCTCACAGCGAATCTACGAAAACGTTGGGGACTGAATGCGGTCCTGAAAGACACGTATAGCAATGAGAATGGTACCGACGCGAAGGCGAGAACTGACCACCGGCACCACGCGATTGATGCAATTGTGATCGCACTTACAACTGAGTCGATGATTCAACAGGCATCTATTGATTCTCAGAGACATGACCGTGCATCGGGATTCTTAGCTCCGCGTTACTTTACCCCTCCGTGGCCTCGCGTTGGAGATGTTGAGGATCAAGTCGTGGCGTTTAGGCGAGAAATACGTGACGTTATCAATGAAATCACAGTCTCGCATCGAGTCGATCATAAGTTAAACGGTCAGATTCATGAGGAGACTTTTTACAGCCCCAAGGTGGATGGGCAGCGTTTTGTGTATTCGCGTGTTCCGGTGTTTGAATTTACGCTTGAACAGATCGAAGACCAAAACAACAAAATTGCTCCAGAAATCCGTGAGGCGTTACGCGATCACTTTTATAGAATCGGCTGTAGTGACCCGACAGTCAAGATCAGACAATTTGAAAAGGACGTACCATATCTCGAAAAGAATGGCCGCAGAATTTTTATACGTAGGGTTCTTAAGGCAGTTGCGGCCTCTTCGGTGCAAACGCTCGATCGAAGAAAAGGGCAGCCATCTGTTAAATTGGGCGAAAACCATCATTTCGTGATTCTTGAGCACACAAACGATGATGAAGAGGCCGAATGGTACACGCCTGGAGCTGTTTCGCGGTTTGAGGTAATGCGGAAGAGAGATGCAGCAAGACGTGCCGGCATGAAGCAGCCATATTCCATCGTTGAAAAGAGCGATGGACCGAAGTCAAGATACGTCATGCACTTAATGAAAGGTGATGCTGTCGAGATGCTTAATAAGATCACTGACACGCGAGATATTTATATATGCACAAGTTTCAGTGATGGGGATTATGCGTTTCTGCGTCATAACGTATCCGTGCCATCGCCAAAGAGTTTGAATCTGACTCTTTCTCAGTTACGCAAGAAGATGAATGATAACGGGGATCGGGTTCGTATCAGCCTGGAAAAGATGCGGCAATGGGGTTGCCGGAAGGTCGAGCTTGACCATTTAGGACATTGGAAATACTGCCATGATTGATCGCATTATCGAAATTGCTAATCCGGCTCGGCTAAGTGTGCACGATGCCCAACTCGTCATCGAGCGGCCACAGCAGGAGCAGCTTTCCCTGCCGTTTACTACCCCAATCAGCGAGATTGCAGTTCTGTTGTTGGCGCATCCCCAGATCATACTTTCGCAGGCGGTCCTTTCCAGAATTGCAGAGGCCGGTGGCTCGGTCGTGACTATCGATGGGAAGTTCCTCCCTGCGTCAATGCTATTGCCGGTGCAGGCGCATTTTCTGCAGACGGAACGATTCGCTAAGCAGATGCAGCTTTCACTCCCGACACAGAAGCGGCTATGGCAGGAAATCGTTCGCGCCAAGATCCGAGCGCAGGGTGAGCTCTTGAAAGAGCTCCGGGGAGCAGATGGCGGGTTAATCGCAATGTCGGCGCGAGTTCGCTCGGACGACGCAGGCAATTTGGAGGCGCAGGCTGCGCGGGGATATTGGACTCAGATCTTCAACAATCCAAAATTCCGGCGAGGCTCCGAGGAACCGAATCAAAACCGGCATCTTGATTATGGTTATACGGTTCTGAGAGCCGCCGTGGCACGTGCCCTCTGTGCGGCAGGGCTGCATCCATCCATCGGCTTGCGTCATAAGAATCGCTATGATGCCTTTTGCCTGGCGGCGGACGTGATGGAACCCTTTCGGCCTCTCGTCGATCGCCGCGTTTCCCAATGGATTGTTGACCACGATCCTTCTGAGCCACTGACTACTGCGACTAAATCATGGCTGATCGGTGCGACGACCTCGCGCTACCTGTTTGAGCGCGAGGAGCGCTCGCTTTTCGATATTCTGTTACGCACAGCGAATTCTCTGGCGAAATGCGTCACCGGGGAGTCCCGCGAAATCACGATTCCTTCACTGCTGGAACCATGCCGCGAACCTGAACCACGTCGGAAGGGGCCGCAAAGTGTGAGATTCCAAGAAGAAATCGAAACGGTCGGCTGACGAAAGGGATTTGGTTGGTGTTCGCGAATATTAAACTGAACGCTTATGAAAGGGTTGCTACTTTCAGCATACCGGTCTTTGTGGCTCATTGCCATGTTCGACCTGCCGGTGGAGACGTCGGCGAACAGGCGCGATTACACGCGCTTTCGCAAAGCTCTGCTCAAAGACGGATTCATGATGCTTCAATTCTCCGTGTATGCGCGATACCTTCCGAGCGAAGAGGCCGCGGACGCCCATCGAAGCATAATCCGGGCGGTGATTCCGCCCTTGGGACAAGTGCGGTTAATGACGGTTACAGATCATCAATTCGGCAAAATGGAGGTCTTTTATGGCAGAAAACCGCGAGAGCCAGAAGATATCCCTGAGCAAATTCTCCTTTTCTGAAGAGGGAAACCGCGCCAATTTGCTGTTTTTCAGCAAGTTCGGCGCGGCCTAGTGTACTTGAGCGGTGAATCCCGGCCATCCCTAGCCGATTCCTTAACGCAGCGTGAAAGACAGATAGTGTACTTGAGCGGTGAATCCCGGCCATCCCTAGCACGCTTTACATAAGCTCCGATTGACAAGCTAGTGTACTTGAGCGGTGAATCCCGGCCATCCCTAGCTCCGCGAGCAGCTCGTCGAGGTTGAGCCGAGTGTACTTGAGCGGTGAATCCCGGCCATCCCTAGCTATTCAGCAGCTCGGCCACGGCGGCGACTTAGTGTACTTGAGCGGTGAATCCCGGCCATCCCTAGCAGATGATGCAGTGTCCGCTGTTCCTACAGAGTGTACTTGAGCGGTGAATCCCGGCCATCCCTAGCCTGCTTTACATAAGCTCCGATTGACAAGCTAGTGTACTTGAGCGGTGAATCCCGGCCATCCCTAGCAGCGCCATGCACCGGCGGGCAAGCTGATGGAGTGTACTTGAGCGGTGAATCCCGGCCATCCCTAGCTCATCGGACGACGGTGTTTCTCCGATGAACAGTGTACTTGAGCGGTGAATCCCGGCCATCCCTAGCGCAATATGCGGAGTGGATGCCCTACCAGCAAGTGTACTTGAGCGGTGAATCCCGGCCATCCCTAGCAGTACCTGGCCGTTCTCCTGCCAGCTCGGCAGTGTACTTGAGCGGTGAATCCCGGCCATCCCTAGCAAAACACGCAAAATGATGATCAACTCGAAAAGTGTACTTGAGCGGTGAATCCCGGCCATCCCTAGCGGGGAAAGACCCAGAGGCTATCTTTCTGCCATCGGGAAGATTCTTCCCAGGCAGAGCGGCATCGACCTCGCCAACCTCTGTGACCGATAGCCTCTGGGTCTTTCCCCGCTAGAAATGAACCCAACAAAAGACAGCAGCCTAAAGCCGCCGTGCGAAACACGTGCCCTTTCATCCGCGATTGCATGAGGGTTGTCAGCCAACGCATGATTCCCGTAGAAGTCAGTATAACGGCGGGAACTAATTGTCCTGGGCGAGTCCCGAACTTCCTGGTATCGGACAGACTAAAATACGCTTACCAGATAATGAATCGGAAAAATGCCTTGCCACTGAATGCGGGACGCTTTATCGCTCGTTGGGAACAGTCGTCGGCTGCGGAGCGCGCAAACTATGCGCTGTTCCTCTCTGAACTCTGCGACTACCTGGACTTGCCTCGACCGGACCCCAGTCAGGCGGACGAGAATGCAAACTCCTACGTGATCGACAAGGCGGTTTACTTTCAGAACCTCGATGGCTCGTCGACAACAAATTACATCGATCTATACAAGCGCAATTGCTTCGTTCTCGAAGCCAAGCAGGGTAGCAATCCACTCTCAAATTCTGCACCGCCTTTGGCTTCCGCCAAGGAACCCCGCCGGATGAAGCGCGGCACTGCCGTCCGCGGAACGCATGGTTGGGACGAAGCAATGCTGGCAGCCCGCGGTCAGGCCGAACGATACGCAAAAGCTCTGCCCGTTTCGGAGGGTTGGCCGCCTTTTCTCATGGTTGTCGATGTTGGCCACTCCATCGAACTCTATGCCGACTTCTCCCTAACGGGCAAAGCGTATCTGCCCTTCCCCGATCCCCGCACGTTCCGCATTCTCCATGAGCAATTGGAGCTGGCAGAAATAAAGGAGCGCCTTCGCGGCGTTTGGCTCGATCCGCTATCCCTGGACCCGTCGCGCGAAACGGCCAAAGTCACGCGCGAGGTCGCCGGCAAACTGGCCGTCCTCGCCCGCAACCTCGAACTTCACCATCCTCCAAAGCAGGTTGCAGAATTCCTTACCCGCTGCATCTTCACTTCGTTTGCCGAGGATGTGAACTTGCTACCGGAACGAAGTTGGCTGAATCTGCTTGAAAGTCTCCGAGATGATGTCGGCAACTTTCCTCTCATGGCTGAAGCTCTCTGGCAAACCATGAACGAGGGCGGTTTTTCTCCGATTTTGCGGGCACACATCCTCAAGTTCAATGGCGGGCTGTTCGAATCCACTAAAGCCCTGCCGCTCACTCGTGATCAGCTCGGCCTGCTCATTGAAGCCGCCGACTCGCGATGGCGCGATGTGGAACCGGCCATTTTTGGAACACTGCTTGAACGCGCACTTGATGCCAATGAGCGCCATGCGCTCGGAGCTCACTACACCCCACGCGCGTATGTCGAGCGGCTCGTCATTCCAACCCTTGTAGAGCCACTCCGAGATGACTGGCGCAGCAGCCAGGCCGTCATCACCGAACAGGTCAACGCCGGCAAAAGAGATGCGGCGATTGAAACCGCCAGCGCGTTTCACCGGCAGCTTTGCTCCATCCGAGTCCTCGATCCCGCCTGCGGCTCGGGCAACTTTCTCTATGTTTCGCTCGAACACATGAAGCGCCTGGAAGGCGAAGTACTCGAAACTCTGCACGCACTTGGCGACACGCAACAGTCGCTCGAACACACCGGCCTTACCGTGGACCCGCATCAACTCCTCGGCCTCGAACTCAATCCCCGCGCTGCCGTCGTTGCTGATCTCGTTCTCTGGATCGGCTATCTGCAATGGCATTTCCGTACACGCGGCGATGCCCAGCCGCCCATTCCAGTCATTAGTAATTTTCACAACATCGTGGAGGCTGATGCACTCCTCACCTGGCGTACACGAACTGCGGCGCTAGACCCCGTTGGGAACATCGTTACCCAATGGGACGGCGTGACAACCAAGGAAAGTCCGGTCACGGGTCAACAAATCCCGGACGAGGCTGCTCGTCGTACCGTTTATCAATATTCCGACGTTAAGAAGACAAAGTGGCCTGAGGCCGACTTTATAGTCGGCAACCCGCCCTTCATCGGTGCCAGGTACATCCGCCATTTGTTGGGCGACGGTTATGTTGAGGCGCTTCGAACCACCTACTCGGATGTGCCAAGGACCAGTGATTACGTTATGTACTGGTGGCACCGTGCCGCCGACCTCGTCGGCTCAAAGAAAGTGAGGCGATTCGGATTCGTTACAACCAACAGCATTTCACAACCTTATTCTCGAAGACTAATCGAAAAACATTTGTCGGGTGCCAAGTCGATACGACTCATCTTTTCAATACCAGATCAACCATGGGTGACCGGGGCTGACGGAGCAGATGTCCGCGTTGCCATGACGGCATGTGTCCCATGCAACGACACAACTCTAGCGCAATTTGTTCACTTGGATGAAGAAAGCGGGCGCCTTTTGGGGGACGCGGAATCCCTTCCGGTGATCGAAGAACTCGTCAGTGAAATTGGGGCGAATCTAATGCCAGTTCGCGGTTCCAGTAATGTCCTTCCTGGGCCGCTGCTCGCGAATAAAGGACTTTGTTTCCAAGGCGTCGTTCCGGCGGGTGATGGATTTAAGCTTACTACCGATCTTGCAGCTAGATTGAGTTCTGAAAATGAAGAGATCGGTTCAGTGATTCGGCCGTATATTTTGGGTCGCGATGTGACTGGAGTGAGGCACGAAAAATTCATCATTGATCTGTTCGGCTTCAACGAAATGGAGGTTAGAGATCGATTCCCAAGCATTTATCAACATTTGAATGATACGGTCAGACCGTACCGAATGGAAAACGCCCGAGCATCCTATCGTGACAAGTGGTGGCTTTTCGCAGAACCTAGACCGGCGATGCGAAATGCGCTGACGCGGCTCAACAGATACATCGTTACTCCCTATACTGCGAAGTTTCGTTCGTTCGTTTTCGTAGACCCAAGGGTAATTCCAGATGCCATGGCATACGCGATTGCTTTTTCAGACGCATACTTCATTGCCGTGCTCTCCTCCAAGATTCATATTCTTTGGGCAAACCATGGTGGGGGAAGAATGGGCGTAGGCAACGACCCTCGCTACATCAGCGATTCAGTCTTTCTCACCTTTCCGTTCCCTGACGCAAACGATGTGCAGACTCGATCGATCCGCGAATGCGGAGAGCGCCTCGACGCACACCGCAAACGCCAGCAGCAGCAGCATCCCACTCTCACTCTCACAGAAATGTACAACGTTCTTGAAAAGCTTCGAGGCAATGAACAACTGACGGTCGAGGATCACACTATCTATGACAGGGGCCTGATCGGAATCCTTCGCGAAATCCATGACGAGTTGGACGAGGCCGTCTTTGCAGCGTACGGATGGCCGGTAGGCCTTAGCACCGAAGAGATTCTCGCAAACGTCGTCGCTCTCAACGCCGGGCGCAGAACCGAAGAAGCATCCGGCATCGTCCGCTGGCTTCGTCCCGAATTCCAGGCGCCCAACGCTCCGGCCATGCAGCAGACGCTCGGTGGCCTCCTTACCGTCGAAGCTCCCGCTGCCCCGCGACGCAAGCAGCCCTGGCCGACGACTCTCACCGATCAATTCCGCGTCATTAAAGATGCGCTCCGTGCTACGCCATTCCAAACACCGCAACAGATTGCGTCCGGCTTCAAACCTGCCAGCCGTACCCGCGTTCAGGAGATTCTCCAAACGCTCACAGCACTCGGCCAGACCCGCCAAGTGGATGACCGATACCTTTTATAATCTTGAATTGGGCTGGACCACACAAGGATCACGAGACGACGGATATGCTATCTACTGCGGCCCCAGTTGGTCCTGCGAATTCGATTCTCCATTTGGTAGCATTGCGCCTGAAGGTCGGCGATCTCTCCCTTCAATTTGTCAATATACTTGCGGGCCGACTCAGGAAGAGCTTTAAACTCTGCTGGGGTTAACTCCCCCGCTTCGCTGAGTGGTCGATTGCGCCGCTCGATCTCGTCACCAAGCCCAATCCCTTTGAGCAGGGCGAGAAGTGCGCCGACCTCTGCATCTACTTGCGATGAAGTAGTCTCCTCGCTGCGGTCTTTTTGGTAGGTCACGACGTGGCCCGGATGCAATTCCTGGAGAGGGACCCCAAAAGTCTCAGTCCAACGCTTGAGTAGCTCTTTCCGCGGGTCGGACCAAAGGGCAGCAGCCTCCCGAATGGTCATTGAGGAAACAATTCTGTCGTCTGTCATCTGAACAAGTCCATAATCTTGAGTTGTGTTTCGACCCATTAGAAACACCGCTGAACTGCGGTTAGTCGTCCCAGTAAGGATACTCCGCGACACTGTTGCAGCTTGAGTCGGCGAAAGCTTGAAAATGCTGTATTCAACCCGAGCCGCCATTCGTTGCAGTGGGCCATTCACCCATTTGACCGAAACCGGCAAATGGCGAAACGAGAGAGACAGCGAGTTTCAGATCAAACCCTATCGGGAGGAAACAGATGTACAAAGACACAGTTCAGTGGACCATTGCCCGTCAGCGGCTTTCGAGGCAGAGTGGATCGCAAGGACAAATCGCGTTGCAGTTAATGATTTCCAGAAAGACATTGCAGAAGATGCTGAACTTGGTAGCACCACTAGGTAACCGGAAGCAACCGGCTCGGGCGCTCCCTTTGGGACCTTGGATTGCAACGGTGGATCGTATCGTCAAGGAGAACGAAATGCGAGCAAAGGGCGCGCAGGTGTCGGCCAGGATGATTTGGCAGTATCTGAGGGAGGAAAGTGGATTCACCGGCAGCTTCTCTACAGTCAACGCATATGTGCGTCAAGCGCGCATTATGTCGAGACTCGATAACAGTCCAAGCCGCCAGCCGCGAACAGAAGATCTGGCCAGGCCCCGAACTGCGGTACAGGGTTTGAGACCCAGCGTCAGTATGGTAATCGCGCCTTCAATACGTCAAAGCAATAAGGATCTAACGCATCGGACGATTGCGGCAATGGCATCCTACGACGACCGTCCTCGGTGGAACGGCAATAAAGAGGAACAAGTGGCGGATTGGATCAGGGGTGTTTTGAAACACGCCATTCCTTTAGAAATACTCGCGAAGGAGCTCAACAAGGTGTCACTGCGGGAATTGGAGGTCCTGCTGGCAGCGGCCACCAAGGAAGGGCTGCCGATGCGAAACAAAGCAGTGGCTGTTCTTTGCCATCTGCGTGGAATCAGTTGGGCTCCAGCCTGCACCTTTCTTCAAATTTCGAGCGGAACTTGGTTCCGTTATTGGAAATTGTTTCAACAAGGCGGGACTAAGAAGCTATTTGCGATGACGACTCGGAGCGACAAAAAGTCCGGAATAGATTCCAATAGGAGCGCAGTGTTTTCCCTGTTGCACTCGCCGCCCGCGGCGTACGGCATCAACCGCACGACCTGGAGAATGGCGGACCTCAGGAAGGTGCTGACTGACGGGGGAAATCCGATGTGCATTGAGGTCATTCACACAATCATCAAAGAGGCGGGTTGGAAGTGGCGGCACGCGCGGGTTGTCCTTACAAGTAACGATCCTGAGTACCGGACTAAGGTAGATGCCATCAAGAGAATCCTCTCGGAACTGAAGCCGGATGAGGCGTTTTTCTCAATTGATGAATACGGTCCATTCGCCATAAAGCAAAAAGGCGGGGTGAAGCAGGTCGCCCCTGGCGAACAGTATGTCGTCTCGCAATGGCAGAAATCGAAGGGATGGACAATCCTAACCGCTGCCCTTGAGTTATCGAGAAACCAGGTCACCCACTTCTATTCTCGAAAGAAGAATACTGGCGAGATGATCAAAATGGCTGATACCCTGCGGAGTCAGTACCGCACGTGTAGCACAATCTATTTGTCATGGGACGCTGCTTCCTGGCACGTGTCGAAAGACTTGGTTGCTCATCTGGAGAAAATCAACCAAGAGGCAATAGGTGCTGGTTATCCAATCGTGAAGACGGCCCCTCTGCCTGCTTGTGCGCAGTTTCTGAATGTGATCGAGTCGGTCTTCAGTGGTATGGCGAAGGCAATCATTCACAACAGCGATTACCCTTCAGTCGAGGCTGCGGAAGAGGCTATTGATCGGCACTTCAAGGAAAGGAATGAATACTTCTTTGCTCATCCCAGGAGAGCAGGACGGAAAATCTGGGGGAAGGAGCGCGTGCCAAGCACTTTTGCAGAAGGTCAGAATTGCAAGGACCCCATGTATCAGTACCCGATTGGATAAGAGAAGGCGGGATGGCCATCTCATACAATTGACCTGGATCACCGCCTGGGATGTGAGTCCGCAAGCTTCGGGAGACGTTGGTATGGTGAATCTTTTGAAATTGGAAAACGGCGAGCGCTTTGAGATCTTTTGTAAGGCGTTGCTGACCGAGCATTGTACGCGCTTTCAGGCATTTTCGGCTCCAGACTCGGGTGTGGACGGTTACGACGAGGACACGGAAACTGTGTTTCAGTTTTATTTCCCCGAGCGGGCGCCACTCAAAAACAAGATACTGCGCGATATTCAGAAGATTCTCAGCTCTCAATTTCGGCCCAAGGCATGGATTCTTGTTATTCCAAAGGATCCCTCTCCAGCTCAGAAATCCTGGGTAGAAACCGGGCTGAAAGATTCGTTCATCTGTGGAGAAATCTGGGGTGCTACCAAGATCGACCAGATGCTGAGGGCTTATCCGAGAGTCCGCGAGGAGTTCTTTCCAACGGAAATCCGCAAAGAACTGCGCCGCCTCGCGAAAGGCGAGAAGCCCCGTCCTGGAGACGCAGATGGGTTGCAAGTGATCTCCGGCGACGAAAGCGAAGAACTAAGGCAGCTCATCATTGGTCTTGCGGAAGAATCCGCAGCTCGAAAGCGCCGGAAGCCTCAACCCGCGGATTACAGCAGAGAGTACAGCGAATTCAAGAGCCATTTTGAGCTTTCCTCCTACGACCGCCTAAACAAGGCGAAGATGGGGACCGCTCGGCGCTATCTCCAACAGAAGCTCTTAGCGCGGCGCAACGGAGAAACAGCGAGACAGACGAGGCAACGTTATCTCGATGGAATCCACGCCATCGCGAACAAACTTCATCTCTCCAAACCGGAGTATCGAAGTGAACTCAATACGATCACCGGATGCGCGTCGCTGAACGATATGGACATGGATCAACTTGCTCTTGTATTCAAGGAGTTTCGCAAAAGACAGGGCCTGTTGGAATCACAGTCTCTTTAGCTACGTTGGCGCTTGGCGATGACTCTGCGTGGGACGGTGCGATCGCGCGGACATGGTCCTGAGCGCTTCGGACGTAAGATCACATGGGAAACAGCCCGTGCCAGGGTTTAAGGGCGCAATTGTAAGCGCATGAGAGTTTCTTAACGATCACTTCTCAGATTGAGAAATTGTTCCAAGTTAGAAATGGACGTGACAACCTCGTCCACGGTGGGTATCGGACCGAAGATCATACCGGACATGGCCTCATAATCCTGGCGCAGATCGGCAAGCATCCCGGCGTGAGGAGTCAATGCGAAGCTACCGGGAACGGCCGAGGCAAGATCAAGATCAGGCCGATTGAAAAACATTCGCGCATGGCGCACGCAGTCCTCGGCCATCTCCATATCTCCGCTTGCCTTCCGGCCAGTCTAAGCCAGGAGACGATAGACATCGTAGTAGTGCCTTGAGACGCGCTGCCCGCCTCCCTTCAACTCGCCACGGCGGTCCCACCACCGGCGCAGGCCATGCAGGATAACAACCTTGTCCCAAAAGGTGCGGCTGGGGTCAACGGTCGTTACGTTTCCGACCGCCAGATCGAGGTTTGGAAGATCGTCTGCGATGTATGGTTTTACGACGACGGGAGCATGAGGGTCAAGGGCGGACTTCGCGCCCGATTCGATCTTGATGGCGCGTCGGATGTACGCATTTCCTTCTGCGGTCGCGGTGGGATACCAGAGAAGCAAGCTCTGTCCGTCGGGGTCGGCGGGATCGGCTTCCACGCGCGCCCGATTCGCGTTCAGCTTAGCAGCCTGGAGTGTCTGCCGCAACAGCGCACTCAACCGCTCCAACATTGGGCCTTGAATGTGCTCCTGGCAGGCGGCTTTGATAGCTTCCAAGCGGGCGTTCCGCTTCTTGCCGCTCAGAGATTCCAACTCCTCGACGGTCGCGGGCTGCCCGATGTCTTCCCGGAAGACGGTGATGTCGATGTCTTCGGAGAAGCGTTCAATCAAGCCGTAACCTTTCGAGAGCGAAGTGCCGCCCTTGAAGAGCAGGCGCGGCCCACCGGCCTCCAGTTTGTTGAAGAGCGCGTCGAGAGTCCAGCAAACCCAGAAATCCTTTTCGATGTTCTGCTCATTGGTGGGGAGCCGGTCGGCAGCGCCGACAAAGAGGTCGCGACGCTCTTCGTCGCTCGCTGCCAGCACAATTTGAAATGCTTTGGTCATCGGCTGCTCGAAGCCCTTGCACTCTTGATAATAGGGGCCGGGGCCGGTGCGCGTCTGGAGGGCCTCAGCTTCTTAGCCGCCGGCGGCGCTCCAGCGTTCGCCTGCTGGAGCAGGTCGCGCACGATCACCCGCATCCACTCTGGCAGCGCCGACAGGCCGCTGCGCAAGTCGTCCTGAATAGCCTGTCCATGATTGGAGTCTTTGAGGATGGAGACAAGGCGCTTGCGGAGGCTTCCGTCGTCAGACGGAAGCATATCGCGCAGCCAATGGAGCGCCTGCACGAAGCGCATGGCAGGACGGCCCGCCCAGTAGAGGCGACTGGGCGCGGCGGCTTGAAAGTCGAGCGTCAAATTGCCAAGGGTGATAGGCCGCAGACGGCCATCGGTGAGCACGCCAATGCGCGCCGGAACGGCGTCGGTGAGTCCAAGGTCGTTGGCGGCGGTGATGCCATCGACCACCACCCGGACTTTGCCCTTCCGGGCCAGCGCGTCGATCACATCGCGCGGGTTGGGATAGGTGGGCTTGCCGGTGAGCCGGTTGTCCTGGGGGGTGTCATAAAAGCCGCGCGCAATCCGCCGCAGCTTGCGGGAAGCAACTAGCCGATGGAGGGCTTGATCAACCGCAGTGCGCGGTCCAAGATCAGCGAAGTCCTCCGGGGTCCAGACGCGCGGCTGGGCCGGGGCAGAGATGCGGTCCCGGATGGCGGCTGGAATGCTGGATGCCTGAGTGGACATGGGGTAGCCTCATGTCAGATAAATGCAACACATGTCTGACTTCTTCAGTATAACTATATGTCAGAAAAATGCAACAAACTTCTTACTATGATTTCGCCTTCGCGGGGAAGCGCTGCATAGGTTCGTATGCAGAAGCGCCTTGCAGCGCCGGACTGAGCGCGGGCCGAACCGGCCCTAGTCCGGCACTGCGGAGAACATGCCAGGATGAGCACGCACGAAGACAGCCGCCAGCGGCGGCACGTGCGCGCAGATTTGCCGCTAAGAGCGCCCCAGCGGGGCAGCGGCAAATACGAAACCATTCCGTTCCATCCACCTCCGCCGGCGGCTCCGATGAAACACTGCTTCGGGAGGTTCATGGTCAGCGCGCCTTGTTGCGTTGCCCCCCTTTAGACCTATCGTGAACCTCTGCCGCCTTCACCGCCTTGGCCTTGGTATAGTCCGGTTGTGGCAGTTCCCATCCCGCCATGCCCTGTAACACGCGGTCGGCGTGCTTGATGGTGTTCACGTGTCCATAGTGGGTTTCAATCATGTGGACGGAAGTTCCCATCTGCTCGGCAAGGAAATACACGTCCACGCCTTCCTGCAATCGGAGCGTAGCGTAGGTGTGCCGGAAGCAATAGGTCGAGCGCGGCACGCCCTGCGTGCCTTCGCGCAGTTTCGCTTCGTTCAGAAGATCGGCAATCAGCGAGCTGTAAAGAGTTTTTGCGGGCTTGCCTGTGACGTTGGCAAAGACTCTATCGTCCGGTTCTGTGGCTTTGGAAATCACGTGGATACGTTCCAGATACTCTCCGACGCTCTTGGGAGCCACCAGCTTGCGCGACTTGCCTTTGCCTTGGACAAACAGCACAACGATCTCACGCCCCTCGCGATCTTTTGCAGGCATAATGTCGCGCCAGCGGAGATTCTTCATCTCCGCTGGCCTCATACCTGTATTACAGGCAATCAGGATCATGTTGTAGGTGACGGTGCGATACCAGATGCTTGAAGGTTTATCCGCCTCGGCAATCCACTTGCGCCCGACAGTGTGGAGTTTGCGGTATTCCTCCAGCGTAAACTCGTCGCGTCGCATCGTCTTGAGCTTGGGGCGCTCGTCGAAACGCTGGCTGGCTGCAACGTAGCGTTTCTTGATGGCATAATTCATCACCGCACCGAAGATCGACATCTCAAGGCGGATGGTGGAATCGCTGATGAAAGGAACCGTCCGTTCTTCCGAAGGTTTGACTTCAATCGGCTTCAAAACCCTGATGCCCAGGGTTTGCTGAACCTTGGTGCGGCGCTCGGCTTCCTTATCGGCGAAGGCTTGCGCCATGTCGGCAGTGACTTCTCGAACACCATTGCGCTTATTGCGCCCCGCGCCATTCTCCCGCCGCCATGCCGGATAGCTGCCCCAGAGCTCATCGCCAATAAGGTGGACCTGCGTTGAGCCTACATAGCGGTCTAAAGCACCTTCGATGATGGCACGAACTTTCCTGGGCCGCGCGGCGCTGATCTCTCCACGTCTGGCCCGCGCCTCTTGCATTAGGAGATACTCTCGCCCCACCTCGCGGAAGGGATGGTTGAACACAGGAACGTCATGCTTTAATCGGAACCGGATGTCTGCGTCTTGGTCGAAGGCGCGTTCCCGCGCCACCTCGATGTCGGTCGTCTTGAGCGAAACCGTCTTGTAGCGGTCGGCTTTGGGTATCTTCATGCGGCAATACCACATCCGATGATCCACGTCGCCACGCCGGAAGAGAACCAGGCCCGGCTTGAGTTCCGCTTTGTCCGTGACGAATGCCATGTTCGCCTCTGTCTTTTTTGATGCGTCCTGTGCAGATTCCGTGCAGATTTTTCTGGCAAGTCATTGACTCTGCGTATCTGTGCAGGATTTGTATAGATGATATCAAAATATTAACTTGCTTTTTTATATATATTTACGATATATTTGTCATCCTGAGCGAAGTGCACTTCAACGGAGTCGAAGGATCTGCTTCTGGCCATGTTGGCCCGAAGCACAATGCCCGGCTATTAGTTAACGAATTTAGGATACCCAGCCGAGGAGAGAGATTCTCATCCAGTAGCAGTTTCACAGTGCTACGCGACGTCCAACGCGCGTTGCGTACTCGAACACCACGCGGAAATCATCCGCTTCCAGGTCTGGATAGTCGGCAAGAATTTGTTCCTCTTTCACTCCAGCCGCCAGCCAGCCCAGAACATGCCACACCGTGATGCGGAGTCCACGGATGCAAGGTTGGCCGGATCGCTTGCCAGGCTCAATTGTGATCCGCTCCTGCATAATCACCTCACCCTCGAAATCATATCGCTTTCGATATGAAAAATCATCGAGGAAGATCAGACCCGTTCCGGCCCCAGCAAATCCTCCATCGTCTCCCGGCGCCGGATCAGCCGCGCCTTACCACCCTCGACCAGCACCTCCGCCGCGCGCGGCCGCGTATTGTAGTTCGAGCTTTGCGCCATGCCGTAGGCTCCCGCGTCGAGCAGTGCAACCAGGTCGCCTGGCTCCACGGGCGCCAGCTTGCGGTCGCGCGCGAAAAAGTCTCCGGTCTCGCAAACCGGACCAACCACGTCCACCGTATGCGCCCTGCCCGCGCGCCTGCGCACCGGCACAATCTCATGGTGCGCCTGATAAAGAGCCGGGCGGATCAAGTCGTTCATGGCCGCATCGGTAATCACAAAGGTCTTTTTGCCGTTGCGCTTCACCTGCAGCACGCGCGCCACCAAAGCCCCTGCCTGCGCTACGAGAAAGCGGCCCGGCTCCAGCAGCAATCGCCCCTCGAAGCCCTTCAATGCTTCCTCAATCGCCGCCGCATATTCCTCGACCTTGGCCTGCGCGTCAAAGACGCCGCCGTGGTAGTCGATGCCCAGTCCGCCGCCGGCATCGATCGCCTTGAGCACAATCCCCTCGCCGCGCAACTGCCCCGCCAGCTTGTAGACCCGTGCCATGGCCGCGCCAAACGGAGCCGCCGACCGAATCTGCGACCCGATATGCACGCTCACCCCATGCGCCTCCAGCCAACGGTCATCAGCTACGCTCATGTAAATGCGTTTCGCCTGGCGAATGTCGATGCCGAACTTATGTTCGCGCAACCCGGTAGAGATGTAGGGGTGAGTATCGGCAAACACGTCCGGATTCACCCGCAGCGCAAACCGCGCCTTGCGTTTCAGCTTGCGCGCGCGTGCTGCCAGCAGCTCAAGTTCCGCTTCGCTCTCCACATTGAACTGGAGAATGCCCGCATTGAGGGCAAGATCGATCTCCGCCGCCGTCTTTCCCACGCCGGAAAAGACCACGCGCTCCACCGCTTCTGGCGCGGCTGCCAGAACGCGCTCCAGCTCGCCGCCGGAAACAATGTCAAATCCCGCCCCTCGGCCTGCGAGCAGCTTGAGAATAGCCAGCGACGAATTAGCTTTCACCGCGTAGCAGACCAGGTGTTCCCTGCTCTTGAGCGCCTGTTGAAACAGCCCCAGCCGCTCCACCATCTGATCCGCGGAGTAGACATAAAGCGGCGTGCCATAGCGCTTGGCCAAAGCCTCCAGCGATACTCTGCCGCAATGCAATGCGCCGGCAGAATCGGGGTAATGAAAAGGACGAGGCGATGAATGAGGGATCGATGTCAAGAAGGTCTTCCAGGGAAAATGTGCTGTTTCGAGCCTACAGCATTTTCGCACCCATGTTCGAGCTGCGAGCCCCGGCTGCCACGCCTCCGCTTCAATCCGCGCGTACCCGTCAATCGCGCAATAGCGATAAAACCCTGTTACCGGGCTTACAAATCATGCGCCACTCCCCTATGATGGTTTTCGTTCAACCCAGAAGGCCATGCAGAAAGCGTCGCGGCACCCATGAAAATTTCCACCAAGACAAAAGCCATTCTCACCGACAGTCACTTCCTTGTCCCCTTGCTCGCCTTCTCCATCGGGCTTGCACTTCTCATCACGCTTCATTAGGGTCCTAAGTCTGAAGTTCATATCACCAAATGAGCTGTCATCCTGAGCGAAGTGTCCTTCAACGGAGTCGAAGGACCTGCTTCTGGCCACGTTGGCCCAGAGCATAATGCCTGGCTATTATGGAGCGAATTTAGAACTCGGACACTAGCGCCTGTTCATCTGCAATGAAGGGAACCTCCGATTGAGTGCAATAGCGAAGACGAATGCAAACGTGAGCTTTCAATCGGCGCATGGGCTGGGCGTCATCTGCGCGCTTGCCGCCGGCGTCTGGCTGGGCGCAGCGGAAGCCCCCACCAAGCTCGTCAACTCCGGCCTGTCGCCGTTTGCCATCTCGCTATGCATGGTTGCCGGCGTCTTCACCGCGCGCTGGACGCTGCCCACGCTGCTCAAGGGCACGCGCTACGTTTTCGCCGATCTGGCGCAAAATAAACACCTCATTCCCCACGCCATTCTCGCTGGCATGTTGTGGGCCGTGGCCAACACCCTCACCGTCTTTGCCATTCGCGACGTGGGCCTGACCATTGCCTTTCCGCTGTGGAATACCAACTCGCTGGTCGGCATCCTGTGGGGCCGTCTTCTGTTTGGCGAGTTGAAGGGAGCCAGCAGCCAGAACATCGCCAAGGTTCTGCTGGGCGCAGTGGCCATCGTGGTCGCAGCCGTCCTGCTCGGCTTCAGCACCATTCAAGGTGGCGGCCCTCACGCCTCGCACGCCGTCGGCGGCATTCTGGCTGCGGCCGGCGCAAGCCTGCTCTGGGGAACCATGTATGTCCCCTATCGCAAGGCTTATATCAGCGGCATGAATCCGCTTTCGTTTGTCACCGTATTCACTATCGGCGAGCTGGGCACGTGCTTCGCCCTGGTGCTGGCTCTCGACGGAGGAACCAAGGCGGCCATCTTTCACTCACCGGAAATCAAGCACCTGATCTTCTGGCTGTTTTTGGGCGGCTTCGTCTGGGTAATCGGCGATCTGTTCCAGCAGTTCGCGACCAAATACCTCGGCATCGGCAGAGCCATTCCGCTGTCGAATACCAACCAGCTTTGGGGGCTGGCCTGGGGCGCACTGGTGTTTGGAGAGTTGGCGCACGCCAACTGGACGCACCGGCTGCTCGTTGTAGCCGGATCGCTGGTCATGATTCTGGGCGCACTCGCCGTCAGCACCGCCGTCGCCACGGAGCGCGAGAATACTTCCGTCAACGACGCGCTCGTGCGCGAGTGCCGCCGCTATGGCCTCAACTACCACCGCGTCCTGCAGGCCTACAACGGTTCGGATACTGCGGACGCGCAGGGCCCCAAAGACCGGCGTCCCTGGTGGGACTACGCCATTGTTGCCGCCGCCGTAGGCATCTTCGTTTATCTCGGCGTGAACGCGCGAGTCCCCGCACTGGGCATGGATTTCGCGTGGCTTGGTGTGCTGGTCGCCGTTCTTGTCGCCGCCGCACTCATCGGCGGGTGGGGACTGTGGAAGGCAACGCGATTTTCTTAAGCCCTGAGGGAAAGGCCGGAGGGCAGCGTCGGAGGGAGCAGTGGCCTTCAGGCCACTGACCCGAGTATCGAAACTGAGGGCTTTAGCCCCGGAGTCTCTCTGATCCCTCTCGGCTTTGCTCAATCTGATTTCAAGATCCTTGAACAATAATCTCCAGGACTGAAGCCCATGCCCTACAATCTGGCCACAGTCTCTTTCTCGGACCCGCGCGCCGCGTTTTACAATAACTGCATGGCGGAGTCCAAAAAGGTTGATCTGGTCGGTGTAGGGCTCAATGCCACGGACACGCTGATCCCGCTCGTGACCTATCCAGCGCGTGGCTCCAAAGTTGAGTACCGCAATGCCTCCGTAATGCCCGGCGGACAAGCCGCAACCACCGTGGTTGCCTGCCAGACCTGGGGTCTAAGCACGCGCTATGTGGGCAAGCTGGGCGAAGATGATGCGGCCCGTCTGCACCGCGAAGCGTTTGCGCGCGCCGGCGTCGAAGCGCAGCTCACTACCGTCCAGGACGCGGCCAGCCCGCAGTCTCTGATCCTGGTCGATGAAGGCGGCGAGCGAACCGTGCTCTGCCGCAGAGACGAGCGTCTGCTGCTCCAGCCCAAAGACCTGCGCCGCGAATGGATCGTCAACGCCCGTGCGTTGCACGTCGACGGTTACGAAACCGCCGCGGCAACTGCGGCGGCAAGCTGGGCGCGCGAGGCCGGTATTCCCGTAATCGCGGACCTCGACGAGCCGTATCAAGGCGTGGAAGCTCTCATTGAGAACATCGATTATCTGATCGCCAGCCGCGACTTCCCTTGCCGCCTCATGCAGGACCCCGATCTTGAGAGCGCGCTGCAGCGCATGCAGCGCCGCTTCGGATGCACGCTCACCGCCGCCACACTGGGCGAGGACGGCGTGCTCGCCTGGGATGGCCGCCAGTTCCATCATCGTCCCGCGTACCGCGTTCCCGTCGTCGACACCACCGGCGCCGGCGACATATTCCATGCAGGATTCATCTATGCCTTGCTGCAAGGCTGGAGCCTCGAACGGCAACTCGACTTTTCCTGCGCCGCCGCTGCCATCAACTGCATGGCCTCCGGTGCCAGAGGCGGCATTCAGACCGTGCATGCCATCGACGAACTGATGGGAACAACGCCTCGCTACCAGAGCGTCTGCGACGCACCCGCCGCCGACTGACTTTTCCTGTTATTGGATTCTTTTCGCGATCAAAAGAGATGAAGCTCAATCTTCCGGCTGCCGCAGCCACTCGGCCAGCAACGCAGCCACTTTGCGCGGCTGCTCGTATGCCGCGAAGTGCCCGGCATCGGGCAGCAAGTGATATTCGCACCCGCCCGGCGCAGCGCTGAAGACTTCCATTTCGGCTGGAGTGATGGCAGAATCCTCCCCGCCTGCAATAGCCAGAACAGGCGCATTGATGGTCGCTACGGTCGGCAATGAATCCGGCCTCGCAGCCAATCCCGCTTGCACCGCAATGGCTGCCTCAGCGGTCAGAGTCATGCGGGCGCGCAGCTCAGCAATCATCTCAGGCCATCGCTCGCGTGCCGTTGCGCCAATCAGGCTCTGCGCCATGCCGTCAAACAGCGCGCCCGTGCCCTGCGCACGAACCTGCGCAATATTAGCGGCGCGCTTGACCAGGTTAGCTTCCGCATCCGGCTGGGCTTTCGAGCAGACGAACGCCAGGCCCGTCATGCGCCGCGGAGCCTTGCGCCACAACTCCAGCAGCACATAGCCGCCAACGGAGCAGCCCGCAAAAACCGCCTGGGGAATTTCAAGGTAATCAAGCAGAGCCAGAACGTCGGCAGCCAGTTGAGCCATCGTCAGCACCGGCGCGTCTGGCACGCGCGCAAATGCTCCCACGGGCAGTTTTCCGCCCAGTTCCGATTTCCCATGCCCGCGCAGGTCGGGAACTATCGCGCGAACCCCAGCCAGATCCTCCAGCATCGGACGCCAGTAATCGCCATCGAGCGGCGTGGGATGCAGAAATACGACCGGCCGCCCCGTTCCCGTCTCCCGGAACGCAAGCCTCGCGCCGTCCGATTCATACCACTTGTTCATACATGAGGAGGATACGCGCCCCGCAGTCCCATCGGCTCCTCGGGGATGCCGATCCAGCACGCCAGGTAAGCCACGGCCACAACCCCGCCTGAAAAGAAGAAGCCCACCACGGTAAAAATGCGCACCAGCGCCACATCCCAGTTGTAAGCCTGTGCCAGCGCAATGCAAACGCCGGCAATCTGGCGGCCCGCATGGGGCCGGTAGAGCGGTCTGGCAGACGCAAACGGCGCTTGCGCTGCGACAGTTGCGCCGCAGTTGGAACAAAAGCGAGCGCTGTGCGGTAACGCGGTTCCACAGCGGTTGCAATAGACGGCCATAATCGATCCCCCTCCAGAACAGCCAATCAATTTAAATATACGGAAGCAACCCGCCCGCGGTTCCATGCCTTGCGCAACATCCGCTCAGCTTCCCGTATAGGCGTTGCGCAGGTATTTTCTGGCCGTATCCGCGCGTGAAGTATTAGGCCCGCTGGAAATAGCCGCCTCATAGTCCCTGACCGCCTGCTGCCTTTCTGCGTTCAAGTCACGACACTGGCCGGCATCCAGCAACGAGCGAATCTTAAGCTCCGGTCCAACCCCAGGCGCCCCCGCAGCCTGCTCATAGGCCTGGGCAGCTTCGCCAAAGCGCTGCTGCCCGCGCAGCGCATCGCCCAGGCCAAAATAGGTCAACTCCATCCGCGCGGAATAGAAATAGCCCGGCTTCTCGTTGGCCGCCAGAATCTCGCGATAAGCCTCAACCGCGCCCATCCCCTCGCCCGCATCCTTGCGCAGGTTGGCCTCCTCCAGGTTGAACAAATAGTCCCGTGGATATTGGTTCTTGAGGCCGCGAATCACCTCTATCGCCTCCTTGTAACGCGCCTCGCGTCGCAAAAACAGCGCAATCGTCGTGCGCGCCTCGACGCTGGTCACTGGGCCCCGATTACCATCGTCCGTCAGCATCGCCAGCCCTTTCGACTTTGATCCGGTAATCCCGGCAAATCCGATCAGCAGCTTGAACGGAAGCGGCAGCGCGCCCACCACGTATTCATACACTCCCACCACCAGCTTGGCGTCCACGTAATCCGGGTCAAGCTGCAGCACGCGCGCGTCGTCGTCCTTGGCCGCCCGCGCCAGCTTGAATCCAGCCATATAGCCGCGCTCGACCATCGCGACGTAGGTACACTTCAAAGCCCGCGCCCAGCCCCGCGCATAAAGCGCGTTCACTTCGTTCGGATTCTTGCCCAAACGCCAATCGGCCTCACGAATAGCCTCGTCTGCCAGGCCCAGAATGCGGTCCCGCGCCTGGGGATTCTCCTGCGTGGCGTGGCGTCCGGTGAGAAAGCCGTCGTTGGCATAGAAGGTGGTGTCCAGCAGGTCTTGCCGGTAAAGTTCCTGAAACACCACCGCTTCCAGCAGCAGCACAGTAGGCTGCGGATCGCCCGGATGCATCGCATGGAAGCGCTCAAACCTGTCCACCGCGCCCACATAGTCCAGCTGGTAAAAATGGTCGAAAGCTTCCTTGACCAGCGGATCGTTGTTCAGCGGATTGGTGTGAACCGGACTGGCTTGAACCGAATTGGTTTGAGCTGGATCATTTTGAACCGGAGAAGCCCAACCCGCGCCGGCCGCAGCCAGCAATACCACCCAGCACGCGAACCAGCACCTCACCCAGCGCCTCCAAGACGTTCTCAATCTCAACCTCAAATATCCCGTCTGCTCCGGCACCTCTGGTCCAGTTCCGCAACCGCATCGATTGATTCCTGAGCGCCGCATCGGAAACTCAGGAAAACTTCTTCACACATTTTGACACGTTTTCCCCGCAATTATCGCCATCAGCGAATAGGAGCACGATGTCGTGGAACACGGACGGACGGACCGCTTCATCCTCTCCGGCTTCCCAAAAAAGGAAACGCTCCGCTGTTTGACGTTAATAGAAGACAGAAGCTTTTTGAATGTGCTTTGCCATGCGGGCTCAAAGTCCAGCCTTCTTCCACGTGTTCCTGAACTTCAGTTTTCTCGTGTGTTCTTTTACAAACCCCAGGATTTTCCCCTTTGCTTCAAAGGAATGGTGCGATGAATCGAAAAGAATTGCTGCGATTGTTGCTGAATCAGGCTCAGTTTAACGGTTTCGAGTTCCGCCACTGGTTTCCGGCTCACGTGCGTCCCGTCTGGCCCGGAGCCGAAGAGGCGCTCACGCTGCTGGCAAGCGAAAGCCGCCACTACACGCTCATCTTCTCCCACGACTTCGCCCGCTGCTTCTGGCGTGGCGGGGCTCACATGAGCTTCAAGGTTCCCTCCGTCACCTATCCCCGCGTCAACTCCCAGGGGCAGGTGATCCAGGTCACCCGCAAGCAATTCACCCGACGCACCATCAAGGCCCACGCCTGGAAGTACCACCTGCGCCAGATGGCCGCCACGGAAGATCCCATCAGCTACCTCTGCCGCTTCCTGCCCGCGCCGGAGCAGGAGCTGCTGCTTCTCTCCGCTGCCGAAGATGGGCAACCAATCGCCGCGCAGGCCTGAGCCGCTCAGCGGCTGTTTCTCGTCCATCGGAACACCGCGGCCATGGTCTCCAACGGAAAATTTGCCGTAGGACATGCCGTCCCCTGTGGGCCAACTGCTCACCACGCAGTCGGCCCACCTTCAAACCTGTCGCGACGATGGTTTGAAGGGTACGGGCTTCAGCCCGTACATGAACGGCTCAAAAATGAGCTGGGCTTTACAGGCTGCGGAAAAATTCAATACGGAGGGAGCAGGGGGGGTTCAACCCACTGAAAAAGAGAGCAATCTAGCAGGGCCTTCAGGCCCGGGCCTTTGTCGCTTTCCCGGAATTTGGAACAAATACAACTGTAGTATTTAGCCCCTGAGGAACACTTTACCGTCAAACTGAGCCACTACCGGCAAATGAAACAAGGCGCAATTGCCCCCTTTTTGCCGTAGGATTCAGGTATGCCCATCCCAGAGCTTCTGAATCCCACCCTGGCCTCCGCCAGCCCAAAAGCGATGCGCCCTCTCGACGAAGCCCGCAAGCGTCTGATCGTAGCTCTTGATGTCTCCAACGCATCCGCCGCCCTCGCCCTGGCCGACCGGCTCCAGGGCACCTGCCAATGGTTCAAGGTCGGTCTTGAGCTATTCGTCTCCGCCGGCCCTGCGGTTCTCGAGCCGCTGCTCAAGCGCGGCCACTCCATCTTCCTCGATCTAAAATTCCATGACATCCCCAACACCGTAGCTGGAGCCGTGCGCTCCGCAGCCGCGCTCGGTGTCCACATGCTCACCGTCCATGCTTCCGGCGGGCCAGCCATGCTGGCCGCCGCCCGCGCTGCCCTTGAAGGCCAGCCCAACCCGCCTCAATTGCTCGCCGTCACCGTCCTCACCAGCATGGATTCCGCCCAAAGCGCAGCCATCGGCCTCGACCGTGCACCGGCGGCTCAGGTTGAGCTTCTCGCCCGCATGGGCATCGCCGAAGGAATTCGCGGCTTCGTCTGCTCCCCGCACGAGGTCGCAACTCTCCGCGCACTCACCGGCCCCGAGGGCGTGCTCGTCATCCCCGGCATCCGCCCCGCCGGCACAGCAGTCGGCGACCAGAAGCGCATCGCCACCCCCGCCCAGGCCCTCCGCGACGGTGCCAGCCATCTAGTCGTAGGCCGCCCCATCACCCAGGCCGCAGACCCCGCCGCCGCCGCCCAAGCCATCCTCCAGGAAATGGTCGAAGCCCTCTAGTGTCCTGAGCTTGAAGTCCTTATCACAAATCGACCTGTCATCCTGAGCGAAGTGTACTTCAACTGAGTCGAAGGACCTGCTTTTGTGATTGATGTCATGAACTTCGGAGACACCACACCCCTCCAACAGAAAAGCCCGGCCATAAGCCGGGCTTTTCTATTGCACAAAAAACTAAACTAATACTTAAAGTTTCTCGTAAAACTCGCACACGGAGCACGAGATATAAACGCCGCCAGGGGTGCCGCGCTCGCGGTCCTTCACGCGCTTGACGATGCGCGTCGGCTTGCTGCACTTGGGACAGTCGGTCGACTTCGTCGTGTCCATTACCTTCTTGCGATCACCTGTTTTTGCAATCTTGGCCATCGGTGGGGTGTTTCTCCTTTTGGGGTTGTCTCTGCACACACTCGCCGTGCCATGGCTCCCAGCGACAGGTCTTCGTCGATGGGATGGTGGAGCGAGCGGCTTCAACGGCGCGGTACTCAGTTCGCCTGCCGAGCTTGCCCTCTTTGTAGGAAGGATCTTGCCTTGAGGCGAGCCGGACTCGCTCCTTCAAGTCTACAACAACCCTGTTCGATAACGCCGCCCCGGCAATTCCGGCAATACGACTCTTTAAGGCGCACGCCGCAGTGTCAATAACTCAGACACAATATCCGATACTCGCTTCAAATCCTGCGACGCCTGGTCTAAGTGATGTGCCAAGTCATCTCTACCCTGCCGCGCAAGGTAAAGGCTATTGGTGACGCATTGAAGGGGATTATTGATGGCGTGCGCCAGTTCGTCCGCTCTCGCACTCCGTCCAGCCTCTCGCTCCGCGCTGCGAAGAGCTCTTTGCTGGGCCTGATTTTGGACCGCCATCGAAACAAAGTCTGCAAGCCCCTTCAAAAGTGAATAGTCACTTATATTGAAGCTGTAGGCTGAGCGATGAGAGACGGCCCAGAGAGTGCCGCGCATCAAATCGCTCTCCCATGGGATGAGCAGTCCATCGAGGATCGGCTCTGCAACCACACCGAGAAAATCATAGTAGGGTTGCGACACAGTGTAATGCTGTGGGCGGCCGCTGGTGAGACAGGTTCCGCAAGGGCTGTGGTTGCGCGGTGTAGTTCCGTTTAGATATTTTTCAAAACTACCCGCCACGGCAATCCATCGGAACCGTGGATTACTCTCGTCTTCCAGTTCCTCCAGGCTCACGCCCGCGCTGTCTGCGCCGCAGAACTCCACCGCAATCTCACAAAGACCCTTTAGGATGACCTCCGACTGCTCTCTGAAGAGTGTGGCAAGACGCCAGAGTGCGAGAGACTCCCGATTCGCATCACGAGACAACGTTGGACGCGCTCTGAACTCCGCATCACCTAAGAGGTCGCGCAATTCCATGCCAGAATTCGGATTTTGCTGAGTGTGGGACACGGAAAAACATACCTGCTTTTATGGTTCTGTAATTCTATCCTCATTATTTAGCTCGTCGCCCTTAGAAATTCGTATAAAGTGGCATGCGCGGGATGAAATAGCTTTTCACTTGCCATTCTTCAGAACTTCAGGAGCATAGTTCATCATTCCCGCCTTCAATCTGCACGCCCCCTCCGGATCGCCAAAATAAACCTACTTTGCAGATTATTTATCGCAAATGTTCGACAATCAATTCAGGCTCGTTTCCCGATCCAATATTGGGGAAAGGGTCAGGTACCCCCCTCCCCTTTTGCCGAATCAGCCGTAATCAACTGCAAACAAACAGGTTACGTTCAAATTTTCCCATTTCATACTATCAAAACAAAGCACTTAGCTTTTAGCGCCCAACGATGTTCAACCAGAATTCGAGGCAATTAATGCAAACCGCCATCCTCTGCAAGCTGCCACATCTGCGGCTTGGCCGCGGGCGGCTGTGCCGGCGCTTGCTGAGAGGTGTCCGCTGGCGCCGGCTGTGCGGTCGTCGTCGCAGGCTGCGCGTCCGGCACGCCGTCTGGGTCGGTGCCCGGCTGCGGGTCAGGCTTCTGCTTGGGGAACTGCACCGGCTTCATCACGCCCACGCTCCTGTCGCTGTCGCTGGGCAGCTTCTCGCCCGGATTGCGCAGGCTCGGTGGAGCTCCCGGCGCTTGCGTGTTTGGGTCGCGCTGCACATCGCCCACTTCGGCCACGCGCTGGGTAGCTGCGGCCTCCAGCGGAGTGCCGTCCGTCCGCATCAGTCCTTCCACTTCGTCCTTGGTAAAGATCACCGGATCGACACCCATTTTGGCCACTTCCACCCGGATAACCCGGTTGCCGTTGATGCGGACAAAGTCAACCTCGTTGGGAGGCTTGCCGTAGATCCACTCCTCAAACGGCATCTGCCCATCCATCTCGCGTGACTTGTTGTCCGGCGCGCCTCTGGCAAACAGCACCATGTCCGTGCTCATGCCAACCAGCACGTGATGGTTCAAAATCGCTTCTTTGAGCTTGGTAGGCAGCGTATCTGTATAGGCCTGTATGGGCGTCTTCACATCAAAGGAAATCAGCGGCGCAAGCAGCGCCTTCACATCCGATCCCGTCAATTCCGGAACGTGGTTCTGAAACGTCAGAGTGAGCCGCGAACCTACCGGCTCTTGGTCATCTCCCTGAATTACGGGACTCGTCATCGGCCCGGTGCCCAACTGTATGTGGCGCAGAAAGCGGTGCTTCGGGTCGGGTCCGCCGTTGAACTCGAAGATGATCTTCGAGTGGTCGAACTTGAGGTCGGTAATCACCACGCGGTCGCCGGGATTGGCGGAAATCCCCTCGCTCGTCACCATGGCCACGTAGTCTTCTCCCGCCGGTTGCAGCTTGCCGTTGGCCGCCAGGGTCAGTCCCTTGTGCCCACGCGGAAACGGTCGCATGGCAAAGCCCTGTTCGGCCTGCAAAAGGCGCAGGAGTTCCAGGCGCGTCTTTGCATCCAGTTCGCTCTTGGTCAGCGGGACTTTGGTCGGAGTGATCTGCTGATAGCGCCGGTCAACGGTGCTCGCCGCTCTTCCGTTCGTATCGTTCGTCACGGTGCCGGTCTTTGAATTCACCGTAATTTGCGCCGAAACCAGCGCCGAGCCCGCAAGCGCCACAGCCACGTATAAAATGATCGCGCGGCCCAGGCGATGGACGCGGCAAACATTCGGGGCCGTTACGTGGATGGGCAATCTCTTGTGGGGCAGAATCAACCTGGTCATGGGGAGCCTCCCATGCAAGCAAACTGCATTGGCCAAACGATAGTCCCGTTTCAACACAAAGGTCAAATCCGCGTCTGCCGCCGCGCTGCCGCGCGAATCCCGGTAAAGAGCCCGAACGTTTTCCAGAATCTATCTCAATAAATCTGTCTTGAAAGGGCGCGCCTTTTAGCGGTGCCGCAAACTGCCAGGAAAACAAGGAGCCTTACAGGCCGTAGAAAACTCAATACGGAGGGAGGCGGGGGTTTTAACCCCCGCATAAAATCAACAAAATCAGGCCCGGCTTTAGCCGCGGAGGGACGTTTTCGCCCACTGTCCTGAATTCCTGTGTTTTTCCGCAGCCTGTTTAGCCCGGCGTACGCTTCTGGAGGGTCTAAATGGTGCTTGTGAGATGGCTAGTGAAAACCGCTGGCTTTGTCCGCCGCGGGATCTTCAACCAGCCGCGCAGGCGGGGGCGCAGCCGCCGGCAGAATCTGAATCAGCGCCGGAGCCGCAGGTTCTGCCACGTCCGCAGCCGCGCCCATAGCCGCCTCATGCTGCCTGCGCGCTGCCGCGTCCAAATCCACCGCAATGCCTCCGGAAACAATGACTGGCGCGTTATAGCGGAAATCAAGCTCCCGCGTGAGCCGGTAAACAACCGGCAAAGCCGCGAGGAAAATAAAGAACGGCAGCCAGGTTCCGTCTACGCCAAAGCCTCCGCCGGTCAACCAGAAAGGCCCCATCGGATCGCCCTGCACAACCGGCGAGTGGTTGCTCAACCCGCTAACGGCAAGTCCGAAAGCCAAAGCGCGGCTTGCCTTCCAGCCAAAATTGAGCCCCCAACTCACCCACAGCGCCCGCGTGCGCAGGTAAGCCATGGAAAGAAGCAGACTGAATGCGACGGAGACGGCGACGCTGGCGTGGCTCGCTCCCGGAATAAGCGCCTGCAGAATCGCATAAAACGCGGCGTAGCCCAGTGCCGCGCCAAGCGGACCAACCGCATGAGCAAACCGCTGAAATCCGTAGCCGCGAAAGGCAATCTCTTCGGCCAGAGCCATCAGCGCAAAAAACGCGGCATCTGCGAAAAGCCAGCCCCATGCCGAAGGCTGTAGAACGAGAACAATCTCGATGCCTCCGGCAACCACCAGCGGAAGCACGCAGATCACGGCGATCGCCCAACCAACAGACAGACCGAGTCCAGTCTCCCTGAGCCAACCGGCGCGTCGCGGCAAGCCCTGCGCACTGATCGGCCGGCTCTGGCGGTCCATCCACGAACCCATCGCCGCGTAGCCAAACAGCAGCAGGAAGACAAGCATGGCCTGCTCCACCAGCGGAGACCACGCGGGACCTGTCAGGCCTTCAGCGCCATGTTCCGCCAGCGATCGAGCCAGAAAAAAGTAGCACACCGCCGCAATGAATTGAAGATAGGCGCGAATGTGGCCGCCGCCGGTCTCAGGCGTGCTCATGCGCTACCCTTCCGTGTAAAACTGCGCAATGTTGCGGAACTTCGCCTGTCGCGCAGACACCAGTGCATCAGTCGGTATCGCTTTCAATTCGGCCAGGTGTCGTTTGATGGCTGTAGCCAGCAGGCTCGCGCCCGACTCCGGGTCGGTGTGCGCGCCTTCCGCCGGCTCCACGACGATCTCGTCCACGCAACCCAGCTTAGCCACCTCCGGCGCGGTAAGGCGGAGCGCCGCGGCGGCCAGTTGCTTCTGCGTAGCATCGCGCCACATAATCACGGCGCACTGCTCCGGCGAAATCACCGAGTAGATGGCGTTTTCAAGAATCAGCACCCGATCTGAAACAGCCAAGGCCAGCGCACCACCCGACCCGCCCTCGCCGGTAATCACGGAAATAGTGGGAACGCGCAGCCGCGACATTTCCAGAATGCTGCGGGCAATGGCCTCGGCCTGGCCGCGCTCTTCGGCTCCCACGCCCGGATAAGCTCCAGGCAGATCGATAAAACTGACGACGGGGCGGCCGAATTTCTCTGCAATTCTCATGCAACGCAGCGCCTTGCGATAGCCTTCCGGGCTAGGCATTCCAAAGTTGCGCTTGATGCGCTCTTTGATCGACCCGCCCTTGCGCACGCCGATCACCAGCACCTCTTCGCCTTCCAGGCGAGCCATTCCGCAGGCCAGGGCGTCGTCGTCGCCAAAGGCGCGATCCCCGTGAATCTCGCTGAAATCGGTGAAGATTCGTTCGATAAGGTTCATGGGATAGGGGCGCTGCGGATGCCGCGCCCGCTCAACATTGATCCACGCCGGAGAAGCCGGCTGCGCCTGATTGGGACTTCCTGTCTGCTGTTCGCTCATCGTTACCTGGTGCCGCTCCGGGCAGCATCGCCGCCAACCCTCCATTGATTCTACGGGTTCCAACAGCCGGGGACAAATCCCTCTCCGCGCAATCGCCTTCGCTATTCCGCTTCATCTTCATCCGCCAGGGAACTGTCTGCGGTTGCGAACTCCGGCTCTTCAGTCTTCAGCCCCTCAGATTTCGACGGCTCCGGCTCAACTATTTTCAGTTCGGCCCCCGGTTCATCGGCAGTTTCGTCCGCATCCACTTCTTTCACCAATGTTCCCCGCAGCACGTCAATCCGGTACCCCGCCTCTTCCGCCGACGCCAGAGCTTCGTCAACCATCCGGCCCATCCGCCCGATAGCGGCCCGGTCCAGCACAGGCTCGCCCGCCAGGCGCAGGAGCTTGGGCATCAGCAGCCACCACAGCAGTTCCTCATAGCGCTCGCGAACAAGATAGGCATGTCCCTCAGCCTCATGAACACCCGTCAACCAGCGCACATCCGGATCGAGCCACAGAGCAGGAGCCAAAGCCACGCTTTCCCCGCCATCAGCAGCTTCGTCCGGCCGAACTCCTGGCTCATCCTGTGCAGTCGGCGGCTTCAACTCAGCTTTGGAAGTTTCGCCGGCCATAGCTGAAGGCTGCTCTGGAGTCTCTGCCTCGGTCTCCGTCGCCTCAGCTTTGTCCTTGCCAATCCCAGCCTCGCTTAGCAGCACCACTTTGATGCGCGCCGCCACGCGCCAGCCTTCCTCGCCGTCAAAGCCGAGTGCGCCAAAGGCCTGTCCCAGCGGCTCGCGCAGGCGCAGGCGATCGAACAGGTCCAGCGACTTCCGCTCCGGGTTCTCGGCGTCGATCGATTCTCCAAGCAATTCCAACACGCACCAGCCGAGCAGCGGACCCCACATCGCGGTCGCCGTAAACTGCGGGCTGGGACTGGGCAGCACGCGCCGCGCCGCGGCAGTCCACGGATGCGCAAACGCCGCCTCGATGATGGGAATGCGCATCGCCGCCTGTAAACGCTTGCGGAAGACCGGGCTGAGCAGCGCCGGGTTGGCGAGCTGACCGGCTTCGTGCTGACCATCGTGCCCTTGACCGTCTTGCGCGGTACGCGAAACATAGACTCCCTGCGCCACACGCAGAAATGCCTCGCAGCGATGCCAGGCAAGCTCGAAGAATTCCTTCCTCTCTTCCGCCAACTGCTGCGCGACTCTCTTCTCGATTTTTTTGTCGGCGTTTTCAGAAATCGAGCGCGGATGTTCAGCCAGGTCGGCAAGCAGCCGCACGATTCCCGAATCAAGCAGCAGGCGCAGCGCGTCATGCACCGGGCGCAGCTCCAGATTCACCAGTGCATCGTCCAGGCTGGCGACACCGCTCCCGTTGAGCTGATCGCACAACCGGTCCCAGGGCTGCCGGGCCGTCGCGCGCAGCTCCCGCCAATCCAGAAACACATGGCACTGGTACGCGTGCAGATCGAGCCTGAGGCCGTGGTCAGAAAGTTGGCTTGACCGCCGCAGATACTCGAGCCCAGTGAGCGAATCACGAAAGACCAGAATCGCTTCCCTGTCTCCGCTCAGTCCAAGTCCTTCGCGCAAGCGCTGCTGGCGAAGTCCGCCAGCGGCCTTGTCGGCGTAGGCAGCCGAAAAATCGATCGTTCCGTGCGTCGATCCGTACCGGTTGTTGTAGACCACAAGCGCCCGCTCAATACCGCTGCGATTGGAATAAGCAAAAACATGCTCATCCACAATGCCCGAGTCCTGAAAGAAATCGTAGAGCAGAAAGTTAGTGCTCTCGGCAAACAGCCAGCGCCGCTTCAACAGCGGAGCAATCTCGCGATCGTGCCGATCCACAAGCCACTGGTTGGGCGTTTCATCGTAGCGCGGCCGGTAATACTCCATGCCGTACTTCTCCGTGAACCCCTCAACCTGCCCGTGCCCAAACATAGGCAGCCCCGGCAGCGTGGCCATCATCGCCGCCACGCCAAAGCACTTGTCGCCGGTGCCAAACTGGTCAACGGCGGTGCGCTCGTCCGGATTGCTCATGAAGTTCACATAGCGCTTCATGATGTCCGGATCGAACTCCAACGTGTTCTTCAGCACAGCGCGATATTTGGCGTTGTCCTCATCGCGCAGCATCACCATGAACGCACTGTTGTAGACCCGATGCATGCCCAGAGTGCGGACGAAATAGCCTTCCATGAGCCAGAAGGCCTCAGCCAGCAGCAGCGTGCCCGGGACTTCCGCCGCAACGCGATCCACAACTTCGCGCCAGAACTCGTGCGGCATGTGCCGGTCAAACTCAGCCTGGCTCATGCCGTACTCGGAGCGCGAAGGAATAGCGCCGCTCGATCCCGGCCCAGGAAACCAGAGGCGATGAAAGTGGCGTTTGGCCAGCGTCATGGCCGCGTCAAAGCGAATCACGGGAAACAGCCGCGCCACATGCAGAATGGTCTGGATCACCTGCTCGCGCACCGCCGGATTCAGGTAGTCGAGCTGCGCCGTGTCGTTCCAGGGAAAGCTGGTGCCGTCGTTGCCGTGATAGATATAGCGCGTCTCGCCGGTCGAGCGGTCGCGCCTGCGGAACACCACCGCGGCGTCCGTCTGCTCAAAATAGTGGTCGTCAATTTTGATCTCCACGCGTCCGTCGTGAGAGAGATCGGGACCCTCGAAGCTATACGCAGGATAGGGCGATTCCTGGCGCGAAATGAACCACTCCGGATGCTCGACAACCCACGGCGAATCGATGCCCATGTGGTTCGGCACCATGTCGCTGGCCAGCCGAATGCCATGGTGATAACAACGGTCGCGCAGATGTATATAAGCCGGCTCACCGCCCAGATCGTCGGCAATTCGGTAGTCGAACAGCGAGTAGGCCGAAGCCACGGCGTCGCTATTGCCGCAGAGCTGCTTGATCGTCTTTGAAGCGCGGCTACGCTCCCACACGCCGATCAGCCAAAGCGAATTGAGCCCGCGCGCCGCCAGCGTGGCCAGTTCTTCATCCGGAATCTGATCGAGCCGGTAGATATGCCGCCCGAATTGCTTGCTCAGTTGCGCCAGCCACACGTAAGTGCTTTTCGCGATCAGCACCGCAGTCGGCATCCAAGCCGTGTCCGGGCTGAATTTTTCGTACTCCTGCGCCGCATCGACGATTCCAAAAACCGGCACCTCGGCGTGGCTCGCGATTGCAGGCCACTGCTGCTCGCCGCGCGCCCGTCTGCGCGCCGCCGCTGCCTCCGCGGCCGCAAATGCACGCGCCTGTTCTTCCGGGTCAGGCGGATTGAACATGGCCCAGATAGCCAACTCTTCTTCGTGCAAAATTTCGCCGGCCAGCAGCAGAAAGCGCTCCAGGTCCTCACCCAGCAGCGGCTTCCACAGCCGCCGGATTAAAGCCAGTTGCTCGCTAAGCGAGGCCGGCGAATCCGCCGCCGGCGCGCGCAACAGGTCCAGCAGGCTGACCGGCTTTGCGCCCTCCAGCGGAATCAGCGGACGCGTGGCAAAATAATCCGGCAACTGCTTCGTCACCTGGCGGTAAACAGTTTTTTCGGCCAGCGTCTTATCTTCAAACAGCTCCTCGAACGGCCTGAACGCCTCATTGCGATTGGCGGTAAAGAGAAGCATCAGTTCTTCAAGAGCGGCAGCGCGATGCGGCGTTCCCTCGGTTGATCCGGCCAGCCATTGCCGCGCTGTCTCCCGGCCGCGCATCACGCTCTGCCCTGGAAAATGCTCCACAAAAGTCAGCAGCATTTTGTCCAGTTGTTCTGGGCCCACTTGCCCTGAAAACCAGTCCAGCGCGCCGGTCATCACTTCCGGATCGAACTGCTCGCGGTAGCGAGCCATAAGCACATGGCTGGCCTCGTCGATCAGGCCCATGGCATACAACTGGCCGGCGTGAACCGCGCGCTCAGGATATTTTTTAACGTCGCGCACCTGGTTCATCCGGTGCGCAAACTGCCGGCACGCAGCCATGTTGGCGAAGACCACGTTCCCCGTGTACGAAAAAAGAGACTCAACGAACTGGTAGCGTGTACGCGCATTCCGCGAAATGTGGAATTCCATCATAAAAAAAGCGAAGCTCCCAAAATTCGTACAAACGGCGGAAAAATAAACACCGCAACTGGAGTAGATGCGCATTTCGGGCTGCCGGTACAGCACGCGCGCCCGGCCGGAACGCAACCAAAAAGTAAAGTATCACCAATGGCCATGGAGGCGCAGGAATCTCAACCTGCGCCTAGCCGATTGCAGAGCCGGTTGTCCAATCCACCGATTCCCGCCCAGCCCGCTTCCTATGTTGACCCCCTATACTTTGGAAAGCCTCTGCCAGCGCAACTTCAGGCCCGCACTTATCCCTGAGCGAGCCTTGAACGCCTGCACAGGTCCACCGTATGTCGAGCCCATGCCAACCCGAAGCCGCACAGCAGCCGACCATCACCCCGGTGCGCTCCATCGCCTATCTGGTCAGCCGCTACCCCACGCTGTCGATGATCTTTGTGCTGCGCGAGGTTGTGGCCCTGCGCGCGCTGGGCTTTCGCATTGAGACAGCGTCCATCAATCCGCCCGACCGCCCGCCGGAGAAGCTCACTCCGCAGGAACGCGAAGAGGCCGCCCACACCTATTGCGTGAAATGCCACGGCTTCGCCGGAGCAGCGGCGGCTCATGGAAAAACCCTGCTCCAAAATTTGGACGGCTACGCGCGCGGACTGGCTCTGGCGTTTCGGCTGGCGCGCCTGGACCTGGGCCGTCTCTTCCTCAATCTGATGTACTTCACCGAGGCTCTGATGGTGGGCCAGTGGATGCGGCGCAACGGCCAGACCCACCTGCACGTTCACCTCGCCTCGCAGGCCGCCAGCGTTGGCCTGTTCACGCAGCGTGTTTTCCGCGCGGGCTATTCACTCACCGTGCATGGACCCGATGAGTTCTATGACGCCGAGGGCAAGTATCTCGCGCAAAAAATCGCCGCTGCAGATTTTATCGTCTGCATCAGTTCCTACACCCGCAGCCAATTGATGAACCTGTCGCCCTACGCCCACTGGAAGAAATTCGAGATCGCGCGCCTGGGCGTCGATACGGCGCAGTGGACGCCGTTACCCCGAACCAGGCAGCAGGCAGTTTTTGAAATCCTCTGCGTCGGCCGTCTCACGCCCGCTAAAGGCCAGCACCTTTTAATCGATGCAGTCGATCGCCTCGCGCAACAAGCGCACCCCGTGCGGCTTCGGTTAGTTGGCGATGGACCGGATTCCGCATCGTTGCGCCAGCGCGCTGCTGCTCTCGAGCAGCCCGATTCCGTCATCTTTGAAGGAGCCGTGAACCAAGATCGCATCCGCAGCGTCTACGCAACGGCGGACGTGTTCTGCCTTTCCAGCTTCGCCGAAGGGCTCCCGGTCGTTCTCATGGAAGCCATGGCCATGCAAATCCCTTGCGTCTCAACCAGCATCACCGGCATTCCGGAGCTCATCCGCGACGGAATCGACGGCCTGCTTGTTCCCGCTTCCGATCTGGATGCCCTGGTCGATGCCCTGGCGCGATTGATGGATTCGAGCGACTTGCGCAAGCAGTTAGGAACAAGCGCCCGCATTCGCGTCTTAGAGCATTACGATCTCGGGCGCAATGTCGAAACATTGGCAGCCATCTTCACCCGGCGCATCGCAATCTAGCGCTGCTCAAACAGCTTTACGACCGCCGCGATCAGCCCCGGAATATTCGAGGGACTCGCTTCGACCACCGGCTCCCAGCCGCGCTCCCGCAGCGTCTGGCTGGTAATGGGTCCAATCGAAATCGCCGCAACCCCGGCAAACGGCCAAGCCGGACCCGCGGCATGAGCAGCATCTCTAAGATGCTCGACACTCGATGAACTGGTGAATGTCGCTGCGTCAATCCCGTTCGCCAGCGCCCGCCGCAACTGTCCCGGCGCCGCTTCCGGCATCGCATTTCGATAAGCGTTCACAACGTCAACTGAAGCACCAGCCTCGCGCAGTGCATCCGGAATCACGTCCCGAGCCGTCTCCGCACGCGCCAGAAGAATTTTCCGCATCGGCACTTGCGCTCGGAGTCCCTCGACCAGACTTTCTGCCACGTAGGATTCCGGGACAAACGAAAGCGTCAATCCGATTTCACGCGCCGCCGCCGCCGTTGCTTCTCCCACGGCAGCCACTCTCAGTCCCGCGAGCTGAGTAAACGCAAGGCCCAAATCAGCCGCCCGTTGCGTGAGTGCATGAACGGTATTTGCGCTGGTCAGAATCAGCCAATCGTAGCTGTCGAGCGAGTACAGCGCCGCATCCAACGCGGCAAAGCTCACCGGGGGCCGAATCTCCAGCACCGGCACTTCAACAGGCTCCGCTCCCAAGGCGCGCAACCCCTGGCTCAACTTCCCTGCCTGATGCGCCGCGCGCGTCACCAGCACGCGCCGTCCGGCCAATGGCAGCGAACTCACCGCGAAGCCTCGCCCACGGCAGCCTCAAGCAGCGGTCCGGCTCCAGCCTCGATCAGTTTCTGCACAACCAACCGGCCCAACTCCGCGGCGTCCGTATCCTGGTGAAGAGCACGATGAAACACCCGCACAGCCAATCCCGTCTCCGGCGCAGCCACCACGGCGAAAATCTCGTCCAACGGCTCTGCTCCATTTTTTCCCTGCTGGTCAGCCCCGGTCCGGCAATAAATCCCAATCGGCACCTGGCATCCGCCGCCCAGCGCAGCCAGCGCCGCCCGTTCCGCCGTAATCGCAAAGCGCGTCGCCGCATCGTCAAGGAACTCAACCGCGGCAATCGTCGCCGCATCGTCCTTGCGTGTCTCGATGCCCAACGCCCCTTGTCCCGCAGCCGGGCAAAAATCCTTCGGATCAAGCCGCTCCCGCGCCCACTCAGTTTTTTCCAGCCGATCGAGGCCCGCCGCGGCCAGCAAAATCGCGTCCACCTGCCCCTCGGCCAGCTTGCGCAGCCGCGTGTCCACATTGCCGCGAAACTCGACGGCCTCAACGTCCGGCCTCAGCGCCTTCAACTGCGCCCGTCGCCGTTGACTGCTGGTGCCGACACGAGCGCCCAGCGGCAGATCGGCCAGGCTGCCGTAGTTTGCCGACACAAAAACATCGCGCGGATCGGCCCGTTTGGGAGTTGCGGCCAGCGCGAAAGCATCCGGTAATTCGGTAGGAAGGTCTTTCAGCGAATGGACAGCCAGATCGACGCGGCCTTCGGCCAGAGCTTCTTCAATCTCCTTGGTGAACATTCCTTTCGACCCAACCTGCGCAAACGTAACTTCCTGCAGCCTGTCGCCGGTGGTCTTGATGATCTCGATCTCAACAGCGTGCCCCTGGCCGCGCAGCAAACCGGCAATATGATTGGCCTGCCAAAGCGCCAGTTGCGATCCGCGGCTCCCAATGCGCAGCTTCATCGGCGCGTCTCCACGCCGGCTGCGCTCACGGCGTCGCTTTCCCTATTTTGTGTTTCCAGCTTTTCACTCACCTGCGCCTCTGGCCGGACTGCCGCAGCGTCCCGTTCCCCTTCACGCTCCGCGACCGCCGAAACCGACCACTCTTCGCAAACCGCATCCAATCGCACCTGGTCGCCCTCGCGCGCTGCCTGCTTCAGCGCCTGCATGGGCGGATGCAGAAACTTGTTCACCAAGCCGCGCGTCAGGGCCTCCACGGCAGCCAACTGTTCCGTACTCAGCCCGCCCAGCCGGGCCTGAACCCTCCGCAACTCCGCCTGGCGAATCTCCTCCGCCTGCCGTTGCAGGGCCACAATCGCCGGCGCCACATTCACCGCCCGCTGCTTCTGCTGGAAGCGTTCCACCTCGCCGGCGATCAGCGTCTCGGCATCGCTGGCCTCGCGGCTGCGCTCGGCCAGATGCGCCGCCGCCACCGTCTGCAAGTCGTCGATGTCGTAAACAAAAACCCCATCCAGCTTACCCATGGCCGGGTCCACATCGCGCGGCACCGCAATATCGATAAAAAACATGGGCCGGTTGCGCCGCCGCTGCATGAATACCTGCCCGTGCTCGCGGCGGAAGATGGGGTGCGGCGCGCCCGTCGAGCTGATCACAATGTCAGCCTCGCTGGCCGCCTCATAGAGTTGCTCGTAGGGAATCACACGGCCCTGAAACTCATCGGCCATGCGCCGCGCGCGGCCCTCGGTCCGGTTGCTCACCAGGATGGCCCCAGCGCCCTGCTGAACCAGGTGCCGCGCCGCCAGTTCGCTCATCTTCCCAGCGCCCACCAGGAATACGGTGCGCCCCTGCAGCGAGCCAAAGATTTTTTGCGCCATGTCCACGGCGACCGAGGCAATTGAAACCGAACTCGACCCAATCTCCGTCTCCGTCCGCACCTTCTTGGCCGCCGCAAACGCGCTTTGCAGCAGATGTTCTAATTGGCCCGCCACGGTTCCGGCAGCCCGTGCCACGGCGAAGGCCTCTTTCACCTGGCCCAGAATCTGCGGCTCGCCCACCACCATCGAATCCAGGCTGGCGGCCACGCGAAACAGGTGCCGCACCGCGTCTCTATCTCTCTCTTCGTAGATGTGCGGCTCAAGCAACGCCCGGTCCAGCCCAAAATACCGATGCAAAAAGCCGGTCAGGTCCGCGTCCGGCCTTTCGATAGTCGCCAGCAGTTCCACCCGGTTGCAGGTGGAAACAATCATGCACTCGGTAACGCCCTCAACAGCGGCCAGCGCCCGCGTCGCCTCCGCCAGATCCTCGCGCGAAATTGCAATCCGTTCCCGCAGCGCGATGGGCGCGGTCTTATGATTCACGCCAATGAGGGTCAGCGTCATTGGGCGCCGAACCTGTGTACATGGCTGAACAAATTAGCGGTCAACACCACCACCATGACCGCAAATACAACTCCCGACAAGTAAGCGGCCCTGCGTCCCCGCAATCCCGCCGCTCGCCTCACCAGCAACAACAGGACATAGATGACCCAGCTAATGAAAGCCGCAATAATTTTGGGGTCAAGGAAATATGCCGCGCCGAGGGATGTTTCCTGCGCCAGCACAGCCCCAATCACCAGGCCCACCGTCATGCAGGGAAAACCGAACTCAAGCATCGCCTCGGAGATGCGCTCCAGAGTGTCCAGCGGCGGCAGCCAGTCCAGGGACGCCCACCGGGAGTCCTCGCCTGTGCGCAACCGCGCCTTGGGTTTACTCTTGATGCGCCGCTCCTGCACAAGATAGAGAATCGACGCCAGCAAGCTGAACCCCAGCGCCACATACGCCAGCATCAGCGCCGCAATGTGAGCGATCAGCCAGCTTGCCCGCACGCCCTGTGACGGAAACGTATAGCGGTCAACCCCCAGCGCAGGCACCAGCACCAGGAAGAATGTAACAGGCAACGCAAACAAACCAAGTGAGATGGCGTCATAAAACCACCACACCAGGAAGAACACGGAAACCACCGCCAGGCCCAGCAGTGACTCCACTTCCCGCATGCCCACCGGCATCCAGTGGTGCGCCTGGACCAGCATCTCTACCACTGAAACGAAGTGGAAAAAAACCGCCATTCCGCCCAGGTGAACGCACCATTTGCGCCAGCGGAGCGAGCCATAGAGCACGGCCGGGAACACAGCGACACACGCCGCCGCGTACAAGATAGCCGCAACTCGAAGCCAGAGCAGATACATATCCATCTTCACCTGAAAGGCGTAACTGCTCAGTATACCGGGATGCCAATCATCAGATGAACCGGATTGTGACGCCCAAGCCCTTCGGTTCGAGAGCCTAAAGGCCCTTTTTCATGACTTCCAGGCCCGCTTTCGAAACCTGAACATCCTCTTCCGACTTGCCCCCGCTGAAGGAAACGATGATGTGTCCGTTTTTGACCTGCTCAATTACGCCACCCTGCCAGCCATACTCACCCGTCATGGGCGGCCGCTTCGCGGTTCCACTGTTTTGGAGCGTATTGGCCATCTCCGCCGACTTGGAATAGGCAATGCCGAGGAAGTTGTTGCCGTTGGCGCTGGCCTTCAAGTCAACCATGCGGCCCACCACGGCCATCTTCGACGTCCAGCCCTCAACACTGTCTCCCTGCGCATAGTTCACCACGGCCACGCCCTGAATATTCAACTCTGCGGCTTTTTGCTTCATGGCTTCAAGAGCCTGAGTGGCCAGAGCGTCAAACTTTTTAGCGCTTACTGATTTGGGAGCACTGGACGCCCCGGCACTCGCAATCATCCCCACCCCAAGCAAGAGTCCAACTGCAAACACGTGTGTCTTCATCAAATCCCTTTCCGGACGCCGGCCTTCGCGGCCATCGATCCCGATAAAGTCTAACCCGCGGACGCAATGAGGAAACAGTGCCATTGCCAGGCCTGTGAATTTCACAGGCGTAATAGCCGACCGGCACAGAACGGTATTCTTAAAGACATCGTGATCAGGGAAGACGCTCAACCCGCCGTGCTGCCGCCGTCTGCTCCCCCAGACCAGGCGCTTGCGGACCTGACGCCGTTCATGCGCCAGTGGACCGCGGCCAAGCGTGAGAATCCCGATGCGTTGCTCTTCTTCCGCATGGGCGACTTCTACGAGCTGTTCTATGACGACGCGGTGACCGTCAGCCGCGAGTTGCAGTTGACCCTGACGGCGCGTGACCGCGAACGCTCGCAGCCCATGTGCGGCGTCCCCTATCACGCCGTCGAGAGCTACCTGACGCGCCTCTTGCGCAAGGGCTACCGCATCGCCATCTGCGACCAGATGGAGGACCCCAAGCTCACCAAGAAGATCGTGCGCCGCGAGGTGACCCGCGTGCTGACGCCGGGCACGGCGCTCGACAATGCGCTCGGTCAGGAGCAGAACAATTTTCTCGCGGCGCTTTTTGAGACTGGGCCAACGAAGGAGCCCGTGTGCGCCGTAGCGCTGCTGGACGTTTCTACGGGCGAATTCAGGACAGCAGTGTTCGCTGGAACAACGGCACGCCAACAGGCTGTAGACGAGATCGTGAAAGCGTCCCCAAGCGAAGTGCTGCTCCCCGCGAGCGCCATGTTGCCGTCGCTCTTTGAACGCATTCCGGCCCGAACGCGCGTGGACGACTGGGTCTGGACGCGCGACTTCGCGGTGCCGCTGGTGGAGCGGCAACTGAACGTGCGTACGCTTGAAGGCTACGGACTGGACACGCATCCGGCCGCGGCCATCGCCGCTGGCGCTGTGCTGCACTACGTCCGCACAACACAAAAGATCGAAGCGCTGCACATCGACAGCCTGAAGTTTCAAGAGCACTCGACATGCCTCGAACTGGACCAGGTCACGGTGCGCAACCTGGAACTGGTTGAGCCTCTCTTTGTCGGACAGGACTCGCGCGCGACGTTGTTTCATACGCTCGATCAATGTCATACGCCGATGGGCAAGCGTCTCCTGCGGGCCACAATTCTGCGACCACTCATCGACGCGCAGGCTCTGGAGGCCCGTTATGAAGCAGTCGGCGAGGCGCATACGGATCTGCTCAAACGCGAGGAAGTGCGACGCGCATTCAGCGGCATTCTCGATCTGGAGCGGCTTCTGGCGCGTCTCTCGCTCGATTCAGCCGGCCCGCGCGATGTCCGTGCGCTTGCGGCCAGCCTGAGCCGCTTGCCGGCGCTGAAGACTGCTCTCGATGCTCTGCGAGCTGAGCTATGGCAAGCGCTGGCTTCGCGCCTCGACACCCTTGCAGACGCAACAGCGTTGATTGAGACCACACTCGTTCCTGAGCCCCCGTTGACGCTCGTGGATGGCGGTGCAATTGCAGCCGGCGTGGATCAGGAACTGGATGAGCTGCGCACCATCTCCTCAACCGGCCGGCAATCCATCGCCGCCATTGAAGAGCGCGAGCGGCAGCGGACTGGGATAAGTTCGCTTAAGGTCCGCTATAACTCGGTCTTCGGTTATTACATCGAGATTACCAAGGCAAACCTCGCGCTGGCCCCAGTGGATTATGAACGCAAACAGACGCTGGTGAATGCGGAGCGCTTTACAACTCCCGAGTTAAAAGAATACGAGAGAAAGATTCTCACCGCGCACGACCGTTCAATCGAGATAGAGAAGCGAATCTTTATCAAACTACGGAAGACAGTTCTGGAGGCGGCAGGACGCATCCGGCGCAGTTCCGCCGTCGTGGCCGAGGCCGATCTGTTGGCAAACTTCGCCCATCTGGCCGCCCTGCGCCGCTATGCAAGGCCCACGATTGTTGACGAGCCGGTGCTCGAAGCCGTGGCCGGGCGCCATCCGGTAATTGAGCAATGGATGGAGGACACCCGCGAAGGACGTTTCATCGCCAACGACTTATATCTCAATGCGGACAGCTCCAATGAAAGCGGCAGCGGACCGAGCTTGTTGCTGATAACTGGCCCTAACATGGGCGGCAAGAGCACTTATCTGCGCCAGGCGGCGATGTTAGTTCTGTTGGCGCAGATGGGCAGCTTTGTTCCGGCGGCGAGTTTGCGCTTTGGATTAGTGGACCGGATTTACACGCGCATTGGAGCGAGCGACAATGTGGCGCGAGGGCGATCGACCTTTATGGTCGAAATGACCGAGACGGCAACGATCCTCAATACGGCCACAAGGCGATCTCTGATTCTTCTCGACGAGATGGGTCGCGGCACGGCTACCTTCGACGGTCTCTCTCTCGCCTGGGCAACGGTCGAGTACCTTCATGCCGAGACCAGCGCGCGCACGCTGTTTGCGACGCATTATCATGAGCTGACCATGCTGGCGGAGAAGCTGCCGCGTGTGCGCAATCTGCACGTGGGAGTGAAAGAAGCCGCGAGCGGCATCGTCTTCCTGCATACCATTGAGCCCGGTGCGGCCAGCAAAAGTTATGGCATTGAAGTGGCGCGGCTGGCAGGGCTTCCCGCTGCGGTGATCGAGCGAGCCAAGCGCGTGCTGCGCCAGCATGAGAAGCAGGAGCGGTTCGCCGCGGCGAACGTACAGGTGGAGACGGCCGAGCCGGTGCAGTTGACCATCTTCACGCCGCTCTCGCAACGCATCGTGGACCGCATTGAGGCTACTGACGTGAACGCGCTGACGCCCCTTCAAGCGCTGAATCTGCTCGAAGAACTGCAACAGGAATTAAAGGAAAAGGTATGACGGCGAATTTGCGTCACGCGGCGGGAAGCTTATTAGTGGTGGGCCTCGCGGGCGCCGAGCTTACGAGCTTGGAACGCGCGTGGCTCAAGCTGGTGCGGCCGGCCGGAATCATTCTCTTCAGGCGCAACATAACCGGCGCAACCCAGACGCGCTTCTTGCTCGATGAGGCGGCTCAGCTTTGTGCGGAGCGCAGCTTTCGCTGCGTGGATGTGGAGGGCGGCGCCGTAGACCGGCTCCGCGACGCACTGGCGCCCATGCCCTCTGCACAAGCAGTAATGCGGGCTGCGCGGCACACAGGGAAGACCGGGCTGATCCGCGAACAAGGGGAATTGATTGCGAAGGGCATCAAGGCATTCGGCTTCAACACAACGCTTGCGCCGGTGCTCGACCTGGCTCTGCCTGCTTCGGCAAAGGTGATGGGCACGCGAGCCGCTGCTTCCACCGCTGAAGGCGTTGTGGAGTATGCCCGCCACTTTCTCGCCGGCCTGGCTGCGCATGGTGTGCTGGGATGTGGCAAACATTTCCCTGGCCTCGGCGGCGGCACGCTTGACTCGCACCTGGAGACACCAACGATCCGCTGCAGCAGCCACGAATTGTGGAAAAACGACCTCGCGCCCTATCGTGAATTGCGCAATGAACTGCCCATGATCATGGTGAATCACGCCGCGTATCCAGATACGCCGGGCGGCGATCAGCCCGCATCGGCATCGGCTTATTGGATTGCGAATGTCCTGCGCAAACGCGTCGGCTATCGCGGAATCATCTTTTCTGACGATTTGGAGATGGGCGGCATTCTCAAATTTCTGTCGATTGAAGAAGCGGTGATTGCCGCAGTCCGCGCGGGGACGGACCTGATGGAGATTTGCCACAGCCCGGAGTTGATTTTGCGAGCATACGAGTCGCTGATCGCAGAGGCGGAGCGCTCAGCCGCTTTTCGCAATCTTCTGTTGATACGCGCCCGACAAACTGCGCTCAAGCGCCGGAAGCTGATTGCAGGTAAGCCTTCTGCGGCTCTTCCCGCAAAGCAATTTGAAGCGCTGCGGCTACGGATTCAGCGCTTCAGCGAGACCGCTGCCAAGGCTCAAGCTGCGCAGGAGGCCCAACCCGCATGAGCGCAAAGGCCATGACCGTTGCAGGCATCATGAGCGGCACCTCGGCTGACGGAATCGACGTGGCCGTGGTGCGTATAGCCGCTGGGCCATTGCGACCAAAACTTCAACTCGTGGCACATGAAGGCATTCAGTTCCCGACAGCCCTGCGGCGCGCAGTGCTTGCGGCCATGAACGCAGCCTCGACTTCGACAGCCGAACTCGCGCGCCTCAACTGGCGTCTGGGCCTTGCCTATGCGGAGGCAGTACAAGCGACGCTCAAGCGGCATCCGGTAAAACTGGACCTGATTGGCTGCCACGGACAGACGCTCTATCATCAGGCCCGGGCTACTCGCTATGCGGGCCGCAGCTTTGCCTGTACGTGGCAGGCTGGTGAGGCCCAGGTCATTGCCGCCGCGCTCGGCATTCCTGTAGTTTCAAACTTTCGCCCTGCGGATATGCTAGCCGGCGGCCAGGGCGCGCCGCTGGTTCCACTCCTCGATTACGTTCTCTTTGCGCATCCCGTGCGCGGGCGCGTGTTGCAGAACATTGGAGGCATCGCCAACCTCACTGCCATTCCCGCTGCCGCCGCACCTGATGCGGTGATCGCTTTCGACACCGGACCAGGCAACATGGTGATCGATGCACTGGCGCTGGAACTGTTCGGCAAGCGCTTCGACCGCAATGGCGCAATTGCGGCTGCGGGCAAAGTTCTGGCTCCGGCATTGGACACAGCGCTACGCAATGCATACTTCCAACGCAAACCGCCACGCGCCGCCGGACGCGAAGAGTTTGGACGCGAGTATGCTGCAAAGTTTCTCGCACTCTGCCGTCAATACAGTAAGAATCCTGAGGACGCCATCGCGACGGCCACGGCATTGACTGCGGAGACGATTGCCGGAAGTTACAAGCGATTCGCGCGTCGGCGGATGAAAAGCGCCGGCAGCGTGGACTACATCGTCTCCGGCGGTGGCGCGCGGAATCACACACTGATGGCCATGCTGACCGCGCGGTTGGAGCCGATGGGCTGCGAATTGGCCGCGAGCGAAGATTTCGGGCTTCCCGCCGAGGCCAAAGAGGCTGCGGCTTTTGCGTTGCTTGCCTGGCAAACGTGGAATCGTCTGCCCGGCAATGTGCCCGCGGCTACGGGCGCAAAGCGCGCCGCAATCCTGGGGCAGGTGACGTATGTCTAGGGCGTATCGACATAAGTTGTGCAGCCAACTTACGCTCTGTGCGCTGCTCATCCTCATCGGTTGCCGCTCGGCTCCGCGCGATCCACGTACGGTGGTCTTCCTCATCGAGAGCAGCCCCGCGAATCTCGATCCGCGCATTGGAACCGATGGGCAATCGGAGCGCATCGATGGGCTTCTGTTCGACGGCTTGGTGGCGCGCGATGCAAGCTTTCAATTTACGCCCGCGCTGGCTGAGCGGTGGGAGCAGCCCAATCCGCTTACGCTGGTATTTCATTTGCGCAGCGGCGTGCGTTTTCACGATGGTCGCCCCCTCACCGCGCGCGATGTGATCTGGACCATCGAGTCGATGCGCAATGCCGCGCGTCCCGGAGGCGTCATCACGCCCAAGGCCGCGTCCTATGCCTCCATCGACACCATGGAGGCTCCTGACGAATACACCGTCGTGATGCATTTGAAGCATCCGGACAATTTTCTGCTCACCAATCTTTCAACCGGCGCCATGGGAATTGTTCCCGCCGGCAGCGGACGCGATTTCTGGCAGCATCCCGTAGGCACGGGACCATTTCGCTTCGTGAGCCAGCAGATCGACCAGGATGTGATCGTGGAGCGCAATCCTTTGAGCTGGTCGCTCGTTCCAAAGCTTGACCGGGTGCGCTTCTCGGTGGTTCCCGACGCCATTACCGAATCGCTCGAGCTCGAAAAAGGCTCGGGCGACGTGGCCATTAATTCCCTTCCCATGGATTCATTGCCCGTGCTGGCCACGCGGCCCAATCTGCGGCTCGAGGAGACCGGCGGAACCGAGATTCAATATTTGAGCTTCAATCTGCGCGATCCGCTGCTCGCCGACGCGCGCGTGCGCCAGGCAATCGCCTGCTCCATCGACCGCAATCTCATTATTAAGACGCTCATGGACGGCCGAGCGCAGCCCGCGTCGAGTTTGCTGCCTCCAACCCACTGGGCGTTCAACAACCAAGGGCCGCAGTACGACTACGATCCGGCCCGCGCCAAATTGCTGCTCGATCAGGCCGGTCTGCTTCCCGGCGCTCACGGAGTCAGGCTGCACCTAACCATGAAGACCAGTAACGACGAGGGAACACGCCTGCTGGCCGCCGTGCTGCAGCAGCAACTGGCTGCGGTCGGCATCGCGCTTGACATTCGCAGCTTTGAATACGCCACGTTTTACTCTGATGTCACGCGCGGCGCCTTCCAGATGTATTCGCTGCGCTGGATCGGAGGAAACGAGCAGCCCGATATCTTCAGCTATGTATTTTCGACCGCGCGATTTTCTCCCCAGGGCGCCAACCGCAGCCACTACTCGAATGCCCGCCTCGATGCATTGCTCGACGAAGCGTCAGAGAGCCAGGACACCGCGCGCCGCCGCGTTGACTACGCCGAAGCGCAGCAGATTCTGGCGCGCGACCTGCCTGCCATCAACCTCTGGTATCGCGACACCGTGGTGGTACATAACCGCAGGCTGATAGATGTGGCGCCGGCGCCGTCGGGAAGCTACACCTTTCTTGAGACCGCTGCGTTGGCGAACCCCAGCTGAATAGCATAAAAATTATCCTCTTTGCGCCAGATTTGGAATCGTTTTCAAATCACGGCTTCAGTCACTCGGAATCCGCCAAAACCCTTAAGGCTAGCTTAAGGTTGAGCGATTCGCAAACCAAACAAACATCAAGTTTTACCAACACTTCTAAATATTGCTTCTGAATCCTTCCTAAGGCACAACCTTTTCGCGAAGTGGCTCGTCTACCGAACTAGGAACAACTCGGGCCCGGCGAGCAGACACGATCATTACCGCGGAGAATGGCTTATGAATCGCACGATGAAGATTTGGACTTCAGCTTTCAGGGCGTGGTTGGCGCTCTCGGTCGCACTGCTCGCAGCGGCCACTTTCATTTCCCCTATAGCCCAGGGCCAGACGCCTGCGCGTTTTCTAGGGACCATCACGGGCATCAACGGAACCACGCTGACCGTGAAGACCGACGCCGGGCAGTCTTACCAAGTGGAGGTTCCGGCCTCGGCGACCATTAAGCGCATCGAACCCGGCCAGAAAGACCTAAGCACCGCGGCTACCATCCAGTTCACTGATCTAGCGGTTGGCGATCGGGCGTTGGTGAGGCTTGATCCAGCCGCGACCGCCGGCACATCACAGGCACTGCAGATCATCGCCGTGAAGAAGGCAGACGTCGCCGAGAAGCAGCAGAAAGAGCGTGAAGACTGGCAGCAGCGCGGCGTAGGCGGACTGGTAAAGTCGGTCGATGTGGCTGGCGGAGTGATCGTTCTCACCAGCGGCTCGGGCGCAACAGCCAAAACCATTGCTGTTCACACCACCAAGGCGACCATGCTCAAGCGTTACGCGCCGGCCTCGGTACGCTTCGATGCGGCCGTGCCCGCACCCATCGACGCCATTCATCCCGGCGACCAATTGCGGGCGCGCGGAACCAAAAGCGCAGACGGCGCAAGTATCGATGCCGAAGAAGTGGTGTCGGGAAGCTTCCGCAATATTTCTGGAACAGTCACATCGGCAAATTCGGCCGCTTCTACGCTCGTGATCAAGGACCTGGTCACCAAGAAGCAGGTAACCATTCACATTACGCCTGACGTGCAGATGCGCAAGCTGCCTGAGCGTGTGGCGCAAATGCTCGCGGCACGTCTCAAGGGAGGCGCTGTCGGCGGGCCACGCGGACCGAACGGCGGTGCGGAACAGGCGAATGCCTCGAGCGGCGCAGGCCATGGTCAATCGTCTCGGCAGTATGGCGGACAGGGCGGGGGCAGCGGCGACCCGCAGCAGATTCTCAGTCGTGCTCCAGCGATTCAGCTTGCCGACTTGAAAAAGGGAGACGCAGTAATGGTTGTATCTACTGCAGGAACGTCGGACGTTAACGCAATCACACTTTTGGCCGGCGTCGAACCGCTTCTTGAAGCTCCCGAGGCTAGCCGCGACCTGCTCTCAAACTGGAGCATGGGCAGTGGGGCGGACGCAGCCCCGGCCCAATAGGCACAATCACACATTCATCAGAAATAAACGAGGAACATGTGTATCCAAAACTGACTTGCTTCATTCATTTTTTGATTGCCGTTGCGTTAGCCGCTGCCGGCGTGCTAGTTGCGCATGCCCAAAATCCTGCTGCGGCATCCACGGCGCAAAGGCCGGCTCAGGCCACAGTTCCCGCGGGAGCCGCAACGATTCGCGGGCAGGTGGCCGATCCCACGGGCGCGGTCATTCCAGGTGCGACCGTCGTGGCACTGACGACCGCGGGCCAGGTGGCCGGCCAAGCCACGGCCGATGGTGTGGGCGCGTATGCAATTCACGGATTGCCCGCAGGAACGTACAGCGTAACAGCGACGGCGCAGGGCTTTGCCGCGTTCCAGGTTCCGGGGATTGCGGTCTCTGCCGGTCAAATGCGCACGGTGAATCCGTCAATGAAGATTCAGGTCCAACAGCAGGAGGTGGACGTTGAGTCTGAGGCCAACGCCGTTGGCACCAGTCCGGACAGCAACGCGAACTCGGTCGTGATCAAGGGCAGCGACCTGAACGCACTCTCCGACGATCCCGACGAGTTGCAGAACGAACTGCAGGCACTGGCCGGGCCGGCAGCGGGTCCGAACGGCGGCCAAATTTACATCGACGGTTTTACAGGCGGACAGTTGCCGCCTAAGTCATCCATCCGCGAGATTCGCGTGAATCAGAATCCCTTTTCCGCGGAATACGATCGCCTGGGCTATGGACGCATCGAGATTTTCACAAAGCCCGGTACAGACAAGCTCCACGGAAACTTCCAGGTGCAGGGGAATGATTCTGTGTTCAACTCGCAAAACCCGCTTCTCGCTGGAGTTGCTGAGCCTCCCTATTACTCCTGGCATCTGCACGGATCCGTGGGCGGGCCGATCACGAAGACCTCGTCTTACTTTTTGAGCGCCTTCGCCCGTCAACAGCAAAATGAAAACGTGATCGAAGCAATCGATCCGGCCAGCGTAATGTTGAATCCAGACGGGTCGATCGGCGAAACGTCAGTGAACGAAGCTTTCGGCAATCCAACATCGCGGCTGGATATCAGCCCGCGCCTGGATATTCAATTGGGCAAGTCCAATACCTTGACAGTTCGCGAGACATACAACAGATCAGTGGACACGAACAGCATCGGGTCCAACGGGCTCGTTTTACCGGAGCAGGCAACGAACAGCACCGAACAGGAAAACTCGCTTCAGATTTCCGACAGCCTGGTGTTGAGCAAAAACCTGGTAGATGATATTCGTTTCCAATACCGGCGCGTGCGCGACAGCAGTTCGGCGGTTTCAAGTTTGCCTTCTTACACGCTTCAGGAGCAATTCTCCGACGGCGGTAGCCCGGAACAGAGTTCACAGGATCACGAAAACGATCTTGAGCTGCAGAATTATTTCTCCGGAGTCAAGGGAGCTCACTCACTCAATTTCGGGGCCAGACTGCGGGCCTATCCGGACGTGAATTACACCACTGGCGGTAGCAACGGCGCGTATACTTTCTCGTCCGCCACCTCTTTCTTAGGTTGCTATCAGACTTCACAAGGCGGCACTCCTCCGTCGAGCTGCGCTCCGCAGCAATACACCTACACCAAGGTCAACAATCCGGTAGCAAGAGCGGTTCTGTTCGATGCGGCGCTTTTTTACCAGGATGACTGGAAGGTCAACCCACGGCTGACCTTCAGTTACGGGGTGCGCTGGGAAACGCAAAATCGGATCAGCGACAAAAACGACTGGGCGCCGCGCATAAGCCTCGCATATGCGCTTGGTAAAAAAGCGGGTAAACAACAGCCGAAGACCGTGTTGCGCGCGGGATATGGGTGGTTCTACCAGCGCTTCACGGTGGCGAACGGATTCGGCGCCAGCGCGCCGTACATAATCAATACGATCCATGAGAACGGACAGAATGAGCAGCAGTTCATTCAGACTTCCAATATCAAATTCAATCGGTACACGACGACACCGATTACCGCCAGCACATCGGGAAGCGCTACGGGACAGAATGCCCCGACGTTCTACACCGTTGCGCCTGATTTCCATAGCGCGATCGATATGGAAGGCGCGGCTGGAGTCGACCGTCAACTATCGAAGTCGATTACCGGAAACGTAACGTACGTCTACTCGCAAGGCGTTCATCAGTTCTTCACTGATAACCTGAGCGCGGCTGCGCTCTTCCCGGCATCTGATGCGTTGCAAGATATGTATCCTGCGACGGCTCCTTCGGCGCCCACGACCAACAATCTGCAATACCAGTCGGGCGGATTTTACCGCGAGAATCAGATCATGGGGACAATACGGGCCACGTACAAGAGATTCAGCTTCTTCACCAACTACACATACAGCAATGCAAAGGGAGACGCGAGCGGTGTAGGTTCGGTGCCCTCGGTGTCGAGCGACCCCGGCCTCGATTATGGGCGGACGAGCTTCGATGTGAGCAACCGCTTCATGCTGTTTGGGAATTTCATGCTGCCATGGCAGGTGTCGTTATCGCCCATGGTGGTTGCCAACTCCGGAACCCCGTTCAACATCACCACCGGCACAGATCTAACCGGAAACAACCAATTCAATGCAAGGCCCACCTACGCGGCTAGTTGCTCGGAGCCGAACGCCGTGCAAACGCAGTGGGGTTGCTTCAATACCGAACCTTACGGCGTGGAAAACCCCTCGGCCGGAACACCGATCGAACCCTACGCGGCAAACGAAAAGATCGCTCCCTATGGCCTCGGCACGGGACCGATCGATGTGAGCGTGAATATGCGCGCGAGCAAGGTGATTGGCATAGGCCCGAGAGTGGCAAGCGGGGTTGGGCCAGGCGGCGGCGGCCGCGGCTATGGCGGGCCTCCGGGACTGGCTGGCGGTGGTCTGAGCGGCAGCCGCGGGGGTCCGGGTCGGCTGGATCAGACTGTGCCGCGCAAATACAGCCTCACACTTTCGGCTTGGGGCTCGAACATCCTGAACCACGAGAATCTGGGTACACCGAACGGCGCGCTCTCGGCCGCAAGTCTCTTTGGGAAATCCCAGACGGTGGCAGGGGGGTTCTTCGCATCGCCAACGGCAGGCAACCGCAATATCTCGTTTCAAGCGTCCATTAATTTTTAGTGGAAGGTCGTCCGGCGACTCTCGGGAGCGAATCATCGATCACGCTCCCGCACCTTGTTGTAGAGTGCCTCCCATTCGTCAGCCTTGGCGTCCATGCTGAACTGCTCGCAAATGCGAAGCCGCGCCAGCCGACCCAATTCAACACGCCACTCGGGCGCGCTACGCATGATTTCAAGCATTGCATCGGCCAGCGCGACAAAGTCCTTTGGCAGTACAAGCGTTCCGGCGTCGCCCACCAGTTCATGCACGCCACCCACGTCGGTAGCGACAACCGGCTTCTGCATCGCCATCGCCTCGCCCACAACCAGCGGCATTCCCTCCCATGCCGAAGCCAGCACGAATCCATCGGCGGCGTCGAGCAATGCCGGAAGATCGCGGCGAAGCCCCAGCCAATGCACCGCGCCTTCGAGATGCAAATCGGCCGTCAGTTTCTTCACCCGCTCGAACTCCACCCCCGCAACGTCGCCCGCAACCCACAGGCATGTAGGGGGCCGCGCTGCCTTCACGCGTGCAAAGGCCCGAAGCATGTTTGGATAGTCCTTAGCCACAGTAATGCGGCCTGCGGCGAGCCAGATGAACTCTCCATCTGCGGACATTGTCACTCGCGTCTGGGCACGACGATCCGCGTTGGGACAAAACTCATGCGTGTCGATCCCGTTCGTGATAACCATGCACTTGTTTCGCGGAACAGCCTTCATACGCACAAAGCGTTCGGCTGCGGCCGAGCTAACGGCTGTTGTACGCGTGCTTAAGAAATCGCTCAGGCGGTAAGCCGCCATGCGATGCAACCCGCCCTCGTAAACGTTATGCACGGTAGAGAGAACGATCGGCGCGCGCACCAGGAGCTTGAGAAAACGCGCGATGAGATTAGCGTGAAAGCTGTGACTATGGATCAGGTCGGGGCGATAGCCGCGCAGAAAACGCCGCGCGCGCGCCAGTCCCTTCAACACGCTAATGAGATTTCGACGCATGTCCAGGTGAATCACAGGCAGTGTCGTAGGCCATTGCTCAGCGATGCGCGGGCGCAGCACCAGCAGCTTGACCGCATGACCGCGGTCGGCCATGCGCGTGGCCAGAGCCACCACTTGCCGTTCCGCTCCGCCCATGCCGAGCGAAGTGAGCACGTAGACAATCACCATAGAACCATGCTTCCAAAGAGAGGTTAGATGGCTCGATGATAACCTGCCGCGTCAGGCTTTGCGTTTAGCGCCGAAGCGGCGCCCGATCAGCCAATCGAGGGCGAACACGCCAGGGCCGAAAACCAGAATCAGCAGCGCTGCAAACCAATACGTGTAGGGGGTCGCGCCGTAGAAGTCGTCAGGTTTGGAGAGAATGTGGAAGAAGTTGACGCGGTCGTCAGGCACGCTGAGATAAGCCATGGTCATATTGACGAATAGCACCAGCGAGGTGAGCCGCGATGCGATGCCGAGAGCCAATAGCGTACCGCCGATAAGTTCCACCAGCGCGACCATGAGCGCCGCCATACCGGGCGCGGGCAGGCTGAGGCTGGCGAAGAACTGCGTGACGCGATCAAGATGAGTGAGCTTTCCCCAGCCGTCCTGGGCGAACTGCCAGCCCCAGTAAAGGCGAATGGCCAACAGCAGCGGGCTTTGCGCCAGGTTGAGCAACGACGTAAAACCGCTGTATGCGTTCTTGCCAAGGTCCACGATCTTTGCCATTTCGTTCCGTCCTAATTTTCGAGAAGTGAATCGAGTTCAGGCGCGCAAACCCAGCCCAACTCAGCCCAGATACTGAACCACGCGCGAACCAGCGCCGGGCGCCGCGCTTCCGGTTTGCGGCAGTCGCGGAAGCCTGTCTCCAACGCTTCGCCGAGCGGCTGGCCGGCACGAAGGCCAGTGAGGGTGAGGAACTCTTCGCGATCGAGTCTGCGGTAGTAGACAGCATTGTCCACGCGGTGCGCGGCCACCCACGTGGGACGGCGGCGCAGCTTAGGCAAGCGCGCCGGTGGCTCAGGGCCGTCTTCATGCTTCACGCCGGCCTCGCTGGTTCCGCGCTTCTGCTGCTTGTGCAAGTCCAACACCAGTTCGTCGGCTGCGTAGTCCAGGGCCAAAAGGCGCAGATGCGGCTGCAGGCCGAGAGCCGAGCCGCCATCGAGTGTTGCAATCTGATCAAGAGTCAGCGGCGTGCGTTCCGCATTGTCGAATGCTTCGACAAAAGCCCACTCAATGCGGACCACATCGAGCGCCAGCCGCTGCCGCCTGCCGGCAAACTCCGGATGATCCGCAAGCCAAGCGACAAGATGCGAGCCGAGATTGCGCAGCGAAAAGGAGCGGCTGGGATGGGCAGTGAGGTACTCAATCGAAAGCTGGCCGAAGGCGCGGCTGCCCACCACGGCGCGCAGCGCGGGAAAGTCCTCAGCCAGCGCGTCCAGCACGCGATACCAGTACTGGCGGTTGTAGATTTCCAGGCGCTCGAAAGGCGTGAGCCGGCTGTTGGGTGCAATAAACGATTGAGCGACAGCGGTCATCGCGCGCCCATCCGGCGCGTTCGCGCGCATGTCTTCGTCCGGCGTGAGCGGCATCATAATGGCCGCGGCCATCTGCCGCTGCAACTCGGCCAGACCCATGGTTTCCGAGCTTGCCTGTTGCGTGCTCATCGCGCCGCCTCCGCAAGAGCCCCGGCGTGCAGAAAGCGGTTGGCTTTCTTCGCTTCGTCATGCACCTCGTCGAAGCTGGGAATATGATCGTCCCACTCAAGCAGCGTGGGCGTGGGACCGCAGCGCTCGATTGCGCGCGCATAGAGCTCCCATACGGGGTCAATCACCGGATGATCGTGCGTGTCGAGAATGTATTTTTCATATTTCGAATGCCCGGCAATATGAATCTGCGCCACGCGATGCGCCGGCACAGCATTCACATAATCGATCGGAGCAAACTCATGATTCACGCTGGAGACATAAATATTATTTACGTCCAGCAAAATACCGCAGTCGGCGCGTTCAACAACTTCAGTCAGAAACTCCCACTCGGTCATCTGCGAACCGGTAAAAGCTGCATAGCTCGAAACGTTTTCTACCGCCACGGGAATCTCAAGATAATCCTGCACCATGCGAACACGCTCGACGGTCCGCTCAACCGCCTCCCAGGTATAAGGCAGCGGCAGCAGGTCGTGCGTATAAGTGCCATCGACCGATCCCCAGCAGAGATGATCGCTAAGCCAAGGCGTATTGGTGCGGCGAACCAGTGTCTTCAGCCGCTTCAGGTGTTCCGGATCGGGCGCGGTGACCGAGCCGAAATACATGGAGACGCCATGCTGAACCACGCGATACCGTTCAAGAATCTGATCTAGGATAGCTATCGGTCGCCCAGCGTCGCACATGAAATTTTCCGAGATGATTTCAAACCAGTCAACCACCGGCTTGTGCGCAAAGATGTGATTGTAATGAGGAATGCGCAGGCCAATTCCGACGCCGTGATCCTGATACGCATTGAACCGATTGCCGGCCATGAGGTTCCTTCGACGCTGCAAGCTATCAGGCGCTATGGGTCAGTTTTCAGTCGTCAGCGCGTTGAAGAAAAAGAGTTGAGGCCGCGAAAGACAGTCGAAGTTTCAACTGCCTGCCGCGACCTCGGGGCACGGCAGTTAGACAGCCTTGGGAGGCTTGGAGCCGTCGGTGGCGCAGCCACCCTTGCCCTTGCAGGTGTTCTTGCCCTTGCAGCCCTGGTCGCCGGTGGAGCAGCCGCCGGTTCCCTTGCAACTGTTTTTGCCTTTACAGGAGTGCTTGGCAGGTGGCTTCTGATCCTGCGCCGTGTAGAGCAGCCCAGCGGTAGCGCTGGCGCTGGTTGAGCCATGGCTTGTGGCCGCTTTGGCGGCTACGGAGGTTCCACCGACCAGGCCGGAGAGCGCCGCCGTCAGAAGCAATGCATTGAACTGATTCTTTGTCATGATCTTTTTGACCTCGTTTTGGGGTTGGAGCGGAGGTTCTCCGCTTGTTGTCGCATTGCGTGGCTGGCGCCCTAGCCGAACCCCGCCTTCCGTGTCACTCAGCTTAGGAGTGATGACATGCCGGAAAGGTTACAGGGAAACACGTCCCCCTGCACATGAAAATCTCTCCAGACATCTTCAATATTCGGAGTACGAGCCAAACAGACACTTGGATTTTGAGTCGTCAGCAGAGGAGGGTCCGTACGGCCGCACGTCGATTGTCCAGGATTGGCTGAGATTGGCTGCGTAAGCTACCCTGATCCTGCCCGGAGATTCACGGCAGCGCGCGCTCCGGCTTGCGAGGGTTTCAAGGTGGACGAGAATTTTCCTGAAGTTCCAAAGCCGTTGCGGACGCTGGGCAGCGTAAGCCTTTTGATGGCGATCCTGCAGAGCCTGTGTACGGCCGTCTTCGCCATCAGCGGCATCCGGGTAGCCATCGGCCTTGCCGCGCTGGCCGCGGTCAGCGGCGTCTACGCCCCCGCGCGCGGGTGGCATCAAGATGCGATCCGCATTCCCATGCTTATTTTTGCGGCAGTGGGAGCGCTCGTAAATCTTGCCGTGCTGGCCTGGATCTGGCGCCTGCGCGTGCAGCCGTCCGCGCAATGGCGCAGGCGCGAGTTGACGAAGAAGCAGAAACGATCCGAGCGGTTGCAGGTGGCGTTGGCAATTGTCACGCTGCTGCTGGTGGGTCTTGAAACCTGGACCCATACAATGATCCATCGCACCGGCCCGCCGCCTGCTGTGCATGCAAGCTCGTCTCAGTAATTAAAGTTGTTACGAAGGCCCCGCCAGTTCCAATTCCTTCTCCAGCCGAGCATGTAGCCGGTCGCTGAACCCCGCCGGCAGCTCAAACACTCGGTCGTCCGCCACCAGCACCACCACGTTGCGCGTGGAATCCAGAACCGCCGAGCAAATCTCGCAGGTCTCCAGGTGCTTATCGATCTCCGCGCGCAGCTCCGCGTCCACCTCGCCGTCAATATAGGCGGAGATGTGTTGCCATACGTGTTTGCAATCGATCCTCATGCCTTGAACCACCCAAACAGCCCTTTCTGTCTGGGCGCAAACCCCTCCAGCCGCGGCGTCAGTTCCCTCTGCAGCAGAGCGCGTGCGCGGTGCAGCCTCACCTTCACGGCTCCCTCTGTAATCCCCAGAGCAGCCGCCGTTTCACGCACGTCCATCTCTTCGATGTCCCTCAGCAGCACTACGTTACGGTAAATCTCCGGCAGTCCTTCAATAGCTTTGCGCAGCATCGCGCCCAGTTCCTGCCGTTCCAGCGCCTCCAGCGGAACCTCGCGCCAACTGGTCAGGATGGCCGGAGTGTAGTCACCCGTCTGGTCATCGGCTTCGGCGTCGAGCGAGTCCTCGCGCCGCGTGCCCGCTTTGCGCAGCCGGCCCAGCCCTTCATTGCGCGCGATCGACAGGACCCAGGTGCGGAACTGCGCATCGCCGCGAAAGTTTTTCAGATTCAGATAGACCTTGATAGCGGTCTCCTGCGCTGCGTCTTCGGCTTCGGTTTCATTGCGCAGAATCGACATGAGCAGAAAGTAGATCGGGCGCTCGCAGGGGCGAATGAGGTCATGGAACAAATGCCTCTCGCCCGCCAGGATACGGCGGATACACTCTGCCTCGAATTGAGGATTGGGCGCTGTCATCGCAGTCGTGAACCACGCGCGGGTTACACTTGAATCGCTCGCCTTCAGTCCTAAGGCGTCTCTCCTCAGAACTATACCGTGCCCGACCGAGCAGGCGTCAGAGCCTCCCGGCAACGCTCAATCGGTGGCCAGCTTTTATCGACTCAAAAAAAATTCCTTGTGCTCAAAAGCAAATTGGGCTGTACAATCTCCACGAGGACACCCATGGCCGGAGATATTTCACTTACGTGCAGCGATTGCGGGCAGGACTTTACCTTCACCGCTGCTGATCAGACGTTCTTCCAGGAACGTGGTTATTCGACCCCGAAGCGTTGCAAGAATTGCCGTCAGGCAAAGAAAAACGACCAGGGGGGCTCCGGCTACCGTGCGGCTCCGTCGCAGGGAACACCTGTGATTTGTTCCGGTTGCGGCCAGCCTACAACAGTGCCTTTTGAACCGCGTGGCGATCGTCCGGTCTTTTGCCGCGATTGCTACCAGGCGCGTAAAGGCTCGGGCGGTGGTGGCGGCGGTGCTTCGCGCGGTCGCGCTCGCTTCTAAGCCCGCTCCCAAGTTTGTCCGGCCCAATATGAGTATTGAGCCTCGGAGTTAAGTTTTTAGAAGCCGGGCTCTCGCCATCTTGCCGGACGAAGGACTCAGCTTTCGCGCACTTCACTCTCTTTCAATCTTCCACGGAACGAGCTTGCGTTCTACCAACCCCAGAAAGGGCAGCCAACACGAGAGTGGCTGCCCTTTCTGCTGTATCCAGGGAAACAATGCAGTCCGCATGGCTATTGTCGATTGTTCCCATGTTTCCCATGTACGGATGGACTTTGACCGTCCAGCCCGATAAACTGGCGCTTGACTCTACGCGCAGCACCTGAGGACTCAATCCAGCATCATGCCGTCTCAACTGTCCTTCACAGGATTCGCGTGGAAGAACCTCTGGCGCCGGCGCCTCAGGACCCTGCTGACGCTGCTGGGAATCGGCATGGCCATTGGTGCCTTTGTCGCCTTGGTCGGCTTTTCCCGCTCCTTTGAGCACGAGTGGCAGAAGCTCTACTCCGCCAGCGGCACTGACATTGCGGTCGTCGACAAAAACTTCATGAACTCGTCGGTCAATCAGTCGCTCCAAGGCAAGTTGCGCGCCGTCCCCGTCATCAGCCAGGCCGAACCCATGATCTTCAACATCATGGACATTACCCCGGAAGTGAATGCGCTCATCTTCGGCTGGCTAGACGATTCCTACGAATTCAATTCGCTTACCTTCAGCTCCGGCGGCCGCTTTCACAACGGCAAACCTGAAATCATCCTCGGTGAGCTGCTGTCCAAAAACCTGAACAAGAAGGTCGGCGATACTCTCGATTTGCAGGGCAGCAACTACACCGTCACAGGCATCTTTCATGGCGGCACAGGTCTGGAAGCAGGCGCCGTCATCATGCCTCTCGATCAACTGCAAGTGCTCTCCAGCCTGCAAGGCAAAGTCTCCGGCTTTCATGTGCGGCTCAAGCCCGCGCCCATCGGTGAATCCGCCGCCCACTACCTCAAGCGCGCCCAGGCTGAGATTGAAGCCGCCCTGCCCGGCCTGAACGCCCAGCCAGCCGCTGATCGCGCCTCCAACAATCAGTTCGTGGCCTTGGCTCATGCCGTCGCCTGGGGCACATCCTGCATTGCACTGCTCATGGGCATTCTGGGCATCGCCAATACCATGGCCATGTCGGTCTTCGAGCGCACCCGCGAAATCGGCATCCTGCGCGCCATCGGCTGGAAGGCCTGGCGCGTGCTGCTCCTCATCCAGGTAGAAGCGACCGTGCTTGGCTTTGTCGGCGGCTTCATCGGCATCGCTTTCGGATGGGGTGCTTTGCATCTGCTCTCCACGTTGCCGCAAACCGCCAGCATCGTCTCCACTTCCCTGTCCTTAGGCCACTTCGCCGAGGCCATGGGAATCTCCGTGCTCTCCGGGCTCCTTGCCGGCGCCTATCCCGCATGGCGCGGCGCGCATCTGTCGCCTGTCGAGGCCCTGCGCCATGACTAGTCCGCAGTTAGAGGTGAGAAATCTCACCAAGAGCTACGACGAAGGCCGCATCGAGGCTCTGCGCGGCGTAAGCCTCACCATCAACGCCGGCGAGTACATCGCCATCAGCGGCGCCAGTGGCAGCGGCAAATCCACCTTGCTCCAATTGCTCGGCGGCCTCGACGTGCCCACCAGCGGAGAAGTGCTGTTCGAGAACGCGTCCCTGGGCACGGCCGTCAATCTAGATGAATACCGCGCCCACCGCATCGGGTTCATCTTCCAGGCCTTTTATCTGCTGCCCACTCTGCGCGCAATCGAGAATGTGCAGGTGCCCATGCTTGGCGTCTCCGGCAATGCCAGCAACCGCGCCGACCGAGCTGAGGTCCTGCTGCGCGAAATGGGCTTGGAGCACCGGCTCACCCAGTATCCCAACGAGCTCTCTGCCGGCGAGAGGCAGCGCGTGGCCATTGCCCGCGCGCTGGCCAACAATCCTTCCATCCTGCTGGCCGACGAGCCCACCGGAAATCTCGACAGCGTCAACTCGGCGCGCATCATGGAAATGCTCACCGGCATCCAGCAGAAGCGCGGCATGACGCTCATCATCGTCACCCACGAAAACGACATCGCCCACGCCGCGCCGCGCCACATCCGCATTCGCGACGGGAGAATCGAGCCATGAAATTCTCCGCCGCCGCTCTCGCGCTGATACTGCTCCCGACCCTCCCGGCCCATGCCGCCGACCCTCAGGCCATGCTAGCTGGACCCCGCCAGGCCGTGCATCAGGCGGACTACCGCGCCTCCGGCCATCTCGTTCGCGTTGACGCCGACGGCAAGCGCACCAGCGACGACATCTCCATCAAGGCCCACTGGTTTCCCGGCGTGCTGCGCATTCTTGTCGAGATCACCAGCCCCGCCAATGCGCGCGCGCATATCCTGCTCGAAATGCGGCCCAACGGCCCTGACTCCGTTCGCATCGCGCATCCTGGAGACAAAGCCCTGGCCGCAATTCCCTCCGATCAATGGAGCGACGGCCCGCTCGGCACCGGCTTCAGCTACGAAGATTTTCTCGAGCAGCAGTATTTCTGGCCCGGCCAGGCTGCGCTCGCGTCTGAAAAGCGTGGCGCCCGCGACTGCGACGTTCTGAAAAGCACGCCCGGCACCGGCGAAAAAACCCAATACGCTGAAGTCCGCACCTGGCTTGACCATACCATCGACTTTCCTATCTATGTCGAAAAAACCCTCAAAACAACCGGCGCGGTGAAGGAATTCACGTCTTTCGGCCTGCGCCACGACGGAGGCGTCTGGTCGGCCGCGCAGATTGAGGAAAAAACCCATGGCCAGCCGGGCTCCGCTTTGCTTATCATCAATCGCGGCAGCCCAAAAGCAAGGCTCGATGCGGCAGACTTCAGCCCGGAACGTGTTCTTTATTTCTAGCGTGGTGAGTCCGAAGTTCGTACCCCAAAACGCTGTCATCCTGAGCGTAGTTGGGCGCGTTTTTGCGCCCAACGGAGTCGAAGGATCTGCGGTTGCACTTCAGAAAGTATGCAACGAACTTTCGACTCAGGACACCAGAAGCACTTCCAGGCGGTATGCTTAAGTACAGCCCATTTTCAAATCACGCACTTTTTGCACGCGACTTCTGAACGGCGACCGGGTTCTCAGGATCATCCATGTATATCGTTGTTACGATCATTGCGCTCGTTGCCGTACTCGTCGCCGCCGGATTTCTATACCAGGTCATCGGCTCGCATCGCGACCGGCTAAAGTTCTCCGGCACCGGCCGCCGGATCGAGATCGGGTGCGGCCACCGGCTCTACATGCTTGAAAAAGGCTCAGGCGGACCAACCGTCTTGTTTGAAGCCGGCATCGCCGCCACCAACCTGAACTGGTTCCACATCCAGGAAACCGTCGCCGGATTCACCCACACCGTCTCCTACGATCGCGGCGGCCTGGGTTGGAGCGGCCCCAGCCGCACTGCCCGCACCCCCGGCAATTGCGCCTCCGAGCTGCACGACCTGCTGGACCGCGCCGGCATCAAGCCGCCGTACATTCTCGTGGGCCACTCCTTCGGCGGCCTGGTCATGCGGCGTTATGCGCTCAGCTACCCGGAAGACGTGGCCGGCGTAGTGCTGGTTGACCCCATGCGCTGCGAGGAATGGCCGCCCATGAATCCCCTCAGGCAGCGCGAAGTGGATCGCGGCAAGCGTCTGTCGAACTACGCCGTGCCCATCGCCCGCTTCGGATTGGCGCGGCTGGCCGTAACCTCGCTGTTGTGCCGCTCCGGTCGCGTCTCCGGCAAGCTGGCCGGGGCTGCCGGCGCAGGTGGACGCCATGTGCTGGGACGCGTCACCGAAGAAGTCGGCAAGATGCCCAGAGAAATCTGGCCGATTGTCGCCGCACACTGGTCCCGTCCCGGCTACTACGTGGGCATGAGAAACCACGTCAAGGCCGTGCCCGACAGCGTGCGCGAGATGCAGGATGCCGAACCCATCCGCGACATACCGGTGTTGCTGCTCACGCCGGGAAAATCCACGCCTCTGTCCGATGCCCACCTGCGCTTGATCGGCGACAACGTGCATCAGGTCATCGCGCCTACCAGTGCCCACTGGATTCATCTCGATCAGCCCGACCTGGTGATCGATTCGATTCGCGACATGGTCGCCGCGGTTGCCGCGGAACCTGTCGCAGCCTCGGTATAACTATCGCTTCTCGTCCGCCGTAAACGTCGTCCACGGCCCCGCCTTCATGTCGTGCAGAATCGACTTCTGCCACGCGAACTGCGGATGCGCGGCCAGGAAGGGCGCGGCTAAAAAGTCCTCGCCGCAGGGATGGCCGGCTCTGCCAGTGAAGCTGAGCTTGGCCGCCATGTCTGAATCCATCACCTTGCCCGTCACCGCGCCGCCCGGATTGTAAGGCGGATCATCCCACACCTTCTCTCCAACCGGTGACGTATCCTCATGCCCGCACAGGCTGCGTTTGCCTGCATCCATCCTGTGCTCATAGCTGTCGTAGTGGTCTGATAGATACGCCTCGGCCAGCGCCGTGTCCAGCTTGCCGTAGTGCTCTTTCATGAACTTCTCAGCGCGAATATGCCGTGCATTCATCGAGCTCTCCGGATTGTTGGGATTGAATCCCGGCGTGTCGTCGCGAATTACCATCGGGTTCGCCGCAAAGTTCGATGACACAAAATAGCCGTCTTTCTTTTTCGTCAGCGGAGTATGGCGCAGGCCCAGCTCCAGGTAGCCAATCTCGCCCGTCTTCCGGTCGCCGATCAGCCACGAATTGGCATAGCCGCCGTTGTTTCCCTTCCGCATAATGGCAGCATATTCGTCGATCGACCTGGCATACTGCATGGCCTTCCGTGACCGCTCAAATTCCGGGATTCCATTCACATCGAATCCCTTGGCCATGGGCAACGTGGTCTCGGTAATCATCAGGCCGCTCGCATTCACGCCAAAATCATCCGCGCTGGTGATCACCCCTGGCAGCCCGTCCATCAAGAAGTGCTGGCCGCTCGTTGGAACAATGTCGAAGACCATGGTCCAGCGTTCGCCATCCGCGTAAGAGGACCAATTGCTATGCGCGATCACAATCTTGCCGTCTTTTGTGGCCGACCCGGTAGCGACAAAGGCGCTGCACTTGCCCGGCGCAACGGCCGCCGCCGGAGCGGGCTTACCCTGCTTGGCGTTCAGCCACGGCAGATAATAGTCGCTCAACTCCAGATCGCCGTTCAGCGCGACAATGTCCCACAGATCGAGCTTCGACCCCTGCGCATGCAACCCTTCGGCAATGCCCTTCAGCTCCGCCTGATACTCGGGATCGAGATGAGGCCAGAGCACACTCTTGCCCGCATCACGAAAGAAGCTCCAGGGGCGCTTATCCGCGTGAGGCGCCGTGACCGTATAAACATGCACGTTGTCCTCAATTTCGCGCGCCAGCAGATAGCCATGCTGGAAACCGATTTGCTCCGGCGTGCCCTGCAGATGCACATAGGTCCATCCGCCCTCGTTGAACTTGTAGCCGCCCTGAAGACGAGCGTCCGGCGCAGCCGAGGCGCTGGTTTCGGCCTTGAGGAGAGGATCGGGCGGGAACAGATGTGCTGCTCCCGCAGCCGCGGCGACTGAGGAGTGTACGGTAAATAAAAGCAGCGCGATGAGGCTGGGCGACAAGGCGCAGCGCAAGGACAGGCGATCCATCAGGTATCCTCCGGAAGTAAAGGCGGGTGCAGGACAAAATGCGGGAACGCCCTGAAGATACCACGATGGATTCGTTTTCGCTAAACGCTTAGCGTTTCTTTCTCGCCTTGGGAACGGGCTTTTTCGCCTTAGCCGTCTTTGCCGGAGCCGCAGCCTTCTTCACCGGCTTTGCGGCCGGCTTTTTGACTGCCTTCTTGGCCGGCTTCGCCGCCGGCTTGCCCTTCGCGGCCAAGGCTTTGAGCACAGCCGCTTTGGGCTTTGAAGCCACCTGCGGAGGCTTCACTCCAGGAGCCCGCTTCAATTGAACCGCCTTCGCTGAAAGAGCCTGTGCCTTGGCGGCCTGCGGCGGTTTCACTCCTGGGATTCGCCCCACCTGCACCGGATTCACAGACAAAGCCTTTGCCGAAACGGCTTGCGGAGGCTTCACGCCAGGCGCCAACACGGTGGTTGGTCTCATGGCGAGGACCTGGGCGCTGGCGGCTTGCGGCGGTTTAACGCCCGGAGCATTGGCTCCCTGTGGAACCGTCCCGCTCTTCTTGAAGGCGGGTGCTATGACAGTCTTCGTTGCCATCTTGTCTTCCTTTCTAATTACCGTCGCTTGAGCAGCTTTATTCGCTGCCGAAGCAGGCGGCACAGCCTTTGCCTTGCCTGCGGAAGCTTGTGTCCTTTGAGGGGCAGAAGCGGACTTGGAATGGTCAGGAACATGTTTCGCCGCCAATTCAGCCTTAGGCCCCGGCCCAGCCTTGGACTGCGATTTACCCTTGTCCGACGGTACGTGATTTCCTGCCTTTGCCGGCGCAGCAGGCGCAGCGGCAGATTTTGATCCGCGCTTTGCCGGGATCGGCTCCGGTTCGGCCTCGTCCCCATCCAGATCGTCTTCCGCGGATTCGGGTTCACCATTCTCGCCAGCGTCCAGATCTCCCTTAGGAAGGCTCAAGCCCAGATCGATTTCCTCCTCGTCACCCCCCAGATCGGCGTCGAGATCCTCATCGTCATCCAGACCGCTTTCGGGCTCCTCGTCATCATCGTAGGTGCGCTCCTTCAGCTTGGCCTCGCCACGCTTGGCGCGCGGCCTCTTCACCGTGACCTGGGGTGGCGGCGCAGGGGGTGAATGGGGTTCTAGAAACGCGCGCATCTCTTCCGGCGTAACCAGCCGCCCATCAATCAGCTCCAGAAAAACAGCCTGCACAATCTCTTTATAGGTGACCAAATCCGGCGTGATTCGCATCTCCTGCATCAGGGCGTGGGGAGTCCGCTGACGTGCCTCCGGCCAGACCTTCAGGAATTGATTAAAGCGCTCTTGAACCGCCTTGTCCTTGCTGGTAAACCCAAGCCAAAGAACAGCTTCAGGATCATAGCTCGTAAATAACTTGAAGCCTGCCGAAGCGGTTGCTTTGTCCTTTGACAGTAGCACTTTGGCAAACCTGGCAGCCAGCGCATCCAGGCTGTTCCACTCCTCCACGAAACCTGGGCGCAACAGCAGCTTTTTGAGCGCGGTCAGGTCCTTGGGTGCCAGTTTGGCCGTCAGCAGCTGCATCTGCGCCGCCGACATGTCCGGATGCACCCCCTGCAACAGCAACTCGACAGCCAGATCGTGCAAGGCCTTTAATTTTTCCTCATCCGCCTTAGCCGCCGTCCACGCTGGGAACAGGACCTTCATCCATCCCTCATCCTCGAGCGCGCGCAAAACCTTCAGCCCATCATCTTCGTGGCCGATTTGCTCCAGTTCCCGGCTTCGTGCTTCGGCAGAGAGGTGCTCAATCACGCCTTCGCCCTTGGCGTTCTCATACCGGGTCTGCGTTTTCTGATCCAGTTCCCAGCCCAGCCGCGCAATATAGCGCGTAGACCGAATCAGTAGCGATGGCTCCTCCAAAAATCCGTAGTTAGACACCAGCCGCAACGTGCGCGCCTCAATATCCGCCGCGCCGTTCAACGGATCCATCAAAAGACCAAACGATCCCTCATTGAGCGATATAGCCATCGCGTTGACGGTAAAGTCCCGTCGCCGCAGATCTTCCTGAATGGAAGCCGCATGGTAAACCGGCCTGTTCAGCTTGGCATAGTCCAGCCTATGCGTGCTGACCAAATCCACGCGCACCGTACCCGGAAAGCATAGATAGAGGGTATGCGAAAACTCGCTTTCACCCCAGACAACACCTCCAAGTTTTTCAATTGGTTTCTTTAATTTAAGAGCGTTTCCATGAACTGCAACTTCAAGTTCGCGGACGGCGTGGCCGCTGGTCAGGTCGCGCACCGCATCCCCGGTCAAGAACAGGATCATCCCTGCCTCGCGAGCAGTCTCGCGTAACTGGCGCAGCGCGTTCTGCTGGTCAGCCGAAAGCCGGTTTTCCAAAAGGTAAATGTAGTCAGGCATCTGTTTTCCTGTCTCCAGCCGCTTCTCGATAACCCATCGCCAAGTGTCTCATGCTGTTACCGTTAGAGCGCAACCAGTGGAGGTGGCAAAGCAGTACATTAACACAAACCGGCCCCCTTGGCTAGGCTCAACCGCACCACGATTACAGCCATTTTCCCCAAGCGAAGCCAGCCCGCTCCATGCGACAATCCAGAACGATGGCTTCTCTCCGCAAACCGGTCATTGTGCGCAAGTTCTCCAGGGACTGGTGCGCCGGCTACGCGGAGATTGGTTTTGGTCGCGAAGCAACAGACAAGAACGGCTCCGAACTGGAAATTCTCGATCTGAACGGCAAAGTTCTGCGTATCGCTTGGGAGCAGGTAAAGTGGGTCTGTTACGTGCGCGACTTCCCCGCCGGCGAAACCGCCAACCCCGAGCGCCTTCTTCACCGGCGCTTCTCCATCCGTCCCCGCACCGCCGGTGTCTGGCTGCGTATGACGCTCACCGACGGCGAAGAGCTGGAAGGCCTGGCAGCCAACGACCGTTCCCTCCTCGACGGTCCCGGCCTGCTGCTCACCCCGCCCGACACCCGTTCCAACACCCAGCGAATCTACATTCCTCGCGCCGCCATCCAGACCCTTGAAGTCGTCGGCCTGATCGGCGCTGCCGTCCGCAAAGGCCCCACCGCGCGCCACGCAATCGAGAATCAGCCCGACCTGTTTCCCGCCGACGCCGGCACAGCGTAGATGCACGTCCTTCCGGTACAATCTTCTCGATGAAGCTAGGCGAGTTGGCAATCCGGTTGGGCGCGGAGCTGCGCGGAGACGCGGAACTGGAAGTGACTGGCGTAAAAGGGATTGAGGAAGCTGGGCCCACGGAGGTGACCTTCGTGGCCAACCCCCGCTACGCAGCCCTGGCGCGCAAGACGCAAGCCGCTGCGGTGCTGGTTGAGCCAGGATTTCAAGAGATTTCCGCCCCCACGCTGCGCCTCCCCAACCCCTATCTGGCCTTCTCGCGGGCTTTGGCCTTCTTTTACCAGCCGCCCGCTTACGCCGTCGGCATTCACCCCACCGCAGCCATCGATGAGACCGCCGAAATCGGCCAGGGTGCCCACATTGGCGCCTATGTCGTCGTAGGCCCTGGAGTCCGCCTGGGAGCCCGCGCAACGCTGCTGCCGCACGTCGTGCTCTACCCCGGAGTCCAGGCGGGCGACCATTTCTTTGCCCATGCCCACTCCGTCGTGCGCGAAAACTGCATCCTAGGTGACCACGTGACCCTCGAAAACGGCGCCATCGTCGGCGCGGACGGGTTTGGATTCGCCAAAAACGAACTGGGCCACTGGGAGAAAATTCCCCAATCCGGCCCCGTCCGCCTGGGCAACCGGGTAGACGTCCAGGCCAACGCCTGCATCGATCGGGCCACAGTCGGCGCAACCGAAATCGGCGATGGAAGCAAGGTGGACAACCTGGTCCAGGTGGGCCACGGCTCCAAAGTGGGTGAAAACACCCTGGTCTGCGCGCAGACTGGCTTGGCCGGATCGTCCGTCATCGGCAACAACGTCATCCTGGCCGGGCAAACCGGCATTGCCGGCCACTGCACCGTAGGCGACGGCGTAATTCTCACCGCGCAATCCGCCGTATCGCACGACGTGCCGCCGGGAAATATCATCTCCGGGTCGCCCGGCTTTGACAACCGCATCTGGCTGCGGGCCGTCACCATTTTTCAGCGTCTGCCTGAATTGCTCAAGCGACTGGACAAGGTAGAAAAAAAACTGGCCGCGCATGCCGCTTCACAACGCAGCCCCGAACCACAGAATCCAGACGAGAAGGGTCGCCTCGAATGAGAATGCGTGCCTTAGTGTTGCAGGCTACCAAGCGAAACCTGCCTGCAATCTGTTTTGCCGCCATCCTGTTTTTCGTGCTCGTGGCCGCAACAGGCTGCCACTCTTTTCATGTGGACACCACCGTCGAAAACCGCACCGGCGGCCCAGTCCAACTGCTGGAAGTCGATTATCCCAGCGCCAGCTTCGGCGCCGACAAGCTGGCTCCCGGCCAAATCTTCCATTATCGATTTCAGATCCGCGGCAGCGGCCGCCTCAAGGTCCAGTACACGTCCGCCGATGGCCGCCAGGCGCAGATAGACGGCCCTTCAGTAACCGAGCGCCAGGAGGGCACGTTGCAGATTCTGCTGCTGCCCGGCGGCAAAGCCGAGTTTCATCCGCAGTTGACTCCCGCGCCCTAGGTGACCCTGCCAATTCGACTCTAAAAATCAAAAGCTCCGCAAGAGAAATTCTCTTGCGCTCGCCAGCACTTTCTCTCGCATCGCGGGCTCTGGCAGCATCCGCGCGATTTCCATTGCCCCGACCATCGTTGAAAAGATGGAAAAGAAAGCGCGCTCTTTGTCGGCAGCTCGCTGGCCAGGCATAAACGGAAGCATTCGGCTCTTGTATTCCTTCAGTTCCTCAAAGATCTCAGCCTTCATCGCCTTATCGGCCCTCGCCAGCTCGGGCGCAAGAGCCGGCAAGGGGCATCCATACTCGACGTGGTCGCAACACTCCAGGCTCAGGTAGGTCTTCACGATCGCCTTCCACGCCGTCTCGGGTTTGGACTGCTCGGCTGCGTGAGCAAGGCGGTCGGCTATCTCTTCAAATGCCTCGCTCAGCGACTCCATGAGCAACTCGTCCTTGCTTCCGAAATGCTTGTAAAACCCTCCGTGGGTCAAGCCTGCGTCCCGCATCACCGCTGAAACCGCGGCACCGGTCATCCCTTCGTTGCGAATACGCCGCGAGGCGTCTTTCACAATCTTCTGATGGGTCTCGGCTTTGTGTTCAGGCTGGTAGCGCATGGCTCATTATAAGATGCCCGCGATCATCTCATGGCTTCTCGTTCTCCGCCCGAAGGCTCCAAACAAAATCTGAATCCATAAGATGATGTATATAATCCTATGCGAACAGGAGGCCAAATGTCGCCAGAAACCCTCTTCCTCATCCACCTTGTCCTGGGCTATGTCACATGCCTGCTTTGCTTCCGTGTTTACGTGTTGCCCAAACTCAAATCGATTAATCGATTCCAGGCCCAAAGGGTCATCGCCACGGTGCACAGTTTTCGCTTCTTCGGGCTCGTCTTCATCCTTCCCGGTGTTGTCGGCCCCAGTCTACCCGCTGGCTTTGCCGCCTTCGCCGCTTACGGCGACTTTGCAGCCGGGGTGCTGGCCATGCTGGCGCTTCTCACGGTAAGGGTACGTCCGGTCTTCTGGTTGTTCGTTGTGGCCTTCAATATCGTTGGAACGGTCGACATCCTGCTCGACTATTACCACGCCATCAGGGGCGGTCTGCCCGCGCTGGCGGGACAGCTCGGCGCAGCCTACATCATCCCGATCCTTTACGTACCCATGCTGATGATCACTCACTATGTCGCGTTCTATTTTTTGGCGCGTCCCCAGCCCAAAGCGGCTCCTGTCCTCATTGGCGATGAGACCGAATCCTAATTCGATCAACCCCGTATCAACAACCGTTTCGTGAGAAGCGGCTGGTCACTTTTCTCAAAACCCATTTCATGAAGGAGAAGAACAATGTCTCAGCCTATACTCGTCACGGGCGCGGCCGGCGGCGCACAAGGCTCTACCGGACGCCGAATCGCGGCCCTTCTGCTCGATAAGGGTATTCCAGTTCGTGCCTTCGTTCATAAGCTGGATGCAAGGTCCGATGCTCTCCGGGAACTCGGTGCGGAAGTTGTCGAAGGGGATCTGTTGGACCGAGACTCCGTCCACGCTTCTCTCGAAGGGATAAAGCGCGCCTACTTTACCTACTCTGTGTCGGATGGGCTGCTGGAGGCCACCACGATCTTTGCCATGGCCGCACGCGAAGCGGAGACCGAGCTTGTCGTCAACAATTCGCAACTCCAGAATGCACAACTGCAAGGCGCGCGCAAAGCGCCGAGTTTCCGCAATATGCAACACGGACTGGCAGATCGCATCTTCGATTGGGCGGAGGTGGGAGCGGTTCATCTCCACGCGCCGCCGTACTATGAAAACGTGCGGGCGCTGGTGAGAAAGAGCGTCGCCGAACAGAGCACAGTGTTCCTGCCATGGGGGGACGGGAGCGCCAGAATCTCGCTGGTAGGAGCAGAGGACGTGTCTCGTGTGGCGGCTACGCTGCTGGCCGATTCAGAGACGCCTTCCGCGAGCGCGTACGATCTGATTGCCGCAACACCCACAGTGAAGGAGATAGTCGACACACTGAGCGCGGCACTTGAGCGTCCGATACGGTACATCGACATCACGGATGAGCAGTGGGCCGAGGCCATGAGAGGTCACATTAATCCTCACGCGCTCGATCATCTGTCGCATCTTTGGCGATATTTTCGCTCATCTGAAAGACGGAGCGATGAAGAGGTTCGCGGCGCTACCGATACAATTCGCGCCGTCACGGGAAGCCGTGCGCAGACTCTGGAGGACTTCTTCAAAGCCAACGCGGCAGAATTCGGTAGCGTTCCGGCCGCAATCTGAACCGGCCAACAGCCATGTCCATCCGCCTCTCTCGGATGATTCGTTGTCGTGCTGGCGCGTGCAACTGCCTTTGCAGAGTATTTCCCTCTATCGGCGCATAATCAACCCATGCCAACCGAGTCAGATCCGGACCCAGTTCAATCTGTCAGGAACGGGTCCGGTCCATACCACCCTGCCAAAACCCCACCCCCTCCCCCGATCACACCCACTTTGGGGGGACCACATTCGCTTCAAAGAAATCGATAACAGTTTTTGAATCAATCGCTTGCCGAAAATCGCAGACAGGCGACCTATTGCTCAAATGGTAAACAGAAACCCCGAAAAACCCTGTTTTTTGGATCGAAAACTAGCGTTTTGGGGTCGATTTTGGGCCTAAAGGCGGCTTTTCGTCAAGAAAAAAGCCGCCTTCGCACTGAAGAAATCCTACAGTTGTAAATCGAAGATTCAGGAGGGAGAGAGTGCCGAAGATCCCACAGGCGAGGATGCTGAAGATTCCGGAAGGAGCAGGGGGCTTCAGCCCCCTGAAAAGAGGTCAAATCTGCCGGCCTTCAGGCCCGGACCTTTGCCACTCGCAATGTTAGTGAACCATGCTCTGGAAAAGCGGCGAGTGGAGCAGACTGTTGAAATCGGAGTCCGAGGCGGCAAAATGGATCGACATGCGCCCTGAATCGGACCCAATTGCCGTGTCGGCCAGAGCCTGCTTTTCAGCATCCGACCCGCTCATTTTTCGCACCATCACGGCCGCGGTCAGCAACGAAGAGATGGTAGCTGCCGAGAAGGAATCGCCGGTGGAGATGGTCAGGTCGAACTTTACGCCGTGCTGAAAGTCCATTCCATACCAGGAGGCCTGCAGCCGCTTCTGGACGGTATCGAAGTCTGTCACCGAGCCTGCCTCGCCCAGCACCTGCTTCATCATGGTCCGGGTTCCCTTGTCGTCCAGAATGCTCCACAAAGACGCCGTATCGACGGTCTTCATGGCATCCATCATGTTGGCATTGGTCAACATGCTGGGGGTCACTCCATCGCGCGCGTCCAAGGCCTTGACCACCGCGTCTCTGGAGCCGAAGATCATGGTCGAGGCGTCCACGAAGCAGAGAACCATCCCGGTCTTGGCCAGCGGATAGATCCTGTTGGTGCGCACCAGCGTGGCCTTCACCTTGTTCTTATGAAAATTGTCCAGAATGTCCTGCTCCGGAAACTGTCCCTGGGCAATGCCCACGGTTACCAGAGCGTCGCTCGACGGCGACGGCTGGAACAGGGCAAACGCCAACTGCTCAACATCGTGATTCTCGTTCAGCCCTGACTTGGTCAGGGCATCGTCAAACTGTTTCAGCTCCGGCGGCATCACGCGCCCGCGCAGATCCATGGCCGCCGGTGAGTTCTCCATGGCACGGTAGTCAATCACCACCAACTGCTGCACATCGTGGGGGATGGCTGTGCGCGCATCGGTGGACAACTGCGCCGCCGGGGCCAAAGTAGCGGGAACCAAAGTAGCTGCTGCCAGCAGTACGGGAGCAATCGAAATCTTTACAAATTCCTTCAACAATTCTTGTCCTCCGGACATCGACAGGTGTCCCAATCCATCTGGTGGAAATCGCCGCGAAAGCCGCGGGCTTTTTCCCCTCATTGAATTAGACGACAATGCTGTCTCCTACATCACCATTCTACTCTGGGGCGTTTTGCATCGCTCCAGCGCGGCTCAACACCAAACGGCCTATGCGCCACCGGGCCACGCCAATGGAGTTCCAAGCCGGTGCTCCAGAATCTTGGTCTGGTCATCGAACCCTACCAATTGACGCATCCATTCGCTGTCCCGCTCACAGGCCGCCTGCGGGATAAGGCCAATCACTTCGCCCTCAGCCAGGGCCGCCTTATGGCGCAACGCGAGGTTCGATACCGCTCGATAGACCTGCGAAATGGGCGTGGCTTCAAAATCCATAATGTTCATCGAGAGTTGCGCCCGGCCATCTGCCAGAACTCCCATGGCCTTCACGCCCTTCAGGCCGCCGGAAGCAGCGCGAATCTCGCGAGCAATCGCTCTCACCATAGCTACGTCCGCGGAGTCGAAATAGATGTTATAAGCCACCAGGAACTTTCGCGCACCCACGGCGCAGGCTCCTGCTGTGGGATGAAGACCGGGGCCGCCCAGGTCCGGCCGGCGCGACGACTCCTTTCGCACCGCTTCCCGCAGCCCCTCGAACTGCCCCCGCCGCACGTCTTCCAAGTTGGCGCGATCGGGCCGCGCCGCTGCCGCTTCGTAGAAAAACACCGGCACGCCGAAGCGGCGCCAGATCTCCAGGCCCGCCTGCCGGGCCAGCAGCGCACACTGCTCCAGCTTGATTCCGGAGATGGGCACAAAGGGAATCACATCGGCTGCGCCAATCCGTGGATGTTCGCCACGCTGCCGGGTCAGGTCGATCAACTCCACAGCCTTCCCCGCTCCGCGCACCGCCGCCTCTACCACCGCCGCCGGCTCTCCGGCGATGGTCACCAGCGAACGATTGTGCGATGCGTCCATCGACCAGTCCAGCAGGCGCACACCTTCAACGCACATCGCGGCCACAATGGCCTCGACCCGCCGGGCATCCTGGCCCTCGGAGAAGTTGGGTACGCACTCGACAACCGGTTCGCTCATTTCCAGCTTTCGTCGCAACACTCGCTTTGATAGCGCATGGCTAGTTCCGAAACGCTCATAGTTACTTCCAGCCCAGGTTTACTTCCAGAACGTGTAGCCCACCTGCACCTGCACGCTGGCATTCACGCCGGGATTGTGGTCACCAAGCGACGCCGAAGAGATATGGACGGCATTTACCCCCAGATCGATGGACCGCTTAGGGCTGGTGAACCAGTGCGCGCCAACTCCCCCTTGCGGCGAAAAGTTAAACACCGAAGTCCCGCCCGGGTCCCCATGCGGTACCAGCTCATCCGGCGGAAACTTGTGCGTGGTGTAGATGAGGCCGCCCGCGCCTTGAAACCACGGCTGGAAGCGTCGCGACTTTGTGAGGAAATTCCAGCGCAGAATCACCGGCGTAAGACTCACACCCCGATAAGTACCGCCTCCGTCGGGAGCCTCAAAATATCCGCCTGGATAAAGGAAAGTCTGCTCACGCGGCGCCGGTGTATACGCTTGCCAGAGCGGCATGATGTTGGCGCCGAACTCGAACTGGCCGCTGAATATTCCCGCATGGATCACGGGAGTCAGTGCCTTGCCGCCTTGAACGCCGGCCCAGAAGAACTTGAAGTCATCGCGGTTTCCGAGTCCCGTGCCCCAGTTTACAAATGGACCGAATTCCCAGCTCTGACTCGTGCGAACCTGCGCCACGGGGTTGTCTGTCCCCTCCGGTACCTGGGCCCATCCAGCCACAGCGCCCGCCAGCAAAATCATTAGAAAGATTCTTGCGCCTCGCCTCAACGTTCCTTCCCTTCTCTCGATCGTTCTCGTCTTCATCCCGCAAAAAAGCCGCCACATCTGGGCGGCCTTTTCCCCTGCCATCCCCGCTTAGAATCAGCCCGCGGCGTGCTCCATCTGCTCGGCATCCATGTCGAAGTTTGAATAGACGTTTTGTGTGTCGTCGCATTCTTCCAGAGCTTCAAGAAGGCGGATCATCTGGTTAGCCGCCGTCCCTTCGAGCTTGGTATAGGTTGAAGCCACCATCGTCACTTCGCTCATCACGGTTGGGATGCCTGCAGCCTTGACTGCCGCGCCCACCGCTTCATAGGAGCTGGGATCGGTAATAATCTCCCAGCTATCGCCTTCATCGTTGAGGTCTTCGCCGCCGTGCTCCAGAACAATATCCATCAGCTGCTCTTCGGTCGCTGCGTCCTTCTCGATCGCAATGAGACCCTTCTTTGAGAACATGAAGCGCACCGAGCCGGTCTCGCCCAGGTTGCCGCCGTTTTTCGAGAAGGCGTGACGAATCTCGCTGACGGCGCGATTGCGGTTGTCGGTTGTGACGTCCACAATAATGGCCACACCACCGGGGCCGTAGCCCTCGAACGAAATTTCCTCGTAGTTCACGCCCTCGAGCTCACCCGTGCCGCGCTGGATGGCGCGCTTGATGTTCTCCTGGGGCATGTTTTCCGCTTTTGCCGCCAGGATGGCGGTGCGCAGGCGCGGATTGCCGTCAGGATCACCGCCGCCCTTGGCCGCGATGCTGATTTCCTTGATGATGCGGGTGAATATCTTGCCGCGCTTGGCGTCCAGCGCGCCCTTCTTGTGCTTGATTGTGGCCCACTTTGAATGGCCGGACATGGGAACCTCAGAGAACGAAAGGAGATTGCGGCGCGAGCACGCGCCAAACCTTGTCAGTATATCACCGGCGTGAGCCCCTCGACCGCCAGCGCCAGGGCCTGATTCAACAACCTGATCCTGAACAAAAAGTATGGACTTCAGACCGCACATGAGCCGCTGAACAAGCCACGGCTTTTGTATCGGAGGGAATTTTTGCGGGTCTGCAAACCCTCAGCGAGACCGAAGCCGGTTTCTAACGAACATGGTTAAGTCTGCCCTTCAGCGCGCCCTCTGCGGAAAGCGCGGAGCGTTTCCCATTGCACCTCCTGCTGGATTATGCTTCTTGACGACCCACAAATTGGCTCCCATGAGGTGCTGAGTGCAAAGGGCAGTACGTTTTTTGTTTGTTGTACCTGTTTTTCTGTTTTTAGCCGCAACGTCACAAGCGAATGCCAGCGCCGAATCCCAGCAGAAATCGGGCTTTGTGCGGCTGGACCGGGTCACCGCTTCCCGGGCAACCGCCAATGGAATTGAAATCCGCTCCGGCGCAGCGATCGTCGAGATCACAGCCCTACGCGACGATGTGCTGCGCGTGCGCGTTGGTCCCTCCGGGCAACTGCCGGAGGACGCATCGTGGGCCGTGCTGCCTGCCTCGCGCACAGCCACGGTAGCTGTGACGCCGCAGTCGAGTTCCACCGCGGTGGGCTTCAAGACAGCCAAGCTGCAGGTCTCCGTACACAAGGATCCGCTGGAGCTGACCGTCACTGACCTTGAAGGGCATGTGATTGCCCAGGACATGCCGGGAAGGCCGATCGAATATCACGGTGCGGAGTTCCGCGTATACCGCAAGTCGCCCGCCGATGAGCACTACTTCGGTCTCGGCGACAAACCTGGCCCGCTCGACCGCCGCAACGAGGCGTTTGTCGACTGGAACACTGATAGCTTCGGCTGGCAGGAATCCACCGATCCAATCTACAAGTCGATCCCCTTCTTCATCACCTATCGCAGGGGGATTGCGGCCGGCACGTTCTTCGACAACACCTGGCGCGCCAGCTTCGACTTCAACAAGCAGTACCGCGACGGCTACTCGTTCGGCTCCGAGGGCGGGCCTCTGGACTACTACATTCTTTACGGGCCGGAACCGAAGGCCGTGGTCGAGGGCTGGGCGTGGCTGGTAGGCACGACACCGCTGCCGCCAATCTGGGCGCTCGGTTACCAGCAGTCGCGCTACAGCTACTATCCGGAGTCAGAGGTCCGGCGGATTGCCTCGCGCCTGCGCTCAGAGCGCATTCCGGCCGACGTGATCTGGCTGGACATTGATTACCAGCTCAAGAATCGCCCCTTCACCGTCGATCCGGAGAGGTTCCCGACCTTCGACAAAATGATCCAGGACCTGAAGGCCGAGCACCTGCACACCGTCGTCATCACCGATCTGCACGTCGCCGACCTGCCCAACGCAGGCTACAAACCTTATGACGAAGGCACGGCCGGCGACCATTTCGTCAAGAATCCCGACGGCTCGACCTATGTGGGGGTTGTGTGGCCCGGCAAGTCGGTTTTCCCCGACTTCACGCAGAAGTCTTCGCGCGACTGGTGGGGCACGCTCTACAAGGATTTTGTCTCCAAAGGCATAGCCGGTTTTTGGAACGACATGAATGAACCGGCCATCTTCGAGGTGCCTTCAAAGACCATGCCGGACGATGTCCAGCACCGCATCGAAGAGCCGGGCTTCACTACCCGCACCGCCAGTCATCTGGAGGTTCACAACATCTTTGGCATGCAGAACAGCCGCGGCACGTTTGAGGGCGTGCTCAAGCTGGCTCCGGACTTGCGCCCATTCGTGATGACGCGCGCCAGTTATGCCGGCGGCCAGCGCTACGCGGCCACTTGGACAGGTGACAATTCAAGCACCTGGAACCACCTGCGGCAGACCACTCCGCAGTTGATCAACCTGGGCCTGAGCGGGTTTGCCATGAGCGGCGCGGACGTGGGCGGCTTTGCAGGCTCGCCGCAGTCTGAGCTGCTGACACGCTGGCTGGAAGTGGCTGCATTTCATCCCATCGACCGCGACCATACCGCTATCGGCACCAACCCACAGGAGCCGTGGGAAAACGGCACGCAGGAAGACGTCAACCTGCGCCGGCACTACATTGAAGAGCGCTACCACCTGCTGCCCTACATCTACACGACCGCTGAAGAGATGAGCCGCACCGGCCTACCCATCATGCGTCCGCTCTTCCTCGAGTTCCCTTCGCCGACCGCCGATGGCAGCCCCATCGACCTGGCCAACGGCGATGTCTTTATGCTCGGCCCTGACCTGCTGATTGCGCAGAGCCCTTATCCCGACGAGGTGGACGACTACTCCGTCGCCCTGCCGCCGGTGGGTTGGTACGACTACTGGACGGGCGCGCTGGTCGAAGGCGCCGCGGGCAGAAAGGCCATCGACAACACGCGCGTGGCTCAGCCTGAGGTTCACATTCATCGCAGTCTTGACAGGCTGCCCGTGTTCGCCCGCGCCGGCGCCATTGTGCCCGAGCAGCCGCTGGTCCAGAGCACGGACGAAAAGCCGCAAGGCCCGCTAACCGTGCGCGTTTACCCGCCGGCTCAGCCAGGAACAGAATGCGGCGGTAGCCTGTATCTTGACGACGGCCAAAGCTACGCGTTCCGCAAGGGCGATTTTCTTCGCGTTGGATTTAGCTGCCGCGCAACCGCCCAGGGCCTTGCCGTGAGCGTCTTGCCGCACAGCGGAACGTTCGCGCCGTGGTGGAAGCTGGTCTCGATTGAGGTGTACGGGGCATCGCGCCCGGCCACCGGCGCCAGCGCCGCGCTCGACGGTGCGCCCGCAACCCCGGTCACGCCCGGTTATGACGCCGAGCACCATCGCATCACCGCCCTGCTTCCAGATGACGGCAAGGGCCTGGAATTGCAGGTGGCATACTGAATTCATGTTCACCCTGACCAGCCCTATGGCGACGAGATTGCCCAAAAGTGCCATCGAGCGTAATCAAAAAGATACACATCGCCAGCCCGGGAAACTGATACCCTAAACGTATGAAGTTTGGGGTCTTGGTCTTTCCCGGGTCAAACTGCGACCACGATACATTCCATGTAATTGCCGAAGTGGCGGAGCAGCCAGTCACGTTTTTATGGCATGACTCTGAAGATTTGGCTGGAGTGGATGCAGTGCTGGTTCCGGGCGGGTTTGCGTACGGCGATTACCTGCGCACCGGCGCCATTGCGCGCTTTTCGCCGGTCATGCAGGCAGTGCAACGATTCGCCGCCGGCGGCGGCCTGGTGCTGGGCATCTGCAACGGCTTTCAGATTCTCGCCGAGGCCGGTCTGCTGCCCGGCGCGCTGATGCGGAATGCGGGGCTCAAATACATCTGCAAGCAGGTTCATCTTCGAGTCGAAACTGCCGATAGCCCGTTTACGAATCAGCTTGCCAAGGGCGATGTGCTTCAGATTCCCATCGGCCACATGGAAGGAAATTACTTTTGCACCCCCGAAGAGCTGCACGCGCTGGAAGCGGAAGATAGAATCGCATTCCGTTACAGTAACTTAAGGGGAGAGGTGACACCGGAGGCGAACCCCAACGGTTCGTTGAGCAACATTGCGGGAATCCTCAATGCGGGAAGAAACGTTCTGGGCATGATGCCCCATCCCGATCGGTCAAGCGAGAAGATACTCGGTTCGGCCGACGGCTGGAAGATCTTTGCGTCCATGGTTGAGGCGCTGGCAACTCATTAAAATTCCTGATTAATCGTAGGGGTACGGGTCTGCATGATCGACATTCACCACCATCTGATCTATGGAGTTGACGACGGAGCGCCGGATTTGGCGACCTCGTTGGCGATGGCCCGCGAGGCTGCTTCAGAAGGTGTTACCGACATCGTTTGTACCCCCCACGCCAGCGACAGCTATCCCTACCAAACGGCTGTGAACCTCGAGCGCCTGGGCGAATTGAAGCGTCTGCTTCAAGACGATATCCAACTCACCCTGGGTTGCGATTTTCATCTCAATGCCGAGAACATCCTCGACGCCCTCGAACATCCCCTCCGCTATTCCATTGACGGCAAAGGCTATCTGCTCATCGAGTTCCCGGATATGGTTATTCCCCCACAACTGACCGAAGCCATGCGCAGATTGCAGGATGTGGGCTACACGCTGATCATCACCCATCCCGAACGCAACCGCGTCCTGCACAGGCGTCCGGAAATGCTGGCCGAGTGGATGCGCGAGGGATGCCTGGTGCAGGTCACTTCCAGTTCGCTTTATGGCCGCTTCGGAAACCTGGCTGAGGCTTTTTCCAATGAGTTGCTGGAACGCGATTGGATCCATTTCATCGCCACTGATGCCCACAACCCCAAATGGCGTCCGCCTCATCTCAAAAAGGCGTTTGAATATATAGCCCAGAAGAACGGTGAAGAGACGGCACGGCGCTTGTGCGTCACCAATCCAATGGCCGCTCTTAAAGGGGTCGCACTGCCCGCTCAGCCCGTGCCCGCCGGCCTGTGGGAGCACCTGCCGCTGAAGTTCGATCCTACCCTAGTGTCGCCCAGCCCCAAGAAATCGCCCAGCAAGGCAAAACCCACCCAAGACGAAAAACAAGAGCCAGCGACGAACTTGAAGGGCTTCTGGAATCGCCTGTTCGCCCGCTAAGTCTTCAGGACAATCTAAGCCAACCTCTCAAACAAGACCCAATCCGCCATCCACGCCCAAAATCTGGCCGGTGATGAACCGCGGCCCCGTGGCAAAGAACACCACGGCCTGGGCTACATCATCTGCCGTTCCGTTGCGGCGCATCGGGGTCCTGGCGGCAAAACGCTCGTTCGCTTCCGCAACTTGTCCCTCGGCTTCAATCCAGCCCGGCGCCACACAATTCACGCTCACTTGCGGGGCAAATGCCTTGGCCATGGTCTGTGTGAGCATGTGCAGCGCGGCTTTTGATCCGCAATAGTGGGCGTGGCCTGCCCAGGCGCGCACTCCCCCCAGCGAACCGATATTCACAATCCGCCCTTCCACTGCGCGCAGATGCGGCAGCGCCTCGCGCGCTACCAGAAACGGTCCGCGCGCGTTGGTTTCAAAAACCGTGTCCCAGGCTTCCAGGCTGATGCTCTCCAGCGGCGACGACTCAAAGACGGCGGCATTGTTCACCAGCACATCGAGACGGTTGAATCTGCCCAAAACCGCTTCCATGGCCGCGCGAATGGAGGATTCGGAACGCACGTCGCACTCGACAGCCAAAGAGCGGCAGCCGAGAAGTTCTATGTCTTCAACGCTGCGTTTGGCGTCTGCGTGAGAGTTTCGGTAAGTGATGGCCACATCCGCACCGGCGCGGGCCAGGGCGAGCGCAATCCCCCGGCCAATGCGGCGGGTGCCTCCGGTAACCAGTGCCGATTTGCCGCTCAGCGGTTGGGTCGCCATCGCAAGTTCAACACCGGTCGCAGGTCGGATTGAGAGGCCAGCCAGCGTTGCCTGGCTGCTCTAGTTGTTCGGTTTAGCCGCCGGCGGATCCGCCGGTTGGGCCGGAGCGGGCGGTGTCGCCGGTTCCGTAACGATGCTCTTGCCGTCATCCGGCGTGGCAGGGTGCGGTTTGTAAATCGAGTACTGCTCTCCGGGCCGTTTCAAACGAACCTCGATGCCCATGTCGGCCTTCTCGATTTTGTAATCCTGGCCAAAGGTCTGATACCCGTGCGCGATCACCTGCAGCCGCACGGTGTCTCCGAGGGGCAATACGTCAATGACCGTCTTGCCATCTTCGTTGGTCTTCAGTTCCATGCTGCCTTTGTCCTTTTCCCCTTCCATGGGGTGAAAGACCACTGCGGCATTTTCGATCGGCTTGCCATTGAAATCCTTCACAATGGTCACTTCAATCCGCGCAGTCGGCGGCGGCGCCTTGTACTTGCGGCCGCGATGGGAGCTGTCGTCCTGGCCAAAAACGGAAAGAGAAGAGGCGACCAGGCCGAACCCGGCCACAAAGACGGTGAGACGAAATACAGAGCGACGCAACATGACCTTCATTGTAGCCCGTTTCGGCGTCGCCGAGGAAGCCCAGGATGCTGCCGCAACCCCTGCACAGTTCAGAGATCAACGGACCAGTGCGATCGGATTGATTCGCATTGCGCTCACGGCGACTGCGCCGGCACGAACCAGGGTGCAGCTTCCGGCCTGATTACAGCGGTAATGGATGTTCGCCGGGTAATCCAGCAAGGCAATGGCACCGGCTCCGCTGGCTGTCTTGTCCAAGGCGAAGGTAACTCCCTCGTATGTCTGGATTAACCCTGCGGAGGCGCTGTAGTTGGCCTCAGTAGCGTCGCCTTCGATGCTGAATCCAATGATCTTTTGCGCGCGATCCAGTTCCAATCCCGGCTCCGGGACGTCGGGAGTCAATTTGGCGATAAGAGGCGCCCTCAGAGAGGTATGCAGCCGGTGCCGGAAGCGGGCTCGCCTGCCCCAGCGCCTTCTTCTGGCGGCCAGCATGTGTAAAGACCGACGCTTGTGGGTGGTAGAAATCTTGTGGGTCGCGGACGTTTTGGCAGCGGTAAGCTCTTGCGCAACCGGGAGATACGGACTGCCCGAGCTAGCTGGATGATGTTGGAGTGGGGCAGCCTGCGCTGTCGAGGCGGCGGCGCGATTGGTAGTCGCCGTGACAGGAGAATGGCTGGGTATAGTCGCGGCAGGTAATGCTGCTGGAGGTTTTGCCGAAACGGGAACTGGAGGGTTAGCGGACGCCACAACGACCGTATGAGCAGATGTGGCGACAACAGAATTGGCCGGTGGAGAGATACTTTGGCTCACCGAGGCGACCGTTGCCGCCGGATTGGCTGTGCGTCCCGACCCGCTCGCAACCAAGGTCCCCACCACGATTCCGAGGGCTATGCCCATGCCGGCACATATCATGCCTTTCATGTCTGCCGCGCCAGCTGGACCCAGTCCTGAAAGCTGCCTGTATCCGTATGGTCCCTGTTCGCCGGGATTTCTATTGATTGCTTCTGTCATTTAGCTTGACCCTTTTGGAGACTGGCGGCACGCCGCTTTCTGCAATGTCACTATTGAACCTCTCTTTTGCGCATGCCGCAATCCGCCAAAAGAGGTATTACTCATATTGATTCCTGCGGGACAGTGGGAGAGATTGGCTCCGCTATCCTGTGTCTTTTTGATGAAGCAATTAAGAGTCCAGACGCGCTCGGGCCTGATCAGAAAACTATGAAGCTGAGACTGCGTGAGTTCACAATAAATTTACATGAGCTTAATACACTCATGTTTTTATGAACACCCCTTGACAATTTCATCCCCAATTCCCTATCGTTAGCAATTGGAAGGCTTGACTGCTAGCACATCGCTTGCAGGACTGCTTGACGGCCCGACAGACCCCTTCGATCGGTTCGCCCGGAGCAGCTTCCATAGCTTTTTTCTTGAACCCAAACAGAAATCCCGCGGCCGGTCTAGAACCCTGCCCGGGCTTGAAGGAGAAGCGAAGCAATGGCATCAACATCCGTAGCAACCACTTTCACTCCGCTCCATGACCGCATCCTCGTCCGCCGTCTGGAAGAGGGCGAGACCATCCGCGGCGGCATCATCATCCCCGACAGCGCCAAGGAAAAGCCCCAGGAAGGCGAAGTGATCGCCGTCGGCAAGGGCAAATCCAACGACGAAGGCAAGGTCTTCCCGCTCGACGTCAAGTCCGGCGACAAGATCCTTTTCGGCAAGTATTCCGGCACCGAGATCAAGATCGACGGCGAGGAATTTCTCATCATGCGTGAAGAGGAAGTTCTGGGAATCGTAAAGAAGTAGCTGGTGCTTCGCGCAGATGTCAGGGATCTGGGGTCAGGGGTCAGATGCAAGACCCGGCGACGCCAACGGAACGTTCCCTTTACAGCGCGGTACCTGCGGTAGTTTGAGAAAGTTGGGTCAAGCGAAGATCCAGGGCTGATCCCTGATCCCTGACCCCTGAACCCTGCTTTAGGAGAAAAAAATGGCTAAGCAAATCTTGCACGGCGAAGATTCCCGTCAGGCGATTCTGCGCGGCGTGAACACGCTGGCAGACGCTGTGAAGGCGACGCTCGGTCCCAAGGGCCGCAACGTTGTGATTGAGAAGAAGTTCGGCTCCCCCACCATCACCAAGGACGGCGTGACTGTCGCCAAGGAAATCGATCTCAAGGACCCGCTTGAGAATGTCGGCGCGCAGCTCGTCCGCGAAGTTGCCTCGAAGACCTCTGACGTGGCCGGCGACGGCACCACGACTGCAACCGTTCTGGCCCAGGCGATCTTCCGCGAAGGCGTCAAGACCGTTGCCGCCGGCGCCAACCCGACTGCCCTAAAGCGCGGCATTGACAAGGCTGTTGCCGCCGTCATCGGCATCCGCGACAAAGAGGGAAAGTGGACTGAGGGCGGCGCTCTCGGTGCTCTTTCCAAGCCCGTCAACGAGGGTTCGGTTGCCCAGGTCGGAGCCATCTCCGCCAACGGCGACCAGGAGATTGGTGACATCATCGCCCATGCCGTGAAGGTTGTCGGCAAAGACGGTGTCATCACCATCGAAGAGTCGAAGACCATGCACACCGGCCTCGAAACCGTGGACGGCATGCAGTTCGACCGCGGCTACCTGAGTCCCTACTTCGTGACCGATGCCGAGCGTCTGGAAGTGGTTCTCGACGATCCCTACATCCTGATCTACGAGAAGAAGATCAGCGCCATGAAGGATCTGCTGCCCCTGCTGGAGCAGGTTGCACGCGGCGGCAAGCCGCTGCTCATCATCGCCGAGGACGTGGAAGGCGAAGCGCTCGCGACCCTCGTGGTCAACAAGCTGCGCGGAACCCTGAATGTCGCGGCCGTCAAGGCTCCCGGCTTCGGCGACCGCCGCAAGGCCATCCTGGGCGACATTGCCATCCTCACCGGCGGCAAGGCCATCACCGAGGACCTGGGCATCAAGCTGGAAGGCGTGAAGCTCGAAGACCTGGGCCGCGCCAAGCGCGTCACTATCGACAAGGACAACACCACGGTCGTTGATGGCGCAGGCAAGTCCAGCGACATCGAAGGCCGCGTGAAGGAGATCCGCTCGCAGATCGAGAAGACCACCTCCGACTACGACAAGGAGAAGCTGCAGGAGCGCCTGGCCAAGCTGGTGGGCGGCGTCGCCATCATCAAGGTGGGCGCGGCAACCGAGACCGAGCTGAAGGAGAAGAAGGCTCGCGTTGAGGATGCTCTGCACGCTACCCGTGCGGCAGTCGAGGAAGGTATCGTCCCCGGCGGCGGCGTGGCTCTGGTTCGCGCTGTTCCGGCGGTCGACAAGCTCATCGCCACGCTCGAAGGCGACGAGAAGATCGGCGCTCAGATCGTTCGCCGCTCCCTCGAAGAGCCTCTCCGTCAGATCGTCGCCAACGCCGGCGAAGAAGGCGCAGTCGTGGTAGCCAAGGTGCTCGAGTCCACCGAGCCCCACTTCGGCTACAACGCCGCCACCGGCAAGTTCGAAGACCTGGTTTCGGCCGGCGTCATCGACCCCACCAAGGTTACCCGCACGGCGCTGCAAAACGCAGCGTCGATCGCCGGCCTCCTTCTCACCACAGAAGCCCTGGTCGTCGAAATCCCCGAGAAGGCCTCTGCCCCGGCAGGCGGTGGACACGGCGGCGGTATGGACGGCATGTACTAGGCACCTGCGGTGCGGCAGACGCGCCTTCGGCGCAACAGCGCTGCATCAACGGAGTAAGACTGGGTGCCCCATCCTAACCGCGCACTTGCTTCATGCGGTTAGGGTGGGATACCACAAAACTCAAAGGCCTCCAGCTTCGGCTGGGGGCCTTTCTTGCTGTCCTTTATCCAACTGAGGCTGCACCAAAAGCAATCGGGGCTCCCAAAAGGGAGCCCCGATTCACCGCAACGACCGGTCTAGTAGGTGATGTGGAAGCCCATGACAATGGCGCGCGAACCGCCGACGGTTCCCGTAGCGGAGCCGAAGTTAGCAGCATTGTTCGGGCAGCTTGAGGTGTTGGCAATGGTGAGAGGGCTGATTGTGCAGGTGCCTTGTGGCGGGTTGAGCGAAAGGGTCAAAGGAAGTTGGAGCGATTTCCCCGAACCTGTCGCAAAAGGGACCTGATCAAGATTTCCCAGAGCCGATTGCTGATCTCCGGGGTCGTTGGAAGTCACGACCTGTCCGTATCCAAGGTAGGAACGATACTGGTTGCAGTTCGAGTCGCCTTGATATGCTTTGATCGCGTTCGCCGAGCATCCGTTGTTCTGCCGAATCTGCGCCTGATTCTGGGGCACGTCGAGGCTGGTTGTGTTGGTCACGTTAAAGACATTGAATTCATACTGCGCCGAGATCTTCTCCGAAATCCTGAAGCTCTTGCGGATCGAGAGATCGAGGCGCCTCTGACCGGACTGGTGGAAGATATTGCGCTGCCCCACATTGAACGCTGTTTCGTAGATATCCGACGGATCGCCGCCTGTTGAAACCGGAATGCCGTCCTCGCCCGGTGTCAGGTAGTGGATTGCGATCTGCGACGGATCGATAGAGGGAATGTAGCTGCCGCCCGAACCACGGGACGATCCCTTGTTTCCCGTCAATGCGTTCTTTGGATGCCGCGGATCCTTGATACCGAGAGTCGGGTTCATGAGCGTCGGATAGTTGCCGAAGTTGATGCTGCCCACCGCGCCGTAGAACTCATAAAGCGAATAAGGCTCACCGCTTTGCAGAATGCCCGTGCCGGTCAAGTGCCAGTCATTGGTGACGTAGGACAGCAATGAGTGTGTCTTGACGGCATTCGGGATGTCCACCTGGAAGTTGGCGCTGAATACCTGCGGACGGTTGAAGTCAGAGGACCCCCATGAATCTCGCAGGCGATTCGGGTTGTCTCCGGTAAAGAAGAGGCCGATGTCGCTCTGCTCATCCAGTGAGTGGCTCCAGGTATAGCTTCCACCCACCTGGAAGTTGTGCGACAGGCGCTTTTCAAGATGAGCTTCAAGAGCGTCGTAGGCTGACACGCCAACGGTCTTGAAGGCTGCCGAATTGGGGCTGTAACCGACGTAGGGCGCTCTGAAGTCAGTGTTGCCCGAGTCAGCCGTGGCCCAGGGTTCCTCAGGGATAGGGCAGTAATCGTAGTCGCAATTGTAAGAGTTCTGGTCCATTACTTCCATTCCATAGGAGGAAGTCTCGCCCCAGATGGGGTTGCTCGCAGTGGCAATACCGGGCTCGTTGAAGGGAATCGGAATCACCGAGTGGCGTCCGCGGTTGCCTGTGTAGCCAAGCATGACCGCCACGGTACTCGACGGCTGCCACTGAAAATTCAATGTGTAATTGATCGTGTAGGGCAGCACGTTGCTCTTGTCATAGTAGCCAAAGGGAATGGTCTGGGTGCAAAGAGTGTACCCTTCCTGGCTCTGCCAGCCGCTGCAGTTTTTACCAAATTGCGCGTCATACGAACCCGGCGCCGGAGAACCGGTCATCTGGTTCAACTGAACCTGCAACACCTGAACCATCGAACCGGGATCCGTGCTTGGGGCCACGTAGATGCCGCCCTGCGCCGGAGAATTAAACGCCTGGTCTCCCATGGGGTTCTCCAGGGTCAGTTTGCCGGTGCTCGATTCACCCTGGGCTACGCTGGTCAGCGGAGCCGATTCACTTACGCCAAAGGGACCGCCGATAGTGCCGCCCGCGGGCTGGGAGAGATAGCTGACCAGCTCGCCGCGGTCAAAATACATTCCGCCGCCGCCGCTGATGACCACATTGCCGTGATTGGCCTTGGGAGACCAGGCAAAGCCGAGACGAGGCGATATGCCCCACTGGCGGCCATTCAGCGTTGAGTCTGAAACGCCCGCTGTCGGATGCAGCTTGTTGTTGCCGGCGACGACGAATCCGGAGTTCGCTACGTTGAAGGACGTTTCGGAGGTCCCGGTCACGCTATACAAAGCGGGATCGAAGTTGAACATGTCGCCGTACTTTTCCGTCATGCCGCCGTGAAGATCGTAACGAACGCCGCCGGTGATGCTCAAGTTGTTCTGTACCTGCCACTTATCCTGAACATAGCCGCTGATTTCGTTGGTGCGATAGTAGCGATTCGCATTGTTGCGCTTCGCCGCGTCATCCACACTTTCGAAAACACTGGAACTATGCACCTTGCCCTGCAGGAAATTATCAAACCCGCTGACTTTGAGCTGGGCATGACCGGTGCGGTTGTTGGTAATGTTCAACTGCGTGTAGTTGAAGCCGCCGCCCGCAACGATGGTGTGCCTGCCTGCCGTGAAAATCACGTTGGTCGAGGGATTCACGCGGCTCTGGTAGTAGCCCATATCCACGAAAGCTCCGGGCGTTCCAGCCGGACCCATGTCGAGAGTTGGCGAGTATTGGTCGTAATAGCCGAAGTTGCTGATCGCCAGGCCAGGAAGGTCACCCGCGTCCAGACCGGTTGTCTGAGCGCCGCCAACTCCTAGAATGCCGCCAGGGAGGGTCTGATCATAGTTGCTGAACGAGCCCATGCGAACAAACCCGAGGCGCTGCTCCCAATTGAACCTCTGCCCGATGGCGGTAGTGTTCCCGAGCGAAAACACCTGTGAACCGTTGTACTGGGTAATCGGGAAACCAGACGTATCAGAAAAACCGAAGGGACGAGTTACAGGAGCATTCTGATAGAAGTACTTCGCAGAGACACGATCGTTGTTTGTAGCGTCATAGTCAATCGCGGCATTCGCCTGGTCAGAGATCAACCGGGAAACTCCGAGCAGATATACGTTAGGCACGCCGTATTTGTAAGTGGCGCCCGCGGCAGCTTGCGAAGAAGGAATCAGGTACTGGCCGTTGCCGAGCTTGGCCTGCAGCAAGGCCGCCGCAACGCCATCGATCTGCCCTGTGCTGGTAAGCGAGCCGCCCCAACTGGCATCGGCATTGAGCAAGCCGCCCAGTGAGCGATCATCGGTCAAGCCGAATGGGACGGTCGACTCTGAAAGGCCTGTGGCGCTGTCCTCATTCTGGCGGCGCTGGTATGCAAGGAAGAAGAACAATTTATCAGTCTTGATTGGGCCGCCTGCGGTGAAACCCGCATCCCAGCGGCGAAGCCACGGATTCACCATCGACTGCGGGAAGACGCCTATGCCCTGCGTCGCCAGTTCATGGGCCTGATTGAAGAAAAAGGGCGAAGCGTTCAGCGAGTTGTTGGCATAGGTGCCGTAGACCGAGGAGTGCCAGCTATTGGAGCCTGTCTTGGTGTTCACGTCAATCTGTGCGCCGCTGGTGGCGCCTTGCTGAGCGTCATACATCGAGGCATTGACGCGCTCTTCCTGGATAAATTCGGGGGGAGGAGAAGGCAAGCTGTTGCCGTTCGATCCATAGACCGATGTGCCCACCGAGAACGAGCCGCCGGCGGTTGGTGCGCTGCCGATGTTGAAGTTGTAGCGCTGCGAACTGGAGCCGCTGGAGCTTTTGCCGTTGAACAGGTTGGTAGAGTCGACGCCGTTCACCTGAAATGTGTTCGAAGTGTCGCGCTGGCCATTCGCCCAGATAGGCTGATTTCCGAGTCCCGAGTTCGAATCCAGGTTCGACAGCAGTTCCGCATTCACGCCCGGCGAAAGCACGGCCAACTGTGTAAAGCTGCCCGTGGCCAGAGGAGTGATCTGAATCTGCGATGGGTCCAGCGTATATCCGTTCGTAGCGTCAGTGGCGTTCAGCAACGGATTGGCAACCACTTCCACTGACTCGGTCGCCTGGCCAACCTTCAGGGCAGCGTTTACCGTAGCGGCCGCGGCTTCCTGGACTGTGATTCCCTTGGTCTCAGTGGCTTCAAAACCCTCGTGCGTCACTGTCACCACGTACTGGCCGATGGGCAGGTTGAAAATCTGGTAGACGCCGTTGGATTGCGTGATCGCCGTTCGCGTTACGCCGATGGCCGCGTTGGTGGCCGTTACCTTGGCGCCGACAACGGCCGCGCCGGACGGGTCAACAACCGTGCCGTTCAACGAACCCAGCGTCTGCTGAGCACGGCCAGGCAGCGTACAGATGAGCACGGCGAAAGCCAGAAACACAAACCGTGCGACACTCCTCCGAAAAGTTTGATTCATATTCTCCTCACAGATTGTTGTCGTGTTCCGTGATCGATTGATGTCTTTTTTGGCAGATGATCGTAACCAGTTCCCGCCGCGGGATGTAGAAGGGCAAATGTGATTAATCTAAAGTGTAGTCAAGAATACGGGCTTGGCTATAAAGATATTATGAAGATCGCGCTACGATTTCCACGATATCGACGTGTATATTCACATACTTGCAGGCCATCGCATGTGGAAAACAGGTGCGTTTTCGATAGATCGGCCCGCCGCGCTAAAAGCCAAAGCTTCCAATCCAGTTGCCGAGAATTGCCGGGAAGCATCCCAGCAGGACCACGGCAGCCGCGATGGCGACCAGCACAGCCATGACGACTGGATGGACGCGGATCGGGCTCTCGTCAATTCCGGGCATCACGTAAGCGCGCTTGAGCACCTGCAGGTAGTAGTAAAGCGAAACCGCGCTCATGGCGATGGCGAGCACCACCAGGGCAAACGGAACCGCACCGGCATTCTGGCCCAGAACTGCCGCAAACAGGTTGAACTTGGCCCAGAAACCGACCAGCGGCGGAATGCCGGCAAGGGATAGGAACAGGATCAGCAGAATCCCGGCCAGCAGCGGATTGCGCTTGCGCAGTCCCAGCAATGAGTCGAGGCGGTCGCTGCCGGTTGCACGCTCCACCACGCCGATCACGCCGAATGCGCCAATGGTGGTGAGGCCGTAGGTAAGCACGTAGTAGAGGACCGCACTCGCACTTCGATAGGTGGCCTCCGTTGTGCCAAGGAGAAACTGGAATGCACTTCCCTGGCCGGAGTAGGCGCGCTGCGCTGCAATGCCGAGCAGAATGTATCCCGCGTGCGCGATTGCTGAATAGGCAAGCAGTCGGCGGACGCTGGATTGCGCAAGCGCTGCAAGGTTGCCCACAACCATTGAGGCTGCAGCCAGCACCAGAAGAATCAATGCCAACTGCTGCCAGGTTTGGTACATCCCGCGCACGTAGTGTTCGATCACGTCTCTCTGACCAGTGATCGGACCGCCTGGCGTAAGCAGACTCCGGCCGATCGTAAGCAGCAGCGCAAAGCTTGCTACTTTTGATACCGAAGCGATAAACGCTGCCGCGGGAGC
>DASXFS010000006.1:0-6734 GCA_036489415.1 Occallatibacter sp. | reverse complement strand
GGTGCCGGTGTGAAGCTGGACAAAGGCGAGATTGCGCTTGTGGTCCATGGCGATGGAGGCGATCTGGTCCAACGGTATTGCCCGGGACTGCTCCAATGCGTGTGCGAGCTCGATGGCCTTCATCTCGATTTCTCCAAAAGTGAAGCAATGTATCAGATGAGATGCGTGTAGTGCGGCGGTGATGGGGCCGTTAGCGCCCTGGCGTTGAGTCCCTCCCCCGAAAGACTCAACACCATTGCGCGAGCGATCACATCACCGCATGACCTCAACATACCTTGATATCGACGAAGAAAAACAATGATGCGGTAACACTTACCAAACTACTGAGTAACTGACGGTAACTTTCGGCCCGTTTCGTGCAACATCTTGCCGCGAGATATCGCTTTAGCGGCTGGCGAATCGTTTTTCCTGGGATTTTGAACGGAAGCTAAGTTTGTGTCGCGCAACACTGCGTCGATCGACTTGCAGTGGATGCTCGGGCTTCTCGGAATCGGCAAGTGTGAAATCAGTCCGGCCGGGAAATATCCTGAATAACTACCCCAAAAAGGCTTCCTGAGCGGGCTTCAGAACTCTCGCGCCAGCCGATTCGGCCTCAGCAAGAACCAAGTTCACCTCATCGCGATCGCGGCTCCGGGTGTTGTAGGCAAGAGTCATTCCGCCGATGCTGATCCGTTGTTCCATCGCGTTCGTGCCTCGGCGTCAAAGATTTTGGCTCTGCGGCAGGTAGGGGAACACTTCGATTGCACAAGAAACGAGGTTATCTTTTCGCGCGGGCAGGAAATTCGCTCAGAGCTCGATATTGACCAGATCAGAGGTATGGTCGGTGTGATCGCCGTGCGGGGTCGTCGTGCGATTCTGGGGGGCGCGCCAGTGGTCGATGTAGGAGATCTGGTGGACGCAGGAGACGGTGCAGTTGGGTGCACAGGTCTTCTCGGTGAGGAACTCGCGGTCCAGGTCGGCCTGGGTGTAGTCGGCCAGCGGTGTGCCGGGGAAGCCGCGCTGCTGCGAGCAGTAGTGCACCAGGCCGTCTTCGCAGATGTAGATGTAGCGCGAACCGGCGCGGCAGCGCCAGTCGTTGGGCTGGCCGTTGGCGATGGCTTCCTGAAAGTGGTTGAAGCGCGAGTAGTTCTTCTTTTCGAGCTTCGTCATCTCGTAATAGACGCGGCGCTCCTCGCCGCCCAGCGGCTTCAGCTGGCCACTGCCGTCGTGGATGATGCCGATGGTCGAGGTGAAGCCCAGTTCCAGCGCACGGTGGCCGATGGTGAGGGCATCCTGCGGGTTCTTGATGCCGCCGCCGACGACGGAGTTGATATTGATGTGAAAATCGGCGTACTGGGCGAGAAATTGCAGCTTCTTATCGAGGACTTTCAGACTCTTCTTGGAGATCTCATCGGGCTGGACATTGTCGATGGAGATCTGCATGTGGTCCAAACCAGCCTGGTTTAGACGCTCGATTCGATCCGGCATCAGAAAGTAGCCATTGGTGATCATGCCGGCGAGGCGTCCGTGGTGACGAATGCGCGCGATGATCTGGTCCAGATCGGGATGGGTGAGCGGTTCGCCGCCCGAAATGGTGATGATGCTGGTCCCGAGGCGGGCGAGATGGTCGATGCGGCGGAGCATTTCATCCACCGGGACGGGCTCGGAGACCTTGTCGTACTCGTTGCAATAGGCGCAGGAGAGGTTGCAGAAGCGCATCGGGACGATTTGCGCCATGACGACGTGATGGGTGGACGCCAGGGCGTGACCCACGATGCCCAACTCCCGCAGCTTGCGGGTAGCAACCTTGACCCGGCTCTTGCCGTGGGGGATAGGGAGGGCTGGAGTTGTGGCGGCGGCGGACATTCTGGCTGCTTTTATTATATCGGGCGGGAATGTCGTCAGAGCCGACAGGGGTATGGGAAGCGCCTGGGGGAGCATCGGGGCACCAACTGCCCGGATTAGAGGCGGCCGTGTCAGGTAGAAGGCATTTCGCTGACAGGCAAAAAATTCCTCTTGATTGTGTGATGGGTGCGGATGGATAGTCGCGTCTTGAGTTACATGTTTGGGCCGGATCCCCCATGGGCTACCTAGCAACTTTCTATTCCGAGGGGTTGATCCATGGTGCATTCTGCAGGGTTCCGATTAGCATTTGTCATCGCGCTGGCCTGTTCGCTTCCCGGCGCCGTCTTCGCCTCGAGCGTGAGCTTCTCGAAGGTTGTCCTTCCAGAGGGTTTTTCAGGGCAGCATGCTGACCTGAACAACGATGGCCGGGAGGATTTTGTCTATCCGAACGCCGGCACTGGCGCATTTGAGGTTGTGCTTTCAACTGGTGATGGGAGTTATGCATCTCCCGCGTCTTATACGATTCCGGGCGGTGCGGATACGACTGATCTCGCAGTTGGTGATTTCAACAGCGATGGAAAGGCGGATTTACTGGTCTTCGGGTCGGACAGCGCCCTTCATCTCTTCCTGAATAATGGTAGCGGCAAGTTCAGCCAGAAGGCGGTTTTTGCGATTCCAGGTGGCGGGGCACATCCCGCTGTCGGCGACTTTAATCATGACGGTGTGATGGATGTCGCGTTTCAAACCGGCAAGAACGGCGTGCCATTGCTGACTGTCTGGTTTGGGAATGGAAAGAGCGGCTTCACCGCTGGCCCCACTTCGTCGTTTGCTCCCGATGGCGGCGGTGACTATGTGCTGCTCGGCGATTTTGATGGCGACGGAAAAGCAGATCTCGCCTTCGGCGCCTTCGAGGACCCTGACATACAGGTATTGTACGGAGACGGTACCGGCCGCTTTCCCAAGATCTCCGTGATTGAAACGGACGACGTCAACGTCATCTTCACGGCCGCCGACGTGAATGGTGATGGAAGGATGGACATCATTGGGACTCAGCCGAGTGCCGGCGTTGATCATGTCTCCGTCTTCTACGGCAAAGCAAACAGGACGTGGACCCTGACCACGATTCCTACTCCGCACGCCGCCTTTGAAACCGCCGTGGCCGACGTCAATGGCGACGGAATCAACGACCTGATCGTCGTGGAACAGTTCTGCACAAGCCCGAGCAGCTATTGCGTGGGGGTACTGACGCGCAACAGCAACGGTAGCTATAACCCGCAGCAGACCATCGACACGGCGCCCGAGCAACTGGGGTTCATTAGCGTCCTTCGTGCCAATCGTGGTGATACCAAACCTGATCTCATGGTGGGCAACATTCTAATGCTGAACACAACCTCGGGCAGTTTCCCCACCTGCGCGGCGCCGAATGCATTTGAAGGGATTAACGTGTGCTCGCCGGCAGCAGGCAGCGCCGTCGCATCGCCGATTTCCTTCAAGATAGGAGTTGCGGGTCAGGTGGTGATGCGCGACGTAGAAGTGTGGGTCGATGGGAAGAAGTTGGCCGAGCAACTGGATGGCTTTTCGAACTATACGTTCCTGAATCACAGTCTCAGTCTGGCCAAGGGCAGCCACGCCGTGACGATCTATGCCGTGGGCTGGGATCAGTCGTTGCAGAAGAAGTCCTTCACGGTGAACGTGAAATAGCAAAGCTGACAGACAGGAAAGCGGGCGTCCATTCTGCATCAGGACGCCCGCTTTTCTTGGTTTTGAAATCGGTCAGAGCCTGTAACGGCAGAGCGATTCGCGAAGCTCTTGTAGCCGCTCGGGTATCACGAGTTCCGATTGGGTGATGCGGGAGTCCACTGTGATGGCCAGGGTCAGCACCTTGCGGTTGCGCAGCACCGTGAGGCCCACCGGGTGGCCGGCGTTGGTGCGGAGCGTCTGGAGCCAGTCCGCGGTGGTCTCCAGCGGCATGCCGTTGGCGGTGACGATGATGTCGCCGGCGTCGAGTCCTGCATTGCCGGCGGGGCTTTTGTCCTCAACGGAGCGGACGAGCAGGCCGTTGCCAGCGCGCACGCCGAAGTACTTGGCGAGCTGGGGGGTGATTGGCTCGACCTCCGCGCCGACATAGGCCTGCGGATCGGGAGCGTCGCTGTCCGGGGAGGGAGCATCGCCATCGGTGTAGCTGCCCGGCGCGACGAAGGCTTGCACCCGGGGCTCGGGGATGGGGACATGGAAGTGGTGGGCCCAGGCATGCTGAACGAGCGCTTTGCGATCGGCGAGCTGGACGCGGTATCGCTTCACCTGGGTGTTGTGAACGACGTCGATCTCGATGACCCTGCCGACGGGCATGTCGCGGAGCATGCGGGTGAGGGCTGCGGCGTCGGTGACGAACTGCCCGTTGATGGACCGGATGACGTCGCCGGTATGGACCCCGGCCTTGGCTGCGGGCGCATCGTGGTCGAGCGAGACAACTTCAGCGCCGATGGGGCTGGAAAGCTTCTCTTTCTGCGCACCGGCGGAGTCGACATCGTGGACGGTTACGCCAAGATAACCCTGCGACGTGGAGGCGAGGACGAGGCGCGCGTTGCCGTCCATCACGGCCTGGGGAAGCTGCGCGGAGACCGGGGACGGTGCGAGAACGGCCTGCATGGCGCCGTAGGCGGGCAGGGTCAGACATACCGCGGCGAAGGCCGCAGAGCCCAACACTGCCGAAACGAATACTGCCGAACCGCTGAGTACAGTGCTCAGGGGTGTAGTCGGCAGGAGAGCCAATGGACAACGGGAAAGCATGGGAAGCACAAGCTCCTGACTGGAGACGAATACATGGCCACTCTTTCAGACGGATGCGAAACGCGAAAGTCACGCTCCGCGGCAGAACCTTAACCCATTGGAGGGACTTTTGGCTAAAGCATTTTTCGGCAATACGGCTAGCAGCCCTTGGACGGTCTATACGAGGCCGAGAAGGCTTTATTGCACTTGCGGCATCTGTTGCAGCATGGTCCGGGAGACATTGCGCAACAGGGGGTCCTCGTCGTGGGTGGCGACGTTCTGCAGGACCTGCTGGACGCTGGAGTCGGCGGTGATCGGAGCGAGCATCTGGATGGCCTGGGTACGGATCTGCGGATCGCCGTCGTTCAGGACGGCTTCAAGAACGGCGTCTCGGACGTGCATGTCCTCGGCCAGGTAGGGAGCGAGGCCGCTGAGGGCCTGGGCCCGGACGGTGGAATTCGGATCATAGCGCAGGGCCACCATGAGGGCACTGCGGAAGTCGTCATCGGCGGCACATTTAGTGCCGCTGCAGGTACCGGTCAGGATGCCGAGTGCCTTGTCCCGGACGGAAATATTCAGCGGCGCGCGGGTGGCGATGAGCAGCAGACCCCGAATGTTGTTGTCGTCCGCAGGGCCGACGGCCTCGAGTGGCATCAAGCTGCTGTATGCGACATGGACCATGCCGGTGGCGGGATCCTGCGCGACGCCGGTGACGGCGGCGACGCGGTGGGGAGTGACATTCCCCCCGGTCTGCGTGGCGGTAGGCGGTTGGGCGAGCCTGAAGCCGACAAAACCGAGACCTGCGCCGGCGACGAGCATGGTGGCCGCCGCGAGCGGCGCGGTGCGCAGCAGACGGAAATCGGTCCAGAGCGAGCGGCGCAGGTGGGTCAACCAGGTGTCGTGCGGCGCCTGTTCCAGGGCCTCGTCGATCTTGAGGCGGGTCTGGGCCAGGAGATTGGGGGAGGGCTCGCGGACAGGCATGATAGCCATCGCGCTCGACAGGGCGCGGGTGACTTCCAGCTCATCGCGGCAATCGACGCAGCCGGCCAGATGCTGTTCCAGCCGATGGCAAGCCTCGTCACTGAGCTCGCCGTACGAGAGCAGCGTGATCTGGTCGTGGGCTGCGTCACAGCTCAGTGTGCCGTCATGGCCAGGCCAGGTCATTCCATCACCGTCATAGGGAGCACCGGACTACGTGCGAACCACGGCCAGGCTGGCGCGCAGCTTTTTGGTGGCGCGGAAGAGGGTGTTTTTGGCCGTCTCTTCGGTGGTGTTGAGCATCTCGCCGATGGTGCGCAGGCGCAGACCCTGATAGTGCTTCAGTTCAAAGACCATGCGCTCGCGCGGGGTGAGCTTGTCGAGGGCTGTGGCGATCTTTGCGCCGAGCTCCTTGCGCTCGAGCTCGCGGCCGGGGTTGGCGGAGGCACGCTCGTCCGAGACCATACCGAGCAGGTCGAGCTCCTCGCCGGAGGAGTCCATCACGACGGCGGGGTCCTCGCGGCGGGTCTTGCGGCGCCGCATGAGGTCCAGGCAGAGGTTGGTGACGATCCGGTAGATCCAGGTATAGAAGGAGCACTCGAAGCGGAAGTTGCCGAGGTAGCGATAGGCCTTAAGAAAAGCCTCCTGGGCGATGTCCTGCGCGTCGGTCTCCGAGCCGAGCAGGTGCAGGGCAAGGCGGAGCACGGCCTGATCGTACTGACGGACGAGGGTATCGAAGGCCTGACGGGAGCCTTTCTGCGCCTGGCGGATCAGCTCAGTTTCCGAGGACCGGTCTTCCGGACTCAGGCCTCCGCCGGTGCGTGTGTGCAGGGCACGGCGGCCGGGCCACGTTTGACTGGTGCGATTCGCCGGAAGAGCCGTGCCGAGTGATCCAGATTGGACCCCGGGCTGGATACGGAGAGCGTCGGTTCCCATCGTGCATTTACCTCTTACCAGAAGATACGTCTTCAGTAAGGTAGACGTTCCCCTGCGTAAGAGGACGCAGAAGTATGGGTTTGGATAGCATGAAATTACAAGTCAGCGACAATCGGGCCCACCTGGGGGTAGGGCCGGCCCCCAGACGAGGCGGTCAAATGACAATCTTGGCGGCAAATGGTCAAATGCGTCGGCACAACAGGTTTATGCTGGCGTCGCCGGAGAAT
>DASXFS010000062.1:0-125283 GCA_036489415.1 Occallatibacter sp. | reverse complement strand
AACGCTAAATGGCAGTTGGTATTGAAAACAAAATCGTGCTGGGAAGCCCGTAGAACGATTCATCGGACTTCGGTGATGGTTGAAGGTACCCGATTTTTGCCGAATTCTGGTACTGCGAATCGTTTTTCAACAAGCTCCTAGGCCCGTTGCCCGGCCGCTTCCGCGCCTGCGCCCACAGCGCTTGACGCCGCAATGCGCGTGATCCGAATACGGAAGAGATGAGGGCCGCGCTCTGTGTACTCCCACCGTGCTTCACCCGGCCGCGTCATATCGAATTGCCTGTTCAGTGGAATCGGATCGTGGTCATTGAGCAGTCGCAGGGATGCTCCAGGAACCAACGCGTCAAATTTGGCAAAGATCATGGGGTGCCGCAGCGGACGCGGAACTTCGCGCAGATCGAGCTCTTCTGAAAGGTCTACCGGCAGGCCGTCTTCCATCTTCGCGCCTGTCGCCAAAACCAGCAGCACTGTGTCCTCGTGCGCATGAACCCGGTGCTTTACCCCTGCTGCAAGACTCACCACTTCGCCCGCATGCAGCTCGCAAGCCAGTTCTTCTTCAAAAACACGCGCGTGCCCGCGTATCGCATAGATCGTTACATTACCCGGCGTCGCATGTTCCGGAATCGCTTGATCCGCGAGCATCGTCAAAAGCACCATCCGATAACCCGGCTCATTGGCCAGAACCTTGGGATTAAAGCGACTGCTGTTGAATTCAATCAGATCGTTCAGACTGTGTTTTTTCATTGTCTCCGTATCCTTCTCTTGTGTTCCGCGTGCGTTATTGTCGAAGGTATGCCCTGCAGGCGCGTTGGGCTATGACTGGAGTCATACGGAGGGCGCTATGAAACAAAGAGACAGAAAGGTTGCCGCGCTGCGCCAGACCAGGCTGTTTGGATCTCTGGATGACGAGGCGTTATCGTGGCTTGCGGCGCGAGCTAAGTTGAAGCGTTTCGCTTCAGGCGAACTGCTCTTTGTCTCCGGAGAATCAGCCGCCGGCCTCTTCGTCGTCGTAGACGGCACCATCCGTGCGTTTCTGCAGAACTCCGAAGGGCGGGAACAGGTGATGCATATCGATGGCGCCGGGGCCACTCTCGGCGACGTTCCCGTTTTCGATGACGGACCTTACCCGGCCTCAGCCATCGCGCAAACAGATTCAGAGTTACTCTTCCTCGGCAAACCTGTAATCCATCAATTCTGCATACTGAATTCCAAGTTCACACTCATGGCATTGAAACTGATGGCGGAACGCGTGCGCAGACATGCGCAGTTGGTCAACATCCTGTCGTTTCATGAAGTCGGTCAGCGCCTCGCGCTCTTATTATTGGCTGAAGCGAAGAAAGTCGGCGTCGACGGCAAGGAGCGCGCCGCGTTTCGCCTCGCTCTTTCGAATCACGAAATCGCCACCCGTATCGGCTCCGTCCGGGACGTCGTTTCGCGCGCTCTTGCCCGGCTTCAGCAGTTGGGCCTGGTCACGGTCAAGGCGCGCTCGGTCACCATCCTAAGCCTCCAGGCGCTGGAAACCTATGCCGATCCTCACCAGAGCGGGCGCTGAACATGCATATCATTGCTTCTCGGCGTGAGCCTTAGGAAGCCCCTAATTAAGCTTCGCTACCCTTGCGGCCTTTGCTCTTGGCTTCCGGGTCATCGTCCGGATCGGTATCCGCTGTGTCGGCCGGGTCCACCGTGCCCAGGGAATCGTTCACAATCTCGTCCGCAACTTGCCTGTCGTTCAACTTAGGGGCGGGCTTCACTTCATGAGTCATTGAGGAGTCCTCACTGAAAGTAGGATGCCGAATCCGCCGCTGCCGTCCGAATCGCAAAACAATTACCAATGTGGAAACCTGCCAGCTCGCAGGCAAACAACATGCGGCAATTGGAGAAGAACTGCAAGAGAAAATGCAGCATTTGAGCGCAATCTTTCAAGGTAACAAGGTCGAACAATATTTTCACAATAGGGTGACATCCTCATGACAACTGGATTCAGTAGGTCTGGCTACGCTCACCGTGGACAACTATAGCGGTTCTCCAATTGCCGCAGAGAGAAAGCACGGCTCTTATGGGCCTTTTCCTCAAGAAGAAGACGCCTTGCACTGAACTGATGCCTCCACGCGAGCTAGCGAGCCGCTCAAGCGTTGTTCAAGGAGGAACAAGTGCCCCCAATTGTAAAATCCGGAATTCCAACGATGTTAGCGGCGCTTTCGATGTGCGTCTCAGGGTCGCACGTCTCGGCGCAAACTTTCACCACATTCGTCAGCTTCAACGGGACTAACGGAGCAAACTCGACGGCGGGCCTGATCTAGGCCACGGACGGAAACTTCTGCGAGACAACGAGCGGCTTCGGGAGCAACAGCCTGGGCACGGTCACCGTGCTTCACAGCTTTGTTGGCACGGATGGCCAACTGTCCGCCGCGCCACTCGTCCAAAGCTCCAATGGCGATCTTTACGGAACCACCGAGTTCGGGGCCAATACCGCATGCAGTGAGGGCTGTGGAACCATCTTCCGCATCGCCGCCGGTCTCGCTCCCTAACGCCCCTCAGCGCAGTTTCGAGCAGCGTTTCCGTGTTAGTGGCGAAAAGCCCGCTCTCATCGGCTGCGGATACGCGATGGATTGCTCTACGCTCGCTCGACTCGTTATGTCGGGCGAGTGTTTTTTCTTGCACACGCAAAACTCCCGCGCCATCCCCATTTTTCTGAGGTTCATTTCTGCCCGCACGACCGGACGTCCCTAGCCCGGATAAGCTCCCGCAATGTACCCATGCAGCGCCTGAATGGTCTGCTCCTGCCCAGAGATCACCCACTTCACCAGGTCGCCGATCGAGATGATGCCCAGCACGGCATCATCCTGCAACACCGGGAGATGACGAATGCGATGCTGAGTCATCATCGCCAGGCATTCATCCACGGTATGCTTCGGACTCACGAAGACAACCGGCGTGGTCATGATCTGCTGCACCTGGGTCTCTTTGGAAAGGTGGCCCATCAGCACGCCTCTGCGCGCGTAGTCGCGCTCTGACAGGATGCCGGTCAACCTATCGCCGGATAAGATCAGCAGGGCCCCGATGTCGTTCTCGGCCATCATCTCCAGCGCTTCGTAGACCAGCCGCTCGGGCGCAATCGACAGCACCTTCTTTGCTCCCTTGCTCATCAACACCAATCCAACCGTATCGTTAAACTTCATTGAGACCTCCAGGCGCCTGTCGGCCGTCCAGCGATGTGCGCAGCCCGCTCCGCGCGAGCACTTGCCGTCGCGGAACAGCAGTATAGCCCCATCCGCACGGTCCGGTATAGCAATTTCAAGATAGATTCTGTGGCAGCCGGATTCCGCTCCGCCAGGCTCGTTCTCGCGTTGTCTAAATTGGGAAAGCACTGCACCGACAGGGCTTTATCGTCCGATAAAGCCATTCCGGTGCAGCGCGCAAGCAAGAGTTATGAGAACCGCTTTAGTGCTGAATGGTTGTCTCCGCATGGGACGGTTTGGCGGTGATCTGCGCCGGCGTGGGCAACTGCGATTTATCCCATCCCCCACCAAGCGCCTGAATCAGTTCCACCGACGCAGTCATCTGCTGTATCTGCAGGTTAGCCAAACCCTGCTGGTTTCCGAACAACGTGATCTGCGCATCCGCTAAATCGATGTACGGATCGATGCCCGTGTCGTAGCGCGTCTGCTCCAGGTTCAGGTAGGTCTGCGAGCGGCTCACCGCTTCCTGCTGGCGCTGCAACTGCTCAGAAAGGATGCGCACCTCGGAAAGAGAATCTTCCACCTGCTGGAATGCCGTCACCACCGATTGACGGTACGCGGCAAGGTTCGCGTTGTAGGTGGCGATGTACTGGTTCACCGTTGCGCGGCGTAGCCCTCCGTCATACACGGTCTCAGAGAGCACAGGCCCCACAGACCAGAACCGGCTCGCTGCTTCGAGCAGCTTGCCAATGGCCGAGCTCTCCACGCCGCCGCTGCCTGAGATCGTGAGCGACGGGTAATAGGCCGCATACGCCACGCCAATCTGTGCATTGGCTGAAGCCATGTTCCGCTCCGCGGCAGCCACGTCCGGCCGCCTCTCCAGTAGTTGCGAAGGCAGCCCGATCGGAATCGGCGGAGGCGCGGTAGTTTTGGCCACCACTGGAATAGAAAACTCTGAAGCCGGCTTGCCAATCAGCATGGCGATCGCGTGCTCGAATTGAGCACGCGCAATCTTGTTGTTGATAGCCGCCGATTGCGCGGTGGCCAGCGCCGTTTGCGCTTGAACCAGAGAAATCTGATCGTCGACGCCGGTGTCATAACGCCCCTGCTCGGCATCCAGAGACTTCTTATCGGCATTCACCGCGTTGTCCAGGATTTTCTGCAGCGCATCCTGGCCGCGAATCTCAAAGAAGTACTCCGCCAGGCTGGCCTGCTCCGTCAACCGTTCATTCGCCAGGTCGGCCGCGCTCACCTGCGCCGTGTATTGAGCAGAGCGCACCGTATTCCGAACCTTATCCCACAGATCCGGTTCCCACGAAACTTCGCCGGGCAACGAGAACACCTGCGACTGCGTTCCGCTTTGGCTGCTCGCAATCGCTCCGGAACCCAGGTTCGATGAAGTCTGCGACCGCGTGTACGAAGGTCCTACGCTCAGCGTAGGAAAATACTGCGACCGCGCTTCGCGAACCAGCGCGCGAGCTTCCATGAAGTTCTCAAAAGCTTCGCGGATATTCTGGTTGTTGATGTTGAGCTGTTCTTCCAGCGCGTTCAGATCCGGCTCATTGTAGATCTCCCACCAGTTGCCGCGCAGCGCCGCATCCTGAGGCTTTGCCACAGTCCACTCGCCCGCATCCTTGAATTGCGCCGGTGATTCCTTATAGGCTGGCGGCGCCGTCGTCGTGGGTGGCACATACTTGGGGCCAACGTTGCAGCCGGCCAGCATCGCGCAAACTGTCGCGGCAAAAGCCGCGCAAACCGCCGCCGGCGCTTTCCCGCATTGCGGCCTCGACTTTTTCATCTCGAACTCCATAAGCATCCTTTACGAAGAGGCCTCCGCGGTTCCATGCTGCAGGGTCGCCGAATGCTTGCCGTGGACCCACAGGCGCGCCCAATCAAAGAGAATATAGACAACAGGCGTGGTGTAGAGCGTCAGTACCTGGCTGACGATCAGCCCGCCCACGATCGTGATGCCCAGCGGCCGTCTCAGTTCAGACCCAGTACCCGTTCCAAATGCCAGCGGCAGCGCCCCGAACAGCGCCGCCATGGTTGTCATCAAAATGGGACGGAAGCGAAGCTGGCACGCCTGAAAGATGGCTTCGGTCGTGGACTTACCCTGCTCGCGTTCCGCCACCAGCGCAAAGTCGATCATCATAATTGCATTCTTCTTCACAATACCGATGAGCAAAATAATGCCGATGATCGAAATCACGTTCAGGTCTATTTTGAACGCCATCAGCGCAAGCATGGCTCCCACGCTGGCCGATGGCAACGTAGAGAGGATGGTGAGCGGATGCACCAGGCTCTCATAAAGAATGCCAAGCACGATGAAGACCGCCAACACCGCGGTGGTGATAAGAATCGGTTCGCTGGCCAGCGAAGTCTGATACGCCGCTGCCGTGCCTGCGAAAAATCCTCGCACCGTGTCCGGCATATTCAGCCGCTGCTGCATCTCCGTCACCTCGCGCGTCGCGTCGCTCATCGACATATTGGTGGCCAGATTGAATGACACTGTTACCGACGGAAACGAGCTGGTGTGATTGATGATCAGCGGCGTCGTGCTGGCCTGCGCCTTGGTTACGTTGGAGAGTGGAATCACGCCATGACCGGCCGTGTTCAGGTAAATATTCTTCAGCCCGTCGGGGCTCTGCCAATAAGGCGGCGCCACTTCCAGCACCACGTAATACTGGTTCAATTGTGTGTAGATGATCGAAACTTCCGACTGCCCGAAGGCGCCATAAAGTGAGCTGTCAAGAGACGCCGGCGTAAGGCCAAGCCGCGCCGCCGTGGGGCGGTCATACGCCAGCAGTTCCTGCAGCCCGTCGTTTTGTGCGTCGGTATTCACATCCTGAAAGCCCGGCAGCTTTTTCATTTCAGCCAGCAGGATGGGGCCCCAGTGCGCCAGATCCTGCACATTGTCAGACTGAATGGTGTACTGGTAAAGCGCGGCGGTTGAGTGTCCCCCGATGCGCAGATCCTGCGAAGCCTGCAGGAAAGCCGAAGCCACGGGAAGCCGGTTCAGCTTGGGGCGCAGGCGATTGATAATTTCCGGCGCGCCGACCTTGCGCACATTCAGCGGCTTGAGCGCGATGTAAATGAAGCCGCCGTTCGATGGGCCATTGCCGCCCGTATACGCGTTCACATTGGCCACGGCCGGGTCGGCCTTGATCACATTCACTAATTGCCGGATCGAGTTATCCATCACTGGAAACGAAGCGTCCTGCGGTCCCTGCACCGCGCCCACGATTGCCCCCGTATCCTGCTGCGGAAAGAATCCCTTCGGGATGATGACGATCAGATAGAAATTTAAGGCGATGGTCAGCAGCAGCACTGTGAAAATCGGCCACGGGTGCTTCAACACCCACGCAAGAGACCGGCTGTAGCCGGACAGCAGCGATGAAAATCCCCTCTCGCTGATGCGATACAGCCGCCCGTGTTTCTCTTTGCTCTCATCCTTGAGTATGTAGGCGCACATCATTGGTGTCGTGGTCAGAGACACCAACATCGACATCACGATCGCCGTCGAGAGCGTGATGGCAAACTCACGGAATAGGCGGCCCACGATTCCAGCCATCAGAAGAATGGGGATGAAGACCGCAATCAAGGACATGCTGATCGAAAGGATCGTGAACCCGATCTCCTTCGAACCCTCGAAAGCCGCCTTCATGGGCGACATGCCTCCTTCGCGCAGGCGAGAGATGTTCTCCATCACCACAATCGCGTCGTCCACAACGAATCCCGTCGAAATGGTCAGCGCCATCAGCGACAGGTTGTCGATGCTGAAGCCCAGCAGGTACATCACGGCAAAGGTGCCGATCAGCGACGCGGGCACGGCAACCGTGGGAATCAGCGTGGCGCGCCAATTGCGCAGAAACAAGAACACCACAAGAACCACGAGCACGACGGAGAGCACCAGAGTGCCCTCCACGTTGTTGACCGACGCGCGGATCGTTGTAGTCCGGTCCAGAACGATGGTGGTCTTGATGCCTTGCGGTATTGAAGCCTCAACCGATGGCAATTCTGCCCGGATTCGATCATTGGTTTCAATGATGTTGGCGCCCGGCTGGCGAAAGATGATCACGGTAACCGAAGGGACGCCGTTCAGGTAGCCGGCCGTGCGAATATTCTGCGCGCCATTCGACACGTCCGCCACGTCTTCAAGCCGTACCGCTGCGCCGTTATGGTAACCAATCACCAGAGGCTTGTATTCCTCCGCCTGGTGCATCTGGTCATTGGTGATAATATCCGCAGTCCTGTTCCCCTCCGTGAGCTGGCCCGTCGCCTCGTGCACGTTCTGCTGGCTGAGCATCGACTGAATCGACTGCATGGTGAGTCCGTAGCTGTTCAGCCGCGTCGGATTCACCTCCACGCGTACCGAAGGGCCGGCGCCGCCGCCGACATACACCTGTCCAACACCCTCAAGCTGGGAAAGCTTCTGGGCAATAATCGACGACGCGTCATCATAAAGCGTCGGCTTATCGTACTTATCCGACGTAAGCCCAAGAATCATGATCGGCGCATCCGCCGGGTTGACCTTGCGATATGTCGGATTGGCGGGCAGGTTCGCGGGCAGATACGTGCGGGCAGCGTTGATGGCCGCTTCCACGTCGCGAGCCGCGCCGTCGATATTGCGGCTCAAATCGAACTGCATGGTGATGCCCGTGCTGCCCAGCGAACTCGACGACGTCATCTCCGTTATGCCGGCGATATGACTGAACTGCCGCTCCAGCGGAGTGGCGATCGAAGACGCCATGATCTCCGGACTTCCGCCGGGTAAACTCGCGCCCACGGAAATCGTGGGAAAATCCACCTGCGGCAAAGGAGAAACCGGCAGAACATTGAAGGCGATTGCTCCGACCAGTGTCACGCCCGCCGTCAGCAGGGTAGTGGCTACCGGACGTCGGATGAACGGGCCGGAGATGTTCATGAGCCCTCCGCCGGCTGCGGCTCACTGCCATTCTTGAGCGCCTTGCGCGCGCTATTCACGCGATGTCCAATGCGGTCGAAGAAGATGTAAATGACCGGCGTGGTATAGAGCGTGAGTATCTGGCTCAACAGCAATCCGCCGACCATGGCAATGCCCAGAGGACGCCGCAATTCAGAGCCCATGCCCGATCCCATGGCCAGCGGAATGCCCGCCAGCAACGCCGCCATCGTCGTCATCATGATCGGCCGAAAACGCAGCAGCGACGCCTCGTAGATAGCGTCGGTGGAATTCATCCCGCGCTCGCGCTCCGCCTCCAGAGCAAAGTCCACCATCATGATGCCGTTCTTCTTCACAATGCCTATAAGGAGGATGATGCCGATGATCGCCACCACGCTCAGGTCCTGCTTGAAAACAATCAGCGCCAGCAACGCGCCCACGCCCGCCGAAGGCAGCGTGGAAAGAATCGTAATGGGATGAATGAAGCTCTCATAGAGCACGCCAAGCACGATATAAACCGCGGCCAACGCGGCCAGAATCAACAACCCCTCGTTTGAGAGCGAGCCCTCGAATGCCGCCGCAGTGCCCTGGAATCCATACTGCACGCTGGCCGGCATGTTCAGATCTTTCTGCGCCTTGTTGATGGCCGTGATTGCGCCGCCCAGCGCCGCGTTGGGGGCCAGATTGAATGACACGGTCACCGCCGGGAACTGTCCCTGGTGGTTGATCGAAAGCGACTCGGTCGCATTCTCAAGATGCGTAAACGCGCTCAACGGCACGGACCCGGATGGCGTTGAACTGGTCGTCGTGTTCGCAGACGACGTGGCTGTCGAGCCCACACCTGAATTAAGCGCAGTCGCCGGCGCCGTCAATACTCCCGAAGAGGGCGTGTAAGGCACCGAGGAGGTCGTCGCGTTTGAACCGGCGGAGGAGGACCCGGAGGCCGCAAAAGACGAAGACGCGCCCGGACCCGATCCCCCTGAAGATGCATTCGATTGGATATACAGATCCTGAAGCCGCGCGGGACCTGCCTGCACCTTCGGGTCGGATTCCAGAATCACGTGGTACTGGTTCAGTTGCGTGTACATGGTGCTGATCTGGCGCTGCCCAAACGCATCGTAGAGCGTGTTATCAATCGTGTCCGGAGCAATGCCCATCCGCGATGCGGTAACCCGGTCGATCACCAGCGAAACCGCCAGGCCGCCCGTCTGCTGATCGGTAGCCACATCGGCAAGCTGGGGCAATTGCTTCATCTTGTCCACCAGCTTGTTCGTCCACAGATTCAGCTCGTTGGCATCTGGATCCTCCAGCGTGTACTGATATTGCGTGCGGCTTACGCGGTCGTCTACCGTAATGTTCTGCACCGGGCTCATGTAGAGCTCAATGCCGTCCACGTCCTTGAGCTTCTTCTGCAGCCTGCGAATCACATCGGCCGCGCTCAGGCTCCTGTCGGCAATCGGCTTCAGGTTGATCGACATGCGTCCGCTGTTCAGCGTCGTATTGGTACCGTCCGCCCCGATAAATGAAGAGAGGCTCTCGACCGCCGGATCCTCAAGCACAACGCGCGCCAGGTCCTGCTGCTTCTGTTTCATGGCCGCGAATGATATGCTCGCCGGCGCCTGCGAGATGCCCTGAATCACGCCCGTATCCTGCGTCGGAAAGAATCCCTTGGGAATGACGATGTAAAGCACAATCGTCAACACCAGCGTGGCCAGGGCAACCAGCAGCGTGATGCCCTGGAACCTAAGCACAAACTTCAGCGTGCGCCCGTAAAACGCAATGATGCTCTCGAACACCCGTTCCGAGGCCTTGAAGAAGCGGCCCTGCTGGTCGTCCGGAGTGTGGCGCAGAATGCGCGAGCACATCATCGGTGTCAGCGTCAGTGAAACTACGGCGGAGAGGACAATCGTGACCGCCAGTGTCACTGCGAATTCGCGGAACAGCCGGCCGATCACCCCGCCCATGAACAGGAGCGGAATCAGCACCGCAATCAGCGACACCGTTAAAGAAATAATGGTGAAGCCGATCTGCTCAGCGCCCTTAATAGCTGCCTGCATCGGCGTATCTCCAGCTTCCAGATAGCGAGAGATATTCTCGATCATCACAATCGCGTCATCCACAACAAAGCCGGTGGAAATGGTCAGCGCCATCAGCGAAAGATTATCCAGGCTATAACCCAGCGCATACATGACGCCGAAGGTGCCCACCAGCGACAGCGGCACCGCAACGCTGGGGATGATGGTGGCATACACGTTGCGCAGAAATAGAAAGATGACCATCACTACCAGGGCAATAGTCAACATCAGCTCAAACTCCACGTCGTCCACAGACGCGTTGATGGACGTAGTCAGATCGGTGAGAGGCGTCACCTTGATGGAGGCGGGCAGGTTCACCTCAAGCTGGGGAAGAACCGCCTTGATGGATTTCACCACGCTGATGGTGTTGGCGCCCGGCTGCCTCTGGATATTGAGGATCACCGCGGGCGTCTCGTTCATCCAGGCGGCCTGGTTCGTGTTTTCAATTCCGTCCACCACGTTCGCAACATCGGTCAGCATGACCGGCGCGCCGTTGCGATAGGCAACCACCACCTGGCGATAGTCATTGCTGGTCTGCAACTGGTCGTTGGCGTTGATCTGGTAGTCCTGGTGCGGCCCGTCGAAGTTGCCCTTGGCCTGATTCACGCTGCTGTCCACCAGCGCCGTGCGCAGGTCTTCCATGTTGAGCCCGTACGACGACAGAGCCGCGGGATTGGCCTGGATGCGCACCGCTGGCTTTTGCCCGCCGCTGATGCTCACCAGTCCCACGCCGCTCAACTGCGACAGCTTGGGCGCCAACCGCGTGTCCACATCGTCCTCCACCTGCGAGAGAGGCATGGAGTCGGATGTGACGGCCAGCGTAAGCACCGGCGCATCCGCCGGATTGGTTTTGTTGTAAACCGGAGGAGCTGGCAAATCCGAGGGCAGATAACTTTGCGCGGCGTTGATCGCCGACTGCACCTCTTCTTCCGCAATGTCGATATTCAAGGTGAGAGTGAACTGCAGAACAATGACGGAAGAGCCGCCCGAGCTGGTCGACGTCATCTGGCTCAGGCCCTGCAACTGGCCAAACTGCCGTTCCAGCGGAGCCGTCACAGTGGTGGCCATCACGTCCGGGTTAGCGCCGGGATAGAACGTCACCACCTGAATGGTGGGGTAATCGACCTCCGGCAGGGCAGACACCGGCAACTGGGTATACGCTACGATACCCACCAGCAGGATTGCGGCCATCAGCAGCGAGGTTGCAACGGGGCGCTGGATGAAAGGCCCGGATGGACTCACGGAGTATTGCCCTCCACCGGGTTAGTGGCGATCGTCGCCTTCGATAGAAGAATCTTGCTCTTATCCTGCAGCTTCTCAAAGCTGCTGGTCGCAACTTGCTGGCCCGGATTGATCCCCGTCACCGCGATCATGCCGCCGTCGGAGACGCCCGTCGTAATATTCTCGACGCTCGCCACTCCGTTTTTGGCGTCATTCATCTGGATCACATAAACGAAGGCGGTGTCGCCATTGTGTTGCACCGCGCCAGTGGGAATCAGCGTCACTCCATTCTCCGTGTTCACCAGCAGCCGCGCGTTCACAAACTGATTGGGAAACAAGGCGCCGTTTCTGTTGTCGAAGGTGGCGCGCAGCTTCACCGTTCCCGTCGTGGTGTCAATCTGGTTGTTGATGGTGAGCAGCTTGCCGGTTGCCAGCTTGTTCGACGAGTTGCGATCCCACGCGTCCACGGGCAGCGTGTGCATTTGCCGCATGCGCCCCAGCACCTGCTCCAGGCTGTCTTCGGCCAGCGTGAAGATCACCGTCGTCGGCTGCATCTGCGTAATCACCACCAGCGGATTGGTGCCATCCGCCTGCACCACATTGCCGGGATCCACCAGGCGAAGACCAACCTGGCCTGAAATGGGCGACGTAATGTGGCAGTAACTCAGTTGCACCTGGTCGTAATCCACCGTGCCCTGATCGTTCTTCACCGTGCCCTGATCCTGCAGCGCAATCTTTTCCTGGTCGTCCAGCAGTTGCTTGTTGATGCCGTTGCGCGCCCATGCCGTGCGATAACGCTCCAGATCCATCTGCGCCTGCGCCAGCACATTGATGTCATGCTCCAGCGTCCCCTGCGCCTGCAGCAGCGTTGCCTGGTAGGGTCGCGGATCGATGTCGATCAGTGCGTCCCCTTTATGCACAAACTGCCCCTCGCGATAATCGACGGCTGTGATCACTCCGCTTGCCTGCGCGGTCACCGTAGTCGTGTAGACCGGGGTAACGGTTCCAATCGCATCCAGATAAACGCCAATGTTGCCCTTGGTCGCCGTTGCGGCAGTGACCGGTATCGGCCCGGTCATGCGCGATCTGCCGCCCCGGCCGCCGCTTCCGCTCGCGGCGCTCTTGGCGTTTTGCCCTGAGCCGCGGCCATGCAGGAAGTAGAACGCAATCACCGCAACGACGACCAGCAGCGTGACCCAGAGAATCCAGCTCTTGCCGGACTTGGAAGGCGCACTCAACTGGTGATCGGGGCCAATATGCTGCCCTTCTGACTTGTCTTCTAATTCAGACACTTAGGACTCCGCGTGTGAACGCATTTGAGGAGATGCTCCTTCGCAGAATCGCCGCATGGCCCGGTCATTGTCAACCGCGCTGGGCCGTTTAAAGGCATGAATTTCCTCACCTTTCTTAGACGCCCGCTTTGCGCCCCCGGTTACTTGGCTTTTTCTGCGTAACCATGAAAATTGGCACTCAAACTTGCGCAATCTTCGCGGCCTCGCAGGCACTGTCCGCGAACGCTTAGATCAACTTCATTTCAAGAAAGAAATCTCGGCGGATGAACAACACTGGCCAGCGCAGCCGCCGCCTCCCTCTAATGAACCTGTATAAAAACTCGATGCTGGGTGGATTCAACTGCTTTGAAAGGGCGCAGCTTTAGCCGCGCCGTAAACAGTTGAGAAGAAGCTGGGCTTTAGCCCCTGAGGGAATGTTTTTGTCCGTGTCTGACTTCTCTTCAGAGTTTCTGGACAGTTTCTAAGGACAGCACTCTCTCACGGGTGCAGGCGCAGTGAATTTTGCGCATGTTTTTCTGAAGATTTCTGGAGGGTCGGCCTTTCGGCGCTGAGCCCTCACCGCGCGGCCGGCATCGTGGCTAGTGCCTGAGGCTAGACCATCGCGAGCCGCGCGTTAGAGCGATCGCCGCTTTCCGCCGGCTCCAGGTCGTTCCCATCCACTTCCACCGCAATGCTCCGCTGGATGTGTTCAATAGTCAGCACCACGCGGAAGCTGTTTTTCATGCGCAACACAACGCCTTCCATCCCCGCCAGCGCTCCCGACCGAATCCTAGCCCGCTGTCCCACGGTCAATAGCGGATGCGGTTCAACCCGCCGCCGGTGCAGCCCGTCCCGCAGCGTCTCAATGGCTTCATCGGGCAACGCCACCGGTTCGCGGCCGCTTCCACCCACGACTGCCAGCGCTCCCGGAACATCCAACACCCGTGCCCGCTCCACCCGCTTGATGCGCACGAACAGGTAGCCGGGAAATAGGGGAAGATCCAGCGTCACCCGCGAGCCGTCGTTCCATTTGCGCTCCGCTTTGTAGAGCGGCAGAAAAAACTCGATCTCTCTCTGGGTCAAATGCTGGGCCACGCGTTTTTCGTGGCGTGAGACCGTATAAACCGCGAACCATTTCGGTTCAAACAGCGAATTCCGCGCGTAGACCGCCGGAAGGCCATCGATGGATTGAATTCTCCGCTGCGCGATACTGCCCATGGTCGCTTCGTCCTTGTCCGGCCTGATGCTTATCTGGCCTGATCTTGGTCTGCATGGATTCCGAGCCAATCCGGATCTGAGCGGGAAGCTTCATCCAAAAATAAAGCTCAGGCCGTTTGGCGCTGCAATGAAAGCACATGCTTTCATTACATCATCGTTTCTCTCTCGCCGCACCGTAACCAAGCAAGCAACCTGAATACATCAAAGATTCAATGGTATACCATCGGACATCAGAGGCTAAAAAGTTCTCTTTCAGTACTTTATGACCACATAATGTCCAAAAATACACGCCTGGGAAAATCATCCTTCTCAATCAATCAACACTACAAAATAACCTAGGTCGAGTGCAAGTAACAACCTTCATTTAGTCATTAGAACTAAAGTAACATTACCTTTACTAGACCACGCCTCAGCCGTCATCAGACGCCGTACCCTGCTCCTCAAGCCGCCCGCAAACTCCAGAACAAGAGCCTGTGCGCACCAAAGAGTGTCATTCCTGCCATCGCGCCGGCCGCGTGCCGGGTCGAAATCCAGGCAAACCGGCACCGCTTAATCGCAGCCGAAAGCCCCAAATCCTCCATTCAACGCCGACGGTAGCGCGTGATTTCCCGATTGCCCTTACAATCGAACCTAAGGAGAATCCTGCCATGCCTCGTGTCTATATGGACGCCAATGCCACCACCCCTCTGCTGCCGGAGGTGATGGAGGCCATGCGCCCGTATTGGATGGAGCACTTCGGCAATGCCTCCTCGATTCACCGGCACGGCCAGCAGGCCCGCACCGCCGTCGACCGGGCTCGCGAAACCATGGCCCGCTTCTTCAACTGTCACGACGCGGAGGTGGTCTTCAACTCTGGCGGCACCGAGGGTGACAACACCGCCATCTTTGGCCTGCTGCACCCCGGCGACCACTTCATCACCACATCCATTGAACACTCGGCCATCCTTGAGGCGGCCAGGCGGCTCGCGCGTCACGGCATTGAAACCACCTTCGTCGCGCCCCAGCCCAGCGGCCTCATCGACCCCACGGACATTCTGCGCGCCATCCGCCCCGAAACCCGGCTGATCAGCGTCATGCTGGCCAACAACGAGACCGGCGTTCTGCAGCCCGTCGAAGAAATCGGCAGAATCGCTGCCGATACCGGCATCTTCTTTCACATCGACGCCGTGCAGGGCGCAGGCAAGGTCGAGTTCGACGTGCGCCGCTTCGGTTGCCACCTGCTCTCCATCAGCGCCCACAAGATGCATGGCCCCAAAGGCATCGGCGCCATGTTTGTCCGCCGCGGAACGCCCATCGAGCCTCTGCTCGTCGGCGGCAGCCACGAGCGCCGTCAGCGCGCCGGCACTGAAAACGTGGCCGGCATCGTCGGCCTCGCCAAGGCCGCCGAGCTGGCCATGCACTCGCTCGACGACGGAACCATCTACCGCCTCGCCGCCCACCGCGACCGCCTCGAAGCCGGCATTCTTGAGCTCTCCGGCACCGGCGTCAACGGCGTATCGGAAGACGGCAAGCCTGTCGCCCGCGCCGCCAACACCAGCAACATCTGGTTCGACAACCTCGAAGGCGAAGCCCTGGTCATCGCGCTCGACCTCAAGGGCGTGTCCGTCTCCGGCGGCTCAGCCTGCCACTCCGGAGCCACCGAGCCCAGCCATGTACTCATGGCCATGGGCCTGGACAAAAACCGCGCCCGCGCCAGCCTCCGCTTCAGCCTGCTCAAAACCGTCACCGATGCCGACGTGGACCATGTGTTGCAAGTCGTCCCCGCCGCCGTCGAACATTTGCGCGCCCTTTCGCCGGTGGCTGCAGGAACCCTCGGCTGAAGTGCCGTTCTTTGCGGCGAAGGGCGCAACGAAATCGCGGGTGCCGCATCCTTGCGACGTCTTTGTTTTTGTCGCAAGGGTGGGAGACCACAAACCTAAACCCGGTGAACGCGCAACCACCCCGGGTGCCCCACGTCTCGCTTTTGAGACGTGGGCTAGCACCGAATTGAGTTTATGACCGAGCCCACCACCATCGCCGTAGCCATGTCCGGAGGAGTCGACTCCTCCGCGGTTGCGGCCATGCTCGCCCACGGCGGCGAAATGGTCGTCGGCCTCACCCTCCAGCTTTGGGACCAGACCCGCCTCGCCGGCAAGCACGGCATCCCCGACGCGCCCAAGGCCGGCCGCTGCTGCTCTTTGGATGATGTCTACGACGCCCGCCGCGTCGCCGAGCACCTCGGCATCCCCTATTACGTGGTCAACCAGCAGGAGCGCTTCGAGAAGGACGTAGTCCGCCCGTTCGTCGACGAGTATCTCGCCGGCCGCACGCCCATCCCCTGCTCGCTCTGCAACAACCACCTCAAGTTTGATGCTCTCCTCCAGACCGCCCGCTCCATCGGCGCCGGGCGCATCGCCACCGGCCACTACGCCATCAACGAATTCGACCCCGCGCGCGGCCGCTGGATACTCAAGCGTCCCGCCGATCGCGCCAAGGATCAGACCTACTTCCTCTTCGGCCTCACCCAGGAGCAGCTCGCACACACGCTCTTCCCTCTCGGAGGAATCACAAAGCCCGAGGTAAGGGCTGCCGCACGCAGTGCCGGACTGGCGCTCGCCGAAAAGCCCGATTCGCAGGAAATCTGCTTCATCCCCGGCGGCGATTACAAGCAGTTCCTCACCGCCTATCTCGAAGAACAGGGCGAACAGATGCCGGAGACAGCCGGCGAACTGGTCGCCTCAAGTGGTGAGGTGGTCGGCCACCACGACGGCATCTCCAACTTCACCGTCGGCCAGCGCAAGGGCCTGCGCGTCAGCTCTCGCTCGCCGCTTTACGTGCTCAACATTCACCCTGACAGCCATCGGGTCACTGTCGGCGCAGAAGCCGAGTTGACCAGCCGCACCCTGCGCGCCCGCCGTCTCAACTGGATCAGCATTCCCGCGCTCACCGCTCCCATGCGCGTAAAAATCAAGATCCGCCACCGCCACGAGCCGGCCTGGGCCACGCTCGAGCCGGCTGCTCCCACGCCAAACGGCGAACCCGAGGTCGTTGCCACATTCGACGACCCGCAGCGCGCGGTAACGCCGGGCCAATCCGCCGTCTTCTACGACGGCGACGAAGTCGTAGGCGGCGGCTGGATCGTCTAGGCCGGCTCGGAAGAGACCACCGTCTCACAAATCAATCTGTCATCCTGAGCGAAGTGTCCTTCAACGGAGCCGAAGGATCTGCTTCTAACCATGCTAGCCGGAGCATAATGCCTGGCTATTATCCAACGAACTCGACGCTCACGGCACTAGGTCCCCAGCGCAAAACTCCGAGCAGACTCCAGCAGCGTGGCGACTGATTCTTTGGAACACGATTCCGTGTAGATCCGCATCAGCGGCTCCGTGCCGCTAGCGCGCAACAGCAGCCAGGTCTCTGCAGCGTTCGGCTTGCTTGCCGCTTCCGGATTGTCGAGGTAGAACTTCACGCCGTCGAGCGTTTCCTGGCGCAGAATCTTCATGCCGGCAAAGACCTTGTCGCCGTTTTGCAGTTTTCGCGCGCGTGCGATGGCGTCGTTCTTGATGTCGTCGGCGATGTGCAGATCGATGCGGCCGTACTGATGCTCGCCGTACTCGGCCTGCAGGTCGGCGACAAGCTGGCCCAGCGTCTTGCCTTCTTCCGCCATCACGTTGGCCAGCAGCAGGGCGTTGAGCAAGCCGTCGCGCTCCGGCAGGTGCCGCTGGAAGCCGATGCCACCCGACTCCTCGCCGCCCATCACGATTTCCCGCTCCAGCATCAGGTCGCAGACGTACTTGAAGCCGATGCCGTGTTCAATCAGTTCTCGGCCGTGCCTGGCGCAAATGCGGTCGAGCATTTTGGTGGTGTTGAAGGCCCGAGTCACCGCGCCCGGCCAGCCCTTGCGCCTGAGCACCCAACTGAGCAGGACAGAAAATATCTTGTGCGGATCGACGAAGTTTCCTTCCTCGTCTGTCGCGCCAATGCGGTCGGCATCGCCATCCGTGCAGAGGCCGGCCTGGCATTGGTTCGCCACGGTAGCCTCGCCCAGCGCGCGAATGTGCGGCTCAATCGGCTCTGGATTGATGCCGGGAAACAGCGGATCGATGTTGCCGCGAATCTGCGCGTGTTGAACCCCAATGCGCTTGAAAATGTCCGAGAGTATGGTTCGCCCGGCGCCATACATGGAATCGATGCAGAACTTCATACCGGATTTCGCAATCAGGTCAAGGTCGGCGAAGCTCTCGATGGCCTTGAGGTACGAGGGCAGGAAATCGACTTCCTCAATCGCGGCAGCCTGCGCTGCGGCGGGCACCGGCTGGCCCAGGTAAGACTCGATTTCCGCAATGATGGAAGGTTTGCCCGATCCGCCGTACCAGGCCTTGTATTTGACTCCGTTCCACTGCGCCGGATTGTGCGACGACGTGATCATGATACCGCCGGCTGCCTTGCGCTCGCGCACGCCGAAGCTCAACGCCGGCGTTGGCGTGATGTCATTGGCCAGCATCACAGGAATACCGGTGGCGGCGACAACCTCAGCGCAGGCTCGTGCAAAAGCCTTTGACCCGAACCGCGAATCGTAACCAATGCACAGGCCCCGAGCGGGGTTCTCCTCGCCTGAGCCTTGGCGGCCGTGGACATAGGCAGCCACAGCCTGCGCGGCAATGCGTATATTAGCGAAGGTGAAGTCGTCGGCAATGAGGCCGCGCCAGCCGTCGGTGCCAAACTTGATCTGCGGATGGGGCATGGTTGGGTGCTTACGCTCTCCGAGGATTAGAGTAATCGAGAAGCGCGGTGCGTCGTTGCATTGAAGCGGCAAGCCTTCCAATCGATCTATCTCGCGCTACAGGTATGGCTCAGGGTTCTGATGCTGCGTCCTCGAAAGATTTCTGGTCCGGCATCATGCTTCGATGCAAAATACGCGAGACGAGGATGCCGTCCTCCTGCAGACGATAAAAAATCACATGCCGCTCTTTTTCAAATCGATAAAGCCCTGGACGGATCCAGTCGCTGGACCGCCCGAGCAGAGGATTTCCGGCGAGGAGTTCTGCGCACGCTTGCAACGCGCTGAGATAGCGTTCAGCCTGAGCAGGTCCCCAGGTGTCCACGGTATATGCGCCGATGCGCAGTAAGTCCGCGCGGGCGCTCAGCGAGAAGCGCAAATTGCCCACCGCTATGTGGCTCTTTCCGTCAGCTTGAGCCTCTCGCGGATCTGGGCAAAAACATCTCCCTCGGCAACTCCGCTGGCATCGCCCTCGTCGATCGCGGAACGCAAGGCTTCCAACTTGGCCTCATAGACGCGTTCCTCCCGCTCCAGAGTGCGCAACGCGGCGCGCACCACTTCGCTGGCGTTCTCAAAACGGCCGCTCTCCACACGTGTCAGAACGAAGCGATCGAGTTCCTGGGTCAAATTCACATTGCGCGTCGGCATAGGCGGCTCCTTCCCTTCGCGAAGAATTGAATTGAAGGGTACCACCTTTGGCAATCTTTGCCAATACTATCCCGCGCCTGCACAAGCGCTTAGCCGAGTATCTGCTTGTGTTGGTATTTGCTTCTAGATCAGCTCAGTCCGCCCCGTAAGCCCAAGCTCCTTCACAATCTTTCCCACATCTTGAGAGTGGTCGCGGTGTGCAATCAGCAGCGCATCTTCCGTGTCCACGATGACCAGGTTCTCCACGCCCACCAGCGCCACAAACTTCTTGGGGCTGTAGATGTAGTTATTGCCGGCTTCAATCGTCATGTGGCCTTCGCTCTCGGCCACGTTGCCGTCGCCGTCGCCGCGCAGGCGGGTGTCGATCTGGTACTCGTAGAGCGACGACCACGACCCAAGATCGTTCCAACTGAACTCGGCAGGCAGGCAGTAGAGATGCGACAGGTGCTCGCCTTTGGCTGAACGCGGCTCAAGGATGGCGTAGTCCACTGAAATGTTTTCGCACTTGGGATAGAGGGCATGAAACACCTCTTCAAACTCAGGCGTCCCATAGGCGGCGGCAATGCCCTCCAGAAGCGGCGCCGTCTCCGGCAGATGTTCACGCACGGCATTGGCCAGGGTACGCGCGGACCACAGAAACATGCCTGAGTTCCAGACATAATTGCCTGCAGCAACAAAATCCTCGGCGCGATTCTGGTTTGGCTTCTCGGTAAAACGGCGCACATGGAGGGCGGCGTCGTCTTTGGTGAAATCGCCGGTCTCAATGTAGCCGTAGCCCGTTTCGGCGCGGGTCGGCTCAATGCCCAGCACGACCATGTTGTCGCCGGTGGCAGCCAGGGCTATGCCTTTTTGCAGTGCCTTGAGGAAACGGGGCTCATCTCCAATGACATGATCGGAAGGGAAAACGCCCAGAATCGCGTTGGGATTTTGCCTTTCGATGAGAAAGGCCGCCAGTCCGCAGGCGGGGGCGGTGTTGCGCGCCACGGGCTCCTGCACGATCTGTTCGGCAGGCAGGCCAGGCAACTGATCGGCAATCTCCTGGGCCAGGTACTCATTGGTGATGATCCACGTTTTGTCCACGCCCGCCAGAGGCTTGAGACGCTCCACCGTCTGCTGGATCATGGATCGTTCTCCGTCGAGGGCCAGGACCTGCTTGGCGCGCGCGCGGCGGGAGCGGGGCCAGAAGCGGGTGCCGCTGCCTCCAGCCAGTATCACAGGGCGAAAATCGATCGACTTCGACATTGAAGTCACATCCTACCGGACGACCGGCATGTTTGCCCAGTGGCCGTGTCACTTTTTGCCGATGCCTGGTTCAGGCGGCAGCGCGGCAGCAACGGATTGCCATGCGCCGGTAGTCAGAACCACCGGCAAGCGGCAAGCTGGAGCGCTCTAGTGTCCTGAGTCTAAAGTTCGCATCATAAATGCGTTGTCATCCTGAGCGAAGCTTGGCCGTTTTTTGGCCAAATGGAGTCGAAGGACCTGCTTTTTGGGATGCTCATTATGCAACGAACTTCAGATTCACCACACTAGGCCAGTTCGGTGAGGAACTTGCCCATGCGCCGAACGCCCTCGTCGATGCTCTGCTTAGTGACTGGATAGGACATGCGGATGTGCTCCGCGGTGCCGAATGCCTCGCCCGGAACGGTGACCACATGTGCCTCGTGCAACAGGCGCGTGGCCAGTTCGGTACTTGTGCGAATGCCGCCTTTGCTCCCCTTGGTATCGAGGTAGGCGCCGATGTTCGGGTAGACGTAGAAGGCGCCTTCCGGCTTGGTGCAGGTGACGCCGGGAATCTCGGCCAATTTGGCCAGCATGTAGTCGCGCAGTTCAATAAATTCCGCGCGGAAGTCCGCGACACACTGCTGCGAACCGGCAAGCGCGGCGATGGCCGCCTTTTGCACAAAGCTGGTAGCGTTCGACGTCTGCTGCGACTGCAGCTTGCTGAGGTTGGCGATGATGGCCTTAGGCGCCATAGCGTAACCTGCGCGCCAGCCGGTCATGGCGTAGGTCTTTGACAACGAGCCTAAGACAACCATGTGCTCCTTGGCCCAGGTAAAAGAGCCCGCGGAGACGGGTCTGCCTCCGTAATTGAGATACACGTAGCACTCGTCCAGCAGCAGGTAGATGCCGCGCTCGTGAGCCAGCCGAACAATGCGCTCCAGGTCCTCCGCGCTCACGATGGAGCCGGCCGGGTTCGACGGCGAGTTGAGAATAATGGCCTTGGTGCGCGACGTAATGGCTTTCTCAATCGCATCGGCCGTGATGCGGAAGCTCTCCGCTTCGCTGGTTTCCAGAAACACAACCTTACCGCCGGCGTATTGAATGATGTCTTTGAAGCTCACCCAGTAAGGAACCGGCAGAATCACTTCGTCGCCGTGGTCCACAAGAATCTGCACGGCGTTGAAAAGGGCATGCTTTTCCCCGGTAGTAAAAATAGCTTCGTCAATCGCATAGTCGGAGCCGAAGTCGCAGGCGTGCCGCTCCACAATGGCTTTGCGCACGTCGGGAATTCCGGGCACGACGGTGTAGCGAGTGAAATTGGCCTCAATGGCGGCAATGGCCGCGTCCTTGATATGGCGCGGGGTGGGGAAATGCGGCTCGCCGGCCCCAAAATCCACCAGGTTGGCGCCCTGCGCGCGCAGCTTGGCGGCCTCGGCAGCCACAGCCATGGTTGCAGAAACTTCAATGCGGCCGATGCGATCGGCAAAGACTTTAGCGGGGCTCAATACGCTCATGATGTCTTCATTCTTGCAGATTTCGCGTCAAGGTCCAAGCCCGCATCCCGTCCATACCGAAATTACGGTGAGTCCTCGGAAATTATTTGAGATTCTGACGCATCGCTTCGAGAATTGCTGGGTGCCCCATCCTTCGCTTCTTTCTAGCGAAGGGTGGGAAACCACAGACCTCTCGCGCGCAAGCGCCGTCCGCCGCACCACAGGTGCCCGATCCCGTAAAGCGAAAGACAGCCCACTTTCCGGGAACCAGGCGCCAGCCAGGTTCGTATTCGCGTCCAAAGGCAGGCAGGATGACCAACGATCTGAAAATCGCTTTTCGGCAATTGAGGAAGTCACCGGGATTTGCCGTCACTGCAATCCTGACGCTCGCACTGGGAATTGGCGCAAATGCCGTTGTGTTCAGCGTGCTCAACGCCATCGTGTTGCGGCCAGTGCATGTGCCGCACCCGCAGAATCTCTACATGGTGCAGCGGTTCAAATATCCGTCGCAATCCTACCTCGATTATGTCGATCTGCGCGACAAGAACCGCACCTTTGAGAGCATGGTGGCGTTCAACATCATTGGCGCCGTCGGTGTGGAGATGGGCGGAAGCGCCTCGACGGCATGGCCCTACCTGGCCAGTGGCAATTACTTTGACGCGCTGGGCATTCAGCCCTACCTCGGCCGGTTTTATCACGCCGCCGATGAGCGCGGTAAGAACAGTGCTCCCTATGTGGTGCTCAGCTACTCGTATTGGCATGGCCATTTTCATGCCGATGCGGGCATCGTCGGAAAGACAGTGTCGATTAACAAGCACCTGTTCACCATCATCGGCGTCGCGCCGCCGGCGTTCCGCGGCACAGAGCTGTTCTTCGCGCCGGCCATGTGGATCCCCATGGTCGAGCAGCCAACCGTTGAAGGTCACGACTCATTGCAGTATCGCGGCGATCACTCCGGATGGGTTGAGGGGCGGCTGAAGCCCGGCGTGACCCCGGCGCAGGCCACCGAAGACCTGAATGCGCTTGGTGCGTGGCTGTCGAAGACCTATCCCGCGGACGACGATGGAGTGAAATTCACCCTCGCGCGTCCGGGTCTCGTAGGCGACATGCTGGGCGGTCCAGCCAGGGCGTTCATGGCCGGCCTCATGCTGCTCGCGGGGCTCATTCTGCTGGCGGCTTGCGCGAACCTGGGAAGCCTGTTTGCCGCCCGCACGGCAGATCGAGCCAAAGAAATCGCAATGCGGCTGGCGCTCGGGTCGCGGCGCGGGCTGATCCTGCGCCAGATGCTCACCGAGGCTCTTCTCGTTTCAGTCCTGGGCGGTTGCCTGGGCATGGCCGGAGGCGTAGTCATCCTCCACACCCTCAGTGCATGGCAGCCCATTCCCGATATTCCCATCAACGTACCGGTAAATCCGGATATAAGCACCTTTGCCGTGGCCCTGGTGCTGGCGCTGGCCAGCGGCCTGTTATTCGGCATCATGCCCGTGCGCCAGGTCATGCGCGCCGACCCCTGGCAGGTCATTCGCACCGGTGCGGCAAGTGTGGCCGGGTTCCGCCGCTTCACGCTGCGCGATGTACTGCTGGCGGTGCAGATTGCCATTTGCGCCGTCCTTGTCACCTCTTCGCTGGTCGCCGTGCGCGGCCTGGCGCGATCCATGCAGAGCAACTTCGGTTTTGTGCCCCAAAACGTAATTCTGGTAAACACAGATCTCCAGATGGCGGGCTATACCGACGACCGGATACCGCAGATGCAGCGGCGCATGTTGGATGCTGCGGCCACCATTCCGGGCGTCACGGCGGCCGGCTATACCAGCAACCTGGCGCTGAGCCTGGGCGGCGGTGACTCGTTTGTTTACACCGATAGCACCACCGATTTCCGGCCGACCAACGAGGCTGCGGACGCCATGAACTACAACATTTCGCCGGGCTACCTTGAAGCCGCCGGCACCCGCCTGCTGGCTGGCAGAAACCTGGCTCTGACCGACGACAAACAGGCGCCCAAGGTGGCGCTCGTCAACCGTCAGTTTGCCGTCAAGGTCTTCGGATCGGTAGACAAGGCAATCGGCGGCCATTTCAAGTATTGGGGCGGAGAGCGGGCGCAGGTCGTGGGCGTCGTCGAAGACGGCAAATATCGCACGCTCACAGAGGATCAGCAGCCGGCCATGTTCTTTTCGTTTCTCCAGCATTCCGAAAGCGGCACCTGGCTCCTGGTGCGGTCCGGGCGCGATCCTGAAGAGATTGCCAAGGCGCTGGACCTGAAGCTGCACGGTCTGGACGCCGGACTGCCTTTCACCTTGAGGACATGGAGCCAGGAGATGGATTCCGCGCTCTTCGCCGCGCGCGTAGCCTCGGTGGCGCTGGGCGTGCTCGGGCTGCTCGGAGCCATGCTGGCCGTGACCGGAATCTTCGGCATGGCCTCCTATACGGTCAGCAAGCGGCTACGCGAGTTGGGCATTCGCATAGCCCTGGGGGCGCGCAGGAAGGAAGTGTTGCGAGCTGCGCTGGGGCGCGCGTTCGTGGTGCTATCGGTCGGCTCGCTCGCCGGAATTCTACTAGGTGTCCTCGCGTCCAAAGTGCTGTCCTTCATCGTCTACCAGGCAGCGCCCAAAGATCCTGTGGTCCTCGGCGGAGTGGTCCTCACCATGCTGATCCTGGGCCTGATTGCTGCCTGGATCCCAGCCCAAAAAGCCCTCGCCGTCAACCCCATGATCCTGATGCGCGAAGAGTGAACGGCCTCTGCCTTCACTCGCCGCCGCCGGTCGTAGGCGAAGCAGAAACCTCGCGCAGATTTTTCCCTCCAAACGCCTGGATCGCACCAATGGGTTCTGTTCCGCATAGCCATCTATTCGGACAGAACCCCCTTTTCGGGAGAACTTCCAGTTCGCCGGTCATCCGTCCGGAACGCTGGCAAATCGCATCTTCCGTGACTGAATAAGAGTTTAGAGGGTCAAATGGATTGGCATCCATGTCTTGTCACGACCCATTTGTCCACGGTGGCTCGGGCTATGTAAAGTTCTATGCGCGGCTTTCTGGACCGAATTCCTGCACGCCTGGGGGTTGGAGGCACAAAAGCGGTTTTGCGGCGAGCACGGTGTCCGGAACATCGGTTTTTTGTCCATCCTTAGAAGCCAATCGGACGTGCAAAAGTAGGGTGCAATGCGTAGGCTGATTTTGATCGGGCTGATGGCCGCCTTGGTTCTTCCCGCCGATGCCGCCAAACGCTTAACGGTCGCCTCACTGGAACAGTTGCTGGCCGCCGATGCAGCGTCGCATCGATCCGATGCCGACGTCGCTCACCGGTTGCGCGATCTGGAGCTCTCCGAACGGCTCACCGACGCCACGCTGGACCGCTTCGCGAATAACCTGCCGCTAGGACCCAGAACCGCGCTCGCGCTGCAACTGCTTGCGGACGAATCGGCCTTTCTGGAACCTCCGGCCAGCGAGTTGCCCGCGACGGGGACGCCGGATGCGGCGACCCAGGAGCGGATGATGGACCTGGCGCGGGGGTACGTGGTGCGGATCTGGCCGCACCTGCCCAATTTCTTCGTCACACGCAGCACGACGCGCTTCGATGACAGTCCGCAGGTGTTCAAGCAAGGCGAATGGCCGGTGCGCGCCGGACTGCACCCAGTGGCAATAGTGACGCACAAGCTGACCTATCGCGACGGAAAGGACATTATCGACCAAGGCACGGGCCAAGTTCCGGTCGCGGCTACGGCTGGTAAGAATGGTGCTCCTGCCGCTGTGCAACAAGAGCGGGGAATGGCCTCGCGAGGCGACTTTGGGCCGGAGCTCACCATCGTTCTGACCGACTCCGCGAAGGGGAAGGTTGCATGGAGCCATTGGGAGCAGACTTCGGCGGGGCTGGCAGCGGTTTACAACTACTCTGTGCCCAAGGCGTTTTCGCACTTCGAGGTGAGCTACTGCTGCATTAGACAGGGTGAGCAACGCGAGCTTCACTATGGGAACAGCATAGCGACTAGGCAGGCCGATGAGAAGTTCTTCCAGGTCACACCGGGCTACCACGGCACGCTGTCCGTCGCCCCCGACACGGGCGCAATTCTCCGCATTACGATTGAGGCGGAACTGAAGTTCGATGACCCGATTGCGAAGGCCGCGACCATGGTTCAATATGGGCCGGTGAAGATCGGCGGCCGCACCTTCATCTTTCCGGTGCGCAGCATGGCCATCTCGGTAGAGAAACCGGACCCCAACAGCCAGCCAGATGCCCCGTCAACGCTGCTGTTGAACCAGACGACCTTCACGGACTATCACCGTCTCGGCGCCACCATCCGGATGTTTGCCAATACGCCGGCAAAGGGCACGGCCGGTTCATCCACGTCGTCGTCGATTCCTCCATCGCCGGCGATGCCGAGTAGCGCCCCGGCCCAGCTGGCGAAAAAGAGTGCAGCAACATCAGCTGCCGCAGCCGAGATCTTACCTCCTCCAGTTCCCACACCCGCGGAGCCGGTTGATCCGGAGATCAGTGTCAGCGCGGCCAACGCAGTGCCGGACGAGCCGGCCAGGGCGGCGGAGCCGAAGCAAGGCGACATCCAACTCAAACTGACTTCCCGCCTCGTGGAGGTGGGCATTGTGGCTTGGGATAAGAAAGGGCATCCGGTCAAGGACCTCAAACAGGACGACTTCGAGGTTTACGACAACGGACACAAACAGGATCTGCGCTTCTTCACGCAGTTTTCCGCCGGCGCTTCCGCGGCAGTGGCCGAACCGGCTGCCAATCGCAGCTTCTCCAACCGCGCGCCGGATGCTGCAACGGCCCATTCGAATAACGCAGGCGCAACCGTTCTGCTGATCGATGAGTCGCACATCGCGTGGCCGGACATGGCCAATGCCAAGCGGGAGATTCTCAAGTTTCTGGGCACGGTAGCGCCCAGCGAACGGGTCGGCATCTACACCATGACTGGCCTTGGCTTCCGCGTCTTGCAGGAGATTACCACCGACCACGCGCAAATCACAGAGAAGCTGACCAAGTGGATGCCCACAGCGCGGTCGGCGGCGCTGGCGCAGGAAGAGGAGACGCGCAATCGGCAGACGATCGATGAGGTGCATAGCGTCACCGACCTCAACTCGGTGAACGGCAACTCTATCCAGGCGCCCATCGGCATGGAGAGCGTCGACCCTGTATTACGCACGATGGGCGACAACCCGGGACGTGCTTCGCTGATCATTCTGCGCCAGGTGGCGCGCCATCTCTCCGCGATAACGGGCCACAAGAACCTGGTGTGGGTCTCGTCGGACAACGTGTTCGCCGACTGGCAAAGCAACCAGGTGGGCATCGACAAGACCCCTAAAGAAGTGGAGTCGTTTGCCCAACATGCGCAGGAGGCCATGAACGAAGCTCATGTGGCTGTTTATCCCATGGACGTCTCGCAGCTTGAGACCTCGGCCATCGGTGCCGATATCCGCACCCAAAACGTGGAGTTGACCCAGGCCGCCGCAGATACCGCACAACTCGCTAAGCAGAATGCTGGAGGCAAAGCAGACTCGCAAGTCACAGCAGAGTTGCACAACCAGCATGGCGGCCGCAACACCGCCGAGATGCAGCAGGACATACACCCCATCCAGGGACCGATCCGCATGGTGGCCGATGCCACCGGAGGACGCATCATCCGGCGCACCAGCGACCTGGCGGGCGCGCTCAATAGCGTAGTGGAAGACGGCAACGCCACCTACATGGTGAGCTTTTCTCCGCAGGGTCCGGCCGACGACCAGTACCACAACATCAGGGTGAAGCTAACCGGGCAGCACAAAGGAATAACGCTGCGCTACCGGACGGGCTATCTGTATTCAAAGGAGCCGGTGTCATTGAAAGATCGCTTCCAGCAGGCTGTGTGGCGTCCCCAGGACGTGAGTGAGATTGCCGTTTCAGCCGATACCGCCCCAAAGAGCCTGGGCGCGGCAATCAAGCTCGACATCATGGCGGCAGATCTAGGTTTGCAACAGCGGGACGGATTTTGGATGGACAAGCTGGACATCTTCATGATTCAGCGCGACGACGCCGGGATCAAGGCGCAGGTAGAGGGGCAGACCCTCGGGTTGCGGCTCAAGCCCGCCACTTACCAGAGCCTGCTGTCCAGCGGCGTACCGTTCGAATACGTCGTTCAGATGCGCCCCGGCATGGGATCGCTGCGCGTGCTGGTGGTGGACGAGAACTCTGGCCGCATGGGCTCAGTCACAATCCCAGCGCCGGCCCTGCAGGCCACGCCCTAACGGCGCGGGCAAAAGGTGATGCGCCTCACTACACGAAGCCTCGGCCACGCTGATCACCTCCGCCCAAACACCTCTTCAAGCGCAGCCACACGCCAGGAGTAGAACAATGCGTGTGTCCCATCCTTCGCTTCTTTCCAGCGAAGGGTGGGAAGCCATCAATACCGAGACATCCTTCACGCTTTAGACCTGGGACATCATTTACAAGTCCCATGCGGTGACAGCCGCTCTGATCGCAGGTTTTCGGCGGGCTTTGCCGGCAGCCCAGCCTTAACAGAATCCAGCCCACAAATCCGCCCGGGCTGTATCATCCTTGGGAACAGCATGAAGCCATCGAAATCGCGCGATAATCGGCAACCGAGGGCGTGGAAGACGGCCCCCCGCTGGTCTCTCGTCGTTTTTCTCCTCGCCGCCTTTTTCATCTTCGCCAGCTTCGGATTCGTATTTGACGGTATGGACATGGGACGTCAGTCAGCCCTGTGTCTTGCTCTCTCTGTAGTGATCATCGCGTTGTTCGCCACAGGCTACGCCGTCGCGGGCATCACCCTCCGCAAATGGTTCTGGATTCCGTCAATACCGCTCTTGATTCTCGAGAACATTTGCATGGGACTGCTCCACTACTGGCTGCCCGAAGCTCCCCCGCTTACCCATCTCGATTCGGTCCAACTCAACAGCTTTCACAACCGGCTTGTCTTCGACGGTGTAGCTGTGGTCGTTTCCATCGTCCTGGGCTATTCCGGTTTCGTTGTGGTCTCCGTCTTCGAGGCGCGTCGCCACCTCCGGCTTGAGCTCGATAAAGCTGCGCTGGACACCGAATTGGCTGCCGCCCGCGAAATCCAGCGGCTCATGGTGCCCGAAGAGCTGCCGCCCACTCCCGGGTACGCCATCGAAAGCATCTACCGTCCAGCCGCACAGGTCGGCGGAGATTTTTTTCAGGTCATCCCGCTCGGCGGCGGCCAAACTCTCATCGTCGTTGGCGACGTCAGCGGCAAAGGGATCAGCGCTGCCATGATCGTCTCCATGCTCATTGGCATGCTGCACACCATCAGCAGAGTCACCCGGGAGCCCGCGCAGATTCTAGCCGAACTCAACAACAGGCTTTACGAGCGCAAGCACGCAGGCTTCGTCACCTGCCTGGCAGTGCGCCTCGATCCATCCGGGCGCAACGTGCTCGCCAACGCGGGTCATCTGCCGCCCTGGCTCAACGGCTCCGAGATCGCATTCGCCGGGTCGCTGCCGCTTGGCATCGTTGCTTCCGCCGCCCCGGAGCAGGTCACGCTCGAGATGCGACTGGGCGATCGCCTCACCCTGATTACTGATGGCGTGGTCGAGGCGCGCAATGCACAGGGAGCCCTGTTCGGATTCGACCGCACTCAATCCCTCATGCGCCAGCAAGCATCCCCGCTCGCCCTCGCCGAAGCCGCAATTCATCACGGGCAAGACGATGACCTGACCGTGATCTCCATCCTCCGCACAGCCTGAAGAACCCGCGATTCAGCAGTGAGCGCCCGATTTCGTTAGTTGATCCGTTCAATATTTAAATCGAGAATTGCGGGTGCCCCATCCTTCGCGTCTTTCCAGCGAAGGGTGGGAAGCCACAAACTCCCTGGCGCGCAAGCGCCGCCCCCGTACAGCAGGTGCCCAGGTCCCTGACCTCGGATCCGTCATCCCTAACATGAACGCCCCAACAATCCTCACGCCCGACAAAGTGTCGCGGCAACTAAAAACCACCCGACCCCCTCTATGTAAGTTGTAAGTCGATAGAACCTAACCTTGGGGGTTACCAATGACATCGTATCGTCGTCTCCCCGCGGCAGCCGTGTGCCTTCTCGCGCCCTTCGCGTTGGCCCAAACTCCGGCCACCATGACTCAGAACATCGGTTCAACCAGCGGCTCCGTGCCGCAAAACGTCTACGCCGTAGACCTCAACAACGATGGCGTCCTTGACCTCGTGCAAGACACTGTCAACCAGCCCAACGGCTTCACCGTCAGCATTGCCAATGGCGACGGCACCTTCAAAGCGCCCGTCTTTTACAGCGTTCCCGACAAAAGCACCGAAACGGATGCCTCCCCCACTCCCATCGCCACCGGCGACTTCAACAACGACGGGAAGGCGGACGTAGTTGTGCAAGTCTCGGGCAGTAACCAGCTCGAGGTCTTCCTCGGCAAAGGCGACGGCACCTTCCAGGCGCCCAAAACCGTCTCCGTGAGCCTGCCTTCCGGCTATTACCTCACCAGCGCGCCCATCGTTGCATCGGATTTCAATCAAGACGGTAACGTCGATCTCGCCGTCGTCGCCGCCAGTAACAGCAGTTGTTGCACCAATACCGTCTACGTCCTCGAAGGGAATGGAGAAGGCTCTTTCTCCAACCCTCGCGCCATCTACACCACCACAGGCAGCCATGTGATCTATAACATCGTGGTCGGGGATTTCGATGGGGACGGCAAGCCGGACATCGCGCTCACAGACGACCAGGTGTTTCAGGGATCCTACTTCGGCACCGCGCTCGTGGTCCTCTACGGAAACGGAGACTTCGGCTTCGACAAGACCACTGCGTATACCGTCAGCAACAGCGCCCAGCTCACCATTGCGTCTGGTGACCTCAATGGCGACGCGAAGACCGATCTCTTCGGCCTGATCAACTCTTCCAGTCAGCAGCTCGCGGTCTTCTATGCAAGCAGTTCCCGCACCTTTGATAGCTACTTCATTGACCTTCCCGATACCAGTGCTGTCGGCGACCCTAACTACCCTTATTTTCCAACTCCGCTTACTTCAGACCTGGTGATGGCCGACTTCAATGGCGATGGCCGCATGGATCTTGCCGCCGGCGAATTCGACAATTTCACCAGCGGCGACGGAACAGCTAAGATGCTCTACGCCTTGGCTGGTGCCAATCCCGGCGAGTTCACCTTCCAAACCAGCCCCCTGCAGAGCCTCGGGAGCCAGCAGTTCTACAGCAACCCGGTTGTGGCCGATGAGAATCACGACACCAAGCCCGACATCGTAATCAACCAGGCCAGCAGCAACACCGCCACCTCCTCCAGCATCACCACGCAGTTGAACGGCGAAACCGAAGGCTCATTTATCGACTGCAACTATGGTTCAGGAAACGGTATCCTCCTCTGCTCGCCCGCCATCAATGGCGCCACTTCTTCGCCAGTCAACTTCAGCGCCTCCGCCGACTCCTTCGGCCAGCTCCGCAAGATCGAGCTTTGGGTTGATGGCACAAAGGTCGAAGAGCAAAACAACGCATGGGAGCACGACGCATGGTTCGCCTGGAGCGGCGCCTTCGCTTCCGGCGCCCACAACGCCACCCTCTACGCCGCAGACATCGACAATCGCCTTAGCCGTCTGGACTTCAAGTTCACCATAACCGGTTCGTCCTGCTCCGCGCCCACCTCGGATGGCGTTCACGTCTGCGCACCGGCCAGCAACTCCACCGATTCCTCGCCCGTCCAGGTCACGGCCGCCGCGAAGATCGCCGGAACCCTCAACCGCATGGAAGTCTGGGTCGATGGCGTGAAAAAGTACACCGAAACCACCAGCCTCAACCTCAACACCACCCTAAGCCTTGCCTCCGGCAAACACGAGTTCGACATCTACGCGGTGAACAATGCGGGCACCAAGTACGAAACCACCGTCTATGCAACTGTAAAATAAGAGCTTAACTGGCTATTTCAGGCGCGGCTGCCGGGTGCCCCATCCTTCGCTTCTTTCCAGCGAAGGGTGGGAAACCACCCCCCCCTGGCGCGCAAGCGCCCTCCGCCGCACCGCAGGTGCCCGCAGGTGGTTTGCAGATTATTACCTTCCGGAAGAGCACACTCAAAGAGCGGACACGAAATCAAGCTCCCGCGACCAATCTTCCGTGGAGGACCTCATGCTAAAAGCCCTCGAATCATTATCCGAATCCGGCCTGCAAGACGCCGACAGCCCTTCCCTCAGAAACCACGCCGTCGCTCGCTGTGCCGCTGCCTGGGACAAGGCCTATCGAGCCACATCGGCCAAATCCAAGTACCGGTATGACGCCGAAGCCGCCGCCACCAAAGCCTACCGCCAGGCCATGCCGCCCCTCACCGGTTATGACGACATCTGCGACTTCATCGCCTGCGCCGCCTATGGCATGCTCGTCGGAGCCATCAAGGAAGAGAACAGCAGCAAGTTTCTCTACGCCGCCCAGGTAGCCCTAGGCGCGCTCGAAAAATCCAAACCCCAGACCCGCTCCGCCGCCTGACCCCCACCCCTTCAGCCACTTTCCCCGCATCCAACAGAATCTAAAAATGTTACATCGCTTTCAGGCGGTTTACACCTGTCGAAATAAAGGACTTACGTTTTTGGGTGGTCTCCGGTTGTATCGCGGATCATGCCTGAAGAAGGAGCAAAGCCACAGCATTTTTCAGATTCCACACCCACGGAAACTGGGAATCCGAGCGGCTTTTTCCTCAAGAAAAAGCCGCCTTGCACGGCCTCAACATCTAAATCGAAAACGCCCTAGTGTCCTGAGTCTGAAGCTCATATCACAAAACGATCTGTCATCCTGAGCGAAGTGTACTTCAACGGAGTCGAAGGATCTGCTTCTGGTCACGTTCGACCGAAGCATAATGTTTGATTGTTTTATGGAATGAATTTAGGACTCAGGACACTAGCTCTTGCTGATCCGCGCGCGCAGGCGCTTAAGAACATTAGGAGGAACCAAACCGGAAACATCGCCGCCAAAACTGAAAACTTCCTTCACCATGCGCGAGCTCACAAACGAATAACGCCCCGCAGGCTGCAGAAAAACGGTTTCAACCTCCGGAGCCAGGCGGCGATTCATCAGCGCCATCTGAAACTCGTGCTCGTAGTCGGAGATGGCGCGGATGCCGCGCAGCACGGCAGTCGCCTGCTGCTGGCGCGCAAAGTCAACCATGAGGCCGTCAAATGTAGCTACCGAAACATTGCTCAACGCGTTCGTGGCTTCCTTGAGCATTTCCACCCGCTCTTCCACGGTGAACAGAGGATTTTTGACCGGATTGCTGAGGATACCCACAGTCAGGTGCTCAAAGAGCTTAGCGCCACGCTGAATCAGATCGACATGTCCGTTAGTCGGCGGATCGAAGGTGCCGGGATAGAGGGCTCTGACGCTCATTGCGGTTCTAAAGTGATTCTAGCAGCGAGGGCCAAGGCGGCCTCGATTAAGGCTGGCAGACCGAACGCAAGGCTGTGTCTGCATACCCGAAGGATTGCATCAAGGAAATAGCCGCGCGCCGGTTATTGAATGAAGGATGCCATTTGCCATTTTTTCCGCTGTCGTTGGGCTGTTTGCCTCGACCGTCGTTGCAGCAGCCGCAGCTACCGCGATGCACCCGCGACCGTTCGCGATGCCAGTTTTGATAAATGTAATGGCTCAACGGGCCCCCAACTTTATGATTAATTTCAAATCATCTTGCCATCCACGTTAGCGAAGAATCTGATCCCCGGAATCACAAGTTTTTGCAAATCCTCGTCGTTAGTGACAAACAGATCGACTCCAGCCGAGGCCGCTGTTGCCAGGTGGATTCCATCTGCCTGACTCACGCGCTTTTCAGCGCGGATCATGCTGTAGCGGTCTGCCGCTTCCAGGTTGAAGGGCAAAATCTCGACATCATTACCGCCGAAGAATTTTTTCAGACCGTTTATTCCCACCGTATCGTTCCGCTTGCGCGGCCCTGTAAGAACTTCTCCAACGGTAAAAGTGCTGGTACATAAAATGTCACCGCGCCGCAGCATTGCTTCATTCATCCGTTGCACACGCTTGCCGAAGACTGGATTTGCTTCGAGCAAATAAACGAACAACATCGAGTCCCAGTAGATCCTGTTCACTTGGCAGCCTCTGCCTTCGGCCGCTCAAGTTTCTCCGCCTCATATCTTTCCCATACGTCCGGACCCCACTCCCGCTCGCGGCGCAAGAACTCTTCTCCGCCCCCAAGCGCCTTGAACGTCTCGGCACAGAGACCATAGAGATCTCTTAACCCATCCCCTTTCCGGACCATCTTAGTGGCCGGAGCGGGATGTTTGTCTTCGCCAAGAATCTGGAACACAAACCGCCAAGTTGTGCTGGGCCCTCCGGATGGTGGGCCGCCAAATCTTTCGATCAACTGCACCCCGGCCTCTTGCTGGAACTCCTTGGACGACAAGGTCGAAAAAACAGAGGGAGTCCTGTTGGTCCATCCCAGTTCCTTCTGGATGTTCCCAACTCGGACTTGAATCGTTTGCTCGCCTTTCCGGCGCGCAGGCTCCACATAGGTTGAAATAACATGCCGTTTGGTTTGTTCAGTGGGCTTCATTACTCGCTCCTAATAGACATTCACAACTATACATACATTACTTTACTTGTGTCAAAAAAAGCAGCCTGGATGGCAAGCCGCTTTTTTTGACTTGGAAATGAAACTTGCTCAGCCCTTGCGGGGCCGAACGGCTTCCTTGGCCTCGGCCGGGCCGGCAGCGGGAACTTCCGGCACGTCGGCTTTGGCGGCGCCGATATTGAGTTTCTTGCGCAGCTCGCCGTCGATGCGGGCAAAGGTGTCCTTGTTTTCTTTGAGAAAGGTGCGAGTGTTTTCGCGGCCCTGGCCGATGCGTTCGCCCGAGTAGCTGTACCAGGCGCCGGACTTCTCCACAATGTTATTGGCCACGGCCAAGTCAAGCACGTCGCCTTCGCGGCTGATGCCTTCGCCATAGAGAATGTCGAACTCGGCCTCGCGGAAGGGCGCGGCTACTTTGTTCTTGACGATTTTTACCTTGGTCCGGTTGCCGGTCACGACGTCGCCGTCCTTGATGGCCGCGATGCGGCGGATGTCAACGCGAACCGAGGAGTAAAACTTGAGCGCTCGGCCGCCGGTGGTGGTTTCCGGATTGCCGAACATGACGCCGATCTTTTCGCGTATTTGATTGATGAAAATCAGCGCGGTACGCGATTTCGAGATGGTGCCCGTGAGCTTGCGCAACGCCTGCGACATGAGCCGCGCCTGCAGGCCCATATGCGAGTCGCCCATTTCGCCGTCCAGTTCCGCTTTGGGAACCAGAGCCGCAACAGAGTCAACAACCAGCACGTCAATCGCGCCGGAGCGGACCAGCGCTTCAGTAATTTCAAGAGCCTGCTCGCCGCTATCCGGCTGAGAAACAAGCAGGTTATCGACATCGACGCCGAGTTTTTTGGCGTAACCGGGGTCGAGGGCATGTTCGGCGTCGACAAACGCCGCCAGGCCGCCCAACCGCTGCGCCTCGGCAATCACTTGGAGAGTGATGGTAGTTTTACCGGACGATTCCGGACCAAAGATCTCCGTGACGCGGCCGCGGGGAATGCCGCCTACGCCCAGCGCCGCGTCGAAACTGATGGAGCCGGTGGAGATAACCGCAATGGGCAGAAGGGCTTCCTTGGAGCCGAGGCGAACGATGGAACCTTTGCCAAACTGTTTTTCGATCTGGGCGAGGGCTAGGTCTACGGCTTTGGCGCGGTCATCGGCGATGGCCATTGAGTGGATCTCCTATTGGGCGGTCCAAACCTTCTCCCTTTTGGAAAGGTGCGAAAAGGCCTGGAGCATGGAATGCATTTCGATGGGATTGTAGCAGGGCTGGACACACAATAACAGTGGAAAATAGCGAAGAAATGGAGAAAGTACTATCTGCCACGGTAAGTTATTTGATTCGTGGCAGTTAAAGGCCGTTACGAAAGCCGGGGGGTCAAACGGTATAGGCGCCGATGCGAGTTTCGCGGCTGGTGAGCGAGTCAGAGGAGCGGTCAAGGGATTCGTAGTCGGAGTCATGCGCTTTACGGAAGGCGCGAAAGTGGTCTTCGCTGGCCCAGCGGTCGATGGTGAGGTAGGAGCCGGGAATGTACGCGTCACGCAAGAGCTCCGTTCCCAGATAGTCCGCAGAGGTGCGGAAGAGCTGGGCCCAGGCGCCATCAGGCCCGTATGCGGCCTCAAACGCCGGAACTTTTTCCTCGGCAATCTCAAACTGCCAGACAACGACGAACATGACAGCTACCAAGCTAACAGCTGATAGCGGACACCTGCCAGTTTCCGGCCGAGTCAGTCCGTCCGCAGGGCCTGCATGGGATTCAATCGCGAGGCGCGCCACGCGGGGAGGGCGCAAGCGAGAGCGGCGACGAGCGACAGGACTACGGTCACGACGGCAAAGACAGTCCAATCGAGCGGGTTGACACCGTAAAGCAGCGTTCGGATGAGGCGGACAGAAAACGCGCCGGCAGCAAGACCGATTGCGAGACCGGCAGCAGCAGGACGCAGGCCGTCAAAGAGCATGAGGCGGAGCACGGAGTTGCGCCGTGCGCCGAGCGCGAGGCGGATGCCGATTTCGCTGGTGCGCTGGGCGGCGAGATAGGCGAGCACGCCGTAGAGGCCGACGGCGGCAAGAACCAGCGCGATGACCGCGAAGGCCAGGACCAGGGTCGAGGTGAAGCTGGCGTCGAGTGTGGATTTGCCCAGGGCTTGGTCCATGGTAAGGACGTTGGCGACGGGCAGGTCGGGGTCGATTTGGGCGATGAGTTTTTCAATGGGCGCGGCAAAGCTGGTGACGTCGAGATCGGAACGGACGGCGATGGAAGCGCCCGGCCAGCCGCCGGAGTAGAGCGGGAAATACATGATGGGCGCCTCGTCTTCGGTGAGACCCCAGAGCGTGTTGCCAACCACGCCGACGACTTCAAAACCCTGCGGAGGCACGCCCTGGAAGTCGAGAGCCTTGATGTGTTTCCCGATTGGGTCTTCGCCGGGGAAAAATTGGCGCGCAAAGGATTCGCTGACGATGACCGACAGCGCGCGATCGAGTCTTTCGCTTTCGTTGAAAGATCGGCCGCGCACGAGAGGAATGCCGATCGCGCTGAAGTAGCCGGGATCGACGCCGCGGACCATGGCGTCGAACTGCGTGCCCGGCGGTGGCGCGGGGTGCTCGGGAATGGAGAAGCGCGAGTCGCCGCCGTAGCCCTGGCCGGGCAGCGCGGTAGAGATTCCGGCAACCTTGATGCCGGGTAAGGCGCGCAGCCGGGGAAGAAGCTGCTCGTAAAAGCCGGCGACTTTTTGTGCCGTGTCATAGCGCGCCCCAGGCAGGGAAAAGCCCATGGTGAGCACGTTCTGCGTGGCGCAGCCAATGTCGCTGGAGCGCAGATGCTGGTAGCTCTTCAACAGCAGGCCCGCGCCGATGAGCAGGACGACGGTGAGGCCAACTTCCGCGGCCAGCAGAATGCGGCGCAGGCGGGCGCGGCCCTGGCCGGCGCTGTTGGCGCGAGAAGAATCCTGCAGAGCATCGAGCAGAGGGCTGCGCAGCAGCGATGCGGCGGGAATGAGCCCGGCGAGCACGCCGCTGAAAGCGATGATGCCCAGGCCGAAGAGAATGGAGCCGAGATCCATGTGGATGGAACTGGCGCGAGCCATGTCTGGACGCGATTCGACCAGCCAGCGGACGGCCGCCCAGGCCAGAGGCAGTCCGACAACGCCGCCGGCGAAGGACAATGCAATGCTTTCTGTAACCTGCTCGCGCAGCAGGCGCAGGCGGCTGCCGCCCAGCGCGGCGCGGATAGACGTCTCCTTGCGCCGCGAAGCGGAACGGGCCACAAGCAGGTTGGCGACGTTGAGGCAGGCGATGAGCAGGACGCAACAGGTGGCGCCGAGCAGAACGTAGAGCTGGGTTTTGGCGTCGTGCACCAGGCCGTCAAGCAGCGTCCGCGCGCTGGCGGCATTGCCGACGAAGGGATTGTGACTGCTCAGGTGTACACGCTTTTCCGCGGTGTCTACTTCGCTGAGGGCCTGGGCCATGGTGGCGCCGGGACGCAGGCGCGCGATGACCATGTAGTTGTGGTTGTCGATCTGGCTCATCTGCGCCGGGCTCTTCTCGTGATAGATGGCCGCCCACATCTGCGTAGGCGCGTCTGGATAGACAAACCACGCCGGCAGCACGCCGATGACGGTGTAAGGCCGCGCGTCCAGGAGGATGGTTTTACCAAGGATGGATTTGTCGCCGGCATAACGGCGCATCCACATGCTGTGAGTGAGGATGACGGTGCCTGGCGCGTTGGGACGGTCGTCGGATTGAACAAATGACCGGCCAAGAATAGGTTGAACGCCGAGCATGGAGAAGAGATTCCACTCGCACTCCGCGTAGCGGATGCGCTCGGGCAGCGGGCCGCCATCGCCGGACAGGCTGATGCTGTCCGTGCCGAAGACGGCCATCTGCTCCACGCTGGTCGCTTGTGACTTCCACGCGGCATACATGCCTGGGGCTACCCAGCTGTAAACGCGTTTCCCGTTGGGGCTTTGCTCATAAAGCTGGATCAGGCGATCGGGCTGCGTGAAAGGAAGCGGCTTGAGCAGCACCGACCGGACGACGGTGAACAGCGCCGTGTTGGCGCCGATGCCCAGCGCCATGACCAGGATGGCGGCGATGGTGAAGCCGGGCGTGCGGACCAGGGTGCGAAGAGCGTAGCGGAAGTCGCGGACGGTGTCGTCGATGTGCTTCATGGTGTTGTGCTCCCATTCACTTTCGCGCACGCGGCGCGGGCTGCCGAATTTGATGTAGGCGCGGCGGCGTGCTTCTTGCGCAGAGAGGCCGAGGGATTGATTTTCATCGGCCTCAAGGGCGAGATGCGCTTCGATCTCAGCGGCGAGATCGGCGTCGCGGCGTCGTCGATGGAAGAATCGCTTGAGGCTCATGGCTGCTCTCCTGCACTAGCGGATGCTGCGGCCGGCTATAGCATTTTCGGAATTGCTGTGTGCCGAAGCCGGGCACTCAAGTGGCTTTTTCCTCAAGAAAAAGCCACCTTGCGCGCCCCTCAAAAAGTCAACATGTATTCCGGAAATGCTCTAGCTGATGCTTTCGCCCATCACGCGGCTAATGGCTTCCACCATCTGTCGCCAGCGGCTGGCTTCGGCCACGAGTTGCTTGCGGCCGGCAGCCGTGAGTTTGTAGAACTTGGCCTTACGGTTGTTTTCGCTCAAGCCCCAGTAGGCCGCCAGCCAGCCTCGGTCTTCCAGCCGGTGCAGCGCGGGGTACAGCGAGCCTTGCTCCACCTCAAGCACATTGTCCGAGGTGTGTTCGATGACGTGGGCGATGGTGTGGCCGTGCGCCGGGCCCATCACCAGGGTGCGCAGAATGAGCATGTCGAGGGTGCCCTGCACCATTTCGCTGTTCGGTTGCTTTTTGGGGTTCATGAAAAGTTTCTCCACTCGAAGGTCTATGGGAAAAGCATATACCACTCGATCGTCTATGGGAAGGATCTGCGCGATTATTTTTTTCTGAAGTAACGGAGCTGTAGTGGGACAAGGTTTGTAAAAAGCAATAAAAGACAATGGTCAATAGATGGAACTATCCCACCTTGGCCGTCCGCCGCAGCGGGCAGCTAAGGTGGGGCAACCAGATTGTGCTTGTTCCGACCGAGCGACCTCGGGGTTTGTGCTTTCCTGCATCTCAAAAGCGAGATGTGGGGCACCCATTTCCATTGCCCGGGTCTTAGTTGTTGCGCAGCGCGACCATGGGGTTGATGCGGCTGGCGCGGCGTGCCGGCAGATAGCCGGCCAGCAGAGCTACCGCTCCAATCAACACAACCATCGCGGCAAAGGTGATGGGATCGCTGGGCGCGGTATCGAAGAGCAAAGCCGTGATCATCCTCGAGACGATCAGGGAAACGATCGCGCCGGCCGCTATGCCGATCACGGCGAGGCGCAAGGTCTTCGAGAGCACGGAGCGCTGCACCTGGGCCATGGTCGCACCCAGAGCCATGCGGATGCCAATCTCCTGGGTGCGCTGGGTCACGGAATACGCGATCACGCCGTAGATGCCGAGCGCGGCCAGCAGCAGGCCGAGGCCGGCGAAAGACGCGACCAACAGCATGAAGAAGCGGCGCGGCGAGTTTGCGTGATCCACCAAGTCCTGAATGGGACGGAACTCCGCCATGGACTGCTTGGGGTTGATGTCGCGCAGAGTGCGGAGCACGCTCGTAGCCAGGACTGCGGGCGGAAGCGTGGTGCGGATGACAAGCCGGGCGCCAGTGGGGCCGTTCTGCAAAGCGGAATAGTAGATTTGCCAGCCTGCGTCACCCTCTGCGCTTTCTTCATGCACATCGTCGACGACGCCTACGATGTGCAGGTCCCGGCCGTCGCCCAGGATTTGGCCGACGGCGTCGTGGTTGGGCCAATGGGCGTACTGGTCGAGGAATTTCGCAAAGGAGCGGTTGATGAGGACGACGTTCTGGCTTGTGGGTCCATCATTCCAGGTAAGGTCGCGGCCGCGGATGCCGGTGCCCATGGCGCGCAGATATCCAGGGGTGATGACGTAGACCAGAGGCGAGCCGTTGAGGTTCTTGGGCTGTTTGACGCCCTTCGGCCAGGGCAATCCCCAGGCGCGGTTCTGGCCCAGCGGCAGGTAGTCGGAAATACCGGCTGCCTCAACTCCGGGGATGGCGCTGACGCGGCTAATGACCTCTTGAAAGATCACGCCGCGCCTGGCCGCGCTGAGCGCGCCTGTCTTGTCGTTGGGGACATTGTCGTCGTAATCCACGTTGATGCCAGCGGCGTGTTCCGGCTGAAAGCCCATATCGACATCGAGCACCCGCATAAAGCTGCGCAGCAGCAGGCCCGCGCCGACGAGCAGGATGCAGGCGAGGGCTATTTCAGAGACGACCAGGATGGAGCGGATGCGGTCGTGCTTGCGGCTCTGCCCTGAGCCCATGCCGGAGTCTTTCAGCGTTTCCTGAAGATTGCCGCCCGCCATGCGGATACCGGGGACCAGGCCGAACAGCAGTGCGGCGGTCACGGCGATGAGAACGGTCCATGCCAGGGCATCACCATCGATGCTCAGCAGGCTGAGCATCGGCAGAGCGATGGCGCCCTGATGCGCCAGCCAGACAACGAGGCACCAGGCCAGTCCGAGGCCAAGAATAGCGCCTGAGCAGGAGAGCACAAGGCTTTCGGTAAGAAGCTGGCGGACGATGCGCATACGGCTGGCTCCCAGCGCGCCGCGCATGGCGAACTCCTTCGAGCGGGAGGCAGCGCGGGCCAGCAACAGGTTCGAGAGGTTGACGCAGGCAATCAGCAGGATGGCTCCGACAGCGCACCAGAGGACTATCAGCGAACGGCGCAGCTTGCCGCTGACGTAGTCCTTGAGCGGGACGGGGACTACTCCATCTTTATATTCGGTGCCGCAACTATCTGAGCGCTTGTTGTTCCCGCACATGTGCGGCTCAGCCTGTGCGGCGTCGGGGATCGCCTGGCCCATGGTGACGCCGGGCTTGAGCCGGCCGATCAAGGTGATGATGTTGCCCCAGTCGCGGGGCGGCCCGTAGAGGTTGAGAGGCGTGAGGGCATCGATTTTGGCGCCGGGCGAAAACACGGCGCCAAAGTCGAAGGTGCGCGGCAGAACGCCGATGACGGTGGTCTGGTGGCCATTCATGTCGAAGGCCTTGCCGATGATGTTTGGATCGGCGTTGAACTGCCGGCGCCACCACGCGTCACTGAGGACAATGACAGGAGCGGCGCCGTTGTTGGCGTCTTCCGGCCGGAACAGGCGTCCCATGGCGGGCTGCACGCCCAGCACTTGAAAGAAGTTGGCGATCACGTCAATGCTGGTGGCAGGGATGGGCGCGCCGCCCAGCTTGAGGCTCAGATTTCCGGGAGTGGAGAAGGCAAAGTAGCCGGTCACGTCCTGATAAGAGCGGCTATACATGCGAAATTCGTCATACGCGTCCGTGGAATACGTTGCGCAGGACAGGCCGCATTTGGTGGGCGGCGGGGCGATCCACACCAATCTTTCCGCATCGGGAAACGGCAGTGGACGCAGCAGCAGATTGTTGACCACGCTGAAGACAGCGACGTTTGCCCCGATGCCGAGCGCCAGAATGAGCACAGCGACGATGGTGAAGCCGCGGTCGCGGCTGAGTGTGCGGATGGAGTAGCGGAGATCCTGGAGAAGAATGTCGAGTTTCATAAGTCCTCGCGCTTCGCGTTGTTGATATTTGGCAAGATCGATGCCGCCGAAGCGCACCAGCGCCTGGCGACGGGCTTCGAGAGGCGTAAGGCCGCAACGGATGTTCTCTTCCACGGCCAGCTCGATGTGCGCCTGGATCTCTGCTTCCAGATCAGCATCGAGCGGAGGCTTCGTGAAGAACGCTCGCAGGCGGCTGGCGGAACGACGTGGCGTATCCACTACGCGTTGCCTTCCGCGGACATGGCCAGCACGCGGCCCATCACGCCAGACAGGCGCTGCCAATAAGCGGCGTCCTTCTCAAGTTGCTTACGGCCGTTTCGGGTGATCGAGTAGAACTTGGCCTTGCGGTTGTTGTCCGATGTTCCCCACTCGGCGGCAATCCAGCTGCGCTGCTGCAGGCGAACGAGCGCCGCGTAGATCGTGCCCTGATTGAGCAGCACTTCATCATCGCTGGCCTGCTCAATGCGGCGGGCAATGCCGTATCCGTGCTGAGGTCCGATCGCAGCCAGGGTTTTGAGGACCATCAGGTCGAGCGTGCCCTGCAAGAGATCAAGTTTGGCTTCTGGTTTGGAATTGCCCAATTTTCGGCTCCTGTGTTGATGCCACACAAGTATTGCACAAGATGTGTGGGGATGCCACAGGAAAATGCTTGAGCCCCAAAAACCGCATGAATTGCGAAATCGCTCTAGTATTGTGTCCGTGTGATTGAGTAATGCAGTTTCCGGCGGGACTGTCTTTCGCGTGAACTTCCAGTCGATGGTGGTGCGGTCGCGGTTGATGCGGCGCTGCCAAGCATGAACTTCGCCGCACAGTGCGGGCAGGTCATCGATTATGCGTTGTCCCAGGCACGAGCGGCTGAACAGGCTCACTTCGATTTCGGCCGGGTTGAGCCAACTGCCGTGTTTGGGTGTGTAATGGACTGTGAAGCGGTTCCACAGCAAGCCTCCCAACTTTTCGCCGTAACGCTTCACCAGCGACTTGCGGCCGCGCGTGTTCAGGTCGTCCATAACCAGATCGATGATCCGCGCCTCAGGATAGCGGACGACGATCTCCCATGCCGCTGTGGCGGAAATACCCACTCCGGCTTCGGCCTCCACCGTGGTCCGGCCTCCGTCCATCTGCCGCGTCACCAAAGCCCGTAACGCCGCCCGCACCGACGGCGCCCCGCCGCTCAACAATTCCTCAACCTGTTTACGTTCCTGACGTGAAAGCTCGATCTGCAACCTCTTACGCTTGTCCATGCCTCAGCTACACCGCTCGCTGCTGTCCCGCAAAAGTGCCAAGCTTGATTACGAATCTACGAAGTCACCGTAGCGGTGGGACGATTTCCGGCTACTCGCGTTCCAGTTTCTTGCGCCGCTTTTCCGCATACATCGCCTTGTCTGCTTCGGTGAGCAGTTCTTTCAGGGACTGGTGCGCGTGCCCTTCGGCTGTCACGAATCCGATGCTGAAGCTCAGCGGGAATCGCCGGACAGGCTCGGCGTTGCGCAGTGCGCAGGCTGCCTGCAGACGCTGCGCGGCAATCGAAATGGCCGCATGGCTTCCCTGGCAGACGACGGCGAATTCGTCTCCGCCCACGCGCCCCATCACATCGGTTTCGCGGAATGTCTGCTTGAGGATTTCTGCCGTTTCGACAAGGAACGCGGAGCCGGCGTCGTGGCCGAAGGAGTCATTGATCTGTTTCAGGTGATCCAGATCGATGAATAGGACAGAGAGCGGCAGTTGGGAACGCTGCGCCAGATGCAGCACCTGCTCAGAGAGCAGGGAGAATCCCCGGAGATTGTAGAGTGCGGTCAGTTCGTCGCGGAGAGAGAGATCGTGAATCTCCATTTCCATGTTGTTGATGCGCCAGACAAGCGCCAATAGGACGATCATCGAGAGCACGGTTGCCACGGAGACGAGAATGGCAGTGACAAAGTGTTCCGGAATTATGTGGGCGTTGATCACGTGTACCCGGGTGATCTCGCGGAAGATCGGCAATACGATGAGAATCGGGCCAAGGACACGGGCAGCGGTCGCGCCAATTCCGCGGCCGAGAAAGATGGAGAGGACCCCTCGTTCGGCCCGGCGCAGCAGCGCGACCGAGGTCAGCAACAGGAGACAGGCCAGGGTCTGCTGGGAAGCGTGGATTCTGGTGGAAAAGCTGAACAGATGCAGTGCGTTAAAGATCTCTCCCGAAGAGAGGCTCAGAATCAGCAGAGACAGGGCAAAAGCGGCTAGATCGGCGGTCCAGACTGCGATGCGGTGCTTGGCGCGGATGAGATTGACCGATATCCCAAGCAGGAAAAAGCCGCCTGCGGTCTGCGCCGCGGGTCTTCCTGGAAACCGATCGCCTGTACCCAGGTCGCAGGGAAGAAGCGTGTCGATCCCGAGGGAGATGTGCAGTGCGAATTCGAGGAGAATGGCCGCACCGAACAGGGCGACAAGGACACCGAGCAACTGCCCTATCTTGTTATAGCGGCTGGAGTGGCGCGACTCACAGAGTTCAAAGCTGATGGCGCTGAGGAGAAGAAAGAGCGCGGTTTCACACCTCATGACATCCCAGCCTGCGGGGAGGAGCCTGCCCAGCGCCGGAATGAACCACCCGGCCAGGATGAGAGTCGCGACTGAGGCTGCTGCCAGCAGACAGAGGCGCCTGACCGGGGCCAGTTTGTCCAGCAAGGCATTGTCGGGTCCGGTGGTGGAAGGGAACACGGGGCAAGACTGGCATGGCGCTGTGTCGGAGGTCGGGAATCTGCAAAAGAGGCTCTTGTCTCCTGCTTCTGAGAGCAGTGTAAATCGTCTGGAGGGTCTCAAAATCAAGGAATCGATAGGGTCAATGGGCGGTTACGGGGCATCTGAGAGGACTTCTGGAGGTGCGGAAAATCCTTTGACCGCTCTGCGCCGATACACTCTCGAACGGCGCGCGTGATTGGAGTCCGCGCTTCCTGGCGGGCTGCGGAAAAACTGCATCGCGCGGTCGGCCGGGGGATCTATCCCGGCATAGCCCAATAGGATCAGCATGGGCTTCAACCCCCGGGGTATGCTCTTCCGGATTTCGCTCAATCGAAGGCCCCTTTCTGCAGCCTGCTAGTGTCCTGTCTCCAAAGTTCATAGCAGAAATTGGCCTGTCATCCTGAGCGAAGCGTACTGCAGCGGAGTCGAAGGACCTGCTTTTTCGTCAGAAGGCCGCACCTCAAATCCGAGCAAAATTGGACACGAACTTCGGACACACCACACTAGAGCCTGTTATTAGCCTTCCCGCAGTCGGCGGCGGTAGCCAGTTTTTCTCAGTTTGAGGAGCGATACCGAACCATGTGGTCACGGCATCAGTTGCCGGGTGTCGGCGGTCCGGAAGATTGCTTTTGAGCCAGAGCTTCAGCCTCGGTCATCGTGGTGCTGTCAGGGATGCGCTGGAAGTGACTGTGGATTTCATCCTGCTGCACGGAAATGGTTTTGAAGAAGAGGGCTTTGCCGTGCATGTTGACCTTGAGCTTCGTGATGGCCCAGTTGCCCGGGGCTATCTCTTCGCGGCGCACATCGAATGTGCCGCCAGGATCGAGATGGCCGAAGAGTCCACCGGCAAATTCGACGCCGTGGGTGAGGCGTCCGGAGATTTCAACGAGGCGTTTGTTTTTGGTGTTGACGATGACGAAGCCATCCATCTTGTGGAAGACGTAGGCCTCGCTGGAGTGCGAGGTGAATGCCGGATTAGGGTGGAAGGTGAGTTTGACGTCGTCGCCGTTGCCGCCTGCGTATTGGAAGAGAAAAGCGTCGGGCAGCATGGCGAACATTTGCTCGCTCTTTTTGTCGTCAGCCGCGCTGGCGCGGCGCGCTTTTCTCTGCTCCTCCTGATCCCCGATAAAACGCTGGACGCGGCGGTCTTCCGCGCTCCTTTGCTGCGACGTGAGCGGGTGGCCATCGATGTCATCGAGATAATCGATGTCGCCATTCTTCGTCTCTACGACGGTTTTTGTTTTTCTGGGAGATGGAACGTTGGTGACAACCTGGTACATCCAGTGGGAGTGGTCCTGATCGTCCGCCTGGATTTCGTGGCTGATGACTTTGCGAACCAGATCGTTGGGCCGAACATTGGGCGGCGCGGAGGTTTGCATGGCCATCGCCGTGGCCGAAATGAACAACGGAATAAGGAACGCCTTGCGCATCACTTCACCTGACGGTTGGAAGAGGCGCAACAAAGATTGGTTGTCTTTATGGGTCTGGCGCCGGATTCGCGCAAAAAAAACTCAACCCCGCGAAGAACTTTAAATAGACGGAGCTATCCCACCCTGACGACGAAAAACGTCGCGAGGCAGGCACCCGGAGTTATACCTGAACCGGAGCGGCCCGCGGCAATCTGCGCGGGCTTAACGCTTCAGCAGGTCAATCGGTTCAGTGAAATCAGTAACGCGGATGTGTTTTGCCAGCGTGGGGTGCTGGCGCTTAAGGGCTTTGTACATCTCCCAGGCGATGCGGCGATAGCTGAAATGGCCAGCGGGGCCGGAGCGGAGCTCCGAGATGTATTGGGCTTCGGCAAAGTCCATCTTAAAGAGACTGCGGATGCGCGTGGCGAGCGGAAGCAGATAAAGGGCCGACTGGGCGGCTTCGGGAGCGGCGCTCTGGGCGATCTGTGCGCTGGCGGCGTGAGCAGCGCTGAGAGCGGATTGAAACTCTGCGAGGATGCCGGCCTCTTCGAGGAGATTGACGCCGGGCTCCAGGTCGCCGCAGTCGGGGATTTCGCAACCATGAAGACCGGTGAAGGGCTGGATGATTTGCACGCAGCGGCGATGGCGATGCATGTCGCGGAAGCCGCCGATGTCCATGAGGATGTCGAAGCGCAGAGCGGCTCCTGCGTGGAAGGCGCGAAGTGTTTCGTCGTGGCGGCCTCGGTGACGAAGGCCCAACTCGACGATTTCGTTGATGCGGGCTTCAGGAAGCTGCATCACCAGGTCGCGGATCTGGCGATAGGGATGGTGGGCGACGGAATAGAGGAGGGTCGCCGCGAGTTCGACTTCGAGGGTTTCCGTGCGTTCGACTAAATCAACGACTGGACTTGCCGCGATCGGAAGCTCGGCGAGGAGTTGCGCCGCTGCTTGCGCCAACTCGACTTGCGTTTGGATCGCGTATTGATTGGGTTCAGCGTATTTGACGAGCGTCGGAGCGGTGCGAACTTCGCGGGTGAGGAGATTGGCGGCTTCTTCGGCGAGGGTGGGGTCGAGTTTTCCCACAAAGGAAGCAGCGGCTTGCGTGTTCACGTTCCAGGCAGCGCCGGTGGCGGCTTCGCGGAGCTTGAGACCAAGGTCGCGCACTTCGGCGGCGGGATGCGAGAGCAGGCGTGATACCTGGGTTTCGAGGGTCCGGGCGTTGACGATCTGACCGAGAGACGTGTTGGTGGCCAACGGAAGCAGGTAGCGCGCAACGTCAAAAGCCCGGGCTTTGAGCGTACGCTCGTAGGCTTCGGGTTTAAGAGTCTCAGGGCACGGCACGCGGCGCCGCAGGGCCTCAAGCACAGCCGCGGTGGTGCGCTGATAGGTGCCGAACAAATTGTTGATCGTGTCCGCATAGAGCTGAGCCGGCTCGGCGTGTTGACCGAAATCGGGAAAGAACCAGCCGGACTTCATGAAGTTCTGATAACGGGTTGAACGTTCCTGGCCGTCCCAGCGCTGCTCGTCGACGAGGACGATGGCGGCCAGCAGCGAAAGGCGCTCAACGGCAAAGGCGATGTGGGCCAGATCAGCGATGGAGCGGTGGCCGTATTGAAAGTAAAAGGTGTTAAGAAACTGCTCGGCGCGCTGGGCGCTGATCTCGGTAAGAGATTCACGCATGGACAGCGCGGAACGGGAGTACTTGGCCATGGCATAGGCCAGCACTTCAGGATCGGCGCCGTGAACAGCGAAGACATCGGTTTGGTTGCGGGCGCCGGGAGGGAGAAAAGTTTCGCTGGACATGAATGTGGGCTCAGGAACAGAATACGGCATCAGCCATTTTCCAATCCAGGGGCGCGGCGGCGGTTTGCCAGGCGTTCATTTTTGAACCAGGTTGACTGGAAATCCGACCGTGAAACGAAGGCGGGGTAACCACGCGGCGAGACTTGGCGTCTAACCGCATCAGAAGCGCGAATTCACCTGCGTGCGCAGCCGGGCAGAGCGATCGCCAGCCATGCAAAGGCGGGATTTGTGAGGAGCGGCCATGCGGGAGTATTTAATACGAACGTCGCATAGTCCACGACCGCTGCCCTCAGGCCGCTGGCAAATGACGCAGCGGTGGAACGACCTGCTGTTTGCTCACTGGCCCGTGCCTGTGGCCGAGATTGCGCGGCTTTTGCCCGAGGGGCTGGAGCCGGACGTGTTTCAAGGTTCGGCGTGGCTGGGCGTGGTGCCGTTCTGGCTGGACCGGCTCAAGGTTCGCGGACTGCCGGCGATTCCGGGTATGCGCAACTTCCCTGACCTGAATGTGCGCACCTATGTGCGGGACGTACACACGCACACGCCAGGGATGTATTTTTTCAGCCTGGATGCCACAAATCTGCTTGCGGTAACGCTGGCGCATACGTTCTTTCACCTTCCGTACCACTGGGCGGAGATGCGCCTGAACCAGCGGTCGGAGCGGGAGTTTGCCTTCTACAGCCGCAGGCGGTTCGCGCAGCAGCCGGTAATCTTCAATGCGCGGTACCGGGGACTGGGTCCGACGAGCAAGCTGATGGAGGGCAGGAGCGGGACGCTGGAGCATTTTCTGATGGAGCGGTCGAGCCTGTTTACGCGCAACCGGGCCGGACAAGCGGTGCGGGCGAATCTGCATCATATTCCGTGGCCGCTGGAAGAGGCGGAAGCGGAGATTGATCGGAACGATCTGGCCAAATCGATTGGGATTGAGCTGCCGGATATTGAGCCCGTGCTGCATTACTCGCGGCGGCTGGCGGTGTATGTGTGGCCGACGGAACTGGTGCGGCCGGCGCTGGCTGGACGGCCGGTGACAGTGGCGGCTACGCCGCTGGGGTGAGTGAAGCGTAAACATTCATTCTAAGTCATCAGTTATTAGCTCAATGTTTTTACTTATGATCCTTAATAGATACATCGGCGATGGACGGCCCTGATCGCCTTCCCAAGTCTTGATCGCCTTTCCAAGAAGACAAGCGCCAGCTGCGCCGGGGCCAAGATTATTGGCTCCGACTTTTTTGCGCCCTTTGAAATATCTGTGCGGCTTGCGGGTTCAAAGGAGGTTGAGAGGGTCGAGTTTTGCGCACATATAATGGGGTACGGGCAGCATGGATGAGCGTTGTCTGTGCTTCTTGGAGTGAGGGGAAATATGGGGAATTTAGAGGGACGAATTGCGCTGGTGACGGGAGCTTCGCAGGGAATTGGGCGCGCCGTGGCACTGGAACTGGCGCGGGCCGGGGCGACCGTGGCTGTGGCGGCGCGCAATGAGGCGAAGCTGGCTGAGGTTGTGGCGGAGATTGAGTCTGGCAGTGGCCATGCTGCGGCGTTTGCGCTGGACGTGGCCAGCGAGGAATCGATCAAGGCCGGTGCTAAGGCAGTGCTGGAGCGGTTCGGCAAGGTGGAAATCCTGGTGAACAACGCCGGGATTACGCGCGACGGTCTGGCCATGGCCATGAAGCGGGCCGATTGGGACGATGTGCTGGGGACAAATTTGACGGGGGCATTTCTGCTGACGCAAGCGGTGTTGCGGCCGATGCTGAAAAACCGCTGGGGACGGATTATCAATATATCGAGCGTAGTGGGACGGACGGGGCAAGGCGGCCAGGTAAATTATGCAGCGAGTAAGGCCGGGCTGATCGGCCTGACGCGGTCGCTAGCGCGGGAGGTGGCTTCACGCGGCATTACGGTGAACGCCGTGGCGCCGGGATACATTGAGACGGCGATGACGGCAGTGCTGGACGAAAAGCAGCGCACGGCAATGATGGCGACGATTCCGCTGGGGCGCGCGGGAACGGATGTGGAGATTGCGCAGTCGGTGGGTTTTCTGGCTTCGGAGGGCGCTGGATATATTACCGGGCATGTGCTGGATGTGAATGGCGGGATGTTCATGGGGTGAGGCGCGATGCCGGAGCCGATTTGCTGGATCTCAAATGAATTTACTTTGCAGATAATTACCAGCGAATATCCGATAATCAATTCAGGCTCATCTCCTGTTCCAAATATTGGAAGAAGAGGGACCACCCCCCCTCCCCCTTTTCCCGAATTAGCCGTAATCTATTGTAAACAAACAGGTTAGGTTCAAATTGCCTAATTTATACCTCTCAAAACAAAGCACTTAGACATTTTTGGGGGCAGGTTATTGGATGCTTTCTTCGGGGAGTTGTTCGTAGCTGACGAAGGCGATTTTTTGCCCGTCGGGCGACCAACTGGGTACGTTGATGGTTCCCTGGCCGCCGAAAAGCTTGGTCAGGACGCGGACCTTGCGGTCTTTGAACGACATGAGGCGGAGTTCGACATCCTTGTTGGGCGGGTGACCGGTGACGCCCTTTTCATAGGCGATGAAAACCATGGATTGGCCATCGGGTGAGAGATGCGGGAACCAGTCATTGCTTTCGTCGAAAGTGATCTGCTCCTGGGCGGAGCCGTCGGGCTTCATGCGCCAGATCTGCATGTGTCCGGTGCGCTCGGAGTTGAAGTAAATGTATGCGCCGTCGGGCGAATACTCGGGGCCGTCGTCGAGTCCGGGGGCCGTCGTGAGGCGCGTTTCCGGACCACCGGCGGCGGGCACGGAGTAGATATCGAAGTTGTCGCCGCGCTGGCCGGTGAAGGCGAGAGTCTTTCCGTCAGGCGACCAGCCGTGCCAGTAGGATGGCCCGTCGGGCGTGATAAGGCGCGGTGTTCCGCCGGTGATGGGAACAACGTAGACACGGGATTTGTGATCGCCGGCGGTTGAGTCGCTGAAGGCCAGGAACTGGCCGTCGGGCGAGATGCCGTGATCGTTGTTGCAATGAATTTGCGGCGCAGTGGAAATGACTGTGGGCGCGCTGCCATCGAAGGCGAGGCGGCGCAGGGTTCCATCCTGATTGAAGATGAGGTACTTGCCGTTGCGGGACCAGTTGGGCGCTTCAAAATGCGCGGCGGCTACGTATTCGACGTGGCGATCGGTGGAGGCGACGGAGATGGTCTCAAGCGAGCTGACGAGGACGGTCTTGCCGCCGGCTGGCGGGAGTTGCTCGAGTTTAACGTTGGAGAAAACGGCCCTCTCGACGACGTCTTTATTGTGCGAGCAGACACCGATGCCGATGTAGAAGTCGCCGGTCAAGGTGAGTTTCGTAGAGGCGCCCGCCGGTTGAAGCTTGCCGTCAGGCCCCAGGACGAAGGCGTAGAAAGAGTCGCCGCGTTTTTCAATGCGGACGGTTCTGGGCGCGGAGATGTTGGACTCGACCTCATGGGTATCAGCGCCGGCGGCGTCGCGAAACTGGAGCGAGGTGAGGCCGACGCCGTGGACGGCTACATCGACGCCGGGCGAATTGCCATCGAGAGACTGGCGGATCATGAGGACGGCCTTGCGATGGGGATTGCCGCCCGTGCCGATAAAGGCGATGTCGGCGGTGAGAGCGACGTCGCCGGAGACTTTCTTCCAGACATACTGAAAGTCATCGATGCCGAACCACATGTTGTCGCCGCTGCCGCTCAGGGTATAGGAGCGGCTGGCGGCGTCGTATTGCACGGAGCCGGGATGAAGCACGGTTCCCACATCCTGATGATCGGTGAAGATGCCGAGCGATTGGGGCTGGGCGAGGACCGCGAGGGGTGTAAATAGGAAGATGGCTGCGATGCTGAACTTGACGACTGGGGAAAGAAACGAGGCAAACATGCGGGGCCTTTCGAGATGAATGCTGAAGATCGAGATCGGCACGAAACAATGCGACAGCATACGGCGAACAGAGTTCGGCCGCACACGGCACTAATTGGTCGGGGCAATTATAGCTGGAGATGACTTTGGCCGCTGGAGCAGTTGCGCGAGTATTGAACCCACGCAACTGCTCGGGACTGGGTGTTCCGGGGGCTCGGTGCTACTGCGGCGGGGCGTTGCGGGGCACGTTCGGCGTACCGCCGGACGGGGCGCCCATGGCGTTGACGGCAGTGGCTACGAACGAGCCGCCCTTGAGAGATCCCTCGACGCGGACGGTGTCTCCGACCTGGATGTCGGCGAGCGTGATGGGGTCGCGGCGCTTGCGGAAGGTGGTGTTTTCGTCGGCCACAAAGGAGTGATTCGCGTTGTCGATGGAGCCCATGAGGGTGACTTTGACGCCATCAATGGCGGTGACCTTGCCCATGAGCCAGGTTTTGCCGTAGTTGGCCTGCATCTCGCGCATCTGTTTTGCGCGTTCGGGGTCAATTTGCATGACGACGGTTGCGCCGACGGATTTGGCGGATGCATCCACCTCGCCCATGGCGGCTATGGCGTCACCGACCTTGATGTCAGTGGATTTGAGCGGGGTGGGAGGATTGCCTCCGCCACGCTGGCCGCTTCCGCCCTCGGCGCCTTCGCTGCGTTGGCCGCCTTCGCCGCGAGCGCGGGCCTGCTGCTTGAGGATGCGGGTGTTGGCGCTGTAATGGATGACGTAGGTTTCGCCGGACTCGGTCTTGATGGTGTAGTGGTCGGCGGCAACCTCAGTGACAGTGCCGAAGAGGCCACGGCCCATGCCGCCTCCATAACCGCCACGGCCGCCAAACCGCTGGCCCTGCGCGCCTGGGCCCTGCCCCGGCGGCGGTGTGGTTGCATCCTGTGCAGACGCGGCGACGCAAAGAGCGAGGCCGACAACGATTGCGGACAAGAAACGGATGTTCATGGGAGACTCCTCTGAGCCGAACTTGCGGCTCCGAACATGCGGCTCTATGAGCATAGACGAGGCAAGGCCGCGCGGGGACGACGGCGAGCCGTTGATGAGGAGAGGTTAAGTGGAATGTCCGGCGCAAGCGGCGGACATCTCCGCGAGTTTGGCGACGGTATTCATGTTGCGGGCGGTGCCGTCTTTGGCGGCAGGAATCTTCAGCTTGGACCCGCCCATCCCGTCTGGATAGTAGGCGTAGATTTCGCGCAGGCCGAGGCGGAGCTGTTCGCTGGCCTGCCCCGAAACGGCGCACAAGGCGTCTGCAGCCGGAGGCTTGTCCAGGAAGAACGCGACCGTGCGGTTGCCAGGCATCTCTTTGAAGGGATTAGCTGCCAGGACCGCTGCTATCTCCGCGGCCGTGCGCACGAGCACGTCGACGGGCTTGCCGGCATACGCGGCGAGCGCGGCCTCAAGCGCGGCTTTCACCTGGGCCTCGGTTTTTGCCGATTGAAAGACGACGTTGCCGCTGGCGATGTAGGTGCGAACGGACTTGAATCCGACCGTTTCGCACAGGTCTTTCAGTTCAGTCATGGGCAGCTTGCCGGTTCCACCCACGTTCACGGCGCGCAAGAGAGCGATGAATGCCTGCATAGTCTCTTTTTACACCGCAATCGGCAAGAGCGTTCCTGGTTTTCTTGTGGAATCGGCGATGAAGGGCGAGCCGGCTGTTGAGCTTACTCGACGCCCTTGTATTGCGCCCCGCTGCCTCAATCGCCGCGCATAGCAGCAGGTTCGCCGGCTTGATCTTGTTCCGGGCTGGCATTGCCATGAGAGCGGAGTCTCATCACTCCCAGAGCGATGCCGGAGATGACCACAACGGCGAAGATCCAGAGCAGCGGCACCGACCATTTCTGCAGCGTCCCCGCCCACAGGTGGACGACGCGGCGACCGTAAACGACAGCAAGCCAGGCCACAAACGAGTAACGCAGGATGCGCGCCGCGCCGAAAGCCAGCAGAAAAGGCCTGCGCGCCACCCCCAACGCACCGGCGGCCAGAAGAAACGGCGAAAGTGGAATGGGCGGCGGCAGAATGGCCGGCAGAAAGACCGCCAGGCTGGGGTTATGCTCTACCCATCCGACAATGCGTTTCAGGATGCGGGCCGGAACCCAGCGTTTGAGGGCCGCCTCACCGCCTCGTTTACCGATATTCCAGGTTGTATAGCCGCCGATCAGGCTGCCAACGATCGCGCTCGACGCCAGCAGCCAAGGGCTCCCGTTGTGGGAGCCAAGCCACAGCAGCAGTAGGTCAGTGGTGCCGGGAACTGGTAGAGGAATGACCGAGGCATCCAGCGCGGAGGTCAGAAAGAGCCCTGCCGCACCGAGGTGGATGGCCCAGCGGGGCAGCAGCCGGCGATGCGCGGTGGGGGCGAATAGGCTCACTGAGAGTTGGACGCCATTTTGGGAAACTTCGCCGCATGAAGGAGGAGAAATCGGCTTGCTGGGCTGCCGCTCAGGGACCGCGATATAAGCTAGAAACTATAGATGAATTCCCTTCCCCAAAAGCCAGCGGCGCGCGGCATGGAGGCTTTCGGTTACCGCGACTTCAAGCGGTACCAGTTGGCACGCCTGGCGGTGATTCTGGGAGCCGAGGCGCAGGCGGTGGCCGTGGCCTGGCAGGTGTATTCGCTCACCCACCGCGCCTTGGACCTGGGCTTTACCGGGCTGGCGCTGTTTTTGCCGGGCCTGGTCTTTCTGCTCCCCGCCGGGCACGTGGCCGACCGCTTTGACCGGCGGCAGGTGATCCTGGTCTGCTACGGGCTGCAGGTGTTCTGCACCACGGCGCTGCTGCTGCTAACGCGGGCAGGCCTGCACGGCGTATTTTCCATCTATGTAGTGCTGTTTTTCGTCGGGACAGGACGCGCCTTTTCAGGGCCGGCCAGCTCGGCGCTGATTCCCCACCTGGTTCCGGAAGAGCATTTCGTCAACGCCGTTACATGGGGCGGAGCCACCTGGCAGTTTTCAAACATCACCGGGCCGGCGCTGGGTGGGTTGCTGTTTACGTTGCCCCTGTCGCACTTTGTGCCTGGCACTTCGCTGGAAGGGGCGGGAATCGTCTACGTGTTCACGCTCGGTACGCTGGGCTGGTTCCTGGTGCTGGTGGCCAGCCTGCGTGTGAGGCCAGGACGCATGGAGCACCGGGCTGCATCGCTCAAGGTGGTGATGGCGGGATTTCAATACATGATGCGTTCGTCGCTCCTGCTCGGCGCCAGTTCACTGGATTTGTTTGTGGTGCTGCTAGGTGGGGCCACGGCGCTGATGCCGATTTTTGCCCACGACATTCTGCACCAGGGGCCGCGCGGCCTGGGAATGCTACGGGCAGCGCCGGCCGCCGGAGCGCTGCTGATGTCTTTGACCATGGCGCGTTTTCCTTTCCGGCATCGGGCTGGGCTGCGCCTGTTTGTGTGCGTGGCAATCTTTGGCGCGGGTACGGTGGTGTTTGGGCTCTCGCATAATTTGTGGCTTTCTCTGGGCGCGCTGGCCGTGGCCGGAGCGGCGGATACGGTCAGCGTCATCATTCGCGGTTCTCTGTTGCAGTTAGGTACGCCGCCGGAGATGCGCGGCCGCGTGAGCGCCGTGAACTCGCTGTTCATTGGCGCGTCCAATGAGCTGGGCGAGTTTGAAAGCGGGCTCACCGCTCAGTGGTGGGGCGCGGTACGGGCTACCGTGGTGGGCGGCGTGGGCGCGCTGGTGGTTGCCGGACTATGGGCGCCGCTGTTTCCCGGTCTTCGCCAGGCCGACGAGCTGACATCGGAAGCCTTGCGCCCGCAGTCCGCGCAAGCTGTGGCCAGGGAAAACCCGGCAGGCGCGTAGCTGAGAGCCAGACCTTTCAGCGCGCCGGAATTTCCCATTGACCTGAGTTACCGGATTTGAAGATGGCTTCAATCACAGCCATGTTTTTGATTGCGTCTTCCAGCGGGACCGGCACCTCGGTGTCTTCGAGCACGGCTTTCGAGAAAGCATCGCCTTGCAGCGTGTACTGGTCGCACACGGGGAAGATCTCCGTGGTGATTCCGCCGCCAGACAGATCGCCGTTCGAGTCGATAAACAGCCGCGTGGGCCGGTCGGGCGGCGCATTGAAAGGAATCTCGATCTCGATGCGTCCGCTGGTACCGAAGAAATGTACGCGCTGATAAGGCGCCAGTTGCGTGCTGCAAGTAAAGATGGACTGGCCGCCGGGAAAGTCGAGAATAGCCGAAGTCAATCGGTCAATGTGCATCGTGGGATCGCGATCGATCAGGCCGACAACCCGCGTGGGCTCCTGGCGGAAGGCAAAGCGCGAGGCGTGGATGAGATAGCAGCCGATGTCCATCAGCCCGCCCCCGCCGCTCTGGACATGGTTGCGGATGTTAGCGGGGTCGTTGTTGAAGTAGCTGAAGACGCCGGTAATGGAGCGCAGTTCTCCGATGCGCGCTTCATCCAGCAGTTCGCGCACGCGCAGCCACTGCGGATAAGAGCGGATCATGAAAGCTTCGCCAATCTTGACTCCCGTGCGCGCGCGAACAGCGAGCAGAGATCCTGCTTCCGCGACGCTCAGGCTCAGAGGCTTCTCGCAGAGAACGTGTTTGCCGGCCTCGGCAGCTTTGATGGTCCAGGGCACGTGCAACTGATTGGGCAGCGGATTGTAGATGGCGTCGATGTCGGGATCGGCGAGGAGTTCCTCGTAAGAGCCGTATGCCGTGGCGATGCCCAGCGCAGCGGCTGCCTTGCGCGCCTTGGCCAGATCGCGCGAGGCAATCGCGGTGACGGTCGTCCGCTCGCCTTTCTGCATTCCGGGTATCACCTTTTTGAGGCCGATGTTGGCAGTGCTGAGCACTCCCCAGCGAAGCTTGTTTGCCATGGGGCTAATCATAATGGAATCCGGATGTTCGATGCGGTCAAGGCAACGACCCTGACCGCCGACTGCGAAACCAGCGATGGGCGTGGCCGCGAGGTAGAACTTTCGGGACGGAACCATTCATCTGGAGCCTTTTGCCGTTACCGGAGTCAGTTGGTGAACTGGACGGAGATGACTTTACGAATGTTAATCCTTCTGCAACACAATTTGGCAGCCAGCTTGCCGATCAGCGCAGAAGCTTTGCGATCAGGATGTCCGTAACCTAAGTGATTTGTTACCAGTAACTGGACTCTGGCAGTACCAACGGCCCATGCCCCTGACAGAAAAGAGTCATTGGCATGGCAGCTTTTGGGAGTCAAGATGAACCTGTTGCCGCCTGACTTTTCTCCGAATTCCTGTATTCTGGTATCCACATCGAAGCAATCACTTCGTCTGGTGGGGGATTTCGCTGAACAGGAATTGCTGCGCGTCTCAGACGTTCGTGGTACGACGATTCCAAAGGTTCGTGGAACGGCTCGATGATCGCACTGCAGGATTCAGCGTAGCGCTCGATCTGAGATAAAAGGTTTGCGGCCGGCAATCTGGTTTCAACCTTTTTTCGACCGCTGGTTCTTCAAAATCCCGGGCAAGCACGGTCAGCCGCTTGCAGCAGGATTTGCCTTTTTGCTTTGCCCGAATGCCGGATTCGGCATTCCTATTCCTTGGTTCGGAAGGTGAAAAAAATGAGCACCACCACTTTAGCGCCACAGGTTCACGGTGAGTCTCTTGGAGACCCGATTCAGCAGCAGGTCGCGACCATTGTCGACGATCTTATCGCTCAACTCCCTAACCCCAAGCTGCTCTCCAGCAGCGAGCGTCACGGCATCATCGCCCGTTATACCGCAGTCCTCGAAGGCAACTTCATTTATTGGATGACCGCCGCTTCCATCGCCGCCAAGGCCGACGAAGTGCGTCCCATTCTGGCGGAAAACTTGTTTGAAGAGGTGCGCGATGCGCATCCCATCATGCTGCGCAAGTTCGCTATCGCCGCGCACGCTTTTCCGACCGATACGGACGCGCTGGCTATCAACACCGACCTGAACAACATGCGCCGCTTTCTGGGCAAGCTGCAGGGCGTGCAGTCGGTTCTGACCATGGCTTTCTTCGAGTGCTGGATTCAGCGCTTCATGGGCTTCCTCGCCGAACTGGCGCAGGCGCAAGGCTCCACGGAGATGGAGTACACGGACGTTCACGGCGTTTGCGATGTGCATCATACGGCCGAGTTGTTCCGCGCGCTGCAACTGGAGATGGCGGTTAACCCGATCAGCCCGGATGCGGATTTGTTCGAGGGCGTGGATCTTCTTCGCACTCTGATCGTCGCAATTGTTCAGGGCCCTGCTGCAAACGCCGCGGCATAACCGCCTGCGCCAGCCTCAATTAAGGTGTTGCAGTGCAAAAGCAGTTCCATCGGAACGGGCAGCTTCAAGAGCGCGCCGGATACTTTCCCGTATCCGGCGCGCATCTTTACACAGTGCTCCACGAGGTCGAAGATCCAGTGGCGCGCGTTCTGCTTGTTGGGCCGTTCGCATCGGAACGGCATAACTCCTATCTGCCCTGGGTTCGCTGGGCGCGTTTTCTTGCCGCGGACAGCATCGAAGTGCTGCGCTACGACTATCGCGGAATCGGCGAGAGCACGGGCGTCTTCGAGCAGATGACCTTTGAGGATTGGAACCAGGACGTTCGGCTTCTCGCCGCCTGGTTCGCCGACCGCTCGCCGCATGTGCCGTTCGTCCTCCACGGACTTGGCCTGGGCGCAGTGCTTGCCGGTCGCGCGTTCGATGATGGCATGGGCGACGGACTGCTGTTGTGGTCTCCGCCCGTCAATGCCAACCAGGCGCTGCGCGCCACGCTGATGCGCTGGGTAGGCCTGGAACAGATATTCAAATTCGGCGATGACCGCAAGTCCGCGGCCGACTATATTCGCGAACTGGAACAAGGCTCGCCGCTCGACGTGGACGGCTATTGCTGGTCGCACAGCCTGTGGCGCGAGTCTTTCGGATTTGCATTGCCAGCCGCGCTTTCGACCGAACAGAGCGCAGCTCAGCATTACAAGCGGCCAGTCAAGATCGTCAAGCTCACCCGCGATGCTGCTCCTTTAACCAAAGGCGGCCTAGTTGGTTACGACGATCTGAAAGACTTCAACTGGTTGTACGCTCCCAACCGCGACTGGGTCGCCGCGGTTCCATCGCCATCCAGTCCAACATTGCAATCCCACCAGGGAGCCGCCTATGCTTGAGGCCATTGAAAACCGCGCGCTCCTTGTTTTAGGTGGTCCCGGCCTTCGCCTGCAGAGTACCTATCATCGCCCCACTGGCCAATCTTCCGATTCGTCCACGAGCCAGTCCGTTCGCGGCCGTCTCGGAGTTCTGTTTGTGAATTCACTCTCGCTGCCTCGCGCCGCGAGCGGCGACTCCGCCGTCCACTGGGCCGATTCCATAGCCGGACGCGGCTATCCGGCGTTCCGCATTGACCTGCCTGGCCTGGGAGACTCAGACGGAAATGCATCCACCGATCTGCTGGACTCGATCAACGCCGGGTGCTTCGCATCCGTTGCATCCGCAGCGACCGCGCAGTTGGTCGAGCGCTTTGGGCTAACCGGTATGGTGATCTTTGGTCACTGCGCTGGCTCGGTCTCCGCCGTGTACGCCGCCGCTGCCAGCCCGGAGTGCAAAGGACTCATTCTTCTCGATCCTTACTTTCACCTGCCACAAGCTAAGAGACACAAGACGCGCGAGGGGTTGAGTGAGTGGGCTCGCCGCAGCCGCGTCGGCAGGCTGCTCAGCAACAGCTACGATCAGGCCCGCAATCTTCGCCTCTGGTTGCGCGGAAACGCGCCCCCGGGCAACGCCAACTCTCCGCTTCTGGCACGCTGGAAGCAGGTGGCAGAAGCAGGCATGCCCATCCTGCTTCTGCGCGCACCGGGCATCAAGACGCAAGGCGCCAAGCCGAGAGTTGGCGAGTTTGATTACATCGGCCACGCGGTGAAGTTGGCGGGCCGCAAGAGCCGCGTCTCAGTCGAGTTTGTCGAGGACGCCGATCATTCCTTCGCCAATCGCCTGGGCCGCGCGGCAGTCAAGCGGCACATCGCAGACTGGCTTGTCTTGCACTTTCCCCTCGCGGCTGTCAGCATGACAGACGACGGCGTTTCGCCTGCACGCAGCGGCGAAAATCAGGCAGATGCAAGAAAGCCGCAAACAGCGCCTGATGACAGACGCTGCGCCCTGGAAGGCAGGTAAACCGCACCTATGGACATCAAATCCCAGATAGTCGCACAGTTCAAACAGGTGGCTCAGGAACAGGACAAGCGCCTTGCACCGCTCACGGACGATCTTGCCCTGCTCGACTCTGGGCTGGATTCGCTCTGCTTTGCCATCATCGTGGCCAGGCTTGAAACCTCGTTCGGAACCGACCCCTTCAGCGAAGACGAAGACGCGCGCTTCCCTGTAACCTTCGGCGACTTCATTCGATTCTATGAGAATGCAACCAAATAATCCGGCATGCCTGCGGTCCTCGATCATAGCCGCAGGCAAGATCGTCGCCGAAAACAAGATCGCCGCCGCCCGCAATCTGCAGTCGCGCATCCTGGCGGGACTTGACACCAAGGCCACTTGGGATGAGCTGGCGCATGGATCGATTCTTCAAGGCCAATCTGGCGAGTTGCAGGGCCAATCCATCGTGGTGGCAACGATTGACCAGTTTCGCGCCACCGCGGCGCTGATCGAACTCGACGGTGTTGCGCGCCGCATTGTTCTTTATCCACCCGATCTGCCGCTTGAACATCTGCCCTACGTCGTAAAAACTGCTGAAGCCGATGCCGTAGTTACCGATCAATTGCAAATCGAATTCATGCTCCACGGCTCCACGCGAGTCGTTCTCTGTGGCAAAAACATCGCTCCGTGCAATGTAGGCACCGGAGCACAGGTTGAGACCGAATGGATTCTGCTCACCTCCGGCACCACTGGAAACCCCAAGCTCGCCATGCACACGCTGGCCAGCCTGGCCGGCTCAGCCCGGCAAACTGATCCCACGTCGGCTTCCACGGTATGGAGTACGTTTTACGACATGCGCCGTTACGGCGGTCTGCATATCTTCCTTCACGCCGCGCTCTCGGGCAGTTCGCTGGTCGTCTCCAGCGCCCAGGAATCGACAGCGGACTTTCTTTCCCGCGCCGGCGCCAACGGTGTCACGCATATCTCCGGAACGCCCTCGCATTGGCGTCGCGCGCTGATGAGTCCCTTCGCAGATCGAATCGATCCTCAATATATCCGCATGTCCGGAGAAATTGTCGATCAGGCCATTCTCAACCAGGTCAAAGCGCAATATCCGCAAGCGCGGGTCGCGCACACCTTCGCTTCCACTGAAGCGGGTGCAGGCTTCAATGTGAACGATGGCCTGATGGGCTTTCCTCCGGAAATACTCACCAGCAATCCCCTGATCGAGATGAAAGTGAAGGATGGCACCCTGAGAATCCGCTCCACGCGCACCGCCTTCCGCTACCTTGCCGCGGATAATCCCGTGCTGAAAGATGCCGAAGGCTTCGTGGATACCGGCGATACGCTTGAACTGCGAGACGGCCGCTATTACTTCACCGGCCGCCGCGATGGCACCATCAACGTGGGAGGTTACAAGGTGCATCCGGAAGAGGTCGAGGCGGTCATCAATCGCCATCCGGCGGTTGTCATGTCGTTGGTCAAGGCAAAGAAAAGCCCCATCACCGGTGAGCTTGTCGTCGCCGATGTGGTGCCAAAGACACCACTGGAACCAATCAGCTCGCCTGCGATCACGCAAGAAATCTTGCAATTTTGCCGCGCCGAGCTTGATCCGCGCAAGGTTCCTACAGCCATCAACATCGTCCCCATGCTCACCATTGGTCAATCCGGAAAGCTCGTGCGCCGCGATGCGTAACGTAATCGTCACCGGAGGAAGCCGTGGCTTGGGCTTGGGCATCGTGCGCAAGCTCATCGGGTCCGGCTTCCGTGTGCTCGTAGTTGCGCGCAAGCAAGGCGACGAATTCGCGGCCGCAAAACATCAGATAGAGCAAACCCATCCCGCTTCGCTGCATTTTGTACCCTTCGATCTGACACAGATTGAAGCCATCCCCGATCTGGTGAAAACACTGCGCAAGGACTTCGGTCCCATCTACGGCCTGGTGAATAACGCGGGAATGAGCGCAGACGGCGTGCTCGCTCTTACCTCGACGCACCAGATCGAGCAGGTCGTGCGCCTTAACACCGTTTCGCCCATGGTCCTCACCAAGTACGTGGTGCGCTTAATGATGGCCGACGGCGGCGGACGCATCGTCAATATCTCGTCCATAGTTGCCTCCACCGGCTACAGTGGCCTCTCCGTTTACGCCGCCAGCAAAGCGTCGTTGATCGGCTTTACCCGTTCGCTGGCCAGAGAGGTGGGCCGCGCCGGCGTCAATGTCAACGCGGTCGCTCCGGGGTTCGTATCGACCGAAATGACTGCGGGTCTCAGCGAAGAAAACCGTCGACAGATTGCTCGCCGCAGCGCTCTCAAGCGATTGGTGGACGTCGAAGATGTCGCCAATGCAGTTGACTTCCTGATGGGTGAAGGGGCCAGAAACATTACCGGCACGGTCATGACCGTCGATGCGGGGAACACGGCATGAGGACGATGAAAAAGAGCTATGCTGTCCCGACGGGCATCTCGCCTGCGAAGGCGTGGCTGCGCGCGCTTGAGCTCACGGCACCCATTCCGCGCAATCCCCATCGCATTCTGCCTGTCGTGATCGAGGAAGTCGCGGCGCGCATGGGCGATGCTCCCGCGTTACTCTCTGACCGCGAAAGCTTCACCTACAATGCTCTGGTCCAACGCGCCAATCAATATGCGCGCTGGGCGCTCGAACAGGGCCTCGCCAAGGGCGACGTGGTCTGCCTGCTGATGACCAACCGGCCCGAGTACTTTGCCATCTGGCTTGGCGTCACCAGCGTGGGCGTGGTCGTTTCTCTGCTCAACACCAATCTGGTCGGCTCCTCGCTCGCCCACTGCATCCGCATCGTTTCGCCCAAACACATCATCGCTTCCGCTGAGTTCGTTGATACGCTGACTGATGTCCTGCCTCAGCTCGATCTATCTCCTGCCGTCTGGACGCATGGCCAAGACCGCGCTTCGTTATCGCATAGCGCGCCCGGCATCGAGCAGGGCATTGCCCGCTGCTCCGGAGAGCCACTCAGCGCAAGCGAACAACACACGCCTGCAATCGATGACCTCGCGCTTTATATCTACACATCCGGAACCACTGGACTGCCCAAGGCTGCGCGCGTAAGCCACGCCCGCACGATGCAGTGGAGCCATTGGTTCGCCGGCATGATGGACGTGCAGCCCATCGATCGCATGTACAACTGCCTGCCCATGTATCACAGCGTGGGCGGCGTGCAAACCATCGGCGCCATGCTCGCGACGGGCGGCTCCGTCGTTGTGCGCGAAAAGTTTTCCGCCAGTCACTTCTGGACCGATGTTGCGCACTGGGACTGCACGCTGTTTCAGTACATCGGCGAACTCTGCCGCTACCTACTCCACACCGCGTCGTCTGACGACGAAACCCTGCATCGCATCCGCCTTGCCTGCGGCAACGGATTGGCCCCTGAAATCTGGGATACATTCAAAGACCGCTTCCGCATTCCGCAAATCCTTGAGTTTTACGCCGCCACCGAAGGCAGCGTCTCCCTGTTCAACATTCAAGGCAAACGCGGAGCCATCGGCCACATCCCGTCTTACCTAACCCATCGCTTTTCGCCGCTGCTTGTTTCAACTGCCATCGAAACCGGTGAGCCTGCCCGCAACGCACAGGGCTTCTGCATTCCCTGCGCGCCCAACCAGCCCGGCGAAGCCCTTGGCAAGGTAATTGACGACCCATCGAATCTCGGCAGTCGCTTCGAGGGCTACGCTTCCACTGAAGCCTCCGAGAAAAAAATCCTGCGCAATGTTCTCGCCCCCGGCGATGCATGGTTTCGCACCGGCGACCTGATGCGGAAGGACGAGAAAGGCTACTACTATTTCATCGACCGCATCGGCGATACGTTCCGCAGGAAAGGCGAGAACGTGGCCACATCCGAAGTTGCGGAAGTACTCGGCCGATTTCCCGGCGTGCTGCACGCCAATGTCTATGGCGTCGCGGTTCCTGGCGTGGAGGGCCGCGTGGGCATGGCAGCCGTGTCCACCGATCGCGAACTGAATCTCGACGGCCTGCGCGAACATCTCAGCCGTTGTCTTCCGTTTTACGCAAAGCCGGTATTCCTGCGCATCCGCAACCAGGTTAACCTGACAGGCACGTTCAAATATTCCAAGACCGAGCTTGTTCGCGAAGGATACGATCCCGACGCTTGCGCTGATCCGCTCTATTTCGATAACGCAGAGAAGTTTGTTCCGCTCGACAACAATTTGTACCAGCGCATTCAAAGTGGAGAGTTTCGATTGTAGTTTTGAAACTGACATGCACTCGGAAAGCGCTGTTTTACTGAGGACGAAAAGAAGATGCACATCAACCAAATCCGGGAAGAGTTCGCCACGCTGGAGTCAACCATCGCGGATGGCCTCATCGTGCCGAATGTCACGGCTGGAGAAATCCGCGCCTTCCTCGGATCACGATTTGACTTTAAGCAGGGCATGCCGCTCGACGACGTCATCGCCGATGTGGAGCAGATGCTGCGCACATGGCAGGTGCAGGTGACGCACCCGCGATACTTCGGCCTTTACAACCCCAGTGTCACGTTGGCCTCCGTCGTCGCGGACACGCTGGTGGCTATGTATAACTCGCAGTTGGCCAACTGGCGCACCTCGCCCGCCGCAAATGAAATGGAGCGGCACACGCTCGCGTGGCTAGCCGAAAAATTCGGCCTGCGGCAGAACGCCATCGCTACCTTCACCAGCGGCGGATCAGAAGCAAATCTCACCGCCGTCGTCGTCGCTCTCACCTGGGCCTTCCCAGAATATGGAGAATGCGGCCTTCGCAGCCTCAACGGCGATCCAGCTATCTACCTAACTGCGGAGACTCATCACGGCTTCAACAAGATTGCTCATATGACGGGCCTGGGACGCCGCAATCTGCGCGTCGTCGCCACTGATTCCAGCTTGAAAATGAGCCTCGAAGACCTCGAGAAACGCGTAGCCGAAGATCGTGGTAACGGATTTCTGCCCTTCATGGTCATCGGGACTGCAGGAACCACCGCTGCCGGAGTCATCGACCCATTGCCGGAGATCGCGCGCTTCGCAAAAACACAGCGCCTCTGGTTCCATGCGGACGCCGCGTATGGTGGCTCCGCTGTGGTTTCGCCGAGCCTCAGGCCATTTCTCGCCGGCATCGAGCTCGCCGACTCTATCACCTGCGATGCACACAAGTGGCTTTCTGTACCCATGGGTTGTGGCATGTTTTTCTGCCGCCATCGCGAGAGCGTCGCTCAGGCCTTTCGCTCCGATGTCACCTACATGCCCGCCAAGCCCGAGAGTGAGGACGCATCCGCCACCTTCAACCCGCTCACACATTCTGCCCAATGGTCGCGCCGCTTCATCGGCCTCAAGCTTTTCATGGCGCTGGCGGAGCATGGTGAAAGGGGCTATGCGGACATGCTCGACCACCAGGCCCGCATGGGAGATGTGCTGCGCGAGCTGCTCTCATCCAGTGGCTGGCTCATTGTGAATTCAACGCCGCTGCCGATCATCTGCTTTACCCGTGACGGAGTGGTCCCCCAAAAATTGGCCGCGGAGTTGCGTGAGCGCCAGATTGCGTGGATGTCCGATGCACAGATTGGCGGCATACCGGCTGTGCGCGCCTGCATCACCAGCTTCAAAACCACTGAGAAAGACATTGAATGGGTCATGAGCCAGATGAACGATCTTGCATCGAATATGTCTCACCAAAAAACAGCATGAACGGACCTCTTGAAGGACGGAAGAATGAAACCGGAAACGATCGCAATCCATAGCGGCTACGAAGTCGACCCGACGACGAAGGCCGTAGCCGTGCCGATCTATCAGACTGTGGCTTACGCCTTTGACAGCGCCGATCATGCGGCTGCGCTTTTTAATCTTGAAGCCGAGGGCTTTCGCTATACGCGCATTCAGAACCCGACCACCGCTGTGCTTGAGCGTCGCGTGGCTGCGCTGGAAGGCGGCCTTGAGGCGATGTGCGTGAGCAGCGGCCAGGCCGCGGTGAATTACGCCGTGCTCAACGTCACGGAGCTTGGCTGCAACATCGTTTCCGTTCCGCAGCTCTATGGCACCACACACACACTGTTTGCGCACATCCTTCCTAGCCAAGGCGTCACGGTTCGCTTCGCTGAGAGCGACCAACCTGAAGCGATTGCCAAACTCATCGATGGCAAGACGCGTGGGGTTTTTTGCGAAAGCGTCGGTAATCCCGCCGGCAACATCTGCGATATTGAGGGACTGGCGCGCGTAGCTCACGAGCATGGGGTCCCGCTGATTGTCGATAATACCGTCGCTTCGCCCATTCTGCTGCGGCCCATCGAGTACGGCGCGGACATCGTGGCGCATTCGCTCACTAAATTTCTTGGAGGCCATGGCACCACGCTCGGCGGTGTCATTGTCGATAGCGGAAACTTTGACTGGACGCAGAATGCGTCACGCTTTCCGATTTTCACTGAGCCCGATCCCTCATATCACGGCATGGTTTATAGCGACCACTTCGGAAGAGCTGCTTATATTGCGCGCTGCCGCAGCGTCTATCTGCGCACAGGCGGCGCGGTCCTTTCGCCGCTTAGTGCTTTTCTTCTGTTGCAGGGAATAGAAACGGTCGCGTTGCGCGTGGAGCGCCATGTGGAAAACGGCAGAAAAGTCGCGGAGTTTCTGCACAACGACCCCAGAGTCGAGTGGGTCAAGTACCCCGGATTTCCGGACAGTCCGTATCATGCGCTGGCGCAGAAATACCTGCGCGGACGCGCCTGCTCGCTTATGGCAGTGGGCATCAAGGGCGGCTATAGTGCCGCGGTCAAATTCCACGACGCGCTTAAGCTCGTCACGCGGCTCGTCAACCTGGGCGATGCAAAGTCGCTGGCTTGCCATCCGGCCTCGACAACCCATCGGCAGATGTCGGCCGAGGAGCAGCGCAAGGCCGGAGTGTTGCCGGAGATGATCCGGCTCAGCATCGGAATCGAACATATCGACGACATTCTCGAAGATCTCACTCAGGCTCTTGCGGCGACCACATAGAAACAATGAGCAGAGTAACTCGTGAGAGACATGACTAGGAAAAGAGAAGCAAGTGGTCGTCAACATTGACTCAAGCCGTTCCAGGCATGATCGCCCAGCAAGCAGCGCAACCGCGCTCGGCCGCGCCGCGCCGCTGCAGCGCGCGAACGGGACGAACCAATGCATTACCATCGGCCTTCTCAATAACATGGCGGGCACCGCTTTCAAGGCTACCGAACGCCAGTTTATCTCTCTCCTCGATTCGGCATCCGAAGGCATCCCCATTCACGTATCGTTCTATACCTTGCCCGGATTGTCACGGACAGAATCGGGCGGGTCTCATTTTGCCAGCCACTACGCATCAGTCGAAGCACTTTTGGATACGCGCCTCGACGGCCTCATTGTCACCGGCCGGGAACCGAAGATGGCCAGCCTGCGCGACGAACCCTACTGGCAGAGTTTCACTCAGGTTCTGGAGTGGGCACGCGACAACACTCACTCAACGATATGGTCCTGCCTGGCCGCTCATGCCGCCATCCTGCACATGGATGGCATCGAGCGCCGCAAGAGTGAAGAAAAAAACTTTGGCGTCTTCGAGTGCGCGCGGGACTCCGACCATCCGCTGACGCAGGACCTGGCGCCACACTTCCGTGTTCCCCACTCGCGCTGGAACGGAGTGGCGCGCGAGGATTTGATGGCCCGCGGCTACAGCATTCTTTCGCAGGTTTGCGGAAAAGGGGTGGACGCTTTCGTAAAGGAGGAGAAGAGTCTTTTCGTCTTTTTTCAGGGCCATCTGGAATATGATTCCGACACTCTGATGCGCGAATATCGGAGGGATGTTGGCCGTTACATCAAAGGCGAGATCAGTAGCTATCCTTCGTTACCGCGCGGCTATTTCGATCGCAGCACGGAGCAGGCCTTGACGGTTTTGCGGGACGAAGCTGTCCACCGCCGCAACACGGAACTGTTAGCCAGCGTTGTGACCGCGATGGAGAAAACGACGGTTGAAAACAGATGGCGGTCTTCGGCCACGCGCATTTACAGAAACTGGCTGGAATGCATCAGCGCACGCAAGGGCTCAGACAAACGCTATGCAGTCCCGGCGCACGCCGTGACGCGGTAAAGTATGTTGAAGAATTCTTGTCTCATGAACTTCTCTTAGGGAGCGGCACGCCTACAGCCCTTTGGTCCCGACGGCTCGATGATACGAAAATTTCCACTGCAATGCATCATGCTCATCAGATAGAGCATGCCGTCGTAATAGCGCTGTTCGCCGGAAGGAACCGGCGTATTCCAGAGTGCATCGACAAAGGCCTTCGAGACCGGCCCCGGCGTCGCCGCAAAGCCGCCCACTGCAGTTGTTGCCAGCATCCCGACCGAATGCCGCGTAGAGAGCGGCTTGCCATCCAGCGTATAGCGATCGACAAATTTGTCGATGCCCTGGCCGTATAAAAACCTTTGAATGCGATCGCTCAACACGATCTCACGCGGATCTTTCTGCCACCAGTCGTAATCTACCGACCAGTTGCTCACGCTTCGCCATGAATCATAACTGAACGGCGTCGGCAATCCATCACGGCCCATGATCTCTGAGTCGTCGAAGTTGCTCCTGTCCGGCGTAAGTCCCGTATCCGGTCCCGTCACTTTGCTGAATAAGTCACGGCTCACATCCGCTGCCCTGGCCCAGAATGCTCGGTCTTCCACCGGCCCCCACCGCGCCCATAACTCGTAAAACGCCGGCAGATGATAGGACGGATCCGTCACGCCGCCGTCAACATTCGCGACAAAACGAATCATGAAGTGCGGCTCATCGACCATGGGTCCAATCGACTCGATTTGCGGGCCGCGATTGAATCGGAACATTTGCGGATGAGGCGCAGCGCCGCTTGCCGCGGCTGATCTCTCGCGGTCAGTATTGTTCGGGCTCGGCCATGGTTGATCGGGCAGCTTAAACGGCGGATCACTCGGGTGGATGCGGAATGGACTCGTTGCGGTCAGCACCGGATGATGGCGAATTCCGCGCAGAATCTTGTCCGCCTCGGCCTGATAGTTATAAATCCCGGTCCCATTACCCCAGCGGTGGGCCGCAAAGTAGAGCGCCATGGTGAAGTATTCTTCGCCGTCCGGCGCGGCGCCCGTCGATCGCGGCGTGCCGTCGGTATTCATCGACCACGCAAAGTAACCGACGGAAGGATTCTTCGGGTCCGTGATAAGCATGTGGGAGTTGGCCCAGTTCCAAAGAGCGTCGAACTTGTGCTTCTTATTCAACTCGACGGCAATCATCATTCCATAGCTCATGCCCTCTGTGCGCGCGTCGTTATTGGCCCAGTCAGTAATGTAGGCCAAGGGGCCGTTCGCATTGGCGCCCGTCTCGAAGTAGAGCCGCTCCTGCTGCCCATCGCCGTGGAACAACTGCTGAAAAGCTTTCTCGATCTTCGCCCTGCTCTCGGCCGGCGTGTGCCCCTGTTCGGCAAACAGGTCGCGGTAATGGTGAGTCTTGTAAGCTCCACGGCCGTCGCCGGTCATACTGGGAATGTCGCCGAGCGGCATATCTATATGTGGTGACCGAGAAGGTCGAGATGACTGTGCTCGCGTAGGCGCGGGGCACACCAATGTCAACGAAACGCCAAAGACGAAAGCATATATACAAGAACGCACAGTCACGGGAACGACCTCTCTAGAGCGGAAGCGCAACCAGCAGGATTCAAGCCGCCTCGCCGTCGCGATTGAACTCCAGAGCGGATAGTCTCATCGGGTTCCTCGAAGGGCGACGGTTTTAATGAGTACAGGGGCAATCTGAAACGGAGAACCAAGTGCATTCTACTCTGGAAAAGCGATTTTCTGGAACTCTTCGTTTACGGTTGCTTAACGCATAAGCTCTTGTCTTTCCGGCATTCAAGCCTTACCATGGCTTGTCCGGAGTCACTCCCATGCGCACGTATCGATTCGCCGCCGCTCTTGTCTTTGTGCTTCCAATCGTTCCCGCAGGAGCGCAAATGCCCGTCCGAGACGCGCTTCCACCGCCTACGCCAGAGCAGATCAAGGCTGCGGTCGCCATGCCTTATCGCAACCCCACGTTGCCTATCCAGCAGCGCGTTGACGATCTTGTCTCCCGCATGACACTGGAAGAAAAGGTCTCGCAGCTTATCGATCGCGCCGCGTCCATTCCCAGGTTGGACATCCCCGCCTACAACTGGTGGAACGAGGGCCTCCACGGCATAGCGCGTTCCGGCTACGCGACCATGTTTCCGCAGGCCATTGGCAACGCCGCTACATGGGACGCACCGCTGGTGCATCAAATTGGAACGGTAGTCTCCACTGAGGCGCGCGCCAAATATAACGACGCCCTTCTCCATGGAAATCACGATCGCTATTACGGCCTGACCGTCTGGTCGCCGAACATCAACATCTTTCGCGATCCTCGCTGGGGACGTGGCCAGGAAACTTATGGCGAAGACCCATTCCTCACCAGCCGCATGGGCGTCGCGTTTGTTACCGGCATTCAGGGCGACAATCCAAAATACTTCCGCGCTATCGCCACGCCCAAGCACTATGCCGTGCATAGCGGGCCCGAGAGCACGCGCCATAAGGTTGACATCGACCCCAGCGAACACGACCTCTGGGATACCTACCTGCCTGCATTCCGAGCTACCATCACCGAGGGAAAAGCTGACTCCATCATGTGCGCCTACAACGCTGTGGATAAGGTTCCCGCCTGCGCCAGCAAAATGCTGCTCCAGGATATTCTTCGCAATGACTGGCGCTTCCAGGGCTTCGTCACTTCCGACTGCGGCGCAATCGATGACTTCTCGCAGAAGGACGGTCATCATTATTCCAGCAATCACGAAACCGGCTCCGTCGCCGGCATTGAAGCGGGAACCGACACAAATTGTGGAACTGCGTATCTTGCTCTCGCTGACTCCGTGCGCCACAAGCTCATCAGCGAAGCCCAGCTTGACGTCTCCGTCAAGCGCCTGTTCACGGCGCGCATGCGCCTGGGCATGTTCGATCCCGCGGTCAGCGTGCCGTATTCTTCCATCCCCTTCTCGGTGGTCAACTCAACGGAGAATCAGGCCCTGGCGCTCCAGGCGGCACGCGAGTCCATGGTGCTGCTCAAGAACGATGCGCACTTTCTTCCCTTGAAGCCGAACAGTGGGCAAACCATCGCGGTCATCGGGCCACTGGCCGCTTCGCGCATTGCGCTTGAGGGCAATTACAACGCCATTCCGCTCAAGCCGATTCTGCCCGTTGACGGCATCACCGCGGAGTTCGGCGGCGGCCATGTTCTTTATGCCGAGGGCTCGCCCTACATTATGGACGGCGCTGTTCCGGTTCCTCGCACGCTCTTCCGCGCCGCGACTGATCCTACCGCCGAGGGCCTCACCGGAGAGTACTTCGCCGATGCCCGATTCGACGGAAAGCCGGAGATGACCCGCGTCGACAAGGAGATCGATTTCGACTGGGCCAACGCGAATCCCGTCCCTAGCCTTTCGGCCGACACCGCTGCTCAGAGCTTTGCCGTGCGTTGGACGGGCACAATCGACGCGCCGGTTGCGGAGACGGAGAACTTCGATTTCCGCTTGCCCCTCTGCTATCCGTGCGGGGACAAAGTAAAGTTTGCCGTCTATCTCGACGGCAAGCAACAGCAGCCGATGCCGCCCACTCCGGAGCCGGGCGCGAGGCCGTTGCCGCCGAGCGGCAGAAACTTTGGCGGCATTCAGCATTTCTCCATTACCTTCGCGGACACCACTCCACATACTCTACGCATTGAATACGTCCAAAGCGGAAAGATCAGCGGCGGTGGCATCAGTTTTGAATGGACGCCCCGCCGCGAGCTTCTTGAGGACGAGGCTGTGGCGACAGCAAAGAAGGCCGATGTGGTGATTGCGTTCGTCGGTCTCACGGCACGGCTTGAGGGCGAAGAGATGCGGGTCAATGCCAAGGGTTTCGCCGGCGGCGACCGCACCGACATTGTGCTTCCCGACGTGCAGCAGGAACTGCTGGAATCGCTCGCGAAGACCGGTAAACCGATGGTCGTGGTTCTGCTCAATGGCAGCGCGCTTGCCGTTAACTGGGCCGCACAAAACGCCAAAGCTATTCTAGAAGCCTGGTATCCGGGCCAGTCTGGCGGGCAGGCGATTGCGGAAACTCTCAGCGGCGCTAACAACCCCGCGGGACGTTTACCCGTAACCTTCTATACGGGCGTTGGCCAATTACCACCGTTTGACGACTACTCCATGGCCAACCGCACGTATCGCTACTTCAAGGGCAAGCCTCTCTATAGCTTTGGCGACGGCCTCAGTTATAGCTCCTTTGTCTATTCGCACGTGCGACTTTCAAGTAAAAATGTCCATGCCGACGACACGCTTGCCGTGGAGGCAGACGTAAAGAATGCCAGTTCACAGCCAGGCGATGAAGTGGCTGAGCTCTATCTTGCGCCGCCGCAGACGCCGGTTTCGCCAACCGTGGCGCTGGCCGGCTTTGAGCGCCTCCACCTGAATCCCGGCGAAACCCGGCATGTGATTTTCCAGCTCGACTCAAGAACTCTCTCGCAGGTTGACGACAAGGGCGTGCGCGCAGTCAGTCCCGGACTCTATCGCGTCTATGTCGGCGGTTCGCAGCCCAGCGGGGATGCCGGACAAGCAGTTCGCTCTGAAGAGTTCAACATCACCGGCACGGAGCAACTTCCGCATTAAGCTAGTTCCCGCAGTGGTATTCTGTGCGGGTGTTCCCACGCATTCTTATCCGCGCATGTCTTCTTCTGATCCCGGTGAGTGCTGCCTGCCAGCAGCCGTTACGGAATACTACCCAGCCTGCACCGGCCGCTCATGCGCGGGCTCTAGTCATTGGGGGCATCGGCAGGGGCATTGTGCCCCTCGATGGCGAGTGGCAGTTTCACCTGGGTGACGATCTACGCTGGGCGCAACCGGATCTGGATGATTCGGGCTGGGAGTCCATTCGCGCCGATGACCCATGGGGCGTGCAAAACCATCCCTCATATACCGGGATTGCCTGGTATCGACGCCACCTGGACATACATCCGTCGTCGGGCGAAACGGGCCAATACCGCCTGCTGATTCCGCACGCCGAAGACGCGTATGAGGTCTACTGGAACGGCAAGCTGATTGGCCAATACGGCAAGTTGCCGCCTCATCCGTCGTGGTATTACAGCGAATCGGCGCATTCGTTTCCGCTGATTGGTTCGGCGGTTGGCGTACTCGCCATTCGGGTGTGGAAAGCTCCGCTGGATATCTTCTCTCTGGCCGAGTCAGGCGGCCTTTACGATGCTCCGTTGGTGGGCGATCCAGACACGATCGATCTACAGGAGCAAGCGATTACGTGGGAGTATGTGCGAGGCGAGCTTTTTGACTATTCGCTTATCCTGCTGCGCGCTTTCATTGCCATTCTGTGCGTAATTCTATGGAGCCGCAACCGCCGCGAACAGCTCTTCATCTGGGTGGGTGTGTTCACGGCCACTCCGGTGGCGCTGGATATTCTGCAGCGCCTGTTCCTGATTCCGTTTTCCTATGGAGTGGCGCGGTGCATTAATCAGCCGCTCTATGTGTTGTATTCCGTTTCTCTATGGTTCCTGCTCGTCTGGCTGTTGCAACTCAACCAAAATCTTCGCCTGGTCCGGTGGACAAAGGCACTGGCTTGGTTCACCCTCGCCGTCGGCATGGCGGATGGAATCCTGGCTTTCTTCTGGGGCTCGGCCACACTCTGGATGCAGTGGGCCGATGGCGTGCTGGCCGCTTTGATCTTGATGGCTGAGTTGTTTCCGTTCGTGCTCATTGTGATTGGGCTGCGGCACAAACTGGACGTCTCCCGCTGGGCCGTGGCGCTGGCCGCCTTTGTGCTTCAGATGCTCCATACCATCGCGGACACGAGCGCGCTGGGGCAGCGATTCACCCATTGGACGCTCTATGGCGACGTGATCGACAACCATCATTTCCAAATCCAGGGCGTCGTGTTCAGGCCGGAAAAAATCACCTCCATCGCGCTGTTTGCAGCCATTGTCTTTGCCCTCTATCGCTACATTATCGAGCAGCAGGCGCGGCGCGCCGCCCTGGAGCAGGAGATGCAAAGCGCGCGCGAGATTCAGCAGGTACTGATTCCAGAAACGCTGCCCTCGCTGGCAGGTTACGCCGTGACCAGCGCTTATACGCCCGCCGCCGAAGTTGGCGGCGATTTCTTTCAAATCCTGCCTAACGCCGGCGGCTCTGCCATGGTGGCTTTAGGCGATGTGAGCGGCAAAGGACTCAAGGCCGCCATGAATGTCGCCATGATCGTAGGCGTTCTGCGCGCCGAAGCCGCGAGCACGTCAAGCCCTGCGAAGGTTCTGAACGCGCTGAACCGCTGCATGACCGGCCGTATGCAGGGCGGGTTCGCCACCGGCATTGTCTTCCGGCTCGATCTCGATGGGACTATCACGCTGGCCAATGCCGGTCACTTGCCTCCTTACCTGAATGGACGCGAGTTTCAACTAGAGGCGTCGCTGCCTCTGGGCCTCATCCAATCAATGCAATATTCCCAAGAGGCCATCAGGATGCAGCCGGGTGATCAACTGAGCCTTTATACCGACGGACTGTTAGAGGCGCGAAACTCGACCGGAGAGTTGTATGGATTCGACCGCCTGCATGCGTTGTTCGCAGCGCGTCCCACGGCGCATCAAGCTACGGAGGCCGCCATTCATTTTGGCCAGGATGACGACATTACGGTGCTGACGCTTACGCGGCTCGCGGCAGGCGAGGAATCCAGCACTTCGCTCACTGCTCCATTCCTCACGCCGGTTGCTGACGGAAACTGACCTCCCGCAGGGCAAGAACGTGTTGAGGAAAGCCGCCCCTGAAGTGATTGCGCCAGCTGCGGCTCCTCCCAATCTAAATCGCACTCGCACCAACCACCCAGTATGTGGCCGACGCCGTGGTCTGGTTTCCTGCTGCATCGATGGCTGTCACGGTGAAGGTGTGCTTACCAGCCGAAGTGGTGGGCAGTACGGTCGTCAGAGTACCCGTGTTGGGTGTCCCGCTGGCGTACACAGTGCCGCCGCAAGACACCACACCCGACCCTGCATCCGAACAGGCATAGCTGGCCTTCACCGCGGCTCCCAGTGCGTAGAAGCCATTTCCGGGCAGGCCAACGCCAGTCGCCAGCGAGGTGATCGCCGGCGGCACGGTGTCCACGTTGACCGGGACGGTGTAAAAGTTGGTCGTCCAACTCCCGGCCGACTGCAGGAACTTCAGTTCCCGCGTGCCCGCGCAATCTTGCGCATAATAGTGCAGCAGATACTGGCCGTCTGCGGTAAACGTCAGAGTCTGTATCTTCGGCGTAAAGGTCTGAGCTGGGACCGGGTTGGGATTGTCGGCCGTCGGAATAGGGCAAGCCGCGTTTTGCAGCGTGACATCACCGGCAATCGGCTCGTCGATTGGCGACGGCAGATTGCTGGCCAGCGAGACGCCATAAGTAAGGCTCTGGATCGGCGATGGAATAAACGCATCCGCGCCTGGCAGCCCGGTGCCTTGCAGGTTCGGTGGCTGGCTGCTGAATTGCACGTTGACCTTATCGCTATTGACCCACTTGCTCGGCGATGCGCCTTGAATCTGGACCGTCGTCAGGTCTTCCGGCACTTGCGCGATACTAATGAAGGTCGAGTTCGGGTGCGTCGTTTCGCCGCCGCCTTTATAAGTTCCAGGTCCGGTAAAGCTGGTGAGCAGATTCTGCGGGCACGGCAAGTTCAAATCCGCCGCAGGGTCAAATGTGCAGGGACCGCCTGTGCCTCCATTCCAGTCCCAGGTTCCCGGCGGAACACCGTTTTCGGCGCCCCAGCCCTCGCTGGCCATCAGGAAGCCGATGCCTTCATGGAATGTGGGTCCATTTCCATTCTGCGTAGGAATATCGTTCAGGGTGAAATTCGGCCCGTCGAAGATGTCCTGCACCACCTCATTGGCTACCGTGGAAACTGGGCAGTTAGCGCCAGCGGAGGAGGAGCCGGTGCCGGTTGTGCATTCCAGCGTAAACAGCTTACATGCCGGCTGCGTGGCCGGCTCACCGGCTGGTCCGCCCACTTCTCCGTTGTGAATCAGGCACTCCGACGTTGCAAACGACGTGTTGGCGGCAAAATTGGCCTGGAATGTGGCGGGATTGATGGGCAGATCCGCCACCTGCGGAGTAGACCCGTTGGAATTGATGGTCAACGTGTCGTTGGTCTCGGCGTTGCTCAGGTCATATACAAAACCCACGACCTGATTCGTGGTCTGGTTGAAGTCGAACGTCTGCGTCAGTTGCGGCGGCGCAGGCGGCTGCGTGATCGTGTTGCCCGAAACCAACGCCGGACCGGTAACGCCGACCTGCGTGCAATTGGTGTTCAGATACAAGCTTGAACTGGTCAGATAACCACCCTCGTCTACCAGGCTGATTGTCACCGACTGTGCCCCGCTCACCAGTTGCGAGCTGATGTTGATGGGCGCCACGCCTCCGGCCGCGTCGACCGTGAGCCCATTGCCTCCGGGAAGGACATACGTGTCCGGGTCTTGGCCGGTGAGGGAGCCTGCGCTAGCCGGAACCTCATAGCCGTTTGTATTGAAGCAATTCGGAAACGAAGTGGAAGGCCCTGGAAATCCGGTCGCTGGACATACCTCAATAGGTCCGTTCGTCACGGTCCCGTTGGCCGTTGAGTAGCTCACGGTAACGGTCATGTTGTTATCAACGAGAACATTTCCCGTGCTGGCCAGCGGCGTGGCGCTCGGGGCGGAAGACAGCACGCCAACCGGAGTGGCCGGACAGGTCAAGTTGAGGTTGTTCGTGTTGAAGGTTACCGGGTTGCTATACGAAGCAGCCGCTTCCGAGACCCGCGTATCCACGGGGCCGAAGACTTGGACCGAGTTTTGTGCCAAAAGCGCCGGAGCAAACACGGCGCAACAAGCAGTAGCGATCAGGATCGGAGAAAGCAAACGAATTTTCATGGGAACAACAACCTCATGTTCTTCTGTCGCCGACGGCGAACGGAGAGCCATCCGGTGCTGCCGATGGTCGCAGGCGGATTGAGCGGATTAAATAGACTTGGGGGAAGGAGCGCATCGCTGCTTTCTGGGTAGAAACAGGATGCGATACTTAGTTAGTCTGCACACCCAACCTAAGCAATGTCAACAAAAAAGGCGAATCAAATAAGTCAGCTCCGATACGGCATAAGGACGCAACACCAGGAATCTCACTGGATTGATTAGTTAATAAACAAGAGCTTGACCGAAATAGATATTCCCCGCATAAAACAAGGCTCTAAGGCACAAAGGATGGCCGTTTGGCTGCCCCATTCACGGTGCAAGCACTAGTGTAAATTCACCTTCCGGAAGTATCTTCTAGTTACCTCATGTTACGAAAGGCCCTTCCTTTCGTGTAGTTATCCTTTCTAAAATTGACCGACAAATTTGCGGAAGATGGGCCGCCGGGCAATATACGCAAAGGTGAGTCACGGCGCGCATGGCTTGTTCAACGATCCGTTCCCTTTTCAGTTAACATGGAAATCGCGATGCCGAAGCTCTTCCCCAAAGCGCGCGCGCACATTGCTTTTTTGATGACGCCGGTCGTGGCCATGATTGCGGCAGTGGCTCCCGCGCTTCTTGCACAACAGCCCTCTGCCAGCCTGAAGCAGGCCGATGCCGATTATCGCGCTGGCGTGGACGCGCTCTCTCACAGCGATCTGAATACCGCTCTTGATGATTTCCAGAACGTAGTCCGCCTTGCTCCCGCCGCCTCTCAGGGTCACAGCGCACTTGGGGCCGTACTGGTTCGCCTGGGCCGAACCAGCGAAGGGATTCAAGAACTGGAGAGAGCGCTGGCCATTCAGCCCAGCGACAGCGCCGCTCAACTGAACCTCGCTCTCGCTTACGAGGGAAGTGGTCAACCATCCAAAGCGCTGCCGCTTTTCGCCAAACTTGAGGCGGCGTCGCGCACGGCCAAACACCCTCTGGCGTCCGCGACTCTGGCCTCATATTCCCACGCTCTTGCGGCCACCGGACAATTGAAAGCCGCCGCTGCGCGAATGAAGCCGGTCGTGGCGCGCGATCCGCGAAATGCCGATACACAGAATGATCTGGGCACCCTTTATGCGCAGCTCGAAGACTGGCCCAATGCCAAGCTCGCATTCTCGGCCGTCGTCGGGGCCCGACCGGATTTCGCTCTCGGTCATTTGCGTCTTGGTTTGACGCTGCTGGCGTTGCATCAGCCCGGCGCATTGGACGAACTGAAGAAAGCCAACCAGCTTGCACCGCGCGATGCGATCATCGCTCTTGAACTGGGCAAGGCGCTGGCCGCAACCGGCCAGGATGATCAGGCGCTGCCGGTGCTGCAGCAAGCGTCGGAACGCGATCCGTCTTCGACTTCTGTGGCGTATCAGTTGGGCCTGGTGCTCGAGCGGCTTGACCGCGTGCAGGATGCGATTCCGCTGTTGCAGCGCGCAGCCGACGCCAACCCTGGCCATGCCGAGGTGCTCACTAATCTCGGCATGGCGCTGTGCCTCGCGCAGCGAGCCAAGGATGCGGTCCCATTTCTTCAGCGAGCAGTCACCATCGATCCGAAGAATGTGGTCGCCCATCAAAATCTGGCCGTCGCTGACATTCAGCTCAGCCAGATCGACGATGCCATTGTTCAGTTGCGCGCCGCGTTGAAATTGTCTCCGGACGCATCGCAATTGCATTACAACCTTGGCTATGCGCTCAAGATGCAAGATGACGCCGCGGACGCGATTCCCGAGCTTGAGACGGCTGAAAAACTGAACCCAACTGCTCCGGAGGCTCCTTACCTGCTCGGCGTTCTCTACATGCAGGTTGCCCGCTATGCGGATGCAGAACGGGAGCTGAACGCTTCTCTCAAGCTGCGCCCTGAAAACGGCGACGGCTGGGCCACTCTAGGCAGCGTTGACAACAAGCTTGACAAACTGCCCGAGGCGGTTGCGGCCTTGAAAGAAGCCATCCGTCAGAGCCCCTTGCAAGCCGATGCACACCTCACACTGGCGACAGTTCTGACCAAGCAGAACCAGCCGGCCGAAGCCAGGGAAGAGCGCAGCAAAGCCGCCGACCTGATGCGTCAGCACATGAACTTCCAGCGCGCGGAGGTCTCCACCAATTCGGCCAACTCCCTGTTCGCAAGCGGCAAGATCGATGAGGCCGTTGCGGATTATCGCGAGGCCTTGAGCTTTGACGCCAATTATGCTCAGGCGCATGAGGGGCTTGCCAAAGCATTGGCTCGCCAGGGCAAAACAATGGAAGCCGCCACGGAACGGCAGAAGGCAACTGCGCTTCGCCAGTCTGCCGCGCAGTAAAATTCACGTGCCAGATCCCCGTGATCGCCTGTGCCTGCTCCGCCCATCGATGGATGTACAGTTACCCCGCCCAGAGACTATAGTTATCCTCGGATAGATCGGAGTGCTTCCGGCCACGGACAGGTAAGAGTAAACCGGAATGACTCGACAAAGCCACGCAGGCGCCAACAAGGCACGATTGGGGAAGCGCCTTTATGACCACCTTTTTTGATTGAACGATCGCCTCCTGTTTGCACTTTTGCGCAACCAGCCGGAGGCAGTTCGTTGTTTGCATTTGAGCCGGTTGGAGATTGTATGAGCAAGGTTGTGGGTGCCTTCGTTGCCTTCGCCTGCCTGGTGTTGGCTGGGGCGTGGATTGCACCTGCATGGGCCGCGCAAAATTCATCGCAATCGAACGATCCAACGCTGACTCCTCCGCCCGCATACACGCCGCCTGCCCCAGGCGCGGCACCGGTTGAAGACACGCCCGCACAGCGCGCGGCCCTGGACAAACTGGAAGCAAAAGCTAACCAGCAGTTCGACTCGGCGCGCAAAGCATATAACACGGAAGTCACCGCCACTTACAACTTCCACTACGGCAAAGACAAGCCGTTCACCCCGGGGAACATCAAGGTGCAAGGCGACGGTTTTCTCCAGCCCGGTGCTTTCCCCAGCGCCGAGTATTGCGGAACCTGCCATCAGGAGGCCTACGCCCAGTGGCGTCAGTCGCTCCACTCCAATTCTTTCCGCACGCCGTTTTACCGCACCAGCGTCAACCTGCTCATTCACGACAAAGCGCGCGGCCCGGCTTACGCCCGCCACTGCGACAGTTGCCACAACCCCATCGCCGTACTCTCCGGCGCGCTTACAGAGGACTCAAAAATCGATCGCGCCGCCTTCGACTCTGATGGCATCACCTGCACCACCTGCCACTCGGTGCAGAAAGTCTATTCCACGAATGGCAACGCCGGCCTGGAAATGGGCGTGCCTGCGGTGATCGTTGACGAAAAAGGAAACCGGATTCCTGGCGAAGTTCCTTTCGACCAGATCCTTCGCCATCCCGAGCGCCACTCCAAGGCCGTGATGTCTAGCCTGCTTCACACCCCGGAGTTTTGTGCCGCTTGCCACAAGGCAAACCTGCCCGAACCGCTCAACGATTACAAATTCATCCGCGCTTTCACAACGTATGACGAGTGGCAGCAATCCAAGTTTTCTCAGCGCAATCCGCTTACCTTTTACCCTGGCGATTTCTCCAGCTGCCAAGGCTGCCACATGAAACGCGTGGCCGTCACACTACCCGAATACGGCGCTAAACACGGTACCTTTGTTTCCCATCGCTGGCTTGCCGGAAATACCGCGGTTCCCTTCTATTACGGCTTCGATGAGCAACTCAAGAAGACCATTGAATTCCTCAGAAGCGGCAACTATCTCAACGTCGATATATTCGCGATCAAGAATGTCGCAGGCGGCGCGATGACTGCGCCCCTGGGTTCAACGCCCCTATCTCTCAAGGCCGGGGAGACCGTTGAGACATCGGTCGTTATCCAGAGTAAGAACATCGGGCATTCTCTCATCCCTGAAGTGCGCGATCTTTACGAGGCCTGGGTGCGCGTAAATGTAAAGGATGCTTCCGGTACCCTCATCTATCACAGCGGCTTTCTTGAGCCCGATGGAATCCTCGACCGAGGCGCGCATAGCTTCACCAATCGCCCCGTCGACTTGACCGGCAACTTTGTCGAAAACCACAAAGTATGGACTATTCATTCCGTGGCCTACGACAACACCATCCAGTCGGGACGCTCGGCGCTCGTCCGCTATCAGTTCCAGATTCCAACCAACGCGAAAAGTCCGATTACTATTGCCGCAGCTGTCGAATATCGTCATCTGCGGCAGAGTTATCTCAACAATGTCCTCGGCAACGATCATCCCAGCTATCCCGTCGTTGAACTCGCGTCGCAGACGCGCACGTTGAACCTAGGCGACAATCCACCCATCGCGCCCGAACCCAACGACAACCCAGACTGGATGCGCTGGAATAACATCGGCATCGGCTATCTCGACTCTCTGCAATATGAAGATGCAATCCATGCCTTTGACCAGGTAATTAAACTGCGTCCCGACTACAAGGATGGCTATATCAATCTTGGCTTGACTTATATCGAGTGGGAGAAATATACGGACGCGCGCGAACCGCTCGAAGAGGCACTGACCATCCATCCCGACGACGCACGCGCACTTTATTACCTGGCCTTGGTTGAACGGCGCCAGCGCCATTCCGAGGCCGAAGTCGCCGATCTTGAAAAGGTGGTGGCGCAGTATCCGCAATCGCGCGATGCGCGCCGCGAGTTAGGCATCTCCTACTATCAGCAACACCGCAGCGCAGAGGCCATGGAGCAGTTCAAGGCGTTGCAGGCCATAGACCCCGACGATCTGGCAGCTCACTATAATCTGTCCATCCTTTATCGCCGGATGGGAATGAAAAAGCAGGCCGCCGAACAAGCCGCGCAATATGTCACCAAGAGAATTGACCCTGGTGCGCCCACTTATTCCCTCGACTACTTGCGCAAGCATCCCGAGCAATCCACTGAAAGCGATCCATGGCACGTCCACTCCGACCGGTCTCATGCATCCAGCACGGCGCAGGGTCCGCAGTAACTCGATAGGATTCACACCAATGAAACGCCGCGCCTTCATCCGTTCTCTTAGCCGCACTGCCCTCGTGCTTCCCTTCGCGGATATTCTTGCGCTTGCTTCTCCCTTTCAGCAGTCAGCGCCCGAACCGGTCAAGCCCATCGGTCCGCAGGAGCGGAGTTACGACGCAAAGCCCGCACCACCACCACCCGGCCCAAAATCTCCTATTGAAGGCACGCCGCTTGGCATCAGTTTTGTCGATGTGGTGAAAGATGCCGGCCTCGATGTAAAGACAATCTACGGCGGTGAGTTTACCAACAAATATCTGCTTGAGACCACCGGCTGCGGACTGGCCTTCTACGACTACGACAACGACGGCTATCTCGATCTATTTCTCGTCAACGGCTGGCGCCTAGAAGGCTTTCCCGCCGGCCAGGAGCCGCACTGCCACCTATTCAAGAATAATCGCGACGGCACTTTCACTGATGTAACGATCGGTTCCGGGCTGGAGCATAAGGCCGGTTGGGGCCAGGCCTGCTGCGTTGGTGACTATAACAATGACGGCCACGACGACCTGTTCGTGACCTACTACGGCCAGAATGCTCTCTATCGGAATAACGGCAATGGAACCTTCACGGACGTCACGCAGCAAGCTGGACTGATACAGCCCGGACCTAAGATCCGTTGGAATACCGGCTGCACCTTTGTCGATTACAACCGTGACGGACATCTCGACCTGTTCGTCGCCAATTATGTCGATTTCGATTTGAAAACAGCCCCCAAGCCGGAGGATGGGCCATGTACTTACAAGGGAATTCTGGTAGCTTGCGGCCCTCCCGGGTTGCCTGGCGGCAGAAACATCCTTTACCACAACAACGGCGACGGAACTTTCAGCGATGTAAGTGAAAAGTCGGGCATGTGGACCGCCGTGGGAACCTACGGCCTAAGCGTAGCCGCTTCGGATTTTGATAACGACGGCTGGCCCGATATTTATGTGGCCAACGATTCCGCGCCCGCAACACTCTATCTCAATCAGAAAGACGGAACCTTTCGCGACATCGCCATCGAGGCCGGCGCCGCGCTTTCAGCCGAGGCTAAGCCCCAGGCGGGCATGGGCGTCTCCATTGGCGATTACAACCGTGACGGCAATATGGATGTTGTGAAGACCAACTTCGCCGGCGATACCGACTCTCTCTACACCAATCTCGGCGACGCAACGTTTGAGGATCGAACCTATCCCAGCGGTCTTGGAGTCAATACCCGGCTTCTGGGCTGGGGCGTCGGCTTCTTTGATATGGACAATGATGGCTGGCTCGACATTCTCATGTCGAATGGCCATGTGTACCCAGAAGTTGACCGCTCCAAAGGCGATTTGAAATATGCCGAACACAAGTATCTTTACCGCAATCTGCGTAATGGAAGATTTGAGGAAGTTACAAGCCAGGGCGGTCCGGGAATTCTGGAAAACGCGCCTGCAAGAGGATGTGCATTCGGCGATTACAACAACGACGGAGTCATGGACGTGGCCGTCAATTGCATCAACGCAATTCCGCAGTTGTTACGTTGCGACTCAACTCTCCGCCGCAATTGGATCAAGATCAAACTGGTGGGAGTTAAATCGAATCGCTCCGGCATCGGCAGCCGCATTGTTGTAATTGCCACGACCACGCCGGACGCGACCAAACCGCTGGTGCAGACAGAAGAGTTGCGCAGCGGGGGAAGTTACTTCTCGCAGAACGATCTACGCCTGCATTTTGGCCTGGAACAGGCAAAGATAGTGGATATGGTGGAGATTCGCTGGTTGAGCGGTCAAGTGGATCAAGTCAAAAACCTCGCGGTGAATCAGTTGCATGTCATCCAGGAAGGCGGCAAGGTTCTCAGTTCCGGCCCTCTGCCGCAATTTAAGACCCCGGGAAAGGTCAAGACTTAGCATTCATTGGTTGCGCACGATTTCTATCATTACTCCGCTTCCGTCGATGACCATTTCCTGCAGGCAGTACAACCCGGAGCAGATCACATTGCATGTCAGTAAGTTTCATTTAGAGATAAATTCAAAGAGCAACAACCTTTCTGATTGCCGAGGCCCAGGGAAGCGAGTATTGTATCTGAGACAGGTGAGGGTTCGGCCGGAATTGGCACACATAGCGGTTCCACAGTTATTGCTTCTGAAAGCTAGAGCTATCGCACGGCATTTTCATTGGGAGATTGCCGTCTTCAGTGAAGCTGGAAGGTAAGTGAATTGTGGAAAGTCAAAGCCGTCGAACGAAACGATTACCTGAATTTTCAGGGGGTATCCATGGCACTTTCAGACATTCTGGCTAGCATCGACAGCGATATCACTCAGCTGCAAAAGGCGCGCGCATTGCTGACTGGCGCCATTGCGCCGGCAACAAAGAGAAAAGCGGGCAGACCCAGAAAGGTTGCGTCTGGAGTTACGCCCGCGCCGGCAAAGCCTGCGAAGAGGAAGAAAAGAAATCTATCTCCTGAAGGCCGCAAGCGCATTGCCGAGGCCGTCAAGCGCCGTTGGGCCACGCAGAAGAAAGCGGCGGCAGCAACCGCAAAGTAGCCCTTGCAGCATTTTTCGATTCTGCTCTTTCGGGAAACCGTGAGGCAGAGGCGTCTTTATCCCTTAAGGAAGAGGCGTAGTGCATATTTTTGTAATGTCGACATCATGAGGTGAAAGTGCTCTAGTCAGGTCTCATCCGTATTTCCGGCAATTAGTTCCTGGCCTGCAAAATTTCGCCCTCAGCCTGCGTTCACTCCCAAGGGTCCATCGCCAGGCAAACCCAGACTCCCAAGGTCGACGTTTAGCCTTGCTACGGTTTCATGCGCGCCTTCTACACCATGGAATGATTCCCGAGCGCATGTTGCTTCGCTTGTAAATGGCAAAAATACGCACAGGACTGATCAAACATTCTTCGAGTGTCTGCCTATTACAAATCAAAACAGAGTCGCCGCTAAGTCAGATGTGCTTTCAGAAAAGCGAGTGAGCGCTCCCGAGCCGTCAGCGCAGCCGTCTTGTTATAGCTTGCATCCACATCGCGATTGAAGCCATGTCCCGCGTCGTACCAGTAGATTTCTACCTCGGGATGCGCGGCGTGGATCTTACCCACTTCTTCTGAAGGAATATGCGTGTCCAGCTTACCGAAGTGAAGCATTACCGGAGCAGAGAGCGGCTCGCCCGCAAATTTAGCAATCTGGCCCCCGTAGTAGCCCACGGCCGCTGCCGCATGAAGCCGCGTCGCAGCTAGCCAGGCCATGGTTCCACCATAGCAGTAGCCCACCACGCTAACCTTCTTGCCCGTCGAGTGGCCGGCAAATTCCATCGCGGCCGCAACGTCTGCCAGCGACTTCGTCACATCCAGCTTTGGGAGAAGGCTCATTGCCTTTTGCCAGTCGGCGGCGCCGTAGCCAAGCTCAATTCCCGGCTCAATGCGATCAAACAGCGCCGGGGCCACAGCCAGAAATCCGTCCTTCGCATAACCGCCCGCGACTGAACGGATGTGCTGGTTCACGCCGAATATCTCCTGCACCACCACCAGCGCCGCGACCGGTTCGCCAGTTGGCCGCGCCACATACGCGCCTATCTTTTTTCCATCGGTGGTCTGCAGGGTCACGTATTCGCTCATGCTCACCACCCCTTCCTGTGTAGTATCCGCGCTCCTGCTGCGACTGCACAAGTGCGCCTGAGAATTGATCCCTGCATCTTCGATGGGCCGAATGGAGCTTTCTGCGAGTGACTTAGCTCGCGAAGTGCCTACGTACAACTGGAACTTCCGTGGCAAGTCGGGTCCCACTTGCGAATCATGTGCAAGACAGATGCGCCGTCGGTAGAATGAACAAATAAACGACCCCTGCTCCAATAGAATTGATTATCCGGCTCAATGTCAGCGGATGGGTTTGCGATCCGCAAGTTAACGAGAGACGACGATGAAGATCCTGGGAATCAGCGGTTTGGAACGAGCCGTGCCGTTCAAGCGGGCCGCTTTTCCCGGTCTAGACGAGCGCGAATACCGCATTGCCCAAGGGATGGACGCCGCGGCCGTATTGCTGGTGGATGGCGAGTTAGTGGCCGCTGCCGAAGAGGAGCGGTTCAGCGGTAAGAAGCACACGGGCGACTTTCCGATCAACGCCATCCAATACTGCCTTGCTCAAGCCGGTATTTCCCTCGACGAGATCGATGAGATTGCCCACGGCTTCGATTACGCCCCGTATCGCGAGCTTTACCTTAGAGACGAAGTCTCCGCAACTCTCTACCGTCAAGTCTTCTCTCGTGAAACTCTGCTTCAACAGGTGGGCATTAATCTTCCTGGGTTTCCCGAAGACAAAGTGTTTGCTGTCCGCCACCATCTCGCGCATGCTGCGAGTGCCGCTTATACCTCCGGCTGGGATGAATGTCTGGTTGTTGTCAACGATGCGATGGGCGAAATCGAGAGCTTCAGCGTCTACGACTTCCATGACGGCGAACTGGAAAATATCTGCACCATCGGCGCCAATGACTCCATCGGAATTCTCTATTCGCTCGTAACTCTTCACTTAGGTTTCGACTTTAATTCAGATGAATACAAGATCATGGGGTTAGCACCCTACGGCGATCCGGCCCGCTTCCGGCCTTTTTTTGATCAGGCTGTGGAATTGCGCAAGGACGGTACTATCGGCATTCCAATTCTAAAACTGAATCGAAGCCGCGAAGAGCGGGAGAGCTATACAGCCACGCGTGCTCATCTCGACCAGAACCTGATTCAGCGCCGTCTGCCGGAAGATCCAGTGACATCCATCCATCAGGATGTTGCTGCCGCGCTGCAGGAGTGTCTTGAGAAGGCTATTTTGCACGTCTGCGGCTACTTTGCGCATAAGACCGGGCTGCGGCGAGTCGCCCTCGCTGGCGGGGTTGCGCTTAATTGCACCGCCAATGGCAAGCTCATGCACTCCGGGCTCTTCGACGAAGTCTACGTTCAACCCGTGGCCGGAGATGATGGCGTCGCCCTTGGAGCCGCGCTTTATCGTGCCTCGATTGCCGGGACAATTCCTAACAGCCGCATGGCTGCCCCGCTGCTTGGACCTCGCTACTCCGACAGCGAAATCGAGGCCGCTCTTCAACGCTTTGGCCATCAAATCCAATGGCGGCACTTCGATTCGCTCGCTGCTACCTGCGCATCAGCAGCGCAGCTTATCGCGGAAGGACGCGTGATCGCCTGGGACCGCGGCCGCATGGAGTACGGTCCCCGCGCGCTCGGCAATCGAAGCATCCTCGCTGATCCGGGACACGCAGAAATGCGTGACCGCATCAATGCCATGGTCAAGAAGCGCGAGGCATTTCGTCCTTTCGCCCCTGCGTGCTCGCTTGAAGAAGCTCCGCGCTGGTTCAGTGTAGCCCCAGGCGAGCAACATCCTTATATGATCAGCGTGGTCGACGTGCGCCCTGAGGTGCAGGCTTTGCTACCCGCCATCACTCACATTAACGGCTCGGCTCGTTTGCAAACGGTGAGCGCCAACGACAACCTGGATTTTCACGCCTTGCTTCTCGCCGTCGGAGAAACAACGGGCCGCCAAATGGTGCTGAACACTAGCTTCAATGTCAAAGGCCAGCCAATCGTAAATACTCCCACTGAAGCGATAGAAACCTTCCTCGGAACCGGCATCGAATTTCTATTTCTGGAGAATTATCATGTTACCCGTTCAACTGCTTGAGTGGAATCGAACGGAAGTCGACTATCCGCGTGATAGCACCATTGCGGACCTGTTCAAGCAGCAGGCCATCTTGACCCCGGACGCAACTGCCGTTATCTGCAAAGATCGGCAATTGAGTTATCGCGAGCTGGACGAACAGTCCAACCGCCTTGCGAGTTATCTGCAAGGCCTGGGTGTCAAACCGGAGACACTGGTTGGCGTTCTCATGGGGCGCTCAGAGGCTCTCGTCGTCAGCCTTCTCGCCATCCTTAAAGCCGGCGGCGCGTATGTTCCATTGGACCCCACTCACCCCCAGGAACGTATAAGCCTAGTCATTGAGGACTCGGGCATGGCCATCCTTCTCACTTCAGCTGAAACACGTGGTCGCCTTCCATTGGATCTTGGCAGCCTCACCATTCTCGATGTCGAGGATGACGCCATTTCCCGGCACAGCCCACGGGAAAGCACATCGCTCGCGGCCAGTCACAACCTGGCGTATGTCATGTATACCTCCGGTTCCACGGGTAAGCCCAAAGGCGTGATGATCGAATACCGCAACGTAGTCAATTTTTTTACCGGCATGGATCGAGTGATTGGTTGTGGCGGTGGAACCTGGCTTGCTGTTACCAGCGTCTCTTTCGATATTTCTGTTCTGGAATTGCTTTGGACACTAACCCGAGGCTTTAAAGTCGTTATCCACCCCGATGACGGCACGATCACACTTGCCGAAGAAATTACGAGTCATCACATCACCCATCTTCAAATGACGCCATCTCTGGCCCATATATTGATGCTCGATGCGCGCGCTTTTCCGGTGCTCGCCTCGCTCAAGCTAATCCTGTTAGGCGGAGAAGCCGTGCCTGCTTCTCTCATCAACCGCCTTCGTCAGTTCTTTAATGGCGAGATATTGAACATGTATGGTCCCACTGAGACCACCATCTGGTCGACGACCTACCCGGTGAAGCTGGCCGGCACGAACGTTCCAATTGGGCGCCCTGTCGCGAATACCCAGATATATCTACTTGACGGAGAATGTAAACCAGTCCCGCTCGGCGAGACTGGCGAAATCTTCATTGGCGGGAATGGAGTCGCCCGAGGTTACCGGAACCGTCCCGACCTGACTGCGGAACGCTTTCTAAGCATTCCAGCCCTTTCACCGCATCGCATTTATCGCACCGGCGATCTTGCGCGCTTTCTCTCCGACGGAAATATTGAATTTCTCGGCCGCGCCGATTATCAGATCAAATTGCGCGGACACCGCATCGAGCCTGGAGAGATCGAAGCGATTCTTGAACAATGCGTCGGTGTTCGGCAAGCAGTCGTTGTGGTTCGCGAAGACAGAGAGGGCGATAAGCGCCTGGTGGCATATCTGGTAGCCAACCCCACTGGACCCGGTGCGGCCAAAGCGCTGAGGAGCGCGCTCGAACTTAAGCTCCCCGAAACCATGCTTCCCTCGGCGTTTATCTTTGTCTCCGAGATGCCGCTTACGGCAAACGGAAAGATTGACCGCATGGCGCTGCTCAAACTTCCACCACCTGTCTTTGCTGTGACATCAGCCGTAACTCATCCACAAGGCAAATCCGGGAGTGAAATCGAACGCATCGTCGCCGGCGCCTGGCAAGACGCGTTGGGACTCTCAACTGTCGGCCTGAACGATAACTTTTTTGACCTCGGGGCACACTCGCTCACGGTTGCCGAGGTGCAGGCAAAATTGCAAAATGCCTTGGAACGCGAAATTTCCATTGTCGATCTCTTTCAGTTTTCCACAGTAAGCTCGCTTTCTCGCCACCTTGCCGGAACACAATCGCATCGTCGTGTCTCGGACCGTGCACAACGCCGCAGATCGGCTGGGCAGCACTGAGGGGGAATTGATGAAGCCGTCTGCAATTGCGATCGTCGGTATGGCAGGGCATTTCCCCGGCGCCCGCAATCTCCATCAGTTCTGGGAGAACCTGCGCGGAGGCGTCGAGTCAATTCGCACTCGCTCTGACGCCGAGTTGCTGGCTGCGGGCGCAGCGCCCGAAGACCTGGCGCGGCCCGACTACGTCAAACGCGCTTCCATGCTCGACGATGTTCCCCTGTTCGATGCGGCATTCTTCGGCCTGAGCCCGCGAGACGCTGCCATTATGGATCCGCAGCACCGGCATTTTCTGGAGTGTGCGTGGGAGGCTCTCGAAGACGCCGCGCATCCTCCGCGAGGCTTCAGCGGATCGATTGGCGTCTTTGCCGGGTCGGGAATGAACAGTTATCTCATCCATAATTTGCTGGCCAACCGGAGGCTACTTGAATCCGCAGGCCTGTTTCAACTCAAACAGACTGGCAACGATAAAGATGTTCTGGCCACGCGAGTTTCTTATCAATTCGATCTGCGCGGCCCTAGCGTCAACGTGCAAACCGCCTGTTCCACTTCGCTTGTCGCGGTACATCTGGCTTGCCAGAGTCTGCTCAACTGCGAATGCGATATGGCGCTCGCGGGTGGAGTTACCATCGAAATTCCGCATGGGCAAGGCTACATTTACCGCGAGGGAGAAATTCTATCCCGCGATGGCCACTGCCGGTCCTTCGATGCCGCGTCCACTGGCACAGTGTTCGCAAGCGGCGCTGGCGTTGTGGTGCTTCGGCGTCTTGAAGACGCGCTTGCCGATCGCGATGCCATTCGCGCCGTCATTCTAGGATCTGCGATCAACAATGATGGTGCCCGGAAAGTTGGCTACTTTGCGCCCAGCATTGAGGGCCAAGCTGAAGTAATAACCGAGGCGCTCGAGTTTGCCGGCGTGAGTGCCGACGATATTTCTTATGTTGAAACCCATGGAACTGGCACGGTTGTCGGCGATCCCATTGAGGTCAGAGCGCTCACGCAGGCGTTTCGCAAGTCCTCGACCCGCGTCGGTTACTGCGGAATCGGCTCACTCAAAACCAACGTAGGCCACCTGGATGCGGCGGCCGGTGTTGCAGCACTCATCAAGACGGCGCTCGCGCTGGAACATGCGCAACTGCCTCCGAGCCTGCATTTCCAAAATCCGAATCCGCACATCGAGTTTCGAGACAGTCCATTCTTCGTCAACAGTACGCTGGCCGATTGGCCATCTAATGGATTGCCCCGCCGCGCTGGGGTTACTTCTTTGGGCATTGGCGGCACCAACGCGCATGTTGTTCTGGAACAGGCGCCGCCACAGGTTGTGCTACCAGAGACAACGCCGTACCAGCTTTTTACCGTCTCCGCAAAAACCGAGCCTGCCATCGAGCGCAGCACTGCCAATCTCATTGCCTACCTTCAGGCTCATCCTGAAGTAAGTCTTGCTGACGCGGCCTTTACCTGCAACGTTGGCCGCCACGCCTTTCCACATCGCCGCGCATTCGTTCTGGAAGGCACGCGAGGTGCGGTCAGTTCGCTTGCAAATGGAGAGCGCATTCACTTTGCTTCCGGCATAGCCGCGGGTTCCGCGCCCCAGATTGTCTTCATGTTTTCCGGTCAGGGGTCTCAGTACGTCAACATGGGCCGCGAACTGTATGAACATGAGCCTGTCTTTCGCCAGTCTCTGGATCTCTGCGTCGAATACCTTCTTGAGCCGCTTGGTCTCGATCTCCGCCAAGTGTTGTACCCATCCGATGCAGATGCGGCCGCGGCGGCGGAAAAACTGAATCAGACATGGCTGACACAACCCGCGCTTTTCGCCATCGAGTACTCTCTTGCACGCTGGTGGATGTCGCTGGGCATTGAGCCCTGGGCCATGGTTGGTCACAGCATCGGTGAATACGTGGCGGCCTGTCTCGCGGGAGTTTTTACGCTGGAAAACGCGCTCGAAATCGCCGCATTTCGCGGACGTTTGATGTATGACTTGCCTGCGGGTGCGATGCTTGCGGTCTCACTTTCTGACGATTCGCTTGAGCTTAGCGGCAATCTGTCGCTTGCTGCCGTCAATTCTCCATCTCAATGCGTGGTCTCCGGACCCACGTCTGAGGTTGACGCGCTTGAAAAACAACTTACGCTACGGTCAGTGGCGTGCCGCCGTCTTGTCACATCGCACGCTTTTCACTCCGCAATGATGGATCCCATCCTTGGCGACTTCGAGCAGCTTCTGCGCGGCATCACTTACCAGACGCCGTGCATTCCTTATCTATCCAGTTTAACGGGGACATGGATTAAGCCGGAAGAAGCCACAGATCCAGCCTATTGGGCGCGTCATCTTCGTTCGACGGTTCGTTTCTCTGATTGCCTCACCGAGTTCTTCCGCAATTCGGGTCATGCGCTGGTCGAGATTGGCCCAGGTAACGCTCTTGCGTCCTTGGCTCGCCAGCAGGGTGGAACAACTGCGAAAGCGTTTCCGTCGCTGCCGCATCCGCGCGAGCTGATCGGAAGCCTCAGCTTCGCGCTCCATACACTTGGCGAGCTATGGACTCTCGGAGCGTCGATCGACTGGACGAAGTTGCACGCGCCTCGATCAGTCCGTCGCGTTTCTTTGCCTGCTTATCCCTTTGAGCATCGGAAATTCTGGATCGAACCGGACGAACCGCGTCGCGGCTCAACGGCCATTTCTGCCGGTACTCCTGCCACAGAGGCCAGCGACAATCTTCTGTTTTATCGCCGCGCGTGGAAGGCAGCTCCAATAACTCAAACAAACTTCGCCTCGAACGGGTGCTGGCTCGTCTTCAATGACTCGCTCGGACTTGGCGATGCAACGATCACCACGCTCCGGAATGCAAAGCAAAATGTGATCGTGATCGAATCAGGCTTCGGCTATGCTCGGTCCGGGCAGTCACGATACACCGTCAGGCCCGGCGTACGCGCCGATTACGACGCGCTTCTCACGGATATTCTCAAGAGCGGCCGCGCACCCACGAAGATTCTCCATCTATGGTCCGTTTTAGACGAGAGCGTAAAAACATCGCTCAAGGAAATCGAGGACCGCAGCTTTTTCAGCCCGCTCTTTCTAGCGCAGGCGCTGACTGCTCAAGACATTACAAAGCTCGACGTCGCGCTTGTCTCCAATCACATGCAGCAGGTCGCCGACGAGTCGGTTCGCAACCCGGCGCGCGGTGTGTTGCTTGGCCCTTCGCGGGTCATCCCGGCGGAGCTTCCGGAAATTACCTGCCGCAGCATCGATGTGGACCTCGCGAGTGGGGCTGCGATGCAGCGTGCGTCGCAGATTGTCGCGGAGATGAATACAGGCCCGCTCAATGGCACGATTGCCTTCCGCCAAGGGGAACGATTCATCGAGACCGTGGAACCGCTCACGCTCAGCACGAGTCTTGAATACCAGCGTCTTGAGCACGGCGACGTCTATCTCATCACCGGCGGCCTTGGCGGTGTCGGCCTGGTTGTCGCCGAGCAGTTGGCGCGCGAGTTCCATGCACGCCTCGTCCTGGTTACCCGTTCCGCTGCCCCCCCGGAAACAGAGTGGAAAGCCTCCCTCAGCAATCCTGCTCTAAGTAATGCCATCAAAAAGTCCATTCAAAAGCTCCTTGAAATTCGCGCTGTTGCCGACGGATTATTAATCGCTCAAGCCGATGTCACCAATCTTGAACAGATGCGCGACGTTGTTGCCCTGGCCATCAAGCGTTTCGGGAAAATCGACGGCGTCTTTCATGCTGCGGGCGTGTTGGACGATGAACCCTTGATGCTGAAGACTGCGCAAAGCGCCGCTCGCGTGCTCGATCCTAAAGTGCGTGGAACCCTGGTCCTTGAGGAAGCTCTTCGCGATGTACCGCTTCACTGCTTTGTTTTGTTCTCTTCGGTAAGCTCCATTTTTCCAGTAGCGGGCCAAGTGGATTATGCAGCGGCCAACGCATTCCTCGATGCCTTCGCGCTAAGTCGCAAAGGACCTGTGACGGTCATCAACTGGGGAGCCTGGCGCAACGTTGGCATGGCAGCGCGTTCGAGATCTTCGCATCCGCTGTTGCAAGAACGTCTGCTCGGTACCGTGCGGGAGATTGTCTACGCCAGCCAGTTCTCGCAGACCGGCCAATGGGCTCTCTCCGAACATAGGCTGAAAGAGGACCACGGATCTAAAGCATTATTGCCCGGAACTGCTCAGATGGAAATGGCCGCGGCGGCGTTCTCACGCGGTTCGCGCCATGGAGTGATCGAGTTCAGCGATGTGTTCTTTCTTGTGCCGCTCATGTTGTTGGGCGATGAAACCAGACGGGTGCGCATTCAACTCAAGCGCGAACGGGAAACAGGTCAGCAGAAAGGCTTACTTCGTTTCTCAGTCTTCTCGCGAACCAGTACTTGGGTCGAACATTCCACCGGGATCATCGGACCTTGTTCATCAGGTCCGGCGGCACACGTCGATCGAGCCGCCATTGTTGCGCGGTGCAGTGAACGCGAACTAGTTTTCGATGAACAACACCGGACCCGGCAGGAGCATCATCTCGTTTTCGGGCCCCGCTGGCGGTCGCTCAGACGGCTGCTCATCGGCAACCATGAGGGCGTGGCCGAAATCGAATTGGATGAAAAGTACTCGGCAGACTGCTCCGTCTTTCGCATTCATCCCGCGTTGCTCGACATGGCTACGGGAGCTTCGCTCTACCTGACCCAGGACTATAAAGATTCAGACGATCTCTTTCTTCCCATTTCATACAAAAGGATACGCATTTATCATCCGCTTCCCGCCCATCTGTTCAGTCACATCCGCTCCCGGCGCGAAAATGCGCATCGCAGCGAAGTTGAGACGTTTGATATTACGCTCTTCGATGAGCAGGGCCAGGTGCTGGCAGAGATCGAGGGCTTTGCCATGCGCCGCATCGCCGATTTTGGGAAGACTTCGCAGGAAAATGCAGCACTTCACGATGCCGCTCAACCTAGTCGAGAGCAATTCATTGGAATTCCCGATCATCCTGGAATAGCGCCGCTCGACGGCGGCCGAGCTTTAACGAAGATATTAATGTCTGGAAGCCCGCAGGCAGTCATCGTCGTCGCGGAACCTTTTCAGGACCTCGCCACCTACAACGCCCCTCGGTTGCCATCGACAATGATCGCGGACAAGCCGAAGGCTCCATTGCCCAGTAAAGATGTGGAGGACACGCTGGCCTCCTGGTGGCAAGAACTGCTGGGCGTCGACCAGGTTGGATTGGAGGATGATTTTTTCGCGCTGGGAGGCCACTCCCTGGTTGGTATCCGCCTGTTTGCAAAGATCAAGAAGACCTACGATGTGGATCTACAACTTGTTGTGCTGTTTGAGGCCCGCACGGTGCGGCAGCTCGCTGCAGTGATTCGCGACGCACAACATCCGGCAGCAGCGGAACAAAGGGTCTGGTCTGCCTTGACACCTATTCAGGCCAGTGGCTCGCGCATTCCGATCTTTTGTGTCCACGCTATCGGAGGAGACGTGGTGTTTTATGAGCCGCTGTCGCAAGCTCTCGGACCTGACCAGCCCTTTTATGCGTTCCGCTCTCCGCAACTAACGACGGATAATTTTCGCGAAACAAGCATCGAAGAGCTGGCCTCTCTTTACGTCAAAGAACTGCGAGCGTTTTACCCGCAAGGGCCCTATCTGCTGGGGGGCGCATCCTACGGAGGAGTTATTGCCTTCGAGATGGCACAACAACTCAGCGCGCAAGGCGCTGAGCCCGCTTTGCTGTTCTTGTTCGACACGTCCGCTCCGGGAAGCATCCAGCGCGTCGAAACTCCAGATAAGATTCGCGCTTTCAGTCAGCGATTGCGCAAACAGGGTGTGCCGTATCTTGCGCGAAAAATCGTATTGAAAGGCGATTACTGGTGGAAGCAGATTGTTAAACGGGCGAATGATGCAACCATTCTTTTTTACCGTCTGGCAGGCCAGGATTTGCCCGTCGGCCTGCGCTATTATCAGGCTGAGAAAGCTCATTGGCAAACCGTGGAGCGCTACAGGACGCAGAGATACCCCGGGAAAATCGCGCTTCTGCGAGCCGTCGAACGCGGTTATTTAGGGATGGAGCTCCTTGGCACGCGCGAGGGACCGGATCTAGGCTGGGGGAAACTTGCGGGAGGCGGTTTAGAGATTCATCCTGTCTCCGGCGAACATGGCAATATGCTCGATGAACCGCAGGTCCGAACTGTCGCCGCAGAGCTCAAGACGATACTGCCGGATTCGGAAACCACAGTTCTTTCCCGGCCGGAAGCTTTGTAGCAGGCGCGAGCAGCGGCCGCGCCTCCCGCACATGCAATTCAGGCGCAGTCCGGCTCTCAACCATCATCGCAATGCAGTGTCCGCAGTGGTTCATCAGGCAAAACTGCCAACGCTCCGGCTCGTCGCCAAGACTCGCATCCAGTTCCATCCGGATTGCTTCGGCGCCGTCAAATAGAAACGAGAATTTGTTCAGAGGCAAGGACAGTCCTATGCCGCGCGCCTTGATGTAAGCCTCTTTCAATGTCCACAACCGTAGCGCGCGCTCCGGTCTCTCATCGTCGCGCAGGTTCCCGAGCTGCTCCAGTTCCCGCGGCGAAAACATCCTTGGCCCCACCTCGGCAATCGAGTCCGCACGCTCGCGCGGTTCAAGGTCCACGCCCACCTCAGCGCCCTCACCGATCAGGCAAACCACCAGACCCGGCGAATTGGACAAATTGAAGCGCAGCCCACACTCCGGCTCAATCGCCGGTTTGCCAAAGTTGTTTAACTCAAAACGCCACGCCTCAGGCGGGAGCCGTCCGTGATAAGAAAGCGCAGTGCGTGCCAGAGCGTGCGTCGCCAGGTATTCACGACGATGCCTGTCAAACTTGAACGCCTGCCAGCGCGCGCGCTCCTCTTCGCTCAATAACCGCGCACAAGCCTCCGCGATCTCTTCTTCCCGCAGGTCATCCGGAGACGCGCACCATAAGTGGAGTGTCACTTTATCCATAAGCTCTCGCAGCTACAAATTGGCATTGCCGCGCTCTATTGCGCCTCGCAAATAAGCCGTCGACGGACGCGCGAGGACGCGCGGAGTTACATCCGACTTCACTCAGTAGCCTACTGCATCACTCGCATTCGGAAATGCCGCTGCTCAATCCACCCAACGCAGCAACCCGCTGACAGCCAAGCAACGACAGCGCCCATCATCGCTTCCAGCAGCGACAAAGCATATAATTTGCCCTATGGCGGAGACTTCTCCAAGCAGTCTGCCCGAATCCGGTTTGGCGCAGCGCCCCACCACGGGCCAGCCGGAGACGGCGTCCCGTCTGAGCGCCCTTGAAGGCCGCCTGGCGCGGTTGGGCAGCCTCATGGTCGCGTACTCCGGCGGAGTTGATTCGGCCTTTCTTGCGGCCACTGCGCATCGCGTTCTGGGCGCCCGCATGCTCGCGGTGCTGGCCGATTCGCCCAGCCTGGCGCGTCGCGACCTGGAGCAGGCCAGTGCCTTCGCCAACTCGCTCGAGATGCCCCTGCGCATCGTCGCCACCAGCGAGCTTGAACGTCCCGAATACCAGCGCAATGACGCCAATCGCTGCTTCCACTGCAAGGACGAACTGTTCGCCGTGATGGAATCGCTGGGCGTGAAGCTTGGCTTCTCAGCCATAGCGTACGGCATGAACGCCGACGACACCCGCGATTTTCGCCCCGGTCAGCGCGCCGCCGAGCAGCACGCGATACTGGCTCCGCTGGCCGAAGCCGGCCTGACTAAACTCGAAGTCCGCGCGCTGGCGAAGGCTGCAGGTTATCCGCTCTGGGACCGGCCTGCCGCACCATGCCTTGCCTCGCGCGTGGAGTACGGCCGCACCGTTACCCGGGAAGTGCTTGAGCAAGTGGAGCGTTCTGAAGAAAGTCTGCGCCAGCTCGGCTTTCGCGAGTTTCGGGTCCGCCATCACGGTGACCTGGCCCGTGTGGAAATTGCCCGCGCCGAGTTGCCCCGCGCTCTCTCGATGGAGATGCTGGACGCCATCACCGCGGCTCTCAAACAGGCCGGCTACCAGTACGTCACACTCGATTCGACCGGCTTTCGCTCCGGCTCAATGAACGCGATTCTGCCCGCCGACATCCTTGCCCGGCGCGGAGCCTAGCGGGCCAGCAGTTTAGAATCACAGTCGATGCGTATTGGATATCTGGAATGTTTTTCCGGCATTAGCGGCGACATGCTGCTGGGCGCACTGGTTGACGCCGGTGTTCCTTTTGCCCATCTGGAACAAACGGCCGCGGCATTAAATGTCGGCGCAGGCCTTGAAATGCGCAAGGTCATGCGCGGAGGCATCGCCGCAACCAAAGTTGATGTTCTCACTGCCGGCCAGCCCGCGCATGAGTTGGGCCACTCCCACACCGAAACCGAGCATACACACGAGCCGCATTCCCATGGCGAACACACGCATGGACACGAAGCTCACTCGCGCGAGCCACAACCGGCACCTGCTCATGTCCATGCGCCTCATCGTCATCTCTCATCTATTCTCGCCATCATCCGCGCCGCCGCACTCTCGGAGCCGGTGAAAGCCCGCTCTATCCGCGCCTTTCAGCTATTAGGTGAAGCCGAAGCCGCCATCCATTCCATTCCCATTGAAAAGGTGCATTTCCATGAAGTGGGCGCCGTCGATACAATCGTCGACATTGTCTGCGCCGCTGCCGGATGCGAGGCGCTCAATGTAGAAGGGTGGCTTGCATCGCCTCTCAACGTGGGCAGCGGAACCGTCGTCTGCCAGCACGGAACGCTTCCCGTGCCCGCGCCAGCCACGCTTGCGCTGCTTGCCGATGCACCAGTCTATGCGGCCGGCCCGCCGATGGAGCGGGTAACGCCTACCGGCGCAGCCGTATTGCGCATGCTGGATGTGGGCTACGCGCAGCTTCCAGCGCTGCGCATCAAGGCTTCCGGTTATGGGGCCGGCGGCCGCGATACGCCTGGAGAGCCTAATCTGCTGCGGCTGCTGGTGGGCGAAACAGACCCTGCGATGGCCCAACAATCCGAGCAGTTCGAGCGATCAACACAATCCGATTCCATTGCCATCATTGAGACCGTCATCGACGACTCGAGCCCGCAGTTGCTTGGCTACGTCAGCGAGCTGCTGCTTGCCGCCGGCGCATGGGATGTCTATCGCGTGGCCGTGCAGATGAAGAAGGGCCGCACCGGCGTCCTGCTCACGGTGCTGTGCCGTCCCGATCTCGTTCCCGCGCTCCGCGATCTCATCTTCCGCGAAACAACGACTATTGGCCTGCACTGGCGCATCGAAAACAAGGTTGCCCTGGCTCGCGAGTTTCACAAGATTGAAACCCCATGGGGCGACGTGCAAATCAAAATCGCCCGCTGGCCTTCGGGCAAAGTGGCCAACGCCTCGCCTGAATATGAAGATTGCCGCCTCATTGCCACGCGGCATGCGCTTGCCCTCAAGCACGTTATGCAGGAAGCCATGCGCATCTACGCAGCCAGCGACGCGGCAAAGGAGTCCTGATGGATCGCACCCAGATCGAAACGCTGCTCAAGGACGTGCGCGATGGGCGCACCGCCATCGACGACGCGCTGGATCGTCTCCGCGACCTGCCTTTTGAAGACCTGGGGTTCGCCAAGGTCGATCATCACCGCGCTCTCCGAACCGGCATGCCGGAGGTGATCTTCGCTTCCGGCAAAACCCCGGCGCAGGTCGCGCATATTTTTGCGCGCATGGCCCAGCATGGCGGCAATGTGCTGGCCACGCGCGCCTCCGCGGAAATGTTTCGCGCGGTCCACGATCTTGAGCCGGACGGCAGGCAGCCCCGCGCCGAATATCACGAGACTGCCCGATGCATCACGCTCACCCAATCGCCGGCCGCTCCTGGCAACGTGGGCAAAGGAACGATCGCGGTGGTCTGCGCCGGCACCAGCGATCTGCCCGTGGCGGAAGAAGCGGCCGTCACGGCGCGTCTAATGGGCAACGCCGTCGAGCTCATCGCCGATGTCGGCGTCGCCGGCATCCATCGTTTGCTGGCGCAAAAAGACTCGCTGCAGTCCGCACGCGTGCTGATTGTCTGCGCCGGCATGGAAGGTGCTCTGCCTACTGTCGTGGCCGGGCTCGTCAACGCGCCGGTTCTCGCCGTGCCTACTAGCGTGGGCTACGGCGCGTCGTTCGGAGGGGTGGCGGCATTGCTTGGCATGTTGAACACTTGCGCACCCAATGTTTCAGTCGTCAACATCGACAACGGCTTCGGAGCCGCCTGTATAGCCTCCCTCATCAATCGCCTGTAATAGCGCTCCTGCGCAGATGCCCCCTGACCTTGTCAAATCCATGGAACTCGCATGGTTCCGGCCACGCGAATAGCCGAAAAGTTTTCTTGACAGCGTTCCCCGGTTAATGAAATTCTTGTGGAGCTGAAATTCTTCATTGAACGATCTGCCTTGAGACTCGCCGGCGGTTCATCACCGCGAGAGAATAATCCACATCAGGCAGGACCCGTGAAAACTCCCCTTTCGATACTTTTCCTACTCCCTCTTCTGTCCGCGTCAGCGTGGGCAAGCGTCACTGTCAACAGCCCGGCAAATGGCTCAACTGTCGGTTCATCCGTTTCGTACGCGGCAACATCCACAACATCCACTTGTTCCAAGGGCGTAGCGTCCATGGGCGTTTACGTCGATGGCAAGCTCGTCTACACGGTCGACGGTGACAAGTTGAATACCACACTCTCCCTCGGTTCTGGAAAGCAGAATACGGTTGTTCAGGAGTGGGACTATTGCGGTGGGTCCACTTATACCCCAGTGACAGTTACGGTAAGTAGCAAATCGGGTATCTTTGTCACGTCGCCCGCAAACAACAGCACAATCAGTTCGCCTGCGAATTACGTAGCTACGGCCACAACGGCCACTTGTTCCAAAGGCATTGGGTCAATGGGCGTTTACGTCAACAACAAGCTCATAACGGTCCAGGATGGAGCAGGCCTTAACGCTCAGGTGAGCCTTGGCACGGGGGCGCAGAACACGGTTGTGCAGGAGTGGGACCGCTGCGGCGGGTCCTCGTATGTACCGGTGAAAGTGACTGTCAAGGGCTCCGAACGCGTGCTGTCTAACCTGGAGAAGAGCGGCGGCTGGGATGGCTGGGGTCAGCTTCCGCCCGACTACAAAGACTGCGCGCCTTGTTCAGGAATTGCGTGGACCATGTGGCAAGGAGTCAGCGCTCCCTCTACGAGCGATAAGGTGACTCAATTCAATACCCATGGGACGAAGCCGTACGCCGTGGTCCTATGGTATAACCCGGTGATCGGAACTTACTCGACGCAGGGACTGCCTGACGACAACCACACACTGGTTCCAAGCCTGCATAACTTCACCTATGACACCGAGTTCTACGTCACTAACAAAGCCATCACTCAGGCGCTGGAGTTCGATGTAAGCATGTATATGGATGGAATCGGAATGTTCTGGGGTACTCAATGCAGCCCTCTTGGAGACGGGGATTGGGATGTTCTGGACAATGTGACCCAGAAGTGGGCTTCTACCGGCGTTGCGTGCAAGCTGGTCAATGGCTGGAATCATCTTACCCTTCAATTGCAGCGGGAATCAGGGAATACGCTGCTATATAAGTCGATTACGCTGAACGGAGCAACGGCCAACATTAACAAGACTTATGCTCCGTTCAAAGTTTCACCCGATTGGTATGGCATTACCGTGAACTATCAGATGGACGGTGACTCCAAGCAAGCGGCGAATACCACTTACCTGAACAATCTGAGTCTCACCTATTGGTAAAGTGAGTGCGATCTGTCCCACCCTTGCTGTCTTTTTCGGCGCAGGGGTGGGACTCCACAGGTCCAAATCCCGACCTCTTTCCAATTTGCACATTCTGTGTTTGAATTAGTTCGCTCAGAGCGAGCGTAGTTCTGCGCGCGTCTAATCTCAGGTAGCTAACCGTTTCATGAACCAGATCGTTAAAACCCAATGACCCAATCGCGCAGAACCTTCTTGAAAACCGCCTCAGCCGTTGCCGCCGCTTCCCTTGCCGGATCTAGCAACGCATTTGGCGCGCACGAAAGCGATCTGCAGATTGGGGCTGCACTCAACCAGTTTGGTTACGGCGACGTTGAGTTGCTTGAAGGTCCACTGCGCCAGCAGTTTCAAACCAATCACGCCTTCTACCTCGACCTGAATGAAGACAGCCTGCTCAAACCCTTTCGCCAGCGCGCCGGACTGCCCGCGCCTGGTGAAGACATGGGAGGATGGTACGACTGGGTTGACGGCATTCACCTACCGGACAGTCACGGCTTCGCTCCCTGCCATAGCTTCGGCCAGTATCTCTCCGGCCTGGCGCGCGACTATGCCGCCACCGGCTCCAGGCCCACGCAGGAAAAAGTGCAACGTTTGGTACGCGGCTATGCGCCGGCCATTTCGAAGCGGTTTAATGAAGGCAATCGGTTCCCTGCCTACACTTATGACAAGGTCTCGATCGGCCTGCTGGACGCGCACCAGTTAGCAGGCGATCCGAATGCCCTGAAAGCGCTCGACGCCGCTCTTGACGCCGTCCTTCCTTATCTGCCGCCCAAAGCTCTTTCCCGTGATGAGCAATACGCGCGCCCACATGTTGATGACTCCTTTTGCTGGGACGAGTTCTACACGCTGCCGGAGAACTTCTTCCTTGCTTACGAGCGTGGCGCGGGCAGCCGTTACCGCGAGCTTGGTGTTCGCTTCCTCGCCGACGACTGGTACTTCAACCCCTTAGCCGCGGGACAAAACGTGCTGCCGCACAAACACGCCTACAGCCACGTGAATGCCATGAGCAGCGCCCTGCAGGCCTATCTTGTCTTAGGCAGCAGGAAACATCTGCGCGCCGCAAGAAATGGCTTCGATTTTCTGCGCACCACGCAAAGCTTCGCCACCGGCGGTTGGGGTCCAGACGAACAGTTTTACGAGCCGGGCGGCGGCGGAATCGGCGATAGCCTCACCAAGACCCACTCCAGTTTTGAAACTCCCTGCGGCGCTTACGCTCACTTTAAGATCACTCGCTACCTTCTGCGTGTTACGCGCGACAGCCGCTATGGCGATAGCATGGAGAAGGTTCTCTACAACACCATTCTGGGAGCGAAGCCTATCCGCAAAGACGGCTACGGCTTCTATTACTCCGACTATAACAACGATGGCTCCAAGGTCTATCGCATGGAAAAGTGGACCTGCTGCACGGGAACCTTTGCCCAGATCACCGCCGACTATGGCATCAGCGCCTACTTCAACGATGACAACGGAATCTACGTCAACCTTTTTGTTCCGTCGCGTGTAACATGGGCGCAGGACGGCGCGCGCGTCACACTAACTCAACGGACGAGTTATCCCCATCATCCAACAACTCAGATAACTCTCTCCACGGATAGAGACCGTGCGTTTCCCATTTATCTGCGCACCCCCGCATGGGCCGGACCCAAAACGAGAATTGAGATCAACGGCAAGCGCATGGAAGCAAGTCCCACTCCCGGCCGATTTGCCACTCTCAACCGCACGTGGAAGAACGGCGACCGCATCGAGGTCGAGTTTGACATGCCCACCGTGCTTGAAGCCGTAGACCCTCAGCATCCAGACCTGATGGCTCCGGTGCATGGACCACTGGCGCTGTTCACAATCGGCGCAATTCCATCGAAGATCAGCAGGCAGGAACTTCTGACTGCCACACAGGTTGCTTCCGGCTCAACTGACTGGCAAGCCGAAACCGCCGCAGGCAATGTGACGCTGCGCCCCTTCACCGCCATTCAAGACGAGCACTATCGGCTCTACCTGAAAGTTGATGCCTGAAATTCGATGCCCCAATTGAAGTGGACATCGATAAGGCACTGGCTCACTCTGCGCGGCTATCGCGCCAACGGCTTTGCAGCGGGCCCGGCGACGGAAGGCATGAGCTGACACAATGGGAGCTATACTGAATAAGCATGCGGTTTTCAGGCGCGTCAGCCGGCCCAAACTGCTGCCCCAACTCTTCTCTACCTGCTCGACGACCGCGCACCAGAGTTTTTGGTTTCCGTCGCGGCCGCTCAGGGACTGGTCATCAAAAAACCGACACCGGCGAGCTGGACGCGAACAAGAAATCTTTCGCGAATTGGTCCGTGACCTCTACGGAATGCAGCGTCTGTGGGATGACGCGCTTGAAGTGGATTAACGCCGCTCCGCCCTTACGGCGAGCCGCGATTGGAGACAAGTTTTGGCGAAATATCGCAAATCAGGAAGCCCCACCAAGTCGAGCACCGGCGCGCTGCCCCTGGTGGCCATTGTCGGCCGCCCCAATGTGGGCAAATCCACGCTGTTCAACCGGCTGACCAAGAGCCGCCGCTCGATTGTTGGGGATGAACCCGGCATTACCCGCGACCGCATTTATGGTGAGTACGAGTGGCTCGGCCGCCAGTTTCGTCTGGTTGATACGGGCGGCATTGTGCCGGACGACCCCGAGTTGATTCCGATGGAGATTTACACGCAAGCCAAAGTGGCTCTCAAAGAAGCCGACGCTCTGGTGCTGGTGGTCGATGCCCGAACCGAACTCGCCAGTCCAGATTACGATCTGGTGAAGCTGCTTATCCGCGGCGGCAAACCTGTTTTTCTGGCCGTCAATAAAGTCGAAGGCGAAGCCATGGCTGCCGAAGCAGAAAACTTTCGCCGCCTTGGTTTACGTAACGTTTACCCCATCAGCTCAGAGCACGGCCTGGGCATCGGCGAACTGCTGGACGCCATCTCCGACGCCATGCCCGCGCCGCCGGAAGCTGTGCTGCCAGAAGACGAAACCCTGGCTGGCCTGGAAGCCGAGGACGATCAGGCCGAGGAGGACGAAATCTTCGAGGGCGGTCCTGCGCTGCCGGAGCCAGCCATACCCGAAAAAGAGCTACTCGACCCTGACGATCCTGACGCCCATCCCCTGCACCGCTCCCACGGCGAGTTCGAGCAGCACGAAACATCCGTGGCCATCATCGGCCGCCCCAATGTCGGCAAGTCGACGCTGCTGAACGCGCTTACCGGTACCTCGCGAGCCATTGTTTCGCCCATCGCCGGAACAACTCGCGACGCCGTGGATGAAGTGGTCGAATTCGAGGGCACGCAGTTCCGCTTTATTGACACGGCCGGAATCCGCCGCAAGGGCAAGACCCATGAAATGGCTGAGAAGCTCTCGGTCATCATGGCTCGCCGTCATCTGGAAGCCGCAGACGTTGCCCTGCTGATTATCGACGCGACAGAAGGCGTCACCGGTGCCGACGCCACCATTGGCGGATACGCTCACGAGTCCGGCCGCTCCGTTATCATCGTGGTCAATAAGTGGGACGCGGTGACAACGGGCCGCACAGACGGCAAGCCTCCGGCCGACCGCGAAATCTTCGAGGAGCAGCTTCGCCGCACCCTCAAATATCTCAACTACGCTCCGGTCATTTTCCTTTCAGCCCTTGAAGCCACCGGCCACGCCAGCAAAGAAGGAGGCCGCAAAGTCATGGCCCGGCTGCTCAACGAAACCAAAGCCGTCGCACTTGAGCGCCGCAAGCGCGTCTCCACCGGCCAGATGAACCGCTTCCTCGACCGCGTGGACTTTCAACGCGCTACTGTTCCGATGTCCAAGCGCATCCGCATCTTTTATATGACGCAGGCAGCCGTCGCACCGCCGACCTTCATCCTCTTTACCGACCGCGACATCAAGCTGCACTTCAGCTTTGAACGCTTCCTGGAGAACCAGATCCGCGAGGCGTTCGGGTTCAAGGGGACGCCTATCTGGTTCAAGGTGCGGGCGAGGAATACAGCGAAGAAAGATTAAATAAAGGGGTTACAAACGGCATTCTGCGGCTCTCAAAAACGTAAGTCCTTTGTTTTGGATGGGTGGAAACGACTTTTATTAACCTAACCATCTTCCTTTCTGCTGGTTGCGGCAAAAGCGGGGAGGGGTGGTGGGTGAGGGTCCTCCAGGGTGACGGGCGCGGCGGGTTGGATGGCCGCTCTCTGATCTTCACTCTTTGAGTGTGCGCCTTTGGAGGGTAATAATCTGCAAAGCCATCTGCAGTGGAGCGCTTGTGCCTCCAATTCATTGCATAAAGTGCCGAAGTACAACCGTAGATCCTTCGACTGCGATTGGCGCAGAGTGCGCGCCAATCTTCGCTCAGGATGACAGATCGTTTTGAATGGCTGACCGCAAAATTGGGTAGTGGCTTAGTTTGAAATGTCGTGGGGCTAACGGATGTCGAAAATATACGAGAGGCCTAGCTGTACCGCTAGAACCGCATTGTAGGAAAGTTTCCCTAGCTTGGCTTCCAGTTTTCGCTTATCGACCATAAATACCTGACCGCAGAGGGCCACGCTATCAAGGACAGTCGAACCGCTCGCTACGTCTTTGACAATTTCACTTGCGGGAATCGCGATATTGTGCGCGTTTGCGCGTCGCGTCTCGGTGGTCATCGGCACTACAACAATCGGATTGCCGACATTTAGTCGAGTGCGGGACATCACAATGCATGGGCGTCTCCCGTGCTGTTCTCTGCCCCCGCGATCAGGAATCGTTATCCAAAAAATCTCGCCTTGGTCAATTGGATCAGTTTCACTTAACGGCATCCATGCCTCTCTCTTTTTCAAGCCATTCAGACGCCTCAGAGAAAGACAAGTCCATTAAAGCCGCATCTTCGTCATCTATGGGTGAGATTTCCGGTAGTAATTCTTGTGTTGGAATCCTGATCTCAAGGCCTCGCCGGGCCCAGGTATAGGCATTCACCATAGCCCGAAGTCCATCTACCAACTCCTCCTGCACTTCCGGATAGATAGCGCGTTGGTCGTCCAGCGCCATACCGAGGCAATCAAGGTTGAAATAGGCACGGAGAGCATTGAGATTGAAGTTGCTGCAAAACTCTCGATCTTCAGCTTTGCGCCCACTAGCCACCGGTGTGGCGTTAATCTGCGTCGTCAGTTCATTGATTTTGCGCAGCGTCCACACCGTAAACATAGCTTGGTCACGCACCGCCGAGCCAAAAGCCTGAAGACCCTTATCGCGGAAATCTGCTTCCATCTCGCAAATTGATTCCCGGACCAATTGCTCTCTCAATGGCTTCTGAATGACGGCGGTCGCGAAGTGCGATATTGCCAGCGTCAATGCAGCATACTTCGGGAATTCTTCATTGAATATCCGGTCAAACTCTGCCCTACTCCGCGTCTCTATGGCTGTCCGCAAGATTTGATTGACCGCATCTGCGCATCCCCGGAGCACTTCTGATGCCGATGGTGTCAGCGAACGTGATGCGCTTTTGGAGCGGGACACCAGGAAAGACAATAGTCCCTCTGGCTGGTCTGAGATGCAAAGCTGACCTTGTTCCAATGTGAGTTCGCTATTCATGAATTTCGCCCAGTCTTGAGTTCAACAGTAGAAGTCGCAGTTGCCGGAACACTTCGCCTTCGATCCCATCTTGCCCTGCTCGCCTTCTTGGCGATCTCTGTACGGAGTTCAGCGCTGATGGCCTTGGCCCGTGATGGACCGCCGCGCTGGCCACCTTTGCTTGAGGCCACCTTGCGCTTATCGGGCAGAATGGGTTCTTGAAGTGCAGCTTGCACAGTACGGAAGGCTCGCACATTCAGATCCATCCACTATCCCTCGTTTATTAGACGCTTCTAGTGGCGTCCAGGCTGCCTTAAAGTCGTGCGCAATTGCGCAGCATATTCTATCTCGCAGAATTCTGCAAGATAGAATATGCAAAGAGAGTACCAAGAATGACATATCTATCGGCAGACTCTCTAGTAAAAATAGCACCGTTTGTGAACAACACGTCCCATTCTCAGGCAAGGTGAACCAAAAGTTGCATGAGTTTGATCATTATGCTTGACTTAATTCTAATACTCAAGCATAATGATCAATATAAATTCGCTAAGCCAAGACGAGCGCATTCGGATCGTATCGGCCCTTGTGGAAGGAAACAGCCTCCGCTCGGTGTCGCGTATGACCGGAATTGCGCGGAATACGATCACCAAATTGCTGGTCGATCTTGGAGAAGCGTGTATGCAGTACCACGACACACACGTTCGCAACGTCCGGGTTCGCCGCCTCCAGTGCGATGAGATTTGGGCGTATGTGGGAGCCAAGCAAAAGAACACGTCGCCAGAGAAGAAGGAAATCGGTTGGGGTGATGTTTGGACCTGGGTGGGTTTGGACGCGGACACTAAGCTGATTGTGAGCTATCTTGTAGGCGGACGCGGCGCTGTCTGGGCGAATGACTTCATGGAAGATTGCGCCAGCCACATCCAAGGGCGCGTACAAGTCACTACGGATGGCCACAAGGCATATCTGGAAGCGGTTGAAGGTGCGTTTGGCATGGACGTGGACTTCGCCACCCTCCAGAAGCTTTACGGGGCATCGGAAGAGACTGAGAAGCGGTACTCACCTGCCAAGTGCATCGGCTGTGAAAGCAAGGTTGTGATGGGCAACCAAGACCCCAAGCACATTAGTACTTCGTATGTGGAACGCCAGAATCTCACGATGCGGATGCATATTCGCCGGTTCACACGGCTTACTAATGCGTTCAGCAAGAAGCTGGACAATCACGGCTATGCCGTGGCGCTTCACTTCATGTATTGCAACTTCGTCCGCATCTATCAGACGTTGCGCGTGACTCCTGCGATGGAAGTTGGACTTGCAACGCGGCCTTGGACAATCGGCGAGTTGGTTAGCTTGGTGCCAGAGCAGATCGCAGCAAAGCGCGGCTCTTATGCGAAGCGGATTTCAAACTGAGCCACTACCCAAAATTGCGACGATTTGGGTTCGTGCTTTCCCACCCTTGGCACAAGAACAAGGACGTGCCAAGGATGGGGCACCCGGCCGCGGCGGATCGCGAGGGTGGGCACGCATGGTCTTGATTGGCTTAGACGACGGCTAGGGCTGTGTGGGAGGTTGCGAAGAAGAGGAATCGGTTGCGGGCTGGTCTTGTTGGGACTGGTCGAGTTTGGTGATGTGGACGCTGGCTTGGGTTTCGGGGACGGCGCCGTCGTTGACTTGGACCTCGGTGGGCTTGCCTGGGGTTAACAGACGCGGGGCGGCTTTGCCGCGGGCGGGAACGAGGACTCGCTGGGTGAGGGTGTTTGAGTTGGAGCGGACGGTTACGGGGACCACAGCAGACGCATAGCCGTTGTTGACAATGTTGACGGTGGTGAGCCAGTTTCCGCTTGCTTCCGGCGTGGGGAAGACACTGGCGATGGCCAGGTCAGGCAGGCCCTTGTCGGCGTTGACCCAGTCGGCAAAGAACCAGGAGAGATCGCGGCCCGGTCCGGCCTGGGCGTTTGCAGCCTGGATGTTGGCAGCCTGGACGTTTCCGGCTTGTTTGAGCAGCTTCTCGAACGAACTTGTGCCCGTATCTTTGCCGTGGCCCAGACTTGCGTCGGCGGCTGGGTTGTAGGCGCGCAGGGCTGCGGAAAGAGCTGCGTCGCCGGCCAGGTCGCGGAGCATCCAGAACACATAAGCTGCTTTGGTTCTGTAGTAGACGGGAGAGATGGCTTGAGCCAGCGGCTGGCCTGCGCTTTCGCCGGGGCTGGCAGGCTCAGCCAGAGCCAGGGCCGGGCGCGCGCCCTCGATCATGCCGAGAGCCTGGTCGCGGCCGTGCTGCTTTTCTGCCCAGAGGGTGCCCATGAAGTTGGCTACGCCCTCGCTGAGCCAGGCGCGGGGCGAATTCATCCAGGCGTGGGTGAGGGCGTGGACCAGGACGCCATTGAGCTGGTCTGGACTGGCGGTGCGGATGGCTGTGGCGAGCAGGGAGCCGGTTTCATAAGGGGCGTCTGAGGCGTCGGGCAGGTCGAGCAGGGTGAGCGAGGAACGCGGACGCTGGCCCAGCCAGCCTTGAAGGAACGGGGTGACGGCAGTTGCCGCGTCGGCCCAGGACTGGGCGGCTACATCGTCGTCGGGGAGGACCCAGAGCGTGGTGTTGGCGGCTTTGCGCGGGGTGCGGATGGCTACGAACAGGCTGGGCGCTTCAAAGCCGAGGGTTTGGCCGCCGTTGTCGGCGGTGGCCACGCCGGAGACTTCTCCGTCTGTGCCGCCGGAGTCGGTGACGGCGAGCGGGGCGGGCTGACCGTCGATGAGCGCGACGGTTGGCGCTTCGCTGTGGGGGAATTCGACGGTGAGGTGCAGATGGAAATGGGCCCCGGCGAGGCGCAGCTTGTGTTCGCCGATTTCGTCGAAGAGGCGCGCGCCATCGCCGAGAATGACGGGGACGCTTGAAACCGGGTACCAGACCACGTTGCCGAAGCCACGCAGGCCGGTGAAATCGACGCCGACCTGGTCCCAGTCGGAATGGAGGGCGAGATCGTCGGGGGTTCCAATGGCCAGCAGACGCTGGGCGTTGAGCGTAATGGCGCCGGAGTAGGTTACGTCCAGTTGGAGAGTGGCGCCGGGGGCGAGCGGCTGGGCGAGGGGGATGGCTGCCTCGTGGAGCTGGCCGGTGTGGTCGGCATCAGAGTTGAGCGTGGCGACGGGGAAAGTGACGTCTTTGGGTTGGCCTCCGGGGGGGGCGATGCGGATGCGCTCCCAATTGAGCGCGGAGGAGATTTGGAGCGGGATGTGGGCCAGGGGCGCGGTGCCGCTGTTGCGGACGGTGATGAGGGCGCGGACGGCGATGTGGCAATCGGCGGGGCGCAGATGCACGTCCATGTCATAACTGGTGAAGGTGACGGCCTGGCGCTCGGCGTCCTCGGCGGTGGGGGCGTCCTCCATTTTTACGGGCGGCGGCGCGGCGGCGGGACCGGCTTGAGTTGTGGTTTCTCCGTTTTCGTCGGTAGAGCGGGAAAGAATGACTTTGCCACTGGGCTGGGCGGCTGGGACTGAGGTCTGAGCTGGGGATGGGGTGGTGGTGGTGGTGGTTTGCGCGGCGGCAGACGCGGCTGCCATGCCGGCGGCTGCGAAAACGGCCATGCCGGCGAGTAAAAACTTCATGAACCCAAGCCTTTCTGTTTGCGTGGTTTTGACGCAGTGTTGGGGCTGAGGAAAGCATTGGGAGTCTTGCCCGCGGCGTTGCGGCGCTGGCGGAAGGCTTCGTAAAGCACCACGGCTCCGGCTGCGGAGACGTTGAGCGAGCTGACGCCGCCGGCCATGGGAATGCGCAGAAGATGGTCGCAGGTGCGGCGGACCAGGTCGTGCAGGCCGGCGCCTTCGCGGCCCAGCACAATCACGCAGTCGCCAGTGAAGTCGAACCGGTCGTAGTCGGTCTGGCCGCGCTCGTCCGGACCCGCATCCAGACCGATGATCCATAGATTCTGGCGCTTGAGCTCTTCAAGGGCGCGGACCAGATTGACGACGCGGGCGATGCGGAGGTGCTCAGAGGCGCCCGCGCTGGCCTTAACGGCGATGGGGCTTAAAGGCGCGGAGCGCCGCTCGGTCAAAACGACGCCGTCTACGCCGGCGCCGTCGGCCACGCGGAGCAGAGCGCCCAGGTTTTGCGGGTCTTCAACGCCGTCGAGAGCCAGGAGCAGACGACGGGCGGCGGGGATTGCCGGAGACTGAGCCGGCGCGAATAGATCTTCGATGGACAGAAACTCCTGGGCACGGACCAGGGCTACGACGCCTTGATGGGCAGGGGTTTTGGCCAGCAGCGTTAACTGCTCGCGGGATTCCTGGCGGACACGGACACCGGCCTGGCGGCAAAGGTCCATGATGCGCTCCATGCGCTGATTATCGCCCTGCTCCAGACGCTCGCGGGCTACAAGGACCTGGTCAATCCGGCGGCGGCCGGCTTTGAGAGCCTCTTCAACGGGGTGTACTCCGTACAAAACTTCCATGAGAATAGTGTAGAAGATGGGCGCTGGCGGCGGAGTTGAGAGGGCTGCCTCTTGTTGAAGCGCGACGAGGGCTGCATACTGGGGCTGTCTGGATGACGGATGACTTCTGCAATGACTACTTCTCAAGCCAAATCGTTTTCCGCGCTGCTGGAGCTGGATGGGACGCGCCTGCGCTGGGTGATTGCGCGGATTCCATTTGACGCGGCGAAGGCGTGGCCGGTGCGCAGAGGTTTTCGCGTGCGCGGGGAGATTGAGGGGTTTGCCTTTCGCACGGCGCTGATGCCCGACCCGCGCGGCGAAGGGCGCGTGCTGCTGGTGAATAAAAAGATGCAGGCAGGAGCCGGGGCGCGGGTGGGCGCGAAGGTGCGGATTCGGCTGGAGCCGGATCAGGAGGAGCGGCTGGCCGTTGTGCCACCGGAGCTGGCCCAAGCTCTGAAGGGCGACAAGCGCTTGCGGCGCTGGTTCGATGCGCTGGGGTTTGCGCGGCGCAAGGAAATTGGCCAATGGGTGATGGAGCCAAAGAGTGAGGCTTCGCGCCAGAAGCGGGCGGCGCAGATGGCCGAGTGGCTGCTGCTTACGCTGGAAGGCGAGATTGACCCACCGCCGATATTGAAGGCGGCCTTCCAGCGCCAGCCCGAGGCGCGCACCGGATGGGAGGCGATGACCCAGGCGCGGAGACGCAACCATCTGCTGGGAATCTTTCATTTGCAGACCGCAGAAGCCCGGGAACGACGCGCCGCGAAGGCAATTGAAGATGCGGTGGGGATGGCGCGGAAAGCGAAGAGGCCGGCTGATTCGGCGAGGCTGGGAGTGGAGCAGGATCGGTGACCAAGGGACGACAATCCGTCGCAGCTGATCGTTCTCCTTGCCCGGCTCCCGATCCGTCTCCCGATCCGGGCCGGGCCGCAGCGAAGATTTTTGCGGCAAACGATCGGATCAATCAGGTTTTGATTGAGCATATTGATCCGGCGGCATGGAAGGCCACTTTGCCTGCGGCTGCTGGAACAAAAAAGCAGAGGCATACGCGCACGATTGCGGCGATCTTCACCCATGTGCATAATGTGCGGACGAAGTGGGTGAGGCTGACGGCTCCGCACTTGAAGGTTCCGGCGCAGCTGAACCGCGCGCATTGCACACAGGAGCAGGCGCGGGAGGCGTTGGCCGAGAGCGCGGTGCGATGCGGGGAGATGTTGGCGGAGGCGCTGGACGGCGGGAGCGGGCGCATCCGAAGCTTCCTGAGAGATGGGTGGGCTCAGCCGTGGCCTGTGGGGCCGGAGATGCTGTGCTACATGGTGATGCATGAAGCGCACCATCGCGGGCAGGTATGCATGCTGGCGCATCAGCTGGGGTTTCCGCTGCCGGCTGAGGTCGCGAACGGAATCTGGAACTGGGAGAAGGTCTGGAGGGAATTGGGTTGGGCTACCGACCTTGAGGTTTAGCTTTTGGAGCAAGAAACGTACCTCATGGCCTGAAGGCCGGGGTTCTAAGCGGCCCAAATTGTCAGGGCTGAAGCCCTGACCTACCACTATTCCGCCTTCCGGTTAGGCAAACGATACGGTCTAGGAGAAGCATTTGAAACTAAATGGACTTTTCAGCGACCTGGGAGACCTGTCCGCCGTCTAAATAATTAAGATGAGTTCCGCTACATCTCTACGCCCTTCGTTCGCCCTGGGTTCAGCAACCGCAGCCGATGAGCAGGTGCGGCAGGAGAGCTTGGCTGTTGCCCAGGGGCTCAAGCGCCAGGACGCCGGGCTGCTGGACGAGCTGATTGTGCGCTATCAGCACCGGCTGTTGCGCTATCTGCTGTATTTGACCAGCAATCGCGAGATGGCCGAGGACCTTTTTCAAGAGGTGTGGATGCGGGTGCTGGTGCGCGGCGCACAGTTCAACGGCCAGGCGCGGTTCGATACGTGGCTGTTTACCATTGCACGCAATCTGGTGATCGACCAGCGGCGCAAGCGGACCATGGCCAGCCTGGATGAGCTGTTTGACGTGGGCGGCGACGACGACCGGCCGATGAGCTTTGAAGTGGCCGATGATGAGCCCACTCCGTTCGACCTCTTTGCAAATCTGGAAGACCGGCAACGGATTGCGGCGGCGCTGCTCGAGCTGGACACGCTGCATCGCGAAGTGCTGGTGTTGCGCTTCCACGAGGAATTGTCACTGGAGGAGATCTCCAAAGTCACGCGCGCGCCACTTTCCACTGTGAAATCAAGGCTTTACAGAGGATTGGCAGCGATTAAGCCCAAGGTGGAGCGCAGTCAACTGCGCCGCCAGGAGGCTGTGTGACCACCCGCGGCGGAGCGGACGATCGTGCTGGCGGCGCGACTGGAAACGCGCGAGCCGGCGTGGGTGCCGATCGCGATTTGCTTTCTGCCCTGGCCGGGAACCAGGCCGGGCAGGATCGCTCCATGGCCTACCGTACCTGCCGCGTTGTGAATGCCTCTTTGGGAGTGATGCAGGATCAGAAGGCGGGACGGAAGCGGATTCGCTCGGTGGCGCTGGCGTCCATTCTGTTGGTCGGCCTGTGCCTGGGTCCGCTGATCTGGTGGGCCGTGGACAGCCTGATTGCAAGCGAACACCTGTGCGACCTGACCAGCCAGTTTGCTCTCTGGGTGTGCATTCTGTGCCCGGCACTGGTGGCCTCGGCGCTGCTGGCCGGATGGGTACGCAACCGGCCTTGAACTGGCCTGATCTGGGAAAACTGGCCAACAATGCCGATTCTTTGCGCAACTTAGCGAATCCCTTTCACGTCCATCCCAATGTGGGGTTAAGCTGTGCTTAAGGCTATTCCGCAATTTACATACTCTTGCCGGCTCAGGGACGGGCGGCGTGTTCCTTAAAGACGAGGCCGCCCGGCAACCGGGCCGGCTCGCACTGTGAATTGATGAGCCGGTCAATAGTGGCGGGAGACATTCCGGGTTTTGAAAGACCCTTTGAGACAGGGATTGCTTATGCGTGAACCACAGTCCATTGCCGTCAACGAAGATGAACGGCTGATTCCGATCTGGTCGATCGTGGCGGCGGGCGCGGCTTTTTTGCTGGTGGAGTATTACTTCTGGCTGGTGCTGCCCGACGGCAAGCATCCCATGCCGCTGGCCCTGCGCACCTACTTCAACCTTTCCTGGGGCTTGCTGGCGGCGCTCTATTTCCTGATGGTGGGCTATGTGAGCAAGGACGCGCCGCGGCGGGCCATGAGCTCGCGGTTCTGGATCGTGATTTGCTTTGTGATGCCGGGCGGCATTGGCGCGGTGCTCTACTTCCTGCTGCGCGCGCCGGTGGTTTCACGCTGCCCCGCCTGCTCCACGCATGTGCAGAGCGACTTCCACTTCTGTCCGCAATGCGATTACCGGCTCACGGCCAGTTGCGGCAACTGCTTCCGCACGGTGCGCGCCACGGACCAGTTCTGCACGCAGTGCGGCCATGAACTGGCAGCGGACCACATGCCGGCGCGACTACGGGTGCTGGGCGAATAACCACCTGCGGTGGGGCAGACGCTCGCTATCCGCTCGCATGAGCTTAATTGGCTTTGGACTCGCGCGGAATTGACCTTCGACGGTTCCCTTCCTACAATCGATGTTTCGACACGGCGATCAGCATGACTATTTCCGCTCTCATCATCGACGACGAACAACTGGCCCGCGACGAGCTCAGCTACCTGCTCGATTCGGTGGGCGGCGTGGATGTGGTTGCGCAAGGAACCAATGGCATTGAGGCTGTGGACCTGATCGAGGAGCACCGGCCGGACCTCGTCTTTCTGGATGTGCAGATGCCGGGGCTGGACGGCTTTGCCGTGATTCAAAAACTCATGGACCGCAATTTGAAAAGGACCAATGGCGGCCAGGATGCCGAACCCCTGCCGCAGATTGTGTTTGCTACAGCGTATGACCAGTATGCGGTGCGTGCCTTTGACGTGAACGCCGTCGATTATCTGCTCAAGCCCTTCGACCTTACCCGCGTGCAGCAGGCGGTGGACCGGGTGCGCAGCCGCATTCCCGCGGACGCGGCGAATGGAGCTGGAGCCCGTCCGGGGGCAGCCGACGCTCCGATCGAGTCGCAGCTCGACGCGCTATTGCGACTGCTGAATCGGCCGCAGGGCGCGTCGCGGTCGCCGCAACCGGCCAAGCTCATTGTCCAGGCGCAGAGCCGGCTGCTGCTCGTTGATCAGGCGAATATCTGCTATGCGGCCATTGATGAAGGCGTAATTCGAGTGGTCACGCAGACCCTTGAAGGGCACTCAAAATGCCGCACGCTGGAAGAGCTGCTGGAACTGCTCGACCCGGCGCTGTTCTGGCGGGCGCATCGCGGGTTTGTGGTGAACATCAACCACATTCGCGAAGTAGTGCCGTGGTTCAAGTCCAGCTACCAACTGCGCATGAACGATAAGAAGCAGACGGAGATTCCGGTAAGCCGGGCACAGACGCGACGGCTGCGGGAATTGTTTAATTTATAGACGCATTTCTCTGCTCGTTGAGCTTGATCCACGCCAGAACGGCGAAGGCTCCCATCGCGAAAATTGAAATCGCTACCCTTCATCAGCCCGCCATTCATCGGCCGGAGGATTTTTGAGCGTCCCACCCTTTTCACAATGAGGCTGTGAAAAGGATGGGGCACCCGGAGTTGATTGCTGGCTCCCTCAGTCGTAGCGCTCGAAGACGATCTGCTTGCGGTGCCAGCCGTAGCCGGCGAGGCGCTCGCGGGCGGCGGAGACCATGAAGTTGAGACCGCAGATGTAGCAGTAAATGTCAAAGCTGAGGTCGGCCTTGGGAATCGCGGGGTCGACTGCGGGCTGGGGCAGCGGGAGGCCGAGACGCTGGGCACGCTCTTCGACGATTTTGGAGGCGTGCTCCTGCACGTAACCGCGCAGGCCGGTCCATTCCGACTGCGCGCGGGAGAGCGTGGGCAGGTAATGGAAGTTGGGCTTGCGCCGGGCCAGGGCTTCAAACTCTTCCTGGTAATAAACATCGGTTTCGTGGCGGGTGCCGTAGATGAGCCAGATGTCTTTGCCCTGGCTGCGGTCAGGACCTGCCTCAGGAAAGAGCCACTGCGTAAAGCCGCGCATGGGAGCGATGCCGGTGCCGGTGGCCAGAAGGATGGAGTCGGTGACCGGCTCCTGGAGGATGAAGTGGCCATGTGGGCCGTGGACCTGGATGGTATCGCCGACGGAAAGGTCGCAAAGGTAGTTGGAGAAGAAGCCGTTTTCGACGCGGTTGATGCAGAGGTCGAAACGATTCTCGCGGGCTGCAGAGGCGATGGAGTAGGCGCGCGTCTGCTGCTTGCCGTTGGGGTCCTCAGCGACGGCGGAGATGAACTGGCCGGACGCAAAGGGGAAACTCTCCATGCCTTCGAGGGCGAACTCGAAGTGGTAGCACTGGGCGACCTGGGAGATGCAGACTTTCTTTTCAAGACGTGCCGAATAAAGATCGCGGGCCAAGGCGGTTCTCGCTTCAGAGAAGGATGAAGCCCAAAAATGGGACTGTTGGGAGTATCGCCAGCGGAGGGGCGATGTGGCAAGTGGAAGGGCGAGTTGGTGGGCCAGTTTGCGAATCGCCGGTAACTCGACCGAGCCCGGAATTCCTCTCACCAAATCTCGATTTGCGCTTAGGCGATTTACCACGTGTCGCGATTGTCGTAGCCGGTCAACTGGCAACGATCACTTGCCCAACAAGCCGGTGGTACATCGAGAACAGGCGATCCGCATTCCTCCGGCCCCCGATGCCAGCGCCTCAACCGTGACGGCTCGCGCTCCTGCGCAGATTGTGGTGCGCACTGTAATCGTCGGGCTAATGAGTAATTGCTTGAGGAAGCCTATTTTAAAACCATGCACCCAGCTGCGATCCGCGGCTCATGGGGAAATATAAATTAGCGCACATGTCAGGGTTCAGAGATCGCGCATCAACAATCAGGGATCAGCAATCGGGGATCGCAAAATTCATACTTGACACCGATAGAAAATCCACTACCATAGGGTTGTGGATAGGTTGGGTACAACATTTGCTGCTTTGTCTGATCCCACCCGTAGGGCGATGGTCGAACGACTCTCATGTGGGCCTGCCTCTGTGCATGGATTGACGGAACCGTTTGCACTCTCGCAGCAGATGATTTCAAAACATATCGCCTACCTGGTGCGGGCGCGGATTGTGATCAAGACGAAGCGTGGACGAGAGAGTGTGTGCACGCTTAGGCCAGAGGCGATAAAGACAGTCAGCGACTGGGCGATTAGCTATCGCCGATTCTGGGAAGAGAGTTTCGACAAGCTGGATGTGGTGGTAAATCAAATGAAAAAAGAGGAGGTCAGAGATGACAGAAAACACGGTTAGCGAAGTTGAACGGATGGTCGTTACAAGAATTTTTGATGCCCCACGCGAGTTGGTTTGGAAGGCGTGGACAGACCCGAAGTACGTGATGCAGTGGTGGGGACCGAAGGGCTTTACTGCGCCGGTTTGTCAGATGGATTTTCGCGTTGGAGGAAAATCTCTCTTTTGCATGAAGACGCCGGATGGGCAGGAGTTCTGGAATGCGGTTGAATACCACGAGATTGTTCTGCACGAGAAGATCGTCTCCGACATGTATTTTTCGGACTCGGAGGGAAACAAGATTGAGCCTGCGCAATTAGGAATAGAACATGAGGCCATCGACGGTGCGTACGACGTGACCATCTTTGAGGATCTCGGAAACGGCCAGACGAAACTCACCCACACTGGAAATGAACCTATGGAAAGCGCAAAGAACAGCGGTCAACTCGAGGGCTGGAACCAGATACTCGATAAAGTTGCCGAGGTTGTTGCGGGGCTAGCGCAGGCGGAATAAGAAGTTGAAGTGGTTGACGATTCGTCATACGCGAGATACAGCCAAGGGTGGCGGGAGGCGGCTTAGTTGAGGCTTCTCGTCACCTGGCCGAATAGTCGCCTGTCCGCTAAGTGACCCTTGCTTCAACTGTTGCCAACAGGCCGAGTCACGTTTCCAGCCCAACGCGCCAGGTCGTAAGGGTTCCAGCCGTGTCGTCGCCTACTCGGAGATGGTGCGAACGCCCTCTTCGTTGAATGAGGTTCCTGCTGGGTGCCTATGGGCCTCCTATAATTGACAAGAGCCGGTTCTGGTCTACATTGGAAAGCTCGGCTCGCTATTTCGTTGATTGAGGAATCCATGGCTGCATTGCTTGAAGCGATTACTGTGAAGCGCAAGATGTATTTTGAGTTTGAGAACACGCCGTACTACTGCCTGGAGGCGGAGGTTTCTACGCCGACGGCGCGGGGCGGGCAGACGCTGGTGCGGCTGAAGATGCGCAACCTGCTGACGCGGGCGGTGTTCGACAAGACGTTCAAGGCTGGCGACCGGTTCAAGGAGCCTGACCTGGAGACGGTGGAGGCTTCGTACCTCTATAGCGACGGCGATGGGTCGTACTTTCTGGATCAGGAGTCGTTTGAGACGCTGACGCTGCGGGAAGAGATGATCGGCGATGCGCTGGAGTTTCTGGTGGAGGGCGCGCTGGTGAAGCTGGACAAGTTCAATGGCAATCCGATTGGGCTGCAACTGCCGGACAAGGTGGAGCTGGAAGTGACCTACACGGAGCCGGGCGCGCGCGGTGACACCAGCGGCAACGTGACCAAGCTGGGGCGGCTGGAGACTGGCCTCGAAATCAAGGTTCCGCTCTACATTCAAGAGGGCGAAAAGGTGAAGGTGTTTACGGAGACGAAGGAGTTTGCGGGGCGGGCGTGAGGGCGGCTGTTATTTTGTTGAGTTGATTGATCACAGCGTCTCTACGGGACGCGGGTGTTTTGCGACAGGCTACCCAGCATTGCGCTGCGCTTCATGCTGGGCTATTTTCGCAAGCTCCCTACGGGAGCGGTGGATAGTTAGTCGAGTGAACTCAGACATGGTTGGCTCTCCAAGCGAATTCAGACGAGATTCATCGGATGCTGCTTACTCGGACTCGACGCGGAGGACCACGCCGCGCTCTAGCAGAAATGGCCTGGGCTTGGCTTCGTCGGCGAGGAAGCCTTCGCCGCCATCTTCGGTGGAGAAGAAGAACCATTTGCGGCCGCGCTTTTCAAGGCGGCCGATTTTGCAGGCGAAGGCGGCGGTGATTCCGTTGACGCCGGCGAAGGAAATTGTGGTTTCGCTCTCGACCTTAACCTGACCCTGCGCGCCAAGATCGATGTATGCGCCGATCTGAATGGCTTTGCCGTTGAAAGAGGAAAGCAGGGACGTGGTGCTGCGCATGACGAGCTTGCCCGCGAAAGCGAATTCGTAGGCGATGTAGAGATAGGCCTGTTCTTCGGGAGGCACGATGCTCATATCAAGCTTGGCCATGAGGCGCTGGACCTTGGCGACATCGAGTCCGTCGTAGGTGACTTCTTCAAAACTGAACATGAGGTCGTGGCCGTCAGCGAAGGAGAGATCGAGCTTGGGCGCGGATGTGATGCCGATGCACTTGAGCGCGTCGCCGAGGAAGGAGCCTGCGACGGAAGCGGTTTTGTTGTCGGTTTCGTGGTGCTCGATGTCGCCGAGCTGGCCTTGGTTGCGCGGAGGCGCTGGGGTGTTGTCGGGGAGATAGTCGGCGAGCGGGCCCTGGGGCTTGAGCTGCCGATCTTTGTAGGTGTAGACCCAGGGAGCGACGAGGTTGGTGCGAGGAAACACGAGCGGCTGATAGCCATTGGCATTGAGCAGCTTGACCAGTGCGTCGTTTCTACAGCCGGTGATGGACATGTGCCTAGCCTTTCGTACGGTTGGTCCTTTGATTGGCGGGTGAAAATGCGAATTGAAATACGGCGCGGGCGCGATCAGGAAATTGCTGGATTGCGCCGCGTAGATTTACGCCCCTCGCCGCCCACATCTTATCCTGCCGCTCATCATTTGTGCTGACTGGCGCTTCAGGAAACAGGATGGCAGACATGCCGGCGACAATGCCGAGGTCTTCATCCGGCAGGTCTTCAAAATCCATACGCATGCCGGGCAGCAGATCGGCAGGCGGCGTGTGGCCTTTCACGATTTCTTCCAGCATGGAGACGAGCCGGGAGAGAGCGTGGTCATAGGTTCTGGGAGGTGTGATGTTGATGGCCTGCGCGCCGGCGGATTGGAGTTGCTCGTCGTAGGCGTAGGCAATGGTGCTGAGCGACCAGTATTCGCGCTCGCTGTTGCAGATGCCACGGGTGGCGCTGGTGATGGTTTTGAGGCGATCGAGCGGCGGGGGATGGCCGTCACCGAATTTGTGGCCGAGGTCGCCGAGAACAGCGAGGACGCGCAAAGCAACCATGACGCCCGCAATGCTCATGCGCGCAGGACTGCGGCCTTCCGGGCCGGAGGCGATGAGCAGGCCTTGGCTGCCGGCCTGATCAGACTTGATTTCCTGCTGCAGGGTGAGCGCGGGGGGGGGTTGGCGCCACGCGGAGGCTTGTAGTACCGCACATGGCCGAACTCATGCGAGAGCACGAACGACAACGCCATTTTGTTGAGCAGCGCCGTCATCTCGGCGTATTGCGGCGGCAGAGGCGCGAGGGATATCGGAGGGATGCGATCGAGAACGAGGCCATCAGGCGTCCAGGCCTGGAAGAGCTGTTTCAGGTTGGCGATGACGTCGTTCATGGAGAGCGCGGCGCTGGTGACGGCGCCATCGCTGTGCATGATGGAAGAGGCCATGAGGGTGTTGCAGACGTACTGGTAGAAATCGACGAGACCGCTGTAGATCACGATGGCGAAGCTATCGTCGGGAAAATGGAAGGTCTTGGCGTTGGGCAGCGGGTTAGTGATTTCGCCGACAACGAGAGCGCCTGATTGTCGCATAGCCTCCAGTTCGGCGTCAGCGAGCGGCACGAGGCTGGCAAAGACCGGGGCGATGCGGTCACCGGCGGGGCCGAGCGGTTTTTCGCGACGGCGCGTGTCGAGTTCTTCGGAGGCTCTCACGGATGCTCTCCAATCATCCAGCTAGTACCGTGACCGTGTGGGGATGTAGACTCCCAGGTCTCAAGAGCGAGACCTGGGGCACCCGTATTCATCGGCTCGATTACAAAATCACGCGGTCATCCTACTAGCAGGTGTGCGGAATTATCAATTTACTCCACGGTGACGGACTTGGCGAGGTTCCTGGGCTGGTCAACGTCACAGCCGCGGCGGACGGCGATGTAATAGGCCAGCAGTTGCAGCGGCACAATTTCAATGAGCGGAGAGAGCAGCTCAATGGCCGGAGGAATGTGAATGACGTGCTCCACCAGGTGGCCGATTGTGGTATCGCCTTCAGTGGCTACGGCAATGACGCGGCCCGAGCGGGCTGTGACTTCCTGAATATTCGAGAGAGTCTTTTCGTAGCGCAGCTTGGACGCGGGATCGGCTTCATCACGCGTGACCAGCACGACTACGGGCAGCGTCTCGTCTATGAGTGCATTGGGTCCGTGCTTCATTTCGCCGGCCGGGTAGCCTTCGGCGTGGATGTAGGAGATTTCCTTCAGCTTCAGCGCGCCCTCAAGCGCGATGGGGAAATGGATGCCGCGGCCGAGATAGAGAAAATCGCGAGCGGTTGAGAAGCTGGATGCCAGTTGCTCGCATTGCGCGGAACGGGAGCGCAGGACTTCCTCGATCTTGGCGGGAATGCGGCTGAGCTCTTCAATGAGGACGACGGAGCGCGCGGGGTCGATGCGGCCGCGCAACTGGCCAAGCTTGAGCGCCAGAAGAAAGAGCGCTGTGAGTTGCGAGGTGAAGGCCTTGGTGGAGGCTACGCCAATCTCCGGGCCGGCGTGGGTGTAAATGGCGCCATGCGCCTCACGCGCGACCATGGCGTCTACCACGTTGCAGATGGCGACAGTCTTCGAGCCGAGGGCGATCATCTCGCGCTGCGCGGCTAAGGTGTCGGCGGTTTCGCCGGACTGAGTGATGAGCAGGCCCAGCGCGTTGCGATCGGGGATGGGATTGCGATAGCGGTATTCGCTGGCGTAATCGACATCGACAGGCAAACGCGCGAGCCGCTCGATCATGTACTTGCCGGCCTGGGCGGCGTGCCAACTGGTGCCGCAGGCGGCGATGTTGATGTTGGAGGCGGCGGCCAGTTCTTCGTCGGAGATTTTCATTTCGCCGAGGTAGACTTTGCCGGAGTCGAGTGAGACGCGGCCGAGCGTCGTGTCCGTGATGGCGCGGGGCTGCTCCCAGATTTCCTTGAGCATGAAGTGCTTGTAGCCGCCCTTTTCCGCCTGAATGGGGTCCCATTGAATGCGGGTGATGGCGCGTTGGATGGGGTTGCCTTCAAAGTCGGTCAGCTCGACGCCGGCCAGGGTGAGGATGGCCATGTCGCCGTCGGCGAGGAAGTAAATGTTGCGCGTGTGATGCAGCACGCCGGGAACGTCGGACGCGACAAAGTACTCGCCTTCACCGACGCCGATGATCACCGGCGGACCGAAGCGCGCAACGACGATTTTGTCCGGCTCGGCGGCGGAGAGAACGCCGAGGGCGAAGGCGCCGGTGAGGCGCTTGACCGCGCGGCGAACGGCGGCTTCAAGCGTCACGGGCGCACCGGCGGCTTCGGCGTCCTTCTGAACCTGTTCGATGAGGTGGGCAATGATCTCGGTGTCGGTCTCGGTGACGAACTTGTGGCCCTGTGCGGTGAGTTCGTGCTTCAGGTCGAGGTAATTTTCGACAATGCCGTTGTGGACCACGACGATGCGGCCCGAGCAGTCGCGATGCGGATGGGCGTTCTCTTCCGTGGGTCGGCCGTGCGTGGCCCAACGAGTGTGGCCGATGCCGAATGAGCCATCGAGCGGCTGATCGCGCAAAACGTCTTCGAGGTTGGCCAGCTTGCCCTTGGCACGGCGCACGTCAAGCGTGGAGCGCGAGGGACTGCCCACGGCGATGCCCGCCGAGTCGTAACCGCGGTACTCCAGACGCCGCAATCCCTCAACGATGACAGGGACCACCCTTTTGGGTCCAATATAGCCAACAATGCCGCACATGCAACGATTCTAGAGCATTTTTGATTCACACGTTGAGGTTAGGAAATGCTGCGAGGCAGCTTTTATTGAGGAAAGAGTTACTCCCTCTTTCCGGTTCCCAAGAAGAGCAGAATCAAAAAATGCCAAGCGGCCAAGAAGAAAGGCCGCTCCCAGTGGGAACGGCCTTCCGCGTTGCTGGCTTGCGCCTCGCTCAGGGTTAGTCCCCTGCAACAGGCTCTGCTTCCTTCTGCTGTACCGGCTTGGCTGGGGCAATCGAGTCCAGGCGAACCAGGCCTTCGATTGGCTTTTCGCCGAGGACGTGCTCGCGGTAGAGCTTGGCCATCTTGGCGTTCTCGGCTTCCTGCTTGATCTTGTCGGCAGTGGTGACGGCACCCGCCTTTACGTCTCGCGCCCGGATCTTTTCTTCGCGGCTGTTCTTCGCGATGCCCAGATCGTCCAGCGTGTGGTTAGCCTCGGCGTTGACGTGTTCCATGTTGAGGTTGAGCTCGTGGCCCACGTTGGTCATCGAGACCTTTTTGCCGCCGGCGAAGATTTCGTGACGGCCATGCTCCTCATACCACTTGGTGAGCGTGGACGTCATGTGCATCTTCTCGATGATGTTCCGCCAGCCGACGCCCGTGTTGTAGGCGCAGAAGCTGATTTCGCCTTCCTGCGTGGCATAGGGAATGATGCATTGCTCGGTGCGGCGGAAGTCGTAGTTGAACAGATCCTGGAACCACATGCCGGCGATGAAGAGGAAGTTCCAGCGGTCTTGGCGGCGCAGCTTGATGTCATCCATGGTGCGGTCGCCCTTGACGCTGCCGTAGTTTTTGCCGGTGGCGTTGAAGGTCTTGTCCATCTTCTTCATCATGTCGGTGATCTTGAAGTGGGTGGGCGCCTGAAACGGATCGTAGTTGCGCATCAGCGACAGCCCCAGGCCAAGGGTTGACATCCACTTGCCGCGGGCCGCGTCATTGACCTTGGCCAGGTCCTTGGCCACGGTGCCCATGTCAAGGAAGGCCGTTACGGGAGCCGATTCCTTGGTTTCCTTGTCGATCATGAGCGCCATGCCGATGCCACAGTTGGGATGGCAGCCGCAGGAGAGCTGGCCCCACTCGGCCGTCGGACCGTGAACGAGATCGGCCCAGTCAGAGAAGGTGCTCATGAAGCTGATGGGGAACCAGTCGCGCGACGGCTCGCCGATGCCAACCTGCTTTTTGATGTCGTGGGCCATGTGCGAGAGCGTGTAACGCTGGGCGAGACGGCGCTCGTCGGTGATGTCTTCGTCGCGGCCGGTAAAGCTGACCGGCTGGAAGCTGAGGAAGCTGATCTTCTTCGGATTGTCCAGCGCGAACTGGATGATGTGGCCGACCTGCTCATTGTTGATGCCGTTGATGATCGTCGTCACCGGGACGATGTCCACGCCGGCTTCATGCAGGTTGTTGATGGCTTGCAGCTTTACATCAAACAGGTTGCCGACCTTGCGGTGGGAGTTGGCGGCGTTGCCGATGCCGTCAAACTGGAGATAGACGTAACGGAGGCCGGCTTCAGCAGCGGCGCGGCAAAGCTCCTTGCTCTTGGCGAACTCGATGCCATTCGACGCGGCCTGCACGCTGTTGTAGCCAACCTTGCGGCTGTAGGCTACGGCGTCAAGGAAGTAGGGCGAGAGGGTGGGCTCGCCGCCGGAGAACTGAACGCTCATCTGCCGCTTGGGCTTGATGGTGATGGCGTTGTCGAGCATGGTCTTGATTTCTTCCCAGGTAAGCTCGTGGACGAAACCCACCTGGTTGGCGTCCATGAAGCAGGGATCGCACATCATGTTGCAGCGATTGGTCAGATCGATGGTGAGAACCGAACCGCGGCCGTGAGTAACGGTCGACGTGCCGTGGTTGTGCAGCTTCTCATCGTTGTGGGCGCGGATGTCGCGGCCTGGGAAGACCTCTTCGAGGTGCTTGAAGAAGGCCGTGTCGATGGACATGACGTCTTCAAAGTGGCCATGGATGGGACAGTCCTTGACCATCAGGATCTGGCCGTCGCGCTCGATGATCTGGGCCTTGATCTCGCCGACTTTCTCGTTGAGAAGGATCTCGTGGGGCAGCTTGCCGTCGACGATCTGCTGGCGAATCTCAGGAACGCACTTGGGGCAGAGCGA
>DASXFS010000065.1:0-23549 GCA_036489415.1 Occallatibacter sp. | reverse complement strand
CTGCTCAACCGCATCGCCCTCAACCTGCTCAAACAGGAAACAACTTTCAAACGCGGCACCAGGAGCAAACGGCTCAAGGCCGCCCGGAACCAACCCTACCTGCTCAAATTACTGGGTATTTGATATGCGTCGGCCCTGGGCTCAATTCGCTTGGATGCGCGGGGAACCTTCCCTGGCTAGGGCCTGTTCACACTACCAGGGCGATTGAGGAATCGAGGGTGCCGTACCATGCCAACCGTATAGACGCGGGTCTTGGGAAAGAGTCGCACGGGGAGCGTGATAACATCCGGCATGGAATTTTCCCTAAAGAGTATCCGCATGGCCACGATTGCGGCCGTTTTGGTGGGTCCGGCATGGTTTGCCTGCCAGGCCCAAAGCCCTGCGCCGGCATCGTCTCCCACTATTCTGGACCGGCTCAACGCGATGATCGGCGAGGGCAAGAGCGCGTGGACGCCGGAACAGTTGGGGGTGATGGAGCGGCTGCGCGATGCCGCCATGAAGGACTCTTACGCGCTAAACCAGTTGCGCCACCTGACCAACAACATTGGGCAGCGTTTGAGCGGGTCGCCGCAGGCTGAGCAGGCGGTTGAGTACGTCGCCGGCCAGATGAGCATCCTGGGCGCGCAGGTCACGCTGGAAAAAGCCAAGGTTCCGCATTGGGTGCGCGGCACGGAGACGGCGGAAGTTGTGGCATGGCCGGGGCAGACGCCAGGGACGACGCAAAAGGTGGTGTTGACCGCGCTGGGAGGCAGCGTGGCTACGCCCGCCGAAGGGCTGACGGCCGAAGTGGTGGTGGTGGACGACTGGCAGCAACTGAAGGCGCTGCCGCCGGGCGCAGTGAAGGGCAAGATTCTGTTGTTCAACCACAAGTTCGACAAGGAGTTGGCTGCGCAAGGCTCTGGGCTGGAAGCTTATGGCAACGGGGTGGTGTATCGCGGAGCCGGGCCGATTGCCGGTGCGGCTGTGGGCGCAGTGGCAGTGCTGGTGCGGTCCGTGGGCAACGCGGACTATCGGCTTCCGCATACCGGCATGACGGAATACTCGGACGCAGTGACGAAGATCCCCGCGGCGGCGGTTACCGCCGAAGATGCTGATCTGCTGAAGGATCTGAGCAGCCAGGGGCCGGTGAAGCTGCACTTGACGCTGACTCCGCAAACACTGCCCGATGCCGACAGCTATAACGTTATCGCCGACTGGAAGGGAACGGAACACCCGGAACAGGTGGTAGTGGTCTCCGGGCATCTGGATTCCTGGGATCTGGGCACCGGCGCAATCGACGATGGCGCGGGCATTGTGGTTTCCATGCAGGTGATTCACCTGTTGCATGAACTGAATATTCATCCCAAGCGAACCGTGCGGTTCATCGCCTGGATGAGCGAGGAAGAGGGATCGGAAGGCGCGGCGCAGTACATGGCCGACCACAAGGACGATGCGGCCAATCACATTGGCGCAATCGAGAGCGACCTGGGCTGCGATCATCCTACGGGCATCTTTTATGCGGGCAAGCCGGCTCTCGAGCAATGGCTGCGGCCGGTGTCGCAGGTTCTGGATGCGATTGGCGCGGAGACCAATGTGGCCTCGCCGGAGACGGGCGAAGATATTGCCGGCTTGACGGAAAAAGGCGTGCCCAGTTTTGCTCCGGTGCAGGATAGCCGTTTCTACTTCAACTATCACCACACGGCGGCCGACACCTTCGACAAAGTGAACCCGCGCCATTTGAACGAGAACGCGGCGGTGATGACGGTGCTGGCTTATGCGCTGGCGGACTCGGCCGAGCCGGCGCCCAGATAGCGCGCTTTGATAGCGGCTTAAAGGAAGGAAACTGCGATCAACACGGCTTTCATCAGAGAAGTGGGGCCTCTTCGGTGGGCGCGCCGGACGGCCATCCGGCAGTTTTATAAACGCGTGGCCAAACACGACCATGCAATGCAACTGCCGACCGGGGAGTGGATGACGCTGCCCATCTGCGACCACTTTGCCAGCGAGGCGTTCATTACCGAAGGCGATGTGGACTGGGGCAGCGAGAGCCTGCTTTTTTCATTGCTGCGAGGCACAGGCGTATTCCTTGATGTGGGCGCGCACATTGGCTACTACAGCCTCTATATGCTGCCCCGCGTCCAGGATGTCTGCGCGTTCGAGCCTGACCCGCGCATGCATGTGCTGCTGGAGAAGAACGTTGGCGGCAAGCGCAACATCGAGGTGATTTCCTGCGCGGTGGGAGCTACGCAAGGCAGAGCGCGTTTTACGCTGGAACGCGACGCGGAAGTTTCGCACCTGGCGAAAGAAAATGAGAACCCGGGCAATCAGATCGTGGTGGATGTGGTTACGCTCGACGCATTTGTGGCTGAACGCAGGATCGCCATTGATGCCATCAAGGTCGATGTTGAAGGCCACGACGCCGAAGTGATTCGAGGGGCGCTGAACGTGCTTGCGCAGCAGCAGCCGCTTGTGTTGACTGAAGCCAAACCGGACTCAACGCTTTTCGACATGATGCGCTGCGTGGAGTACCGCGTGTTTGCTTATGTTCGGCATCCGCGGACGAGAAGGAAGTGGCTGGCGGAGTTGTTTTCCGGCGTTCCGATTGCGGGAGAAACGAAGATGGTTTTTCTCGTTCCTGATCGGCTGGCGGAAGAATTCACGCGGCTCCTAACTCCGAAATCATAATCCACTGTCATCCTCACGCTTCATGCGCCGTGGGCACGTGTGGCTGCGGCACGAGTTCGGTGAGCGCGATTCCGGCCAGGATCAGGAACGCGCCGGATGCGGGGCGCAATCCCAAGTGCTCACCCATGATGAGGAACGAAGTGATCCAGGCGAACACCGGTTCCAGCGTGAGCAGCAGGGCAATGTGCGTGGACGGGAGCACCGACTGCGCCCAGCTTTGTATGGAAAACGCAGCCGCGGTCGCCAGCACCGCGGCGATTGCCAGGGCTACGCCTAAGCGTAGCGTCCAGGCAATGTGCGGATGCTCGATGAACGGCAGGCTGATGGCCATAAAAACCGCGCAAAAACCCACCTGCAAGAGCGCCAGCGGCCGAAAGCCGATGCGCGGCGAGATGTGGCCAAGGGCAATGCAGTGGAAGGCGAAGCCGATGGCGCAGCCGAATGTGAGCAGGTCGCCGAGGTTGATGGAAGCCAGATCGGGCAGCAGGTTGGCAAGTGAGTCGAGCGGGGAAGAGGAATTGTGCGCCTGGGCGACGGCAGGGGCGGTGAGCAGCAGAATGCCGATAAAGGCCAAGGCTGCGCCGAGGAAGGCATTCCAGCGAGGCGAGCGCGCGCCGGGCGGACGCAGGCCCGGAATTGCCGAGAATAGCGGAACGAGCACGACCACAAGGCCGGTGATGAAGGCTGATTTCGATGGCGTGGTGCGCACCAGGCCGATTGTTTGGAACTGATAGCCTGTGGCCAGGCAAAGGCCCACTAACGCGCCAGAAGCAATCTGCCAGCCGCGAATGGCGCGCCAAGAGCGGTGATAGGCGACGGCCAGCACCAGGAAGGCGAGCGTCATGCGCACCAGGTTGAAGGCGGCCGGTGTGGCGTCGGCCAGCGCGCTTTTGATGAGCACGAAGGTCGATCCCCATACAGCCACTACGAAGATCATCAGCAGGTAGGCGCGCAGCTTCATCTTTAAGGGTCTGAGTCCTAAATTCGTTCCATAATAGCCGGGCATCATGCTTCGGGCCAACATGGCGAGAAGCAGATCCTTCGACTCCGTTGAAGTACACTTCGCTCAGGATGACAGATCGTTTTGTGATATGAAGTTCAGCCCTAGGACACTAGCTTGCGGCTCGAATTTCTTCCCGGACAATGCGGCGTAGCGTGGCTTCAAGCTTTGGCGCTTTACCTTCCACATGCCGGCGCAACGCATCGTTGATCAAGGTCTGATAGCCGATCTTTCCACCGGACGCCTCGGCTTCCTTCAGGAACTGATCGACTAGATCCTCATCCAGGCGAATCGTGATCCGCGTTTTGCCGCGCGGCTCCGGCTCCGTAGGCACGACCCGCCCGCGCTTCCCGCGGCTGAAATCATATTGCTGCTTCATCGTGTTCCCTCGTATTGCCTGCGTTCATGCGCTCCTGCCAGCCGGGCCGAGACGATGCGTATGTTTCTGCCTCGATAACAATAGACCACCACCAGCAGTCTCTCCTTCGCCCCCTTCCAATCGAGACGAAGCGCTGTTCTTCGGGATCGGATTCATCATCGGTGATCGTAATGGCATCGTCGTCTTCAAGCACCGGCAGCGCTTCGGAGAACCGTATGCTGTGCTTCTTGAAATTGGCTTCCGCCTTCTAGACATCCCATTCGAACGCCATGCGCTTTCCTTAGTATATGTACAATCTGTACATATATCAATCTCCTTTTCTCTAACGCTCTTCCACATTGCCTGCGTAGGACTCCTGGCCTGCAACATAGGTTTCGAGAACCTCAGCCCGCAGAACGCCGGACGGCGCAACTTTGTACAGGTCGCGGTCGACGAGGATGAAGTCGGCGTCGTAGCCGGGGACCAGCTTGCCCTTGTGCCTTTCGGCGAACTCGGCATACGCAGAGCCTTGCGTGTAGGCGTAGAGGGCCTGGCCGCGCGTGATCTTGTTGCCGGGAAAGTAGGTCTTCGTTCCCATTTCATTGCGGCGGGTGACGGCGGCGTAGAGCCCGCGAAAGGGCGTGATGGGCTCGACTGGATAATCGGTGCCGAAGGCCAGCGGAACTCCGGCGTCAAGGAATGCCTTCCACGCGTAGGAGTAGGCTGCGCGTTGGGGACCGAGACGGGCTTCGGCCCAGTTCATGTCCGTGAGCAGATGGCTGGGCTGCATGGAGGCGATGATGCCGAGCTTCTTGAAGCGCGGAATGTCGGCTGCATCGACCACCTGCGCGTGCTCGATGCGATTGCGCGCCGTGCGCGAAACGCCGGGCTGGTCAAATGCATTGAGCGCCATGGACGCGGCCTCGTCACCAATGGCGTGGAAGCCGATCTGGAATCCTGCCTTGGCGCGCTCGACGACCATTTTGTTGAGCTGCGCCTGCGTGTATTGGGGCAAGCCGGTGTTGTGCGGATCGTCGGAATAGGGAGCTTTCATGGCGGCTGTGCGCGAACCTAGAGAGCCGTCCATGAAGCCCTTCAGAAAGCCGGTGTGCAGCATGGGGTCGTTGGGGTTGTGATGCGCGCGCATGCGTATCAACTCGTCGAGCGGGTCTTTGAAGGTCAGCCACTCGGTGATGCGCAGATTGAGCTTGCCTTGTTTTTCGAGTTCCTCGTAGACCAGGAAGTCATCCCAGTCGCTGAAGTCCTGCACGCTGGTGATGCCGTGGGAAAGCGCGTCGGCGATGGCCAGTTCGTCGCCGCGCATGCGTTCGTCGTGGCTGGGCGGCGGAATCACTTTCTCGACCAGTTCCTGCGCCGACTCGCGCAGAATGCCGGTCGGCTCGCCGTTTGCGTCAAGGTCGATGGCTCCGCCCTGCGGCGGTTGAGTTTTGCCGATGATGCCGGCTGCTGCCAGGGCTGCTGAGTTGGCGATGGAGATGTGCCCGTCGATGCGGCTGAGAAACGCCGGATGGTTGCCGGTGACTTTGTCCAGGTCCTGGCGGGTGGGTAGCGTTTTGCTGGCCCAGAGCGTGTGGTCCCAGTTGCCGCCGGTCAGCCAGTGGTCCGCAGGCGCGCCGTTGGCAAAGGCCTGCACCTTGGCGAGCATTGCCGGCAGGGATTCAACACCGGTGAGGTCTACGTGGAGCTTGGTTTGGCCGGCGCTTCCAAGATGGACGTGGGCGTCATTGAATCCGGGAAAGACGAATGTGCCGCCGCCCGCACCATTCAGGTCGCGGAGGCGGGTTTTGGGACCGGCGAGGCGCGTGATGGCCTCAGTGGCGCCGATGGCCAGAATTTTTCCGCCGCCAATGGCCATGGCTTCGACGGTCTGCGGCTTGTCTTCTTTCATTCCGACGCCGGTGTAGATGACTCCGTTGAAGAAGATGACGTCAGGAACTGCCGCGGGCTTTGCGGATGCCGGTGTTGCACGCTTGCTGGATGGCTGCGCAGCGGCCGTGTTTTGCGCGGTGCAGAGGGGGCTGAACGATAGAAGGGCAACGGGGAGAACGAGCAGAGCGGTCGAGACGCGCATGGGCGGAGTGTAGCAGAGAAACGCTACTGTTCTGCGGCCCATTCGGTCATGGCCAGGGTGAGAAGAAGGATGCGCTTGAGACCGACTTCGCGGTACTTGGCCGAGTACCACTCGGATTTTGTATGTGCGCCTCCGCCTTCTCCGCCAGCGCCCATGGACAAGGCGGGAATGTGCAGCGAGAGCGGGATATTGGCATCTGTCGAGCCGAGGCGCAGGTCAGTGCGGAGGCCCAGATGGCGGTCTACGGCGCGCAGGAATTCAAGCAGCGGCGAATCAACGGGCAGACGCGCTGCGGGGCGATCGCCAATTTTTTCAATGACAAACTCCAACGAGCGAAAAGAAGGTCCTGGGGCGCCGTTGCCACGCGCGCCAAGCACTTTTGCTGCTGCATTGGCGTGCTCGACGGCGTCTTCTACCGCGCGATGCACGGCAACCTCAAGGCGCAGAAGCTGGTCGGGACTGGTGGAGCGGCAATCGATGGAGGCCTGCGCGTTCTCGGGTATGGAATTGACGCTGGTGCCGCCGTGGATGGTGCCCAGGTTGAGCGTGGTGCGCGGCTCTTCCGGCAATGCGGTTTCGGCCAGCACGGCCAAGGCTGAAGCCAGCGCCGCAATGGGATTGGGCGTGCCCGCGTCGGTAAAGCTGTGACCGCCTGGACCGGTGATCTGTATCTGATAGCGCTTGCTGCCCAAGGCCTGGGTCACCGCGGCGTCGGAGCCTGCTCCGTCAAGCACGATATGGGAGGCAATGCGGCCGGCGAGCGCCGTCTGGCTATAGAGATGGCGGACGCCGCGCAGGTCGCCTTCGCCTTCTTCGCCCACGTTGCCAAGAAAGAGCAGCGATGCGGGCAGTTCGACTCCGGACTCGACCAGCGCGCGGGCAATGGCCAACAGGCCGACAACTCCTGCACCGTTGTCGCAGGCTCCGGGGGCGTCCAGACGGTCGTCGTTCACCAGTGGGTTCAGCGGCGTGTCGGCGGGGAAAACTGTGTCGAGATGCGCGGACAGTACGACAATGGGTCCGGTGCTTTCCGGAGACAGGTTGGCGGCGGGAAGAAATCCAAATACGTTTCCGATCTCGTCCGTTTTTATGCGGTGCAGACCGGCCTCGGAAAAACGCTCCGCCATCCAGACGGTTCGGGCCTGTTCGCCGAAGGGCGGCGCGGGGATGGAGACCAGCTCAGTTTGCCAGTCCATGATGCGTTTGGGGTTTCCGTGCAGCCACGCAAAGGCTTCGTGTACCGGGCGCTGTCCGGCGAGCGCCGTAACGCGGGAAAAGGGCGAGTTGCGCGGGGAGAGGGTCATGCCAGTGGTTTCAGGGTAGCAGGGCGACGGATGAGGGCGAGATGTGGCAGACCCGAAGGGGAGCAATCGATTCTTATCCGGTGAGACGCCGCAGCAAGAGCGAGTTCAGATTCCGGCGGCCGTCCGCGATGAGATGGATCACAACTTCGCCGCGCCGAACTTCGTAGATGACTCGGTAAGGCTTGAAGAATACCTGGCGGTATTCCGCTTCCATCCCCGCCGGAAGCTCTTTGGGCCGCGAGCCCCGGCTGGGTAATGCTGCGATGCTGTCGGCTGCTTCCCAAAGCTGATCGAGAACATAACCCGCTTTCTCGATGGAGTCATTTTCAGCGATCCAGTCGTGAATCTCCTCCAGATCGCGCCAGGCGGCGCTGGTAATGCGGACTGGGTAGGTCATTTGAGATGCGCGGGCACAGCAGAAGATCCGCGCGTTGTCCTGCCGTCGCGTGTTTGTCTATTCTTGCCCGATCGGCCTTTGCGGATTTCGCCGATCACGTCTTTGAGCAGGAAGGTTTCGCCGGCTTCAACCTGTTTGTTCCCTATGGCCAGAATCTTCAACAGGGCCATCGTCTCTTGAGATTCCTCATAGGTGCGGACATCGACGAGCACTGCCCGCGCCTCACCGTTCTGCGTGATGACTATCGGTTCGCGCTCCTCGGTGATGCGGTCAAGGAGCTCGGCAGCGTGAGTCTTCACATAACTGATGGGCTTGATTTGGGTAGAGAAGCGCATGGGAGTCTCCGGGGATCTGTATTGCAGGTCTAAATATAGTCTTTATTCGGGACGAAATAAAGACTTGTCTACAACCTATCTCCAGGCATTGCGTCTCGGGTAAACGTGGCCAAAAAAGCAGATCCTTCGACTCCGCTAAAGAACGCTTCGCTCAGGATGACAGGTCGTTTTGCAATAAGAATTTCAGACTCAGGACGCTCGTTTCAAAGTTCATTTTGGATTCAGTTCGCCGGCGGGGTATTCCACGGAATGGAGAAAGAGTCCCCGCGCCGGGGCCGTGGGTCCGGCGGCGGCGCGGGAGCGGGCGGCGAGGATGGAGGGGATTTTCTCGATGTCCAGATGTCCGCGGCCTACGTCAAGCATGGTGCCGACCAGGTTGCGGACCATGTGATGGAGAAAGCCGTTGCCGCGAACGCGATAGATGAGCAGTTGGCCGCTGTCTGACGGGTCTTGCGCCCAGTGGGAGGAAAAGATGGTGCGGATTGCGCCTTTTTTCCCGATCGGCTCAGGAGGGCCGGGTGCGTTCTGGTCTGGAGCATCCAGGTCCTGCCGGGGGTCCTGATTGGCGGTTCGTTGGCGGGTGGCCAGATCGGGGTCGGTAGCGGCAAAGCTGAGAAAGTCATGTTCGCCTTCAAAAAGACGGGCCGAGCGTTGCAACAGCTCCAGGTCCATGGGCCACGGACAGACATACACGTAGCGGGCGAGCGTGGGCGGGCAGACGGGTTGGCGAAAGACGCGGTATTCGTAGGTCTTGGCCAGCGCCGAGTGGCGCGCGTGAAATGTGCTGGCTACCGTTCTCGTCTCGATGATCCGAATTGCCGCGGGCAGCGTTCGGTTGAGGGCCAGTTGCAGGTTTTTGGGGGGAATCCTGGCCTGCAACCCGAAGCTGGCTACCTGGCCGAGGGCATGGACACCGGCATCGGTGCGGCCGGAGCCTTGCGGGAGCGGCGACTCGCCGGTAACGCGCCCCAGAGCAGCCTGCAGTTCGCCCTGGATGGTGCATTCGCCGGGTTGGGTCTGCCAGCCGCTGAAATCCGTGCCGTCATAGGCCAGGGTCAGCTTCCAGGTTTGAAGTGCGGGTACGGGTTGTGCGAGGTCGGCCACGGCGTCAGGGGGATAGTTAACAGGGTACCCGACCGGGGAGACCGGCCGGCGGCCGAGCCGGCAGTGGGATATACTCAGTCTTCTGCCATGCGAATGCGGCCAGGCCGCTGGGAATCCGGAAATTGCAGGCAGAAGATCGATTGGCTGGAACGAACTGGACATCGCGCGCGTAAGTAGAGGAGAGCCTGGAAGGCGGGCTTGCGGCGAGAAGCAGTCCTGAGGGCAAAAAACGGTCTGGACGGCGAAAAGCGGTCTTGGCAGTGAAAAGCCAGTCCGGAGAGCGAAAAGCGGCTCAGCAAGTCATTAATTTGCGTCCGGAGGGCTCCTCCGAACGTCTTGAAGAATGGCACCCCACATGCCTCAGCAATTCGCGGAGAGGAACAATGCATTTGTACGGTATACGTGTGTTTGAGGAGCGGGAGACGCCCACGCGCAAAGCTCGCGGGCAGGCAAGCAACAGGTTGCGCGCGCTGGCGGCGTTGATGCTGGCATTGACGGCGGGAGTGCCATCCGGCTTCGCCCAGCAACAGACGGTCAAAACTCCGAGCAAGCCGGCATCGGACCTGCCGTCAGAACCGGCGCCCGAGCAGACGGCACCGCTCGATCTGCGGGCCACCCAACGCGATTTCTCTAAACCGGCGGCAGGACTGCTGGGCAATCCGATCAGGCCGTACATGCCGACCAACGTGGCCAAGGCCAGTTTTGTGAACTCGGTTCGCCTTACGGATCTGGTGAAAAACGGCAAAATCTACCTGAGCCTTTCCGACGCTTTGGCGCTGGCCATCGAGAACAACTACGACATAGCTATCTCCCGCTATTACATGGATTTGGCGGATCTGGATATTCTGCGGGCCAAGGCCGGGTCCGCGCTGTTTGGCTCGGGAGCCACGGTGAACAGCTTTACCCAGGGCGGATACCTGTCGAGCGCTGCTACTGGCGGCGGTCCGGGCGCATCTACGGGCGGCGCGGCTTCCGGAACCGCGGGGTTGACGCTTACCGCCTCCGGTGCAGGACCGGCGCCGGTGAACGAAGATCCGGTGGTCACCAGCGCCATCGAGTTTCAGCGGCAGAGAATTCCGCAGACCAGCATCTTTTCTCCGAGTTCCAGCACCAACACGGATTCCTACAACTTCACGTACAACCAGGGATTTGCCACCGGCACTACGCTGGCCATCGGCTTCAACAACAGCCGTATCACCTCGGACAATGAGTTCAACAACTACAGCCCGCAGCTCTCCTCAGGCTTTACGGCTACAGTTACCCAGCCGCTGTTGCAGGGCGCGGGCATCTTTGTGAACAAGCGCTATGTGTATCAGGCGCTCAACAACCGGCGCATTACCGACTCGACCTTCCGCCAGCAGATTCTCTACACCGTGAACCAGGTGGAAGACATTTACTGGGGCTTGGTGAACGCGTACGAAGACGTGCAAGCCAAGCAGCGGGCGTTGGATCAAAGCAGCCAGGTGGCCAGCGATAACCGCAGGCAGTTGCAGATTGGGACCATGGCGCCGCTCGATGTGCTGAATGCCGACCAGTCTGTGGCGTCGGACAAGCAGGCGCTCATCAGTTCGCAGAGCGCCTTGAACTATCAGCAGCAGATCATCAAGCAGGCCATTGCACGCAACCTGAACGATCCGGCGCTGATTGCCGCGGCGGTGATTCCCACCGATCGCGTGAGCCTGGAAGAGTTGCCTGAAGAGAAGGAACCGATTGACCAACTGGTGCAGGAAGCATTCAAGCAGAGCCCGGTGCTGGAGCAGGCCGCGCTTACCTTGAAGAACGATGAAATCTCGCTCAAAGGCGCGAGGAACGGCCTTCTGCCTACCTTGAACGCCTACGGCTTTTATGGAGCCACCGCGGCAGGCGGCGCGCAGAGCCCCGATTGCTTGAACTTTTTTGCCACGCCTCCGGGCCCTTGCGCTCCGAACACGGTGCCTAACATTGGCTACGGCACGGTGCTCAACAACCTGGTGAACAGCACCGGCCCCGACAAAGGTGTCGGCTTTAACGTCAACATTCCCATCCGCAACCGGACGGCACAGGCGGCTCAGGCGCAGGCTCTGATCGAATATCGCCAGGCGGAACTGCGGCTGGAACAGCTTTATACGCAGATTCGCATCAGCGTGGTCAATGCAATGTATGCCCTGACCAATGACCGCTCCCAGGTGCAGGCTTCGATTGCAGCCAGAGACTATGCCGCGCAGGACCTGGACGCGGAACAAAAGAAGCTCAAGCTGGGTGCATCGACAACGGCGCTGGTGCTGCAACAGCAGCGCAGCCTGGCTTCAGCGGACAATGCGCTGCTGCAGGCCAATGCGACCTACGCCAAGGATCGGGCAGGGTTGTACCAGATACTGGCCACCACTCTGCAGCACTATGGGATCAACCTGACTGACGCTGCGACGGGGAACGTGACCGCCGTGCCGGTGGTGCCGGGCCTTGTGCCTGCGCAACCGGGCAAGGAGCCGACGACTACGCCTCCGGCTACTCCGGAGGCAACGCAGCCGCCTCCGCCAACGCAGTAAGAGCTGCCTCATTCACTTGAATAGAAAAGCATGGCCTGCTTCTCAGGAAGCAGGCCATGCTTTTTGCTTTTCACGAAGATAATGGCGGATTCCTAACGCTCGGCGACGAGGTCGAGGAGATCGAAGAACTCCGGAAAGCTGATGGCGGCTGACTCGGCGCCCTGGATGAGGGTATCGCCTTCCGCGCGCAGAGCGGCGACGCTGAAGGCCATGGCGATGCGGTGGTCGCTGCCGGAGTCGATGACGGCGCCGTACAGGGTTTGGCCGCCGGGAACATCGAGGCCGTCTTCGAACTCGGTTACTTCGGCTCCCATGGCGCGTAGATTTTTTGCCACCAGAGCAATGCGGTCGGACTCCTTGACGCGGAGCTCTTTGGCGTCGCGGATGCGGATGCCGCCACGGGTGTAAGGGGCGATGGCGGCGAGGACCGGCAGCTCGTCGATGAGTTGCGCGGCAAGCGCGCCGCTCACCTCTGTCGATCCAAGGCCTTCGGACGGAGCAGAAATCTGGACGCTGCCCACCAGTTCGGCATTCTTCTCTTCCAGATGAAGGACGGAAATGCGCGCGCCCAAGGAGGTGAGCACATCAAGGAGCGCGGCGCGCGTCGGGTTGAGGCCGAGAGAATCGAACAAAAGCGTGGAGCCGGGAAACAGTGCGGCGGCACAGAGAAAGAAGGCTGCCGAGGAGATGTCTCCGGGGACTTGCGCCTCGATGGCATGGAGCGATTGTGGGCCGGAGATGGAAACCGAGCCCAGATCGCGGGTGAGGTTGGCTCCGAAGGCGCGGAGGGCCAGCTCGCTGTGGTCGCGAGTGCGGAGGGACTCTCGAACCGTTGTGGTTCCAAGAGTCTGCAGGCCGGCGAGCAGGACGCAGGTTTTTACCTGCGCGCTGGGAACGGGCGTGGTGTAATCGATAGCCTGGAGCGCGCTGCCGGTGATCGTGAGCGGGGCGTGGCCGTCTGTCAGCGTGAGTTTCGCGCCCATGGATTCAAGCGGCTTGCGGATGCGCTCCATGGGGCGGCGTGAGAGCGAAGCGTCGCCGATCAGGGTGAAGCTGCCTTCCTGCGGGGCGAGAAGTCCGGAAATCATGCGCATGGTCGAGCCGGAGTTGCCGCAATCGAGCGCGTGGCTTGCGGGTATGACGCGGCCGGCAACGCCGGTGACTTCGATGGCTCCGTCGCCGATTTTGCTGACTTGAGCACCGAGGGCTTCCATGCAGGCCAGGGTCGAGGCACAGTCGGCGCCGGTGGAGAAGTTGGTGAAGTGGGATGTGCCTTCCGCGAAGGCGGCCAGCATTCCGTAGCGATGGCTGATTGATTTGTCGCCGGGCAGGCGCAGGCTTCCGTAGACATTGCGGGCGGGGCGAATCAGGCGTTCTTCGGTCGAGGTATGCAAAAACAGGCTCCAGACGTGCGTGGTCTCTTTCAGTTTATCGAACGGAAATGCGGAGAAAGATTTGCGCGCGCTGGACACGAGGCACAAGGGGTTAGTACTACAGTTGTATTTGTTCCAAATCCCGGAAAAGTGACAAAGGACCGGGCCTGAAGGCCCTGCTAGATTGCGCTCTTTTTCAGGGGGTTGAAACCCCCTGCTCCCTCCGACGTTCTGTATTTACAACTGTAGTACTTAGAGATGGGGCTGCTTGTTGCGGTCAGGCCAGTTCCTTTACTGCTTGCGTTTCTGGCGTTTTTGTTGCGCTGCCTGTGGCGATGACAACTACGCTGACGAGAACAAACAGCGTCCCTAGAATTGTGCGCGGGCCGAGGGCTTCGCCGCCGAGAAAATATCCGACGATTACGGCTACGACGGGATTGACGTACGCGTAGGTGCCGACCTTGGTTGGGGATTGATGATGGAGCAACCAGAGGTATGTGGTGAATCCGATGATGGAGCCGGCGACGATGAGATAGAGCAGCGCGAACCATGCGCCACGGGAGACGGTTGAAGGATGAAAGCCGCGGAACTCTCCCAGAGCGGCTGCGGCGAAAGCGAGCAATGTGCCTCCGGCGAGCATTTGTGCGCCAGCGCTCATGGCCTTTGATGACGGTAAAGGCAGCTTGCGCGTGAGCACGGATGCTATGGACCAACTGACTGAGCCGATGAGCAGGGCCACGGCGCCTGCACGGTCAATGGGCGCGCCGCCGAGGTTTAACGAGCGAATTGTCAGTACGGCTACTCCGGCAATGCCGACCAGAAGCGCCAATGTGAGGCGCGCGGTGAGGCGCTGCGTTCGCAGGATAGTGATTTCAGACAAGGCCATGAAGGCGGGGATGGTGGCCATCATCACCGCGGCAATGCCCGAAGGCACGCGCTGCTCTGCCCAGAAGAGCAGGCCGTAGTCGAAGACGAAGATGAGCAGAGCAAGCAAGGAAGCCGAGAGCCATTGGCGGCCTGTTGGTGAGCACTCGCCCCTGGCGATCATGCAGACATAGAGAACGAGGCCGGCAACCAGGAATCGCAGGGATGCGAGGAGAAATGGCGGAACTTCATGCACGCCTATGCGAATGGCTAGGAATGTGGATCCCCAGACGAAATAGATAATCGCGAAGGCCAGGAGGGTTTTCCACGCGGCGGGCTTGGCTTGAGCATCCATAGCTGATTTCTACCAGCACTGTGTTCGGTTCTCAAACAGGAAGGATTCATGCGGACGCGATGAGCGAGTGCATCAGGCGCACGGCGCGCGGAATCTGCGCGGGCAGGGAGCTGCCGAAGCCAAGGATGAAGCCGTGGCGGGGAGCGCAGCTGTTATACGACGGCGAAAGCGGCCAGAGCCACAGACGGGAACGCGCGGCGCGGGTGGAGATTTCTTTGTCGTCGAGGCCGGGCGGGAGTGTCATGGCCAAGTGCATGCCGGCTTCAACGCCGTGGACTTGAAAGCCGCCATGGGCAGGGAATTCGCGGGCGAGGGACTCGATGAGGATGGAGCGCCGTTGCTTGTAGACCTGGCGCATTTTGCGGATATGGCGCGTGAAATGGCCTTCAATGATGAAGTCGGCCATTACCTCCTGATGGAGATAAGGCGGGAAGATGTCCATGGCGTGGCGAACGGCGAGGAAACGGTCGACGAGATCCGCCGGGATGACGATGTAACCAAGACGCAGGGAGGGAAACAGGACTTTGCTGAAGGTTCCGATATAGATGACGCGGGCGTTGCGATCGAGGCCATGCATGGAAGCGATGGGGAGCGATTCATAGCGGAATTCGCTGTCGTAGTCGTCTTCCACGATCCAGGCGCCGGCGCTGTGGGCCCAGTTGAGGAGTTGAATGCGGCGCGAGGCGCACATGGTGGAACCGAGCGGGTATTGGTGCGAGGGAGTGACGAAGGCTGCGCGCGCTTTGGGCGCTCGCTTAATGCCTTGGGCGACCTCCATGCCTTCGTCATCGACGGGAACGGGGATGAGACGGGCCCCGGCGGCGGCAAGAACGGTGCGCTGCAGCGAATAGCCCGGCTCCTCGACCCAAACGGAGTTGCCGGGGTCGAGCAGGACGCGTGCAGTGATGTCGAGGGCTTGTTGAGAGCCGGAAACGATGAGGATCTGATCGAGCGAGCAGTGAACGCCGCGAGCGGTGCGGAGGTAGTCGCAGATGGCGCTGCGGAAACGCTCGGCGCCGCGAGGGTCGATGCGATGGATGGCGCGGACATGGGGATTGCGGCTGTGCCGGGCGACGAGGCTGGACCAGATGGGAAAAGGAAACTGGTCGAGCGCGGGCTGATGTACGCCGAACGATCCCCAGCCGCGATGGACAAGCGAGTTGGAGACGGGGGGATAGAGCGATGAACGGCGCGAAACGGGACGGGGACCAGAGGGCGCGGCGGGCGAGCGGCTGAAGGGCTGCGGGACGGACATTTGCTGCTCCGGCAGAGAAGCGGAGACAAAAGTGCCTGCACCGACGCGGGACTCGATGTAGCCCTCGGCCAACAACTGGGCATAGGCATTGAGGACGGGAAAGCGGGAGACGCATAGTTCGGAGGCGAACTCGCGGCTGGAGAGAATCTGCTCGCCGGGGCGGAAGTCGCCGCGCAGAATGGCGGACCGATATCGGTCGTAGATTTGCTTGTGCAGCGGGCTGGGATCGGAGCGGTCTATGGAGAATATGGGGAGGGTTCCGCGGGCGGCGCTTTTCACGAAACCATTTTAGTGGTCAGGGTGAACAAGGGACAAGTGGCTATGGCTACCGGCCACTTTTAGAGGCAATTGTATAAGGGGATTCTCGCCTTGATTCGGAGTGGGATAGGCGGTGGATGAAACGCGCTGATTGATAAATTGTGGACGCATTGTGGATTGTGAAGGACATAGAGGTGAGGAAGGGTATCGTCGACGATGGTTGAATCCGTTTCGGGCGGGCTTGGGAAATCGAATGTGCTGGCGGCGATTGGAGTGGGTGGGCTGATTGCAGGGACTCTTGATCTTACCTGCGCTTTCATCACATTCGGGCCTGGGGTGCCGCGCGCGATTGCCGGCGGCCTGTTGGGGCGAGGGGCTTTTCAGGGCGGGGCTGCTGTCTATGCGCTGGGTGTATTTCTGCATTATTTTATTGCGTTCACGGCTGCCGCCGTCTATTACGCGGCTAGCCGCAGACTGCGATTCATGACGGAGCACGCATTAGTGTGTGGCGTGTTTTTTGGTATTGGTCTTTATCTGGTGATGAATCTGATTGTGCTGCCGCTTTCCGCGCTGCATGTGACGCATCCGCTTGCGCTGCGTGACATGATTCAAGGGCTGCTGGTCCATATGGTGATCATCGGGTTGCCGATTTCATTCAGCGTGCGGCGGTTTGCCTGCTAGACGGTAGCTTATGCCGAGGTAGCTTGAACTACGACAACTCCGCTCGGCTATAAGTTACAAGAATCTAAGAGTAACTATGACGACTTATGGTAACTTGATCGCTCAATGCGCAGGGAACATCGATCGGAATGGAGAAGGCGCGTATGAATAGAATCGTCGGGCTGGGCAGGTTTGTATTTGCGGTTGCGATCGCGGAATTTGGAATTGAGAATCTGATTTGTGCGCGCACTAAGGATCCGTTTGTGCCGGTGATGCCGTGGGTTCCGAATTATCCGTGGCTGGCGTATCTGACCGGCATTGCGCTTCTGATTTCGGCCCTTTGCATCGCTTTCCGGCTTAAAGAACGGCCAGCGGCGATTCTGCTCGGCGTTCTGTTTCTGATATGCGATCTGGTATTGCAACTGCATCAGGTTATCGCGGCTCCACTGGATGTGGGTATTCGCACCACGGCGTTTGAGACGCTGACGATGTGCAGCGCTGCCTGGATACTGGCGGCGAGCTTACCCACGGGGGATGAAGGACTGGGACGATGGAATGGAGTTATGAATGGAGTCCTCCGGTCGGCGAAGTATCTGTTTGCGATTTCGATGATTGTGTTTGGCGTGGATCATTACTTCGTTTTCAACCTCATTGTCAGCCTGATTCCGCATTGGCTTCCGGGAGGGGGATGGCTGTGGACGCATATTACCGCGATTGCGTTTGTGGCTGCGGGGTTGAGCATTGCCGTGGGATGGTTGGACCGGCTGGCGGCAACGATGCTGGGGATTATGTTTCTGCTGTGGTTTTTGATGTTGCATGGGCCTAGGATCATGAGTTACCCGCGGTCGCATAACCCCGACGAGTGGTCCAGCGCATTTATCGCGCTTGCGGTGTGCGGCGGGGCGTGGATTCTGGCCGCCTCGTTATCCGGAGAGACGCTTCCCGTAAGGCTGAAACGGGTGAAGTAACAGGCTGGAGTTATAGACAGAGGTTATAGAGAAGTTAGCCGACGGGTACGAGGCTCAGGTCAGCGGCGTCGCGATCGGGGGCGTTTTGCAGGTGCATGGGGGCGGGTGTTGCAGAGAGTCGAAGGGTTGTTTGCGGCGCATGGAAACGTACCAGACGGTTCTTCTGGTCGAAAGTAAGGGCGAAGGCTTGCATGGGGCCGGAGCCAAAGTTAGCCAGCGGGAATGCCGGATTGATTTCGACAAATGGGTGCTTGAAGGTGTACGAGCCCAGATGCACGTCGGTCGCGAGTGTTGCGCCCATGAGCGTGAAGCGCGTGGAGAGCGAATGGGCGTTGCTAAGGCTGGCGTACTCGGAAGCGAACTTGAGGCGCGACGCGACCTTGGACGGCAAACTTAGACCGGAGCCGCCGGAGTCAAGCAGTGCGTCGATGCGCGCGGCGCCGATGGCGAGCGACACGACCGGAATTCCATCGGGCATGAGAAAGGGCAGGACGGAATGTTCGCCGTCGGGCTGAAGATCGCCCGAGGTGAGGATGAAGCGGCGATTGGGATAGTCCAAGGTGAGCAGATAGTCGCGAAACAGGGCAAAGCCCAGGAGGCCCTGGCAGGAGCCGTCGCCGTTACCGAGATTGTGGACGGCGGCTTTGACTCCGCTGAACTCAACTCCGGCGATCTGAAGAGAATCGAGCAGGACCACGGGCACTTTGCGGCCGCCTTCTCCGCTGGGGTCGCTGAGGGTGATCTGACCCGATTGCGGCAGGACAAGCTGGGCGGCGAGTTCCGGCGTGACAAAGGCTTCTCCGCCGGTGCCGGTGTCAATGACGAAACGGAACGGACCTTTGCCATTGACCATGACCATGACAAAAGGCTTGTCGTGCATGATTTCGAGCGGCGCTGAATGGAGAGTGTCCTGGGCGGGCGCGCTGACGCCGGCGAAGAGCGAGAAGAGAGCGGCGACGAAAAACAAAGCGAGATTTCTGAGCGAAATTCCCGGCATGGCAGGCCTTCCGAGTGCGCTACTCCTACAAGAGTGGCATCTTTAAGGATGCAGTGCGTAGTGGTCGCAGACAATAGCCACATAAAGAAATAAAGGCATAGCCACTTTTGGTCCTTGGAACTGTGCGGATTACGGGATGGCTCAGATTCGGAGAGACTCCGGAGATGGGACCCCGGCGCCGACTGGGGAAAGCTTGCCAGGCCTCTTCCTGCGAGAATAGGCGTCTAAGTCTAAAGCGCTGGAAAATAGCTGTGAGTCGCGGGAGTGTGAGATCTGGGGGTGGGTTTTATCGGGAAAACGACAAAATTGATGGACGGATGCTCGAGCCTGTTGCGCGGATTCTTGCGCAGCGGGCGGATGGGCTTGCTCAGCGTGTGGTTGGGACTGGCGGTGGTGGGATGGGCGCAGCAGGTGGCGTTGCCGGATGCGCCGATTGGGAATGCGCAACAGGGCGCGGATGAGGCTGGCGCGGGGAGCATCCACGGCGTGGTGGTGGATAAGGCTGGGGCGGTGTGTGAGGGAGCGCATGTGGTGCTCACTTTGACGGGAACCGTGCGAGCCGGCGGTGCCGCGCAGATACGGACGGCGACGACGGACAGCGATGGACGATTTGAGTTTGCGGATGTGCCGCAGGGCGCATTCAACTTGACAGTCAGTTCCAATGGATTTGTTACGGAGAGAGTGACGGGAACGCTTGAGGCCGGCGAGAGCTACGATGCGAAGTCCATTGTGCTGGCGATGAAGGGGACGACGAGCGAAGTGAATGTGACCGCGTCGCCGGAGGAGATTGCACAGGCGGAGCTGAAAGTGGAAGAGACGCAGCGAGTGCTGGGCGTGATTCCCAACTTTTATGTGACATACGTGCCGAATGCGCCACCTTTGACGCGCAAGCAGAAGTACGATCTGGCGTGGAAGTCGTCGATTGATCCGGTGACCTTTCTGGCCGTTGGCGCGTTTGCGGGCGTGGAGCAGGCGACGAACAGCTACAGCGGTTATGGGCAGGGCGCGCAGGGATACGGCAAGAGATTTGGCGCCGGGTACGCGGACAGCTTTATCGGCACCATGATCGGCGGCGCTATTTTGCCTGCGTGGTGGAAGCAGGACCCGCGGTATTTCTACAAAGGGACGGGCACGACGCGGTCGCGGGTGCTCTATGCGATTGCAACCGCGGTGATGTGCAAGGGCGACAACGGGCACTGGCAGGTGAATTACTCAGGAATCGTTGGCGGGCTGGCGGCTGGCGGAATTTCGAATTTGTATTATCCGGCGAGCAGCCGCGATGGCGTGGGGCTGACCTTTGAGAATGCGCTGATCGATACGGGTGCGAGCGCGGTGGGGAATCTGTTTCAGGAGTTTGTGGTGCGCAAGCTGACGCCGCACATTCCGAATTATGGGGGTGCAAAGCCGTAGAGGCCTGTGGCCGCATCGCTGCGCAGAAACGTTGTCTCCACAGTGTCCTGCGTGAAAATTCGTTGCATCATTTCCGAAGTGCAACAGCAGGTCCTTCGACTCCGTTGAAGTACACTTCGCTCAGGATGACAGGTCGTTTTGCGATAAGAACTTCAGGCCCGGGACGCTAACGCATTCTTGTTTTGGATTCGACACCGAGTCTTGGATCGCGCTTGCGGGCCAGGGCGGCCAACTCTACGGCAGTGGATTCAAACTCGGGATTGGATTGCGAGAGATAGAGCCACTTTCCTAAAACCTTGTGCGAGACGAGCTGAGGGAATTGTTTCTTGAGGGCTGCGTGGTGTTCGCGTGATGTGCAGACCAGCAGACCATTCCACGGCTCCTTGCCGCCGGCGACGGCCAGGTAAAGGCGATTGTCGAGATAGGCAGCGTCGAAGCTGAACAGTTTGCGCAGGACGAAGTGCGGGTCGTCTTCCAGCGGTTCAAAAATCCAGAGCAGTGGATTTTTGGGTTTGATTTTTTGCTGTCCGTTCAGCATGAACGCTCTCCATTAAGATTCGGCGCTCTGATGATTTTGCACATCAGCGAACGCGGAGGACGATGATGGTTTCGTCATCGAAGCGGTCGTGGGCGCCCTGGAAACGGGAGACGTCGGCGAGAATGGCGTCGGCGATGTCGGCGGCGGGAAGGCCGCGGTGGGCGCAGAGAACGCTAGACAGGCGCTCGTCGCCGTACATTTCGCCCTGATCGTTTTCGGCGTCGGTGATTCCGTCGGAGATGAAAACGATGGCGTCGCCGGGCTCGGTGGCGACGAGCAGTTCGTCGTAAGTGACGTCTGGAAACAGGCCGAGCGGGAATCCTTCGGCTCTGACGGTGCTGGACTGGCCTTGACGGCAGAAGACCGGCTGGACGGCGCCGGAGTTGGCCACCTGGAGAGTCCGGTTTTCGTCGTCCCAGAGAACGAAGAGCAGGGTGACGTATTGCGAATCGAGTTTGCGCTCCTGCAGCGCGTCATTGAGAGTGGCGAGCATCTGGGCCGGGTCGGGTTGCTGGGCTGCGGCGGAGCGCATGATGCCGCTGACCAGCGCGGCGAACAGAGCCGCGGGCGCGGCTTTGCCGCTGACGTCGCCGAGTACGATGGCGGTGCGGTTGGGCCCGTATTCGATGAAGTCATAGAGGTCGCCGCCGATGGTGCGGGCGGGCAGAAAACGGACGGCCATATCGGCGTTGGTATACGAAGGCGCGACGGGCGGCAGGAGGCGGAGCTGGACTTCGCGAGCCATGGCGATATCGCGCTCAAGCTGCGCCTCCTGGCGGCGGACGGCCTGGTAGAGGCGGGCGTTTTCGATCGAAATGGCAACCTGGGCTGCGAGGGTGGTCAACATGCGCGCGTGATCTTCATTGAAGAAGCCGGTGCGGGTGTGTTCGAGATCGAGTACGCCGATGACGCGGCCTTTGTAGAACAACGGCACGATTAGCTCGGAGCGGGTCTCGGAGTTCATTTCTAGATAACGCGAGTCCTTGCGGACATCGGGTACGTTGATGGGACGCCACTCGCGGACGGCGGCGCCGACGAGGCCGCTGGAAATGGAGATACGGCGCTTGGGGGCGTGGGTGTAGCCGAAGCGCCAGGCGTAGCGGGTGATGAGGAACTCGCCTTTCTCGTCGAGCAGCATGATGGTGAACATCTGGTAGTCGATGAGGCGGCGGAGGAGCTGGCCGACACGTTCGAGCAGCGGGTCGAGCTCGAGGATGGAGGTAAGTTCGGCGGCAACTTCATTGAGGACGGAAAGAGTCTGCGCCTGGCGCGAAACGCGCGCGTAGAGGCGCGCGTTCTCAATGGCCTGGGCGATGCGGGACGCGGTGAGGGTGAGCAGGTGCAGGTGCTCTTCACGGAAGTAGCCGGCGTGCTCGCTTTCGATGTCCATGACGCCGATGAGGCGGTTTTTGGCGATGAGCGGCACGGCTAGCTCAGAGCAGACCTCGGGGTTGGCGGAGACGTAGATGTCGGATGCGGCGACGTCATTGAGCAGGATGGACTGGCGGGTGAGGGCGACCTGGCCGACGACGCCGCGGCCGATGGGGACGCGGGTGCGCTCGGTTTGCGGAGTGTGGCCGATCTGGAACCTCATGCGCAGCTCGTGGGAGCGGTCATTGAGCAGGAAGATGGCGAAGATGCGGTAGTCAATGACAGCGCGGACCAGCTCGGAGGTGCGGGTGAGCAGGGTTTCGAGGTCAAGCGTGGTGTTGAGGGCGTCGGCCATGCGGACCAGGTAGCTGAGGTCGGCGGTTTCGACGCGGGCATTGACGGGGTCAAGATGCGCGGAAGGATTGGCGGAGTCTGCCGGGCGATAGTCGCCCTCAAACTGGGATTGATCGGGCGGAGATGGGGGATGGTCGGACATGAGGGTTGAATAGGAATGATAACGCAAAGGGCAGGCAGTGGTTTTCCCTGGCTAATGGTCCGCTGCTCTTTGAGAAATATGATGTTGAACCGAATGCCGCGGGCTGGATGGTAGAGATGAAATGAGCGTTCGAAACAGCTATGGCCCGCGTCCAGAACGGCTTCGGAGCACGGAGCAACGGGCTGCTGAAGGATCTGTTACTCCGCTCCCAGTTCGCGGACGATGGCTACCGAGGCGGAGGCGCCGATGCGGTTGGCGCCGGCTTCGAGCATGGCGCAGACGTCGGCCAGGGTGCGGATGCCGCCGGAGGCTTTGACGCCGCAGCGGGCGCCGGCTACGCCTCGCAGCAGAGCCACGTCGGCTGGGGTTGCGCCGCCGGTGGAAAAGCCGGTGGAGGTTTTGAGGAAGTCTGCGCCGGCCTGGATGGCGATCTCCGCGGCGCGCAGTTTTTCTTCCACCGTGAGCAGGCAGGTTTCAAGGATGACCTTGAGCTGGGCTCCGCGATGATGGGCCACGTCGGCCGCGGCTTGAATGGTGTGATGGACGGCTTGATGGTTGCCGCTTTTGAGCGGGCCGATGGGGATGACCATGTCCAGTTCGCAGACGCCGAGGCGGGTGAGCGCGGCTGCCTCATGGCGCAGCGTGGAGACCAGCGACGCGCCCAGTGGAAAGCCGATGACCACGCCGACGGGAACGCCGGTGCCGGAGAGCAGGTTGACGGCGGTGGAGGCCCAGACGGGGTTGATCATGGCGCAGGCGAAGCGGTAACGGATGGCCTCGTCGCAGAGGTTTTCGACCTGATCGCGCGTGGCGTCGGGCTTGAGCAGGGTGTGGTCAATGACGCTGGCGAGGGATTGCCAGTTGGAAAGAGTTTGTGCTGTGAAGGCTGTGGCATCGAAGGTGCCGTTATCGAATTCGAGATCGGTTCCATTGATGGGTGTAACGGAAGCCATGGAAGTCTTGCTCCTTGCTGACAAAACGCCGCTCTGACAGGCCGGCTTGATGGACCCAGCTTTGTGGGCATGGTCTGGTAGATGAGTATAGAACCTGGGCGAACTCCGGGCCAAATGAATGGACGTTAATTTCAGGGCCGACGCATATAAATGACCATGGTTTGCTATATGCAGGGAGTGGGAAATAAGTAAGAAGGGGGAATGGACAATCCCCTGAAGTATTTTGCTGAGTTGCGCGATCCGCGCATAGAGCGGAACCGAGAGCATCTGCT
>DASXFS010000064.1:0-98788 GCA_036489415.1 Occallatibacter sp. | reverse complement strand
CGAGCGGTACGTGTTCTTCGGGTTGTGCTTCTGCAGCACCTTGGTAATCGCCGCCGTCAACGTCGTCTTGCCGTGATCGATGTGGCCAATCGTCCCTACATTCACATGCGGCTTGCTGCGATCAAACTTTTCCTTCGCCATAAAAGTCCCAAATCCCTTTCGTAGCTCTACTACATGTTGCACTCAGGGGCGCCGGCCATCCGGCTCCAGCCCCAAAACTGTCAAGAAAAAAGCAAAGTCTCTGCTGTCTTTCTCTACTTCCCCTGCGACCGCCCGATAATCTCATCGGCGATCATGCGCGGCGCTTCTTCATACCGCGCGAACTGCATCGAATACGACGCCCGCCCTTGTGTCGAGGAGCGGATGTCGTTCACGTAACCAAACATTTCCTTCAGCGGCACAATGGCCTTGATCAGTTGCGATCCGCCAACGTGCTCCATGCCTTCGATCCGTCCGCGGCGGGAGTTGATGTCGCCGATAATGGTGCCCATGTGCTCTTCGGGAACGGTGACTTCGACAGCCATCACCGGCTCCAGCAGCACCGGCGAAGCCTTACGCGCCGCTTCCTTGAAGGCGATCGATCCGGCGAATTTGAACGCCATTTCGTTCGAGTCGACTTCGTGGTAGCTGCCGTCGAACAGCGTCACCTTGATGTCCACTAGCGGATAGCCCGCCAAGATGCCCAGCTCGATTGCGCCCTGCACGCCCTGGTCAATCGGCTTGATGTATTCCTTGGGCACCGAACCGCTCTTGATGGCATTAATAAACTCGTAGCCCGCCCCAGGTACGTTGGGCTCGATGCGCAGCTTGCAATGGCCGTAGTTGCCCGAGCCGCCCGTCTGGCGAATGTACTTGCCTTCCGCTTCTGCCGATTTTCTGATGGTCTCGCGGAAAGCTACCTTGGGCTCGCCCACATTTGCCTCGACCTTGTGCTCGCGCTTCATGCGATCGACCAGAATTTCGAGATGCAATTCGCCCATGCCGCTGATGATCGTCTGACCGGACTCTTCGTCGGTACGCACTTTGAAGGTCGGGTCTTCATCGGCAAGGCGAGACAACGCCACGCCCATCTTTTCCTGGTCAGCCTTGGTCTTGGGCTCGATGGCCACCGAAATGACCGTCTCCGGGAACACGATCGCGCCCAGCGCAATCGGATGCTGCGGCGAGCAAAGCGTGTCGCCGGTCTTCAGGTCCTTCAGGCCCACGCAGGCGCAGATGTCGCCGGCCATGATCTCGGTTACGTCTTCGCGCTTATTGGCGTGCATCTTGACCAGGCGGCCGATGCGGTCGGTCTTGCCGGTGCGCGGGTTAAGAATGGTGTCGCCGGTCTTGAGGGCGCCGGAGTAGACGCGCACAAAGCACAGCTTGCCGAAGGGGTCGTTGATGATCTTGAAGGCCAATGCAGAAAGCGGTTCGCTGTCGGACGGCTTGCGGATCTCGATGGTCTCGATATGGTTTGGATTCGGACCTTCCACGGGTGGCTTGTCGAGCGGGCTTGGCAAGTAGTCGACCACGGCGTCGAGCAGCGTCTGAATGCCTTTGTTTTTGAAGGCGGTGCCGCAGAGTGCCGGGAAGATCTTCAGATCGATGGTCGCCTGGCGAATGCCACGCTTGATCTCGTCCTTGGTCAGCTCCTCGCCTTCCAGGTACTTCTCCATCAGCACATCGTCGGTCTCGGAAATTACTTCGATCAGCTGGTTGCGGAAAGCCTCGGCCTTCTTGCGCAACGCGTCGGGAATCTCTTCTACCTCGTAGGCCGCACCCATCTCCTCGTCGTGCCACACGATCGCCTTCATCTCGACGAGATCAATCACGCCCTTGAAGTTCGCCTCAGCCCCGATCGGGATTTGCAACGCCACAGGCCGTGCGCCCAGACGCTTGCGGATGGTCTCAAGAACATGCTCGAAGTCCGCGCCGTTCTTGTCCATCTTGTTTACGAAGCAGATACGCGGAACCTTGTACTTGTCGCCCTGCCGCCACACCGTCTCCGACTGCGGCTGCACGCCGCTGACCGAATCAAACAGCGCCACCGCGCCATCCAGAACACGGAGGCTGCGTTCCACCTCGGCAGTAAAGTCCACATGGCCCGGGGTGTCGATAATGTTGATGCGGACGTCTTTCCAGGTGCAGGTGGTGGCAGCCGAAGTAATCGTAATGCCGCGCTCCTGCTCCTGCTCCATGTAATCCATGGTCGCCGTGCCTTCATGCACTTCGCCGATGCGGTGCGTAATGCCCGTATAGAACAGAATGCGCTCTGTCGCTGTCGTCTTTCCGGCGTCGATGTGCGCCATGATTCCGATGTTCCGGCAACGATTCAGAGGTACGGTGCGAGCCACGGCAGTTTCTTCCTTGCGGGCGCTTGTCCCGCGGTTGATCTCATTTGTCTGACTCAGTCCCTAGTCTCTGAGTCCCTACGTACTACCAGCGATAATGCGCAAAGGCCTTATTGGCCTCGGCCATGCGGTGTACGTCCTCCTTCTTCTTCATGGCCGCGCCGCGCCCGTTGGCTGCGTCGAGCAACTCGTTGCCCAGCTTGTCGGTCATGCCTTTTTCACCGCGACTGCGGCCATAGGTAATCAGCCAGCGAATGGCCAGCGAGGTGCGCCGCTCCGGGTTCACTTCGATCGGCACCTGGTAGTTGGCGCCGCCCACGCGGCGGGTCTTCACTTCCAAAAGCGGCTTGCAATTCTCGACCGCCTTCTTGAACAGCTTCAGCGCGTCGTCGCCGCCGCCCTTTTCCTCCAGGTTCTTCATGGCCTGGTAGAAGATGCCCTGGGCAGTCGACTTCTTGCCGCCCCACATCATGGAGTTCACAAACTTGGTGACCAGCGTCGATCCGTAGACCGGATCCGGAGCCACTTCCCGCTTTGCAATGTGCCCTTTTCTTGGCATAACCCTCAAAACCTTCCGCGCTTCAAAGCGCCTTCTGTTGCCCTAGTCCGGATTCAAGACGACGCTCCGGAACCGTTTGGTCCTCGATGGTCAGCGGCTAGCGGCCGGTATCGGGTCTTTCTAGCTCCCAACCCCTAGTCCCAGCCTTACCTACTTCTTACCCTTCGCCGGCGCCGCTCCGCCCTTGGCGCGCTTGGCACCGTACTTCGAGCGGCTCTGCTTCCGGTTAGCCACGCCCACCGAATCCAGCGTTCCGCGCACCACGTGATAGCGCACGCCGGGAAGATCCTTCACACGGCCGCCGCGGATCAGCACAATCGAGTGCTCCTGCAGGTTGTGGCCAATGCCGGGGATGTAGGTCGTGACCTCGATCCCGTTGGTCAGTCGTACGCGGGCCACTTTGCGCAGCGCCGAGTTCGGCTTCTTCGGAGTTTGTGTGTAGACGCGGGTGCAAACGCCGCGCCGCTGCGGCGAGGCCTGCAAAGCCGGCGACGCCGTCTTGTAACGGGGGGCCGTGCGCCCCTTGCGAACAAGCTGATTAAAAGTAGGCAAACCAAAACTCCTTACGACGAAAAACCCTGCTGCATCCCAGCGTTAACCGATCCCAGGCTCATCAGCCGCGCGCAGGTCCTTCGGGCTGCTCTGGCCCCGAACGGCATAAAACCGCGCAGGCGCACAAAAGCCCTCAAGTTACTGCTTCGCGTCTGCCTTCGTTCCAATCTCAGACGAGAACCGGGACGGTGGCCGGGCGTTCCTCACATCAAAACTGAGAAAGCCGACTCCGTTTCGCGGTTCCGGTCCGCATAGCCCTCCAAGGTGGAGAACGCGCGGACTCCGTAGCGAATCATCCCTGCCCTCCGCAAGAAGAGAGCTACTCCAGGACTTGTCTGGCCGGCCAACTGCGCCTGACCCTGGATCGACCCGAAGCCAATTTCCGCCTGACCGGGCCGTATCCGACACCCCGCCGTTAAGACACACGCACGGTGGCGTTCTTGCCGAACCTTACTTACAATAACAAGAAACCAGGGTGGGGTCAACGAATTGTCGGCCCACCCGCGATGATTTTGTCGATTCCCATTTGATTTTCCATTACTTGATTTTCTAGTTGATCGATTGCAGCTTCCAGGCTCCCCCCTCTAGGGCAAACGTGGCCGTCTTCTTGGCGCCGAGCTGATTGCCGGAGTCATGGGCCATGTCCTGCAGCGGAGCCGGCACGCCGTCCAGGTTATCGGCCTCGGTGTAAACGACGCTCTTTGTGCCGCCCACTTCGTCCTGCGGGTCATTCACGTCCCGCGCCTTCAGGTGATTGGTGGCCACCGTGGTCACCACCATGGAGAACGTCTTGTCGTCCGGGCTGTCCGGACGCCATTCGATGACATCGCCGCCGCCCGGCAGCGTAACCGCCTTCTTGCCCTCCGGCGACAGCTTGAAGTCTGCCCAGAATTTGTTTGGATAGGCCTTCGACCGGTCCCAGTACTTGGCAGTGACGCCTTGCCGCATCCCCAGGTCGGTGATGGTAATGGCAGCGCCAGCCGCCGGGTCTTGGTCATACTTGGCCTGGATCAAGGCCTGGGCATTGGCCGCCGTCAGCTCCGGCGCTGATTTGCAACCGGTTAGCAGCAATCCCACGCCCAGAAGCGCAACAGCTCCCAGAATATTCCGGTTCCTCAGGTTCTTCACTTTCCCTCCGTACACCGCACCCCGCGGCTCGATTCGATTCGACCCGCCATTTTTCTCCTACTTTGCCCCGGTGTCAAGGGAGTCCCGATGTCAAAGAATTGAAAGGGACGCGGTCAAAACAACGGTAGCGAAAGGGCAATGATGCGCATCTGCCGGTTTACGCGGCGCATGGCCGCCTTTGCCCTTAAACCGGCAAATCTCCGGCGGATGCCGCTCCTGCCTGCTCAGCGCGCCTCACTGCCTGTCAGCCGGCCCAGCAGCAGTTCCAGAAACCCTTGCTCGTCCGATTTCAGGCAGACCTGCGCATTGGGCGCGCCATCTACCGGACGCGTGAACCCCTTGTCGTCCACTTCGAGGCGCAACGGCGTTGCCGGGCACAATTCGGGTCGAATCGCATAAGTCACCGCGACCGGATCAAACAGCGTGGGCGCATTCAGATGGCCTTCCGGGTTCGCCGTCCACTGGTGGTAGAGCAGCGTCAACTGGTCGGTCAGCGGTGAGCCATGGGCGAAAATCTGCTCGCGCTCCTTGGCTTCGAGGTGAACCTGCGTCGAATCCAGCGGCATCATGAACACCGGCACGCCCGAGGCCAGGAGCGCCTGGGCCCCGGCCGGATCGCGGTCGATGTTCCACTCCGCATCCGGTGGCCGCCGCTCGCCCTTCGCCCCGTCATAGCCGCGATACACGCTTCCGCCCATCATCACCACCCGCTTCAGCTTGCGAAATGTGGCCGCGTCGCGCTCAATGGCCGCCTGCACATTATTCAGTGGCCCAATCGCGATCAGCGTAATCTCCCCCGGATGGGCGCGGATCTGGCTGAGCAGGAACTCAACCCCATCCGGATGATTACGGACAAACTGCGCTTCCGGCCACTGCCGCGCATACGCCGCTTGGGTAAACACGTTGTTATGCGCCGTCGGAACTCCGGCGACCACGGAAATGTCTTCCCGGCCCACTGCGTGCAGATAGCGATCCACCAGCCGCGCCCGCAAATCCGTATCGCCAAAGGCCGTGGTAATGCCCAGAATCTTCAGCTCCGGACTGCGCAAGGCCAGCGCCAGCGCGAAGGCATCGTCGATATCGTCGCCGATGTCCGTGTCCAGAATCGCCAGTTGCGGCTGAGCCGCCATCGCTCGACCGGCAGCAGCCGTCTGGCTCTGCATACCCGGCAGCCCGACAATCGCCAGTGCCAACCCGCCTAGCGCAACTATCCATCGCGAAATCTTCATGCACAACACTCTAAACGGAATCGGCGCATCCCCGCTCGCGCACATTCGGCTTCGCAAACCGCTCCGGCTGCGTTAGCATCAAATCACGCTTCGCTTCGCTCCCCCTTCAGGCAACCTGCCTATGCGCTTTGGTCCCGGTCTTCGACGGTTGGCTGCGCTGGCCGCGGCCGCTCTGGCCTGCGCGGCCTTGGTGCCCGCGCCGTCTCCGGCGCAGTCCTTTGACCTCGGCCGGGATCGCGAGCCGCTCGTCTCGCTCGACGGCCGATGGCGCTTTCATCCCGGCGACTCGCCAGTCGTGCCCGGTCTAGCCGTGTCCAACCCAGCCGAGTCCAGCGCTCCCCCCTCCGGGAACAAAACATTCCTCTGGGCCGAACCCGGTTTTGACGACTCCGCGTGGCCCCTGCTCCGGAGCGACACCTCGTGGTCCGCGCAGGGATACCCGGATATGAGCGGCTACGGATGGTACCGCTTCACGATTCATATTCCTCCCGGCAACAAACCCACCTCCCTCATGCTGGCGCCCATCATCACCTCTTTTCAGGTCTATGTGGACGGCCGGCTTGTCGGCGAATCCGGCCAGATGCCGCCCACCATCATTCCCAACACCCGCATCAGCCATGAGGTTTTCCCGCTCACGCAGTCCGCAAACGCCTCGGCCCGCACGGTCCAGGTCGCAATCCGCGTCTGGCATTCGCCCATCTGGGCCGGTTATGTGGGGGGTGGTCCCTACGACCGAGGAAACCTGGCCGGCGACCAGTCTTTCGTGAGCGTAGAAAAACTCCACGAGCAACTGGCGCGCAATGTCCGCTTTGTTGACTATTACTCCTACTCCATCGCCGCGGCCCTGGTGGGTTTTGCCATCCTGTGCCTGTTTTTCTTCCGCCCCGCAGAGCGGGAGTATCTCTGGTTTGCCGTCATGCTGCTCTCTCAGGCCATTGACAGCGCTCTCAATGTATCGAAGGAGATCTACGCCTTCCCGCCGGTGCCCATCTTCGATCTGCTGGATGGAACCCTGGCCGCGCTCAACATCTTCGCGGCCTTCTGCTTCTTTTCCAAGGTCCTCAACTCCCGCGCCGGCTTGCTGGGCCGCATCTTCCTCGTCCTTGTAGTCCTGAGTCCGCTTCCGAATGTGTCTTATTGGCCTGGCTGGACATCGGCTGGAGCCGGTGCCATCCTCCAACTGCTCCTGCTTTTGCCGGCCTCGCTTTGGATCTTCTGGCTGCTCGGCAAGCGCACCCTTGCCGGCAACCTGGACGCACGCCTGCTGCTCGTGCCCACGCTGCTCGACCTGGGCTTCTACGTGGCAGACAACGTGGCCATCGTCCTCGGCCAAATGGGGTGGACCAGGGTGCCGCGCATCCTGGATGTGCCGCTGTCGCTGCCGCCCTTCACCATGCATCCCGGCGTTCTGCTCCATCTTGTTTTTCTGCTGGCCATGCTGGTCTTCCTTATCTTGCGCTTCACCCGTGCCCGCCGCCGCGAGGTCTGGCTGGCCGGCGAGTTTGAAGCTGCACGCCAGATTCAGCAGGTTCTGTTGCCAGACCAGCAGGATCAGTGTCCCGGCTTCAACGTGGAATGCATCTATCAGCCCGCCGAGCAGGTGGGCGGCGACTTCTTCCAGCAGATTGGCGACAGCCAGGGCGGCATGTTGATCGTCGTGGGCGACGTCAGCGGCAAAGGCCTGCCCGCCGCCATGCTGGTCTCCGTGCTGGTGGGCGGCATTCGCGCCGAGGCGGCCCATGGCACCGATCCCGTCACCGTGCTGCGCTCGCTCAACGACCGCATGATGGGCCGGGCTCATGGCGGGTTTACCACATGTCTTTCCGCGCACATCACCGCCGGCGGCCTGCTCACCGTGGCCAACGCCGGCCACCTGCCGCCTTATCTCAACGGCGAGGAAGTCGGCATCCCCGGCGCGCTCCCGCTCGGCATCCTTGATAATCCCGAATACGAATGCACCAGCGTCCAACTGGCTCCCGGCGATCGCCTCACCTTTGTTTCCGACGGCGTGGTCGAGGCGCAGTCCAAATCGAATGCCGCCTCGGATGAACTGTTTGGCTTCGACCGCACCCGCGCCCTCAGCCGCCAGCCTGCCGCGGTCATCGCCGAGGCTGCCCGCGTCTTCGGCCAGAACGACGACATCACCGTCGTCACCGTCGAGTTCTCCGGTACCGCGGTTCCCGTCGCAGTTGTCTAACGCAGTCCGCCGCCGCAGCCAATGAATTACCATTTTGGCTGGCGTTCCAGAGGAGACGGACGTGTCCGCACCTACGCGAATCCGCACCACCCGCCGCAGCTTTCTCAACAAACTCGGCCTCGTCAGCCTGGCGTCGTCCATGCCCGCCAGCCGCCTGCTGCTCGGCTCCAGCAATCCAGTCCTTGCGGCCTCGCTCTCGACAACAGCACCCAATCCCATTGTCAAAGACCGCGCCCCGCTCACCCCCAGCGCGTTTCACCTGCTGCCGCAAGGCTCCATCCGCCCCGCAGGCTGGCTCCGCGCGCAGCTTCAGATTCAGGCCAACGGCCTTTCCGGACACCTCGACGAAACCTGGCCCGACGTAGGCCCCAACAGCGGCTGGCTGGGCGGCAACGGCGAATCCTGGGAACGCGGCCCTTACTTCCTCGATGGTCTGGTGCCGCTTGCCTACCTGCTCGACGACCCACGCCTCAAAACCAAAGCCCAGCCCTACATCGACTGGACCCTCGACCATCAGCAACCGAACGGCATGATCGGCCCTGCCTCGAACGACGACTGGTGGCCGCGCATTGTCATGCTCAAGGTCCTCACCCAATATCAGGAGTTCACTAGGGACCCGCGCGTGATCCCGCTCATGGATCGCTACTTGCGCTATCAGTTCGCCGAACTGCCCGGCCGGCCACTGCGCGACTGGGGTAAATTCCGCTGGCAGGATGAAGTGTTGAGTGTGCTGTGGCTCTACAACCGCACCGGCTCGGCGTACCTGCTGGACCTGGCTCATCTTCTCCACAAGCAAGGCTACGACTGGGTCGCGCAGTACGCGGATTTCAAATACACCCAGCGCATGACCCCCGAATTGCTCAAGCTGGAAGAAGGCAACGGCCTCAAGGATCTGGCTCTGGCCACGCACGGCGTCAACAATGGCCAGGCCGTCAAGACCGGCCCGGTGTGGTCGCTGGTCTCCGGATCGGCGACCGATCGCTCGGCCGTGCTCAAAATGATCGCCGAACTCGACAAATATCACGGTCTGCCCAACGGCATGTTCTCCTGCGACGAGCACCTGGCCGGTCCCAATCCATCGCAAGGCTCCGAGCTCTGCACGGTGGTCGAGTACATGTATTCGCTGGAGCGCTCCTTGGCGATCGCCGGCGATCCCGCACTTGGCGACCGCCTGGAACGGCTGGCCTTCAACGCGCTGCCCGGCACGCTCACCGACGATATGTGGGCCCACCAGTACAACCAGGAGCCTAACCAAGTGGAGTGCAGCCTGCACCATAAACCCTGGGTTTCCGACGGACCGGAATCGAATCTTTTTGGATTGGAACCCAACTTTGGCTGCTGCACGGCCAACTTCAACCAGGGCTGGCCCAAATTCGCCGCCAACCTCTTCATGCTTTCCGGCGACAGCGATTCAGACAGGAACGACGGCCTGGTCGCCGCCGTCTACACGCCTTGCGAGGTCCACACGCTGGTGCGCGGCACGCCGGTTCACGTCGTCGAAGAGACCGATTATCCATTCCGCGAAACCATTCGCCTCGCCGTCAACCCGGCCGCGCCTCTCAGTTTTCCGCTGCAGCTCCGCATCCCCACCTGGGCCGCTGGCGCTTCCATCACCATCAACGGCCACGCGGCTCCCACGCCCCAGCCCGGCGGGTTCGCAGTCATTGAACGCATCTGGAAATCCGGCGACCGCGTCGAGCTCAGGCTGCCCATGGCTCCGCGCGTCTCCCGCTGGTTCCACGACTCCATTGCCGTCGAACGCGGCCCGCTGGTTTTTTCTTTCCCCATCGGCGAAAGCTGGGTCAAGCTGCGTGACCGCGGCATGACCGCCGACTGGCAGGTCTTCCCCACCACGCAATGGAACTATGCCTTGAACATCGACCCCGCCGCACCGGAGAAAAGCATCACCGTCACCGAAACAGAACTGGGCGAAGCGCCGTTCTCACGCGCCCACAGCCCCGTTCATCTCCGCGTCAAAGCTCGCATGGTCACGGACTGGCGCGCGGAAGACGGCGTCGCCGATCCGCTGCCGCAAAGTCCCGTCGCAACCGATCAGCCCGAGGAAACCATCGAGCTGATCCCCTACGCCGCCGCCAAGCTCCGCATCACCGCATTCCCGCAGTACAAAAATTGAGCGTGCTTTTACTCACGGCGCAACTGCGCTGAGCAGGTAGACGTGCGCCTTGGGCGCGGCTTTGGCATAAATCGAGTCTTCGAGCGAGTTTTCAAACTCATCCATCACATCCGGCGTCCCCGGTATGAAACCGCGCACCGCCATGCGCAGGTGAAGGTAATGCGCCTCGTCGCGGTCGCGCACCATCCAGCTCACCTCTTGCGACTGGTGCCACATGGGCGTTGCGTAGTCGGCGAGGTTGACGCCATTCATCAACTCCGTCGCGGAGAATGTGCCCACCAGGCTGCCGTCGATGGTGAGGTTATAGCGGGGCGCATCGAGACCAGCTATGCGCAGCGGTTCCTGGTTCAGAGCCTGCTGAATATCGCTGATCTGCAGCAGCAGTGCCTGGGTTTCGTTGCCCTTGCCGAGAGCCAACGGCAAGCCTCTGTCGGTCTCAGTCCAACGCAGGCCCTCAGGGCTTTGCAGCACATCGCTGACAACGGCATTCTGCGCGTCAACGAGTTTGGCCGCGCGGCCATCGATGGTGACAGAGGACACCAGCGCGGGCGCGTTCCATCCCTTGAGCAGCGCCTCGGCCATCACCCAGTGGACCAGTTGATCGGGATGCACGCGATCGGGCAGGAGCGTCCTGGCCATCAGCGGATCGATGGCCTGCGCTTTTTCAAGCGCTGTCACCACCGGCGGATTGAAATTGATGAAAGTGCCGCGGGCCTTTTGCGCAAGGGCGCGATCGAGATCCGCAAAGTGCTCCATGACGCCGTTGTAGCCGCCGGCAAACCGCGCCGGCCGCGTTACGTCGTCGTAAGGCGAAGGTCCGATCAAGGTGATGCGCGCAGCGGGTGCGTGTTCCCGAATGGAATCGAGCAGATGTTCATAGCCCTTGGTATAGGTCGTCTCAACGGCGTCTGTCGTAGCGTTGTAGCCTCCGTCATTCATGCCCAGCATCACCGTCACCACGGTCGGGTTCAGCGCGAACACATCGCGCGCCAGTCGCTTGTCAATGGGGCCACCGCTCCCTCCGGTCACGCGGTCTCCACCAACGCCAGCGCCATAAAAATGGATGCGGCGGTCCGGGAATCGCGTGACGGAATAGAGCTCAACAAACTGGTTGTAGAGGTTCTGCTCGGTGATGCTGTCGCCATAAAACACGACTCTATCCCCGTCCTTCAGATAAAAGTCCGGCGTGCCCGCAGGCACTGGCCTTGACGCGATAATTTCCTGCGCAGCGCCGAATGGAGCTTTGGGTGCGGTGACTACGCCAACGAGCGAATCGGCGCAGCCGTAATAGAGAAACCAGCGGTCATGAAAGAAGACGAGGCCTTCGGCAAAAGTTGTTCCTGCGGCGTACTGGCCAGTCTTTTCATAGGGCATCTCCGGCTTCAGGTCAGCGTGATCGGTCTGCGCGATCAGGTGCGCGGGGTTGCGCGCGTCGAACAGCGCTTCGCCGGCTGCATAGGCATTCGGTCCGAGATTCGGATCTCCGCCGTTCTCCGCATTCTTGCCGTTGTAGAGCACCACGATGCCGGCATCGGTCACCACAGGCGGCGGCCCGGTTTCAGGAAACGTGCTGTCGAAATGACCGGCGCGCGGACGCAGCAACTCAATTGGATTGCCTTGCGCATCTTCAACCGGCGACCAGTGAATGAGATCCGTTGAGGTAGCCAGACGAATCGAGCCTTCGCCCCAATACATCCAGTATTTGCCGCCAACCTTCGCGGCAATCAAGCGGCCTTTGCCTGGGTCGAGTCGCGTGACGATTCCCGCGGACTTGTATTTGAGCGTGGCATACTTGCCGCCGTCTGCGTCAAGAAATGCCGGCCCCTTCTTGGTCCAGTGGATCAGGTCGGGAGATGTGGCAATAGCGACGGAATAGGTTACGCGGTTCCATTGCGTGTAGGTCAGCACATACGTTCCGTCTTCGCGCTCGACGATGCGTGGATCTTCAACGCCGCCCGGATACTCGCGTGCCTGCTGCGCGTCCTTGTCGGGAAAGAACACAGGTGCATTGCGCCGCGTAAAGTGGATGCCGTCGTCGCTTTCCGCCAGGCCCAGGCGTGAAGTGTGACCGCCGATTTCCATGGCGCCCGAGTCGTCTTCCGCGCGATAAAGCACAAACACTTTGCCGTCGCGCACGATGGCCGCGGGATTAAAGGTGTGCAGCGCCTCCCAATGAACCTGGGTATTGGAGACAGGGTCAGTAAACGTAGACGCGGCGCGCGGCGCAATCACCGGATTGCCACTTGCGGGCCGCGTAAATGGGCCAATCTGCCAGGGCGCAGACGCCTGCGCCTGCAGTCCCGCTGCGCAAAAAAGCGCTGCTGCCAATAGAAACGTTCCCTGCGTTTTCATTTCCATGCTTGTCGGCTCCGGTCATGCTCAAAGATGTTTTTCGCCTCAACTCTATACTTCTGACTTGCTGTTTAAATCTGCCGCGTAAAGACTCAACGCCGCGTCGCCCTGCTCAAGCAGGCGCGTGCGCGACAGTTGCCCATAACGATCCTCCAGCTTTTCTTTGCGGCGGTGCTCGGCGATAACGACCGCATCCGGAGCCAGCAATCCGGCCTGGTTTCCGCCGAGCAGGCCCAGAGTTGCCGCGTACTCCTCGGTTGCATCATACGGCGGATCGAGGAATACGATATTGAACGCCACGCCTGGCCTCATTTTGCACAGCGCCGCGCCCACGCCTGCGCCATGAATGCGAAATCCCACTGTCAGAGCGAGCCCATCGAGATTTTTTCTCAGCACAGCAAGGGCTGCCGGCGCGCGTTCCACAAAACCCACATACGCGGCGGCGCGGCTCAGCGCTTCAAGGCCCACCGCACCCGAGCCGGCATACAAATCCAGAAAATTCGCGCCCTTGATGCGCGGCGCCAGCACGTTGAAAAGCGTCTCTCGCAGTCTGTCGCTGGTAGGCCGCGTGGCCATGCCTGCGGGAGCCTCAAGCGTGCGGGAACGGAACGATCCGGCAATGATGCGCATCGCTCAACAGCATATCCCAGCCCGGCCCGCTACAATCGAACCATGCGAGGCTGGTCAATCCCGCTGGGCCGTTGGATGGGCGTCGAGTTGCGCGTCCACGCCTTCTTCCCCCTGCTCGCTCTCGTCTGCTTGGCGCTCAGCACGGCGGACGGCCTGGGCCGCGGCCTCGGCCTGTTCTTCGTACTTGTTGCCGCGGTTCTGGTTCGCGAGACCGCTCGTCTGATCGCAGCCGCGTGGCTCGGCCTGCGCCTGCGCGCCGTGCTGCTGTTGCCCATCGGCGGGCTCTTTGCCTACGCCAACCCCGAAAGTCAAGAAGGCGCCGGTCAGGGAAATGCTCAGTTTGTTCTCGCCTTCACCGGACCACTGGCCAACTTGGCTACGGCAGCGGCCTTGCTAGCCACGTTCGTCGGCGCGGGCGGCAACATGCACCTATTCGAGCCGCCCTTCATCACCGCCGCGCATCTGCTGCGCAGCCTCGTCTGGATGCAAGTCGCCCTGGCGCTCATCCACTTCGTCCCCGCCTATCCGCTCGATTTCGGCCGCCTCATCCGCGGCAGTTTCGCGCGCAAACACGGTTTCGCGCCCACCGGCCGCGCCGCCACCGGCATTGGCCAGGCTTTGGCCCTGTTGGCCATGATCGGCGGCATGGCGCTGCACAATTACTGGCTCATCATCGCCGGCTTCTTCATCATGATCGGCGCGCAAATCGAAGACCAGGGCGTCTTCTTCCAGTCCGTCGTCGATACCGTCCGCATGAGAGAAGTCATGCTAACCGACTTCGCCACTCTCTCGCCGTCCGACACGCTGGCCGACGCACTGGTGCGCTGCGTCCACTCCCTTCAAGACGATTTTCCCGTCGTCCGCGGCCCGCAACTGGTGGGCATCGTCTCCCGCCAGCGCATTGTCGACGCGCTGCGTAACGACGGCAACGGCTACGTGCAGTCGGTCATGTCTCGCGCCTTCCAGGTCGCTCGACCTGAAGACACGCTCGGCACCACCATCCGCCGCCTCACCGCCGGCCACGGCCTGGCGCTGATTCCCGTAGCCGAAAGCGGCAAGGTAGTCGGCATCGTGAGCGTGCAAAATCTCATGAGCTCCATGTCCCTGCTCGCCGAGCAGCGCCGCATCGAGCGTGAGGAATCGGGAAACTGACCCCGCCCATGGAAGCCGGCGCCAAGGCGGACAAAGAACACACACCGCTCGCCCCCGGCCTTTACCTCGTCGCCACGCCCATCGGCAACCTCGGCGACATCACCCTGCGCGCGCTCGATACGCTCAAACGAGTCGACCGCATTGCCTGCGAAGACACACGCCAGACGCAGAAACTGCTTAACCACTTTGAAATCGCGACCCCCACTGTAAGCTGCCACCAGCACAATGAGCTCTCTCGCTCTGCAGAACTGATCGCGGCGATCAAGCGCGGGGGCGCCATCGCCCTCGTCACTGATGCCGGAATGCCCGGCATCAGTGACCCCGGCTCCTGGCTCGTCGCGGAAGCCATCGCCGCAGTCGTCCCCGTCATTCCCATCCCCGGAGCCAATGCCGCCCTCAGCGCGCTGGTCGCCTCAGGCCTGCCCACGGCGGAGTTCCACTTCATGGGTTTCCTGCCGGAAAAAGCCGGCGCCCGCCGCAGCCGCCTGGAAGTTCTGGCCGCCGAAACTCAAAAAGCCGGCGCCGCGCGCACCCTGGTTTTTTATGAGGCCCCGCACCGCATTTTAGAGACGCTTGCCGATCTTGAAGCCATCTGGGGCACGGAACTGCGCGTCGTAGTGGCGCGCGAACTCACCAAGATTCACGAGGAGTTTCTGCGCACCACCGTGGCCGAAGCCCGCAGCCAATTGGCCGGCCGCGAACGCATCCGCGGTGAAATCACGCTCCTCGTCGAAGCGATCCCTAAAAACAGCGCAGCCATGGCGGCTGCTTCAACAGCCACGGCTCAAGAGAAAGTTTCAGCTCGCATCGCGCGCCTGCAGGCCGAGACCGGCATGGACGAGAAAGACGCGCTTAAGCGTCTGGCGCGCGATCTGGGCCAGTCCAAGAGCGATCTCTATCGCGAGCTGCAGCGCGAGCGTGCGCGGTTCAAGACCGGATCGCGCTGAGCCTGCAAAGCTCGATAGAAAACCACATCTCACGGTAGAAAGCACAAGCCTGTTTAACTTCGGCCGGATCGGTTTCGGGCAGGCCGGCCAAAGTTCATTCGGGACCTTCACGCTGCTCTTCCGGGATGCCGCCCATCTGCGGCTTTTCCGCGCCTTCACCCGGCAGATTGTCGTGCAAAACCACATTAAGCAGCGACTTGTGAACCTGAATCCGGCCGTTATACGAGATAAAACCAAGCTTGCGAAAACGATTCATGAAGAAGCTGACCCGCGATCGCGTTGTGCCGATCATCTCCGCCAGAGTTTCCTGGGAAACCCGGGGAAGGTACTTCACCGGCTCGCCTGCCTTGCCTAACTCCGCCATCAACAGCAGGATACGCGCCAGCCGCTTTTCGCTGGAATTGAAGAGCTGATCGACCAGGTCGGCCTGGACGCGCAGGCTCCGCTCCAGCAAAAACTTCAGGAACATGTCGGAGAAAGCATGCTCCTCATGGATCACGCGGATCATCTCGTCGCGCCCGATCTTGAGCGCGGTGCAGGCGGTGATGGCCGTAGCCGTGGACAAACGCAATCCAGCCACGCCTGCCAGCGCTCCCTCGCCTACAAACTCGCCCGCCGTAAACAGCGTGATCGTCGCTTCTTTGCCCGTCTTTGAAACCACGGTCATCCTGGCTCGGCCCCCTTGCAGATAAAAGACAGAATCCGCTGGATCGCCCTGGGAAAAGAAGTGCTGCTTCGGAGCCAGTTGGACGATCCTTCGCCCCAGCCCAGCGCTGGCCAAGAAGGCCGCGATATTGAACTCGGGTTGGCGGCGCTCAAGCATCCGGCTGCCCTGCTTCCCGGTGCGGGTCTTCGCTCAAAGAATTGAGGAGTACGTAAGATTACATCCCATCAGCTTGGATGAGAAAATGCACCGATGAGCAAAAGATCATCGACGAAAATCGGGAGCAACGGCGCTCAAACCAGCCGCACTGCGCTTAAAGCATTTTAGATGAGACTCCAGACCCACGGAATTCGGCACTGTTCAATTGTGCGCGTTTTTTCCAAAATGAATACGAGTTCCAGGGATACAAAGCGGAAGTAAAATCGGGTCCGCGAAGGCGTCGCGGAGGAGGCTTTTGACCATGCCTTGGCCCTTGGCCTACCGTTTCACGGTCGTGTCGCGGTGCGCTCGGCTTCCATCGCAGCAATCTCCCGCATCAATTGCTCCAGCTCGCCGCGCTTGCGCTCGCTCATGTCCAGAAACCGGATGCCGACAACGCGCCGGTCATGAATCGCCTGGATCACGCCGCCCAGCCGGAACGGCAGGCCTTTCACGCGGAACTCCGTCTCCACGCGCGTATAGATTCCCACCGGACACAGCTCGTCCGTGCGAATGCGGCAGCCGCCCAGGCTCAGGTCCGCAATCCTCCCGCACAGCCGTGATCCACCATGCACCAGGCATATCGTGGCCGCATGATCCACGGCGTATCGCGACTGCGTCCGCCGCTCGCGTTTTTCTACTTTCAGCTCCGCCACGCCGCTACCCTTCATTCAAAAGATGAGTCAGGTTCGAAAAAATCAGTGCCCCTCGACCGGCTGCCAAGGTTGCACCGGCGCCGCTTCCGCAGCCTCCCGGCCCTTCAGCCGATCGTATTCATACACGTCGCTGGTCGTTCCCAGCGATTCGTTGTACAGGCTGATGGCTCCGGTCAGTTGGCTCAGCTCCTCGCTGAACAAATGAATAGACTCCAATTGCGCCGCCGTGGCCGGAAACTCATACTTCGAGGTCATAAGAAATTTCTGGTAGCCGCGGTCCAGCAATCGCGCCACTTCGCCGCCAAACACGACTCCGGGCCGCTCCCGAAACGCCACAGCCGCGCCCTGGCCGGGCACGAGCACCGCGCCCGCTCCGTACTTGGTCACCAGCACACTGCCTGCAACTCCAGCAAAAGGCGCAACATCAAAGGAATGCGCACGCAGGTTCTCAAGCGTCTGATCGAAGTTAGGATTGCGGGATTTTCGGGCCATCATCGTCTTCCAGTCTGCGAGGATGTTGATACAGGAATCGGCTGAATCACTTGCAGGCTTTAGCCTCGCTTAACCAAATCTCGCACAATTGGAGTGGCCGCCGCAATTCACCATGGAAATCAGCCAGGCAAACCTCAAACTCGGTTCGTCTCTTTCCGACCGCGTGGGCTCGACACCGCTGATCCGGATAGAGCAGCCTGTTCGGAATTTGCCAGGCATTACCCTGCTCGGCAAAGCCGAGTGGGCCAATCCCGGCGGCAGCGTCAAAGACCGCGCCGCCGCCTCCATGATCGCCGACGCCCGCGCTCGCGGCCTGCTTACGCCCGGCAAAACCATCCTTGACGCCACCAGCGGCAACACCGGCATCGCCTTGGCCATGCTCGGCGCAGCGCTCGGCTTTCCCGTCTATCTCGCCATGCCCTCGAACGTTTCTGCGGAACGCAAACGCATTCTGCGCGCATTTGGCGCTCAGATCGACTGGACTGACCCAGACAAGGGTTCCGACGGCGCCATCCGGCGAGCCCGCGAACTGGCCGGCAACGAGCCGGACAGGTTTTACTATGCTGATCAATACTCAAACGACGCCAATTGGCTGGCCCACTACCGTGCCACCGGCCCCGAAATCTGGCAGCAGACCGGCGGCCAGGTCACCCATTTCGTCGCCGGCCTGGGCACCAGCGGCACCTTCATGGGCGTCACCCGCCGCCTCAAGGAACTCAACCCCGCCATCCAGGCCATCCGTTTCCAGCCAGACTCGCCTTTCCACGGCCTGGAAGGCCTTAAACACATGGGCACGTCCATCGTTCCGGCTATCTACGACCCCCGCCTGGCCGACCGCGCTCTGGAAATCGAAACCGAAGCCGCCTACGACATGGGCCGCCGCCTGGCCCGCGAAGAAGGTCTGCTGGTCGGCATCTCCGCCGCTGCCGCTGTCGTCGCCAGCGTCCAGATCGCACAAGAAGAAGCCGCCGCCGGCCGTTCCGCCATCATCGTGACCATCCTGCCCGACGGTGCCGACAAATACCTCAGCGAGCGTTTCTGGGAGGAAGCATGAGCAACCTGCGTCTCACCGTTGCCATCTACGACGCCATCCGCGCCCACGGCGAGCAGACCTACCCTAACGAGTGCTGCGGCGCGCTTCTCGGTCACTCCACGCCCGACGGCTGGCAGGTTCAAGCCGCCATCCCCGCCGGCAACACCCGCACCGACTCCGCTCATAACCGTTACCACATTGCCCCGCTCGAGCTGGTCAAGATCGAGCGCGAGGCCCGCCGCCAGGGCCTGGGCATCGCCGGCTTCTACCACTCTCATCCCGACCATCCCGCTCATTGGTCGCTTACCGACCTCTCGGAAGCTCACTGGCTGGGCTGCTCCTACGTCATCACCGCTGTTGCCCGCGGCAAGGCTGCCGTCACCAACTCCTTCCTGCTCACAGGTGGCACCGAAGAAGAGAAGCGCTTCGAGCAGGAAACCATCGCCGTCGACGGTCAAAGCATCGGCCCCGATCACGCATGATTCGGATTGCAAATTACTCTGCGAAATCACCGCCGCCTGACAAACGTGAGCCAATGAGCCCGGAGCCGGAACGGCGAAATGCAAAACCTAAGTTAATTCCGCATATCGCTGAGATACGTCTTTACATCCAGGCATACCGGGAAGCATAATCGCTCCGTCTTAGAAAGCCCGCACGTCCCGCCGGTTTTTCCCTCCCCTCCTTGCGAGTGATCTGTGACCAAATCAAGGAGGAAACTGTCTATGAATAAGCTCAACCCTATTCTGTTCGCATTGTCTCTCGCGGCCACATGCGTTTCAGCGGCTCCGGCGCAGGATCAATCGGCGGCCGGCGCTTCGGCGCCCAAGTACTTGCAGGTCAACGTGGAATACACCAAGCCCGGCAAGGGCGGCATGGCCCATGACAAGACGGAGAGTGCCTTCGTCCAAGCCATGACCAAGGCCAAGTTCCCCATCCACTACACCGCCTTAAACGCGCTGACCGGACGGCCGCGGGCCATTTATCTCTCCGGCTTCGATTCCTTCGAGGAAATGGAAAAGGCTAACAAGGCCATGGCGTCGCCGGCTACCGCGGCGGAGTTTGAGCGGCTCAACGTGGCCGACGGCGAGCTGCTGGAAGAATCCCACTCGTTGATCTTCGAATCCGTGCCCGAATTGAGCTACCATTCCAAGACGCCTGGCGCGCAAAACCGCTACCTGGAAGCTGAAATCATCCAGGTTCGTCCCGGCCACGGCAAGGATTTCGAGGACCTGGCGAAGATAGTCATGGCCGCCAAAGATAAAGCCGGAAGCAGCGACCATTGGGGCGCATACCGCATCGAGTACGGCGAGCAGTCCGGTACCTACGTCTTACTCACCGCCTCCGATTCCGCAGCCGAAATTGACCAGCGCTTCGCGGAGCATCCAAAGTACGTTGCGGCTCTGAGCGACGACGACAAGAAGAAGTTACGCGAGCTTCAAGCCGCAGCCATTGAGAGCGTACGTTCCGAGCTGTATTCGGTGAACCCTGCCCAGAGCTACGTGGCCGAGGACTGGATCAAGGCCGACCCCGGATTCTGGAAGCCAAAGGCCGCCGCGGCGTCTTCTGCCAAGCCCGCCACAGCGGCAAAGAAAACCACGCCCTAGCCAGTCCGGCATCAGCCCCAACTGCTCAACCCCAGGCAATTCACGAACGGCTCCGGGACTCCCGGAGCCGTTCTTTTCGCTCGTCCCACGGTCATGAGGAGGCCGGCTGGATTTCTGGGTGCATCTCCCAACCTTCGCGATCGAGAGGATTTCCGCAATCGAATCGACACCTCGCATCATCTATAAGATTGCAGGCGAGGAACCTATACGCATGACCATCCTCATTCCCACCCCCTTGCGCGTCTATGCCGGCGGCCAGGACACTGTGGAAATCAATGCTTCCAGCGTCGCCCAGGCCCTTGAAGCCCTCACCCAGGCACATCCCGATCTGCGCAAACATCTGTTTACTCCCGAGGGCAAGGTGCGCGCTTTTGTTAACCTGTATTTAAACGACGAAGACGTCCGCTACCTGCCCGCCAAGGAGGCCACGGCCGTCGCCGCCGCAGACACGCTCTCCATCATCCCCTCCATCGCCGGCGGGGACTAGCCGCCCAGACGTACGCGCCTTCACTCAACCCGAGAATTGGACCCCATGCCGACCGTTACCGAATCAGCCGCCCTGCCCGAGCTCTCCACCGACGATCTCTCCCGCTATTCCCGTCATCTCATCCTGCCTGAAGTCGGTATGGAGGGTCAGCGCCGCATCAAGGCCGCGCGCGTGCTCTGCGTAGGCACCGGCGGGCTAGGCGCACCCCTGGCCTTTTACCTGGCCGCCGCCGGCATCGGCACCCTGGGATTGGTGGACTTCGACGTCGTCGACTCCAGCAACCTGCAGCGGCAGATCATCCACTCCACCAAAGATATTGGCCGCAAGAAGGTGGACTCCGCCGAAGAGAAGCTCACCGCTCTCAATCCCGCCATCCGCATCGTCAAGCATGACACCATGCTCTCCAGCGCCAACGCCCTCGACATTCTCAAGGACTATGACATCGTCGCCGACGGCACGGACAACTTTCCCACCCGTTATCTGGTTAACGACGCCTGCGTGCTGCTGGGCAAGCCCAATGTCTACGGGTCCATCTTCCGCTTCGAAGGCCAGGCTAGCGTCTTTGCCACCGAGGCCGGCCCCTGCTACCGCTGCCTGTATCCCGAGCCGCCGCCGCCCGGCCTGGTCCCCAGTTGCGCAGAGGGTGGAGTGCTTGGCATTCTGCCCGGCCTGGTTGGCGTCATCCAGGCCACGGAGGTCATCAAACTCATTCTCGGCACGGGCGACTCGCTCGCCGGCCGCCTGCTGCTTGTCGACGCTCTCAACATGCGCTTCCGCGAGCTCAAGCTACGCAAGAATCCCGAGTGCCCGGTCTGCGGCCAGAACCCCACCGTCACCGAGCTGATCGATTACGAGCATTTCTGCGGTATTGTTCCGGAGACTCCCCCTGCAACCAGTGAAGGAAAAATCGTGAGAAACGGAATCCCCCAACTCACCGTGAAAGAACTCAAGCAGCATCGAGATGCCGGGGAAGACATTTTCCTGCTTGACGTCCGCGAGCCGTATGAGGCCCAGATCGCCCAGATCGGCGGCACGCTCATTCCCCAGAACGACGTCGCCAACCGCCTGGCCGAGATTCCTCGCGACCGCGAAATCATCGTTCACTGCCGCTCCGGCGCACGCTCGCAGCGCATCGCCGAGTTCCTCAAGCAATCCGGCTACCCGCAGGTCGTCAACCTCGCAGGCGGCATTTTAGCCTGGTCTGACGAGATCGACCCCAAGGTGCAGAAGTACTGAGGAACCCTGGGGCAGCTTGCTAACTCACCGCTGCTGAACAGGCTCCTCTTGTATCTGGGCACGACTTCAGTTATGCCGCTTTTCCGTCAAGACTAGAGTGGGTCTTTAGCCCTGCGGAAGCTTGATTTCGAAGAAGCCAAATTGCCCCTTGGCGCGCAAGCGCCGTCTGCCCCACCACGGGTGGTTAATGCGCCATCTCCACCGGCCCCGGCCGCATCGGCTCCCCGCTCTTGCCGTTCTCCTCCAGCTTGCCGAAGATCATTTTCCCGCTGGCCGTCTGCAGCACGCTGGTCACGGAAATCTCCACCGCCCTGCCGATCAACTTGCGCGCATGGTCCACCACCACCATCGTACCGTCATCCAGATAGCCGACGCCCTGGTTGAACTCCTTGCCTTCTTTCAGGATCAGCACGTTCATCTTCTCGCCCGGCAGCACCACCGGCTTCAGCGCATTGGCCAGGTCGTTGATGTTCAGCACTTCCACATGATGCAGATGCGCCACCTTGTTCAGGTTGAAGTCGTTGGTCACCACCTTGGCCTCCCACTTCTTGGCCAGTTCCAGCAACTTCAAATCCACTTCGCGGATCGAGGGAAAATCATCCGGCACAATCTGCACCTGGATGTTGTCGCTCGACTGCATCCTCTGCAACATATCCAGACCACGCCGACCGCGCTGCCGCTTCGACCCATCGGTCGAATCGGCCACCACCTGCAGCTCCCTCAGCACAAACTCCGGCACCACCATCATGCCGTCGATAAAGCCAGCCTCGGCGATGTCGGCGATTCGCCCGTCGATAATCACGCTCGTGTCCAGCACCTTGGCGCTTTTGCGGGTGGGCTTCTCTCCGCTGAACACTACGCCAAGCGCCGCCGGGTTCAGCAGGTCGCCCTTGCTCGCCCCCACCAGCAGCCCCACGTAGGTCATCAGCAGCAGAACAAAAATCTGCACGGCTGCAGAGTTAGCTCCGCCCAGCGGCGCAGACCGCAGCACCAGGCAAAACAGGGCCGCGCCAAAGATACCCAGTACGCTCCCCGCCACCGCGCCAATCAGTCGTCGCAGCGTCAACGCTCTGACGCGCAACTCGAAGACAATCACCGCGCAGGCCGCGCCCGCGCCCGCGCCCGCGCTCGCCCATCCCGTCAGGCCAAAGGGGTGAAGGAAATAGCAAACCCCGGCAAGCAGGGCCACAAAGAGAACACGAAGCAAAATAAGATCCATAAGAAACCAACTCCCGCTGGAGCTGAGGAAAAGCGCTCCAGGCTGGGCAAGTCGCGAGTATGCCCACTTCCCAGCAGAGTCGTCAAGAGCAGAATTGTACGTTGCCGTTGAATCCGCATCTGAACAGAAACAATGAAAGCGTTACCAGAGCCGGCTCCGGAGCAAAGCCCGCGGCCGGCGCCTACTGCTTGTTCACGTCAATGTAGTAAAGATCGGTCGCCACCTGGAACTCGTCCTTGCTCAGCGGCGTCTGCATCCATTGCCACTTCGTCGTCGGATGAATAATCTGCCAGTACCCCGGCGTGCCCACGCTTACAGGCATCGCGAAGCTGTCTTCATCCGCGTCCCACTTGTACATCACCATCCCCGGAGCCTCGCCAAACAACAGTTCCAGGCGAGGTATCGCCGCGTGGCGCAGATACTGGTCGAAGATCGGCGTCAGGTTCATGCCCGTGTGCAGGTTGAACCAGGCCACCACATCCTCCGTCATGATGTTCTGATACTTGAAGTGCTGATAGAAATCATGCAACAGCGCCCACCATTTGGCGTCGTCGTTCACCACGCTGCGCAGCGTGTTGATCATCAGCGCGCCTTTGAAGTACTGGTCCTCCGTCGGCTCCGCATTCACGCCCCGCTCGGCGATAATGGGTCGCATGTTCACGACTTTCGGCTTCAGCCCACCCATATACTTCAGCGCATCGTCGTGGCCCCAGCGGTATTCCACATAGAGCGTTTCCAGATACGTCGTCCACCCCTCGTGAATCCACATGTCCGATGGGTCCTCGGCCGTAATGCTGTTGCCGAACCACTCATGCCCGCTCTCATGAATGATGATGAAGTCAAACCGCGTGTTAATGCCCACGCCCGTCCAGTCGCGCCCCAGATAGCCGTTCTTGAACAGGTTGCCGTAAGTCACCGCGCTCTGGTGCTCCATCCCCGAGTAAGGCGCTTCCACCAGCTTGTATCCGTCCTTGATAAACGGATACTCGCCGAAGTAATGCTGGTACGCCTCGATCATTCCCCTGGCCTGTGAAAACTGCGCCTTGGCCTTCTCAAGATCCTCAGGCAGAACGTAGTAATCCATCGCCAGCTTGCTGCCTGAGGGCTCCGCCATCTCCTCGCCGAAATGCACATAGTCGCCAATGTTCAGCGACACATCGTAGTTGTTGATCCCATAGCTCACATGCCAGTCCCAGCGCGTGTACCCATCGCCCAGATCGGTCTTTCCCACAAACTTTCCATTCGACACATCCACCAGCCCATTCGGAATGGCCACGCTGATGTCCATCGACTCCACTTCGTCCTTCCACTGGTCCTTATCCGGCCACCACATGCTGGCGCCCGTGCCCTCGCACGCTGTGTTGATCCACACCCGGCCCGCGGCGTCCTTCTTGAACGTCATGCCGCCGAACCGTCCCGTCTCCTCCGGGTGTCCCGAATAATAAAAGTCGATCGAATAGACATGCCCCGCGCGCAGCGTTTCGGGAAAGTCAACGAACACCGCGCCGTCATCGCGTACGTACTTCAGCGCCGTCGCGCCGTAAAGAATCTTGTCGATGGCCAGCGTGTCCCGCAGATCCAGTTGAATGCGCGTCCCGTCTTTCAGCATTTTGAAGCGGATGGTGTTCTTGCCGCTCACCCACTGCTTCTCCGGGTCCACGCGAATGTCCAAGTGGTAGTAGAGAAGATCGTTGTTGGCGCGGAACGGCCCATACGCGCCGCGCAGCATGTCATAGTGCGTAGGCAGCGGAGCGGCCGCGTCAATCGGGCGCACATGCTGAGGCTTCTGCGGAGCCGCGGCAGCCGAAGCTGTGGTAGGCGCGGCGGTAGAAGCCGGAGTATCCGGCTTGCTTGCCGACTGTTGTGCGGCGAAAGCAGGGAATGCAGCCAAAGCACCTGCGCAAAAAACCAGAAGCCCGCAGGCAAGAGATCGAAAGCCAAAAAATCGCATGGCGCTATCCTAATCGCCAAACCCGATCCCAGCATAGAGAAACACTCCATCCGCCATGGCACAATGGTTCATCTGGGGAGGAATCGGCTTATGAGCAGGTCGCAAATGCAGGGCCGCGCCGCCGCACGATCAAGTCTGGCTGGAGTGTTGCTTGCCTTAGCCTTTGCACTGAGCGCGCAGCCCGCGCCCGCACAGGAAAAAGCATTCACCATCGAGCAGGCCCTCAGCGCTCCATTTACATCCGGCCTGACAGCCGCTCCTGCCAAAGGCCGCCTCTCCTGGGAAACCGACATCGACGGCCGCCGCAACCTGTGGGTAGCCGAGCCCGCGGCGGAGGGCAAGGGCTACGTCTCGCGCCAAATCACCCACTACAACGAAGACGACGGCCAGGAGATCGGCAACGCCGAGTGGACGCCCGACGCCGAGTCGCTGGTATATGTGCGCGGCAGCGGAGCACAGGGTGAAACCCATCCAGTTCCCAATCCCGCCTGGTTCCCCAAGGGCGCCAAGCAGCAGTTGTGGATCGTGAGCACGGAGGGCGGCGAGCCGCGTCTGCTGGCCGAGGGCCACGCGCCCGCGGTCTCACCCGACGGCAAAACCGCGGCCTACGTCCTCAAAGACCAGCTCTGGTCCATCCGCCTCGACGACGCAAACGCCAAGCCTCAACAACTGCTGCAAACGCGAGGCTCCGCGCGGAGTTTGCGCTGGTCTCCCGACGGCCTGTCCCTGGCATTCGTCAGCGACCGCGACGACCACAGCTTCATCGCCGTCTATGCCGTTGCCTCCAGCGCCGTCACTTACCTCGATCCCTCGACTGACCTCGACAGCAATCCCACCTGGTCTCCGGACTCGACGCGCATCGCCTTTCTTCGCATCCCTCCCGACAAAGACGCGCTGCTCTTCGTAGCCCATCGCACCGCGCTGCCCTGGTCCATTCGCGTCGCCGACATCGCCACCGGCAAGGGACGCGAGATCTTTCACGCAGCCGAAGGCCCAGGCAGTGCCTACCACGAAACCGACTCCCCCGATCAGCTCCACTGGACACAAGGCGACCGCATCGTCTTTCCCTGGGAGCGCGACGGCTGGGCTCATCTCTACGCGGTGCCCATCTCGGGCGGCAATGCGGCACTGCTCACGCCCGGCAATTTTGAAGTCGAGCACATCTCTCTCAGCGCCGACCGCCGGACGCTGGTCTTCGACTCCAATGAAAACGACATCGACCGGCGTCATGTTTGGCGGATCGTCTTCGCCGCGGCTGGCTCCAACAGCGCCGCGGAGGCCATCACATCCGGCGACGGCATCGAGACCCAGCCAGTGGTAGCCAGCGACGGCGCAACCGTGGCCGTGCTGCGCTCCGACGCCCGCTTGCCCATTCGCGCCGCGGTCATTGCCAGTGGCCATCTCGCCGGTGGTCATCTCATAGACCTCGCCCCGCAAGCCATCCCCGCCGATTTTCCTTCCGCAAAATTCGTCGTCCCGCAACAGGTTCTATTCCCCGCCGCCGACGGCCTGGAGATTCACGGCCAGCTCTTCCTGCCCAAAGGAATCGCCCCCGGCGAACGCCGCTCGGCCATGGTCTTCTTCCACGGCGGATCGATGCGGCAGATGCTCCTCGGCTGGCATTACATGGAGTACTACTCCAACTCCTACGCGATGAATCAGTATCTGGCCTCGCTCGGCTATATCGTACTCAGCGTCAACTACCGCAGCGGCATCGGCTACGGCCTCAACTTCCGCGAGGCCCTCAACTACGGAGCATCCGGCGCAAGCGAATTCAACGATGTGATGGGCGCCGGACTCTATCTCAAAAGCCGTTCCGATGTAGACGGAGCCCGCATCGGCTCATGGGGCGGAAGCTATGGCGGCTATCTCACCGCGCTTGCCCTGGCCCGCGCGTCCGATTTGTTTGCCGCAGGAGTGGACATGCACGGCGTCCATGACTGGAACCTCGAGCTGCCCACTTTCTCGCCCAACTATGATCCCCGCGAACACGCCGAAACCGCGCGCCTGGCCTACGAGTCTTCGCCCATCGCTTCGGTCTCCACGTGGCGTTCGCCCGTACTGCTCGTCCATGGCGACGACGACCGCAACGTGCCTTTTGCCGAGACCGAATTGTTAGTTGATGCCTTGCGCCGCCAGAAGGTCGAGTTCGAGGAGCTCATCTTCCCTGACGAGATTCACGACTTCCTGCTGCGTCGCGACTGGGTCCGCGCTTACACAGCGAGCGCCAACTTCCTCAACCGCAAACTCAACAATCCTCAACACTGACAAACACAGACGAGAACCAGCGCCCGGCTACACATTCCCCTGGCGCATCTGTTCGGCCAGATACTCTGAAGACCGCATGGCCAGTGACAGAATCGTCATGGTCGGGTTCTGCCATCCGCCGCTCACAAAGGCAGAGCCATCCACCACGAATAGATTCTTAATGTCGTGGCTCTGGTTCCACTTGTTCAGCACGCTGGTCTTGGGGTCATCACCCATCCGGCACGTTCCCAGCTCGTGAATGCTGTAGCCCGGCGGGTTCGGATCGTAATTCTTCGTCAGCACTTCAAAGCCCGCGGCCTCGGCCATCGCAACCGCCGTATCCACGGCATCACGCGCCATGTTGAATTCGTTATCGGTATACTTCGTTTCCACGTGCAGAGCCGGAATATCCCACGCATCCACAACCGTCTTGTCGATGCTCACATGATTCTCGTAGCGCGCCAGCACCTCGCCCATGATTCCGGCCGAAAACCCGCTGCCGTGATAGCTGTCCAGCTTGGTCTGCAGTTCTTCTCCATACGCTGCAAAGTGACGCGGGTCCATTCCATGTGGGTTGCTGTAGAGATTCAGCGCATAGCCGCGAATGAAATCCTTCGCCTTGGTGTCGATGTTTCTGAAGCGCGGAACCAGCCCGCCTCCGCCCATCAGGTCCGGCGCGCCTTTGCCGTCGCGCGCCTCCGGCACCGAGCACGCAATCCCCGCTCCATAAATCTGGTCGATCAGGTAATGGCCCATCACGCCGCTTGAGTTGGCCAGCTTTGAATTCAGCAACAGGCGCGTGCTTTCCAGCGTCCCCGCCGCCAGCACCACCACCCGAGCCTTCACAGACATCTCGCGCCGCGACAGCCTATCCACAAAGTGCGCTTCGTTCACCAGGCCCGTGTTCTTGTCCACGCTCAGTTCGCGCACCACCACGTTGGGAATTGCGCGCAACTTCCCCGTAGCGACCGCGTCCGGCAGCAGCAGATTCACGGAACTGGCCAGCCCATCCACGCCCAGCGAGCTGCGCGGCTTGCATACCGGCACTCCCATCCCCTTGCCGGCCGCGACAAACCGCTGCATGCAGCCCGACCACGGCGAATCGTCGGGAACGAAATTTCCATCCGGATATTGCGGAAGCCCATCCGCATGGCCCGAGACGCGGAAAATCGCTTCTACGCGGGAGTAATACGGAGCCAGATCGGCCAGCGCAATCGGCCAGTCATCCCCATAACCGTCGTGCGACTTTCCTTTAAGCTCATAGTCGCTCAGACGGAACGACTGCCGCGACCAGAACAGCGACCGGCCGCCAAACAGCCGCACCCGCACCCAGTTATACGGGTGCTGGGGATCGTACGTGTAAGGGTTTTCTTTTTCGTCCACCCAGGTGTTCGCATTGAACTCGTCCGACTGAAAAACGTGCGGCAAAATCCCCGGGTTCTTAAAGCCGCGAAAGGGCAGCGCGTATACCGGCTTCACCTCGGTATCTTTATGCACGTCGGCCACCGGCCCCGCGTTCAGCATCAGGCTGGAGATGCCTTTCTCCGTCAGAATCTTCGCCGCCATGCCGCCTGAATGCCCGGAGCCGATAATCAATACATCAACTGTTTCCTCAGCCATCGCGCCTAAATCCCCCTTTTGCGCGGCGCATTTTGGTCCCGTCCAACTTGGCCTAATGCCGGCTGGCCCTGTCCCTGGCTCTGCATCTGTGCCCGCGTCGCGCGATGAATGTCCGGATCAACTGGATACCAGTACAAATCGAGGCCGGCTGAGGTGCGTCCCGCAGCCTGCGCCACCTCGCTCCATGCCTGCGAGTTCGTGGTCGCGGTGCGGATGTCGGTATGCACCAGATTGATGAAGCGCGCGCGGCGCTCGGTCGGCGGATGATCCGTCATCCACGGCCGCAGCCACGGCCGAATCAATGCATCCGCCTGCAGGTCCGTCGTCTTGGCGAACACAACCAGGAACTTGTGCCTGGACTCCTCATCCAGCCAATCGAGGCCCGTCTGGTACATCTGCTTGCGATCCCGCGGCGACACGCCGATCAAAAAATCCAGGAACTCCGGCGCTCCCGCTTCGAGCGCTCCCGGATAGCCCTTCAGCGCGGGCATTAGCAGCGCACACAGCCGTTCGAGCGTGGCCGTTTGCTGTGGATTGAAAAAATGCGCATCGGTCTGCGCCACCGCGTCCGGAACCAGCGTGCTCAGCTCCAGCGGCTTCACTTCCATCAGCCCCTGCATCCACGGTGTCGGCCCTGCCGCAACCGGCGTGGCGGGCGGCAGGGTATGCGGCGCCGCAGGCGGTGTTAATGGCGCTGCCGGAGCTACCTGTTGCGCCGCCAACGCTCTGGCCGATGCCGATGCCGCCAGGATCCCTTTTACAAAATCACGCCGTCTCATTACGCCTCATCGCCAATTAGATTTCCCACCAAGCGATGAGGTTAAAGTCCTCAGCGTAGATTTGCAAATCGTTCCTCGCTTGACCATCCACTGGCAGCGATCCTCGCAGCGCCTGCACCCGGCCCACACAGCCGTCCGTGTATTGCGCCTACGACGCGACCGCCAGCTCCGCCACCGCCGACACGCGCACCGACCCCTTGCGCGGCCCGCGCTTGCGCGCGCTCATCACCTTGATCCGCTCCAGCAGCTCCTGCGCCGTGCAGTTCTTCTTCGCCAGCAGCGCGTCCGCCGCGTGCAGATCGCTGCCCATCTTCTGCGGATCGCCCAGCAGGATCATGGGAATATGCGGCGCCAACTGCTTCAGACGGTCCACCAGTTGATTTCCGTTCATCTGCGGCATGGCAAAGTCCGATAACACCAGGTCCACCGCTGTCTCGGCAAACATGCCGATCGCTTCCTGTCCGTTCAGCGCCGACAGAACCCGGTATCCGTTGGTGGCCAGCATGAACGTGAGCACGGAAAGCTCCTGTTCATTGTCATCTACGCAGAGAATTACTTTCTTGGGTCGCATCTGTGGGATAAGCTCCTTGCTCTCGATTTCTGTTTTTCTTCCCGTCAGGCAATACCTCGCCGCTGCCCGCTCTGTTGGCATGCTGGCGACGGAGATAGCCTGGTCCGGCGACCGGATCAACAGCCGCCGTTTTCCGGTTGATCTTGCAGTCCGAATCGCCCAGCGCACTCAGGGGCAGGCCTCAGTGGGCACGCCTTTCGCGCAATGCGGCATTCGACTTTCGACGCACAGAAAGTCAGCTGTTGTTTCGCGGCCGGTGTACGTATAGAACCTGGGTCAAGACCGGCGTTGGAGTCGGTTAATTTGCTTCAATGAGAGCCAAGATTACGAGTCTCCGGCCCGCCTGGGAAGAGGGAATGAGAGGCGAAAGCGAACCTGTAAACATTCCTGTAACAATTGAAAATTAGCTAGAGTTAACAATTGCTTTCACTTGCCCTGAGGAATCCCTGTTGAAAGCGTGTGCATCACGGCAGGAAAAGCCGGCCACTTGCTACAAGAACGGTGCTTCCACCCACATGCACATCGCTCACCTTCCCCGATCGAGCCTCGGCAGAAAGATATAACTCGCTGGGACGGCCCATCTCCACGCCCTGGCGCAGGTGAATTCGCTTGCCCGAGCCCACCGCGCCGCGCCGCACCAAGTAGGCGATCGCGCATCCGGCTGCCGATCCCGTAGCCGGATCTTCCCCGCCATTGAACTGCATACGCGCGCGCCACGCGGGCTTCTCACAGCCAGTTGGGCCCAGCACATAAAACCAGCGCGCACCGCGCCCGCGCAGCCACTCCGTAGCCTCATGTTGACTCACCTTGAGTCTTGCCAGCACCTCGTGCGACTTGAGCGCCACAATCGCAAATGCCGTTCCCGTCGAGACAATCTGTGGCGTCAGCGAGGCATCCAGATCATCTTCCGCTAACCCAATCAGCCGCGCCACTTCCTTCGCATCCAGCTCCGCGCCAAACTCCGGGTCCCGCTGCGTCATCTCGCCGAACAGGCCGTCATCCTGAAACCACACTGGCATCGCGCCCACGTTCAAGGCCAGCGTCACCGTGCTCAACCGCACCGTCTCCGGCGCTTTCAGCCGCAGCACGCTGGCCGTGCCCAGCGTCGGATGGCCGGCAAAGGGCAGCTCCTCCTGCGTGGTGAAGATGCGCACGCGCACGCCCTCGCGCTGTTCCACTTCCTCCGCCCTGCGCTCCACAAACGTGGTCTCGCTCAGGTTGAACTCCCGCGCAACCGCCTGCATTTGTTCCGTAGTCAGATTGGCCGTATTCATCACCACCGCCAGCGGATTGCCCTTCAGCGCAGTACTTGAAAAAACGTCCGCCACAAAATAATCCAGTTCCATCCAGCCCGCTCCCGTCGTCCTCGCGTTAGCAGCGATTATCAATCCAACCGCCTCTTCGTTTTTCAACCGAAATTGGAGTTATCCACAAACATGCCGATCATGCGAAGGTGGACCATGCCGCACAGCGCCCACGTCCAAACGCTTGACAAGCATTTCTTGAGACCCTACTCTACGAATACGCGCTGGATCGAAACATGTAGTGATTCAACCGGCGCTAAAGGATCACATGGCTCTTATGTTCACACCCGCCTGCTGTCTGTGCCGCTGCTGTCAGGGCTGCGCCTCGCGGGCGTGTTCTCTGGGCTAGATTCATGCGCAACGAATCTTGACTCAGACAACCCACCCGCCAACAGAGCGTGGTGGTTTTTTAGTTTCAGGGACTGAAGGACTAAGAGACTAGGGACGTAGGGACTAAGGGGCTGGGGAATAAAGGACTGAGCAAACAAACGAGTGGCCATCTTCCGATTGCGTAAACGACAAGTCCCTGGTCCCTCAGTCCCTGCTTTAAAAGCACCGGTGGCGAAGTGGCTAACGCGCAGGTCTGCAAAACCTGTATTCGCGGGTTCGAAACCCGCCCGGTGCTCCAAAATCAAAAGGGCCGCAATCTCCACGAATGAGGCTGCGGCCCTTCACTTCTCAATCCATGCACCCGCCGGTAAAATGCTCTGGCATGCGGCGCTCGCTTACAGCGCGATCAGCGGCCGCGGCAGCGGCGTTCTAGCGCGATCCAGAAAAATCCTCATGCGCAGCGCTTCAGCCCGCTGCACAAACACCAGCCGCATGTGCCGGCGAATATGGTCTGCGTCCTTGAGCGCGGACATCATCGCTTCGTCGTGTTGAGCATCGCGTTCCAGGCGGGCAATCCGCTCTTCCACCGTGCGGCGAAACCGGGGACTGATCTCAAAGCCTTCATTGGCTGCACAATTGGTAATCATGGAACGCACCTCGATGCTCAAAGTTGTGAGGCCCAAAAATAATTTCATCGCAGGCCTCATGTTTTTTCTGCTTGTGCCGATAGTAGAGAAGACTCGCCTCAGGCGCCAGATTACTGCCGGCCGCACGGAGGTCATCGATTGACCAAAAACAGGACACTCCCGCGGAATTTTTCCGCAGCGCGCAAGTAAGGCTATTGCAATTTTTCCTGGAATTTACTGCTGAATAACCCGCGCCGAAGAAGCGCCGGCAGCTACTGGTCCTGCGGCGGCGTCGCAAAGTAGCCCTTGCGCACCTGCACCTTCATGCCGTCGCCCTTGCATGCCACCGTAACGTGCCGGAACGTGCCGTCCAGCTTGGTGTTCGAGGGCGTATAGGTGGCCACATACTGCGTCCGTAGCTCATCTTCAATCTGCTGAAAGGCGTCTTCCAGTTTCTTGCCGTTGTTGCCCACGTCGATCAGCCGGCCGCCAGTCTCCTCGGTCAGCTTCTTCATGGCCGAGTAGCCGCTATAGCCAAAGCCTCCGTAGAAAACGCGATCAGCAATCAAAATCGTATAAACAATCACGTTCGACTTCTGCGCCGCCGCAATCGCCTCCTGGATCTTGTGAACGCTGCCTTCATCCTCGCCATCGGTCAGCAGGATCATCGCCTTGCGGCCCGTCTCCTGGGTCATTTTTTCGTTCGACGCGAGATACACCGCATCGTAGAGCAGCGTTCCCTTGGGCGCGCCAATCGACGGCACCGTTCCGCCGCCGGCTCCCGGAATTCCGCCGCCACCGCCGCCTGCCGTGTTGATCTCGGCCTTGCTCATGGCGCGTGACAACATGCGCGCGCTATTCGTGAAGTCCTGCAGCAGGTCCACGTTCACATCAAACGACAGCAGAAACGCCTCATCCTTTTTTTCGAGCACGCGCTCCAGAAACTGACCGCCCACATCCTGCTCGAGCGGCAAAACCCGGTACTGGCTGCCCGAGGTGTCCAGCAGAATACCCAGCGTCAGCGGCTGGTGCGTCTCGGCCACAAAAGTCTTCAGCGTCTGCGGCACTTTGTCTTCGGACACGGTACAGTCGTCCTTGGTCAGGTGTGGAACCAGGTTGCCCTGCTTGTCCTTCACGGTGAAAAACATATCCACCAGATTCACTTGCAGCTTGAAGGTGGCCACGGATTGATCGTCATCCGGTTGAGCGGGAGCCGTGCTCACCGGGGGCGCGTCCGGCGAGGGCGCAAGCTGAGCCCACGCCGTGCCGGATGCCGCCGGCAGGCCAAGCAACAAAGCGGCCGCTCCCAACCAAATGCGCATTCTGATCCTTTAGACGAAATTCGGACTCCGAAGAAAGCATACCTGAAGTCTTTCCCAGCCGGCAGGCAACCTGCACGGTGCTGGCGCGTCTGATAATCTGACGAATGCAGTCCTGCTTGAACGGCTTATGGTCGGTTTTGGGTTGAGGGTTCAGCCGTCAGTTGTGCTGAACCGGTTAACTATCGTCATTGCCTGCCGGTATTGGAAAGCGGCGCATTCATCGGCGTTCGGGGATCGTTTTTGACTGACAACTGGCAATTGAATACTGGAGATTACCTGTGAAGGCTGGTTTGACAGCAATAGCGGTGGCGGCGCTTCTGAGTTTCAACCTGAGTCTGAGCTCGAAGGCCGGCGCCCAGCAAACTCCCATGCCCGATGCCCCCGCGCCCCAGGCGACCAAGCCATTGTCTGACGTCAACGGCCCCATCACCCCCGGCCTGGGCGCCGGAACCGACCAGACTGGGCCTTCTTCGTCGGCCGATGGTTCGGCCCAGTCCCAATCTGCCGCACCCAGCAGCCAGGCGCCCTCCGCGGAGACCAAAGACAACTTCCAGCAGACGCCGCCGGATCTGTTGAATGCCGCGGATACCGGAACAAGAATCGTTTTGAATACAACCTACGTCGAGGTTCCGGTTACCGTCAAGGACTCCAAGGGAAAGCTGGTCGCCGGCCTTACGTGGCGCGATTTCAAGGTCTACGAGAACAACACCCGCGAAGATATCAAGATATTCTCCGTCGACCCAGCCCCGCTTTCCGTCGCCTTCGTGATCGACCAGAGTCTGACCGCCGACGTGATGGCTAGGGTGAACACCTCTCTTGACGCCATCCAGGGCGCGCTCACCCCATACGACGAGCTGGCTGTCTTTTCTTACAGCAACGGCTCTCAGAACCGTTCCGGCGGTTTCACGGGCGCGCAAAGCGCACGCGTTCCGTTTGTATTCTCAATGACAAAATCCACCGGAACCGACGAACAGGTGCCGGTCAACAGCGGCCCTTTGTCCGGCTGCAACATCCGCGAGAACGGCAACTGCATTGACCCCAACCTGCAGCCCGGACGCTCGGCCGGCAGCGGCAGCGGCGTCATCACCATCCCCAAAGAGATTCACACCCTCAACGACGCCATTCTGGCAGCCGCCAAGGAACTGTCCGACCGTCCCAAAGAGCGTCGCCGCATCATCTACGTCATCTCCGACGGCAAGGAATACGGCAGCAAGGCAAGCTGGAAGGAAGTCGTTCAATACCTGCAGACCAATAACATTACCGTCTATGGCACGCTCGTTGGCTCGTCGGCCGACTGGGGCAACGGTTACCTGAGCAAATTCCACCTGCCCTTCACCATGTACGACAACATTCTGTATAAGTACATCGTAGCCACCGGCGGCCAGGCAGACTCCGAACGCAGTCTCAACGGCATCGAGAAGAGCTACGCCGACATCGCCATGGACGCACGCAACCAGTACACGCTGGTCTATGCCACCCATGAGTCAAGCCTCGACAGCAAGTTCCGCAAGATCGATGTGCGCATAGACCGCCCCGGCCTGGACGTAGTAGCCAAGTCCGGTTACTACCCCTCGGCACTGATGTCCCGCTAATAGCGTGAGTTCTTCCGGAAGCGCGGCCGGATTCGGCCTGCTCTCAGCCGCCATCTGGGGCGGGTCAGACTTCATCGGCGGCTTGGGCTCGCGCCGCGCACCCGCGCTGCTGGTCGTCATCTCCGGCCACCTCGTCTCGCTATTCGTTCTTCTCGTCATCTGTTTCGGGATGCGCCTAGCCCTCCCCGGCCGGCACGATCTGTTCTTCGCCGCCTTGGGCGGCTTTGAGGGCGCTCTGGCTCTGGCCCTGTTTTATCGCGCCCTGGCCATGGGCGCCATGGGGCTTACCGCGGCCCTCACCGGCCTGCTCACCGCGCTCGTTCCTGTGCTCTTCTCTATGTGGCACGACGGCTTGCCAACCGCCCTTGCGGCAGGCGGTCTAGTCATGGGCCTGGCCGCCATCGGCCTCATCACCCACTCACCCCGCGCCAAGGGCACAGCAGAGAAGCAAGCCACTCCGCCAGCCGCACTGCTGTTCGGCGCTCTTGCAGGTCTTGGTTTCGGCGTACAGCTCATCCTCTTCAAGTTCGCGTCCGGGGGCGAAATCCTGTGGGTCATGACCTCGGCCCGCGCCGCCGGCGTCGCGGCCATGCTGCTGGTGCTCCTGGTTGTTCCGCCCAAAGCGCCCTGGCGCGGCTTCTGGCTCTTCGGCATCCTAGCCGGATCGCTGGACACGCTGGGCAACCTGCTCTACATCCAGACCACACGCTTCGGACGCCTTGACACCGCCGCCATGGTCTGTTCACTCTACCCCGCCGGAACCATCCTGCTGGCCGCAATCGTACTGCGCGAGTGGCCCACCCGCCGCCAGTTCGCCGGCATCGCGCTGGCCCTGGCTGCCGTTGTCCTGCTCAGCGTTTAGCGTCACGTAGCCGCGTCCAGACGCACGAAAGGCCCATGCATCTGCACAGGCCTTTCAAATAACTCAAAAACCAGCCGACCAGAACATCGCAGGGCAATAGCACTGGAAACGCCGAGGGCCACTCAGCGCCGCAAGAGCCTCGTGCTGCTAGCTCTGCTTGGGCTCGCTCGACACGGGAGGCGCTGGCGGGGGAACCACGCTCTGCTTCACGACCGGATCGGGAGCAGGATCGGTGACGCCCTTGATGCCTTCCTTGAAACCCTTCAAACCTTCGCCCAAGCCCTTGCCCAACTCCGGCAGCCGCTTGGCGCCAAACAGCAAAAATGCAACCACGGCCAGCACAATCAGGTGCCACGGCTGAAGTAGATCGCCCATTTCATCCTCCGCGCGCCAAGCAATCCCGGCACGCATACTCAACGATTATTGTCGCACAAAGCCGCGTCTCTGCGCAGATGCCCTGTTCCACCGGAAAAACAGCCCCCGTCGGAAACAGAGCCCATCCACTGAGAGTACGCCTCAGCCCTCGCTTCGGATTCAGAAAGTCTGGATTCAGGGAGAGTTCCAGTGCAGAACGTTAGATGTGCGAATTATAGATGCGGGAATTGGCTCAGTTGACCTGCGCCGGTTTTCCCAGCCTATCCGTCACCATGGCAAAAAAGCCGCGCAGGTCTTCTTCCTCGCCCACCGTGAGCCGCCGATAGACCTTCATCAGCGGAAACAGGCGCGATCCCCGCACATCCACCGCCGGAACTGCAACCGCTCCGCCCGGATACAGGGTCATCTCCCAGCCGCCCGCATAGCGCCGCCGCAGCACCTCGCCCAGGTAGCTGCCCCACAAACGCGACTCGAAGTCAACATCCAGCTCCGGACTCTCACCCACCAGCACCAGGATGTCGTCCAGCCCGTCGATCGACTCCGAGGTAAAGTCCAGCTTTTGCCGAAACTCCCGCCTGGCCAGCTCCGCCGCCGCCTGAGCGTAGCCCTCCATCATGTCCCCCAGGTCGGGATACGTGGCCGACTCCAGCCGATTACGCAACTCTCCGTGGCTTGACATCCGATCTCCAGACTAAATGCTTCGAGCCCTGCCGCAGTGCTACGAAAATGGAATCCCGCCGCACATTTGTGTCAGACTGAATCAGCGTCTGTGGCGCGCCGTTCGCACCGGCTCTTTCCTCGCGCCATCCCGTGGAGGTTTCCCGTTGAAGACAATCAAGCTTCTCGCTCTTGCCGTTCTGCTGGCCATTGGCGTCGGCACCGCCCGTTCCGCCAACCGCGAAATCTACCCGGACGCCGCGCAGGCCAAAGCCGACCTGGCCGCAGCTCTCAAGACCGCCGCCCAAACTCACAAGCGCGTCCTCATCGACTTCGGCGGCAACTGGTGCGGCGACTGCCAGGTGCTGGACATCTACTTCCACAATCCGCAGAACCTGCCCATCCTGGAGTCCAATTTCGTCCTGGTCCACGTCAACATTGGCCACATGGACGCCAATGAGGACATCGCCGCCCAGTACCAGGTTCCGCTCGCCAAAGGCGTCCCCGCGCTGGCCGTGCTCAGCGACAAGGGCAAGCTGCTCTATAGCCAGAAAACCGGCGAGTTTGAATCCATGCGCCGCATGGAATCCTCCTCTGTAACCAGCTTCCTAGTGCAGTGGAAGCCCGCAAAAGCAGGCTGCTCGGCTGTGATGGTCAACTGCTAGAACGCGGCTTGAGGGAATCTGCGGCTCAGCCGATCGGCGCCAGGTGCTTGGTCTTCGAGTAGGTGTACTGGATGCGGTGAGCTACCGTGATCGTCGACAGAACCGCCAGCACCCAAAGCACCGGCGCCATTACCCCCCAGTGGTTGAACAGCGCGCCCAGCAGGATGAGCACCACTCGCTCCGGGCGCTCCATGAAGCCCACCTTGCACTGGCCAATCAGCGCCTCGGCACGCGCCCGCGTGTAGCTCACCATCAGCGACGTCACCATCACAAACGCCACCAGCACCACGTAGCGGAAGCGGTTGATGCGGCCATAGTAGACCAGCAACCCAAAGAACAGCACCACGTCCGAATAGCGGTCGATCACCGAATCGAAGAACGAACCGAACACCGTCACCTGATTGTTGCGCCGCGCCACGCGGCCATCCACCATGTCGAAAATCCCTGCCCCAAAGATCACCAGGCCCGCATAGAAAAACATGAGCCCGGAGTTCGAAGCATTGGCGTGGCCAAACAGCACCGCGGCCACAATGTTGATCACCAGACCAATGAACGTAAGTACGTTGGGAGATATGCGGGTCAGCGCCAGGCCATACACAATGCGATCAAGAAGCCATCCGCAACCGCGGCCAAAAGCGCTGGTCCAGGTCATTCCAAGTATCCTTGCTATTTATTTGCGGCGGCGCCGTTCTCCGGCTCTGTTTCGTCCGCTTCATCGTGGATGGTCGTCAGTTTCAAAACCTCAAGCTCGCGCTTGCCATTGGGCGTCACAATGGTGGCCACGTCGCCCACCCGTGTGCCCACCAGGCCGTGCCCAATGGGCGACGTGGTAGAAATCAGCCCCTTGGTCACGTCGGACTCTTCGCTGGTCACGAGGCGGTAGACAATCTCCTCGTCCTTGGTCGAGTCATACACCACCACCGTCGAGCCGAACCCGGCCTTGTCTCTGGGTATGTTAGTCAAGTTCACCAGCGACAGCTCAGCCATGCGCTTCTTGAGCTGGCCCAGGCGCGCATTCACAAACACCTGCCGCTGCTTGGCCATGTGATACTCGGCGTTCTCCGATAGATCGCCCAGAGCCACGGCCTTCTTGATCTCAGCCGGAAGCTCGTGGCTGAGCTCGTGCTCAAGCACTTCAATCTCGGCGAGAAGCTGTTTCTTAATATGCTCTGGCATCTGTGGTCCGTTGCGCGAAGCGGGGACTGCCCCATCCGCGGGAGATAGACAAGCTTGACTACCTATTATACGCGGGGAACAGCCAGGGATCAGTGGTCAGAGATCGGAAAACCGCCCGTCAGCTACTCCCATTGGTGTCTGCGGCGAGCATCGGTCATGCAGCGAAGGAGGCCATCTTACCCATCTGCGTTTTCTTCTGGGTCGTCTGCGGCTGATCTCTGATCTCTATTCTCCAAAAAGGATTGCAAAATCAGCGTAGCCGCCACCTGATCAACCACCCGCCGATGTTCCTGCCGCGCGTGTCCCGCCTCGTAGAGAATCTGGTGCGCCTCGCGCGTCGTCAGCCGTTCGTCCCAAAGATGGATGGGCAGCCCCGTCAACTCCCCTAGCTCCGCCGCAAAAGCCTGCGTCTTGGCCGCCTGCGGGCTCACGTCGCCGGACAGATGCACCGGGTTCCCAACCACGATGCCCACCACCCCAAATCGCCGCGCCAGCCGCGCCAGCGAACGCAGGTCTTCGCGCCGGCTGCGCCTCCGCTCCAATGTAAGCACCGGCTGCGCCGTTAGCCCCAACTCGTCCGATACAGCCACCCCGATGCGCCGATTGCCGACGTCCAATCCGAGATAGCGTGGTTGAGTTTCCATCAGTTTCCGCTGCCACTCCCAGCAGCCATCCTAACCGCCCTCGCCCCGGAAGCAAATCCACCCCGCCCGCAGATTCCCGACCGGTACAATCAAAGGTAGAGAATCCCTAGGGGGGATTTTTGCGTCTTAAGGGAGTGAAGGGTTGACAGCCATAGAATGGTAGGCCGCAAACGCAAGAGCAGAAAGAAGAAAAGTTCCGGCGCGGCTCTGATCCTGCTTACGGTTTTTCTCTTGGCGCTGGGTGGAGCAGGGGGGGCAGCGTGGCTCATCCTGACGCCGTTCGGGCCCTCGACCGAGACCTTTGTCGAGGTGGAACCCGGCTCGACCACCACTCGTATCGCTAAGCAGTTGCAGACCGGCGGCATTGTCCGCAGCCACTACGCTTTTGACCTGCTCCGCCTTTGGAAGCGCGGCACGCTGCGCGCGGGCGAGTACCGCTTCGATCATCCGGCCTCGGCCGTTGAAGTCTACGCGCGCATTGCGCACGGAGACGTTTTTACCAGGACGGTGACCATTCCGGAAGGCTCGACCATCTTCGACATCGGCGCACGGCTGGAACAGGCCGGCTTTGGCCCGCGCGGGGAGTTTCTGTCCGCTGCCGCCCAGCAAACCAGCCTGGTGGCCGATCTTGACCCGCAGGCGACCAGCCTGGAGGGCTATCTTTTTCCAGACACCTATCACCTGCCCCGCAAGGCTACCCCGACGCAGATTTGCGCCACCATGGTGCGCCGTTTTCGCGCCGAAGCCGGGCAAATTGGTTTGACGGCAAATTTCCACAAAGTGGTAACCCTGGCTTCGCTGGTTGAACGCGAGTCCGCCGTGGATGCCGAGCGTCCGCTGGTGGCCAGCGTGTTTGAGAATCGCCTGGCTGCCGGCATGCCCCTGATGACCGACCCCTCGGTGATCTACGGCCTCCAGCTCGATGGCCGCTGGCGGGGAACCATCTACCAGAGCGACTTGACCCACGACACCGCCTACAACACCTATCTACACAAGGGCTTGCCGCCCGGCCCCATCGCTAATCCAGGCGCAAAATCGCTGCACGCCGCCATGGACCCCGCCAAAACCGGCTATCTCTACTTTGTGGCTGCCGGGGCCAATCCGCAGGGGCACTCCGTCTTTTCGAGCTCGCTTGAAGAGCAAAATCGCAACGTGGCCGGTTACCGCCATGCCATCAAACAGGCAGGTGGCCGATGAAAGCTGCTTGTCGTTTTGCTTCCTTGGGAAGCTTGTTTCTTCCCCTCCTGCTCACCGGCTGTTCTCTATTTCCCACCACCCGCAAGCTGCCCGTACCCAGGGCGCCCTTTATCACCCAATCGGTCACCCCCGAGGAGCTGGTGGCGCGGCTCAACGAGCGCTGGGGAAAAATCAATTCCCTGACCGCTAAAGTCGAGTTTCGCGCCAGTGTTTCCAAATCCACTCAGGGCGTGGCCACTGACTACCCCTCCGTCGAAGGGCACATCCTCATGCGCAAGCCTGAGATGCTCCGCGTGGTGGGGCAGTATATCGGCGTGCGCATCTTTGACATGGCCAGTGACGGCAAGTGTTTCACCTTGTCCATCCCCCATGACAGCAAAGTCATCAAGGGCTGCGGTCCGTCCAGAACAAAATCAAAAAATACGTGGGAGAACCTGCGGCCAGGGTTCTTTTTCGACGCCATGCTGGTCCGTGGACTGGACGCGGACGATTTGTATGCCGTAGTGACTGATTCGGAAACGGTGGAGGACGCGGCCCGCAAGCATCTGTTCACTGTTCCCGAATACGTACTCAGCATCAGCCGCCGCAAACCGGGAACCCGGCAGTTAATACCGGTGCGTGTTGTGACCTTCAAACGCGACACCTTGCTGCCTTATCAACAGGATCTGTACAACGCCGACGGCAACCTTGAAACCGAGGTGACTTACGGCGCTTACCAGGATTTCGACAGCGGCCAGTTCCCTTCCACTGTCACCATCAAGCGCCCGCTTGAGGAGCTTCAGATCGTCCTCACCGTTGAGGACGTGAAGCAGAACCAACCCCTCCCCGACGATCAGTTCGTCGTGCCAATCCCCGAAGGCTCCAAGATTCAGACGGAGCAATAGCCAAGTCCAGTCTGAATGGCGCTTCGCCTGCGGGCATCCCGTCCTCTGTGCTAAAAAGGCCATGTGTGCTAAAAAAAGAGGTTGCGTTCCCGCCTTGAATCATGAAAGGACACCCCATGGACCGCAGAACGTTCCTCGGCGCCGCATCCGCCGTTGTTTTCGCTGACGCGCTCACTCCCGCCGCAGCTTTCGCCGCACCCAGTCCCGTCAAGCCCATGGACGTAGGCCTGCTCGTCAGCCCCTTCGGCGCTCCCGAAGCTACCTTCAAACGCGTCCGCGACATCGGCTTCTCCAACTGTTTCCTATCGCTCGATGGATACATCAATGGCTTCACGCCCCAGATCGCGAGCCAGTTCCGCGATCTGCTGAACAAATACTCCCTGGCCGCAACCGCGGTTGAAGTGGTGGGCCCGCAGCCGCTCGTGTGGAACTTCATGCGCGGCCCGTCCACCATCGGCCTGGTCCCTCCAAAAACCCGCACCGCCCGCATCGACGCCCTGCGCCAGGCCTCCGACTTCGCCAAGCTCCTCGGCGTCGCTCAAGTCCAAACCCATTGCGGTTTCATCCCCGAAGACCCTGCCGACCCGCTCTATCCCGGCGCAGTTGAAGCCATCCGCACCGTCGCCCAGCATTGCCACGCCAACGGCCAATATTTCCTCATGGAGACCGGCCAGGAGACCCCCACCACCATGTCGCGCATGATCCGCGACGTGGCCATGCCCAACCTCGCCGTCGGGCTCGACACCGCCAACCTCATCCTCTACGGCAAAGCCAATCCGGTGGATGCGGTCGACATCATCGGCACTCACGTCCGCAGCGTCCACGCCAAAGACGGCCGCTGGCCCACCAATCCCAGCGAACTCGGCCAGGAAGTCCTCATCGGCAAAGGCCTGGTCGACTTCCGCAAAGTCTTCACCAAGCTGCACGCACTGGGCTACACCGGCGCCATCACCATCGAGCGCGAAACCTCTGGCCCGCAGCAAATCGAAGACGTCCGCCAGGAAAAAATCTACCTCGAAAAAATCCTCCACGAAGTACTGGCCTAAGCCACGAAGTGCTGAACTGATCCACGAGGTGCTGAACTTAGAAAAGTCCGGCATTCGTGCGCCCCGCACCCGTGCACGGATTTTCTCCACCCTGCGCTGGCATCCAGCCTTGGTCAGAGCTACGATAAGGAAGAGGGTCAGAACATGGCAGCTCTTGATTGGTCCCAATGTCCCACCGTCGAAAGCATACCCGGCAAAGTCAGCGGCGCATGGGTGCTGCGGGGAACATGCACGCCGGTGAAGGTTCTGTTTGAGAATCTCGAAGCTGGAATGAGCATTGAAGAACTGATCGAGCAGTTTCCGGTGACGCGAGAACAGGTCGATACTCTCATGGCATTTGTAGCGCGCTCTCTCGACAAGACCCCCACCTATGCATAAATCGGAACTAGGATGCTGATCCTCTTTGACAACGGCACACCGCGAGGCCTTGGCCGTTTTCTCACTGGCCATTCCGTAGAAGAAGCGCGCTTGCGCAGCTGGGAGGAACTCGCAAACGGCGAGTTGATCGACGCGGCCGAGCGAGCCGGATTTGAAGTTATGGCAACGACGGACAAAAATATCCGGTATCAGCAGAATTTAGAGACCCGCAAAATTGCGCTCATCGTGCTTGAGCATTCACAATGGCCCATGGTGAAGCTCGTCGCGGAAAACATCGCAGCAGTCGTTAACGCGGCAAAACCTGGCAGCTATGCGGAAGTACACCTGCCGTTCAAGGAATAAACTCACTGCGTTTCAAACTACGCAGTCCGATGGCTACACAGATGGGCTGCGCTGGATTACAAACGCACAAGGACTGTCGGCCTTGGCTCTCCGTAGCGTGGATTTTCGGACACGTCCGGCAGAGTAAACTCTTCGACAAGAGGAAACCAGGACATGGATCGTCGCGAACTCATCCAGACCGGAGCGGCAGCCGCTTCCGGCATGATTCTGCTTAAACCGCTCACCGCTTTCGGCTACGCAGCCAACTCCGCCGTGCGCCACGGTCTGCTGGGGTGCGGCAACCGCGGCACTTCCGTCGCCACTTCCTTTGCCAACAACACCTCCGCCCAGATCGTGGCGCTCGCCGATCTGTTCCCCGACAAGCTCGCCCTGGGCCGCAGCCACTTTGACCAGCTCAATGCCGGCCTGGGCCACGCGGCCATCGACAGTAAGCTACAATTCCATGGCCCTCACGCCTTCGAGCAGTTGGCCGCATCCAATGACATCGACCTGATCCAGATCTCGACCCCGCCCTTTTTCCACGTCCAGCATCTTGAGACCGCGGTTGCTTCCGGCAAGCACGTGTACTGCGAAAAGCCCGTCGGCATTGATATCCACCAGGCCAACCACGCCCTCGAAATCGCCAAGCGCGTCAAGCCCACGCAGAGCGTCGATGTAGGCTTCCAGTGCCGCAGCGCGCCGCCCATTGCCGCCATAGCCCAGCGCATCCAGGCCGGCGCCCTGGGCAAGATCGCCGTTGTCGCCGCCAATTACAACGCCCCCGCATCCACGGAAAAGAAGCCCGTCGGCACATCGCCCGACGAGTATCGTCTGCGCAATTGGCTCTGGGATCGCGCGCTCTCCGGCGACATTCTCGTCGAGCAGAACATTCACATCATCGATCTTTGCAACTGGCTGCTCGGCGCGCATCCGCTCAAAGCCACCGCCACCGGAGGCCGCAACATCCTCACCCACTTCGGCGACTGCTGGGACAACTACGAGGTCGATTTCACCTATCCCAACGACGTTCACCTGTCGTTCTCGTCCACCCAATTTGGCGACGACGACAAGGCTTTCGATGCCGGCCTCAAATTCTTCGGCGCCAACGGCTCGGCCACCGTCCCTTATTCCGGCCCGGTTCAGATCACCGGTACGCAGCCCTGGGCCTGGCAGGATTCCACCTCAACCGCCCCCGGCTCAGGCAAATTCGCCGCCAACGGCGCCTTCAGCGACAACCTGGCCTTCGCCGACCGCGACAAGGAGCGCACCTTCATTGACAGCATCACCTCCGGCAATAGCCACAACCAGATTGCCGCCGGCGTGGAAACTGCTTTGAGCTGCATGTTAGGCCGTATGGCCGGCCTCACACGCCGTGAAGTGACCTGGGAAGACCTGTTAGCGCATGGAGAAACCTACAAGCTCGGCTTCAGTCTCGATCAGTTTGCCTGACCTGAATCAGTTTTCCTGAATGAAGCCGCTTGCTTCAGGCAAACGCGCCCAGGCCGGCTCAGCTGCTTGCCGCTACGGCTACTCGTCACCGTGCCTACCTGTCGCTATGAAAGATAGGCCGCAAGTCAGCCGTGCCCGTGCCCGAGGCGTACCACGCCGCCCAGTAGTACGGATGCCGATAGCGAGGATCGCGCACCATCGTCTGCCGCGCCGCCGTCAGCGCCTGCGGAACCGTCAGCCCCTTGGCCAACCCGCCATAAAACGCGTCCATCATGGGCACCGCCGCGCCGGAATCGATCTGCCAGCGCGTCGCCACCACGTCCGGAACGCCGAGTGAAGCCAGAGTCGCCACAATATCGCCCATGCCGTGATTCCACCCGGCCTCCGTCTTACCGCTGGAGCAGGCTGAGAACACAGCCAGCCGCGCGGCTCGCGGCGGATGCTCGCGCAGCATCGCGCTGTCCAGCCAGGGCTTTTCCTGACCGGCCGCGGCCGCATGGGGCGCAGTCTGCACGGGTGCCAGCAGCAAACGCGTGCCTCCATCCCGCCTCGCCGCGTGGCCGGCAAAATGAATCGCCACCGCCGTAGCCAGGCGCGCCATCACTTGAGGCTCCGTAGCCTGGTCGCCCAGCAGAAGGCTGGGATCGCTGTCGAATCGCGCCACGGCTCGCGCCTCCTGCAGCACCTCCGGCAAAAGCTGGCTTTCCCCCGCGGCAATCGACGCGCCCACCACCAGCGTCCGGCTGTCTCGCGCTGGATCGGCCGTTGCCTGCCGTTCTAACAGCAGCGAGGGTGACTCCTCCAGATTCGACGTCAACCCCAGGTCGCCCGCCGCGGTCGCCACCGACGGCCAGGGCAGGTTCCCCAGGAGCGGATCGGCCTCCAGCAAAAGATGCCCGCTGGAATCCCCGAGCGCGGCAATAGGATCAGGCTCGCTGATCGGGTCAATCAGCAGTTCTCCGGCCCGTCGCGAGGCGCGTTGCACGGCGTACATCGCCGTCTCCGGCGAATTCACCGCCCGCTCCAGCCGTTCCGCGGCCTCCAGCACACCTTCCTTGCGAACCGGAACCTGGGTCCACTCGACCCCCAGCGCGCTTACCCGATAAAGCAGCAGCCGGTCCGGCAAAACCACCTGACCCAGCAGCCGGTCGAACCCCGGCCGTTTGAGCGCGCTCTCCACTTTTGCCTGCAGGCAGTCCAGCCTCTTGTTAGCGCAGGCAGCCGGCGCAATGCCCAGAATCCGCAACCGGTATCGCTCCCAAAGCGCCAGCACCTGTTCGCCAGACCGGCCCTGGGCCAGCCACACTCCGGCCAGCACCGCATAGAGGCCCCGGTTCTGCTGGGCATGCACAATGCTCTCCGCGCCGCCCTTGCCGCCCAGCCGTTCCTGCTCCAGAAGCGCGTCGCGCAGCAGCGGTTCCGCCGTTTCCGGATGCCCCTGTTCCAACGCCAACTGTCCCCGCGCCACTGCATAATCGCGCAGATAAACCGCATTGCGCTCGCCGGCCATATGTCCGTAGGCCGCGTCCAGCAGCGTTCCTGCCTGGTTCGGTTCCTTGCGCTCCAGATACGCGTTCGCCAATGCGGTCTCAACCTGCGCCAGGATCGATTCCACCGGCTTCCCGCCGCCATTCGCGGCCAGTTCGCTCTGTGCCTGGCGCATGGCCTGCTGCGCTTCGTCGAGAGACCCGGCGCGAATGGCAGCCGCCGCCAGGTTGAGCTGCCCCGTCGGGAGCAGTTGCCGGTTCTCCGTCAATTCCAGCGTTGCCACGGCCTCCCGCTGCAGCATCAACGCCACCCGCGTCCGCGGAGTCGCCTGCTCCACCTGCTCCAGGCCGCTCAGCGTGCCTGAAAGCCGCAATGCCGGATAATCGCCCGCATAGAACTGGCGAATCGTGGCCAGGTAATCGCGCCACGCTGACTCGGCGTCGCCCGCGTCCACGGCCGCGCCGCCGCGCATGTTCCTGATCCGCAATTCCACCAGTGCATAGCGCCGGTCGTGGGCCAGGCTCTCCGCGCGCAAAAACGCAGGATTGTTCTCCGCATCCGAGCCCGGCGCCGGATCGCAGTACGCATCGAGCGCCTGCGCCTCGGCCTGAATCCACGCATACTCCGCGTCGCCGCTCAACAGCCCATGAGCCACTCTGTAGCAGCCCGCATAATTCGCCGTCGCCTGCAGCGCATCCGCCCGTTCCACGTCCGCCCGCTGCTCGCCGGCCGCATTGCGCAGGGCATGGAAAAGTTTGCCGGCCTCAAGCGCCCTCTCGTTCGCACTCAGATAATCGCCATGAACGCCCGCATTGATGGCCTGAGCAAGCGCACGAGCAGCCTCGGTGAATTGCGGAGCAACAAGATCAATCGGCGCAAGCACCGTGGGATCGGTCGGAAGAGGCTGGGAAGGAAGAAGCCGGGTAAGCCATAGGTCTTGGTGGTTGTGTTCGAGCGAGGCGGCGAGAGCATAGAGTAGACTGCGAGCGGCTAGGCAATTCTCCGCGCAGGGAGACCCGCGCGACCGCACCGTCTCAGCCCGGACCGGAGTCGGGACAACCGTGGCTGCCGCAGCCGGAAACGCTGCATCCAGCAGCTGCGGCAGCAACGTTGTCGAAAGCTCCTCGTCCATCGCTCCCAGCGCCGCCGGGGCCGCAGCCAGCGCCCCCATGGCTTGTGGTGTGGCCAAGTGCTGCTCCATCCGGCTCTGGTGTGTCTTTAACTGGTTCAGCTTCTGTTCAAGCGTCTGCAGCCGTTCGCGCCCCGCGGCCAGCCAGCGCGGGTCGCGCTCAAAGCGCAGATAGCGGTTCCAGGTTTCCACCGCGTTCATCAACTGGCCACGGTCTTCCATGGCCACCGCTTCATTGAACAGCACAATCGGGTCGCCTGGAGCCAGTTCGTCGGCACGCCGCAAATGGTCAAGCGCTGTGGTGCGGTCGTTTTCATTTCCCGCCGCCATGCCGCGCTGAAAATAAGCGGACGCATCGTCCAGCAGCAGGCTCGCGGTCACCGGCCCCGCGGCCACCAGCCGGTCGAGAATATCAATGGCCGGGTCAAACTTTTCTTCCAGAATGTCCGATCGCGCTTCCAGTTGCAGCCAGTGCGCATCCTCGGGTGAGGCTTCCAGATGCCGCTCAATCCGCGCCCGCGCCTCCAGCAGCTTGGCCGATTCGCGTCCCGTCGACCCGCCGCGCAAATGCTTCTCAGGCGTCACCTCGGCAAATCCCGCCCCTGGCATGCGCAGGTCGAAAATGCGCTCCTGCGTATAAGCCTCGGCCATCAGCCGCTCCGGATTGTTGACCCGCCGCCACCACGACACGAGCCCCAGGCCAATCAGCAGCGAAGCCGCCAGTCCCGCGCCCATCCACAGATACAACCGGCTCACCCGCCTGCCCCCGGACGTACGCTGGGTCCGCGCCAACTCCGCGGCCAGCTTCCGCCGCGCCTCTGGAGACGCCGAGCTCAGGCCGGCAAGCACCGCGCTTTCCTCCGCCGAAGCATCCGCCGCCAACAGGCGCAGCCGCTGCGCGCAGAGCGTGCAACCTGCGGCGTGAGCCAGCATGGCATTGATCTTTGTGAGCTCCGCCGGACGAACCTCCTCGGCAAGCAGCAGTGCCCACTCGCCCGGCTCGGGACAGGATTCAAGACCAGACTCTGCACCCGTTTCCCGATCCGCATTCGGTCCCGCCAGATCAGATTGTGCGAAGCCAGCATGCACGAAGCCGGCCTGCGCCGAGCGGTCCCGGATCAGGTCTTCCAATGCATTCGCGAGTGGATTTTCAATATCACTTGAGGGCCCGGGGTTCCCTGGAGCATTCTCCGAGAACGAACCCGGGTTGAAATCTTCAATCATGTCTACACCCTGTTTAACGGGGATACGGGAAACATTCCTTTCGAAAAACGTTTGAACCCGCGATCGCTACCCCGGTCCCGGCTGTGCCCCGGGCTTTTTTTGCCCCACCTCGTCGCGCAGCCACACCGTCACCCTGCGCAGAGCGCTTTCCACGCCCTTGGCCGTCAACCCTGCGGCCGGTAATCGCGAGATCTCCTCGGCCGTATAGCCGTGACGATAATAAAGCCAGAACAGCGCCCGGTCCCGCTCGGCAATCGTCTCCGACGCAGAGCGCAGCTTCAGATCCAGTTCGGCAAACAGCGCCGATTGATGCATCCCCGACACCGCACGCTCTCCATCCCGGGGCATCTCGGCATCCTCTTCGAGCAGGGGCATGGTCAACACTTTGCCGCCCCGCTTGGTCGAGTAAATACGGCGGAAATAATCGTTGGCCACCGAGGCCGAAACAATGCGCAGCAGCGCCAGGAACGAGTCCTCGCCGCGCGGCTTAAAATCACGCAGAATCCGCCGCTCTTGCTCACACAGCTTCAGAAACACTTCCTGCACAATATCGTCTACCGTGGAGGGCGACGGGGCGCTTACCCACATCCGGCTCACGCGCAGCGCCACCAGCGAGGCCAGCGGCTCACACCGGCACACGAACTCTTCCCACTCCTGGGCGTCGGCGGAGTGGGCGCAGGCTTTCGCCAGCTCGTTGACCGTGGTACGCATTTCGTTCATCGCGGGAGACCAGTTTACCGCACACGTGTCGCAATGGTTATTCCTTTGCAAATACTACTCAACTCCCGGTCAACCTGCGCCCGGCAAAGGGATTTCGGCCTGTGCTACCATCCCGCCAAGCGCTTACATAACATTTCCCAGGAGCCCGGAATGCAAACCAACCTCCGCCCCATGACGCTGGGCGAGATTCTGGACCGCACCGCCCAGCTTTACCGCGGCAACTTTGCTCTTTTTGCGGGCATCGCCGCGGTCTACGCGGGAATGCTCTTGGTGCTCAATCTGCTCGAAATCGGCTTGCAGGAACTGCTCCGCCGCCTGCACATGTCGCAGCATCTGCCGTGGTTGACGCTCGGCTTCGTGGTTCTCATACTGCCCCTGGTCTTCATCTTCGCCGGTGCCGCCGTAGCCGCCAACAACCGCGCCGTGGCCTGGGTCAATCTTGACCAGCCCGCAACCATCCGCGGAGCCTATCGCAGCATTCTGCCGCGCCTGGGCCGCTATCTGTGGCTCATGACCCTGATCGCACTCTTCATCTATCTCCCATTTGCTCTTCTCTCTATCTGTTATTTCATGTTCCTGTTTGTCTACGCGCGCCCCATGGGACTGTTTATTCCCGGCCACGCCCACCTTGACCCGCAGGCCTCCATCATCCTCCTCCTCGTCACCCTGGCCTTCTTCTTCCTGGTCATGGTTGCCCTTGTTTACGCCATCATCATGGCCTTGCGCTATTCCCTGGCGCTGCCAGCCTCGGTGCTTGAAGACCTCACGGCCCGTAAATCCCTCCGCCGCAGCATCGAGCTCAGCCAAGGCTCGCGCGGCCGCATCTTCGTTCTCGGATTGCTCATCTCCGCCATTCAACTCGGACTCGTAGCCATCACCCAGGTCTTCTTCCTGGTGGCCGCGTTCAAGCAGCACGGCGTGTTGCCGGTGTGGGCACAGATCGCGCAACAGATCGTCGGCTTCTTCACCAACAGCTTCATCGGTCCCATGTACGCCACCGGCCTCACCCTGTTTTATTTCGATCAGCGCGTGCGCAAGGAGGGCTACGACATCGAGATGATGATGGAAGCCGCCGGCATGACCGCGCCCGTGCTCGCCGCCGAACCGCAGCTTGCCGCAACTCTGCACGATCCCGCGCCGGACCCCGGCCCGTCCGCACTGGAAGCACCGCCGCATCGCGAAGAACCCACGCCAACCTCCGGAGAGCAAGCATGAGCGACTCGAACCCTCCATTTTTGCCCTATCAACCCGCGCCCGCCGTTCCAACCCATGGCCCTGCGTTTCCCATGACCTTCGGCCAGATTCTTGACCGCATCTTCCGTCTCCTGCGTTCTCACTTCCGGCCTTTCGTAGCCATCGGCGCGCTTCCGTTCGGCGCGGTCATTGCACTTGAAGCGGTGTTCTTCGGCGCTCTCTACCTCGCCGGCGTCTTCCAGCACCCGCCCGCGCAACCCAACGCCATGGCCATGCTCCAGCTCATGCTTCCCATGAGCCTGCTCTTCATTCCGGTCACGCTTCTCATATACGGGCTCTACTATGGCGCTTCCACCTACTGCGCTTTGCAGGCCGATCACGGCTTCAAGGTCACCGCCGGCGAAGCCTTTGCCCACGCCTGGAGCAGGATCGGCCGCTACGCCTGGCTCATGCTGTTGCGCAGCCTGATTGTGGCCGTCCCCATCATCGTCTGCGTGGTCGCCGTCTTTGCCGGAGCTCTGCTGCTGGGTGTTATTCCGAAAGGAAACCCCAACTCCGCCGCCCTGTTCTTCCTCATTCCGCTCGCCATCCTGCTCTACCTTGGCGCCATCGTCTACGCCATCCTCATGAGCCTGCGCCTTTCGCTGGCCTTTTCCGCCTGCGTGCATGAAAACCTCACCGCCAGCCAGGCAATCCGGCGCAGCGGCGTGCTCACCCACGGCGCCAAAGGCCGCATCTTCCTTGTGCTCCTGGTGATTTACGCCATCAGTTATGCCGTCATCATGGTCTTTTACGTGGCGGGCCTGTTCGTCTTCGCCATCGGCGCCCTCACCGGCCTGGGGCATCTCCGTACCGCGTCTCCCTTAACCATCGCGCTAGCCGTCGTCGCCTGCCTCGTCGCTATCGCTCTGATGCTGCTCTGGACCGTGCTCCTCATGGCCGCCTACTCCATCGCCTTCGCTGTAATCTACCGCGACCAGTGCCTGCGCAAAGACGGCCCGCTGCTCCCCGCGCCGCTCAGCCCGCAGAACCAGCTTGACTCCGGTTTCTTTACGCCCTATCCTTCTGGACTTCCACTATCATGAGCGCATGCACCGCGTGGACCGGGACATCGAAAGCATGACGTTCTTAGCGCAACCGAACGCAATCCCTGCTTTCCCCGGCCAAGGACACAGAGTCAGCTCCACTGCGGACCAACAGAGGCCGCGCGTGAGCAGACAATCCGCTTTCGCATGGGTCGCTCTCGCCGGTTGCCTATCTCTGCCGCAACTCAACGCTCGAGCGCAGGGAATTGCCGCACCCGTCCCTCTCACGCCTCTATCGTCGAGCCAGCCCCGCGATGCCTCCCTCAGCGACTACCGCGCCCACCTGCTCTCGCTCGCCACACTCGTCCAGACCTGCGCCAAGGCGCGGGACATGAAGACCTGCGACCCCGCCCAGGTCGGCCCCGACGATCGGGTGCCCGTCTCGCAAGCCGCGAATGCCCAGCGCCGCCTGGTGCGCTACGGCTGGCTCCGCGTTCTGCTCTCGAAGGCCCAGGACAAAGACGCCCCAGCACCCACGTCAAAACCCGCGTCCGCAGAGCAGGAATCGCCCTCGTGGGAAAACGTGCGTCCCATTCCGCCCACCACGACGCAATTGCTCCAGGATGCCCAGGCTCGCCTGGTGCGCGATCTGGCCCAGGCAGACGCCGCGCCCTCACCACTGCCTGACCACGCCCAGCAGCGCGACGTCATGCAACAGGTGCTTGCCGGCCGCGAGTACAGCAATCTTGAGCAGGATACGGTCAAGGATACGGCCTACGAAAAAGTAGGCCAATGGCTCAACCATCTGCTTGAAAGCGCGGTGAGAGCCAGCGCCCGCGCACCCTGGCTGGGCCGCGCCCTGGTCTGGGGATTCATCACCGCCATCTGCATCGCCCTGATCTGGGGCCTCCTGCAACTGGAACGCCGCTGGCGCGTCCGCCTTGTCCCGGAAGACCGTACCCCCGCGCCCGGCGCAGCGTCCGCCATCCATTGGCAGCTTTGGCTTGAGGACGCGCGCCGCGCCGCCCAGGCCGGCCAATGGCGCGAGGCTATTCACTTCCTCTACTGGGCCGCCATCTCCCGCCTGGAATCCAAACGCCTGTGGCCCGCCGACCGCGCCCGCACTCCGCGCGAATACCTGGCCCTGGTCGCGCCCGATGACCCGCGCCAGCCCGGACTCGCCAGCCTCACCGGCAGTTTTGAGCGCGTCTGGTACGGCGGCCGCTCGGCAGGCGAAAGCGACTACCGGCGCGCCGAGCAAATCGTCACCGCGCTTATCGCGGGTGCAACAGCCTCCACTCCCGCAACCAGCGGAGGCGCATCCGAATGAAGTTTCTCTCCTCGCTTGACGCCAAAGACCGCCGCCTGCTCTTCATCTGCATGGGCATCGGCCTGGTGCTCTCCGTCGTGGTCGGCTTCCTGCTGCCCAACGCCAACAGCAACAGCAATCCCCTGCCATCCAGCTATCTGGCCGGCCAACACGGCGCTCGCGCGGCCTATGAAACCCTCGCGCGCTCCAACTACTCCATCGAGCGCTGGGAGCGGCCGCTGTCCGAACTGGCCGCTACCGCTGGCCCGGATACAGTCGTCATTTTCGCCGAGCCGCTCACCCGCGAGCCGCGCGACCTGAAAGCCGTGCGGCAGATTCTTGAGCGCGGCGGCCGCGTGCTCTCCACCGGCTTCTGGGGCGGGTTCATTCTGCCCGGCGACGCCAGCGAAACCCCCGACACATTCTCCTTCGCCGCCTGCAAGCTGGAGCCCGAAGGCCTCAAGCCGCTGGCCGGCTCAGGCCAGGTCTGGATGGTTCCCGAAGCCGGCTGGCAGGTCGGCAATCCCGCCTTTCACATCGACTACACCTGCACCGGCCAGCCCGCCGTGGTCGAATACGACTGGGGCAAAGGCCATGCCGTCTGGTGGGCCAGTTCCACGCCGCTCGAAAATGGCTCGCTGGCCCGCGCTCACGATCTTGACCTGCTGCTCAACTCCGTTGGCCCGCGCGAAGGCCGCCATTTCTACTGGGATGAGTCGCTGCACGGGGAAATCCGCTCCACCTGGAGCTACGCCTCCGGTCCCGCCTGGAATATGCTCTGGATCGGCCTGGCCCTGCTCGGCATCCTTGTCGTCCTCAGCTTCAGCCGCCGCAGCGGCCCGGTGCGCGATCTGCCCGCTCCCGTCCGCACCACGCCCATCGAATTCCTTGACGCCCTGGGCTCGCTCTATCGCAACGCCGGCGCAGCCTCCACCGCCGTGGCCGTCGCGCTCGACCGCTTCCGCCGCCGCTCGCTGCGGTCCGCCACGACGGACGGCTTGCATGGCAAACAGGCGTCCGCGGCTGATCTGGCAGCCATCCTACGCCGCCGCTTTCCGCAAGCCGACCCATCGCTGGAAGCCGATCTGATCGCCTGCGAAGAAGCCGCCTGGGGCGAGACCATATCCGCGCACGAAGCTCTCAAGCTGATCCAGAAGCTCCACCGCCACGAGCAAATTCTTCAGGCTGCCGCAAAACCCGGCAGCGCCCCAGCAGACTCCAGAGACATTCAATCCGATAAGCAGGAAAGGGCCTCATGAGCGAGGAAATCAGCCAGAACCCGAATCAGAATTCAACTGCACCGTCAGCCGAATTGGATACGCAACCCCTGCGGGCTGCCAACCAGCTCGACGCCACCGGCCATCTCATCGCCCACGCCCGCCACGAGCTGGGCCGCGTCATCGCCGGCCAGTCACAGGCCATTGAAGAGGTGCTGATCGCCGTACTCTGCCAGGGCCATGCATTGCTTGAAGGGGTACCCGGCATCGCCAAAACCCTCATCGTCAAATCGCTCGGCCGGCTGCTCGGCCTCGGCTTCCAGCGCGTCCAGGCCACGCCCGACCTTATGCCGGCTGACATCCTCGGCACCACCATCCTCCGCCCCGGCACAGACAGTTTTACCTTCCACGCTGGCCCCGTCTTCACCGATCTTTTGCTCGTCGACGAGATCAATCGCATGCCGCCTCGCACCCAGGCTGCACTACTCGAGTGCATGGAAGAGCGCCAGGTCACCAGCGACGGCGTCCGCCGACCGTTGCCCGGCTGGTTCACCGTCTTCGCCACCCAGAACCCAGTCGATTTCGAGGGCACTTATCCGTTGCCCGAAGCCCAGCTCGACCGCTTCCTGCTCAAGATTCGCGTCGCCTATCCCAGCGAACCGGAAGAACTCCAGATTCTTGAGCGCCACCACGCTGGCTCCGGCGTAGGCCTGCTTGAAGACGCCAACCTCACGCCTATCCCCACAGGTTTGCTCGCCGCCGCCACCGCCGAAGTCCGCTCCATCCGCATCGAACCCGAGCTCTACACCTACATCCTCGCCCTCACCCGCCGCACCCGCGAGTGGCCCACGCTCACCCTTGGTGCCAGCCCCCGCGCAGCACTCAGCCTCATGCGCGTAGCCCAGGCCGCCGCCGCCTTCGATGGCCGCGACTACCTCGTCCCCGACGACGTCAAACGCGCCGTCCAACCCGTCCTCCGTCATCGCGTCCTGCTCAAGCCCGAAGCTGAACTGGAAGGCTTCGATGCCGACCGCGTCCTCACCGACGTCATCGCCGCCGTGCCAGTGCCAAGGAAATAAAGGGGCAAGGAAGAGATCGGGGAAGGCGGCACAAATGCAGCAAAAGAAATCATCAACTCGCCTGTTTGTCATCGTCGCCCGAAGCGCTCCAATCGCTGTGATATTTCGCAGGGGGCCCAGCAAACAGGTGCTTCTTATCAAGTGGAATCTGGAAGACGACACATTAGAAATCGGCCAGTGGTTTAAAGCCAGAATCTACGAGAGGCGCTGCGACTTGTCGCCCGAAGGAGAAATGCTTCTATATTTCGCGGCTGATTGGCGCAAGCCATATGAATCATGGTCGGCAGTGAGCCGGCCGCCTTATTTGTCATCCTTAGCCCTGTGGCCAAAGGGAGACGGTTGGGGTGGGGGCGGACAGTTCTATACCCGGGAAAGAATCCTGCTGAATCACCGCGATGGGGAGTTGCAGCTCGCACAGGAATTTTGGGTTCCGAAGTGGATGAGCATCGGCCAGTTCGGTGATCGCCCAGGCTGGGGCGAAGATGAGCCGGTTTGGTTTGCACGATTGCAACGAGACGGTTGGAAATTGGTAAGTTATCCAACCAAGACGAAAGATGAGTGGGGCGCAAAAGCCATGGTTGAATTCGACCCGCCGATCCGCTGGCAGAAGTCGCATCCTCAGAACGCGAGTGGCTTTGCACTGCAAATGTCTATCGTTGGAATCCACGAGGTTGACGGTCCCTGGTACCTCATCGAGCATTCAGTCGTCGAAAAGAATGGGAATGCCACTAACATCGGAAGAAGCGATTGGGCTGATTGGTCCCCTGCAGGAGATTTGCTGTTCACTCAAGGTGGAAGCTTGTTTCGCCTCCGCTGCAGCCATGGTGGATTGGCTTCCATCGAAAGCAGGGAGCAAATTGCGGATTTTTCGGAACTGAGATTTCAGCAATGCGAAGCGCCGGCAGAAGCGCGCATTTGGCCTTCAAAACGATCAAGATAAAAAGAGCCTTGTCCGCTCGCAAATCGGCCACGTATCGAACAGGCGATTCAGAAGTTCCAGTGAAGGGCGACCCAAAATGATCTCCCCCTCCCTCCATCCCGCCCCAGTCCGTGCCGCTTTCGAGCAGCGCAGCCGCTGGGCCTTCGGCCTCACCCCGCGCAGCATCACTTTGCTGCTCATCGGGTTCCTGGGCCTCATCCCCGGCTTCTGGGAGCCGCACCTGGCTTACTCCATGCTGGCCTGGGATTTTCTTGTGCTTTTGTTTTCTCTTTTGGATGGCCTGCGCCTTCCCGCTCCCCGCGAACTCGCCGCCGCCCGCAACTGGTCCAACGCTCCCGCCCTCGATTCCGAAACCGAAATCGAGCTCACTATCGAGAACCACGGCAAGCTGATCGTCCTGTGCCGCCTCATCGACGACCTTCCGCCGGCCCTCGACGCCCAGCTCGGCACGCAACGCCTCATTGCCTTCCCGCGCGTCCCCGCCAGCCTGCGTTATCGCGTCCAACCCCAGGAGCGCGGCGACTGGCAAACCGGCTGGCTCTATCTCCGCTACCGTTCCGGCCTCGGCCTAGTCGAGCGCTGGGCCCGTGCATCGCTCTCCCAATCGGTGCGCGTCTATCCGGCGCTGCGTACCGGCGAAGAGCAGCAGATCTTCCTCGCCCGCAGCCGGCAGATTGACTTGCAACTCCGCCAGGCGCGCCTCCGCGGCCTGGGCCGCGACTTCGAGAGCCTGCGCGACTACCGCGAAGGCGACGATCTGCGCGACATCTGCTGGACCGCCACCGCCCGCCGCGGCGGCCTCATCACCCGCCAATATCAGACCGAGCGCAGCCAGGCCGTCTGGATCGTGCTCGACTGCGGCCGCCTCATGCGCTCCCGCGTCGCTATTGTGCCCCCAGCCTCCGCATCCGGGCAACGCCTCGCGGTGTCAGGACACGACTTCAGTCGCGCCGAAAATGCCCAAAATAAGAGTGGGGCTTTAGCCCCTGCAGCATCGGCCCAGACGCATTCCAAGCTCGACTACGCCTGCACCACCGCCATCGCCCTGGCGCAGCTGGCTCTCTACTCCGGAGACCGCGTCGGCCTGCTCGCCTACGGCCACGGCATTCAGCAGCGTCTGCTGCCAAGCCGCGGTTCCGACCACCTGCGCCAGTTGATCGAGTCCCTCGCTCAGGTCCGCGCCGAAGCGGGCGAGGCTGACCACCTCCGCGCCACGGCCACGCTCAACCGCCTTCAGCCCCGCCGCTCGCTGATTCTTTGGATTACCGACCTGGCAGAGACCGCCATGCGCCCTGAAGTCATCGATGGAGCCATGCAGTTAGTCCGCCGTCACGTCCTGCTCTTTGTCGCCATGGCCCAGCCCGAGATCGAATCCATCGCCCAGGCGCGGCCAAGGAGCGTGGACCAGATGTTCCGCGCCGCCGCCGCCCAGGAGATGGCAGCCCGCCGCGAACTGCTGCTCGCCCGCCTCCACGAGCACGGCGCGCTCACCCTCGACCTCAATCCTGAAGCGCTGACCTCTTCCGTCCTCAACCAATACCTGACCGTCAAAGAACGCGCCATGGTCTAGGCTCCAGAACCTATTTAAACCACCCTGCTAAGGGGCATTCCTCTGAACCTAAGTGGTATTTTCCGGCCTGCTCTTCGGAGCTAACATCAGTTTCGCTAGAGGACCGGAATGCCAAGCAACGATAGCGCCCTTCGAGGAACCGGGGCCGCGCCCGAGCTATGGGGCGCTGTCTACATGATGCTGGTCTTCGCCCTTTTCTCCCGCGCCTTTCATGCCTGGATGCAATACAGCGGCCAGCCGATAGGTTGGCAACAGACTCTTGAAGTAGGTATTCCGCTTGTCCTTTGCCCCGCCCCGCTGCTCATGGGCATCGCCTTCCGCAGGCTCATAAAAAGCGAGCTCTCCAAAGGCCAGCTCACTCAGAGAACCTTCAAAATCTGCAACTTCTGGATTGCCCAGCTCGTCATCCTCGCCTACATCACCATGGTGATCTAACCGGCTCGCGCCCGATCCGCTTCATCTGTCCACAACCTGGACTTCGCCAACTCATCAATCCCCGAAAACGCCCTCCAACGCTGTCGGCCCGCAGGCCGCATTTCCGTTGTTTTAGCCCAATCCCGGAATCCCCAGCGCCCGCCCGCTCATCTGAGAGAATAATGATCGTGATTCGAGCGCGCCATTTTCTTGCCCCGCAGAGTATTGGAAAAGCGGTCCGGTTCGGAGGGTTGGCCTTGGCCCTAGCCTTCGCCGTATTCCCTCTGCGCGCCCAGGGGCCCAATCCCTCCTCCGCTTCCAATCCGTTCTATGGCAGCGTCACCGTCCATGCGGCCACTGAAGACACGCTCAAGCTTTCCCTCGATGAAGCCGTCGCCATGGGCCTCAAAAACAACCTCGGCCTCAGAGAAGCCGAGAGCGGAGAAAAGCTGCTGCAGGGCGAAAAGAACGAAGCTCTCCAGGAATTCCTCCCCACTCTCATTCTTTCCGGCGCCACCGGCGTCTACCAGCACAATCTGGCCGCTCTCGGCTTCGGCCCCGGCGTCATCGGCCAGTTCAGCTCCCTGTTTCCCGGCGGCAAAACGCCCACCGGCTTCTCCACCATCACCCGTGACGACCTCACTCAGGGACAGATCAGTTTCAACCAGACCCTTTTTTCCGGCCCGGTCATCGCCGGCTACAAGGCCGCAGGCGCAGCCCAGCGCTCCGCCCATTTCGCTAAAATGTCAGCCCGCGGCGAGGTCGTCCAGCAGGTCGCCTCGGCCTATCTCCACGCCATAGCCGCCGCCAGCGAAGTGGACAATGCCGTAGCCCTTGAGTCTGAAGACCAGGTCCTGCTCAACCACGCCCACGAAGCCCACATGGCCGGAACCGTCGCCAACCTTGACGAACTCCGCGCCCGCGTCCAGCTTCAGACCCAGCAGCAGGTCCGCATCAACGCTGAAACCGCCGTCGAAAAAGACCTCATCCTGCTCAAGCGCGAAATCGGCGTAGCCCCCGGCCAGAAGATTGCCCTCACCGACCCCGCACCCTACAGCGACCTGGCCACGCAAACCCCTGAAGAAGTCCGCGCCATCGCGTACAAGAACCGCCAGGACTACCAGAACCTGCAGAATCAAGCCGTCGAATATAAAGCCATCCACGCCGCCTACCGTAGCCAGCGCCTGCCCACCCTCAGCTTCAACGGCAACTACGCCACAGATACAGTTACCGGAGTCGGCACGCACGGCACCTTCCTCGCCCAGGGCACGCTGAGCGTCCCGCTCTTCCGCGAAGCCAAACTGCGCGGCGACAACGAGGCATCCCAGGCCCAGATGGACGCCCTCAACAACCAGCTCGCCGACCTGCGCGGCCACATCGACCAGCAGGTGCGCTCCGCTCTGCTTGACGTCAACGCCTCAGGCCAGCTTGTCCAGGTCGCTCACTCTAACGTTGATCTAGCCACCCGCGCCCTCAGTGACGAAACCGACCGCGTCAACGCCGGCGTTGATAACAACCTGCCTCTGGTCACAGCGCAAGCCACGCTGGCCGGCGCTCAAAGCAACCTGGTCGAAAGCCTCTACCAATACAATCTCTCCAAGTTGGCATTAGCCCGCGCCGCCGGCGTGCTGGAGACGCAGTACCGCGATTACATCGGCCGCTAAACGAAGTGAAGAGCTTTGGGAGTTCCGTCGCGCTCCAGGCAAGAGCATTGTTGCCCACGCAACCTGCTTCATCTCCGTTGAAAACAAGTGAAGAAACCCGCGCATCTCAGCCGCATCGAATTCTTTTCGGGTAACTTAGAGAAGAGGGCACAAATGCGCGCGGGCAAACAGATGAAAATCAGATATTACGTGGAACCCGATCCAGCGGCGCTGGCACGGCGGGCAGCACAGTATTTTCTTGAAATGACCTCAGAAGCCGTCGCTGCCCGCGGCCGTGCATGCATCGCCATCAGCGGCGGCTCAACTCCCAAGACCACTTTTGCCCTGCTCGCCGATCAAAACCAGCCTTGGCGCGCGCACATGCCCTGGCAAAATATTGACCTCTACTGGGTCGACGAGCGCTGCGTGCCGCCCGATGACGCCGACAGCAACTACCGCATGACCCGCGAGGCCATGCTCGATCACGTCCCGCTCCGCCCCGAGCAGATTCACCGCATCGAGGGCGAACTGGACCCCGAAGCCGCCGCCGCCCGCTACGAGTCCGAACTGCGCAACAGCTTTCGTTTGGAAGGCGCCGAAAGCCCGCGCTTCGACCTCGTCGCTCTCGGCATGGGCTCTGACGGCCACACCGCTTCGCTCTTTCCGCACACCGAGGCCATCCACGAGCTCAGCCGCCTGTCCGTCGCCAACCATGTGCCGCAACAAAAAGACAGTTGGCGCGTTACCCTCACCTGGCCCGTCATCAACCACGCCAGCTCCGTTTTCTTCCTCATTGCCGGCACGGATAAAGCCACCGTTTTGAACGAGGTTTTAACCGGCCCGCGCGATCCCGAGCGCCTGCCCAGCCAACTGATATGGCCTTCAAGCGGTATACTTACCCTGATCCTGGATAAGGCTGCAGCTGCGCTTTTGCCCGCAACCGACGGGGAAGGTTGCGGATTTTTAGAGAGGGAAAGATGATTCTGGCGGGAGATGTAGGCGGCACCAAGGTCGATCTGGGGCTATATGACTTTATCAACGGCAAGCTCAAACACTCACGGGACAAGGTCTACAAAGCAAAGGACTATCCTGGCCTCGAAGTCATCGTCAAAGAGTTTCTCGGCGCAGACAAAGTAACCGCCGCCTGTTTCGGCGTTCCCGGCCCGGTGCGCGACGGCCGCCTGCGCCTGACCAATCTGCCCTGGACCCTCGACAGCCGCGAGCTTTCCAAAAACCTCGACATCGATCACGTTTTTCTCATCAACGATCTTGAGGCCAACGGCTATGGAATTGCCGAGCTCACCCCCGACCAGATCTATACCCTGTCCGAAGGCGACCCCAGCCAGACCGGCAACCGCGCTCTCATCGCCGCCGGAACCGGCCTGGGCCAGGGCCTGCTCATTTGGAACGGCCACACCCACGTTCCCTACCCCTCTGAAGGCGGCCACGCCGACTACGCGCCTCGCAACGAAGATGAAATCGACCTGCTCCGCTTTTTGAAGGAAAAATACAACGGCCGCGTCAGCTTTGAGCGTGTCGTGGCCGGCATGGGTCTCTCCAGCATCTACGAGTTCCTGCGCGAAGTGCGCGGCGTGGAAGAGCCAGCCTGGCTAGCCGAAAAGCTTGCCGCCGTCAGCGACCCCAACTCCGTCATCACGGAAATGGCCCTCTCCGCCAAGAGCGAAATCTGCGAGAAGGCGCTGACCATGTTCGTCTCCGCCTACGGCTCCGAGGCCGGCAACCTGGCCCTCAAAGTGCTTTCCGTCGGTGGCCTTTATGTCGGCGGCGGTATCGCCCCGCGCATCCTTGAAAAGCTGAAAGACGGCACCTTCATGAAGGCATTCACCGACAAGGGCCGCCTCAGCCAATTGCTCATCAACATGCCGGTGCGCATCATCCTCGAGAGCCGCGCCGCTCAGCTAGGCGCCGCCGCCTACGCCGAAGCCCGCGCTGCCGAAATCAGCGGCGTCTCCGCCCGCGCCGCATCCATAAAAGCCTAGAACAATTCATAGGACCATCCGTCCCACATAACTGACCCTGGATGCCCCAGGCCTCGCTCCTGAGGCCTGGGATATTCAAGGTTAGTTGCCAAGCGTGAAAACCACATTGATAGTGGTTTTCACCTCCACCGGGGATCCATTCAACAAGTAAGGCTTATATTCCCAATGGGAAACACACCATAAGGCTGAGGCTGCCAGCGACGGCCACGGCGCGGAAATTACGCGCAAATGGTGAACTCCTCCATCCCTCCCTATGACAGCCTGGATAACCACCTTGCCTGATACACGATTGGCCTTCGCGTCCTGCGGATAGATTGGAAATTGCTTTTTCAACAGCATGCCTTGAGGAACGCCACTCACAAGGTTTACCTCCTTGTCCGCCGACGCGACAATCGCCGCCGGAGGCGTCAGCGCCGCATCCGCTGCATCAAGCGGAGTAATGCTGTCCACCGTAGCGGAAAAAACCTTTTGCTTGCCTTGAAAGAGAACCACCTCCCGCGCCAGGTACCGGTTCTGCACCTTCACAATCTTGTTGTATTCCGTAGCAACCGAACCAAGCGCGTAGCTGATCCGCAACACGGGTGCTGAAGGATCAAAGCAATAGGTCGGAAACAATCCCATCGGTACTCGCGTGACGAGTCCCGGGTGCTCAATAACCGGCCCCACCATAATGCACGGAACCTTCGCGCTTCCCAATGAAATCGTCTCCCGCTGGATCGTGTTGCCTGGCGAATCCAGTTCCTTGTCGCTCGGCAGCGGAGAAAGCAGCGCTTCTCTCAGTTCGCTCTCGAAGTACTTCAGCGGCTCACCTGTGGCCTGATACGCGTGCTTACCTCCAGCAACGTGCCAATCCGTATGCGAAGACCCCCCGCGCGTCCACGTGCTCCGATAAACTTCCGGCGAAGCCCACCAATACTCAACCGTCCCTTGCTCCGTCGGCGCGCCCTTATCGTCATACAACTGATAATTGGCCTTCAAATGCCAGGGCTTCAGCGCGGGGTCCGAAAAGTCGTAGAAGGGCGCAGCCGCCGTAAACACAGCCCGTGGATCAGTCGGCAATCCTGACCCCGCCGGCAGCGTCGGCACAGCGCCCCCGGCCGCCTGTCCAAATCCCACCTGAATCGCCACAAACCAGAGAGCGATAAAACTGAGCATACGCATGTTGCAGAAAGAGTAGCATGGCAGGTTTCGGCTTGCTCACCCGTCATCGTCCTGTGAGAATTGCCCGCTCGACGCCGACCGCATACCAAACATGCCGCTTTGCAAGAAAGCGCGGCAGCGACTGCGTCCACGGCCAACGCAGCGTCGTCCTCACAGCGGCTCCTGTCCAATCGCTCGCATCCGATTCTCGATCGCCATCCGATCCAGCGTCTCCAACGGCAGGCTCAAAAACAACTGCACCCGATTCCGAACCTGCCACAACGTCAGCCCAAACGCCGCCCGCTTTACCTCGTCGCTGCCAGCCACCGTGGCCGGATCGGGAAAGCCCCAGTGCGCCGTCACCGGCCAGCCCGGCCACAACGGACACACCTCGCCCGCCGCGTTGTCGCAGACCGTCACAATGAAGTCCATCTGCGGAGAGTCCGCCCGCGCGAACTCGTCCCAGCTCTTACTGCGCAGCCCGTCCACTGGATAACCCAGCGCGCGCACCTGCTCAACGGCGAACGGATTCACCCGGCCCGTGGGATGGCTGCCGGCGCTGTAAGCCTTGAACCGCCCCGCGCCCAGCGTGTTGATCAATACCTCGGCCAGAATGCTCCGCGCGGAATTCCCGGTGCATAACACAAGAATGTTGTAAGGTCTCTGCATCGCATTTACCTTTCGAGGTTTCAGCCGCAGCAGCCCGGCTCGCAACACCCGCCTGCGGGCTTCGTCGCCCGGATAAACGCGCTCATGAACTTGCCTTCCACCAGTGGCGCAATCGCATCGGCGTCAATGCCCGCCTCCACTAGAAAGTGCCGCGCATCGGCAATCGAATATATTCGCGTCGGTTCAATCGAAATCTTGCTGAACCCGGCCTGCGCCAGATTGTCCCCATACTCCCGCTCTTCCAGAGCCCCGGCAATGCAGCCCACCCACAGCAGCATGCTCGTGCGCACCTGTTCCTCCACCTCGCCGCGCACCACCACGTCGGAAACGGCGAACCGCCCGCCCGGCTTCAGCACCCGGAACGCCTCGCGCAACACACGCCCCTTATCTGCGGAAAGATTGATCACGCAGTTCGAGATCACCACGTCCACCGATGCATCGGGCAGCGGAATGCTCTCAATCTCACCCTTCAGGAACTCGACATTCTCAACCCCCGCCTGGCGCTGATTCTCGCGTGCCAGCGCCAGCATGTCGTCCGTCATATCCAGGCCATACGCCTTGCCCGTGGGCCCCACGCGTCTGGCCGAGAGCAGCACGTCGATGCCTCCGCCCGAGCCCAGGTCAAGCACCGTCTCACCCGGCTTCAGCTCGATCAGCGCCATAGGGTTGCCGCAGCCCAGTGAGGCCAGCACCGCGCTCGCCGGCAGGCCGCTCTTCTGCGCCTCGTCGTAAAGGTTGGTCGTAATCGGATCACAACAACTCAGCCCCGCATCGCAACAGGCCATGCTGCCGCTCTCCTTCACCTGCCGCGCCGCCGCTCCATACTTCTCCTGCACCGCCGTCTTTGTGTTCATTGCTCAAACCTCATATTCGCCTTAGCAAATATAAACATCGTGTACATATTTGTCAATCCGTATACAATCGATGCATGAGCCGCCCCGCCAAACCCGTTCCGCTGGCCAACCTTTTTGCCGCTTTGGCCGACACCACGCGCCTGCGCTTGCTCAACCTGATGGCCGGCCGCGAAGTCTGCGTCTGTTATTTCGTGGAGATTCTCCACCAGGGTCAGCCCAAAATCTCGCGCCACCTCGCCTATCTGCGCAAGGCCGGCATCGTCGCCGCCCGCCGCGAGGGCAAGTGGATGCACTACCGCATCACGCCCCCGCTCGACCCCGCATCCGCATCGATCCTCGCCGCCACGCTGGCCTCTTTGAGCAGCGATAAACAGATGCAAGCCGACACATCCAAGCTCGACCGCGCCTGCTGCGCCCCGCGGAGATTGGTCCTCCCCGAAGGCGCTCCGCGACCATCTCTTGTGTCCTTGTGACGATCGTCTGAGCCAGCAATTTCGCTCGCGAACCCGTTGCAGATATTAACTCGGAACCGAAAGCCCCTAAGCGAAAAATTCAACCACGCCGGTCCCACGCCGTCGTCCAACTCGGCTACTATCTCACTGAGGCCCGCAACCGTTCGTTAACCGGCGTGGCTCTAAAAGAAGAAGCGCACAAGCCTAAAGAGGATTGAGTGGGAATGAAGCGTTGGTTGCAACGCGGGTTGCTTGTCCTGGTGGCGGCCTTTGTCGCCGCTTACGGCGGTGATTGGGCCGTCTTTAAGCTGCGCGGCTCGCCTTCCTCCACGGTCACAGTCGATCGCTACCAGACCGTCCCGCTTAAAGGCAACAAGATCGAGTATGACTATCTCGGCACCGAAGAGGTCGCCTGCTCCGTATCGCTTTTTCCCCAGGGCGGCCAAAGCCCCTGCTGGCGTCTGCGCCGCAATCCAAACCAGACCACAAATCTCTAACCGTTCTGTTGCCGAAATCCACTCCCGTCGCTTCGCGCAATCGCTCAACGGCTCTTGATCGCTCTACCCATTACTGCTGCGGAGTCGCTGGGGCCGGTTCCGGCGCTTGACCCGGCCTTGCATTTGCCTTAGCGATCTTCGTGAAGAGATCGTCATCGGCCGCCTCGTTCAGCGTGCTGGCCTTATCGAATTCAGCCTTTGCTTCATCCTTCTTGCCCATCGTCCGGTAAAGCCGTGCCAGCCGCCAATGCACATTCACGTCATTCGGAGCCAGTTTCACCGCCGTGGTCAGTTCCTTTAAAGCGTCCTCATTTCGGCCCGCATCGCTGTCGAGAATGCCCAGATCCAGATGCGCCAGTTCGAGCTTAGCGTCCAGCGCAACAGCCCTTTTCAGCAGCGGCGGTGCAAGCTCCGGGTGGTTCAACTGAATCTCCGTGTCGCCCAGATACACGAGCGCCTGCGCATGAATGGGATTATTCGCGAGTTCCGCCTGAAACTCCGTAGCCGCCTCTGGATACCGCCGCTGCGTCCACAAAATATAGCCCAGGCCAAAGTGCACGCCCGGCTCTTTCGGGTCGGCCTTCACCGCCGCGCGAAACTGCGCAATCGCGCCGTCGTACTCCTTCATCTCGTCTTCCGCTTCGCCGGCAAGCATGTCCACCTCAGCCGATTCCGCATTCAGCGCCAGCATCTCGTGATACGTGTCCAACACGCATTGAAACTGCTTCGACCACAAACAACTATGAGCCAGCGCCAGCCGCAGTTGCAGATTCTGCGTATCCACCGCCGCGGCTTGTTTCAGGAAGCGGGAAGCCGCAGCATACTCGCCCAAACCATAGTGCGACATGCCAATCAAAATGTTGAGCCGCTGCACCTCTTGCGGAGTGGATGCCTTGTCCCTTAGCAGCGTGAACTCCTGAACGGCCTCCTTCAACTGGTTGCTCTTGAACAACGCCAGCCCCAGGTTCAAGCCCAATCCCGGCACCGCCGGATTCAGCGCCAGCGCTTTGCGATAAAACGGCACCGCCTCTTTGTAGTGCCCTTGCCGCGCTTCCAGCAGCCCAAGGTGCCCGCACGCCTCCGCCGAATTGGGATCTGCCTTCAGCACCGCCCGCCATACCGCCTCGGCCTCGGCGTTCTTGTCGTGCTGCTCCAGCGTCAAAGCCTTCTGAATGCGCGAATCTGTCGCAGCCCTGACTTGGGCCAAAGAGGCATCGACGATGGTCAGGAGCCCTACGCACAACACGATGCGGAGCACCGGAATCATGAAATAGCCTTTCTGCCATCTGCCCTCGCGGGTGACCGGCGCGGCACGTCCTGAAGAGTGTCTTCGACGATTTTCGCGCGGGATAGTTCGCGACGGCAAACGCGGTGGATCATTGCTTGGCGATGGCCAGCATCTCGCGCATCTGGTCGTCTTCAGGAAATATCTGCAAATACTTTTCCATTTCCGCTTCCACTTGGTCATATTGTTTGTCCTGGATGAGCTGGTAGATCAGCGTCTTCCGAATGCCAGGGTTGAAGGGCTCCAGGGCGACGGCCCTCCTGGCAGACTGGATCGCCTCGACATGCTCGCCGTTTTGATCCTGGGCCGCGGACAGATCCACATACACCGGCGCCTGCAACGGATCGAGGCGCAGAGCGTGTTCCAGATGGGAAACAGCCTCGGCGTATTTGTGGTCCTCCAGATCGCGATGCCCCAGGGCGGCCTGAACAATAGCATCTTCCGGGTTTGAGGCCTGCAACTCAGCCAGTACCTTGAGCCAGGGTTGTGTAAATTGCGCTTTCCCCTCGGCTCTGAGCAGCGCGTAGGCCTGCAACCGAATCAGCGCAGACGGGACCAAAGCTCCCGCGCCCCGCTGGCCTGCGGGGTTCAGCTCGATCAGGTCCGGCATGGTGGCAGTCGTCTGACTGAAGGTCTGGTCCGGGAATGGTTCGTCCGGAGTGCGAACGATGCGATGATTGGTCGCACTGGAGTGCGAGATGATGCGGATGCTGCGCCGGGGCATGTGGCAGCCGATGCAGTTGTCGCTTGGCGTCGTGGCCTCGCGCACAGCCTGCGGCGCCTTGCAACTGGCCTTCGTATGACAGCCAAGGCACGCGGAGTTGAAATGAGCCGGTGCTTCGTCCGCAGTCGGCTCGACGTGCGGGTCGTGACAGCTGATGCAACGGAGCTGCTTCTCCGGCCGCAGGTTCCGCGTGGCGATGAAGCACTCACTCAAGCTCATGGAGTAATAGTGCTGAACGTGATCCTTGTCGGGCGGGTTCTCGCGAGTTGGTGGAATCTGAAAAATCGCAACGGTACGTTCGAGGGGCTCACCCGGGCGGAAATCCTGATAGGTCTTCCCAGATTGCAAAACGCGTGCGTCGCCGGCCTGATGACAGGACATGCAAATGTCGTCGGCCAGTTGGCTGCCCAGACGCTCCGGATTCACAATGGTAGGGTCTGCGCCATTTTGGGGGATCTTGCCTTTGCGCATCGCTTCGACATGCGCTGCGCCTGGACCATGGCAGTTCTCGCAGCCGATAGGGGTCTGCGTGAACGCCGGGTCGCGGTAGCTTCCGTCGTGGCCCGCGATAGGCTGAGGGCGACCGCTATGGCAATAGATACAGCCAGGCTGGATGACGCGGTTGAAGGCATCGTCCTGGATTTGATAGCCGGGCGAAAGATCCCAGCGCCCGGTCTGCGTGTAATGGGAGAGCGGCGCCTGGAAGAGATAATCGCCACGGCGGAGAAGCGCGCCGAAGCCGTTCTCGCCCGTACCGATGATCCAGCCCATTTCATGTGTGGTGCGGAAGATTTCCTGCCCGCCTGTTCCGGTTTCGTACTCGCTCTGGATCAGTTTGCCGTTCTCGGCGCGCACTTCGAAGCGGTGGTTTGACTTGGCGTCGAACAGGCTGGTTGTCGCCTGCGAGCCCAAAGGCAGAGTCCGGAGAAACTCCGGCGTGACGGGGGTGAGCGAGCGGCCCATGCTGGTCTTGGCAAAGGACGCGGCAATGCTCCGATGGCAGCGGGCGCAGGCGGCCGAGCCCACGTAGCCATCCCGATTGGACACTTGTGTCGTAGCAGACGCCGTGACCGGCGCTGTCCCATGCTCACCAAACGCCAAGCCCCATCCAGCGGCGAGCAAAACAGCAGCCAGGATAAGTCGGCGATCGGGAAACCTCAGCATCTTCGAACAAACTATTGCAGGCCTGCGGATGCGCTGTCCAATCATGAGAATGGGGGTAATCAGGAATCCAGTAAAAAGGCGCCGCAAGAGTCTCCTCTTGCGGCGCCGATTGTTTTTTACGTGAAGTTAGAACACGATCTTGGAGCCAAGCTGCAATACGCGTGGGCCCCAATCGCCGGTCGCCGTTCCATACTGCCCGCCCGTCGAGTTGGACCACGTTCCATTGATTGCGTTGAACTCCGTGTGATTGAAGGTGTTGTACGATTCCGCGCGGAACTCGATGTGAGTGCCCTCGGTGATCGCAAAGTTCTTGTAAAGAGACGTTGTGAAATCAACACGGCCCGGGCCGACGAAGCTGTCTTTTCTTCCGTTGCCGAAACCGAGGTTAGGACCACCCGCATAGCCGGGAGTCGGTGGCGCTTGAGGATCTGCCGCAAGTGATCCGACTCCGCCGTTGCTGTAGGTGTCAAACCAGTCGCCGACCTTGTGATGGTAGTGAATGGGATTGACGATATTGGCGAAATTGGTGTAGCCGCCGCCCAATCCAACCGAATCGTTCTCGCCGCCGAAACCGGACGCTTGAGGCTCGCCCGTTTCCTTGACAAACGTGCCTGCAAGCTGCCAGCCGCCCAGCAAAGAGTGAGCCAGCGAGTTGCCTCTGCTGAAGATGGGCAGAGCGTAGATGTAGTTCCCCTGGAAGATTTGACGACGGTCATAACTACCGTTGCCCTTCATATACTTCAAGTTCCACGGGTTGTCGATAGTCGCCAAATCCCCATCGGTTAGGTCGATGGTGTGCGAGTACGTGTAGTCCAACTCACCGCTCAGGCCCCACTTGTTCTGCAGACGCAGACTGCTCTGCAGGCCGTTGTAGGTATTGTTGGTGGTGTTTTCCTCCTGGGTAATCGTGCCATATCCCGCGTAGGTGCGCAGCTCATTCGCACCGGCCGGATAAATCGAGCCCGGCAAAGTACCGGAAGCGTACTCGGATCGGAGGTCGTTCGGCGTTGTAAGCGGGAAGTTGTTGAATGGGAGGTCGATGTTCTGATGCCACCCAAGGTTGCCCACGTACTGAACAACCAGGATCATGGACGGCTGCAGTTCATGTTGCACGCCCAGACTGTACATCGCCGCGCCGGGAGCCTTGTACGTTGTCGCCAGTGTAGTCAGGTTGGCCGGATAGATCGGAAGAGCCGTTGGACTGCCGCAGTTCGCGGGATTGGCCGTAGATGCCGTCGATTCCCACGAGCAGGTTGGCGCGCTGAAGTAAACGCTGCCCGCATTCGGTGTGTATTCGTATGGCAGGTTGCTGTTTGAAACACCATAGATGTCGTTGCCCTGCAGGCGCTCGTAGAAGGTTCCGAAGCCGCCGCGGAGAACGGTTCTGCCGTTGCCGAAGAGATCCTCTGCGAACCCAAGGCGAGGCTGCACGGTGTTGTAGTCGTTTGTTACCACCCCGTGAGGCACGCCATTGGTTCCTGGCGTGACCATGCCGTTGAGATAGTAGGAAGCTCCGCCAAACCCGGTAGGCGTCTGAATTCCAGCGCTGGTCGCGTCGATAGCGCCCGGAGTTGCCGTAGACCAGGACACAGGGCTGCTGATGTAGGTTGAGGGTTCAAAGTTCTCCAGGTCGTTGTTGCGTTCCCACGCGTGCGGCAGCGCATCGTAACGCAAACCGATCTGCAGGCTCAACCGCGAGCTCACCTTCCAGTTGTCGTTGATGTACGCTGACGTAGTTTGGTTGACATAGTGCCGGATGGCCATGGATTGCGGCTGGGAATACCCATTCGCCAGGCCAATAAGCTGACTCATAAACGGATCGCCGGAATTTCCGCCAGCTCCCGTGCCGGTAAGGTTCTGCCCGAAGCCGTAGTCACCCGCGGCGTCGGCCTGCAACTGTTGGTTTTTGGTGTAGCGGTTGTAACTGAAGCCATACTTCATTGCATGCTTGCCGGTGGTGTAAGAAATATCCACCCTGGGCTCGTAGTCTTGAGCGGCGTTGTGCCATGGTCCATAGCCGGTCGCAACTGAGCCACCAGTGCCATTGCCGCCCCAGTTTACGCCGGATTGTTGGTTCGAACCCGAGTTCGTGAAGAAGGTATTCGAAGTCCAGCCGGTCGGTTGAAGAGCATTGGGCGAGTTGGTGATGTTGATGACGTTGCCGTCATAGTTCATTGATGCTTCGAGCAGAAGGCTCGGAGCGAGTTGGCCGGTCAGCTTGATCGCCGCGCTGTTCGCCGGGTTGCTTTCCACGCTGGAGATTGTGTCGTACGAAGTCCAGTTCCAGCTCAGATCGGCGCCGGCTACGCCCGTCGCCTGGCTGTCATGCAGGTAGTGGCCGAGGAGCTGCCACTTGTCGTTGATTTCATGGTCAATACGAACAATCTCTTCGCTTGCCGTCGTCGGAGTGGCGATCTCGGTCGTTGCCTTATCTCCCTGAGTATTCGCATACGGAAGGAGGCTTGCCGCCGAACCCAAATACAACACCGCATTCGGATCGAACAGCGATGCTGGAATAACCTGGTTCGGGAACGGCTGACCACGCATTCCGCCTAAGCCCGCGGCCGCAAGTTTGGCGGCAAATGCAGGATCAGGTACCTGCGCTACCGTCGGAATAGAAATGACCTGACTCGTCGCATAGGCTGGAGCCACGTAATGCAAGTCTGTGCCCGCGACGGGACGGTCCGCATTAGGCATCGTGGTGCTGGTGCTGGGAGCGCTCGTTTGAATGATCCGCCGCCACTCCTGGTTATAGAAGAAGAAGGTCTTCTTCCGCGAACTGTTGAACACATGCGGAATAAACAACGGTCCGCCGAGATTGGCGCCGAAAATGTTCTGTCTCAACTTCGGAACCGGGGTGTAATCCGAAGGACTCGCCTTCTGATACTTGTTGAAGAAGTCGTTCGCGTCCAGGTCGTCGTTGCGGAAGAACTCCCAGCCCTCTCCATGGAACTTCTGCGTGCCGCTCTTCAGAGCAAGGCTGAATGTGGCGCCGGAAGCAATACCGTAATCCGGAGGATAGTTGCTGGCCAGGATTTGAAACTGCGAGATGGCGTCCATTGACGGCATGACGCTCATACCGCCGGCGCCGCCACGATCGTCCGCCTCCGCGCCATCCAGCAGCCAGATGTTATGGCTCTGGCGAAGGCCGTTCACGCTGATGCTTGCGCTCGAAGCCGATGCGGTTGGAGGGTTATTTGAAGGCAGGTTGGAACTGACACCAACGCCCAAAGCCGCCAGGGCGGTAAAGTTGCGATTCTCGGTTGCAATCGAGGTTACCTGCTCGCCGCTGATCAGGGTGCTGACTTCGTTCGATTCTGACTGCACCTGCAGAGCATCGGCAGTAACTGCAACTTCGACTGTCTCGGCTCCGATCGTCAACTTGACGTCGGTCGTGAGCGTCTGCGATACGTTCAGAGCCAGGTTGGTCTTTACGTAAGACTCAAACCCCTTCGCCGTGGCTTTCAGGTCGTACGTGCCGACGTTCAAGCCGGAAAATGTGTATGCGCCTGTGCCGTTCGAGGTGGAGTTGTAGACAAAACCGGTTTCTTTTTGCTTCAGTGTCAGGGTCGCTCCCGGCACCGCCGCCCCTGTCTGGTCAGTAATCGTGCCGGCTATCTCAGAGTTCTGCTGTGCTATGAGTGCTGAGCCAGCGAACAATAAGAGAATCGACAGAATGATAAATCTGCGCCTCACTTGTTTCATGTGACCTTCCTTTTTCAAGTTGGTTCCTGTTGGTGATTGGTCCTCGAGCGCCATCCCATTTGGATCTGGCGAACCGTCCAAATGGGATCGAACATCCGGTTGAGCCGATGCACGTTGAACCCGGGCAAATGGCGTTGTCTCTTCCCCATCGCCCGGCACTGCTCCAAACGCAGAAAAACCCTCGCCGCGCTTTCCCTGATTGCGGGAAGCGAGCGAAGGCCGCTGGCATTCTGAAACAGAATTGCTCAAATACATCGATTTACCTAATTGTCCTGAAATGCGATCGAGCCATTTAACGCGTGCGGATTGAGAATTGTCAAGAAGAAAATCCATTTACCTAACAAACCCTCCATCCGTCCGACCCGTCTTGTTCGGTCTCCCTCGTCGCGTTTCCGCTGAGTTTGGCCGCCGGCATTCTTGTGCCGGTCTGCGGGATTCTGTTTTCGTTCCTACCCTGCCGGAGGCTCCTCTGAAGCTTCGGCATCTCATCGGCTCGGGACCAACCGTCAGGCTGTAAATTCCCCTTGTACGGTCTTACCCCTTGGTCCCTGTTCTTCGTGCCTAACGGCTCTTTTTCTCCGTCGTATGGAAGAAAAAACCTGCGGTTATCCGTTTTTTGGAATTGCAGCGCTCAAACGTTTGAGCATGTTGAGCGCAAGATTCATTTCTGTGAGCCGGGGGCCATTTAATGCCATAGAAGGAACAATTGTCAAGTACAACCTTTGATCGATTTTCGCGGCCGTTCTCCAAACCGCTCGAGCTCAAGGAGTCTGCGGCTGGAAATGTTAGATAAATCGATATATATGGGGAAGTTTACCGTTTTGGGCCCATGCCGAAGGAATCCGGACATCGAGCAAGCAAACGAGCCTTATCTCAAAGGGCTGCCCTTGATAAACCGTTTAAGCCATCCCGGTGAGCATCCGATGAGCGCCCACTGATCCTTGGCGGCGAAAACTGACTCTTCGCCTTCCCTTCGAGATGATTTGCCTTATTGCAGCCGAGCCTGATCGCGCAGTTGCCGGGCCGTGGCCTCCAGAAAAGTCTCCACGCTGGCCCCGGCCGGCATCTCCAGACCCGACTTCGCCTGGATCGCCGCCGCAATCCGCTGCGCCAGCGCCCGCCGCGTGGCCAGGCTCATATCCAGCCGCCGGGAAAAGAACCCCTCCAGCACCTCCAGGTCGGCCGAGGAGAGCTTTGCGATCCCCATCGCCGGCAGCGTCACCCCGGTATGCGGCTCGGGAATAGGCGTCTGCGTAAACAGCTGCGCCGTAAACGTCCTTGACCCCGTATCGCCCCACAGCGGGCTTTCCGGTTCCTTGTCTCGCACCACCAGCGTGCCCGCCGCCAGATCGCCCAGCCGCTGGTGCTGCCGCGTCACAAACATCGCAATCACGCCCACCGCATAAAAAAACGGAAACTGGTCCACATACCGCACCAGGTTCCGCGCCATCGATTCCACCAGCCCGATCGATCGGCCTGACCGTTGAATCACCCGAATCTTTGCCACCCGCTTGCCCGGCGTCCGCCCGTTCCAGAACGCCTCAAACAGCGTGAAGTAGCCCCAGTTGACCAGGAAAACAATGAAAATCACAATCGCCTCAGCCCACTGCGCCGAGATGCGATTAAAAGTGCGCAACGCCGGCAGCAGCGCAATGCCCAACACCACCAACACCACAAGCCCCGCGCCCCAGATCAGGTAATCCACCAGCAACGCAATGAAGCGGCTGCCAATTCCCGCCAGCGGCATCTCAATCGACACCAGCTCCGGCGTGTCGATGCTAATCTGATCGGGGTTAGTATGATCTGGGCTAAACCGATCAGTTCTCAGGTCCCCGCCAACGTCCATGGCTCAAATCCTCTCCAACCAGTGGATCGCGAAGCGCCGGCCCCACTGGGATCGTCTCGCTTCCCTCTTGGCCCAATCCGACACCAGCGGCCTCGGCCGGCTTTCCCGCGCCGAGTTGCAGGAGATGGCACTGCTCTACCGCCAGGTCGCGGCCGATCTCTCCGTCCTGCGCCAGGACGCAACCGCACGCACCTACGCCGTCCACGTCAATCAACTGCTGGCTCGCGCCCACCATATCATTTATTCCGGCCGCAAGACGAATCTCCGCACCCTGTTCCTCTTCCTCCGCGACGAATACCCGGCCGTCTTCCAGCACCAGCTCGGTTACGTCCTCGCCTCCATCGCCGTCTCCGTCGCCTTCGGCATTCTCGGCGCCGTGCTCACCAGCGCGCGCCCTGAGTTCATGCGCCACTTCGTTGGTCCGGACATGATCGCCACCATGGAGCGCCACCAGATGTGGACCGAGTCCATCGTCAGCGTCGCGCCCCGTGAAACCAGCCACATCATGACCAACAACCTCACCGTAAGCTTCGTCACCTTTGCGGGAGGAATCACCTTTGGCCTGGGCACTTTTTATTACCTGTTCTTCAACGGCATGATGCTCGGCGTCATCGGCGCCGCCTGCCATCAATACAACATGTCACTGCTCTTGTGGAGCTTCGTTGCCGCCCACGGCTCGCTTGAGCTGCCTTCGATCCTCATCGCCGGCGGCGCAGGCTTCCGCCTCGGCCACGCCATGCTCTTCCCCGGCGCATTGCGCTGGAAGGATTCCGTAGCCCAGGGCGGCCTTGAAGCCACGCGCCTGGTCTCCGGCATCGTTCCGCTGTTAGTCATCGCCGGCTGCCTGGAAGGTTTCTTCTCCCCATCGCAAGCCCCCATCTGGCTCAAGTTCACCGTCGGCGGCCTGCTGTTCACGCTGCTCAACCTGTGGCTCTTCCGGCCAGTGAAGAATGCTGGACAAGAAGCTTAACGATCCGGGAAGCGCAGAGAGACGACTTTGAGCGCAGAAGTGGACATCTATGGGCGCGTTGCTGGGGCAGCACTGCGTTACTCAACAGAAATGGACTCGATCGTTGGTCCAGAATCGTCCATAGCAGAAAATTTCAGCACGTTGTTCGCCCCGTCGCGATCAAGCAGCGATTCAATCCAGATCGAGGCCGAAGCCTGGCCTAATCCGGTCGAGGGGAAGGCAATTCGTGTTGCAATGCGGCCATTCACGCGCAATTCGGCAAAGCGGGGCGTTTTGTCGGGGTTGGTATAGGCAATCTGCACCAGTGCAATGCGTGCGCGCGAGCCCACACGAGTAAAGCTGAGTGGATGGTCCTTGCGAAGGGTAACGCCTGCGGCCGGTTGCACCTGCGAACTGTCGGCTGATTTCGGAGTCTTTTTTGAATCGTCAGATCGCGCAGTCCCAGAAGCTCTCGTCACCTCGAACTGCTCGGCCTTGTAGTGCTTGAATTTATCTTCGCTTCCCAAAATCAGAAGCAGTGTGGCATCCCTAGCCTGCACAGTGGCGGAATATGAAGAGTTAAACGCTCCCAACTCTCGCTGTGTCCAAATATCCCGAACATTGGCAGAGGGCGAATCGAGGAGCCCAAGGTCGGAGAAACGCATTGTAATCTGAGCCGCCACGCCGGTCCGGTTGAGCAGCAATACAGCGCGTTTCCCGGGCATCGAAAGCAGCTTCGACCACACCTCAAGTCCCGGCGCCGGCTCAGCAACTTTGACCGCCTGCAAACCAAGCTGATCTTGATCAACCGCAACTACGGCAGGATTCGTCAGCGTGGCAAGCGCTTCATGGCTAAGCCTTGTCAGGTCAGCGCCCACAATCAGTGGTCCCCCCAGCATTGCCCACAGGCTCATGTGAACGCGGTTTTCGGTCTCGGTCAGCCCCTGTATCCCAACTACCATCATGTCTGGATCGTTGTAGGCGCCGCTGTGCTGCGCCTCGGGATGAGCGGCCGCGTCGAACTCTCTAAGAACGTCTTGAAGTGTGGCCTTGCGCCCACTGTTCTTTGTATTGGCAACGATCGGCGCAACGATATCTCCGCCCGTGCGCCAGATATCGCCGGTAACTCCGCCGATGTGAGGCGCCCATGTCCAGGGGCTATTCTTCCCCCAGTTACAAATGGAATAGTAGAGCCGCTGTCCGGTGATAGCTTCCGCACGGGTAATTGCTCGCGCAATCTCAGCGTATTGAACGGCCGGATCAAGATTCTCCTTGTCGCCGCCGCACCAGTCAACCTTCACATAGTCGAATCCCCACCGCGCAAACTGCAGAAAATCCTGTTCGTAGTGCCCTTCGCTTCCGGTGTGCGGATAGGAGGGTCCGAGATCAGGCCCCACTGTGCTGCACCCGTCGGCTCCGGCGTCCGTGTAGATGCCGGCCTTCAGACCAAGGCTATGAATGGCTCGAACAATGTTCGCCATATCGCCCGCACGCTCGCCGGGAGCAAGCGCTGGCCACGCCTTCGCATTCACCACGATATTGCCTGCGGCATCGCGCTCTCCCAACCACCAGCCTTCGTCGATATTGATATATTGATACCCTGCCTTCGCCATACCGGTGGAGACCATGGCATTGGCCTGCTCCAGGACGACTTGGGAATCCACCGTGTTGGAAAAGCTGTTCCAAGAGGACCAGCCCATCGGTGGAAGAGGAATGGGAGCCAGCTTTGCGCCGCGCTGTGCCTGCAGAACCCCAGCCCCGCAAACAACCATGCTCGCTAAAACGAACAGGAAACCACGCCAGTTCGGCGCTGCATTCTTTCTTCCCGATCTCTGCATATTGTGTCGTCCTTACACCTTCACCAAAATCTTCTCCCGATAAAGTATCCACACCAGGATAAAGCCGAGTGCCTCGCCCCTGTCCGGTCCGCCTCGCGTCGCCACGACGTTCACTCTGACTCGATCTCCACGGCACCCTTGACGCACTTGGCGTAGTGCCAAAAACTCGACCACTGTCAGTCTTCGAGTTTCTTAACCACCCCGCGCATCACAGAGTTCCTATGCATATAACGTAGCTTCTCTGCACGCTTCTGCTCATTATGGACGTTGAAATCATAGTACCGCCGCTTCCAGAAGTGAGTCTGTCCGTGCCGCTTCAACTTTCTCGACGGCCGCTGTTTAAGCACCTGCAAGGCCAAACTCAGTGAGACTTTCAATGGCTCGCCAACCGACGGATGCACATGCTCCGGCATCAACCCCTTTCCGGAATCGACCAACCCGTGGCGCTTCCGCACCGCCTCCAGCTCAAGTTCCAAGACGTTGTACGCCGCGTTGCTTCCCAATAACGGCTGCCTTCGATAACAACTGAACGGGATGAAATAGAACACGCCCCATTTTTGGTAGCGTACAAGCCCTTTGGGCATGGTGAGAGAAGTCTGGACCTGAAACAGCCCTTGAGGCTTGTGGCCACCCACACGTCTTAGGTAGGTCAGGAGTCGGGCGCCCGGCACTCTCGCCGAAAACGCAACTCTCCGCCAACCCAAACATTCGGGCGACGGAGAGTTACGCTCAAAGGAAAAAGTTAGTCTCGTAGCGAAAAAACTTAGTACGGATGCTGATTATTCGTCAAATGACGCATAGCCGTCTCATAACCGCGGCGGAATCCATCCCGATAGTCCTCGCGCATGTCATGCGGAACATGCGGATGGTGAAACTCATCGCGGTTGGCCGGGTCCGGGGTACGATGATGCTTGAAATCCTGGCGCGCGCCTTCCACACCGTCATGGAACCCCTTGCGCTGGAACTCCCGAAACTCAGCCGGTGGCTGGTCCCAGCCGCCTGGTGCTTGCTGATATCCTGGCGGGGGCGGTCCCGGCGCCTGAGATTCGCTCAGGGCCTTTGTTGAGTTAAATCCAAACATTCCGAGCGAGAGCGCAAGAGCTGAAGTCACAATATATCTGGTCTTCATCAGTGAAGATCCTCCGTTCCTTCCCAAGTGAGATGAGCCGCGCGAGTCGAACGGTTGCCCTGCCCGTTCGACCCCCACGGCGCATTCCCCCGCGGCACATTCACGGAACGGCTTTTACACCTTCACAAAAATCTTCTTCCTATACATGATCCATACCGGAATAAAGCAGTAAGCCAGCGTCAGCACGCTGAACATGAACGCCGCCCATCCCGGAGTAGGCATGTGGATGAACACATGATCCGCAATCCAGGCCAGCGGATTCGTCTCCTTACCGTCAGCCACAAAGTGAATGCGCTCCAGCAGCCCCGGCACCAGTTCGCTGAACATGTAGGCCGTGATCGCATTCGAGCCCAGCACCAGCCACGGATAAACCAGTCCCTTGCTCTGCTGTCCTCTGCCCCATCCCCACACATCCATCACCCAGTAAGCCAGCGTCAGCACCACCAGCGAATAGCCGGCAGCCACCAGCACAAACGAGCTCGTCCACATGTTCTTGTTCAGCGGAAACTCCATCGACCACAAGTAGCCCAGCGCCAGGCAAATCACGGCCGCCGCGCCCAGCCCCAGCGCGGTCGATTTCGCCGCGCGCTGCCCGCGCAACCACAAACCCGCCAGGACGCCCAGCAGCGTCGTGCCGAACGCCGGCAGGTCGCTCAACAGCCCCTCAGGGTCGCGCATATTGTGGTCCGGATAATCAAGGTACAGGTGATGCGGCATCAGCAGCCGATCAAGCCAGCTCACCAGGTTCATGTGCATATCCATGAACGGAATATCGCGCCCCGGCATACCCTCTCCCGGCACCGGAACCCAGCGCAGCAGCACCCAGTAACCCACCAGCGCCACCACCAGGGCAACAACCTTCGTCCACGCGCGCTGGTCCCAGATGTAAAACAGCCCCACCACCAGGTAGCAGATCGCGATCCTCTGCAGCACGCCGTAAAAGCGCAGATGCTCCCACGCAAAGAACGGAAACCCGTTGACCACGACGCCCAGCAGGAACAGAATCACCGCCCGCTGCACCGTGTGCCGCGCAAGCTGCGCCCGCGTGGCCCCGCGTTTGATGCGCGCATGAAACGCATACACAATCGAAGCGCCCACCACAAACACAAACGTTGGAAACACCAGGTCGGTCGGCGTCAGTCCGTTCCATTGCGCGTGGTTCATAAAGCGCCACGAGCCGGGGCCGCCGTTGTTGTTCACCATGATCATGAACGCGATGGTGATGCCGCGCAGCACGTCAAGCGAGAGCAGCCGCTGCACAGGGGTGGGAGCTAATGCCGGGTTCGTCATGCTTGTTTACATTCTCCGTAAAAGTCACTTGCAGGGATGCCCATTACCCTACGCGCTCACACCCTTGTTCGCCAAGCGCATTTGCTCCCGGCGCAAATCAGTCCCGCGCAATCGCCAACGGATGCTTCGGCTCATAAAGCCCCACCTGTGCCCCGCTCGGAAGCTCGATCTTCGTAATCGATCCCCAGCGCGCTTCTTGCACCGCAGCGCAGCGGACGCCCTTCGCCGTGAGAGCCGCAATCTCCGCGTGCAAGTCATCGCACAAAAAGTAAAGCTCCTGCCCGCCATTCTCTTCCGCGGGATGAACCGCCGCCTCCGCCGCAGGCAGCGCAAAAATCAGCCATCCCCGCCCCGCGTCCACAGATGCAAACCCAAGCACCTCGCTCAAAAATCTCCGATCCGCCTCCGCGTCCTTGCTGTACAGCACCACATGCGCGCCAAAGATCATCGCCTCCACTCCCTTCTCTCGCCATCGCAACTGAGTCGCAGATTCAAAGCATCCCCAAGCCTACTCCTACCCTCATGCAACAATCCGCATCGCCTCTTTCTGCATCTCACCTCCCGCCGTGTGGGTCACAGCTCCCGATGTGCCCGCAACGCGTCTTTCTACATCTCCCCTCCCGCCGCGCGTGTCATTGTTAACAATTCACCCCGCAACGCGTCCCCCTACATTTCACTTTTCGCCACATCGGGCACCACCCGCCTCGCGTCCCGTAGGGACGACACGACAATAGCCCCGGGTGAAGTTCGCCATCGGCGAATGCAATTCGGGGAGCATTCTGAGAAACATTTCTCACCCCGCAGGGCGGAACGAAACCGGCCCAATCATCTCCCCTGTCGTTCCATCCCCCGTCGCTGCTACACTCCCCCTTCAGGCAAATACGCCACAAAATCCTGCCCACTCCCGTGGAGGCTGCACATGCCCGAGTTCCAACCCTACGTTCCGCCCGGCGACAATCGCGCCGAATTCACCTTGCGCGCCATCCTTCTTGGCTGCGTCTTCGGCATCATCTTCGGCGCGGTCACGGTTTACGTGGGCCTGCGCGCCGGACTCACCGTTGCTGCCTCCATTCCGATCGCCGTGCTCTCCATCAGCATCCTGCGCGTCTTCGGCCGCGCCTCCATTCTCGAGAACAACATCGTCCAAACCACCGGCAATGCCGGTCAATCCATCGCCTCCGGCGTCATCTTCACTCTGCCCGCGCTGGTTTTTCTCGGCTTCGATCTTGAGTACTCCCGCATCTTCATGCTCGCTCTCATCGGCGGCTGGCTCGGCGTCCTGTTCATGATTCCCCTCCGCCGACAGCTCATCGTTGAAGAGCACGCCAGTCTTCCTTACCCCGAAGGCACCGCCTGCGCCGACGTGCTCATCTCCGGCGAAAAAGGTGGCTCGCTCGCCAGCCGCGTCTTTCTCGGCCTCGGCCTCGGCGGCCTCTACACCTTCTTTCAGAATGAGAACCTCTTCAAAGCGTGGCCCGGCACGCCGGAGTTCCAGCCCGACTTCGGCATCCAACACATCCTCAAAGGCGCATCCATCAAAGCCGACGCCACCCCTGAATATCTAGGCGTCGGCTACATCATCGGTCCGCGCGTCGGCGGAGTCCTCTTCGCCGGCGGCGTCATCTCATGGCTCGTCCTCATGCCGCTCATCTACTTCTTCGGCAAAGATCTCCCGCATCCCATCTATCCCGGCACCGTCCCCGTTGCGCAAATGGGCCCCAGCCAGCTCTGGTCCACATACATTCGTCCCATGGGCGCCGGAGCAGTCGCCGCGGCCGGACTCATCACCCTGTTCAAAACTCTGCCCACCATCTTCGCCGCGCTCACCTCCGGCCTCAAAAACCTCAAGCCCGGCTCCGCCGCATCCAAGGCCAAACCCATCCGCACTGAAGACGATCTCTCCATGGGCGTCGTCGTCCTCGGCTCGCTCCTCATCGTCGCGCTCATGTTCGTCTTCCTCGAATTCAAGCCCGTCCCCGGCGCGCAGGTCGGCTGGGCCGCCAATCTCGCCGCCTCGCTGCTGGTCATCGTCTTCGGTTTTCTTTTCGTCACCGTCAGCTCCCGCATCGTCGGCCTCATCGGCTCCTCCGCCAGCCCCGTCTCCGGCATGACCATCGCCACCCTCATGGCCACCTCCGCCATCTTCCTCGTCCAGGGCTGGACCGCTCCGGCCTTCGGCGCTCTCGCCATCACCATCGGCGGAGTCGTCTGCATCGCCGCCTCCAACTCCGGCGACACTTCGCAGGACCTCAAAACCGGCTACATTGTCGGCTCCACGCCCTGGAAGCAGCAGCTCGCCCTCATGATCGGCGTCGTCGTCTCCACAGTCGTCATCGGTTTCACCCTCAACCTCATGAACACCGGCCTACAGGAGTTCCACGCCGCCGCCCAGCCCTGGGACATCAATGCCTCCCATCCCGGCGTCGCCGTCCAGAGCGACGTCAAGCACTTGCCCAACGAGATCCACGTCCTCGGCCCAAACAAGACCTCCACCACCCACCAGAAGTCCGAGTACGTCGTCCTCAACGCCCTCGGCTCTGCCGAGCTGGCCGACGGCAAATACCTCTACTCGCCCACCAGCCATCAGATTGAAGTCCAGTGGGTCCAAGGCATCGGCAGCGAGAAAGCCGCCGCTCCGCAAGCCCGCCTCATGGCCACCGTCATCAACGGCATCCTCAGCCGCAAGCTCCCCTGGGGCCTGGTCATGATGGGCGTCTTCCTGGTCATCGCCGTCGAGGTGTTAGGCATCCGCTCGCTCCCCTTCGCCGTCGGCGCCTATCTGTCGATCGGAACAACGCTCGCAATTTTCGTAGGCGGCATGGTCCGCTGGTTCGTCGACGAAGCCGCAAAAAAGGCCGGCGGCGAAACCACTGAAAGCGAAATCTCCCCCGGCTCCCTCTTCGCCAGCGGACTAATCGCCGCTGGCGGCATAGTAGGCCTGGTCGGCGTTGCGTTAAAGGGTTACGAATCCACCTTCGACAAAGGCGACATCTTAAACTTCCCGCATACTTTTTTAGATAACAACTACGTCAGCATCCTGGCCTTCGCCGCCCTGGCCTTCGCCCTCTATTACTTCGCCAGAAAACCGCTGAAGAAATAGCTGAACTGCTCGACCAAATCCCAGAGCCCGCCTTCGCTTGCAGTAGATGAACAAATCTTGTTGGCAAAAGCGCCTCATCTCTGCGCCTCATCAGTCCTGGCCCGACACTTCCTCCCGGAGGGAGGATTCGAAAATAGCCCCGGATGGAGTTCGCCGTAGCGGACGTAATCCGGGGAGCACGTCCCAACGAATTCCATCGCCCCGTAGGCGCAGAGTGCTCCACAATCAAAAGCCTCGCCTTCGTTTGAAACCCTCATCATCCGGCGCTCCTGCTAGAATTGCGCCACCATGCTCCGCCGACTCGCAATCATTGCTCTGTTCTGGGCCGCTGCATGCACTTTTGCGCCCGCCGCCACCGAACAATGGTTCCAGATAAGCAGCCCGCATTTCACCGTAATTACCAATTCAAATGACAAGCAGGGTCGCCACGTCCTCGATCAGTTCGAACGCATGCGCTGGCTCTTCCAAACCCTTTTTCCGAAAACCAATGTCGATCCGGCATTGCCCATCGTTGTCGTTGCCGTCCGCAACCAGAAAAACTTCCAGTCGTTCGAGCCGCCCGCCTACCTGGCCAAAGGTCAACTCAACCTTGCCGGCTTCTTTTTACGAACGGCAGACGAAAACTATGTACTGGTGCGCCTCGATGCCGAAGACGAGCATCATCCTTTTTCCACCATCTATCACGAGTACACGCACCTGCAATTCAGCGGTGCCGCGGATTGGATGCCTCTTTGGCTCAATGAAGGCTTCGCTGAATTTGTGCAGAATACCGAAATTCGCAACAAGGATGTGCTGCTCGGAGAGCCCAGCGTCGACGACATTCTCTATCTTCGCCAGAACCGTTTGATGCCCCTTTCAACTCTCTTCAAAGTCGATCAAAGCTCCCCCTACTATCACGAGGAACAAAAGGGTTCAGTCTTCTATGCCGAGTCTTGGGCTCTTACCCATTACCTGGAAGTAACCGACCGCGAAAAAGGAACGCACCTGGTCCCCGACTACGTCTCGCTGGTCAAGCAGCATCAGGACCCGCTCGTCGCCGCTCAAACCGCATTTGGAGATCTCAAGAAACTGCAGTCCGCGCTCGAATTCTATATCGGCTCGGGCAGCTACAAGCAGTTCATCCTGTCCAGCGCGGCCGCGCCCATCGATGAATCTTCTTATCAAAACAAGCCGCTCACTCAGACCCAGGCAGATGCCATTCGCGCCGACTTCCTCGTCAATGTGCAACGCACACAGGAAGCCCGGACGCTCCTCGACCAGGTTCTCAAAGCCGATCCGAACAACGCGCAGGCGCACCAGACCATGGGTTACCTGGCCTCGCGCGATGGCGATTACGAGGCTGCTCGCAAGTGGTACGACGAGGCCGTCAAGCTGGATTCACAAAGCTTTCTGGCTCACTACTACTTTGCCACGTTGTCCATGCGCAACGGCGATTCGAAGGACCCCGCAATTGAATCCAGCCTGCGCGCAGCCATCCGGCTCAACCCCAGCTTCGCGCCTGCGTACGACCAGCTCGCCGCCTTGTTTGCAATGCAGCACGAGAAACTGGACGAGGCTCATTTGTTCAATATCCGGGCGATTCAACTCGATCCCGGCAACCTTGTCTACCGCCTCAATGCCGCCATGGTACTGATGACCATGGGCCGTTACGATGGCGCCGCCAGCGTACTACGCACTGCGGAGCAGGTCCTAAAATCCCCGCATGACTCGGCGATTTTGCAAAACAGGTTAAAAGAGGTCGAAGCCATCCGATCTCTCGGCGCAAATCCCAGCAACATGGTCACCGCACCGCCAACCGGAGAAGTCGACGCTCAAACGGTCAAGGTTGTTGACGTCGTGCCCCAGCCCAAACACCCCACCGAACCGCCCAACGGGTCCAAGCACACAGCAACCGGTGTAATCCGCAGCGTACAGTGCGGTTATCCTGCCGAGCTTGAGTTTCAGATCGATACCGGGAAGAAGCCTGTCTCGGTTTATTCAAACAACTATTTCAAAATAGATCTGACCGCCCTCGGCTTCACGCCAACCGGGAGTCTCAATCCATGCAAGGACTTTGAAGGAATGAAAGCCCGCGTCCAATACGCCGAAACTTCAGACAAAACCATCGACGGCCAGGTCATCGCCGTCGAACTCCGAAAATGAGCGTGGTAATGGGGTTGCGGCCTTCATAAAATAAGCCAAAGCCCCTCCCATCCCACTCCCTCACAAAGCCCGATTTCACAGCCCCGGAAAACCCAAACCCCTTCATTCGCAACTGTTATATGTAGGAGGAAAGTCCGAAATGAAAAGCACCCTCTCTATCGCCTGCTGTTTGGCTCTCTGCTGTCTTACCGCTTCGGCACAGAAGGAACATGCCAAAAGCACGTCCATGACCGACCAGAAGTTCGTAGACATGGCCGCGCAGACTGACATGCTGGAAGCTCATCTGGGTCAAATGGCTGCCGATCAAGCCGCCGACCAGAGCGTCAAAGACTACGCGCAGACGCTCGTCTCCGATCACACGGCAGACTATCAACAGCTCACTGCACTGGCAGCGAAAGACAGCCTCACGGTTCCCACGGCAATCGATGCCGCCCACAACAAAATGATCGCTCCGTTTGAAAAGCTGAAGGGCGCCGCATTTGACTCTCGTTACACTCACACGATGGTTGCCGGCCACACCGAGGCGATAGCCGTCTACACCAAAGAATCCACAGACGCGCAAAATCCCGACGTGAAAGCCTACGCCAGCGCCACGCTGCCCACGCTGCAAAAGCACCTGGACGCCGCGAAGGATCTCGCCAAGAAACCGTCGAAGAAATAACGGCGCTCATCATCGCCTTATCGATGTGGTCATCGAGGCCATAGAGGAAAGCACTGTCCGCTTGAATCGAAGCTAGAAATCCCCCTCGATCCTCAAGCGCGGATCAAAGACGAGGATCAACGGTTCTTCGTGCCAGTGAAGACCATCCAGCAGTTTTTGGGGGAATTAAACCCGCGCCAGTTCCACGATCAACTGCGCCGGTTTCGGCTCTCGCACTTCAGCCAGGCTTTGCCGCACGGATTCCAGAGGCCTGGCGCAATCCTCGATTCGCGCCAGAGAGGCGCGCGCCTGATTGCGTCTCAGATTGCGCGTCAAGCTGCGGGCGTGGTCCAGGCTCGTGCGAAATTGGATTCGCCGCCGCTCGCGCTCCTGGCATTGCGCCGCCGTCTGATGCACGGCATCTTCCTCGCCGCAGGCAACAGACGACCCTGTCTCGACTCTCAGTTGCGCATCCATAGCGCTGGCTCCTGCTCCAGCCTACGAGAGCTTGCGCAGGAAAACCACAGCAAAGATCACGTCTGTATCAACTTGGTAATTATGGCCAGCGTTGGCTATGATCGCCAGCCCGGAGGGTGCCCAATCCGCCGCCTGCCTATCGGATCAAGTGCCAAATCTGCCATAGCCCAAAGGCGCCAAGCGCCGCAGCCCCTTCCAGGCCGAGCGCCACCAATGTGCCCTTAATACAGCTTCCCTCATCCATGCCTGCATGCGGCACGCGGATCGCTCTCCTCGCCGGTGGGCGGGCGGAAGCAGTATAGGGTGCCCATCCGGGGCCAGGAAGAATGTCCCGCAGCATGAACGGCTGGGATGATTCAATTTCAAACTGGTTGAGAGCCTGGCTTGCCACGTCGATTCCTCTCTTTACCAAGAATGTGATTCCGAAAAGCACTCATAAGGATGTACCAAAGGCCCAAAAAATCAAGCTTGTCTAGCTCCGGACCGCCATGCCGCCGGGACATGTGTCACCTGGTTCATCGGCCAAGCTCTCGAAATCTTGAAAACGCAGGAATCGTCTTACTGCCGTGCGTCCGCGCTCCGCTTGCGGAACACCGGCTTCAATTCCCGCCGCCAGTGCTCGCCCACGGCCAGCAGCTCCCACTCCACCAGCGGCGAGAAGTAACGCAGCACCGGCTCGTTGGCCGGATGAATGCGCAGCGCCGGCCCCACCAGAAGCAGCCGCGGTGGCAGTTCCGAAACCTCCGTCCCGGCAAAGTACCCCTTCCGCTCGAACGCCGACAGCGCCCGTCCGCCGCCATTGCCCACGCCCGGCTGCCGGTCGCCGTTGAGCGCGCGCACCCTGATCCAGTAGTCGAGCGCCTGCAGCGGCAAATGCAGATCTTCGTCGGCCTTCAGCTCAATCACCACCAGCCGTCCGCTGCGGTCAAGCGTCAGCAGATCCAGCATTGCGCGGTCGCCGATGGAGAGCGCCGGCACCTGCGTGTACATCAAATCCCCGCGCAATCCCGGCATCAGCTCGGCAATCCCCGCCCGCAACCGCGCCTCCAGCCATCGCTCCGGCTGCATCCGGTAGAGCGGGTCGGTATGCGCCCCATCCGGCCGCCGGCTCCGGAATAGCCGCTCCAGCAGCGCGCGGCACATCGCCTCCGTTCCTTCCGTCAACGGAGTCTCGTGGGCCCCGGCGCCAAACGTCACATCGTCCACATGCGTAAAGCTGTTGGCCGCAAATCCATGCCGCACCCGCGCAAACTCCAGGCCATGCAACACCAGCCCCACCTCGGCAGCCGAGCTCGCCCGCACCTCGACCCGCTCCCTGGCCGTCGCCGGAATCAGTTCCATCAGCCGGGCAACACCGGTCTCGCAGCGTTCGATTGCGACTTGCGAAGAAAACGCATGAACCAGCCGCGCATTCAGGTTCCCCGTATCGCGAAAATCCACCAGTTCCAGCTCTTCTCCGCGTTCATCCAGCGTATAGAGCTCAAACTCCGCAGCTCCATGGTTGAGCCAGGCCATCCGTTCCGCAGTCGTCCGCCATGCCCCGGCGGGCACAATCACCTTCAGCCCGCCAAAGTGCCGTCGCCCATCACCCTTCTGCCGGCAATGGTCCAGCCACAGAATCCCCAGCGTCAGAATCCCGTCCACCATCGCGCCAGACTCGGCCTCGCTCACCCCAATCACCGCGTCAGCCGCGGTGCCGCGCAGCAGCCGCCCGCGTACATACGCTGGCCCAAAGCTATGTTCCAGGTCCATAGCCGAACGCAACCCGTCCACCTTCGATCCAATGAATCTGCGCGTGAGCACCCGCTCCAGCAGCCGCTGATAGTTCCTCCGCGCCGCCTCGCGCGCCGTCGGCGTCCGCCGGTCGCTCGTCGGCACCAACTCCAGCGCCTGCGGTTTTGCCACGCCCATCCGCCGCGTCATCAGCCGCAGACACTGCGCGCGTTCGGCGATCTCCACCACCGTGCGCACTAGATTCCGCTCTTCGCTCCACAACTGCAACAGGCAGCGTCCGTGCTGCTCGCTCACCGCGTAGCGAGCCGCGCGCATATCAAACAGCACACGGCCATCCTCCAGCACCGCCGCCGCCGGATGGTCGCTCAAATACTCTTCAATGCTTTGCGCAAGCTTGCTTGCCGAGGGCGCACCCTCGCCGGCGGCCATCAGCGCCTTTACCAACCCTGCCGCGCGCGCAAACTGGTAATGTGCGCCGTATGGTGCCGCGAGTGCCAGTCGTAGAGCGCCAGCGCCTTGGCCAGGTTCTGCCGCCCATGGTCCGGATGCTCATATCCCTTCTGGAAGTCCTCGTCGGAAAATGACTCCAACAGCCCCACCCAGCGCCCGTGCAGCGCCTCGATCATCGAGAGGGAAACCTCCACAGGCAGCCAACGGCTGTCGGCCAGCTTGGCCCACGCAGCCTCGTCGTAGGTCTTCACCGGCGGCCAGTCCTCGGTCAGGGCAAGTTTAAAACGGATGTAGCAGTTGGCGTGGCTGTCGGCCACGTGATGCACCACCTGGCGCACCGTCCATCCGTCTTCGCGGTAGGGCGTGTCCAGTTGCGCGTCGCTCAGCCCGCTCACCGCGGCGCGCATGCGCTCAGGCAGCAGGCGCAGCGTTTCAATATGCGCGGCGCGAACGCCCGGCAGGCTCATCGCTGGAGGGTTGAAGCGTCCAATCGGAAAGCGAAGTTCGTCCAAATCGGTCATGGCTCGAACTTATCAGCTTTCCCGCCGCTTTTCCGTGCCCGTATGAAACAAAAAGTGCAACCCGGTCCCTGCAAGGTCGCCGCAGTGGGACCGGGATTCGTTTTAGGCGTGCGCGTGATGATGGTGGTGGTGGCGATGATGGTGATGCGTGGCGGCAAATACCGGCGCGGCAAACACCACCAGAAGCAAGGCGGCAAGGACAATCTTTTTCATGCCACGAATGTAGCATGGACACCGTTACGTGGAAAGTGGTTTCCATGCCGCGCATCAAAAGAAGCAAGAGGTTCCGGAGACAGTTCCAACCCGGGAAGCCCGGCGAGAACAGGACCAGGGAAAAACAGCCGTGGCCGGGGTCAATCTCGTGGCGGGTCAGTTTGAAATCAGGCGCGCCTGTTTGTAGTGGCGCCGCACCATTTCAACAATCGTCCCGATCAACGCATAGGTAGCAGCATTTGCAAACTGAATTGCACATGCGACCCATTGGCGAAACGGCCACGTTCTCCAGGTGCACCCAAGACAGGCGTAAACTGGAACCACGATGACCAATTCCGCCGCTCCCGCAAACACCGGCCACAAGCGTTATTTCTTCGAGAAGTTCGGCATCACCGAGCGCCTTCTTGAGCGCTGCCTCGGCGAAGCCCTTGCCGCCGGCGGCGACTACGCCGACCTCTACTTCGAGTCCGTCACCGCCACCTCCCTCGGCGTCGATGAGCAGATCGTCAAATCCGCCTCCCAGGGCACCAGCGCCGGCTGCGGCATCCGCGTACTCTCCGGCGAGCGTACGGGTTATGCGTACACCGACAATCTCAGCCCCGAGCGCCTGCTCCACGCCGCCCGCACCGCCGCCCTCATCGCCTCCGGCCCGGCCAAGCAAACTGTGCAAGGCTTCGTCGAAGCCCCCGTCGCCGATCTCTACCCCGTCCCTCTCGGCGGATTCGATCTCGACCTCGCTGCGCGCCTCGAGCTCATCCTCCGCGCCGACCGCGCCGCCCGTGCCTTTGACCCGCGCATCGTCCAGGTCCGCGCCGGTTATTCCGAGGAGCTGCGCCGCATCCTCATCGCCGCATCCGATGGCGCCTTCGCCTCCGACACCCAGCCCCTCTGCCGCTTGAACGTCTTCGTCATCGCCAAAGAAGACGCCAACACCACCAAGGGCGCAGCCGGCGGCGGCGGCCGCGCCGGACTCGATCAGTTCATCGGCTCTAAAAGTCCTGAGTCCTTAGCCAGCGAAGCCGCCCGCGGGGCCATCCTCCAGCTCGGCGCCGTTCCCGCGCCGGCGGGCGAAATGGAAGTCGTCCTCGGTCCCGGCTGGCCCGGCATCCTGCTCCATGAAGCCGTAGGCCATGGTCTCGAAGCCGACTTCAATCGCAAAAAGACCTCCGCCTTCGCCGGCCTCATCGGTCAATCCGTAGCCAGCTCCAAAGTCACCGTCGTTGACAATGGGACAATAGCCGGTCGCAGGGGAAGCCTCAACGTGGACGACGAAGGCTCGGCGACTCAGGAAACCACGCTCATCGAAGGCGGCATTCTGCGCGGCTACCTCACCGACAAGCTTTCCGCGCGGCTGACGGGCGCCGCCAACACCGGCTCCGGCCGCCGCGAGAGCTACCAGTCCATCCCCATGCCCCGCATGACCAACACCTACATGCTGGCTGGCGACGACGACCCCGAAGACATCCTCCGCTCCGTAAAGCGCGGCCTCTACGCCGTCAACTTCGGCGGCGGCCAGGTCGACATCACCAACGGCAAATTCGTCTTCTCCGCGTCTGAGGCGTACCTGATCGAAGACGGCAAAATCACCGCCCCCGTCCGCGACGCCACGTTAATCGGCAACGGCCCCGAAGCTCTCAAATACGTCTCCATGGTCGGCCACGACTTAAAGATGGACGAAGGCATAGGCACCTGCGGCAAAGACGGCCAAAGCGTCCCGGTCGGCGTAGGCATGCCCACCATCAAGCTAGACCGAATGACCGTCGGCGGCACGGGAAGATAAGAATGGAACTCTATTCACAACGCAAACGAGCAGCCGAGAATAAACCAACTGAGTATCGGTATGACGTGCCCGTTGAATTTCGCAACCAGATCATATTCATTTGGGCTCAGTCAGTAGGCTATAAGGAGATACCAATCCCTCGTCGCCCAGTAGCTCCATACGATCTGGAGAGCATGGCGATCCTGCAAACAAACCAGTTCTTCAATCGAGTTCTGAACGCGTTCTGTGAAGCGCATTTTATGCTCAACCTGCCGGATAGTAGCAAGTTTGAGGGCCCGTGTGTCGCCCTGCGAGTTTACTTCCAGACATGCAGTGACGACGAGGCCTTGGACATCATTGAACTCATTTTCCGCGAGATGCCGATTGCACAAGCGAATTCGGAATTCAGCGCATATATCCAGCCTAAGCTCGAGTCGTCAGAGGCTGTCAAAAAGCTCAATCAGCGATTTCAAGAGCATGCAATCGGCTTTAGGCTCGAGCTTGGACGAATCTTGCGCATTGACTCAGAGTTTCTTCACACAGAAACCACTGAACCGGCTCTCACACTGATGCATTCAAAAGAATATGAAGGGGCGCTCGAAGAATTTCGCTTGGCCCACAAGTACTACCGCCAAGGCTCCGACCACTACGATGATTGCCTTACCAACTGCCTGAAGGCATTAGAGAGCACGCTTCAGAAAATCATTGAATTGCGCGGTTGGGACATGCCCGGCGAGCCCAAATTCGATAACTTGTTTGCTGAGGTCAAGAAGAAGGAACTCTTTCCGCCCTTCCTCGGAAGCCATCTCGGTGAATTGAAGAAGTTCTTACAAGCTCCTGCAGTCATTCGCAACGAGGAAGGCGCTCACGGGGCCGGAGCAGTCCCGAACGAAGTGCCTGAACATCTCGTGGCCTATCAGATTCATCTTACCGGCTCAGCAATTGTATTCCTAATTGGATCGAACGAAGAGTCTGGCAAAAGAAAGTCACAGCGCTGATCTCAGGCTGCAACACCGTTCCGCACCAGCGGCAACTCCAGTTCGATCCGGTCATGCACAACCTTCGCCGCGATTCGTCCGCGCGCCCCGCGTTCCAGCTTGACCAGTCCATAGTTGGCCATTGTCTTTAGCGTCCGCGAAAGATTCGACTTCTTCCGCCCCGTCAGTCTCACCAGATCATCCAGAGATTCAGGCGATTTCTCCGCAATCACGCTCAGAAGCTCCCGATTCCCGGCAGAAAGAATCTTGGCGAACGATTCCGTCGATGGAAACCACACCCGCGGCTCGCGCGGCCCGAGCTTGCGCTGCCCGCGCGCCACCGCCAACGTCAGCGCCTTCATCTCCTCGTAACTCGCAATTCCAACCTTCAGCGTGCTCATGGGCGAACCCCTCTTTCCTTCAACACTGCATCCACTTCCGTCCAGAAATCGGCCAGCAGCGTTCCGGCGTCCCGATACTCATAAGCCCGCACCGTCCGCATGCGATGACGATGGTCCTGCGGGCCTCCGCGCTTTTGCTTCTCCACGCGATGAGCGTTGTCGAATCCAACCAGCCGCTCCCCGTTCCGCCCATGCAGCGTGAGCGAGTAGTCCAGCCCATGCGGCTTTTCAGCCGTCGCCGGAACCCGCGTCACCACAAACCGCACCCAGTGCCCGCCCGCCGGGTCCACGACCAAAGTGAGACCGTCCAGGTCGAGCAGCGTGTCAAGCGCAGGATCGTGCTTCTGCATCGCACATTTAAGTTATCACTTAAAGATAACCATTGCAATTTTTGATTTATCCGAATCCAGCTGCCTTGCCCAACCCGTGCACCGCTTCGCGCCCTCCACGCATCTACAAGCTAGTCGCCGCCCATCCATCTGGCGCCGCAAACAGGAGACCGCTTTCATGCCCAATTCCCCCGCTCCCCGCGTCTGGTTCATCACCGGCAGTTCCACAGGCTTCGGCGCTCTCCTCGCCCGCGAACTCCTCCGCCGCGGTGAGCGCGTCATCGCCACCGCCCGCAACGCCTCCCAGCTTGACGACCTGCCCACCCTCTACCCCGACACCGCCCGCGTCTTCACCCTCGACGTCACCAAGCCCGCTGAAATCGAGTCCATCGCCCGCCTCGCTCCCACCGCCTTCGGACACATCGATGTCCTCGTCAACAACGCCGGCTACGGCGTCAACGGCGCAATTGAGGAGGTCTCCGAAGACGAGTTCGAGCCCATGTTCCAGACCAACATCTATGGCCTCATCCGCACCACCCAGGCTTTTCTGCCCCACTTCCGCCAGCGCCGCAGCGGACACATCTTCAACCTCTCGTCCATCGGCGGGTTGATCGGCGGAGCCGGCTGGGGTTTCTATAACGTCACCAAGTTCGCCGTTGAAGGCTTCAGCGAGGCGCTCGCCGCAGAGCTAAAGCCGCTCGGCATTCACGTGACTATCGTTGAGCCAGGCCCCTTCCGTACCGATTTCCTCGGCCGCTCCGGCAAGCTGGCCGCCAAAGAGTTGCCCGAATACAAAAACACCGCCGGCAAAGCCCGCGATTATCTCCGGTCCCAATCCGGCAAGCAGCCCGGCGACCCGCAGAAAGCCGTCGAAGCCATCATCACCGCCGCCGACGCGCCTGAGCCGCCGCTGCACCTCATCCTTGGCAAAATCGCCCTCACCCGCTTCCGCGACAAGCTGGCGCTGTGGGAAAAGGAAATCGCAGCCTGGGAACCCGTTACCCTGGGCGCAGACTTCCCCGACGGCAAGTAAATCGCCGCCCTATCAGAGGCTTTGTTTCCCGATTTAGGAATTTGTTACCCCTGTAACCACATTTTCGGTTACCTCAAGACCCCCGGGGGGTGGGTGTTTCCGATTCTGAACCCGCGAAAAAGGGCCATCCTCAAAACGATTGTGCGCCTGCCGAAGGAAATATTCTGCAAAATGGGTCGCGCCAGAACGTTTTCATTCTCCGCACTGCACGGTCGGCGCAGATGGCGCGGGATGGGCGCTTGCCGCGAAGAGCGCGCGGGTGCTCCGCTGGCCCGCAGATTTGTTACTGTTGAGCCATGCCTGAAGCCGCATCCCAAGCCGCAAACTCCACCGCAGCCGCACTCGACCTGGAATCCCTCACCGCCGACGTCGTCGCCCTGGCCATGAAAGCCGGCGCCTCTGACGCAGAAGCCGTCGTCCGCGAAGGCGACGAGTTCAGCGTCAACGTCCGCATGGGCGAAGTCGAAACCCTCAAGGAGTCCGGCTCCCGCGGCCTCGGCCTGCGCGTCTTCCTCGGCACCCGCTCGGCGTCCACCTCCACCTCTGACCTCACCGCCGACGGCATTCGCCAGCTCGTCGAAGGCGCAATTGCCCTCGCCAAAGTCACGGAAGAAGATCCCTTCACCGGCCTGCCGGAAACCGCTGCTTTCGGCTCCCTAACCGGCGACCTGCACCTCTACTACGACGACGTCTACTCCCTCGCCGGCCCCGAACGCATCGACTGGGCCCGCCGCTGCGAAGCCGCCGCCCTGGCCGCTGACCCGCGCATCACCAACTCCGACGGCGGCAGCTTCGACGCCGCGACGGGAAGAAAAGTCATGGCCAACTCCCGCGGCTTCGTCGGCAGTTATCGCACCAGTTACGCCGGCGTCTCCGCCGCGCCGCTGGCCATGGACGCGAACGGCCAGATGCAGCGCGACGGCTGGTGGTCCGGCGCGCGCCGCATGGCCGATCTCGAATCGCCCGAGTCCATCGGCAAAGAGGCCGCTCGCCGCACTGTTCGCCGCTTAGGCGCGCGCAAGGTCCCCACCCAGCGCGTGCCCATCGTCTTCGCGCCAGAGGTCGCCCGCTCGCTCATCGGCTCCGTCTTTGAAGCCGCCTCAGGCGACTCAATCTGGCGTCACGCATCCTTTCTCGCGGGAAAGATGGGCGCGCAAATTGCCGCCTCCACGCTCACCATCGTCGATGACAACGCCATGCTGCTGCCCAACGGCACCGGCGGCTTCGGCAGCTCGCCCTTTGACGGCGAAGGCCTGCCCTCGCGCCGCACAGTAGTCGTCGAAAACGGCGTTCTCCAGACCTATCTGCTCAACACTTACTCCGCTCGCAAGCTGGGCCTAAAGTCAACGCATAACGCGTCCAGAGGGCTGGCCGGCACGCCAGGCATCGGCTGCGGCAATCTCTATCTTGAACCCGGCCAACTCACGCCCGAGGAGGTCATCGCCCAGACGCAAACCGGCCTCTACGTCACCAGCCTCATGGGCTTCGGCACCAACATCGTCACCGGCGACTACTCCCGCGGCGCCACCGGCCTGTGGATCGAGAACGGCCAGCTCACCCACGCCGTTGAAGAAGTCACCATCGCCGGCAACCTGGGCGAGATGCTGATGAACGTCACCGCCATCGGCAACGACCTCGTCTTCCGCGGCTCCGTCGCTTCGCCCACCCTGCGCATCGACGGCATGACCATCGCCGGAGCCTGAACCCCGTGCCCGGCGACGCGCTCACCCAATCGCTGCCCTTCGACCCGGCCAACGCCCGCGCCGCGCTGGCCGAGCTGCCCCATGCCGCCGCGGTCTTTGCGCTTTATGGCGCAGAAGCCCACGCCGAGCCCTACATCGGCCGCACGCCCAACCTCCGCGCCCGCCTCGAACGCCTGCTCCAGCCGTCACCCAAACATCCCCGCCGCCTCCAACTCGCTGGCCGCGTCCGCCGCATCGCTTACCGCCTTACCGGCTCCGAATTCGAATCCCTGCTCACACAGTTCTCCCTTTTGGAGGAGATTTACGGCGTAAAATCCCTGGACCGCATGCACCTGGGCGCACCAGCGTTCATCCGCTATCTCGGCTCGAACGCCTACCCGCGCATCACCATCACCCATCGCCCCAGCCAGCGCGAAGCCGACTGGGCTTACGGACCTTTTTCGTCGCGGGCAGCGGCCGAGCGCTTCGCCGACGAAGCTCTCAAGCTTTTCCTGCTCCGCCGCTGCACCTTCGATCTGGACCCCGATCCCACCTATCCCGGCTGCGTCTACTCCGAAATGAAGATGTGCCTCGCTCCTTGCTACCAGGGCTGCACCGACGAGCGCTATAGCCAGGAATCCTCAGCCGTCGAGCAGTTTCTAGCCACGCGCGGCGAAAGCCGATTGGTCACCCTCCGCACCCAGCGCGACCAAGCCTCCGCCGATCTCGAATTTGAGGCCGCCGCCCAACTGCACGCCCAGGCGCAGCGTGTCGAAGCCGTCCGCGCCCTGGCTCCAGAACTGGTCCGTCCCCTGAGCCAGCTACGCGCCGTCATCCTCCAAGCCTCCGCAACTCCAGATGAAGTCGCCGTCTTCCTCTTCGAGAACGGCCGCCTCAGCGGCCCCGCAGCCTTCTCCACCCTCGGCATGCGCATTCAGAATGAGCAGTCCGGCTCCAGTTCCCTCTTCGCCCAGCCCATGGCCCTCGAGCCCATCCCGGAAGAACCGAATCCCGCCTCTCAATCCAGCCCCATCTCTGTCCAACCCGGCCTCAACACTGCACTCCAGGCACGTGATTTGAAAGGGCACCACTTTAGCCGTGCCGAAAGTACGCAAGAAGAAGCGGGGGCTTTAGCCCCTGAGGCAAATCCCCCCGCCGTCTCATCAGAAACCATCCCTCAATCCACCAAGCTCCCCCGCAACCTGCTCGAATCCCGCCTTGAAGCCGCTCTAGCCTCTCTCACCGACTCCACCCACCCCCCGTCCGGCGCCGAACGCCAGGGCCATCTGGCTCTGCTCAAGCGCTGGTACTACCGCCCCGAAGTTCGTCGCACCGGCGAAATCTTCTTCCCCGATTCCGAAGGCCGCTGGCCCGCAAAGCAAATACTCCGCGGCATCGGCCGAGTCGCAGCAAAAATGCTCACACCCGCCCAACGCACATAGGAAGGAGCCAGCAGGAGCACATGGCCAAAGCAGAATCCATCCGCTCCATGCTCAAGGAAGGCCAGGGCCGCATCTCCGTCGGCCGCGCCGAGGAGGTCGCCGCGCTGGTCCTCGCCCAGCCCAAAGCCTTCCCCAAGCTCATCGAATGCCTCTGGGACGAAGACCCCGGCGTCGTCAACCGCGCCGCCCACGCCCTGGAGCTACTCACTCGCGACGGACTTCCCGGTCCCATAGCGCAACTCAACTCCTGGAAAACCTCGCTCCTCGGCCTGCTCCCGGAAGCACAGGAAAATAAGCTCCGCTGGCACTTGGCCCTCATCACGCCGCGCCTCAGGCTCACCCACCCAGAAATCGCGCGCGCCGCCGAATCCCTGCAATCCTGGCTTGAAGACCAGAGCAGCTCCATCGTGAAAACCATGTCCCTGCAAGGCCTTGCTGATCTCACCCGCCAGGACCCATCTATGCTCCCCGCTGTCCTTGATCTGCTCCGCATCCACGGCCGCATCGGCACCGCCGCCATGCGCGCACGCAGCCGCCTGCTGCTGCCGCAGCTTGAGAAATCCCGCGAAAAAGAACCACCATAGGCCGTCCTTCTTCATTACCGAATCAGGAAAAATCCGCACCGGGAAACCGGGCAGCGCCAAATCCGCGCGATCGCCGCATTCCAGGCCTGGCGCGGCCCGCAACCCTCCTACACTGGCCCCATGCAATCCCCTCGCTATCCGACCCGCGGCCCGCAGCAAGGTACTGCGCGCAAGCCGCCGATCTCCATTCTCGACGGCATGATGAACACGGCCATCAAGCACCACCAGCAGGGCCGTCTGCCGCAGGCCGAGGGCATCTACCGCCAAATACTGGCCATCGATTCCCGTCATGCGCCCAGCCTTCACCTGCTGGGAACGCTGGCCCACCAGGTCGGCCGCCAGGATGTGGCCGTGCAGCTTATCCGCGCCGCCATCGGCATCGACCCCGGCCAGGCCGCCTATCATTCCAACCTCGGCACCATCCTCCAGGCCCAGAGCCAGCTCGATGAAGCCGCCCATGCCTACCAGAAGGCGCTGGACTGTAACCCCAACTTGGCCGAAGCCCACATGAACCTGGGTACGGTCCTTCAAATCCAGGGCAAACCCCTTGAAGCCGCGGCGTGCTTCCGCCAGGCGCTCGCGTTACGGCCCAACCTGGCTGAGGCGCACATGAACCTCGGCAATATCTTGCAGTCCCAGGGCAAACTGGCCGACGCCGTAGCCAGCCATGAGCGCGCCCTGGCCCTCAAACCCGACTTTGCCGAGGCCTGCTTCAATCGCGCCAACGCCCTACAGTCCCAGGGCAAGCTGGACGATGCGGTAGCCGGCTATGAGCAGGCGCTGGCCCTCAAGCCGGGAATGCCCGAGGCCCACAGCAACCTGGGCAACACCCTGCAAGCGCAGAAGCGCCTCGACGATGCCGTGGCCAGTTATGAGCGCGCCCTGGCCCTCAACCCGGACTACGCCGAAGCCCACTACAACCTTGGCAACGCCCGCCAGGCGCAAGATCTGCTCTCCGAGGCCGTGGCCTGTTATGAACGCGCCTTGTCCCTCAAGCCCGCCTTGCCTGAGGCGCACTATAACCTCGGCAATACCCTGCAAGCGCAGGACAATCTGGAAGCCGCAGCGGCCAGTTTTGAGCGCGCGCTGGCTCTCAGGCCAAACTACGCCGAGGCCCGTTACAACCTGGGGTGCATTCTCCAGCAGCGTGGCCGCCTCAGCGAGGCCTTGGAGCAAATGCAGATTGCCCTTGCGATCAAGCCGGATTATGCCCAGGCCCGCTTCGGCCAGTCCCTGGCCCAGATCCAGAGCGGCGACTTCGCCCAGGGCTGGCGCACCTACGAGGCTCGCTGGCAGTCCATCGACCACGACACGCCCATGCGCGCCTATCCGCTGCCGTTTTGGACCGGCGAAAAACTCGCGTCCGGCGGCCTGTTCCTCTGGGGCGAACAGGGCGTGGGCGACGAAATCATGTTCGCCGGCCTCATTCCGGACGCAATCCGCACCGGCAACCGCATCACGCTTGATTGCGACCCGCGCCTCAAGCCGCTCTTCGCCCGCTCATTCCCTGAAATCGAAGTAGTCTCCAGCCCGGATTGCGAAGCGAGTTTCTCCGCTCATCTGCCCACCGGCAGCCTTCCCGGCCTGTTCCGCGCCACCGAGGCGGCCTTTTCAGTCTCAACTGTTTTAGCCCCGAACGCGCCCTATCTCAAGCCCGACCCTGCGGAACGCGACCGCTTCCGCACCGGTTACAGCGACGGCCGCCGCCTCATCGGCCTGGCCTGGCAAACACGGAATCGGAAAACAGGCCGCAAACGCTCCGTCGATCTGGCCGCGCTCACTCCGCTGTTCGCGCTGCCCGGCATCCGCTGGATCGGCCTGCAGTACGGAGACTTCGACGCTCTGGAACAGCAAGCTTCTCTGGCCCACGCGCAGGGCCGACGCATATAAATGACCATGGTTTGCTATATGCAGGGAGTGGGAAATAAGTAAGAAGGGGGAATGGACAATCCCCTGAAGTATTTTGCTGAGTTGCGCGATCCGCGCATAGAGCGGAACCGAGAGCATCTGCT
>DASXFS010000032.1:0-8367 GCA_036489415.1 Occallatibacter sp. | reverse complement strand
TGGCCATTCGGCAGCGATTACCTTTCTGGTCCTTGCCGCCTTAGGTTGGCCAGCCTGTGCGCGCGCAGTCTACCAGGGAGCACTCGACTTGAAAAACTCCGAATGGATGCTGCAAGCTCGTGCGGCAGGACTGCGTCGCCGTCAGGTGGTCCGGCATGTTGTTCCCAATCTATGGCCCCTGCTTCTGCCCCAGTTTCTCGTCTGTGTGCCAGCATTCGTGATGGCCGAGGCAAATCTTGGCGCGCTGGGGTTGGGAATCGGCGAGCCGCTGCCGTCCTGGGGAGGGATGCTGCTCGAGCTCGATAACTCCTCTATGCTGGCCCAATCCAATTGGGTTTATTTTCCCGTCGTGCTGCTGATTCTGGTTCTGCTTCTCCTGGAAGCAGTCGCGGTGGAGAAATGACCATGCGGCGCGTTTGGTTTCACGATGTCTCGGTCGCTGCCGTCTTAGCCATCCTGGCCACGACGGTGATCGCGAAGTGTGCCGCCCAGGCCGCGCCCCGCCTGCCAGGCGAACTAGCATGGACCCTAGGCTACGACCCGAAGACCTTCGATCCCGCTAAGGTCGACGACATCGACTCGGAAACAGTTCGCTATCTCACCGGCGGCGTCCTGCTACGCATCAATCGCCTTACGCAGACCGTTGAGCCGCGACTGGCCCAAAGCTGGAACCTTTCGCCAGACGGCAAGATCATCATTTTCAAAATGCGACCCGGCCTCAGGTTCTCCGACGGTAGCAGCCTGACTTCGCGGGACGCCGCGTGGTCGATACGTCGTGTGCTGCTTCCTGCCACCAACGCTCCGGCCGCAGATGAGTTCGTCAGTCCGGGCGGGGTCAGCGTCGAAACGCCCGACCCAGCCACAGTCATCGTTCATCTGTCGCAGCGCGTGATTGGCATCGTCAAGGTCTTCGACGAGATCGCCATTGAGCCCGCCAACCGTCCCAGCGAGGGCCGCGTCACCTCCGGCCCGTTCGTTGTCGCCGATTACCTGCGCTCGCAATATGTGCGCCTGCGCCGCAATCCTTACTACTGGGAAAAGGACTCGAAGGGTGTCTCCATTCCCTACGCAAGCGGCGTGCGGCTCGACATCCTGAATAACCCCGAGCAGGAGAGCCGGTTCTTCCTGCGCGGCGAATACGATCTCATCGATCACATTCCCCCGGATTATTTCGAGCTCCTGAAGAAGAAGGCGCCATCCACCGTACGCGACCTCGGTCCATCGCTGAACACCGAGCAGATGTGGTTCAACCAGTCGCCCGCGTCGCCACTTCCTGCCTGGGAGAAAGCCTGGTTTCAGCAACGGGCTTTTCGCGTGGCTGTTTCGCAGGCCATTCACCGCGACGACCTGGCCCGTGTTGCCTATCAGGGCCACGCTACTCCCGCGTATAGTTTCATCTCGCCGGCGAACGGCATCTGGTACAACCGACACCTCTCTGCTCCCCACACCGATATCGCGGCCGCCAGGGCTGCTCTTGCCAGCGCCGGCTTCCGTTGGGTTGGCTCGCGACTCGAAGATGCGGCAGGCCACCCGGTCCGCTTCTCTATCCTGACCAACGCCGGAAATGCCGCACGACAAAAAATGGCAACTCTGATTCAGCAGGATCTTGCTGCGCTGGGTATGGACGTCAATGTCGTCGCACTCGACTTCCCCGCGCTTATCGAGCGTTTGATGCATAGCCAGGACTATGAAGCCTGCCTCCTCGGACTCGAAAACGTCGACCCCGATCCGAACGCCATGATGAATGTCTGGCTCAGCTCATCGCCCAACCATCAGTGGAGCCCGTCGGAAAAAACACCGACAACCCCGTGGGAGGCCGAAATTGACCATGACATGAATTTGCAGGCCACGAACTTGAACGACGCGGTGCGCAAGCAGGCTATCGATCGTGTGCAGCAGATCATCGCCGATCAGCAGCCTTTCATCTATCTCGTCTATCCCAACGTTCTGGTTGCCGTCTCGCCGCGCATTGAAGGCATAGAGCCTGCAGTGCTTGAGCCGGAGCTGATTTGGAATGTCGAGCATCTTTGGCTGCGGAGTTCGCGATGAGCACCCAGCCTCTCCTGCGTGTGCGTCTTGGGGCCAGTTATGCAGGCAAGCGAGTCCTGCACGATATCGACTTCGATCTCGACCGCGGCGAAGTGCTGGGACTCGTCGGCGCCAGCGGGGCGGGGAAGAGCACGCTGGTCCTTTCGCTACTCGGCCTGTTGCCCTGGCGTGGGGGGAGAGTCACCGGCGAGATCGTCCTTGATGGACAAAACCTGCTGCAACTTTCCGAGAGCAGGCTGCGCGAATTGCGTGGCCGCCAACTTGCCCTGATTCCGCAAAGCCCCATGACCGCGCTGAACTCTGCGATCAGCCTTGAGAACCACTTTCGCGAGGCCTGGAGGGCGCATGAGAAAAACAGGCGTGCGGTCTTTTCGGCGCGGGTGCAAAGGCTTCTCGACGAAGTCCAACTGCCGTCAGATCCGGAATTTCTGCGCCGGCGCCCATCGCAGATCAGTGTCGGTCAGGCCCAGCGAGTGCTTATCGCCCTCGCGCTGCTACATTCCCCGGCGCTGATTATTGCCGACGAACCCACCAGCGCTCTCGACCCCGTGACACAGGGCCAGATCGTCGACCTGCTCAGGGGATTGAATCGCGATCACGGCACCACACTCCTTTATGTCTCGCACGACCTACTTTCGGTGCTCAGGATCAGCGACAGAATCGCCGTCATCAACTCTGGCGCCATTGTGGAGACCCTGGCCATTGATCGACTTGGCGCGGCCCGTCATCCAGTCACCCTCAACCTCTTGTCCACGCTTCCCGTACCTCCTTCAGTTCTCTTGAGTTACCGGGCCCGCGCCGTCCGCGAAGGCCATCCTTCTGTCAGGGCGCTAGCCCCCGAAGTAACCTCATTCATGGTTACCTAAGTCGGAAGCTAACACATTGTGGTTACAACTAAGGGGTAATTGAGGAAGTGGATACACGCTACTAAAGTTGCGTGATTACAGGGGTATTCCAAGTTAGAGGCGCTTTTTCCAACGACAACTTGGTGCCCGCGTGAGCCAGGAACGGCGAGGCCGCCTGGCAGGAGGTAACGATCTTGAAATCCAAGCTTCGTTCGGTCCTTGTCCTTGGTTTAGTGGTTGCGGTTGTGGGCTCGACCTCTGTCGACGCGCAGACCAGAAGCAGCAAAATATCGCCTGATCTGGCGGCGAACCCGACGTCCGGAAATGTCCAAGTGATCGTGCAGTACTACAAGGCGCCGTCTGCAGGTGAAGGCGGCCTGCTGGGCGGCTTGCTCGGCCTCGTCGGAGGCTTGGTCAAAACGGTGCTGGGAACCATCGATGCGCTTGTAGAGGTCGTGCCCTTCAACAATCTGAACAGCATTGCCGCTGATCCAAACGTGAAATACATCTCGCCCGACCGGGTGATCGGCGCGCGGCAGGCTACGTCGATCCCCAATGCCGGATACACGACCGAACCCATCAACGCACCGGCAGCCTGGAAGGCAGGCTATCAAGGAACGAACATCGGTGTGGCCGTGATTGATAGCGGAATCACACCCGTGCAGGATCTCGACGCGAAATCCCTCTCACTCACGGGTGGCCTTGGTGGCATCCTTTCGGAACTGCTGTCCCCGTCAAACCAGGTGGCTCCTTATGCTACCGGCCGGATCGTGTACAGTCAGAATTTCGTGTCGGGCCAAAAGGATGCCCTGGATCACTATGGACACGGCACGTTAGTTGCCGGCCTCGTCGCTGGAAACGGCTCTGCTTCCACCGGTTCGCGGTATTTCCGCACCTTCAGCGGCGCCGCTCCCAACGCGAACATTATCAACCTACGGGTCCTGGATCAGAACGGCGCGGGGACCGATTCCGCAGTCATCAACGCCATCGGTGAGGCGATTTCCCTCAAGAGCAAGTACAACATCCGCGTCATCAATCTCTCCCTCGGGCGCCCAATTTACGAGAGCTACACTCTCGACCCGCTTTGCCAGGCGGTGGAAAAAGCCTGGAAGGCCGGCATTGTCGTGGTGGTTGCGGCGGGCAACGATGGCCGCAACCTGAATCTGAATCCCGAAGGCTACGGCACTATCGAAGCGCCCGGCAACGATCCGTATGTCCTCACGGTCGGCGCCATGAATACGAATTTCACGCCGCAAATCAATGACGACGTCATTGCAAGTTACAGCTCCAAGGGCCCGGCTTACATTGACAACACGGTGAAGCCGGACATCGTTGCGCCGGGCAACCTCGTCCCTAGTATCAAATTCGAAGGCGATCCGCTCGCTGTAAATAATCCCAATTTCTACACGTGGTACTCCTTCTACCAAACCAACGGCGCCGAAAACCCCTCGTCATCCTATTTCCCCATGAGCGGCACCAGCATGTCGGCGGCCGTGGCTTCAGGAGCTGTTGCCGACCTGTTGCAGGCGGCGCCGAAACTATCCCCAGACGAGGCCAAGGCTCTGCTCATGGCCAACGCCGATCGCAGCCATTTCCCAGCCACTAGCAGCGTCTCAGCTGATGGCATGACCTACGTTGCGAATTACGATGTGTTCACCGTCGGCGCCGGGTATCTTGACATTGCCAAGACAATCCAGGCTGCGGTTGTCAAAGACGGTTCCGTGCCGGCGGGCACCGCAATGTCGCCGATTGCAACCTACGATGCATCCAACGGCGCTATCACCGCCGTTGTCGATCCCAGCGCGCTCTGGACCAAGTCGGGGTCCTGGTCGGCATCCAGCGTTTACGGCGGCAATGCATTCCTCTCGGGAACACGTTCTGCCGCAATATGGGGCGTAACTCCGCTGTGGGCCAACGACGACCCCGATGGCGCCACGGCTCTGTGGGGAAAGACGGCCCTCTGGGGCAAGGGCTCGCCCGAAGCCGCGACGGCGCTGTGGGGCAAGACGGGAACCGATGCCTCGTCGGTTCCACTCGAATTCTGATCGGTCAGCCGCCCGATCTGAGCTCGCGATGATGCATGTCAAGAAGATGCCAGGTCTAACTGGACTGTATTTTCCTTGCCTCAGAGCGGTGACATGCGTTTGCGAGCAGCGATTGCCGCGCAACAGTCCTGCAGATGACGTAATTGCAGGGCGGCACAGTCCGTCCGCAGAAGCGATCTGCCAAGAACAATCAGAGCAGGTCCGGACAATTGTGACTGATGCGACCTATGCGCAAATCATTCTGTTCAACGGCGCCCGTGTGATCCAGTTTTCGCTGAAGGTGCAACATTTGCTCAGAAATTTCCGACCAGTTATTCAGAGCAATACAACCTGGCCGTGCAACGGGCTTTCGGTCGATCGTGGGTTCTGACCGTGGACTATCTCGGGAGCGAAGACCATCATCTCTTTGGGTACAGCAATATCAACCTGGCTTCTTTGCCCGGGTCGAATTTCATTGATCCGTACGTCTTCAAGGTATCGGGTATCTACGAGCTGCCATTTGGCAAGAACGAGCTGTTTTTGAATCGCGGAAAGTGGTGGCAGAACGAGCTCGGTGGATGGAGAATCAGCGGGTTCCTGACGGTCGAGGGAGGCCCTCCGTTCAATGTATCCGCCACTGACAGCTCCAACACGGGTGGTGGAAGGCATGCCAACTTATCGCGGAACGGTAAGAGCAATGGTCCTGATGCACTAATGTGGCCCGCGCACTGAATGACATAGACGCTTCCGCAAAAGCGCGACTTCAGATCGAGCGACATGCCTTCCCCTTCGGCTCCGCTGTTGTGAGAGCGTATGACTCGCCTGAAGTATAGCGAGTTTCTGCGGGAAGGCTATTGCGGCAAAGACAAGACAGCCTGGGCGTAGACGGGAGCGAGGTGCGAACTATTGGTGCGCCTTTGCTATTTCTACGCCGAATACATAGGTGGGGCCGAACATGTTGGAGCGGAAGATTATCATCTTGCCGTCGGGCGAGAAGCTGACGTTCGGCTCCAGCGTGTAGTTGTGTTTGGACATGTTCACTAACTTTTCGGCGTGAAGCACGGCGGGGTTGATGAAGTTGGGATCGTTCTGCCCGATGTTTTTGATGATCTCGGGACGGAAGAGGTAGATCCATTCGCCGTCGGACGCCTTGGCGACCTGGCCGGGATCGCCGCCGTCGCCGGTGAAGAGGGTGGCGCCCTTGTTGACGTTGAAGTGGATGGACCACTCGTTGCGCTGCAGGTGATACCAGGTGCGCGCGCCGGTGTTCAGGTTGATGGACGCGAGCCAGAAGTCCTCACCCCGGGGCGTTTGCAGATCGTAGTAGATGGTGTCGCCGTCGAGGCCCCAGAATTCGTGGCCGGCAATCTCCATCGCCATAAAGCGTTTGTGCATGAGTTGGTTGTGGGTGCCGTCGGTGTGAATCGTCCAGATGCGGTCGACGTCCTGCCATGGACCTTCGTGGCAGTACATGAGCAGTTGCGGGTCGCTGGGAGAGAAGAGCAGGTGGTTGACCCAGTCGGTTGAATGCAGGAGCGGCGTGATTTTGCCGCTGCCGGTGAGGTCAAGAGTGAAGAGCACAAGCGGAATGCGAGCGGCGAGGCGGCGCACCATCATCTCGCCTTTGTTGCGAGGCTGATCAAGAGGGCTGGTCTGGCTGGTGGCCGCGTGCGTGGAGGGATGGTACTGGTCCTGAGGATGATCGGATTCGTCGTAGGTGCCGGCTGCGAGGGTTTCATCGGCATTGACGGTGACGAGACTGGCGCGCGGCGGCACCTTGGCCAGCATTTTGGTCACACCGGTGTCGATGTTGGTGGAGTAGATCGCCATCGGTGTGCGCCGATATTCTTCTGGGGTCTTCGGTTCGGGCGAGCCTTCCAGAGGTTTTGTGTAGAAGATGCTGGGCGTCTTGTGGCCGACGACCAGAGCATGCACGTGACCCTGAACGACAGAATGTGTTTTGAAGGTCTTGAGATTTAACATCGAGATGCCATCGGGCGTGGTGTAGACCATCTCGTTGCCGTCAGGGGTGTAGCCATTGACGTTGAAATAGAAGCTGGCGGAGCCGGGCTCGTCGGTGAGACGAATGACGCGGTGGCCGGTGTCCTTGTCGATCCAGGTCTTTGGGGGATGCGCGATCTCTTCCGTGGTGGGACGCTTGTCGGATGCACGAGTGTCGCGGGGAGGGTCGCTGTATTGCGCGAGCGCTATCTGCGTGGGGACCAGGAACAGGGCAAAGACGGATAGAACGCGAAACATGGACCGAGACATGAATGCTCCCTGAAGAGATGGCCGCGCGTGACGGCGAGCTCACGCGAGGACAGAGGCAAGGGGGTTGACGTTAGAAGCTGAAGTGTCCGGCGAGCTCAAAGGAACGCGGCTTATTCGAGGCGCTGCCGATCGTGCCGAAGGAGGTCGAGTTGAGGCCCCAGACCGCGTTCGGGTTGGAGAAGAGAGCGTGGTTGACGACGTTGAACGCATCGATCTCGATGACGAGCGCCATCTCCCTATGCAGCGGGATGCTGCGGTGAAGGCCGGCATCGATATCCCACTGCGAAGGATTGCGCAGGTCGTAGGCACCGGTGCGTGGCGTGTTGCCGATGAGATTCAGCGCGGCAACCGGGGTAGTCGTATCCGTTATAAAAGTGTTCTGGTTCACGTTGATGGGCTTCTGGAAGGAGTGGACGTTGAAGTACTGGACCTTGCCGAGATTGGCGGCGGTGCGGCCATTGGGACCGCTACCGAAGCTGACGTTAGCGCGAGCGGGGCCGGCATAGCTGGTAGTTAGATCGGGCATGCACTGGCCCTGCAGCGGCGTGGTGCATCCGCCATAGGTAATCTGGACGGGGGTCCCGGCGTAGTAGGTGTAGATGCTAGAGAGCGACCATCCGCCGGCGAGCGCCCGAACCGCCCAGTTATCGCCGCCGAAGTGACCGCGACCGAAGGGCAGATCCCAGACGCCAAAGGCGTGAATGAGATTAGGTGTGGAGACCGCCGTTTCGCTGCGATCGATGCGATTCATGTGAAACGACCTTGTTGTTCCGGAGACCGAGCCGGAGGGCAGATTGAAGCCGGTGCGATAGGGGCCGTCGTCTCCGATGTTGCGCGCCCAGGTGTAGTTGACGTTGAAGGTGAGCCCATGAGCGAGGCGCTGCTGGAGCGAGACCTGCAGCGAGTTGTAGCTGAAGTTGGCGACGTTGCCCCAGGTATCGGAGACGCCTGAGTACTGCGGGAAGGCCACGAGGCCCTGTGCGATGGTGGCATTTGTGTCACCAGCCGCAGCTGCTGCCTGGAAGAAGGTGGGAATGCTGATACCCGACATGAGGCTTTGGGCTTTGGCAACGTTAGCTGCGGTCGCGGGAGCTGTGAGCAACGGCAGTTTGCCGGTGGAGTCGGTGGCCGGGCCGAGGCCAACGAGGTAGGTGGGGTTGAGCTGATTGGACCAGTAG
>DASXFS010000018.1:0-160068 GCA_036489415.1 Occallatibacter sp. | reverse complement strand
ATGTTGCTGGAGATCGGGCATAGCGAATTGTAGCCGCAACGCGGAACCGCTGCCGATATTTCACCTTCTCCGCCAAGACACCGGTTCGATTCTTCATACTGTCCCAACGCTGTCCAGCAATCCCGGCGGGTCGGAGTCAATTCTTGCGAACAGGCCAATTCACTCATCCATCATGGGTTACTCACCCAAAACAGGATCGGTCCTGAAAAACGCCCATGTCGCCGGGAGGGATTCTCGGTTCACGCCTCGATCGCCAACTATCAGAACGAGGCTCGCAGCGGCTTGTGCGCTATGCGGCCATGGCAAGAGCTGGCATCGGACCTGGGTTCCACGGCTCTGGGATCAAGGGAGCCATTCGGACGATCCTCTCCGATCCGCAGAGACCGCATCGCTGCCGGGCCGAAGACGAGACCATCCTGCAGTTCTCACAATAGACGGCCTTTTCCAAGGGAATCGATACCAGACCCGGCTCCGTTCGAATCATCCGTACATTGCACATAGACCCTCCAGGTATCGATCGATGCCGGTTACGCTCGTAGATCACCGTTTTCGTGACGTGCCGTGTCGCGTTGCTCAATCAGCGACTTGTACAAGTCGGCGAGTTCATCGACCGTATCCGCTCCGCCGACCGGTTCATCTCGTCCTGAACCCAGCCATGGAAAGCGTTCTTCAAGCTGAGCCAGAACCCATTCAACGAATGTTTGAGAACGCTCGTTTTCGGCTCCCATTCAAAGCTCCTTTGGCGCGGCGACTCATCCGTGAATCGAAGGATTCGCAGCGTGTGTGACGTTTTGCAGTTATCGAGGCAGACAGCCCGCCGGGAAGGGGCCGAGACAGTGTTCCGGAGCACTACGTATCATCTGCGCCGTGCGTGTGACGCCACTGCGCCGAAAGGGCGGGGTGCTGCACGACTCCTCGGCGTTCAGGCGGCTGGTTGCCCAGCCAATCCTTCGAGTTCCGAGACCAGATGCTTGAGTGCTTCGAGATTGCTGATTGTCGTCATCGACGCGATATGCAACCGATCGAGCACGGAGACGAATTGCGTATCGCCAATCGACTCGGCCAGGGAGTGCGCCTTGCGGATTCCCCGCGAGGCCCGTTCCATGGCCTCTGCAACATTCGTCTGCAGTTGCGCGTTGGGGATGGCGTTCGCCTTCTGCGTTCGCGCGACGCGCCACAGTATCTCGCCGTAAATTGGATCGCCGAGGATGCGCCGAAAGCCTTCGATCTTGCCCGTGATTCTCTGGTCGATCGGACCCCGTTGGACCGCCGTCGGTCGCGGGCCGGATGCTGGATGGTTCTTAACTGGCGCACCCGTTTTCGGTAGAGCCCATTGCGGGAGGGTTGGGAATTCGAATGGCTGCCGATGCTCGTTGAGCGGGACCCAGATCTCGGCGACGTTGTAAAGGTAACGCCCCAGGCCGTAACAACTGGCCGCCCGTTTGAAGGCTTGCGCTTCCGCCGTTGTCATGGCATTTGACTCATCTGCCCAGTCCTCACCGCTGCCGGCATGGCAACCCAATCCAGTAATCGTGAGCGTGCATGTCACCAGAACTTTGCCCGTCTGGATGAGTTTGTCTTTCTTCATGCGCGTGACGGCCGATACCGTGGAGACCTCGTAGGTCCGGGTCCAGCCAGTCGGAGTGAACAGCTGGTTGAGACGGTCCGTGTACGCTCGCGGATCAGCGTATGCAACGACCGCGCCCCGGCTTCCATCCTGGGTTGTGTGTGTAACGCGCCACTTGATCTGGTTCGGGTCAAACGGCTCCGCCAGCTGTGTGAACAGAGCATCCAGATCCGTGTTCGTCTTGGCTTCTTTGATCGCCATCGTCGTAGCTCCTCAAAAGGAAATGGCACCCCGCAGAGCGCCATGGTTCACGGCAAAGAAAAAACAACGGGTTAAAACGGAATTTCATCCGGGTTCAGTTCTTGGTCGGCGTACTGCTCGTCCATCTGCTGCGGCTGGTAGCCCGATCCACCAGAGCTCCTCCGGGAATCGTCCCGACCATTGCTGTGAGTGGAGCCGCCATTCTCCTCGCGGCCGCCGCCCAGCAGCGTCAGATCATGGACGAATATCTCCGTCCAGTACCGCTTCTGGCCGGACTCTTTGTCATCCCAGGAGCGCGTCTGGATCTTGCCCTGGATGAAGAGTTGCGTGCCCTTGCTCACATAATCGCGCACGATCTCGGCGGTCCGGCCGTAAGCGACCAGGTTGTGCCACTCAGTCCTATCGGACCAATTGCCCTGACAGTCCTTCTCCCGGTCGGTAGTCGCGAGAGAAAAGTTGACGGCGAGCGTGCCGCCCGGTGTAGTTCCGACCTCGGGATTCTTGCCAACGTGCCCGAGCAGAAATGTCCTGTTGACGCTCTTTGCCATGGTGGTTGTTCCTTTCCTAGTGGTCTCGGTTGCGTACATGGTCGATAGCCACAGCTTTGTTGATTTCGACATACGTTCCGTCGGAATAGCGGAAGAATCTCTGGCCGTCCCCACTGATGTTGAGATAGCGGCGCGTGAGCCGGTGCTTGTACAACTCGATCTCCCCAGCTCGGCCCATGTACATGAAGTTTTCAAGCTCGCAAGCAGGAAGGAGCAGCTCAAGCGGAGCCCAGTTCGGCTCACCGACTGTAATCGCAGCTTTGATGGGATGCGTCATGGTCTCAATCCTCCGGCGACTGGCGGCACTCCGACATGCGAATGCTTGCAGCCGACGCAGCAAACCGCCGACGTCACTTTTCTGATCGCCTCTTCAAATCGCTGCGGCAAATGCGACACCTCGCCCGCGCGGTCGTAGAAGATGGGAGTCAACTTTCCCCGGAGTGCGCGGTGTTCGTCCTTCCAGAGATCGATGGGGAGAACACCATCCCGCCCACGAAAGAGCAGTGTCGAAGCAACCTCCGGGCGATTGCGGCCCGGTAGTTGAGACAAGGTGTGGAGTGTAATCGCCAGCTCGCATGTCCTCACGGTGCGAAGCATCTCCACGCGCACCAGGCTCTCTGCAAGGAAGATTGCATGACGGCCATTCACGGCAATCGAGTCGAGCGACTGCAACCACGGCAATGGATCTCCATCAGAGGAGACGAAGGCGCAGGCCCTGCCCATGTCGGAGACCGCGCCGCCGGATTCCACGCCGCGCAGCACATACCGTTTGGCCAGGTGCTGGTGTTCCAGTGAAATTCCGGGGGTGCAATAGATGCCTCGCTTCTGGAGCGCCCTGAGCACGTTGGCTGGAAGCGCGAGCCCGTGGAGAGCATGGCGCAATGAGGTGGATTCGGGATTCCGTTTTGCGGGAACGGCCTTCATACTCACTCCCTAAACCGCCGCGCGCGCGTGGATAGGCTGGCCAAGCGCTGCCCGAATCTCCTCCTTCGTGCAGCCGGCCCAGCATTTGTAGAAGCGCGGGTTCTTGATCTGGATTGCAAGGTTGTCGCCGGAACGGTCGCGCCCGACTCCTGCGCAGGAGGGACACTTTGCCCACCAGTTCCGGCTGTCCTTGCGCGTGGTGCGAACATAGTCCAGGATTCGGAACTCCGGGTATTGCGTGGAAGATACGGTCGGAATATACGGAGCCGCGACGACTGGTCGGTACGCTTCGGGCAGACTCATCCCTTCAATAAAGGTTCTGAGTTCGGACTCGGTGAGCTTCTTCAACCCTTCGAGATAGGCAAGCTGCGCTTCTGGAGTGGGCTCGGCTTCATAAAACCAGTAGCGCCGATTCGTCTTCCGGTGCACGCCGATTGGAGCGCGGATTGCATTGCCAAGCTCCCCATCCTCGAGCCGGTCCTGGCGTGGGAACACCTCGATCCCTTCCTTGAGACCGCCCCCTTTGACCGGGATGCCGAGTCGGAGGGCGAGATTGTAGACGTAGATTCGGCATTCAGAGGCTAGCAGCGGCTCGGCGCCGAAGATCCAGAGATGCCCGCCGCGGCGCGATTGTTCCAAGGCGGCATCCACTCCATCCTGCTTCAACTCCCATTGCAACTGAAACAGCGACTCCAGTGAGCCGTCGAAGTCGGCGTCAATCGCGACCCACTTCGAACGCTGTGTCTCGGGATTGATCGCGTAGAGACTGATCGTGATGTCGCCGCTCAGGTGCATCCGCACCACGCCTTCGTCCAGCGGTTTCGGCTCCTTGGTCTTCCAATCCCTGGCCGGGTAATAAGGGACGGAACCGTTCGAAAGGGGTCGCTCGGCCTGGATTGCGTAGGCCCGCCGGTTCACGAACAGGCGCATGAAGTTGTTTGCCGTTTCCCGGTTCACACAGAACTTGGCATACATGGCTTCCTGCCTCCTTCATCCGCAGTGTGGTTGTATCCCGGCTTCGAAACTCGGTCAAATTTTCGGAATGGGCGAGCAGAACATGCTTGGCCAGCATGTCTCCTCGCCTTTTCCGGTTGGAGGCCCTACGCGGCGTTGCTCTTTGGGACGGCGACGATCTTCACGAACTTGGGTGCGTTCATAGAGAAAACTGGTGCCGGGCTGGGGGCCGAATGGCCGTGAGTTCTTCCTGACGCGGACCATGCCGACGACTGGACCCTGGCAATGGCGCGATTGATCGAGCGGATACGACTTGCGGACAGACGCATGGCGGCTCCTCCTCGGAGTTGGGATGGAATTCGTTGTTGGAGCTGTAGCGAGGTGGACTAGGCGTTGGCTGGCTGGAACTCAGTGAGCAGCAGACCGGGCTGCTCAACCAGGCGGAACAGATCGTACTCGGAGAACGCGCGGTCGAACTTCTCCGATGTGAACTGGTCCTCGCAATCTTCGAACGACAGCATGTACCATTGCTCGCGCTGTCGATCGAAGACGTAGATCGCGCCAGATTCACCGTTGTCGGGCACCATCTGCAGGAGCAGGACGCCTTTGGCTGTCTGGACCCAGCGGGTGGCAATGGCCTCTCCGAGTTCCAGAAAGGCTGCTACGGTTTGCTCGACTGAGCTGGCGGCACGGTCCCGCCAACTGAACATCTTGTATGCGGACATCTCTCCTAAGCTCGATTTCATGGCGATTCTCCTTTCTTCTGATTTGAGGTTGGTGAAACGGATTGCAGATTATCGCGCCTGGCTCTTCAGTGTGAGGAACCACATCCGAGCAAGCGATCCGAAGAGAGCTATAGCGATGACCCACCAGCTGATCGTGGCCGCACAGTCACGCTGGCGGGCGAAAGCGGCTCTGACTCGTGTCGTTGGTCAGCGCTGGCGCAAAGTTCGAGAACGAAAAACTCAACGGGGTGCCCGACGACACAGCCACAACTAACGAAGCCGTATAGGAAATCTTGATCCCAGGCTTTGACAATTGCTCTGACGAATTGATCCTTATGTCGGCGTTACAATTGATCTGCGACTGGCAAGCCGATGGCATCCACACAGATGTGACCACTCTCTCGCGAACAGTTCTGAGATCGAAGGGAATGAAAAGTTATGACGGAGAAGGCTTCAAGGCTGCGGTACGAGACCTTGTGTGTACGTCGACCCGGCCTTACTCGCGACCTGCCTCCCGGCAAGGAAGACCTGCAATGGGTGGCGAACACTTCGACCTTGATCTACGGGGAGCGCGACGCAGTGCTGGTCGATACCTTCCTCACCATCGAGCAGAATCAGCAGCTTGTTGAGTGGGTCAAAGCACGCGAACGAAACTTAGCCTACATCTACATCACTCACGGTCATGGCGACCACTACTTCGGTGTCAAGCAACTCGTCGAGGCATTCCCGGCCGCCAAGCCAGTCTCCTCGGCCGGGGCTGTGGAGAGGGCGAAACAGGAAGGCGACCCCAAGTTCCTCGACAGTTTCTGGAATTCACGGTTTCCCGGGCAAATCTCGCAGCCACAAGTATTTCCCGAACCTCTTGACCACGACACTTTTTCCCTCGAGGGGCACACGCTGCACGCGATCGAAGCTGGCTTCACCGACACCGACCGTAGCACCGCGCTGTGGGTGCCGGATCTGCGGCTGATCGTGGCAGGGGACGTCGCCTACAACGGAATCCACCAGTACATGGGTGAAGCGGACGCCGCTACACGCCGCGAGTGGATGCGCGCGGCCGACAAACTCGCCGCCCTCGATCCTGCGTTCGTCGTCGCCGGACACAAGAGGCCGGAGTTGCCCGACGACCCACGATGCCTCGTTGAAACCAGGCAGTACCTGGCCGACTTCAACCGACTCGAGTCCGAAACCACAACTCCGCTCGAACTATACGAGGCGATGCTTCAGCTATACCCAGATCGGGCCAACCCCGGCTCGCTCTGGGGCGGAGCCAAAAAAGCCAAAGCCTGACAGCTACGCCTGTCTGCTCGCGCTTGCCTCGGAGACTATGTCTGGGAGTGCGTACTGAAAGAATGTTCGGCCTGGCATTTAGAGATTCTGCAGTGGCGCATCCTCAGCTACCATTTAGATCTGGAGCTCGATACTGGTCAGACCGGCGCCTCATTCGCACGTGGTCGAGATTCAGAACGGCTCAATTTCATTCTTTTTTCTCTCTAACTTCTTACCGTCACCTCAACATCGCCATGTATACAAGGGGATAGTCAGAAAGGAACTTCTTGAACGGCCATAACTTAGGGAGTGCCAATTCCGTTCAATAACGAGGCAAAGGAGGTCAAAGCAACGGCAATGAGACGTCAATGCGACGTGAATACAACCACAAAGGACAGTCGAAGAAATGCCTTGCCCAGCGCAATCGAACTACGACACTCTCAAGTCGAGGAGTTCGCGGAGCGGCACTATTTCTGAGCTCGCGGTGTTGGTGAGCGTGCGCGTCTCAAGAAGGGAACGGCGAAATGTTTCGCTCAGTGCGAAGCCGATTCGCTTCCGGGTCGCGCGCAATTCCATGGCAAGCAGATACAAAATGTCGTCGGTCTTCGCCAGGAACGGCAGCAGCACGTCTCGGTGCTCCTCGGTCACGTGGTCCGTTCCCAGCAACTGCAACGCGTTGGCGAAGTCGATCATCTCCGAGACTGAGGGCGGCTTTTCGAGCGAATAGTTGCGGAACGAGAGCGCGATCCCTGCCATCTCCCGGTGGAACTTCTCATCGGCTTTCGGCGTTCTGCTGGCGATGATTTCCGCTTCGCGCTCCGGCGTCGGATGCTCGACACGCACATAGAGGCTGCGCCTCCGTATGGGGTCGCCCAGCCTGCGTTCCTCATTGCTGGTGAGCACGACGAAAGGGATGCTCTTCGCTGCGACGGTGCCGAACTCTGGAATTGACAACTGCCAGGCAGAAAGTATCTCAAGCAACATTGCCTCAAAACCATCGTCTACTTTGTCCAATTCGTCAATGAGCAGCACGCACGGCTGTTCGCATTCGAGGGCTCGCATGAGTGGTCCGGGCCGAAAGAAGTCTCGCCCCTTGAGGTTCGCCTGCACGCTCTGCCAGTTCTCGTGCTGGCCCTTGGTGAACTCCATATAGAGCCGCTGCAGGCCCTCATCGAAGCGTCCGATGGCTTTGTCCTCGGTGACGCCGCGGTAGCATTGGAGCCGCTCGACATGCGAACCGCCTGCTGCGGCGACAGAGATAGCGAGTTGCGTTTTGCCGGACCCTGCGGGTCCCTCCAGCAAGAGCGGCTTCTGGAGCTTCGCGGCCAGATAGACAACCTGGGTCATCACGGGGTCGATGAAATAGCCCGTCGCCGCGAGTTTGCTGGAGAGGTCTCGGATGGAATCAAACATCTTCCACTCCACGCGCTTAGGTTGAGATCGCCATTCGGCCTTCTCGAACGCAGAGACAGCATGAAGTGGTCTCGAAACTCGGTCAAATCGAGCGCCGTTTCCCTTCGAAGGAGCGACCGGCCGAGAGGCCAGGAGTCGGCGTCAATTTGACCGAGAATCGGATTCGACCCAAGATTTCCACACTCGCCGGGCCGAACCGGTCCGGATCACACAGGTTTGGAGGAAATGAAGTTATGGGATCTGTGCTTGCATTGCGGGAGTTGGAGACGGCCGATGCCCTGTTGACCGCCGAGGATGTAGCCCAAAAGCTAAGAGTCAGCAAGGACTGGGTTTGGGATCACTCCTCGCGGAGGTTGCCCTATTTGCCGGTCATTCGCATGAGCGACGGCGCGCTGCGTTATCGGGCGAGCGGGATCGAGGAGTTCCTGAAGGAGCGTGAACAGGCCGCCTCTTTACGGCGCAAACGCCGGTAAAATGGAAACGGCCACTTGTTCCCTCCACACAGAAATTGAGGAACAAATGGGAGTCTCATACCAGAAAGGATGGGTCCGGTCTCGGGGAAGGAAATGGCATGGTTGTTTTCGGCGCTCCGAACTTGACCCTCAAACCAACGAACACAAACTCGTCACCCATTCTTTTGTCCTCGGGCTGAAGACAGCGATATCCAAGTCCCAGGCCCGGGAGAAGTTGGAGGACGAGATCGCCAAACTGGGCGGGCGCTCGACGGGGGATCAAGCCGTTGTTAACGGTGCAGTCACCTTCGAGTGGTTCGTCAAACATCGATATCTGCCACTGAAGGAGGGGGACTGGAGGGAGGAAACTGCCAAGGTCAAAAAGTATCTGATCCAGGCAGACCTCGTCGACGCATTCAGCGATTACAGGCTGGAAAACTTCGACAAAGTTATCCTTCAGACCCATCTCAATAAACTCGGGAAAATTCACTCAAAGGACAGAGTGTTGCAGATCCGGTCCTATATGCGAGCCATCTTTGCGGAGGCAGTCGACCAGGACTTTCTTGCAAAGGATCCAGCACGCACCGTCAAACCTCCTGCAAACCTGCGGGAGGTGGACAAGACCGTGCTCACCTGGGATCAGCTTCGCGCAGCTTTGGAGATGCTTGGCGACATCAGTCTTCGAGACTGGATTCTGATGAAGCTGGATATGTCCAATGCTCTTCGGCCCAGTGAGTTGTTCCCGCTGCGGTGGCGTTGCCTGCTCGAAGAGACGCGGATTCTGGATATTCAGGAGACCGTCTACAAAGGCAAGGTCCGTTCTTTCGGCAAAACCAAGGGAAGTCTCACCAAGGTTCCGATCGCCGAGGTTTTGGCGAACGAGATCGTGGATTATCGAGAGGAATGCAGGAAGAAGGGCAACGACACGTCTCCGGACGCCTTTATGTTTCCGGGACGCTTTGGCAGACCGATGGATTCGAGCAACTATCGCAAGCGAGTCCTGCACAAACTGGCTGAGAAACTGGAGCTGCCGAAACTGACATTCCAGGTCATCCGCCGCACCATCGCCACGCTTGGCAAGACCAAGGGTCACGTCAAGGATATTCAGGGCATGATGCGGCACTCCAAAGCCTCGACGACAACGGACGTCTATATGCAGTCGCTCGAGCCAGAGGTGCGCCGCGCGATCAACTCGATTCACGACGAGCTGATGGCAACGGGCACAGAGGGGCAGACCACAAAGCCAACTGGCGGAGCGCAGAGGAGCGGAGGAAACAGGGCAACAAAACCTGATCCCGCGATGGAAGCAGAGAGCAAAGAACAAAGAGAGGAGGGGAAGAAAGCAGTGCCGCCGCGCGGAAAGATTTTGCAATTTGCGGGCAAAATGCGGGCAAGCAATTTGGAGGGGGCCCGCTAAGTTGTTGAGTTATTTGGTGGACCTGATCGGGATCGAACCGATGACCTCTTCCATGCCATGGAAGCGCGCTCCCAGCTGCGCCACAGGCCCACGTGCTGCAACGGTTGCAACTCTCTCATTGTCGCCTCTGGGACAGAATTCGTCAAACAGTGGCCTCAATTGGAGATGGAGTTTGATTGAATCGACGCTGGAGGGAGAAATAGCGAGATTTGAAGAAACCGACTGACAGCAAAAGAGGTTGGTCGCTGACCCGTTGGGTTTCAAAAAGTGTGGGTTGGCCGCTGGCGGTTTCGCTCGAAGGAAAAAATGGGCAGGACCGGGAACACTGCGGGGGTGTTCCGGTGTCTAAGAACATAGAGCGCGAAGGATGAGGAGGCGGAACCTTCGCCTTCGGCGTTGTTCTGAATCCCATGTGTTGGAGCACCATCAGATTTTCCGCGAGGACTGAAGGCGTTCGGATTGTCTGTAGTAAGCATCGGAGCCTAAGCGTTTTGGTTGATGCGGCCCGGCAGTTCGGTTGACGAAAGCGAAGCGCGTATTTTGAGATGACTGACGTGCTTCCGTTGCGATAAGGTGGGAGGACACTGATTTGCAGGCGGACCTCACCATGGGCAATTTAGCTAGCGCGCTGACACTCCAAACCGAGGAGACGGTTCTTGTTGCGGAACTGCGAGCCGGCTCCGAGGAGGCGTTTGCGTGGCTGATCACGCACTACCACCAACCTATTTACTCGCTGCTGGCGCGCACGGTGCAGGACCGCGCGGAAGCCGCTGATCTAGCCCAGGAAGTCTTCGTAAAAGTGTTCCGGGGAGTGGGCAACTTTCACGGCGAGTCGTCGTTGCGGACGTGGATTTACCGCATTGCGCTGCATGAGGCATCAAACCAGCGGCGCTGGTGGATGCGGCACAAGCAGCGGGAGATTCCCATTGAGCAGGAGATGACGGAAACGGAATCCGGCACTGCTATGCATTTGAAGGAAATGCTGGTCGATCCGGCGGAGTCGCCTTACGAAATTGCGGTTCATGCTGAGAACCGGGCACGGATTGAGGCGGCCTTGAACCAGGTGCCCGAGCCGTTCCGTACCACGCTGATCCTGAGAGACATTGAGGGATTTGTGTATGAGGAAGTGGCGGAGATCCAGGGCGTGAATCTGGGGACGGTGAAGTCGCGGCTGGTGCGTGGACGCGCGGCGTTGAAGGCTATTTTGACCGCGCCGGTATCAGGCAAGCGTTCCATAGAGAGCGCGAGATTTGAAATACCTCTGGGAGAGGAGGCGCGATGAGCGGGTGCGGCGATGTGCAATCAAGGTTTACGGAATACCTGGATGGCCGGCTGAACGGACGGGAGATGCAGTTCATTGCGGCCCACCTGGAGCGCTGCAGGAATTGCGGCGAGGACTGGGCATCGTTGCGCCAGACACAGGCGTCTCTGGCCTCCTTAGGGCCGGTACTGGAACCGGATGATCTGCTTTTGCGAATTCGCGTGGCAGTAAGCCAAGAGCGGGCGCGCAGCCGCCAGGGCTTGTTTTATGGCTGGAATATGGTCTGGAAGAACACGGTGGGGCCATTCCTGCTGCAGGCAGGCGCCGGTTTTGCCAGCGCGGTTCTGCTGCTAGGCTCGATCATTGTGCTGGTCACCATGTTTGCGCAGCCCGAGGTTGCGCAGGCCACAAAGGACGAGCCTCTAGGCAGCCCTACTGCGCCCCGGCTGGTGAGTCTGTCGACCGGTGCGGGCGACAACCAGATTGGCGATCATTCCGGTCCGGTTGTGGTGGAAGTCTACGTAAACGGCGAGGGCGCCATGTATGACTATCGCATCGTTTCCGGTCCGAACGATGCGGCCACCCGCTCCGAAATAGAGAATATGCTTCTGACCAGCCGCTTTGAACCGGCGCGATTCTTCGGCCAGCCGGTGCGCGGGCTGGCGGTACTCTCGTTCTCCGGCATCTCGGTGCGCGGATAGGCGGAAGAGCATCCAGTTCGACGCAGAGCTAGAAACCTAAGACCAAAAGATTTACCCCGCTCAGGCGCAATCTGGGTGGGGCTTTTTGTTGGACCTCCCGTTTGACCCTGCGAGTGCGTCTAAATAGACTGACGGCAGGGATTCTTGATGACGCTTGATCGGTTACGAACTTCCGTCGTGCTTTCGGCTTTTGTTTCTTGTCTCCTGACAGGGCTCCTGCTCCCCGTGGCTCAGGGGCAATCCTCCGGCAGCAGTTCTTCCAACAAATTCGCCAAGGGACAAAGTTCGTCTTCGCAACCCGATGCGCAGGAGAAGGCTCCGTCGTTGATCGATCCGGCGGGACCGACCATTTCGCTGGTCAGCTCAGAGCCGGTGTTTCTGATGGCCGCGGCCTTGAATGCGTGTGGCTATGACGAGGGCCTGGAAGAGAGCGCGCCGGTGCGCAAGCATGTGCGCGACGAAGTGGACCAGGCGCTCGCAAAAAGCGAAGAGGCCCGGGCCGCGCGCGACAGGGTTTGCCTCTACATTGCGCAGCACCGGATGACGGGCACGGAGCACGATATTGCGCAATACATCTCGCTGGCTTTGTATGTGACACCGCCGCCGGAGATGGAAACGTCGGAAGATCTGGCGCAGATGCCGCCCGACTCGACGCAGGTGGTGGAGATTCTGCCGCTGCTGAGGAATTTTGTGGCCGCGGTAGATCTGCATGGGATATGGCTGGCTGTGCATCCCACCTACGACAAAGAGGTCGACAGGCTGCACGATCCGCTGTCGAAGATGATTGTTTCGACCAACCTGTACCTGAAGATGCCCGCCTCGACCTACTCGGGACGACGGTTTCTGGTGGTGATTGAGCCCATGCTTTCGCCAAGTCTGGTGAATGCGCGCATCTATGGCACAGATTTCATTGTGGTGGTTTCGCCCGTCAACGGCCAGATTCGTATGAACGACGTGCGCCACACGTATCTGCATTATGTGATCGAGCCTCTGCTCAATGCGCGTGCCAACGCCATTGACCGCACGCAGCCAATCCTGAAGGAGATACGCGATGCTCCTTTGGCGTTCCGCTACCGCTCGGATACGGTGCCGTTGACCATCGAGTGCCTGATCAAGGCCATCGAGGCGCGCACCATGGATACAGGCGTTCCTGAGTATAAGATTCCCGCCAATGCCCAGCGGGAAGACATGCCTCGTTATGAACATGAGCGGCAGATCTACCAGCAGAAGGTAGACGCGATCAAGCTGGCCACCGTACGCCACGACATGACGCAGGGCTTTGTGTTGACGCAGTATTTTTATGAGCAGTTGATCCAGTTTGAGAAGGACCCAGCCAGCCTGAGCGACACGATTGGCGAGATGGTTTACAGCATGGACGTGGACCAGCAGGTGCATCGCGCCCGGCAGATCGATTTTGACAAGGAGTCTGACGGGGAAGTGTTGGACCGCGCGCAGCCACGCAAGCTGACGGGGCTGGATCTGGCCGAGGCGCGGCTGTCTGTGGGCGATGTGGCTGCGGCCAGCGCCATGGCGCGCCAGGTGCTGGCGGAGCAATCCGACTCATTGGTAGCAGTAGCGAACGACGCGCGCGCCAACTTTATTCTGGCCCGCGCGGCCATCATGACTGGGAATCCGGAAGAGGCCATCGACAGGTTCCAGAAGACGCTGGCCACCAGCAAAGATCATCGTCTGCTGGCCTGGTCGCACATTTACCTGGGTCGAATGCTGGACCTGGACTGCAAGCGGGGCGAGGCTGTCTCGGAGTACCAGTTGGCGCTCACGGTGCGCGATGGACAGCAGGATACGCGGCTGGCCGCGGAGCGGGGCGTGAAAGCCGCGTATGCTGTCCGAGGCCACAGTTGCGACGACGACACGGACGATAACGCACCTCCGCCAGGGGGACCCGCGAAGCCGGACTCGGCTGCGCCCAACCCGGGCGCAGCGGTACCGTCTCCGGCGCAGAAGCCGCAATAGGCGATCGCTGGTCCACAGATTGCCGGGTCGCATCTAACAAGAAGATTGGATAAGAAGATCGGGAATGTAAGCCGGCAAAGATTTTCTGTTGTGGCGTTGTCCCTAAGGGTGAATCAAGCGAGACGAAAATCGATCGAGGGTCGCGTGCAAGGAGTTCTGGCGGAACTGGAAGCCGCACTCGGGCATGGCTTTGCCAGGCGCGAGCTGCTGGTTTGCGCCTTGACACATCGGTCGCTTGCGAACGAGAAGACGGCCAATGGGAAGTGGGTCGGAGAACAGTTGGCGAGTCTGCAGGCCAGCGCGCAAGGGCAGGTCGGGGCGGGTAGTGCGGAAGACAACGAGCGACTGGAATTTCTGGGCGACGCCGTGCTGGGTCTGGTGGTGGCGGAGGCCATGTTTTCGTCGCACCCGGAATGGCACGAGGGCGAGTTGACCAGAGTGCGCGCACAACTGGTAAGCCGCAAGCACATGGCCGAAGTGGCTATGGCGGTTAATCTAGGCCATTACCTGAGGCTGAGCCGGGGCGAGGACCGCGGCGGGCTGCGGAATAAGAGCACGGTGCTTTCCAATAGCATGGAAGCAGTTCTGGGCGCGCTGTTCCTGGACGGCGGCCTGGAGCCGGTGAGGGTATTTGTGCGCAGATATGTGATGGGCGAGGCTGCCGAGCAACTGGCGGAGGAACTGCGGTCGGGCGACGCGTTGGGTAACTACAAGTCGGCGCTTCAGGAGTACGCGCAGTCGGAACGCGTGGGAACGCCGGTGTACAAGGTCACGAGCGAGAGCGGCCCGGACCACCGCAAGCGGTTCCTTGTAGAGGTTCGCCTGAAGGAGGTCGATGGGCTGCCGGGCCAGCCGCTGGCGAGCGGCAAGGGCAGCACCAAGAAACTGGCGGAGCAGGATGCGGCGCGAGCGGCGATCGAGGGTTTGAAAACGGGAACAATCACCATCGGCGCAACTTTAGCGGAAAGCGAGGAGCAGGCAACCGAATGAGCACCCCAGCTCAAACGTCGGGCCACGCAGAGCACTGGATCGCGTATCTGCGGCTTCATTTGCCTACGGTGCCCGAGGCGCTTGCCTCGCTCATGCAGACGGTGGTAGTGGCGCTATTTCTGCTGACTTTTCTGCTGCAGCCCTATCTGATTCCCTCTGAAAGTATGGAGCACACGCTGCTGGTAGGGGATTTTTTGCTGGTGAACAAGCAGGTGTATGCGCCTTCAGACAGGTTGAGCCGGCTGCTGATGCCGTATCGCGATGTTGAGCGCGGAGACATCATCGTATTTCACCATCCGCAACCTCCGCTTCTGGTCAAGCGGGTGGTAGGCGTTCCCGGCGACAGGCTGCGCATTGAGGATGGCCGGGTGCTGGTGAATGGGCAGACGCAGGATGAGCCCTACGCGGCCTTTGAGCCGGCGGCCAGCAATCCCTTCCGCGATGACTTTCCCGCCAAGGTGTATACCGATCCGGAGGTTGACCCGCAGTGGTGGCGTCAGATGCAGAGCCTGACGCGCGACGGCGACCTGGTGGTGCCGCAGGGGGAGTATTTCGTGCTCGGCGACAACCGCAATCACAGCAAGGATTCGCGTTTCTGGGGCTTTGTGCCGCGGTCGCGGATTGTGGCCCGGCCGCTGGTGATCTACTTCTCACTGACCCGGCCCTCGACCACCGATGTGCAACAGGCTGCGGATGATAGACTCGGACACGACAGGGAACTTTCCTCTAAACTCACGGGGTTTGCGCGTTGGAAGCGCATCTTTCACGTGGTTCACTAGGACGCCTGGTTCATTAAGCCTATGGTTCAATTGGGCAAATCACCTGGAAAGCGGCCAGCGCGAAGGGCAATTCCACAACGAGCGACAGGATGACGAAGAAGAAAGCGCCGACCTCCAATACGCCCTCAGAACCTCAGACAAGCCCAGTTTCGGCGCCCGTTGAAAACACGGTGGAAGAGACGCCGTTCGAGGCGGTGGCGAGCATCTGTTCAGTCCTGGTTGTGGGCCTGTTCATTCTCACCTTTCTGGGCCAGAACTTTGTGATTCCATCAGGATCGATGGAGAACACTTTGCTGGTGGGTGACCACTTGTTGGTTGACCGGATCACGTTGGCTCCGCCGACAAAATGGATGCCGCTGGTCCACTACCGCGAGCCCAAGCGCGGCGACATTATCGTGTTTCTCAAGCCGGTCGCGGACCCTGATCCAGTGGACGGCTCGCCCACGTATCCATTTCTGGTGAAGCGGCTGATCGGCGTTCCCGGCGATCATATTCACTTGCACAATGGGATCGTCATCCTCAATGGTGTGGCACAGAATCCTCCCCAGAGTGAAAAGGATGTGTTTGCGAACCCCGGCGAAACGGAATTTCTCGACGAGTTTCCATCCATTCCGCCGGCCCAGGACGCAAGCGCGACCGAAGCCTGGGCAGTGGATGCGCCTAATCACATTGTGAACGGGGATCTGGTGGTTCCTCCAGGGCATTACTTCATGATGGGCGACAACCGGCATAACAGCCTGGACTCTCGCTACTGGGGTTTTGTTCCAAGGGCAAATATCGTGGGCCGGCCGCTGTTCAACTACTGGTCGTTCAAGACGCCGGAGGATCAGTATGAACAGTCAGGGATCGGCAACAACGTGGCGTGGATGGGGCATGTGGCGCTGCACTTCTTTTCCGATACACGCTGGAAGCGGACGCTGCATCTGACTCGCTGATTCTGCTGTGCCGGAGAACGACGGCCCCTCGCGCAGGGTGGATGCACGGGGAAAGCATCGGCTATAGGACGAACAGGAGAAAAGAGTTGTTGCCAGAACAGCAGGACACTGCCCGCGTGAGGCCGCAAGAGACTCCGTTTGAAACCCTGGCTGGATTCTGTTCGGTGCTGGTCGCGGGCCTGTTTATCCTCACCTTTCTGGGCCAGAACTTTCAAATTCCTTCAGGATCGATGGAGAAGAGCCTGCTGGTGGGCGACCACCTGCTGGTTGACCGGATCACGCTGGCCCCGCCAGCCAAATGGATGCCGCTGGTGCATTACCGCGAGCCCGAGCGCGGTGACATTATCGTGTTCCTGAAGCCGGTTGCGGATCCCGATCCGGTGGACGGTTCGCCGACGTATCCATTCCTGGTGAAGCGGCTCATCGGCATACCTGGCGATCATATTCACTTGCACAATGGGATCGTCATCCTCAACGGCGTGGCGCAGGATCCGCCCAGGGATGGGTTGAATTTGCCCGCACCTCCAGGTGCGCAGGACTTTCTCGACGAGTTTCCCTCCGTGCCGCCCGATCCAGAGCCGGGCAACTACATCACTGAGGCGTGGGCAGTCGATATTTCCAATCACATTGTGGGCGGCGATCTTGTGGTGCCGCCGGGCAAGTACTTCATGATGGGCGACAACCGGCACAATAGTGCCGACTCCCGCTTCTGGGGTTTTGTGCCCAGAGAGAATATAGTGGGCCGGCCACTGGTCAACTACTGGTCGTTCAAGACGCCGGACGATCAGGAAGATAAAACCGGATTTGGCGACAACCTGGCGTGGATGGGCCACGTGGCGCTGCACTTCTTCACGGACACACGCTGGACGCGGACACTGCACTTGGTGCGGTGAAGCAGTAATCAGTATATGGTTGTGGGTTGAAAACCCAGGTCACCGGCAACCGAAGACTTAAAACTGAATGCCGAGACCTGATAATAGATAAGACCATGATGGAACACATGCAAGCCTGGAAGAAGAAGCGGCAACGGCTTTGGCTGACCTTGGCTCTGCTGGTGACTTTGCTGATAGTGGTTTTAGTGCCGCCGCTGGTGAGCATGAGCCGCTACAAAAGCCGGATTACTCATCTGATGTCCGAGTCGCTGGGCAGACCAGTGCGCCTCTCTTCTGTCGAACTTCGGCTGTTCCCTGTCCCGGGGTTTGTGCTGACCGATCTGACGGTTGAGGAAGACCCGGCTTATGGCGCCGAGCCTGTACTTCATGCCGATACGGTGACGGCCTCGATCCGGCTTTGGTCGCTGTGGCGCGGGCGCATGGAGATCGGTACCATCAGCGTGGACGAGGCCAGCTTGAACGTGGTGCGCACGGCCGAAGGTCGATGGAACCTTGACCCGCTGTTTCGCACGGCCGCCGCGAAGGCACAGCCCGAGGCGGGCGGCACAAAGCGGCGCGTCACGCCGCTGCCTTACCTTGAGGCTACCAACTCCCGCATCAACTTCAAGCGAGGCGCAGAGAAGCTGCCATTTTCACTGGTTGAGACCGACCTGTCGTTCTGGCAGGAGCAGCCGGGTGATTGGCGCATTCGTCTGCGTGGGCAACCGGCAAGGACCGATCTGAGCCTCGACCCTGCCGATACCGGCCTGGTGCGTTTGGAGGCTCGTGTCCAGAGCGCGTCGGAGCTGCGTCGGATGCCGGTTCACCTCGATCTTGAGTGGCAGGAGGCGCAACTGGGCCAACTGACCCGTCTGCTGATCGGCTCCGATACGGGCTGGCGCGGAGACCTGACCGGAGAGTTGCACCTGGACGGCACAGCGGATGCGGCGCAGATCCACACGCGGCTGCGCGCGACGGGCGTTCACCGCGCCGAGTTTGCGCCCGCCGCGCCAATGGATTTCGATGCTACTTGCGGTTTTCTCTACCACTTTTCCGTGCGCGCGCTGGAGAACCTGGCCTGCGATTCGCCACTTGGCGATGGGCGCATTCATTTGGCCGGGGACCTTCCGGGCAACGGAGGCTTGCCCCGCCTCTCCGTGGAGCTTGATCGCATTCCGGTTGCCGCGGGCCTGGATGCGTTGCGGACAGTGCGCAGCGATTTTGGCCCTGGCCTGGAGGCTAGCGGCTCAATCAGCGGCAAGATCAGCTATGCGCCGGCAACTCCCGCGCCAGTTGTTTCCCAGAAGCAGGCGCAAGCCAAACACGCAAACAAAGCGCGCATGGCAAAGGCGCATCCGGCGATGATGGAACCGCTGATGGGCGGCTTCACGGTCGAGGGCTTTGAACTCAGCGGGGGTGGGCTCAGTACGCCCATCCAGGCGTCCAAACTGGTGCTGGAGCCGGTGATTGCGTCAGCCCAGAACCAGCCGCTGGGCCATTCCCCCGCCAATGTTCAGCATGCAGCCCTGGAAACAACCGTGACGTTTCCTGCCGGCGGGGCAAGCCCGCTCGCGGTGAATGCGCGGCTCGCGCGCGCCGGATACCAGTTGATCGTGCATGGGCAGGCTAGCGTGGCCCGAGCCAGAGAACTGGCCCATGCGGCGGGGATGGGGGCTGCGGCTGCGCTGAACTCGCTGACTGGCGACCCTGCGACCCTGGACCTTGTGGCCGCAGGGCCTTGGCTGCCAACAGAGAGCATTCCTTTCGCCGGTAATCCTGCTGCCGCGGCCGATGCATCTGAAGTCGCCATGGGCGCGAGGCTTGCCGTGGATGCGACCAGCGCGCCAGCAACCGATACCCTGAGCGGAACCGTGACGCTACGTAACGCCAACTGGAAGGCCGATTACCTTGCCAACCACGTTGAGATTGCACAGGCCATCCTGCATCTGGAAAACGGGAACATGCGCTGGGATCCCGTGGTCTTCTCGTACGGGCCAGTGAAGGGAACGGCGAGCCTGAACGTGCCTGCACATTGCGATGCGGCGCAGCAGTGCGGGTCAGCGTTCCTCACAGCCCCCTCCCCGACTGCTTTTCCCATAACCTTCAAGGTCCAATTCGGCGATCTGGACGCGAGCGCCTTGCAGGCGGCCATCCTGGGCGCGCATGAGCCGGGGACGCTGCTCTCCACCGTGCTTGCCCGGCTGCGTCCGGCCGATTCATCGTCCACGCCAGCGTGGCCGCCGCTTGAAGGCACCGTAAAGGCCGATTCGCTGATCCTGGGCCCCGCCACGCTGACTGGCGCAACGGCCACGCTGCGCATTGTTGACCGCGGCGCGGAGATTACGGAACTGGATGCGGATCTGCTTGGCGGACATCTGCAGGGCGGTGGCACGCTGCGCACTGCTGTTGGCCAGGGGAAACCGGCCTATACGCTGGAGGGACACTTCGAGAACCTCAGCCCTATGCGCGTGGGGCAGTTGCTGGGGTTGAAATGGTCCGGCGGCGCGTTTGAAGCCGACGGCAAGGTCGATCTCTCCGGTTTCACCGGCAAAGATCTGGCTGCCTCGGCGAAAGGCACTCTGCAGTTTGAATGGCGGCATGGAGCGGTCGCGGTTGAGGCTGAAGACTTATCGGTGACCGGCGCCGTGCCTGAAGCTCTGGCTCGGTTTGACCGCTGGACCGCGGACACCGCGATCGCCGACGGGACGGTCACGCTCAAGGAGAACGAGGTGCAGCAAGGCTCCCGCAAACGAGCGGTAGACGCCGCGCTGACTTTTGGCGATCCGCCAAAAGTCAACTTCCTTGCACCGAAGCAAACGCAGGCCAGCCGCTGATCTGCTTCCCGATACAATAAAGACATGGCCTTATCTAAAGCTTCTTCCCCTGTCATTGTCCTCTGCAAGGGCATTCTCTTCGACATGGACGGCATCCTGATTTCATCGCTGGGCTCGGTGGAGCGCAGTTGGACGAAGTGGGCCCTGATGCGCGGGGTGGACCCTGTATATGCTTGCCGTATTGCGCATGGTTGCCGGGCTATCGAAACCGTGGCCCATTTGCGCCCTGACCTGAACAGCGATGCGGAACTGAAGGTTATTGAAGAAATTGAGATTGCGGATGGCGTGGGACTCTCCGCACTGCCGGGGGTGGTGAAGCTGCTCGGCGCACTGCCCTCCGGGCGCTGGACGGTTGTTACTTCCGCCACGGAGCGGCTGGCCCGCGAACGGCTGGCTGGAGCCGGTATCCCTGTACCGGCTCGATTCATCAGCGCCGATAGCGTGACACAAGGTAAGCCGCACCCTGCACCGTTTCTTGCGGGTGCGGCGATTCTGGGGCTGCGGCCGGAAGAGTGCGTCGTGGTGGAGGACTCGCCGTCCGGCACTGCAGCGGGGCGGGCCGCAGGCTGTACGGTGGTGGCAACCACTTTTTCGCATTCCGCCGAATCGCTTGCCGCGGCGCACTATCTGGTCGAAGACCTGACTGGCATAGAAGTCACGGTTCTCGGCGGCGAAGAGGGATTGGCGCTCAAGTTCACGCCGCTGGCCGGCTAAGGCTTACTGCGTCGCGTTACTCATCCGCTTCGATGCGGCGGCCGTGGACTCCCTGCAAGGCGCGCGAGTTCACTTTGAAGAGGTTAGCGAAGGCGCGCAACTGCCCGCGGCTCAGGGTCATCTCCTCCTCAAAGATGAACCAACGAACGCCCTCGGTGCAGGGGGGCGCGGTGAGCGAGCCCATGTAGGTCCAATAGCCGCGGTCGGCGGGTAACAGGCCACCGGGGTTCACAAAGTCGGTGACTTTTTCCGTAGCGCCGACCTGGGTGGGCAGGTGCGGCCAAAGCATAGCCAATTGGGCATTAGGAGGGCTGGTCAGGTCCTCGGTGAGGCGGATAGCGACCACCACCAGCTTGCCGTCGGTGCTCTTATGGACCAGATGAATGTCCATGTCGGTGAGCTTGCCTTTGACCGCTTCTTCCCCCGGATGGTGGAAGTGGAACTGCACCAGGTCATAGCGAACGCCGCCGATGACGATGTAACTGCCTGGATCCACGTGGACGACGATAGTGTGGCCCGTGTTCTCCAGGGTGACGGGGCCGGCGATGTAGTGGAACTCGATGGGCTGGAGAGCCTTGTTCAGGTGGGCGCCGCGAATATCAATGGGCGACTGCTCATGGCCTTGCGAGCAGGCTTTGTAGGCAGGATCGAGCTTACCCCAGTTCAAGGCGCCGTCCTTGCCTTCGTAGGTCCACGGGGCGGTGGTTTGCGCGGCTGCAATAGTAGCGAAACCGAGTACAAGAGCGGCAAGTGCAAGAAAACGCATCGATTGCTCCTCGATAGATACGGGCGGATAGATACGGACGCAGACAGAATAGACGCGCAGCGCGCCAGAAAGCATTTTAAGTCATTTACATGATCGCTGTGCTTGGGCGCGGAAACAGTCTGCGTTCGGTGCGGTCCCTCGCAGAAAATGCGCGCGGTTGCGCGACAGAGCCTCATTTTTCGTTCGAAAGTGCTCGGTAATGCCCCATTTTTGCGAAAAAATCGACGTTTTTGGCGACGTTGTGTTTACCGATGAGTACATAGAGGCTCATGATCGAGATGTTTATTTGGTATAAGTTACATCGAAAATTGCGCTCCAAAAACAGGAGATTTTTGGGGAAGGGGGTGGGTATCTTCGGTGTTGATGCGGCCTGATGAAGAAACAAAACAATCGAAATCGTTCTGACAAGCCATACCGTAATTCTGCGCCACCGAGCCCTAATTCTCTGCAAAACAGGTCCTATCTAAACCAAAGGAACTGCACCCTTCTCGACAAATGGTCCGCAGATGACGACAAAGGGAGCCCACTAATTCATCGAGATGTGGCCGGCGCGTTTCCTCCGCTGGTAAGCGGCAACCTTGAGTTTATTGCCGCAAATGTTCATGCTGCACCAGCGACGTGAGCCCTTCTTGCTGGTGTCAAAGAAGTGAACCACGCACGATTCGCACTTGCGCAGACGCGATAAACTCTGTTCCGCGAGAAGATTAGCCGTGGCGTCGATGATTGGCGCCCACAGATCGGCCGGCCGGCGAAGTTCAAACGAGTTCTCACGAATAACTTTCCCGTCCCGCTTGTGGAGCAACATGGGGAAAGGATGCTGCATCAATAAAAGGTTCACTTCGGCGAGGAACGTTTCACCCGGCGCAGATCCGCCTTCCATCCGTAGAACAGCTTCACGCAGCTTTTCACGAAACAAGACAAGCCGTTTGAGGAAGGCAGCAGCTTCGGCTGAATTTCGCCAGCTTCGCAATGTGGCCTTAGCCTTGGCTGAAGTCACTGTTCCGGAAGCGATAAGCCATCTTTCGAGCGCGCGAAAATCGGGAAGCAACTCTGTGGGTCCGTCCGGAAGGACAGGTTTCGTATTGAGCAAGTCCAGGATTGGCCGGTTCGCCACGAATAGAAACTCGTCGATCCATTCCTGCACTTCTGGAGAAGCCTCGCGCATAAAACCTCTCCTTAAAAATACAGTAAATCGCAAAAATGGAGTAAATTGTCGAGACACCTTCATTGACATTTTTAAAGGTGTCTAGTAATTTAAATTTCTGTAAGCGGGACCCTGCGTCACCGGGAAAGGAAATATTCATGACCACGTTTCAACATGCGACCATTCGAGGCCTCAATCTCTTCTATCGCGAGGCCGGCTCGAAGGCTTCACCAACCATCGTGCTGCTGCACGGGTTCCCCAGTTCATCGCACATGTTCCGCGATCTGATTCCCCAACTGGCGGACAAATTTCATGTGATCGCACCGGACTACATCGGTTTTGGCTACAGCGATGCTCCGGATGCAGGCACGTTTAACTACACCTTCGACAATCTCGCCGCACATGTGGAGGAATTGCTCTTCGGTGTCCTCGGGTTGAAGAAATTCAGCATCTACGTTCAGGATTACGGCGCGCCGGTGGGCTATCGAATTGCCTTCAGACATCAAGACGCCATCGAGGGCATCGTGGTTCAGAACGGGAACGCTTATGCCGAGGGCATTGGCGCAGGTTTTGATTCGATGAAGCCGTTCTGGGCGGATCGCAACAGGGAGACGGAGAAACCGGTGCGAGAGCTTCTCAAGAAAGAAACCACCATCTTTCAGTACACGCACGGTGTCAAGGATATTTCGCGTATCAGTCCCGACTCATACACCGTGGATCAACACTTCCTCGATCGCGAGGGCAATGATGCCATTCAGTTGAACTTGCTGCACAACTATCAATCGAATCTCACACTCTACGACGGCTGGCATGAATTCTTTCGCAATAAGCAGCCGAAGACGCTGATCGTGTGGGGCAAGAATGATCCTTTTTTCACGGTCGAGGGTGCGAAGGCATACCTGCGCGATATTCCGAAAGCTCAGCTCCACCTGCTCGATACCGGACACTTTGCACTTGAGGATTCGTGCGAATTCATCGCACAACAAATCGTAAAGTTCTTTGCTTGATCAAAGGGCGCATTTTTTTAGCGTCTTCCACGTTGAACTACCCAAAGGGCGAGTAACATGAATTTTCCAGACAACGCCACAGTCGTCGTGGTCCATGGAGCGTGGGCCGATGGTTCCAGCTGGCAGGCCGTTATACCTCTGCTCGAGGAACGCGGTCTGCGCGTAATTGCCGCGCCAATCCCTCTCACATCCCTGAGCGAAGATGCGGTAGCTTTGAGGAGAACAATTGCGCGAACCAAAGGCCCGCTGATCATTGCGGGCCATGCCTACGCCGGTGCGGTGATTGCCACGGCGAACGACGAGCGGGTAAAAGCTTTGGTTTATGTCGCGGCATTAGCGCCGGAAGAGGGCGAGACGGTAGCCGAGGTTTTTATCGAGATGAAACCCATCCAGAGGCGCCGCAACTTGCTCCGGATGCGGACGGATTTATCTGGATGCCGGACGAAGGGTTCGCCAATGCTTTCGCCCAGAACGCATCGGCGAAACAGATTGAGCTGTCGAAAGCTGTGCAACGTCCAATCTCAGTCCAGTGCATTCAGGAACCTGCGCCCGCTCCGGCGTGGAAGTCGAAGCCTACGTGGTATCTCATCGCGGAGCAGGATCGAATGATCAATCCGAAGACTCAGCGCTTCATGGCGGAACGCATGAAGGCGACGATTCGGTCGTTCCAGGTTGATCACACTCCTTTACTTACCGCGCCGGACAAGGTTGTCGATGTAATCCTCGAAGCCGCGAAAATGGCGCTTCCTTGAAGCAGCGAAGCTATCCGACCAAATGGAGAGAAAACCATGAAGAATTCTGTCGCAATTGTTACGGGAGCCAGCCAGGGAATCGGGCGTTCCACGGCTATCCGTTTGGCTCGTGATTTTTCCGCGGTTGTATTGGCTGCGCGCAATGTCAAGGAACTTGAGGAGGTTGCTGCTGCCGTCAAAAACGTTGGGGCTGAAGCGCTTCCTTTGGCACTCGACCTGAGCCAAGTCGAGGCCGCCGCAGCTGTCGTAGACGCCGCGCTGGAGCGTTTTGGGCGCATTGACGCGCTGCTGAATATCGCGGGCGCCGTGCCACAGATCGATCTCTTCGAGATGACGGATGAGCAGTGGAAAGCCGGCATGGAGTTGAAATTGCACGGGGCTCGCCGTTTGACGATTCGAGCATGGGAGGCACTGAAGCAGGCACATGGCTCCGTGGTTTTTATGTCCGGCAGCGCTTCGCTTGATCCCAAGCCAGCCTTCGCCGCCGTTGCCGCGACGAATGCGGCAATTACGGCTCTTGCCAAAGCGTTTGCTGAACAAGGCATTCAAGATGGCGTGCAGGTGAACAGTATTGTGCCCGGCGCGGTCATGACCGGGCGTCGCCGCTCTTTCCTCGAAAAGTGGGCGCCGGCGCACAATATGAGCGTGGAGGAGGCAACGAAGAAGTTCCCAGAGGAAGCCGGAATCAGCCGTTACGGGCAGCCGGAAGAGATTGCTGAACTGCTCGGCTTCATGGTTTCCCCCGCCGCAAAGTGGATGACTGGATCATCGCTGCGAATGGACGGTGGCGAGATCAAAGGCATTTAGATTCAGGGCAAAGATTCGTTTGGAACAGGCGACGAAAAACTGCGATGAGAAAGATGATTCTCGATTGACACTCCATCGCCGATGCGGTCATCGAACATTTTCGAGGCCTGGCGGGGAACCGCGCTTATGCAACATGGGAGCCTTCTGGCGAAGGATCCCATGGTTCTGCGAGCGGCTGCGGGTGAGCTACTTGGCTGCGGCTACCAGTCCGGCCTGCTCGGCGAGAGTAGCGGCTTTGTCAGTTGCTTCCCAGGTGAACTCCGGCTCCGTGCGGCCAAAGTGGCCGTAGGCGGCGGTTTTCTGGTAGATGGGGCGGCGCAGGTTCAGGCTCTCGATAATGCCCTTGGGCGTGAGCGAGAAATTCTTGCGAACCAGCTCGGTGAGCTTGGCCTCACCTACCTTGCCGGTGCCAAAGGTTTCAATGCGCACGCTGACCGGCTCGGCTACGCCGATGGCGTAGGCAAGCTGGACTTCGGCGCGATCGGCCAGTCCGGCGGCCACGATGTTTTTGGCGATATAGCGAGCAACGTAGGCTGCGGAACGATCGACCTTGGTCGGGTCTTTACCACTGAAGGCTCCGCCGCCGTGACGGCCCGCGCCGCCGTAGGTATCGACAATGATCTTGCGGCCGGTGAGGCCGGTGTCGCCCATGGGACCGCCGATGACGAAGCGGCCTGTGGGGTTGATGTGGTACTTGGTGTGCTCGTCGAGCCACTCGGCGGGGAGAACGGCCTGGATGACGTGCTTGAGGATGTCGGCGTGCAGGTCTTCATTGCTGACGCTTTCGGCGTGCTGGCTGGAGATGACCACAGCGTCAATGCGTGCGGGCTTGCCGTTTTCGTCGTACTCGACGGTGACCTGGCTCTTGCCGTCGGGGCGCAGATAGCCGAGCTTGCCGGATTTGCGCACCGCGGTCAACTGGCGGCAGAGCTTGTGGGCCAGTGAAATGGCGGCGGGCATCAGCTCGGGGGTCTCGTTGGAGGCGTAGCCGAACATCATTCCCTGATCGCCAGCGCCGCCGGTGTCAACGCCCTGGGCAATGTCCCCGGATTGCTTGTTGATGGTGGAGATGACAGCGCAGGTGTTGGAGTCGAAACCATAGAGGGCGTTGTCATAGCCGATGGAGGCGATGACACCGCGCACGAGGCTCTGGAAGTCGACATAAGCCTTGGTGGTGATTTCGCCGGCAATAACGACGAGGCCCGTGGCGGTGAGGGTTTCCGCGGCGACGCGGCTGTAGGGGTCCTGCTCCAGGCAGGCGTCCAGAATAGCGTCAGATACCTGGTCGGCAATCTTGTCGGGATGGCCTTCGGTGACTGACTCAGAGGTAAACAGGAAACGATCGCTCAAATTCAAACTCCTTCCCATTAAAGGGACTCAAGGTTTGGCCTGCCGCGGTGACGATTTGCAGGGAGACAAGCGGCTGCGGAAAGCCAAAGATGGCTCTCCCAAAACTGACCCACTTGGCCAGCCACTTTCGCCCGGCTACTCGCCCGCATCGGTTAGGACACGCCTGCACCGGCAAGCCAGAGCCTGGGGGTGTATGTATCTATGGTAATCGCAGCGGGTAGTGACGGGCAAAGACTAACAGCGAACGGGGAGCAGCGGACGCTCAATGGCGCCGGGGGGCGTTTGAAGCGTGCAGCTGGGTTTGGACTGATTGTGGGTTTTTGGGCGAGTAATGCAGCCTTGGGGCCGAGCCTAATAACCAAGCCAGGACAGGCCGCGCGAAACCATGTGATGGGCAGACAAGACAATACCGTGGACGGCGGCGGCTTGATGCACAGGCAGCAGCGTGCCCCACCAGCCGGCGCGGATGCCTAGGTAGCGCACGGTGGCAAAGGCGGCCGCGGCGACAATCATCAGCAGCACAATGGCGCCGGCCCAGCGCAAACGCTGCTCCATGGCATCGCGGCGGAGCATGCGGGCTTTGCCCACGTTGGAGGCAAAGGCGGTCCAGCCTTGATCGTCCTCGACGGTCTGGCCGGAGGCGCTCGAGGCTCTGAGAAACCGATCGGTCCAGTCCTGTGGGTCAAGGCCCAGGGCTCCGGTGTAGCCGCGAACAATGCCCTTGGAGAGAATGCCACCGGGAAGCAGGCGAAACCGTTCCTGCTCCAGCGCCACCAGGTGGTGCTGACTGATTTTGGTAACCGCCGTGATTTCTTCCAGCGCCACGCCGCGGGATAGCCGCTCCATGCGCAGGTCTTCGCCAAAATTGCCCATCGTGCGACCCTGAATAATGAGTAACGTACCCTAAAGTTTCTTACTTTTCACCATAAACCCGATTTGCGGCTGGCGTCAAAGCAAACATCTCGGTTGTTCCTTTATTTTCATCGATCTGGGACATTTGTGCCAAATTGGGCACTATTTGCGAACTATACACTCCTGGGAGTGTGATTCTGGATGCCGGGAATGCGGCTTCGGTCGATGGGGCGCAGTGGTGGGATTTGAACGCTGGGCGCCTGCTTGGGTGCATCCGACTGATACCCTGAAGGCGAGAGACTTTGCGTTTTCCGTTCTCGGAGCCAGGCTGAAGGAATGAATAAGCTCATCTTTGCCAATCTGCTGCATCGTCCCGTGCGTTCCATCATCAGCGTGCTGGCGGTGGCAATTGAAGTGATCATGATTCTGTCGATTGTCGGCGTCTTTATGGGGATGCTGAACGACAGCAAGCAGCGCGAGAACGGCATTGGCGCCGACCTGACGGTGCGGCCCCCGAACTCTAGCTTCATGGTCGGCGTGAGCGGCGCGCCCATGCCCATTAAATTTGCCGCGGCGCTTCGCAAACTGGACCATGTCGCCGTGGCTTCGCCGGTGAATTCAAAGTTCGTGACCACAGGTAAGATCGAAGTGATCGACGGCATCGACTACGACAGCTTCAATGCCTTGAAGCCCTTCGTCTATCTTTCCGGTGGCCCATTCAAGGGGCCCGACGATGTGATTGTGGACGATGTGTTTGCCGGCTCCGGCAAGGGATACCACGTGGGCGATACGATCAAAATCCTGGATCACGACTTCCACATTTCCGGCATCGTGGAGCATGGCAAAGGCGCGCGCAAGTTGATTCCGCTGGATACGATGGACCAGATCACGGACGCCGAGGGCAAGGCTTCGCTGTTTTATATCAAGTGCGACAATCCGGCCGATGACAATGCGGTGATGCAGGAGATCCATGCCACGCGCGGCCTGGAAGACTACCCCGTGGAGACGGTTGACGCATGGCTGGAAGAGATGACGCCGGACAAGCTGCCCGGCTTCAATATCGCGCTCGATGTGGTCAGGTTTATCGCGGTTGTGGTCGGATTCCTGGCTATCTTCCAGTCGATGTATACGGCAGTGCTGGAGCGGACGCGAGAGATCGGAATTCTCAAGTCGATGGGCGCATCGAAGCTGACCATTGTGGATGTGGTGTTGCGCGAGACGGCGGCGATGGCGCTAATTGGGGTGACGCTGGGCATTGCGGCCACATTCGGCATCAAGATTCTGATTGTCCATGTTTTTCCCACGCAGCATTTTGAGATTACCGGGCTTTGGATTGCCAAAGGCGCGGCTATTGCGTTTGTGGGAGCGCTGTGCGGGGCCCTCTATCCGGCGTGGATGGCGGCGCGGAAGGACCCGATCGACGCGTTGGCGTATGAATAGACTCGGAGCTGATTGTCGACTCCGCGATTATGGATTAACGTAAGGGTGTTAGCTGCTGCCGGGGAATTGGAGAAAAGACGATGGCAACGACGACTCAGATTGCGCTCAGCGAATACCTCCAGACTAGCTATCGCCCGGATCGGGAGTACGTTGACGGAGAGTTGCAGGAGCGTAACGTGGGCAAGACGGATCATGCACGGGTGCAGGCGCTGCTGGCAATATGGTTTGGGGCGCACGAGGAGCAGTGGCAAATCGTCGTGACTACCGAGCAGCGAATCAAGGTTGCAGCGGACCGTGTCCGCATCCCGGACGTCACACTGGTTCGCCCCGGCGCCCTGAGCGAAGATGTTCTGTCGGCGCCCCCATTGTGTGTCATTGAAATTCTGTCTCCGGATGACACCTATTCCCGCACCTGGGAGAAGGCGCAGGACTATAGAAAAATGGGTGTCGCTCACATCTGGCTGATCGATCCGGGGACGCGCAGCGGACAAGCGTCAACCATGCACGGATGGCAGGAAACCATGGAGTTTGAAATTCCGGGAACGCCAGTGCGGTTGAGCCTCGTGGAGATCTTTCGCAACCTGGATCGCTCGCGGATGGCGTAAAACTCTTCCCGTCTATTCTTGCGCTACTTTTTGTCCAGCGCGTATTCCATGGACCAGATCGATCCAGGACGCATGTACATGCTGGCGCGATAGAGGCCGTGGATGTCGTAGGCTTCCGGAGTGCGGAAGAAGTAGCCACGATCACGCCAAACTACGTTGTTGACGCCCTTGGCAGTGGCAAAGCCTTCATCGACTAGCCCTTCGGCGATCATGTGGCTGGCGATGCTGAAGGTCGCGCCGGTCCACACTTCTTCAACCTGGTCGTTGCTGTGTAGCAGGGTTCCGTCGGCGCCGATGCCGTTGACGGCGCCCATTTCTCCTTTGGCGAAGCGGCGCACGTTGGTGTCGTAAACCTTGTGCAGAGCGGAGACGCGCATGGCTTTGGGGACGAGATCGCCGAGGCCGGTGAGGTCGGCATACCACTGGCCGGCTAACTGCTCGGCCATTACGGCTTCGGTGTCCTGGCCCTTGACGGCGTAACGGAAGTAGGTACCGGTCCAGAGCTTTTTCACGTAGGCAGTGGCGGCTCTTGCTTCAAGAGCATCGTACTCTTTGGCCGTATCCGGTTCGCCCAGCTTGCCTGCCATGCGCGCGGTTGCTTTGAGCGCGGCGAGATACAAGCTCCCGGTGTAGGCGCTTTCGCCGGTGGCGATCCAGTCGTCGTAGGTCTGATCAGGGAAACCGCCGTTTTCAATCAGACCGTCGCCATCGGTGTCGTACTGTTTCAGGTGCTCCATGGCTTGTTTCACGGCTGTCCAACTGGAACGGAGGAACGCATCGTCATTGGCGCCGGTGAGCACGTAGTCGCGCCAGATCATGAGCACATATTTTGAATTCAGATCGCGCCAGTTCGACACATCTTGATAGTTGTACTGGTTGGGGTTGATGACCGGGTCTTCGCCGGGAGAGCCAAGGTCATGCGGGGCAGCGCCGGGCACTTTGCGCGTGTACTCGATGAGTCGATTTTCGCGAGTAGATTTCCAGCCCCAGATGTAGTGCTGCGGATTGGACTCAGGAATGGTTGCGGTGTACTCGCGCATCTCCTGCTTCTCAATCTCCGGCCAGAATCGGAGCAGGGAAAACGATCCGTAGAAGCGCACATCGAGGCTACCGTAGAACGGATAGTCGAAGCACTCCATGTAAGTGAAGCTGTCGTTGGCAGTGGGTGCGGTATTGTCTCCGGACGCAGCGCGCTCGTGCCCCCAGAGTGTTCCACCGTCGGCCAGATAGTAGAGCTCGTTGAACAATTCGGCGCGATACCACTGCGGCTTTTTTTCATCCGTAATGATCGGCTTCTGCCAGGCGTCGATGGCCTGGCTCCATTCTTCGTGATGCTCAAGAGCGGTGCGGGCAATCTCCCAGGCGTGGGTGCCTTCCGTGCCGAAGAAGCGCGTGTAATGACGATCCCATTTGCGGCCGCCGCCGAATTGAACGACGGGCAAGTCCCAACTGAGGGCCATGGGGACAAGGCGCTTCTCATGCGGAGCGAGCGTGAAGCGCACCGTGAATGCGCCGGCAAATGCGTCGCCGCTGGAGGCGACGGGCTGCGCGATGTTGGGCAGGCGGCCATCTTTCGAGAACGGCTTCCACACCTCGGAGCCGTCCGACGCGACCGGATATGTGGCCAGATAGGTGACTTCAGCGCCGTCGCCGGGCAGCGTGGCAATGGCGAACTGGCCATCCCACTCCTCCTGAACGGAGCCCTGGCGCAGACGGTCGAAGACGATGCCGGACATGGTTCCGCTTCCTGCTGCGCCACTTACATTTTCCGTTACAAAACGATTGAAGTTCTGCTGGTTGGACGCGTTGTCAAAGTTGCGTGACTGGTCGCGGAACCAGCCCACCATATTGGTCCACGAGAAAAGAATGGAGACCGTTACGGGCTTCGAGGAGGGATTCTCCGCGGTCCAGCGATAGACTGCGACCGGATAACTGGTTTCCTTGTAGTTGTTGGGGAGAACGGGCGAGAACTGCTCGACGGTAAGTTTTACCGGAAGCGCCTTGGTTCCGTAAGCGAACCAGCTTTTGGGATAAAGAGCGGCATACTGGCCGTCGCCTGCGGGATAGTTCCAGTTCCAACTGCTCAGGGCGCCATTCTGCGGCTTGCCAACGGCGAGGGCCATCGAGACTGGCGCTCCGCCTTCAGGCTGCGCGAAGACGGCGAACTGGTTGGTGGGCACGTCTTCGTATTTGTGCGTGCCGGTCTTGATGTGCCAGCGCTCGAAGTGGCCGCGCTCAGTGCGCGAGAAGGTTCCAGCGCCGAAGCCGCCCACCGGCGCGCCCTGCCAGTAACCGTCATCGATATTCACGCCGTGCAGTTCAGTGCGCTGCGCGCCGGGGTTCGAGGGCGCTGTGCCGATGGGGATGCGCCACGCAGCGGCGGGAATCTGGTTTTGGCAGAGGATGGCGGACGAGCATGAAGCCAAAAGCGTCAACGTGCAGATTGAGCGTTTGATGTCGATCTCCCTCACGGACTTTTAGGTTGTTCAGGACATCCACATAATACATACGCCGTTTCACGACGCGCAAAGGCGGGTACGGGCATGGAAAACGGTATACTCGGTGAGTCTGTTGGAGGCGTGTTTTTTCTTTAAGGTACCAAGCACTGTGCCGCCTCGCGAAGCACGATATAACCTGCGCAAGACACAACCAATAAAGCAAGAGTTTCCATTGCGGAGAACTGGCCGTTGATGCTGTCGTCCAAACGTTGGTGTTACGCTGTCTGGGTGGTTTTGATTGGCGCCTTCGCGGTGCTTCATGCACTGCATCTGCGCGCCGATTTCCCCAACCATTCGCCGTGGATCATGGACTGGGCCAAGTACACGGATGAGGGGTGGTACGGCAACGCGGCCATGCGGGCGCATCTGTTTGGAAACTGGTATTTGCCGGGGGACTTCAATCCGGCGGTGGCTTTGCCGGTGTGGCCGTTTCTGGAATGGGTGCTGTTCTTCGTCACGGGAGTTACGGTGCAGGCGGCGCGGGGATTGGCAGTTGCGTTCTTTTTTGCCAACCTGCTGTTGAGTTATCTGCTGCTGAGGACACGGGGACCGCGGTGGATGGCGCTGCTGGCGGTGACGCTGATCGTGACCAACCCTTTTCTTTATTGCTTCAGCCGGTTGGCCATTCTGGAACCGCTGCTGACGGCGTTGACGCTGGGAGCGTTGAATCTCGCCGTCCGGCTGCCGGGGTTTCGCCGTCCTGTGTGGGTTTCAGCGGGCATCGGGATGCTGTTCACGGCGATGCTGCTGACCAAGACGACCGCAATCTTTTTGTTGCCTGCACTGGGCTGGGCGATGGTGCTGCCGCTCTGGCGCAGCCGCAGAATGGCGCTGGGATTGCCGCGGGGCGGGCTCGGTCCGCTTGGCCGAAAACTGATTTTGCGCTGCGTGGCCGCCGCTGCCGGCGTCTCGGCCGCGAGCTACGGACTGTGGATGGCGTTGGTTCTCCGGTGGGGGCTTTTTCCGGATTACAAGTATTTTTTCTTTGTGAACCAGTACATCCGGCCGAAGCAGTTTTACTGGCCGTTGATCAGCCTTTGGTGGTCTCTTCACGGCGGGCTTTGGGTGGACCACATTCTGATTCCGCTGGCCGGACTGGTGGTGGTTGGAACGGCGCTGGCATGGCGCAGCACCGGCGGACGCCGGTTGCTGTACGACCCGGTGTTCGGGGCCTCTGTACTGGCTGTGGCCGGGACCATTTTCTTCATGACCTACCAGGATCATCCGCAGCCGCGCTACTTTGCCGTGGTGGCTTTCTTCAGTTTTTTTGTGTTGGCGCAAGGGGCAAATGCGTTGCTAGGGGAAACGGATGCGGCCGGGTGGCGGCTCAATGGCGGGCAGAGAACTGGCGGCGCGGCGCGCTGGCTGGGCTGGATGGTTCTGGGACTGGCCGCGGTCGCTGTGGGAATCAACGGCGCGGGTATGCTGAGCTATGCCATGCATCCGGAGTATACGTTTGTGGATGCTGCCGAGCATTTGACGCGCTATATCGATGAGCATCCCAACGGTAAGCGGCTGCTGGTCTCGATCAGCGGTGACGAGATCACGCTGGTCTCGCACCTGCCAGCGCTGAATGACATGTTCATTGCGCCCAATCCGGCAATGTCAGACCTGGCCACGAAGCTGGCCTACTATCAGCCTGGCTGGTACGCCTGCTGGAACCAGCTCGACGCCGGCGCTCTTGAAGACCTGCATAGCCACTATTCCGTCGAGCAGGTGGCCAGTTTCCGCGCCTTCGACGACAGCAAGCGGAACGTGCTGGTGCTATTCAAGTTGCACCCATGGCCGGATGAACAGGTCTACGATCCCGCGGACGAGAATCTGCGCATTCGGTTTCCCGAAGACAAGTTCGACATTCCGCTGGAATAGTTGGCGGCTGATTGCCGTCAAGTCACGAGCCGGTAATTGAAGAAATATGAGTTGCCGTCCTTTCACAGGCCTGCGCCTGAGGTCAAAACTGCGCCCTAAGGCCCGCTCGGGGCGGCCTTGACGGGGTGGAAACTGGGCCAGGAAAATCTTGTGGTTGCAATCACTCGACAGCGGGCAATACGGATGATAGGCTTCCGGAGACTTGGCCCCGGCGTCCGCAAGGCCGCGTTTTCTGGGGTCATTCGTAATCGAGCTTCAAAACTAAGTTCGGGAGGACTTGTGACTGTAACCAATTGCGTGGAATTTTTTCTGTCCGGGAGCGTACTTTCGCTCGTTGTGGCCTTTATCTTCGCGCGCCAGGTTATCGGCTCCGATACCGGAACAGCGACAATGCGACAGATTGCCGCAGCCATCAAAGAAGACGCAGGGACGTTTCTGAAGCGCCGGTCGAAGGCTGTGACGGCCATGCTGGGCCTGCTTCTGAGCCTGCTGCTTCCCACATTCGCTTACGCGCAGCCAGAACACGCGGGCGGAGGCGAAGCCAACCTAGTGCTGCCGGATTTGTCGTCTGTGAGTTTTTTCGGAATGAGCGGACATGCACTTCTGACCTGGGGATTGCTCTTCTGCGTCGGCGGCATGTTGTTTGGGCTGACGATCTATGTGCAGTTGAAGAACCTGCCGGTTCATCGCACGATGCTCGAAATTTCCGAACTGATCTATGAGACGTGCAAAACGTATCTGGTGACGCAGGGCAAGTTCATTCTTCTGCTCTGGGCTTTCATCGCGATCATTATCGCGCTGTATTTCGGCTATCTGGCGCCGGTGCCGGGAAAATCGATTGCGGTTACGTTGCCGATCATTTTGTTGTTTTCCCTCATCGGCATCGCGGGCAGCTATGGGGTGGCGTGGTTCGGGATTCGCGTAAACACATTTGCGAACTCACGGACGGCATTCGCGGGATTGACAGGCAAACCGTATAAACTCTTTGCGATTCCCCTGAAGGCCGGCATGAGCATCGGCATGTTGCTGATCTCGATTGAGCTGCTCATGATGCTCGTCATCCTTTTGTTCATCCCGCGCGATTATGCGGGTCCATGCTTCATTGGCTTCGCGATTGGTGAAAGCCTGGGTGCCGCGGCCTTGCGTATTGCCGGTGGCATCTTTACTAAGATCGCCGACATTGGCTCCGACCTGATGAAGATCGTATTCAAGATCAAGGAAGACGATGCGCGCAACCCCGGTGTCATTGCAGACTGCACGGGCGACAACGCGGGCGACTCCGTGGGCCCGAGCGCCGACGGTTTTGAAACCTACGGCGTGACCGGCGTGGCTTTGATCGCATTCATCTTGCTGGCGGTCAAGAGCCCGACGACGCAAGTGCAACTGCTGGTGTGGATCTTCGTCATGCGCGTGGCCATGCTGGTCTCGAGCGCGGGTGCGTACTTTCTCAATGGTGCAATCGCTCATGCGAAGTACGCCAACTCCGACGAAATGGACTTTGAGACGCCATTGACCTCGCTGGTCTGGATCACGTCCATCCTTTCAATTGTCCTGACCTACATCGTCACTTACCTGATCATTCCCACTCTCGGTGACGGAACGCTCTGGTGGAAGCTGGCTTCCATCATCTCGTGCGGAACCTTGGCGGGCGCGATCATTCCCGAACTGGTCAAGGTTTTTACTTCCACCAAATCGAGCCACGTGAAGGAGGTTGTTAAATCAGCGCAGGAAGGCGGAGCTTCCCTGGGGATACTGTCGGGATTCGTAGCCGGCAATTTTTCGGCCTACTGGCTGGGATTGTGCATGGTCTCGCTCATGGGAATGGGCTATTTCTTTAGCACGGGTCAGTCGATGGCAGAGCTGATGCTCGCTCCGGCGGTCTTCGCATTTGGCCTGGTCGCGTTCGGCTTCCTGGGCATGGGACCGGTGACGATTGCCGTGGATTCCTACGGGCCGGTTACCGACAATGCTCAATCCGTCTACGAGCTGTCGCTGATCGAAAATGTGCCCGACATCGAGGCCGAGTTGAAGAAGGACTACGGCTTCGACGTGAAGTTTGAACGCGCAAAGCACCTGCTCGAAGCGAACGATGGAGCGGGCAACACATTCAAGGCTTCGGCGAAGCCGGTGCTAATCGGCACCGCCGTGGTGGGCGCAACCACCATGATTTTCTCGATCATCATGGCGCTGACCGACGGACTGACCCATGACGTACAGAAGCTCTCTCTGCTGCACGCGCCATTCCTGCTCGGACTGATCACCGGTGGGGCAATGATTTACTGGTTCACGGGCGCTTCCACGCAGGCGGTCACCACGGGCGCTTACCGCGCGGTCGAGTTCATCAAGGCGAATATCAAACTGGAAGGCGTGGAGAAGGCGTCGGTCAGCGACAGCAAGAAGGTGGTGGAAATCTGCACGAAGTACGCGCAGAAGGGTATGTTCATCATCTTTCTGGCCGTCTTCTTCGCTACCCTCGCATTCGCGTTCGTTGAGCCGTTCTTCTTTATCGGCTATCTGATCTCGATTGCGATCTTCGGCTTGTACCAGGCGATCTTCATGGCGAATGCCGGCGGCGCGTGGGACAACGCAAAGAAGATCGTAGAGGTCGACCTGAAACAGAAAGGGACACCTTTACACGACGCGACGGTGATCGGAGACACCGTCGGCGATCCGTTCAAAGACACCTCGTCGGTGGCATTGAACCCGGTTATCAAGTTCACGACCTTGTTCGGATTACTTGCTGTCGAGCTTGCAGTGACGCTCGGCGCGGACAATCCCCGACTCACACACACGCTGGCAGTCGTATTCTTCCTGGTGTCGGTGTTCTTCGTGTATCGATCGTTTTATGGAATGAGGATCGACTCCAAACAAGGTAACTGATTCCTGTCTTGTAAGTTGAGCTCCGGTTGTCACCGCTGATTTAGCGATGCCGGAGCTCAAGTGCCTGCATCGTCCAATGGACAGACTCATGAAACGCCAATCACCCCCATGCGTGTTTCGTCTGGGGACGATTGGCGTTTTGTATTTTGTCAGTGCTCCGTCGAATGGTATGATTACGGGCGCAATCAAAATAGACAGTTTGAGCCCCTCGTTAGAGGAATGACGTGCGTGGTTAGACGTGTGTCGAGGACTGATTCATGCGAATTCATGTGTACGCAAGTGGACTGCTAGCGTTGGCTGCGGTGGCGATGCCGCTGACGGGTGTGACCCAGAAATTTCAGGAACCCACAAAAGAAGAGTTGCATATGACCTCGGACCCGAAAGCTCCGGGAGCTCCGGCTGTCTTTCTGTATCGAGAGGAGACCACGAACAACCGAAACCACTACATCAGCCTTTACGCCCGTATCAAAGTCCTCACCGAACTCGGCAAAGAGTGGGGAACGGTCGAGGTCCCTTACGATGGCAGCGGTAGCGAGTCGCCAATTATTGAAGGCCGGACGATCCACGCCGATGGAACGGTGATTCCGCTGGTTGGGAAGGTGAGCGACCTGCTGGTCTTCAAGACGACGAACAGCAATTACAAGGCAGCGGTTTTCAACATGCCCAGCGTCGAGGTTGGCAGCATTCTGGAGTACAGATGGACAATACCTCTGACTGGCGGAACGGTTTCCGGCGTCTTGGAAGATCAAGAGCAAGTCCTCTCCGGCATGCTGGCCGGTTCGACGCCAGAATGGGAGGTTCAACAGCCGATCTACGTCCACAAGGAGCATTTCTATTGGAACCCGCACTCGAGCATTGTGCCAACGAGTGGAGACAGTCAACTCGACTACTACGTCGACGGGGAGCGGACCCACTTCCTACTCTTCACAGAACGCCTTCCCAGCGGATTCCACACGATCCAGAGCAGCAATGGAGACTACACCCTCGACATTCAGGATGTGCCTGCCATTGTGAAAGAGGCGAACGCGCCGCCACAGGGCAGTTTTCTCTACCGGGTGCGATTTTTCCACACGCCTTACCCCGACCCGGTTGTGTATTGGGACAACGAACTGAAGCGGTGGTCCAGGCAACTGGACCAGTACGCGACGCAGACTTCGACAATTCACGACGCGGCAAATCAGCTCACTGCTGGCGCAGAGACTCCCGAGACCAAGGCACGCAAGCTCTACGACGCGGTACAGGCGTTGAATAACACAGACTTCTCCCGAGCCAAGAATGAGCCAGAGCGGAAGCAGTTGCACATGAAGAGGGAACTGAAGAAGGCCCAGGATGTTTGGAACGAGAAGAGCGGCTCAGGCAACGAAATTGCCGCGCTCTACCTGGCGCTGGCGCGCGCCGCGGGGCTGCAGGCGGATGGATTCAAAGTGGCCGATCGCAACGAGCGCATCTTCGACGCAAATTATCTCTCGCTTGACCAGCTCGACTCGCTGCTGGTGGTCCTGCATATCGACGGGAAGGATATCGATCTCGATCCCGGCGAAAAACTTTGCCCGTTTGGACAACTGCACTGGACGCACATTATGGCTGGCGGACTAGAAGAGAGTGCCAAGGGGCCGATGTATACACCGCCGAATGGGATGAAAGATTCCGTTACGGCACACGCTGCTGACCTGACGCTCGACGCACAGGGCGGAATGACTGGCACAGTGAAGATTTTGATCAACGGGCCGGCCGCGCTCTATTGGCGGCAACTGAATCTGACTACAGATCCAGACGAAGTTAAAAAGCAATTCAATGAATCTCTGCGCGAAGTGTTGCCGCAGGGGATCTCCGGCGAGGTTTCGGGCTTTCAGGGAATCGATACTTCAGCAGGCTATCTCTCCGCGACGGTCAATGTGTCGGGCCAATTGGGGACGGCGACGGGCAAGCGGATGATGCTCCCTGGATTCTTCTTCTCGACAGGTCCGCATACCCAGTTTGTGGCGGAGGAGAAGCGCGAGTTTGCGGTCGATCTGCACTATGCGGAGCAAGTGATTGACGACGTTGTTTACCGCTTGCCGGCTGGGTTTTCCGTGGAGAGCTCGCCATCAGCAGCGCAATTGCCATGGCCGGCTCACGCGGCGCTGGTGGTAAAGACGACACCGGGAACAGGCACCTTCGATATCAAACACATCTTTGCCCGCGTCTTTGTATTGCTCGATCCCAAGGAATATCCGGCCTTGCGAGACTACTACCAGAAGATTGCGACGAGTGATCAACAGCAATTGGTGCTGGCGCCAGCTGCGAGCGTGGTGGGGAAGTGAGTGACTGGCCGTCGTATTCTTCCTGGTGTCGGTGTTCTTCGTGCATCGATCATTCTATGGAATGAGGATTGACTCCAAGGAAAGCAACTGATTCCTAACTTTGAAATTGAAGAAAACGCCGCCTGGAAATGGGCGGCGTTTTCTTGCGCTCAATAGATGGGCACCCGCCAATCAGGCTGCTCTGCATCGGCCCGTTTGCGATGACACCTCTGTTCCTGCAGGACTTGACGGCAGGCTGTTGGACGACCAAAAACAATTCCCCACCGAAAAGGGTGGGTTCGCACCAAATCTTGAGGCCATCCCCGCGCGGGGATAGCCTCTTGTTCCAACAAACAGAATGAAAGGCAGTCGGTGATTAAGGCTGCAGCGGCACGCCCTGTGGCCCGTCGTTGCGCGCCTGTGCCTTCTGCGTCAGCACCTTGTGCGCGTTGTCTTCCAGAGCCTGTGCCTCGGGCAGGAAGGTCAGCGCTTTTTGGATCATCGGGTCCCAGTCGGCGCGCACGCGCAGGCCGTCCGTTTCTCCAAATTGAATGGTATCGATGCCGCTCTTGATGCTTTCCTTGAGCCAGTCGCTCACTCCATCCAGATCGGCCTGTGTCCAGGCAATGTTCTGGTTGGTCAGGTACTGCTTGAACTCAGTCATCACCGCGTCGTCCACCTGAAAGTTCTTATCCACGGTGCGATTGGACAGGTAGACCGGCGCGAAGTGGAAGAAAACGTCCTTGTAGATCAGCGTCTCCTGGAAGTGGTCGGCCTTGGGCGGCTCAATCTTCTCGTCTGGGGTAATGCCGCCGCCGCCGTAGACGGTACGCCCTGAGTCGGTCAGCTTGACCTCCTGGTTGGTCTTGTTCGGGGGCAGCGCTCCGGCGTGGTTGTAGTAGTAGTCGTAGAGCGAAACGCCTGTGTAGTTGCGCTGGATGAGCCGTCCCGACGGCGTGTAGTAGTGGTAGGTGGTCAACGCGAGTCCAGTGTTCTCGCTCAGGTTATAGACGGTCTGCACCAGCCCTTTGCCGAATGTGGTCTGGCCCACGATCAGCGCCCGGTCGTGATCCTGCAGCGCGCCGCTTACGATCTCGGCAGCCGAGGCCGTGCCACGGTCCACCAATACAACGATGGGAAACGTTTTGCCGTCGTTGCCGTGCGTTGCCGTGTAGTTCTGGTCCGGATAAGCGCGCCCGCGCTGAGAAACGATGGTCTGTCCTTTGGCCAGCAGGTGGTCGCACACTTCCACCGCCTGGCTCAGCAGGCCGCCGGGATTGTCGCGCAGGTCAAACACCAGGCCCTTCAGGTTGGGAAAACCGTCAATGGCTTCAATCACTTCCTGTGCCGTGGTTTCCTGGAACTGCTTCAGGTGGATGTAGCCGATCCCTGGGCGGATCTCATACTTGAGGTCCACGGAGGGGTTGGGAATTTCATCGCGCACCAAGGGGAAGACCAGCGGCTTGGACTGGCCCTCGCGGGTCATGCTCACCTGTACGGGCGTGCCCTTGGGCCCTTTCAGTGTCTTGGCCACCTGATCCGATGTCATCCCATCCGCGGTCTTGCCGTCGATTGCCGAGATCACGTCGCCGGGATGAATGCCGGCCTTGAACGCCGGGCCGCCCTCCATGGGAAACACGACGTATACCTTGCCGCCGCCGTACGCCTGCTGGATGGTCATGCCCACGCCGAAATAGCGGCCATGCTGATCCTCGCGCATTTTGGCGTAGGCCTTGGGATCGTAGAAGTTAGAGTGCGGGTCGAGCACGCGCAGCATTCCCGGAATCGCCCCGTCGTATATGGCCGCGTCGGCCTTGTCGCCCTGGATGGGCTCGGCGTAGTTCTGCTCCACCAGCGCGTACACATTGGTAAATGACTTCAGGCTATCGCGAAGCTGGCTCTCGTCTTCAGAGGACTGCGCGCCCACGCGGCGCTGCATCATGCTGCCGACGACGGCGCAGACGGCGAAAAAGAGAACCACGGTGAAAAGTGCGCGGCGTGCGCGGGGAGTCATAGGCTGGGAGAACCTCCGGACTGCGGATGCGGCAGGCGGGCGAAAAACAGGCCTGGAACGGCAGTCTTAGGGCTAAAGTATAGCACTCTGATGTTTGACGGCGGCTTTGGTCTTACGGTAGCCGCGGGCAGTTGGATCGACGTCATTCAAGCGGACGAGACCGGGCTGGCGCTTCCCCGGAGCGAAAATTTCGAATCCGGGTGAAGTTGCTCCGTTTCTACCCGGATTTCTGCCCTGAATTTGCAGGGAATCGCGTCAACCATCGCGCTCCTGCTGCCCAGCCATTTACAATCACGTCTATACATCAGGGGCAGACGTGTTTTGCTCCGTGCAGTGTCCTAACCTATGACCCTAAGATTCCTTCGCATTCCCGCGGCTTTCGTGTTTGGCACGGCGCTGCTCGCAAGTTCCGCCCTGGCGCAGACCCGTGCTGCCGTGCAGCAGAGCCCTTACGGCGGCGTCACCGTCGAGGATATCGTGGCCCACGTGAACGACCGGATCATTACGCAGTCCGATTACGATCGCGCCATGAAGGAAGCCGACCAGGAAGCCAAGCAGCACGGCGCCACCATGCAGCAGATATCCGAAGGGCATAGAGACTTGCTGCGTTCCCTGATTGACCAGCAGCTCTGGCTCTCGAAGGGTAAGGAACTGGGCATCGACGGCGAGACGGACCTGATCAAGCGGCTGGACGAGATTCGCAAGCAGTACAACCTGGCCACCATGGAGGACCTGGAAAAAGCGGCCAAGGAGCAGGGCTACTCCTATGAGGACTTCAAGGCCAATATCCGCAACCAGATCATCACCCAGGAGGTGATGCGCGAGGAAGTGGGCCGCAAGATTCAGTTTACGCCGGGCGAGGTAGAGCGCTACTTTGAAGCCCACAAGCAGGAATACGCGAAGCCGGAAAGCGTGCAGTTGAGCGAGATTCTGGTTTCCACCGGCTCCGACCCCGACGATGCCGCGAAGGTGGCGGCGGGCAAAGCCAAGGCCGACGACATTGAGGCCAAGCTGCACGCCGGCGGTAACTTCAGCCAACTGGCTAAATCTTTCAGCGACGGTACCACGGCTGCCGATGGCGGGGCCTTTGGCACATTCCGCCGTGGCGAGCTGGGCGCCAAGGTTTTTGAAGACGCGACCTTTGCCCTTAAGTCCGGCCAATACACCGACCCCATCCGCACCAAGCAGGGCTACATCATTTTCAAGGTCGACCAGCACAATCCTGGGGGCGTTCCCGCATTCAAAGACGTCGAGTCGGATGTGGAGCAGAATTACTATTTCAGCCGCATGGAGCCGGCCATGCGCGAGTACCTTACGCAGATGCGCGAGGAAGCCTACATCAACATCAAACCCGGCTATGAGGATACCGGCGCCAGCGCCAAGCAGGTGACGCTTACCAACAGCGTCTATACGCCGCCTACGCTCAAGAAAAAGAAAAAGGTTGAGCGTACCCGCTTCCGCGAAACAACGCGCCCCTTCCGGCAGAAATCCGGACAGGCCGCAGCTCCTGCCGATCAAACTGCCGCGACCAAAAAGAATGCCAGCTTGACGGTAGAGAAGCCGGGCAAGAAGGAAAAGATTCGCTTTGGTCAGGCGCCTACCAAGACGCTCCCCGCCGCGCCTTCTACCGCAACTGAGGATGCCGGCGCAGTTGCACCGTCCGCAAATGCCGAGGCCGAGCCGGTCAATCCGCTGGATGCCACCAGGCCAACCCAGAAGACCCGCTTCAGCGCGCGCGCCAAGGAAGAAAAGAAAAATAAGAAGGCCAAGGGCGCGCAGCAGGACTCGGACGCTCCTCCACCGCCGGATGCTGCCGAAATTGCCGACCGCCAGCAGCAGGCCGCTCCCCTGGGACTGGACGGCGATACGTCAGCTAAGAAGAAGAAAAAGAAGACCACCTCCGGCGAAAAGACGCGCATGACCGACGAGAAGAAGAGGCCTGCAACCCCGGCGCCGAGTTCGACCGAAACGCCGTCAGCTCCGGCGGCTCCTGCGCCTCAAGCGCCCGCTTCAACCCCACAGCGATAGCGCGACAAACGAACCAATCTGAAATCAACTCTTCGGCGGTCTTGGAATGCAACTTCCAGGGCCGGCTTGTTGGGCCGGATGAGGCGGGGAAGATCGCAACTGCGAAGCTAAGATTCTTCAGGTGCGTCTTTTTCAAAGACCAGGGAGGTCTTCACCTCGCGATAGCCGTCTCTCAAGTAGAAACGGTGCGCCCCTGGGCGCGTGCTGCGTGAGGTCACGCGGAGCCTGCTCACTTTCTGTTCCCAACTCCAGGCTTCCGCTCGCTCGCAGAGCCTGCGGCCAATCCCTTTTCCGCGCAGACCGTCTTTCACCACCAAGCCCCCAATGAGCGCCGATGGGGGCGATTGCAGACGGTGTTCGATGGACACCTCGATCCAGCCGGCGATTTCCGAGCCCAGGCAGGCAACGAATGCAGCCTGGTTGTCGCAGTCCGGCCCGAGGCGCTCGATCCAGGCCAGTACCTCTTCCGGTGTGCGCTGGTAGCCAAGCTGCTCGCTCAGCAGGCTCACTTGCTGGGCATCGCATGGCTCGATGAGCCGAACCACAACCTCCGCCGCATTCTCCGCCAAGGCCGTTTCTCCGCTGAGAGCATTCTTGCGCTGAGGGCATTTTCGCATGAGCCTGGCTTGTTTAGGTTCCGGCTGGTTTGAGTCCTGGCTGGTCTTGGTGCAGCTCTCCTGCTTGCTGTATGCTGTCCCGCAGGATGAAAGACATTTATATCGCCGATCTGGCTAACTTTGACGAAGGCAAGCTCTTCGATGGATTTTTTCTGGTTTTGGCCAAGCAGCATCGTACAACCAAGACCAATAAGGCTTATCTGAGCCTAGTTTTAGGCGATAAGACGGGCCAGCTCGAAGGCCGCGTGTGGGAACTCGGCGACCCGCGGATCGCCAAAGATTTCGATCGCGGCGACATCGTGAAGGCTCGCGGCTGCGCCTCACGCTTCGACGACCGGCTGCAGATGAAGATCGACCAGTTGCGTCTGGCGCAGGCGAGTGAAGTGGATAAGACAGACATGCTGCCCTCCACCACCTATGACGTGGCCGCGCTGTGGGAAAAGCTTCTCGGTTTCGTCGATAGCCTTGCCAACCCACACTTGAAATTGTTGCTCACGACGCTCGTGAATGACCCGGCCCTCGCTGTCGCCTATCGCGAAGCGCCTGCCGCCAAGCAGCTTCATCACGCTTGGCTGGGCGGTTTGCTGGAGCACGTGATTAGCCTATGCACGCTCGCCGACCGCGTGGCTCCGCATTACCCGCTGATTGACCGCGACCTGCTGCTTACCGGCGTCATTCTTCACGACATCGGCAAGGTGCGCGAACTGAGTTGGGAGATCGGCTTCGAGTACACCATCGAAGGCATGTTGTTGGGGCATATCCAGATTGGCGCAGCTCTGGCGGAACGCACCATCGACAGCCTGCCCGATTTTCCGCCCAAACTGAAGACGCTGGTGCTGCACATGATTCTTTCTCATCACGGCAAGCTCGAGTTTGGCTCTCCCAAGTTACCCATGATTCCCGAAGCGCTGGTCTTGAACTTCATCGACGATCTGGATGCCAAGATGCAGACCGTGTCGTCAGAATTCGATAAGTCCGCCCGGGAAGGCAAGGGGCCGAATGAGCTGACCAACAAAGTTTGGGCGTTGGATAATAGGCAGTTGCTGAATACCAGGCGGTGGCTGACGGAGGGGAACGAGTAGGGCCGGCGGACGCCGGAATTTAGCTCCGCCGCATTCGGCTATTTTGGCTAAATGGGATTGCGACGGACGAAAGGTTTTCTCCATTCGAAAAAAATGGCAATATTTTCCCATTTTCCTGAGCAAACTACTGCATATCCGTGAGAAGATCCAGCTGGTTTTCGCACATTGCAAACAGCTTGATATTGGACCTGGAATTGCATAATTCATCTCGCCGGCCCTGAACCGGATCCCCATCTCCCCTCTTGAGTATCCTTGAAGAAGAAAAAACTTTTCAGTCGAAACGGAGAATCATCATGAAGAAGTTTGCATTGCCCGTTGCGGCCGCAGCGCTCTTGTTTGCCAGCACATCGTTGTATGCCGGCACAATTTTCAACGAGAATTTTAACGAACTGACGCCATCCCCCACCGTCACTTCGGTGGGAGCGTTCACCGCCATCAACGGCACCAATGTGGACGTTGTTGGTCCCGGATTCTTTCCGGGGTTGGTGGTTGCGCCGGAGTCTGGCAATGCGATTGACCTGGGTGGCAGTGGCGGCAATCCTTTTGGCCAGCTGCAGTCGGGGGGTATCGCGTTGACTGCTGGGCAAACCTACGACCTTTCTTTCGACCTGGTTGGCTCACAACGCGGGCTCACCACTTCGACCCTGGTGACCCTTGGGCCGGCCGGTGATCTGACCTCCTTGTACGATGCAAGCTTCGCTCTCGCGAGTAATGGCGCCGCGGGGACCGACGGTTTGGTGACTTTCGTCTTCACCGCTCCTACTTCCGAGACGGTTTACCTGGGCTTCACGGACACTTCAGACCCCTCCACTTCTAACATCGGCTCGCTGCTCGATAACGTGGCAATCACGTCGGCTTCGCCGGTTCCGGAGCCCTCCAGCCTGCTGATGCTGGGTTCGGGACTGGTGGTTTTGGCTGGCTGGTCGCGCCGCAAACTCGCTGCTCGCAGCCTGTAAGCTTTGCTGGTAGTTCACGATTCCGGGTATTCTCCGGTGTCTCATTGGACGCGGGAATACCCCGATTTACCTTTAGCGGCGTTCTGAGAGAGTTTGCACTCAGGTACTTCTGACTACGGGCGTAGCTTCCTGCTTCGAGCGATCCTTGGAAAAATTCAAATCATTGCAGGACGAGCGCTAAAGAATTCTCTTGACATATTCTTATATGGGAATGTATTTATTTTCTATGCCGAGAGCCGCAACAACTTCTGATCCTTTTAATGCGATTGCCGAGCCGCGCAGGCGGGAGATTTTGACCTATCTTGCAATCGCGGAGCGGCCGGTCGGCGATATTGTGACGTCTCTGCGCATTGACCAGCCTTCTGTCTCCAAGCATCTTCGCGTGCTGCGCAGTGTGGGCTTGGTGCGCGTGCGTTGCGATGGCCGCCACAAGTTCTACCGCACCGACGCCGAGGCCATCCGGCCCCTGCACGAATGGACCGGCACGTTTGAGCGCTACTGGCAGCGCCAGTTGTTGAACGTGAAGAAGCGGGCGGAAGAAAAGGCGAGCCAATTGAATTCCAGTTTTGACCAACCGACGGCCTTCAAGGAGAAACCATGATCTCAGAGGAAAAAACCATGACCCAGGCGGCCCAGAGCATCGAGAGTATGACTTTGAACATTGCCCAGGAAATTCATGTGAACGCGCCCCTGCAAATAACTTTCGACGCGTTGCTTGAACAGATGGGGCCCGGCAACGAAACCCATGACGGCAACCCTCTGCCGATGAAGATCGAACCGTGGCCAGGCGGGAGATGGTATCGCGACCTGGGTGACAACAACGGTCATTTGTGGGGCCATGTGCAAGCCATCAAACGGCCCATGCTCTTGGAAATTACCGGCCCGCTGTTTGCCTCGTATCCTTTCGTCTCCAACCTGCAATACCGGCTCACGGAAGTGGACGGCGGGACAAAGATCGCGTTCCGGCACACGGCGCTTGGATTCATTCAGGACGAGCACCGGGGTGGCGTGGGACAAGGTTGGGCGTGGATGCTGGAGCGAATCCGCAAAGACGCAGAGGGCCGGTAAAAGCTTGCGGACGATGCGCGTCACCGCGCAGAACAGGAGAGTTTCTATGTGTCCCTTTTGTCTGGCAACCGCGGCTTGGGTGGCTGCGGCCGCTGTTTCCACCGGGGGCCTCGCCGCGCTGGTGCTCAAGAAAGCCGCAACCGGCAGCGCCGCGAAACCTATCCCCGCAACCACCCCTGCAACCATCAAATCAACAAAGGAGGATCACCATGGCTAGCAGCATCACAGAAGTCGAACGTCCGAAAGTTGTTTCGCAAACCGAGTGGCTTGCCGCGCGCAAGGAATTTCTGGGCAAGGAAAAGGAATTCACGCGTCTGCGCGATGAGTTGAGCCGGCAACGCCGCGAGCTGCCCTGGGAGAAGGTTGAAAAGCAATATATGTTTGACGGGCCCAGCGGCAAAGTGGCGCTGGCCGATCTGTTCGGCGGGCGCAGGCAGCTCATTGTTTATCACTTCATGCTGGGTCCTGGCTGGAGCGCGGGGTGCCCAAGCTGCTCGTTCATGGCCGACCACTTCGATGGTCCGGCCATTCATCTGGCCAATCGCGATGTGACCCTGGCGGCAATTTCGCGCGCGCCTATTGCGGAGATTGAAGCCTTCAAAAAGCGCATGGGCTGGCGTTTCCACTGGGTGTCGTCCTACGGCAGCGATTTCAACTACGACTATCATGTGTCGTTCACGCCTGAAGAACAAGCGAAGGGCAAGGTGAGCTACAACTACGACCTCACGGAATTTCCCAGCGAGGAAGGTCCTGGTCTGAGCGTGTTTTTCAAGGACGCGAACGGCGATATTTTTCACACGTACTCGAGTTTTGCGCGCGGCCTGGACCATCTGGTTGGCGCGTATAACTTCCTTGATCTTGCGCCAAAGGGCCGCGACGAGGATGGCTTGGCTTTTACCATGGCCTGGGTTCGCCACCATGACAAATACGACCAGGGCTACTTTGTCGATGCAACACAAAGCTATATCGAACCGGCAAAAGCCAGTGGCTCGTGCTGCTCAGGCGAGCATCATGCGTGATCGTTTCCAGCTACGAGGGCGGAAGAGCAGAGATATGTTGGCGCGAAGCGGCTGAACCTCAGGCCAATAGCCAGTCCCACTGCTCTTCCGTCAACGGCACCACGGAAAGCCGACCGATAATCACCAGCGGCGACTGCGCAAAAAGAGGCTCTGCCTTGATTGCCGCCAGGGTTTTGGGGTGCTTGAGGCGCTGGCCGGCTTTCACACGCACCACAGGGATCTTGGGATTGGCGGGGTCCACGCTGAGCACGGTTCCGGTGCCTACGGCGGTGCGCTCGTCGCCTGTGTGATAGAAGATCCATTTGGTCCCGGCCTTCATTTCGCGCAGATATTTCACAGCGGTGGGGTTAGTCACGCCATCCCACACGGTCTCCTTGTCGCGGAGGAAATCGTCGAAGGAGTAGACGTCGGGCTCGGTCTTGAAGAGGAAGTAGGCCATGCGCTCCATCGTAAGGCAGGGGACAGGGGTTAGGGAACAGGGAACAGCGGCTGCGCTATCAACTCGACTCTGGCGATAAGGCTGCGCCAGGAACGGGCAACCAACTCCATGAGAGGAAGGACGTCTCAACCGGGCGTTTTTCCTGAGCCCTGTTCCCTGATCGCTGTTCCCTCGTGCCCCTTCCCTTTACAATCTAAAGAATATGATCCGTTTTTCAACTGCCGGGGAATCCCACGGGGAAGCACTCACGGCGCTCATCTCCGGATTGCCGGCCGGTGTGCCTGTCGATCTGGAATTCGTGAACCGCGAGCTGTGGCGGCGTCAACAGGGCTATGGCCGCGGCGGACGCATGAAGATTGAGACCGACAAGGCCCACATTCTTTCCGGCGTGCGTCACGGCAAGACCATCGGCTCGCCCATTGCGATTGAGATCGTGAACCGCGACTGGAAAAACTGGGAAGAGAAGCTGCCCGTCGAAGCCGGTGACCCGGCCAAGCATCAGGCCGTTGCCTCGCCGCGGCCTGGCCATGCGGACTTGGCCGGCGCGCTTAAATACAACTTTCCTGATGCACGCTACGTGCTGGAACGGGCCTCGGCGCGCGAGTCCACGGGCCGCGTGGCTGCTGGGGCGCTGGCCAAGCTGTTTTTGCGCATGCTGGGCATTGAAGTGCTCAGTCATGTGATCCGCGTAGGTAGGGTTGAGCTTGACCGCGCGGCTCGCTGGGAAGAGATTGTCGCCGTCGCCGCCAAAGACGACGTGATGCTCAGTTGCGTCGATGCTGCAACGGAAGCGCGCATGAAAGAAGAGGTCGAGGAGGTTTCGCGCACGGGAGATACGGTGGGCGGTGTCTTTGAAGTGGTTGTGCATGGCGCGCCAGCCGGCTTGGGGACATACGCCAACTGGGACGAGCGGCTGGACGGCCTGCTGGCCTGGTCTGTGATGAGCTTGCAGGCCGTAAAAGCCGTTGAAATCGGCCGTGGCGTCACTGCTGCGGAATCGTTCGGCTCTAGGGTTCACGATCCGATCCACTACGCCAGCGAGGATACAGGCAACCCGACCCGCTTTACCCGTCCGCAAAACAACGCCGGCGGCATCGAGGGCGGTGTTTCGAACGGTGAAGACATTGTGGTGCGCGGGTATCTGAAGCCCATTTCTACGCTGCGCCGGCCGCTTGAATCGGTCCGCTTTGACACGCGCGAGACGACCAGCGCAAGTTATGAACGCTCCGACATTTGCGTGGTGCCCGCCGCTGGCGTGGCTGCCGAGGCCATGGTGGCGCTGACTGTTGCAGGCCTTGCGCAGCAGAAGTTCGGCGGCGACTCGGTGGTCGAAATGCAACGGAATTTCCGCGGCTACATCGAACAGATACGGAGTTATTAAAAATTCAGCAACTTAGGAACTATGAAGAATCAATCAGAAACGGAGCCTTTAAAACACCGCAATGATTCTCAAGATCGTTAAATATCCAGAGCCGGTGCTGTCGCAGCCCGGCGAGCCCGTTACCGAATTCAACGCCGAGTTGCGCAAGTTTGTCGCCGACTTGTTTGAGACCACCTACGCCTCACAGGGCATCGGTCTCGCGGCGCCGCAGGTTGGCGTTTCCAAACGGATCACCGTGATCGACCTCAGCATGGGGAAGGAGCCAAAAGACAAGCTGGTCCTCATCAACCCCGAGGTAATTTCCAGCGCAGGCCGGCTCTATGAGGAAGAAGGTTGCCTTAGCTTTCCGGATATCCGCGAGAAGGTGGTGCGCGCCGCGAAGGTCCGCATCCGCGCGCAGGACGTTCACGGCAAGTGGTTTGAGATGGACGGCGAAGACCTGCTCTCGCGCTGCATGCAGCATGAGATCGACCATCTTGATGGCATGTTGTTCATCTTCCGCATGAGCGCCTTGAAGCGCGATTTGAACCTGCGCAAGATTCGCAAAATGCAGCGCGAGGGCAAGTGGTGACTGCGCGAGGCGCTCGATGAAGCTGGTCTTCTGTGGTACTCCTGCGTTTGCCGTGCCCACGCTGGAAGCGCTGCTGGCGACGGGCCATCAAGTCCAACTGGTTGTCTCGCAGCCGGACCGCCCTGTAGGCCGTGCCCAGCAACTGACAGCGCCACCAGTCAAGCTGGCCGCACTCGCCGCTGGTCTGACTGTGACGCAGCCCGAGAAGATTCGGTCGAACGCCGAGTTTCGCGCTCAGCTTGAGGCGCTCGCTCCAGACGCCATCATCGTCGTCGCCTACGGGCGCATTGTCCCGCCGTGGATGCTCGCGCTGCCACCGTTCGGCTGCATCAATCTCCACGGGTCGCTGCTACCGAAATACCGCGGCGCTGCGCCCATCCAGTGGGCCGTGGCAATGGGCGACGCCGTTACCGGCAATACCACAATGCTGCTTGAAGAAGGTCTCGATACCGGCCCCATTCTGCTGCAGCGGACTCTCGAAATTGCCCCGAACCAAACCGCGGTAGAACTCTTCGAGTTACTCGCACGTTCCGGCGCGCCGCTGATGGTGGAGACGCTGGCCGGCCTGGCTGCGGGAACCGTTCATCCTCAGCCGCAAAATCATGAAGGAGCCACCTTTGCTCCGCTTCTGGACCGCGAAGACGGCCGCATGGATTTTGCCGCCCGCACGGCCCACGAGCTTTTGAATCGCTGGCGCGGCTTTCAGCCCTGGCCCGGCGCCTTCACTTCGCTCGACGGCAAAAAGCTCATCGTGCATCGGATGGCGGTTGTCGCATCGTCTAGCATTGCCGCGATGGACTTTGCGGAATCCGGACCAGCCGAGCCCGGTCAGATTCGCATCGAGAATCATCGTCTCTACGCAGGCTGCGCCGCTAATACCTGGCTCGAATTGCTGGAAGTCCAGCTCGAAGGCAAGAAGCGCCTCTCCGCCGCCGAATTCCTCCGCGGAACCCAGCTCGCCGACCGTGCGCGACTCGGGGCTCCGGTCACATGACCTCTTCCCAGCAATTCGGCCCCCGGAAGACTGCGCCGAAGAATCGACCGGCCAAGATTTCTCTGGCTCGCAAGGCCGCGTTTAATGCTCTCCTGGCCGTCGAGCGTGGCCACGCGCACTCCGACGATCTGCTTCGCGGCAAAGCGGTCAACACGCTTTCGCCTCAAGACCGCAACCTGGCTACAGCGCTGGTGCTCGGGGTTCTCCGCTGGCAAATCCGGCTCGACCATCAACTTCAATCCCTGTTGACGCGTCCCAACGCTAAACTCGATGCGGAGGTCCGCGTCGCGTTGCGGCTGGGCGCATTTCAGATTCTGCACATGGACCGCATCCCTGCCCGCGCTGCCATTGACGAGAGCGTGGAACTGGCCAAGCAAGCCGGTTACCGCTTCGCCTCTGCCATGGTCAACGCGGTGCTTCGCAAACTGGCTGCGCCGCCGCAGGCCAATCTTTCAGAAGACAGCGCAGCCGGCCTCGACCTCGCTCTTGCTGAGGCCCATCCCGCCTGGATGGTGGAGCGCTGGGCCGGTTTCTACGGACTCGCCGCTGCTCGCGCAATTTGCCGCCATGGCCAGACCGAGCCCGCACTCGTCCTTCGCTTCGACAGCCCCGCTCGTGAATCCGAACTCAGCCAGGCCGGCGTCGTTGTTGAGCATGCCCAGATCCTCGCCTCCGCTCGCATGGTTGTCTCCGGAGACGTGGCTGCAACGGCCGTGTTCCAAGAAGGCCAAGTCCGCATACAAGACGAGGGTTCACAGCTGGTGGGCGAAATTGCGGCCGCAAATCTGCTCAAAAATGTCGGCAGGGTTCTGGACACCTGCGCAGCCCCCGGCGGCAAAACCCTGATCCTTGCCGAGCGTAATCCAAAGGCCAGCATCGTCGCGTGCGAATCGAGCTCTCCGCGCCTTGAACAAATGCGCCAGCGCTTGGCCACGCACGCCGGCTGCATTGAGTGCCGCCTCGCCGACGCTACGCAACTAACGGAAGACGCGGCTTTCGACTTAGCCCTTGCCGACGTTCCATGCAGCGGAACCGGCACGCTGGGCCGCAACCCGGAAATCCGGCACCGCCTGCGTCTGGAAGATATGGCACGCCAGGCCGAGCGCCAGCACGCGATTCTTACCGGCGCTTTGCGCGCCATTCGTCCCGGTGGCCGCGTTGTCTATTCCACCTGCTCGCTGGAACCGGAAGAAAACGAGCAAGTGGTTGCCGCGGTGCTTGCCGAGACTGCGAATGCCCGCCAGGTTTCACTCCATGATTCTATCGAATCCCTGCGCGGCCAATCTGTTCTTGCGGCCGCGGTCGCGAAGCGCATTCAAGCCGCAGTTACGCCGGAAGGCGCGCTCCGCCTGCTGCCCGGTGCATTCAACACCGACGGCTTCTTTGTCGCGTTGATTGAGAGGACCGATGACAGAGAAGGCGGCTCACCGAATCACCCGTCAGCCGCGCAGTGATTCCTCTACAAGCCGGAGATCTGCGTAGTCGCGCCCCAACAGAGCGCACAGTGCTTCGACTGCCAACTCGTGATCTGCGCGTTGCGGCAATCCGGAGACGGTGACGCTGCCCACGACGCCTGTGCCCTCTACGTTGAGTGGAAACGATCCGCCATGCGTGGCGTAGTCGGCCAGGGGCAGGCCTTGCTGCTCGGCTAGCGTTTCGTTCTTGGCCTTCAGCTTCAGGCCTACCGCATACGAGCTGCGATGGAATCGCGCCACTACGTTGCTCTTGCGCCGCACCCACTCCACATTGTCCGGCGTTGTGCCGTCGAGCGCGGCATAAAACAGCGGCTGCCCGAACCGCCGCACATCGATCACTACGGCAAGTCCGCGCTCCTCAGCCATGGTGCGCAGACGCACGCCTAGCTCCCACGCGACGCACGCGTCCAGCCGTGGTAGCAGCAGTTCGCGCTCCTGCAGCGCCACTCGCTCCAGATCTTCGCTCAATCCCATTGGGTCTTCTCTCCGTATCAGTATCACTAAACTCGAACGCTACACAAACACATAACGGCTGAAAACCAACCACTGAAGACTATTTTCATGCACCTTTCACTGCGCCACCGTCAAGGTTACCGGCGCGTTCTGAAATACACGGGAGCCGGCCGCGGGTGTTTGTGCAATGACCGATCCCGGTTTCACAGGGTCCTGGGGCGGCGCGTTTCCGCTTCCGACGGGCGCTACGGGTACAGGCACATACGTCGGCGTCTGTGTCTGAATGCCCACCTTGGCCAACTGTACCTGCGCGGTTACTACAGGCAAACCGACCAGATCGGGCATCACAAAGCCATCGGACTCTTCGTCGTTTGCCGCCGCTACCAGCAGGTTGACGCTGGGCCGCGAAATACCCTGAGCATGAGCCGGCGGATCCTGCGCCAGCACCGTTCCCACCGCGGCTCTGCTCCACGGCAGTTGTACGGTAGCGCCTACTTCCAGGCCCACACGCCGCAGCGTCAGAGCCGCCACGCGCTGGTCTTTGCCCACCGTGTCCGGCACGTCGACTTTTTGCGGACCCAGGCTCTCGGCCACGCGCACGCGCCACTCGCGCCGCACTACCGTTCCCGAGGGCGGCGATTGCGTAAGAATATGTCCCGCAGCCACATCGCCCGAGTAGTAGCGATTATCCACGTCCAGGTTGAGCCCGAGGCCCGCAGTCTGGCTGCGTGCGTCAGCCACCGTCATACCTTGCAACGCAGGCACCTGCACCTCAGCCCCGTGAATGGCAAAGTGCATGGTTGTAATAGCCGAGAGCAGTGCAATGGCCACCAGCAGCATGACCAGCAATGCGACTTGGAAAAAATTCATCACCCGCCGCGTCTTCATGGCTCCGGTTCACCATCCACAAACACAATCTCGTAATCGATCGCCGCAGTCTTCTCCAGCATCTTGGACACGGAGCAGTAAGTATTCTTTGACAGCGTCACCGCGTCCTCCACCGCCTTGCGGCTCAGCTTTCCGCGCACCGCGTACGTGAGCTTGATTTTTGTAAACACGCGCGGCGGCGTTTCCGCTTGGTTCGCCGTGGCCGAGACGCGAAAGCCCGTGAGGGACTGGCGCTTCTTTTTCAGGATCGACACCACGTCCACGCTGGTGCAACTGCACAGCGCCATCAGCACCGCTTCCATCGGGCTGGGTCCGTGTGTGTGCGTGGGGTCCGCGTCAAAGAGAATGGTGTTGCTGTTTTCCGCAATCCCTTCAAAAACGTTGTCGTGCTTCCATTCGCTGTGGGCAATCATCGGCTTTCCTCTTGAGTGCTATCGCAAATTATCCGTGGCCGGCTCGGGATGAACCGCAGTTGTCATGGAATGCAGCGCCACACGGGGCGCTTTGCGATGAAAAACTCGACCGTGTTTGTGGCCGACGGATTTTGAGCGGTAGTGGTCATCCAGCTCTCAGCCTACCTTGCTGCGCACGCCGGTGTACAACCCGGCAATGCCAAACGTGTAGGGCTGCCACGCGCAATCGGTGTATCCCGATGCACGCATCAGATCGAGCATCTCCGCGGGCAACGGAAACTTTGCGACCGAAGCGGGCAGGTAACTATACGGCCCGACACCGCCCGCGGGCGCGGGACCGCTGATCATGCGCCCAATCGTCGGCAGCACGCGCCGGAAATACACGCCATACACTTTGCCCATCAGGCCGCCTGGCTCGCCGAAGTCCAGGATGCCCAACTGTCCTCCAGGCTTCAGCACGCGAGCGAACTCATGCAGGCCCGCCTCATAGTTGGCCAGATTCCTGAACCCGAACGCCGTCACAATCAAGTCCAGCGACGCGGCTTTGAGCGGCAAATGGAGCGCGTCGGCTTCAAGCGCCACAGCTGCGGGCGAGCCAGCACTGCGTGGCGCAAATCTGCGCGCTCCCCGGCTCAGCATCTCGCGCGCAAAATCAGCAGCGAAAATGGGCCGCGACCCGCGTGGCCGGCCTTTCAGAAGCGCCCGTGTCATGTGGCCCGTACCGCAGCAAACATCGAGCACGGCCGCATTGGGATTGACGAGGATCGCGCGGAATTTGCGCGCCGTCTGCCACCACCACAGCCGATCTACGCTGGCCGAGAGCACGTGATTCAGCAAGTCGTAGCGTGGCGCGATGGAATCGAACATCTGCTGCACGGCGCGCGCGGCCTGCGCCTCGTCCGTCACTCCGGCCGGTTTGGCTCCGGTTGTCGTCATCGGATTCGACGTCTCTTCCTAACCGCTAGCGCGCGGCCTGTTCCCCAACTCGCCCCAGCATGTATCCCACGGCCGCTTCCAACTCGGTGGGCGTCACATCTTCCACCACGCCTGCGTCGCCAATTCCGACGGGCAGCACAAACCGTCTAACTCCGCCCACGTTCTTCTTATCTCCGCCTGTTGCGGCGACCACCTTCTTCGCTTTCAGCTTCAGCGCCGGCAGCGGTCCATACAAATGGATCAACTCCATAAGCCGCTCGAATTGGGATGCGCTGATCGTCCCGCGCTTCTGCGCCAGATAGAGCGCCGCAATCATTCCCCAACCGACTGCCTCGCCGTGCAGCAGAGTTTTGTAGCCCGTGGCCTGCTCAAGCGCGTGGCCCACTGTGTGACCCAGATTCAGAATCATGCGCAGGCCGTTTTCGCGCTCATCGCGATTTACCACGCCGGCCTTCATCCTTATCGACGCTGCGATCACCTTCTCTAGCGCTTTTGCATCGCGTCGCAGTACTTCATCGGCGTGTTCTTCCATAAAACGCACCAGAGTGCGGTCGCGGATGATGCCCGCCTTTACGCTCTCCATCAGTCCGGCCCGCAGTTCGCGGTCGGGCAGCGTGCCCAGCACGGCGATATCGGCAAATACGGCCAGTGGATGATGGAAGCTGCCGACAAGATTCTTGCCTTCCGGCAGGTTCACGCCGGTCTTGCCGCCCACGCTCGAGTCCACCTGGGCCAGAAACGTCGTCGGTACCTGGACATAAGCGATCCCGCGCATGTAAATCGCGGCAAGAAATCCGCCCACATCGCCGACAATGCCGCCGCCGAAGGCAATCAGCAGCGAGCCTCGATCCCCGCCTGCCCGCGCCATTTGCCGCAACAATTTCTCCACGCTTGCGAGCGATTTGTACTTCTCGCCGGGCTCAAGAAACAGCGCCACCGGCTGCTCGGCAAACGAAGCGAGAAATGTTTCGTTCCACAGCGCCCAGATGGGCCCGGAAGTGAGCACAAAAACCCGTCGCGGCAACCGGCCCGCAACCCGCTCGATGCGCGGCACCAGCGTCTGAACCAGCCCGCTGCCCGCCACCACGTCATATTTCGCCGAAGGTGTGTCTACTCGTATGGTTTGCACGCTGCCTTAATCCTAAATGCCTCCTGGGCGGAGGGGCAGGCGCAAGGGAAGTCAGAATGCGTTTTGGCGCTCAAGGTCTCACCTGCCGCGGCGAGCGCTTCAGCCGGCTTAGTTCTGAATTAAGCCGGCTGCTCCGAGCTATAGAAATCTAAATAGAGATTGCGCACCGTTTTGTAGCACTCGCAGGCCACGTTCTCAAGGCCGCCGGGATCGACAATGTGGATGCGGCCGCGGCTGTACTTGATCAGTCCGTTGCGCTGCAGCGTGCCCGCTGCCGCGGTGACCGTGGTGCGACGCGCGCCCAGCATGGTGCCTAGAAACTCCTGCGTCAGGGAATAGCTCTCGCTATCCACCCGGTCGCGGACCATCAGCAGCCAGCGAGCCAGCCGTTCTTCCGCTTCGTGCAGGCGATTGCATGCCGCGAGTTGCCCCAGAATGAATCCCTGGCTCTGCACGCATTGCAGCACGGCTTCGCGCAGTTCTCTGTTCTCCACGAACTCCTTTTGCAGATCCTTGAACGGCATGCGCAGCGCCGTGGCTTCCATCTGGATGAAGCAACGCGTGGGGGTTCTGGCTCTGCCAAGAAGATGAAAACTCTCCACCAGCCCCTCTTTGCCCCAAACGCCTACTTCGGCGCTGGCGCCATCGGACATGGAACTCACAATGGAGGCGATGCCGGAGGTCATGAAGTGCGCGTATTTCGGTGTCTCGTCGGGCTCATACAGAACCGCCCTGAGCGGAAGCGAGACCAGCTTCAGCCGCGTGAGCAGTGAATTTCTGTACGCAGGAGAGAGCATTGCGAGCAGCAGGTTTGAAGCCTGACCGTTCATAGAGGAGTCCTTCGCTCGGGGGTTGCAAAGGACGCCGCTAATGGGTGAGCGCGAGTCTTGCGTTCTCTGGAAAGATGTTTTCGTACCCGTCTTTGCAGGGATTATCTCATTGAAGGTGAATTTCTTATGTTCTGTATTGAACAGAAGAGAGCGAATTCTTTCATCCGTGCAATTTCTTTCCGGCCCTTATGTCCGCTGCGGGACACAATATGTGCGGCGACGAACAGTACGCTTTATCCACATGCAGCGCAGTTGGCTGGTGCGGTAAGGGGGGTGTTTCTTATCCCACAATGAGGCGTTATGAACAATGGTGCACATGTACTGGTTGTGAGCCGCGACCTGATGCTGCTTCAAACTCGCGCATTGATCCTGGGAGCCTACTTCCAAGTGGAGGCCGCAGGCAGGGTTGCCGAAGCCGAAGCCGCCATGGCTAAAGTAGCCTTCGACCTCGTTGTGCTTTGCTATTCGCTCTCCGACGACGAGTACGGCAAGCTCATCGATGCGTGTGACCGGCAGAATCCCCGCCCCAAGATCCTCACCTTGAAAGCAGTGGCCGGGCGTCTCAGGCATGGCGGGGATGGGGAGTACACCGTCGAGCACGGCCCTTACGAATTACTGAAGAGAACGGCCGAGATGGTCGGATTCCCGCTGAAACCCATGGGCCGTGCCGTGCAAGCCTGAGATCACGATTCCGCCCTTTGTGCCACTTTCCTGGGGCTGCGGATTCGCGGCTACAGACAACTGAAAACTGAAAACCGCCTCCGGTGTTAGCCTCAAAGGTTATGGCTATTCCGTCTCAGGTGGATTTTCTGGTCATGGGCGCGGGCGTGGCGGGGCTGCGCGCGGCGGTTGAGTTGGCCCGCCACGGCGACGTCCTGGTGGTCACCAAGGAGTCGCTTGGCGAGTCCAACACCCACTATGCGCAGGGTGGAATCGCCGTTGCCACAGAGGATGAGACAGACGTTACCCTGCATCTTGAAGATACCGTAAACGCCGGAGATGGACTTGTTTTCCGCCAGGCCGCCGAGGTGCTGGTCTCAGAAGGACCGCTGCGCGTGGCCGAGTTGATCGAGTGGGGCGCGGACTTCGACAAGGAAGCTGGAGAGCTGTTGCGCACCCGCGAGGGCGCGCATTCGCTGCCCCGCATCCTGCACGCCAACGGCGATGCCACGGGCGCAGAGATCAGCCGGTCCTTGGTGGCGTTTGCGCGCGCCCACAAGCGCATTCAGTTTGCCGAGTGGGCCATGGTTACTGGACTTGTGGTCGCCAACGGCCGAGTTATTGGGGCCGACCTGACCAATGCCGCGCTGGTTGCCACAGATGTTGCAACCCATCGCGTCAGCGCCCGCTCGGTCCTGATTGCTTCTGGCGGCGCGGGACAGGTCTACTCTGATACCACCAACCCCGCTGTAGCCACAGGCGATGGCATCGCCCTGGCCCTCGAAGCCGGCGCAGTCCTGGCCGACATGGAGTTCTACCAGTTCCACCCCACGGCGTTGGCGCTGCCAGGCGTTCCGCGCTTTCTGCTGTCGGAAGCGTTGCGCGGGGAGGGAGCATATCTGCGTAATGATCGTGGTGAGCGCTTCATGGAGCGCTATCATCCGTTGCTTGAGTTAGCCCCGCGCGATGTAGTGGCGCGGGCAATTGCACGGGAGGGACAGGGGACTGAGGTTGATCCGGCAACGGGTTCGCCGCGCGCGCGGCTGGTCCATCTGGATATGCGCCACGTGACAAACATCAATCTGCATCGGCGCTTCCCCGGCATCAGCGCATTTCTGGCACAGCACGGCCTTGATCTGACCCGCGATCTGATTCCTGTTCGTCCGGCGGCGCATTACCTGATGGGCGGCATCAAGACCGATCTGGCCGGACGCACCACACTTGCCGGCCTTTACGCCGCTGGCGAAGCAGCATGTACTGGCGTTCATGGCGCCAACAGGCTGGCCTCGAACTCGTTGCTGGAAGGGCTGGTGTTTGGCGCTCGCGCTGCCAAGGCTATGTTGGACGACGGATTGCTAGTCGAATCTGCGGACGCACTGCTGCTAGTCCCCACTGCGTTAACCGCTGCGGAAGAAGCACGCGTCGAGGCTTTGATCTCGAATATGCAAACCGGCATGTGGGCCAATGCAGGGCTGCTGCGCGAGCAGTCCTTGCTCCGCGAAGGATTGGAGGCCCAAGCAGCATGTGCGGCTAGCGTGGCGGAGATCGAAGATCAAGGGAAAACCAGCCGCCGCCTGAACGAGGCAAACGCGCTGAGCCGCGTGGCTGGCGCCATTCTCCATTCAGCGCTGGGCCGCACCGAAAGCCGCGGCGCGCATTTCCGCAATGACCATCCCAAACGCGACGACGAACATTTCCAGAGGCACTCGATCTTCAGCCGGGAGGGCCGGGTTGAATTCGAGAAGTGGTAAGCCTTCAGCCTTCCGCACGGATCTGTCAATCCCTGGTTTCGAGACCCTCGCCTGCGCTTCCCGCCATCCATGAAACCACCGCGCACACTGCGAGAATCGCGCCCATCACGGCCAGCGAGAGGGTGATCGGCACGTCGATCCAGCGTGCGGCAAGCATCTTCAGCGCCACAAAGGCCAGCAGAGCGCCCAGGCCATAATGCAGGTAACGAAAACGGTCCAGCAGCGCGGCCAGCGCGAAATAGAGCGAGCGCAGCCCCAGCACGGCGGCGATGTTCGACGTGTACACCACGAACGGATTGTGGCTGATGGCCAGCACGGCGGGGATGGAGTCCGTGGCGAAGATCACGTCGGTGATTTCAATGGCCAGGATGACCGGCAGAAGCGACCCCTTGGCCGGCTGCAGGCTGCGAATCCATTCAGGAATAGCCGCATTGGCCGAGCTGCCGCGCACCAGGCGGAATGCGGCGTAGAGCAGAAACAAGCCGAAGATCCAGGTGATCCAGTCGAAGCGCTGGAGCAGAGTGATGCCCGCCATGATGAATAGGGCGCGCAGCACCACCGCGCCACACACGCCCCACACCAGCGCGCTGTGCTGCTGTTTCTGGCTGATGCGGAAACCTTGAAAGATGATCAGGAAGACGAAGAGATTGTCCACGCTGAGCGAGGTTTCAATGGCGTAGCCACCGACCCACTCAAGCGCGGTCTGTCGACCCTGGGATACTGCCACCCATGCGGCAAATCCGGCAGCCGCAAGGGCCACCGCGGCTGTCCCGAGCCAGGCGAAGAGCTGCGGATAGCGGGTCTCGCGGCGGTGCCCGGGCAGCAGGGAGTCTGCGAGCAGCAGCGCAGCTACCGCCGCATGGAAACCCAGCCACCAGACCCAGGAGACGCCGGCAATCATTTCTGAATGCTACAGGAAGCGAGGGAGTAGCTTATAGTCGCCAGCTAACAGCCAAATGTTGGTCGCGGTACCGCTCAAACTATCAGCTTTAAGCTATCGCTGTTTTACCGAAGATCGATGAGCCGGATGGTTTCGAGGAAGACATCGCCGTCGATGGTGAGGCTGCGGGCGCTGATCTTGTCCATGGTGTCCTGGGCGGTGTGGTGATAGCTGTTGTTGGGGCCGTAGTCCAGATCGATCACGTCGATGGACGGCACGCCGCGCTGGACGAAGGCCAGGTGGTCGTCGTCGACGGCTTCCTCGGTCTGGAAGAAATAGCGGCCGTAGCCAAATTTGTGCGCCGCCTGGCGGACCAGGTCGACGAGCCAGGCGGTGGAGCGGGACTCGCGCTGAATGTCGAGGTCCTTGTCGCCGATCATGTCGGCGAGCATGAAGGCTTTGATCTTGCCGAGGGTGCCGTCGCGTCCCCACTTGGCGGCCAGATCGCGGCTGCCGTAGGTCGAGTCCGAGGCGGACCAGGTTTGGAAAGCCTCTTCGCCGTCGAAGAAGACCAGCCAGATGGAGTAGCCGTCGAGCAGTTTGGTGCGCGCCGTATCGCTTCGCAATTGATCGGCGATGGCCAGCAGTAGGCCGGTTGTCGATGCGCCGTCGTTGGCGCCGACAAAGTTGATGTTGCGGAGCGGATAGTTGGTTTCGTAGTGCGTGCCCAGCACAATCACGCCGTTCTTTTTGCCCGGAAAGCGCACGATGAAGTTGCGCATGGCGACCGGGCCGATGGGTGTATTGGCGGTGAAGGTTTCCTCTTCAAGCTGGTCGTGTTTGAACTGATTGCGCAGAAAGGCTTCAGCCTTGAGGTGTCCCTGGCTGGTAGGCCAGCGCGGACCGATGGCTGCGAACTGGCGCGCGTATTCAAGGGCCCTGGCGCCGTTGAAATGCGTCTGCGCGGGGGATGCGAGCGGAAAGAGAATGAGCAGGCCGGTTACGCAAAGCCATTTGGCCACGCAAGACGAAGAGAGCCACGACGAAAACCGCGAAAGGGAAATCATTGCGCGGCCTCCTTGGCTTCCTTGGCCTTGCGGCGCGAGGGATGCACCCACCAGGCTACGCCGATGCCGATCAGATAGAGCGTCAGCATGGGCACGGCATAGATGCACATGGTCCAGGGGTCAGGGCTGGGGGTGATGATGGCCGCCACCAGAAACACTGCCAGAATCGCGTAGCGGATGTTCTTCCATAGGAACTTTGGGCTGACGATGCCGAACAAAGCCAGAAAGAAGATGAGGATGGGCATTTCAAAGCTGATGCCCAGGCCCAGAATCACGGAAAGGAAGAAGCTGGTGTAGTCCTCAATGGTGACCATGGGCGTGAAGTTATGCCCGAAGCCCACAATGAGGATCTTGATGGCGGCCGGAAGCACAAAGAAGTAGCCAAAGCTTGCCCCGGTGAGAAACAACCCAACCGTGGCTGCCATGAAGGGAATCACGAACCGCCGCTCCTTCTGGTAAAGCCCCGGCGCGATGAACAGCCACACTTGAAACAGGACGAACGGCGAAGCCAGCATTGCCCCTGCCAGGAGTGCCGCCTGCAGGTCAAGGTTCAGCGCGTCCATGGGATGGGTGAAGACCAGCGATTTGCCGATGTGTTTGAGCGGCGCCTGCAGAAAATCGACGATTCTGTCGCGAAAGAACCAGCAGACAAAGAAGCCCGCGCCCAGGTAGATGGCGGAGTGAACGATGCGGCGGCGCAGCTCGTCCAGGTGCTCCATCAGGCTCATGCCCGGCAGCTCTGCGCGCTCCGTGACCGCCGCGCGCGCCTTGCCTATGGCTTCTCCGGCATCAACCATGGTGGGCCGCCTGCTCCGGTTCCGCGGCGTTTTGGTCTGTAGGCGTTTCTGCCGGGACCCCAGGGTTGGTCGTGCCTGGCTCTGCGCTGCCGGCAGAGTGAGCCTCGACGCTAGTCGCGCCGGTTGGCTCGTTCGCGGCCTGCGCTGTCGGGCTGTTGGGCCGCGCCGCGGCAACCTGCTCGCCTATGGAAGGCGGAAGAATGCGGGGCTCGGTGGCCTCTGCATCGTCGGCGACGATGGGCGTTCCACTCGGGCTGTCGAGGAGGGCCGCATCGAGAGGGGTTGCGTCTGAGAGCGGAGTTGCGCTCTCGACGGTTGCTACCGGTTCAGCAGCGGGGGCAGCCAGCGCCAGTGTCCGCTGCCGTTCCTCTTCCTTCTTGCGCCGGTCGGCCTCTTCAGAGGTGCGCAGCTCCTCCTCCATCTGGAACTTGAAGTCGTTCGAGGCCTTGCGGAACTCGTACATCAGCTTGCCAATCTGGCGGCCGATCTGCGGCAGACGACGCGGCCCAAAGACCACCAGGGCCATCACCATCAGGATCAGCGAGTCAGCCATCCCCAGGTTGGCCATCTGAATTGGAGGAGTTCCCATAAGGTGCAATGATACCTTCCCGTGCGAGGGGGTAACAAACAGTACGGGCCGGCCCCGCATTCAGTTTCGTGGGCCTTCCTATCTCACCAACTGAAACCGTCCGAGGGCGGAGGCCACAATCCCAGCAACTGGCGCAGCAGAACGATGCGGCCAAAATGGTACGCATTGTGCGCGCCCAGGCTTTCGAGCTGCTCCCGCACTGTCATGGTGCGCACCGGCATTCCGGGCCGGGACGGACAGCGCACCTTAACCTCCAGCCGGCTCACGTCCCGCGCCGAGGCGGCAGCATCTTTGTTTGTTGCAAAAAACCGCTGCCGCAACTGTTCCCAGTTTTCCCGCCCCGCATCGGCTGCGGCTGGAAATCCGCCCGAGGCATGAACCGGGTAAGGGGTTTCGATGCCGCGCACCCAGTCCAGGGTCACCTGCTGCCAGAAGGCGATGTGCCACAGTTCCTCGTAGATGGTGCGCGGGGCGCCTGGGACGGCGCGATGCGCGGTCTCGCTGCTGAGCCCTTCAAGAATGATCGCCGGCGACGTGTGCGCGCTGTCGCCTGCCAGTACCTGCTCCAGTTCACTCATCTTTAGTTTGTCTCCAATCCACCCGGCTGCTGGAAATTATTCCACGCGCGCGCCGCTTCTGCACTTGCGCTCAACCTCGCTCGTTTCACTGGGTTAAACTAGATGCAGACGGATCGATGTTTGCCGTGCCGGGGGTTTTCAGAATCCGGCCGCTTCATGGGACGTCTAAAGAAGGTAAGAGCTGCAACAACCCCGTGGATGGGGAAGCCAGAGCTGGCGAGCGAAAGCTCGGGATGAGGCTCGAAATCAGCGCATCCACTGCAGCTTGCGGTAGCTTTCAACATCCCCGTCCGCGGCCCTCACCGAAACCGATGAAGGCTGGCTGGACTGAAGGCGGAATACAGTGAATCTGGTTCTTGACGAAGAAACGGCGGCCGCCGCGGCGGCCGATAGCAGTTGCAGCCTGGAAAATTATCTTGCGCTTCCTGATCACTCGATGGACGCCAGGATCGCCGAGGCGCGCGCCAGGCTGGGTGCGACAACGATTCTGCTGGGCCACCACTATCAGCGCGATGAGGTCATTCGCTTCGCCGACTTCACCGGCGACAGCTACAAGCTCTCCAAGATTGCCGCTGAAACCGAGGCGCAGTACATCGTCTTCTGCGGCGTACACTTTATGGCGGAAAGCGCGGACGTGCTGGGCCGCGAAGGCCAGCAGGTGATTTTGCCCGACCTCAACGCCGGCTGCTCCATGGCCGACATGGCCGAGATTTCGCAGGTGGAAGCCTGTTGGGAAGCGCTCGAACGGCTTGGCCTGACTGATGGGTTGATCCCGCTCACGTATATGAATTCGACCGCCGCCATCAAGGCCTTTTGCGGCGAGCGCGGTGGGCTGGTTTGCACTTCGTCAAACGCCCGCGCGGCCTTTGAGTGGGCCTTTGCCCGCGGCAAGCGCATTCTGTTTTTGCCCGACCAGCACCTGGGCCGCAACACCGGCTTCGCGATGGGGATTCCGCTCGACGAAATGGCTGTCTGGGACCCGTGGGCGCTGCAAGGTGGGCAATCGAAAGCGACGCTGGACTCGAGCCGCATTATGTTGTGGAAAGGGCACTGCGCGGTGCATCAGCGCTTTCTGCCCGGTCATGTGGACGCGGTGCGCGCCAAGTATCCTGACATCCAGGTGATCGTGCATCCGGAGTGCCGCTGGGACGTTTGCCAGAAGGCCGACGCCCTGGGTTCGACAGAGCGGCTCATCAAGATTGTCGAGGACGCGCCTGCCGGCTCCATGTTCGCCATCGGCACGGAAATCCATTTGGTGAATCGTCTGGCGCGGCGCTTCAACGAAGAGGGCAAGCGCATCATCACGCTCGACGACACCGGCTGCCTCTGCACCACCATGTACCGCATCAGCCCGCAGCACCTGGCCTGGGCTCTTGAAAACCTGATCGAAGGTCGCGTGGTGAATCGCATCCAGGTGCGGGCTGGAGTGAAGCATTGGGCCAAAGTGGCACTCGACCGGATGCTGGAAGTGTAAAGGCGGCTGACAGCGAACAACACATAGTTGAACGCAAATCGGCAAAAAGCAGCCACCAGCCTCCGGGCTACATCCAAGACCTGGAGGTTCGATTGCCGTGACGCTGCAATTGCTTGCTGTTCTTGTGCTTGGCCTTTTGTGCGGTAGCGAGCTGAACGTGGCCGCATTCGCACATCCCATGCTCAACCGTCAGACTTTGGAAGCGCACATTAGAATGCGCGCATCGCTGGCTCGCTTGCTTGGCCGAGTGATGCCGTTCTGGATGGCGGGTTCTACGCTTCTGAACCTTCTGCTAATTCTTCCTTTGGGGCACCTGTCCGCGTCTGCGTGGCGCCTGGCGGCAATCGCTTTTGCGATTCAAGCGGGCGCTGTCTTGTTTTCGCTCGCCGGCCCGGTCCCCATCAACAACAGGATTGCCAAATGGACACCTGAATCGCTTCCAGAGGACTGGAGAACACAAGAGAATCGCTGGGACTTATTTCACTGGATCAGAACTGTTGGTCTGATTGCCGGGTTTGCAATACTTCTGCTGAGCGTTGCCTGCGGGTCAGGCATCTAACGCGTTAAGGCTGCACGGCTGGCTTAATCTGCTGTACTTGCACCCATTCCATCGTATGCTTGAAGTAAGGAAACCATCATGAAGACTTTCACTCTTGAAGAGGCGCAGTCTCTGCTCCCGGTGCTGGAGTCCCTGCTCAAGCGCGCCGTTGAAGGCAAGCAGGCGGCGGAGCAGGTTGAGGCCGGCTTGGCCGAACTGGCACGGCGCATTTACATCTCCGGTGGCATGAAAGTGGATGTAGGCAGCGTGACCAAGCTGCGCGCGGAGATGGAAGCACACCTGCAGCGCGTCCGCGAGAGCCTGGCCGAGATCGATTCCATCGGCGTACAGGTGAAAGATATTGAAGCGGGCTTGCTTGACTTTCCCTGCCGTCTCGACGACCAGGTGGTGCTGCTCTGCTGGCGCGTGGGCGAGCCCGCCATCGAGCACTGGCACACCATCGAAGCCGGATTCAAGGGCCGCCAGCCGCTCGATGACCGCTTCCGCCGCCGCGCCAACTTGGGCGGCCGGCCAAACTAATCCTGTGTACATTTCCGAGCAGGAAGTTCGCGCTGTCCTCACATACGAATCTCTGATCCCCGCTATCCGCCAAGCGCTCATCGATTACTCCGCAGGCCTAGTCGATCAACCGGCCCGCACCATTCTGCGCGCGGGCAATGCCGAGGGCTTTAACAACGGTTGGTTTGCCGTGATGCCGGTCATCGCCGGGGATGTGATGGGCGTCAAGACCGTCACCTTTTATCCCGGCAATGCCGATGCGGGCCTGCACACTCACATGGCCGTCGTGGAGTTGCTGAGTCGCTCTACCGGCGAGCCGCTCGCCGTGATGGATGGCCGCGTCATTACCGAAATGCGCACAGCCGCCGTCTCAGCGGTCGCACTGGACGCGCTGGCGCAGAAAGACGCTGGCAGCCTGGGCATTCTGGGCTCCGGCGTGCAGGCGCGGTCGCACATTGAGGCGATCAGGCTAGTTCGTCCAGCACTCAAAGACATCCGCATTTGGAGCCGCACGGCGGCCAACGCGCAGCGACTGGCCGACGAGACCGATGCGCGTGCCGTGCCAATTGAAGAAGCCGCTGGCGCCGATGTCGTCCTGACCGCAACCGCCTCGCCAAGTCCGGTTCTCAAAGGCCGCTGGCTCATGCCTCATGCGCTGGTGCTGGCCGTGGGCGCAACGGGGGCCAGTCTGCGCGAGCTCGACGATGAGGCCATGCTTTCGAGCTGTGTCGTAGCCGAATCCCGCTCCTCGGTCGAGCGCGAAGCAGGAGACGTTCGCCTCTCAGGCGCAACCGTACATGCGGAGATCGGTGAGATTCTTTCCGGCTCCATCGCTGCTCCCACTGCCCGCCGCATCGTCTTCAAATCGGTAGGCATGGCCATTGAAGACCTGACTGCGGCGCGGCTCGTGTGGCATGCGCGGTCAGGCATGCGCGGCCCCTCAAAATAGAGACATTGCGCAAGTGGCCTGAGCAAAGCCACTTAGCTCTCTTGGCGCGGGGCTGGCCCACTGCGGTTCCGCTAAAAGTGCAACCTCCCGCTGTGAGAATCCGTCCAACAAACTGAGGAAGTTAACCGCCTCGCGGCCGCAGCCGTTAGCAAGTTGCCTGGCCTCGAAGTCACAGGACTTGTGTGGTTTTCCGTCAAGATGAGAAGCCACTTTTCACAGAGTTGGTAACTGCACGGAAACTAGAGAATCCGGAGGACATCACGAAGACGCAGGCATCTCACTCAAGGAGAATTCTTGTATGAAACGTGAAGTCATAACTACCCTTTCACTCGCAGCCGCATCGTTCGTTTTGCTTTTACCGGCCATAGGCCGCGCGCAGAGCAATGTAACCGCGCTAGACGCACAGCAGGAAGCCATGCAGATGGTCTCCGCGCGTGTCGCGTTGAAGCAAAACATCGACGCCGATAAGGTCAAACCTGGCGATCCGATTCGCACTACGCTCAGCAACAAGGTCCATCTCAAAAACGGGACCGAGCTGCCCGCCGGCACAGCAATTCTCGGCGTGGTCGCCAAGGACGAGATGCAAACGAGCGGCATGTCCAGGTTGGCACTGAACTTCAACCAGGCGGAGTTGAAGAATGGCACGACGATTCCAATCAAGGCAACCATCGTGGGCGTCTTCCCGCCGGAAGCCGAGAACGCAGACGGAAGCCCTGTGATGCCCGGCGATCAAGTCACCGATAACTGGTCGTCCGACCAGATCGCTGTAAATGAAATCGGAGCGCTGCCCGGCGTGGACCTGCACAGCGCCATCGCCAGCAACAATTCCGGTGTGCTTGTATCGACTTCAAAACATGACATGAAGCTGCGGTGGGGAAGCGAGATTGCCTTGGCCGTTGCCCCGCAGCCGTCGGCGGGCGAATAATCCAGCACCACATGAATCAAACGTGCGAGTCGCAATCTTCTTGCTCTCGATTGAGAAAAAGGCAAATCGCGCCTTTGACCATCAGTTGCTCCAATAGCGGAAATCCGTACCCCATGCCGGTGCTTTTCGAGGGGCCGTCATGGGGTTTTCCGTGCGCGGCCCACGGTTTCGAGATCAGGGCCACTCATGCCAACGGCCTGGTCGTTATCGCAAGCCGCCGCGCTTGCCGAGCCGCAATATTCGGTGCTCCTGGAAACTCTTCAAACATCCCAACCTGCGCATAATAAGTATGCACCGAGGACTGAGCGAATCTGCGCCTCGCCGCGTCTCTAGCCTTAGCACCTGGGCCGCAAGACCGGGCGTCCCAACTGTGCGTCTAATCTGGCAGCAGGCAAGCCCACGATGCGACAAGGCCGAAACGGACAGGCGGACTGCCCAGGCGTTACCCTGAGAGCAGAAGCGGGTTCACCACAACACTTCATAGCGCTTAGCAATCATATAAGGAGCGGTAATGAAACAACCAAAGTGGGCAAGGCTGTTGTTTCTCTCAGCTCCGCTCCTGATTCTTTCCGCGTGTGTTGTTGCCCTGGTTGGCTGCGGCAATTTCTGGCAGGCGCCGGCCGATACGAGCACCACCACCACTTGCACCACCAACTGCAGCACCGCAACCGGCGGCAACTTCTACATCCTGAACGCCGGCACGACACCGGGGATCGTCGGTGACTCCATTATTGGAGGCGTCTTGACTCCGATCTCGGGCAGTCCCTGGACGCTGGCGAGTGAGGGCACACCTTACTCGATGGCCATTGCGCCCGATGGCAGCTTTCTTGTCGTGAGCACAACCTCAGGCGTCCTGGCGTATCCGATTTCCGATGGCGTGCTCGGAACGGCCGTTGTGGTTTCCCAGGATGAAACGGCCGAAGCTGTTCAGGTGGACACAACCAGCTCCTGGCTGTTGGAAGCCATCCCAGCCACGGCTGGGGTCACCATTGCCGCCATCCCCATCAACAACACCACCGGCGCCGGCACAGGCACGGAGCAGACCGCATCGTTCCCAGTGACCAGCGCCGCCCTGCAATCAAACAAGATGGTCATCTCAGGGGATGACGCACACATCTTTGTCTCCCTTGGCGCGGGTGGCACCATTGTGGTTCCGTTCAACGAGGCTGTGACTGCCGGCTCCAACCCCATTGGAAGCAAGGGGACCATCATCGCCGTGGCTACGGCCAGCGGCGGCTCAGCGCTTTCCGTGGGTGTCGATCCCGGAGCAACTCCTCGCCTGTTCTATATCGGCGAGGTTCTCGGCTCGGGGGGTACGACGGGTGGTCTGCGCGTTTACAACTACAGCTCGCTGGCTTCATCCACGCTGACCCAGGCCACCGGATCGCCAATCGCCAGCGGCGGACTTGCGCCCAATTTCATTCTGCCCGACGCCTCAGGCGATTATGTTTATGTTGCCAATGGTGAGGGTACCGCCTCGGCAGGCAACATCACGGGGTTCACAATCACCGCCAGCAGCGCCACTACGCCAACCTATACCGTGGCCACTGACACCTCCACGGCGGCCGGCGTTCAGCCGCTCGGCCTGGCTGAGGACTCATCCAGTACGTTTGTCTTCGAGGTGGGTTCGCTGGGCAGCCCCTACTTCGACTCGTACACCTTTGATTCGACCACGCTCGGCCAACTGGACGCGCAAATCGATTCCACAACAGCCGCGGGTTCCATCGCTATTGTTGCGGCACCGTAAAGGCAGTCGTCAGTTTTCAGTTATTGGTAACCCGCGCCGCCCTTGAAGACCGGCTTGCGTCCGGACACGGCGTTGGCCGCCGTACATTCACGGGTGCCTGGTCACTGACCTTCACCAACCGAGAACTGATCACTGACGGACCGCTCTCGCCAGAAATGCTATCCTCAAGAAGAACGCCACTGGCTGTGCTCACGCGACCCCCCATCCCACTCATACTTGGCGCAAAGCGCATCGGAACTGGTGTGTCTCTGCTTCTGGTGCTGTGCCTGCTCGGCTTTTCCGCAGGCTGCAACCGCTTTCACCCGCAACAGCACGAGACCGTCTACGTCTCGGCCCGGCAAATGTATTTGCACGACCGCGTTGCCGCCGTCTCCAATCGCGTTGCCGAAGTGGTCAACGGCCAGCGGCTGGAGGTTCTGGAACACGATCGCCGTTTTTTCAAGGTCAAGACCGAGAAAAACGAGATCGGCTGGATCGAAGAGCATGCCGTGATCGACGGCAAGGCCTATGACACCTTTGCCCAGCTTGCCAGCCAGCACCAGAAGGACCCCGTCGTGGCCACAGCCACGGTCCGCGACGACGTCTATCTGCATAACCTTCCCGGCCGTGAAACGGAGCACTTCTATCTGCTTGCCGGCAACGCCAAAGTGCAATTGCTGGCCCGCGCCTCCGTGCCTAAAGTAGCCCCATTGGCTCCAAGGCCATCCGCGCTCAAGGCTCCGCCTGCGCCCGGCGCGGCGGGAAAAGGCCCGATCTCCGCGTCCAAACACGCTCCGCCCTCCGAACCGGCTCCGGCTGCGGCAAGACCAGCGCCCATACCGGAAGATATGTCTCCGGTGGCGATGGAAGACTGGTGGCTGGTGCGCGACATGCAGGGCCACACGGGCTGGCTGCTCGCCGGGCGCGTGGACGTGGACGTGCCGGACGAAGTTGCAACCTATGCCGAAGGCCAGCGCATGGTGGGAGCCTATGTGCTCACCAAGGTTACCGATGACCAGGCTACTACTGCTGATCATCAGGTTCCGGAATACGTCACCGTACTCAGCCCGCCCAAAGCAGGCCTGCCGTTCGACTTCGACCAGGTTCGCGTCTTTACCTGGAGCCTGAAGCGCCATCGCTACGAGACGGCCTTCCGCCTGCACCCGATTCAAGGCTTTCTTCCCGTCAAGGTCGGCTCGCAGTCGGGGCCCAATGGCAGCAGCGTGCCCACGTTCAGCATCCAGATTGCCAGCGGGCAGAACCTCAGCGTTGACGCAGCCACCGGCATCACCCGTCCGGTTGCACCGCGCACCATCAACTACGAGATGATTGATACGCAGGTCAAGCGCATCGGCCCGGATATGGGGCCTATTCCGGTCGAGCATTTGGAAGGTGAAAAGACGAAGACGGGGAAGGCCGTGAAGCCGGGGAGGAAAAGGGTTAAATAAATCGTAGTTGGACTGATCGTGAACGCTGTCACGGTCTCGATCGGCGCCGATCATCCGATAGCGGTATGTGCTATCATTTTCTCGGTGCGCCGGGACCGGAAAGGCCAGGTTTTTCCTCGCCATGAACAAGGCGCAACAGGCCACGTTGGACGCGATCTTCGCCCGTCCAACCAAAGCGAACATTCGCTGGTCCGCGATTAAATCGCTGGTTCGCGCGTTGGGAGGCGAGGTAACGGAGCGCGCGGGGAGCAGGGTGGCGGCAAGATTGAACGGAGTGACCGCCGTCTTTCACCGTCCGCACCCTCGGCCCGAAACCAAGAAGGGCGCGGTCGATGCAGTTCGCCAGTTTCTCATCAATGCGGGGGTAAAGCCATGATGGAATACAAGGGTTATGCTGCCGGCCCAATCGACATCGATCCGGAGGATAAGACTTTTTCCGGAACGGTTGCCGGGCTTCGCGATGTGATTCATTTTGAGGGAAGGACGGCAACGGAGTTGTCACGCGCCTTCCGCGAGAGCATTGACAGCTATCTGGAGCTTTGCGCCGAGAACGGCCAGCAGCCCGACCGTCCATTCAATGGGAAGATTCTTGTGCGCACCGAGCCGGAACTGCATCGCAAAGCGTCTCTGCGCGCGGCTGTCGAGGGCGTAAGCCTGAGTTGCTGGATCTCTCGCCAGATCGAAACTGCACCGTAAGCAGTTTCCCGGCGTCGATTAGCTCGGTTCGTGGTTTCACCCCCGCCTGCGCAACTCGATCTCTACCACGCGGAGCATGTCTGCTTCCGGCGCTGGCTTGCCGGTCCAGATTTCAAACTGGCGCGCGCCCTGTTGCACGAACATTTCGAGGCCAGTCACCACGGGAATACCGCGCTCGCGCGCCAGCTTGAGCAGCGGTGTCTCCAGCGGGTTGTAGACCATGTCGAAGACCAGCCCCGCATTCAACTCGTTCGGCGCAATGGGCATCGCCTGTTTCGATTCCTTCATTCCACACGGGGTCGAGTTGATCAGCACGTCGAAGCGGTTCTTCGCCAACAGTTCATGTTTCAGCGACTTGGCCTTGGCTTCCCGGGCCAACGCCACGGCCTTTTCATGTGTGCGATTGACGATGAAAACCTCAACCCCCTGCGCGACCAGGCCAAAGACGGCTGCGCGTGCCGCGCCGCCGGCGCCTAGCACCGCGATGCGTGCGCCCCTCAGCTTCAGCCGCTTTTCCAGAGGTCTTACCACTCCATCCACATCCGTATTGAAGCCGACGATCTTGCCATCCGCGCCGACGCGCAGGGTGTTGCAGGCGCCAATGCGATGAGTGAGCGGGACGGCGTTACGATGAACAGGGTTCGCCAGGTATGGCAGAACCTCCTGCTTCAGCGGCATGGTTACGGCCACGCCCGCCAGCGGCAGCTCGCGCACCACGGTGAGCAGGTCGCTGAGCGTGCGAACCTTCAAGGGCAGCAGTACCGCGTCGACGTTTTCCTTGCGGAAGGCTGTCGAATGCATCAGCGGCGAGAGCGAGTGGGCGATGGGGTTGCCGGCCACGCCGAACAACTGCGTGGCGCGGTCCAATTGGTCGAACCGATACAGGTCGCGCAGCGTGCGTGCTGTTATCTGGCCGGGCGCTGTCTCCGCGCCGTCAGAAAACGCGGCAAACGTGAACGCGGCACCGGCGCGTGGCCCCAGCACACGGCTCAACAGCCCTTCCTCGCCCATGGCGATGCCTACCACCTGCGCGGAGAGCGACCGATCCTCAATCAGCTTGAGCACAGCGAGATTGTCGGACAGCGACCGCGCCGTCGAAACTACTTTCACAAAATCCGGCTCAAAGGCCTCGATCCGCTTCGCCGCCTGCTCCAGCCCTTTGGTTCGCGTAAAGTCGTGGAAGCTCAGCAGCAGCGCCGCAGCCGCAGCCCGCAGCTCCTGGCGAAACTTCTTGAGCGCCGCCGGCTTGGCCGCCTCTGCGGACTCCACTTCCAGATCCACAATCTGGCAGCCGGCCTCAGCCGCTGCGAGAAGAATTGCAAACTCCGCCGTCAAAGTCCCAACGAAATGCCCGCCAAACTGCTTGCGGCGGCAGGTGGCAATCGCTGTGACATCCCGGTGCGCGGCCAGAAACGACTTCAATTTGGGCAATATCACGGCAGGTTTGGCCAGTGCGTCCAGACGAAACTCCAGAAACCTGGAGTCCGCCAGCGCCGCCTCGGCGCGCGCCATCATTTCCGCCGGAGAGCTGGCCTGAATGGCCACGCAAAGCCGGGGAACGCGGAGCCTGGGAAGTGCCGGCGCAGGAACGGAGAGAGGCGGATTGGCGATAGCATGAGCCATGAGTATCAATTGACGCATCTTAAAGGGCTTCTGGCGCGGATGCAACTATGGAATCCATGCAAACCTTTTTGGGAACTGGAGAGCGCAACCCTACCCGGCTGTGGCAACCTAGAACGTCGGAGGACTTTTCAATCCTATGCCTGCTGAAATCCCTGCCTTTGCCGCTCAATCTGAAGACCTTCACGCCTGGGAGTCCGGCGGCGCCACGTCCGCTCCAGCGCTCTCCGCTTGGGTTGGCGCTCGTCTGGCGGCGCACGAAGCTGCGCTTGCCTCCCTGCTGGCCGTAAGCGGACCTCGCACGCCGGAGAACTCGTTGCGCCTCTATGATGAAGCAATTGAGCAGCTTAGCTTGGCCGGCTCGCAGGCCGGAGTGCTCAACTCCGTGGCTGCGGACAAGGCCGTGCGCGACCAGGCGCAGGAAGAAGCCCAGCGCGTGGCCATGGCCGGCTCCGCGCTCAGCTTGAACCGCGCGGTGTACGACGCGCTTGCGGCCATCGACCTGACGGGCGCGCTTGCGGCCACCAGGCATTTTGTCGAGCGTACTCTGCTCAGCTATTGCCTGGCCGGTGTGGACAAGGATCAGGCCACACGGGATCACCTACAGGCGCTGCACGAGAAGGCCACGCGCCTGGCGCTTGAATTCAGCCGTAACATTCAGGAGGGCGGCAAGACCATCGAGGCCATCGAGGCAGAGCTCGGTGGCTTGCCCGCCGACTACCTGGCTCGCCATGCAGCCAATGCTGAAGGCCGCGTTACGCTCACCACCGACCAGCCCGACATGCAGCCAGTGATGACCTTCGCCGCCTCGGCTGCCCTGCGTGAGCGCATGTTTCTGGCCTATAACACTCGCGCCTACCCTGCCAACCAGCAGATCCTGCTCGACCTGCTGGTCGCGCGACAGCAGATCGCCACCGTGCTCGGCTTCCGCAGTTGGGCCGATCTGGCCACTGCCGACCAGATGATGGGTTCAGCAGCCAATGTCCGTACTTTCCTGGCTAAGCTCGATGGCGCCAGCCTCGAAGGCGCCCACCGCGAACACGAGCTGATTCTCAATTTCGCGCGCACCCGGCAGCCGGATCTGAAGGCCATCGACATCATGAGCCGTGCCTATTGGTATGAGCAATTCCGCCGCTCGGCGTTCGATTTCGATTCGCAATCCGTGCGGCCATATTTCCCCTACGCGCAGGTTGAGGCCGGCGTGCTCGAAACCGCAGCCCGTTTGTTCAAAATCGAGTTTCGCCGGTCCACTACTCCAGCCTGGCATCCGGATGTTTCAGTGTTTGAAGTGCATGAAGGCGGGCGGCTGGTAGGCCGGTTCTACCTCGACATGCACCCCCGCGAAGGCAAGGACAAGTGGTTTTCCGCCGCGCCCATCGTCACCGGCGTGCGCGGCCGCGCCCTGCCCGAGGCGGCCCTTATCTGCAACTTTCCCGGCGGTGCGGCAGAATCGAGCCCCAGCGAATCGAACCAACACGCCGACCCCGGCCTGCTGCAATACAACGACGTGGTCACGTATTTCCACGAGTTCGGGCACCTGATGCACGCCATTCTCGGCGGCCACACCGAGTGGGCCGGGCTGTCTGGATTTGCCACCGAGGGCGACTTCATTGAGGTTCCTTCGCAGATGCTGGAAGAGTTCTTCCGCGATGAAAAGCTGCTCCAGGCCTTCGCCAAGCACTACCAGAGCGGCGAAACGCTGCCTTCCGAGACCATCCGGAAGATGAAGCTGGCGGGAGCCTTTGGCCGCGCTGACTCGATGCGGTCGCAGCTTTACTACACCACGCTCTCGCTCGACCTGCACGACCAGGACCCCGCAGGCCTGGACCTCGATGCCACTACGAAACGCCTCTATGAAGGCTTGCAGCCCTGGACATGGCGGGAAGGCAACCGCATGTACGCGAGCTTCGGCCACCTGACCGGCTACTCTTCCAACTACTACACCTATGCCTTCGACAAGGTGATTGCTCTGGACTTCTTTGCCCAATTCGACCCCGCCGATCTGTTGGGCTGCGACGCAGGCGGACGCTATCGCAAGGCTGTGCTGGAGCAAGGCGGGTCAAAGCCGGGGCGGCAAATGGTGCGTGACTTCCTGGGCCGCGACGAGGAGTTTTCAGCCTTTTCCAGCTGGCTCAATGAGGAGTTTGAAGGGGAGTTGCTCGGAGCATTGAAATGACCGCGGCCGACTTTCGCCGCATCGCCCTCAGCTTTGAGGGCGCTGAAGAAGGCTCGCACATGGGTGCGGCCGATTTCCGCGTCGATGGCCGCATCTTTGCCACGCTGGCATCGGTAAAAGAGGGCTACGGCAACCTTATGATCACGCTCGACCAGCAGGCGGCGTTCATTGCCGAGCGGCCTGACCTGTTTCTTCCCGTGTTTGGCGGCTGGGGCAGGATGGGCATCACGCATATCCGGCTCGCTTTTGCGGATGAAGACACCCTGACTGGCGCCCTGCACACCGCGTGGAAGCTGCGCGTTGAGAAGAACCGCAGGGCCAGCAGGAAAACCAGCGCAGCGAAGAAGAGCTTGTCAGCGGCCAAATCCGAATCAACCAAGTCCGGATCAGCTAGATCCAGATCAGCCAAACGTCGCTAACGCGTCCCAATCCTGCATCCGCTATGATGATTGCGCGATGGCAAACACACAGGATTTCAACGGTAAATGGGCGCTCGTGACCGGAGCCAGCGCAGGCATTGGCATCGCACTGGCACGGGAACTGGCTTCTCACGGAGCGAAACTCATCCTCACCGCCCGCCGCAAAGACCGCCTTGAATCCCTGGCTGCGGAACTTCAAGGGAAGGGAACGGAGGTTCGCATCGTCGCCGCGGACCTGAATGACCCGGCAAGTCCCCAGCAAATCCATGACGCTACTGTGGGCGCCGGCCTCGCTGTCGACATTCTCATCAACAACGCTGGCCTTGGCCAGTTTGGCGCCTTCGCCGAGAGCCCCGTCGAACAGGAACTAAGCCAGGCGCGGGTCAATTGCGAGGCCATGGTGCGGCTCGCGCGGCTCTTTGTTCCGCACATGGTGGAGCGCCGCCGCGGGTGGGTGATGGTTCTTGCCTCTACGGCCAGCTTTCAGCCCGTGCCCTATCTCACCACCTACGCCGCCACCAAGGCCTTTGACCGCTTCTTCGCGCTGGGGTTGGCCGCTGAGGTGTCGCGCTTCGACGTCAAGGTTACGGCACTCTGTCCAGGGCCGACGGAAAGCGAATTTTTCGAGGTGGCGCGCTCAGAGAACTTCATGCCGGGCCCTAAACAATCTGCCCAGGCCGTGGCGCGACTGGGAGTTGCCGCGCTGGCGCGAGGGAAGCGGACCATTGTGCCTTATTCTGCGGGCGCATTCACCGCATTTTTAGTCCGCTTCCTCCCTGTGGGGCTAATCACGCAACTAATTGAAAAAAAGGCGCGGCCGACGCGGCCAAAAATCTGAAGCAGAGATGGCCTATTTCAGCTCTCTCACCCAGATATTCCTGAAGCTGAGGGGCTCGCTGTGGTCGCCGTGCGCCTGCAGCTTGATGGGCGCGCTGTCGTACTGTTTGTAGAACGGCTTGCCGATATACAAAGTCTGCCCCCACAATTGAAAGTGATTCTGTACCAGCACGCCGTTGAAGAGGACCGTAACGTAGGCTGGCGTTTTCAGCGAGCCGTCTTCGTTGAAAGTTGGAGCGGTCCACACAATGTCGTAGGTCTGCCACTCACCCGGTTTGCGATTCGGATTCACAAGCGGAGCATTCTGCTTGTAAATGCTGCCGGCTTGCCCGTTGACGTAGGTGGTGTTGTTGTAGGAGTCCAGCACCTGGAGCTCGTAGCCGTCGTCGCCCGGGCCGGTGGAAGCGAGAAAGACGCCGCTGTTTCCGCGCGCCTGACCGCTGCCGGTGATGTCTTCAGGGATTTTCCACTCGACATGGAGCTGGTAATTCTTGAACTTCCGTTTGGTCTCGATGTTGCCGATACCCTTTGCCTTGCTCACGGTGAGAATGCCATCATGGACGACCCACTGGGCCGGCGAATGGTCCTGGGCCGAAACCCACTCATCCTGGTTCTTGCCGTCGAACAAGACGATTGCGTCGGAGGGTGGCGCGCCGGCTATGGCGCCTGGAGTTACGATCGCGGGCACGGGCGTCCACACTTCCGTGTCTTCCGGTTTAGGCTTGTTCGGCTGTTGGGCAGAGAGGACAGCGGTCATTGAGACGAGGGTTGCCAAGGCGAGGAGTTGCGAAAGTCGAGTGTTCATAGATGGCTATGAGAATACACCCGCTGAGGCGGGCGCGTAAAAACGGCCCGTAGCGGTCGAAGTGGGGCCTACTCGGATCAGTTTCGATAGGTAGGACCCAGCAGAGCAACCTTTTTTTAATTTCCGCATCTACACATATAACAAGCAGAGGCTTCCCCGAAATTCGACCCTTCCAAGAAGGTATCCGCTCATAATCAGGCCCCTTCAAGGACCTGACTTCCCAATAATCCCCCCTGGACCCCCTCCCTTTAACGCCTCTCAAGCGGGCCTGCCGGAAGGCAGGCCCACATGCTTTCTGCGCGATCCGCACCGCCCGCCCATCCCCGGCCCAAGTAAAATCAAGGCAAGATGCCCCCTTCGTCCAAGCCCAAGGCGTCTCCCCAAACGGCAACCGGTGACCCGGCCGTCCAGGAGATCGATGCTCTTTTTCGCGCCGCTGGCCTGGTGCGCAACCTGCACGGCAAATCTGCCGGCGTCACGCGCCGCATGCGTCTCAAGCGAGTTGAGCCGGAAGAGCTTGCGCATCCGGCGCCTGTTCCCAGCATTGCACCCAACGGCGTTCATTTGATTAGGGTTCCAGCCTGGGACAAGCCGGGCCGTGAAAAAACTCCCTGGCTCTGGCACGGATTCAGCACGCGACAGGGAGGGCTGAGCCGATGCTATTGCGCCGACGATGCGCCGGGTGAGTTAAATCTTGGGTTTACGGCCGCAGACGACCGGGAAACCGTGGCCCGCAATCGCCGCCTGCTGGCGCAAGCAGTGACCGGAGATGCAGCCACGCCTCTCGTTACCCTGCGCCAGATCCACTCGAACGTTCTTGTCCTGGGATATCTGGAATGTGCGGATCATTCCACCCCCTGCAAGGGTGACGGACTCATAACGGACGAGCCAGGCCTGCTACTGGGAGTACAGACAGCCGACTGCATTCCGGTGCTGGTCGCCGACCGCAAACGTCGCGCCGTGGCAGCCTTCCACGCCGGATGGCGCGGCACGGTGAAGCGTATTGTCGTGTCGGGCGTGGGTCGCATGAGGCTTGAGTTCGGCTGCCGTCCGGAAGACCTGACGGCGGCCATCGGTCCCGGTGTGGGTGCCTGCTGCTATGCCGTGGGGGATGAAGTCCTGTCCAGCTTCGAGTCGCAATTCGCGTATGCCGATCAGCTCTTTCACGAGGTCTACGATGCTGATCCGGTGCGGACCAGGTACCCGATGCTGTTTCTCACCCAGCGCGCGCCCGGACATTCACCCATCGGGCCCAGCCTGCATCTGGACCTGATCGAGGCCAACCGCCGCCAGTTGCTGGACGCCGGCTTGAATCCCAAATCAATTCACGTGACCGGCGGATGTACCGGTTGCCACCGGGAGTTATTTTTCTCCCATCGCGGCTCGCAGGGCTACGCGGGGCGCATGATGAGCGTCATCGGTATTCAGCCGCGCTAATATGCGCGGCTGCAATGGTTTACCCGCGCTCGTTCAGGAAGCCTTTTCCGCTTCGTCCGGATTCACCAGGTCGCGAAGCTCCTTGGACGGCTTGAAGTAGGGAACGCGCTTGGCGGGGACTTCCACGCGCTCACCGGTCTTGGGATTCCGTCCAATGCGGGAGTTGCGCTGCCGGATGCGGAAAGAGCCGAAGCCGCGAATCTCGATCTTGTCTCCGCTCTGCAGGGCTCCGATTACGGAACCGAAGATGGTCTCGACGATGACTTCGCCATCGCGCCGCGTCAGGTCTCCCAATCCGGTCACCTTTTCCACCAGGTCTGCTTTTGTCATATCCCTCAACGCCTCCGCTCACAGCATAACCGGATTCTACCCCGGAACGCGGCAAAAAAAGCATCTCCGCTCGAATTGGGCCTTTGCTCATCAATAAGATGGCGAAAAGGCCACCCGTCTCAGTTTCGCCGGGCCCTGGGCCAAACTTGGTTTATCATGGCTGCAGTCACTCGCCTGGAGTATGGTCCACAATTCAACCGGATTCCAGGCAGGCGGGGTTTGTTCGCGTGGCACAGCATCCCAAGTACAGCATCGTCATCCCGGCCTATAACGAGAGCGCCCGCATTCCGGCGACGCTCAAAGAGGTCGTCTCCTGCATTCGCGCGCAGAGTTGGGACGCTGAGGTTATCGTGGTCAACGACGGTTCCACGGATTCGACGGCTGCCGTGGTGAGCGAGTTTGCCCGCACCGCTCCGGAAGTCCGTCTCGTCGAAAACCCAGGCAACCGGGGCAAGGGATACAGCGTGCGCTCCGGCATGTTGCAGGCTTTGGGAGACGTGGTCATGTTCTCTGACGCCGATCTCTCGGCGCCCATCGAAGAGGCCGAGCGCCTGTTTGCTGCTATCGCCGCCGGCGCCGACATTGCCATTGGTTCGCGATGGCTGGAAAAAGGCCGCCAGACCCATCGTCAGCCGCTCTACCGCCAGTTTTTCGGCCGCTGCTTCAACGCCGTCACCCGCGCTGTCATGGGGCTGCACTTTGCCGATACCCAATGCGGCTTCAAAGCGTTTACACGCCCTGCGGCGCAGACCGTCTTTCAACTTCAGACCATTGAGCGCTGGGGTTTTGATCCGGAGATCCTGTTCATCGCCCTCAAGTGCGGCTATCGCGTGGTGGAGGTGCCGGTAAGCTGGGCGCACGACGAGCGTACTCGCATGAGCTATCTGAAAGACGGCATCAAGATGCTGGAAGAGATTGCCACCATCCGCTGGAATGCGCTGCGCGGCCGCTACGGCAAGCGCACCGAGCCCATTCATCGCGCCACGCTAGAGAAGAGATAGCCGGTGCAGGCCGTCGCGCACCCGGAGTTGGCCCGCGTCGCCGCTGGAGTCGCGTTTTTTATTTTGCTCGCGCTGCTGCTCTGGAGACGCTGGCGCAGGAGATGAAATCCTCGCGTTCGTGTTCTCTGGCGACCGCCTCGTCTTTAAGTCCAGCATCGTGATCCAAGCGCAAGATCAGCGACGAGAGCGCCCGGCATTTTCCCGAAAGAGATGGCAGAGCATCGCGTTGCGCGTTAGTCTCAGTTCAGGAGGAATTTTGGTGATTCGTACCCATTGTGCGCCGATCGCGATGATTTTCCTCCTGGCGGCCGTGATGGTTTCGTCCGCGCATGGGTGGGCCGCCGGCCCTGGTGCTTCGCCTCCGGCGAAACCCGCTGCCGGCGCCGTGAGCGCGTCGCCCGATGATGATTCCGACGACACTCCTGCTCTGATCGTGACGGCAGACTTCAACCGGGATGGCATTGCGGATATTGCGGAGGTGGCTTGGCCTGAGGGCAATTCCACCGGGCCGCGCTATTTGACGTTATTCCTGGGGCAGAAAGACGGCACCTTCAAAGAGGCCGATTCAAGTCCGGTTCTGGGCCACGATCCTCAATCGATCGTTGTGGACGACTTGAATGGAGATGGCATTCCCGATGTGATTGTGGGAGACGCCGACGGGACTCTGCTGGAGTTGCTCGGCGATGGAAAAGGTAACTTAATTCCAGCCGGGAGCATAGGGCACATTGGCTCCGTCGCATCCATCGCGGTGGGCGACTTCAACCGCGACGGAATCCTTGACCTGGCTGTCTCAGACCCGCACGCGAATGCGGTGACGGTGTTTCTGGGTACAGGCAATGGCTCGTTTCGAGCCGCATGGACATTCGCTCTGCCTAGGCCGGGCACGGTCTTCCAACTTGTCGCAGCGGACTTCAATGGGGACGGTATTCCCGACCTGGCGGTCACGAATGAGGATCAAGATACCTTTGAAGTTATGATCGGTAATGGCAATGGCACCTTCACCTATGAGCCTAAACTCAGTCACCTCGCGGATCCCAACGCTCATTGTGTAACCTAGTTTTTGAGGGCTTGAATGGTGGGCGCTGCAGGATTCGAACCTGCGACTTCCACCGTGTGAAGGTGGCACTCTACCGCTGAGTTAAGCGCCCCAAAGAGGGGCGGGATTGTCTGCGCTGGCAGGGCATCCCATGGGTTAGAGTATCACCAGCGAGGCTTTGCGGCCAATCCCTTGCGTCAGCGCGGGAGAGGCATAGTTTCGCGCGAGTCAACCGCCGGTTAACCCATGCGCTGGAGAGCCAGATCGATCCGCAACGCTGCCGACTTCCCGCCCGATGGGGAAGCGGCATTGCGTCCGTTACCCGGTTTGGGCGGGATGGAATTGGCTGGAGCGGGACTCGGCGGGTCAGGCTTCGGAATTGGGATCGGGAATGGACTCGTGAGTGGGATTGGATCTGGCCTGGGGCCGGGTTTTGGGTCCAGTGCAGGTAAATCAGGGATGGATAAAACCGGGGCAGAAAGCGCCGGTCCGACTCACATTTCCATCCAGTCCGACGGGCTGCGCTCCGGCTTTCAGCCCGGCAGCAGGCAAAATGAGGCAGTCAAAGGCAATTCGACCCCGGCAACGGCCCATGAAAGCGTGCAAAGGGCGCAACCTTCCGGCGCGGTTGGGGTTCCAGAAGATATGGCAACCCTGGTGCTGGACAAATCTGCCATGGGAGCGGGTCCGGCGTCGCGGCCCAACTCGGCGGGTCCGAATACAAGATCAGGCTCTGATTCCGGCGTGAATGCCGCCCTGGATCCGGCCAGCGATGCAGCCATCATGCTACGCGTGGCGGCGGGCGACGAAGCGAGCTTCAATTATCTGGCGCAGAAGTATCATCGGGCCATCATTCATTTTCTTTTTCGGATGGTCCGCAACGAGGCGATTGCCGAAGAAATGGCGCAGGAAGTGTTTCTGCGCGTGTATCGCTCCAGGGAGAGCTACCGAGCGGAAGCCAAGTTCACCACCTGGCTTTACCGCATTGCCACCAACCTGGCGGTGAATCACGCGCGCGACACCAAGCACGAGCGGGCGGCGCAAACCGTCTATCTGGACGCGCCGGACGAGGAAACGGGCACCACGCCCGATGTGGCCGACAGTGAGCCGTCCGTCGAGCAAAAGCTTATGCGCGATGAGCGCATGGCGGCCATCCGCACGCACGTGATGGAGCTGCCGGAGCGGCAGAGAATGGCGGTGTTGATGCATAAGTATCAGGGGATGGATTACCGGCAGATCGGGGATGTGCTCAAGCTGAGCGAGTCGGCTACCAAGTCGCTGCTCTTCCGCGCGTACCAGACGCTGCGGGACAAGCTGAAGGAATTTGTGTGAGAGAAAACAAGCCGGACAACACCGGCAGGGAGTTGGGGAGGTAATCATGGAAACGATCCAGACAAAACGGATGACGTCCAGTTGCACCGGAATGGAATCGAAGCTGGCAGACCTGCTGCTCGATCCGGACGCGGTGTCTGCCAAGGTTCGAGTGCATGTGGAGCAGTGCGATCGCTGCCAGGGAGAGCTTGCGGAGTTGCAGGCTACCATGGCCCTGCTCGATACTTGGGAGAGCCCCGAGCCAAGCCCCTACTTCCTGACGCGGCTGGACGCGCGCATGAGGGACGAGCGCCAGGCCGCGCGGGCAGGCTGGCTTGCCCGCCTGCGCGCCCGCTTTACCTACGGCCCTTCGATGCACGTCCGGCCCCTGGCCGCCATGGCTCTGACCGTTGTGCTGCTGGTGGGTGGCGGAGCTTATCTGGACATCGCCAACTGGGACCAGACCGCCCCGCCTCCAGGGCAGGCCGCCGTGGTCCATGATCTGCAAACGCTCGATAACAACGCGCAACTGCTGGATCAGATGGAAGCCATGTCCACTCCCCCTGACAACGGCACAGACTAAAAGTTTTTGAAGCTGAAGGGTAGAGATCGGGCAAGGAAAGAGATCGGGAAAGGCATGAGGACCGGGAGACACAATGCGGGATGGATGCTGCGCGCAGCTTTGGTTGCGGCGCTCACCTTTGCCTGCGCACCTGCGTCCTGGGCGTTTCATGGCCAGCATGGCGGCCGGCCGGCCCGCTCCGCGCCCGCGCCGCGATATTCAGCACCGCGCGCGCAGAACAGGCCTGCCAAGCCGCAAAGCCAGGGTCGCCCCGCTCCTCAGTATCAGGGCCGGCCTCAAGGTCAAGGCAACGCCATGCAGCGTCCGGCCCCCGGGTACGGTGCGCCGCGGCCTGCTTATCCTGCTGTGCCTAATCGTGCTCCTGGTTACGCCGGGGCTCCCGATTACGCCGGTTCGCCCTATGCGGGTCAGGCTCGTCCTGGCTATCGCTATCCCGGAGCGGCACCGCCAGGCCACCTCGGCGACTGGCTCAATCAGCATCGCGGCGTTCCCTCGCAGGACCAGGAGCGGATGCTCCGCAACGATCCTAATTTCAACCGGCTTCCTGCCGGCGACCAGCAGCGCCTGGTGCGGCAACTGCACCAGGTCGACCAGATGCCCGAGCAGCAGCGCGAGCGCCGCTTGGCCCGCGCCGAGTTGCTGGAGCACATGTCGCCCCAGGACCGCATGGCCGCGAACATGGCCGGACGCCGCTGGAGAACACTGCCGCCCGACCGCCAGGCTCTGATGGGGAACGCCTTTCGTGATCTCCGTGCGGTCCCCATGGATCAGCGTCCCATGGTGCTCAATTCCAGCCGCTACCAAAATACCTTCACTCCGGAGGAGCGCGGCATCCTTACCGATGTTTTGCGCGCCGAGCCCTACCAGCCTGCGCGGTAGCTGAGCGGCCGGGAATGGAATTTTATTAGCAATGCCCTCCGCAAAACTTTGCGCACCCTCGATTTTCCTGTCCCGCAATCCACTGACTCTAAAGTCTGCCTGTTTGGCGCAAAAGTTGCATCCTCTCGAGAATCTGAATTCCCACGGGTACAACTCAGGGACCAAGGCAGCCATTCGGTGAGTGAGCAACTGTAAGTGCTCCGTTCGATTCTTCCTGGAGGAGACCATGGCCAAATTGTCACGATTGTTCATTGCGCTGGCAGCGATCCTTGCCATCGCCCCGGCTGCAAACGCCAATTCATTCAACTTCAACTTCACAGCTCCCGGCGGCGTATCCGGCTCAGGCACGCTGGTTGGGACGTTTGTTGGCTTCAACAGCACTTACGGTACCGACGAGTGGCTCATCACCAGCGCCACCGGCGTATTTGACGATGGCACGAACAGCGGCGCCATCACCCTGATCGCCAATCCGGACCCTACCGGCGCTGTTCAATCGTCCCCGTCGGGGTACTTCACTTACGACGATCTGCTCTTGCTTCCATCAGTAAACGGAGGCGAAACTCTCGACTACAACGGCCTGCTTTTCAGCTTTGATGGCGTCGAGCTGAACTTTTGGGAAGGCGGCTTTCCCTATTCCGAGGGATGGGCTGAGAACAATGGTTCTGGCGGCGACGGAACCTTCACGATCACGCCCGAGCCTGGGCCTTGGCTTTTGGTAGGTACGGGGCTGTTTGGTTTGGTATTTCTCGGTTTCCAGAGATCCAAGCTGTCCAATCTGCTTTTGAATTTCGGGCTCGCGCCTGAAATTCCGCACGTTCAGGAGGGTTCAATGTCTTATCTCAAGTGTCTTGGAGTGTTCGCGGCATTGTTTCTGATGGCAGCGGTTGCCGAGGCAGCGCCTACCACTACTTCGATCGCCGCCTGCGTGAATACCAGCACCGGCGCCGTGCGCATCGTGGCTTCGCTTTCGGCCTGCGTCGCGGGTGAAACCGGCGTTACCTGGGCCGTTGCCGGTCCAACCGGAGCTCAAGGGCCAGCCGGTCCATCAGGTGTCCAGGGTCCGATGGGTCCAGCCGGCGTGCCTGGAGCTCCCGGTCCGCAAGGTCCCGCTGGCCCAATGGGAGCGAATGGTGTTGCTGGTCCCGCTGGCCCAACTGGCGCAACGGGAGCGACTGGCGTTGCTGGTCCCGCAGGCCCAATGGGAGCGAATGGTGTTACTGGTCCTGCTGGCCCAACTGGCGCTACCGGGGCAACCGGCGCCGCAGGCCCAGCCGGCCCCACAGGGCCAACGGGTCCCGCTGGCCCTATCGGACCTGCTGGCCCTGCCGCGTCCATTCCGACCAAGCTGCAAAACCTGAACACGCTGTATAACGAGCCCTGGGGCAGCACAGGAGCGGGCGAATTCCAAGGTGCAAATACCTGTACCCTTGGCGACATGATCCTCTCTATTAACGGCTATGGTGGGGGGGCCTACTTGCCGGCGGATGGGCGCCTGTTGCCAATCAATCAATATCAGGCGGTTTTCTCGATTATGGGCACCAATTTCGGCGGCAACGGCGTCAACAACTTTGCCCTGCCCGACCTGCGCAATCTTGCACCGCCGGGGCTGTTCTGGTCCGTCTGCACGGAAGGGATATACCCATCGCATACCTAGCGTCGTCGCAGCCTAAAGCATCTCCCAAGAAAGGTCCGCGGTTTACCGCGGACCTTTTTTGCATCAGCCGTCGATTCCGTCGAACACGGATCGTATGCACGCGGTCAGGCCCGCGAAGCCGCCTCTAAGCTACAATCACAGATGGGCCAAGGCCAAATATTTTTGCGCTGCGAGCGCAAAATCAGCAAGGAGCTTCAACTTTTATGGCGATTCCCGCCACGCAAATGCGTCCAGGCATGATCATCAAGCACAACGACCAACTGCATCTGGTTTTCAAAGTCGAACACCGCACGCCGGGCAACCTGCGCGCCTTTATCCAGGCCAAGCTGCGTAACCTGCGCACCGGCGCCATGTTCGAGCACCGCTTCCGCTCCGCCGATGCCATTGAAAAGGTTGTCGTAGACGAAATCTCCATGGAATTCCTCTACGCGGACGGAGACGATTACTACTTCATGAATCCCGTGGACTACGAGCAGACCGTGCTCAAGGGTTCCACGCTCGGCGACGCCATCGAGTACCTCACGCCGAACTTGCAAATTAAGGTAAGCTACCACGACGGAAACGCCGTGGGTATCGAGCTGCCGTCTGCGGTCGAGCTTGAAGTTGTGGAGACCGAACCGGGTCTCAAGTCGGCCACCGCCTCCAGCGTCACCAAGCCCGCGAAGCTCGAAACCGGCCTCGTCGTTCAGGTCCCGGCCTTCATCAACGAGGGCGAAAAAATTCGCGTCGACACCAGCGAGGGCGCTTACCTCAGCCGCGCATAGGCCGTCTGTTCCACGTCAGAGGCCTTCATTTATCAGATCGGATTCTTTGGAGCGCCTGAAGTTTTTATGCACAGTGCATGAATTGCGATCGGGCAGCACGACCGGCAGTACCTGTGAGATGATCGGCGCACTGTGCTGGATGAGGGTTTCCATGCAACCGCTGCTACTAGTGCTTGTTCCTCTTTTGTACTTGCAGGAGGCTGCCGCAATGCCGCAGACACCCGCTCCCCCCACAGCAGATCAGGCTGCCGTTGCCGAAGGGAACAACGCCTTCGCGTTCGATCTCTATGCGCAGCTCCGCAAGCAAAACGGCAATCTCTTCTTTTCGCCTGAGAGCATCTCGACCGCATTCGCCATGGCCTATGCCGGAGCGCGCGGGGCTACTGCTTCTGAGATGGCGGCTACTTTTCATTTCACGCTGCCTCCCGATCGCCTGCATCCAGCTATGGGCGCGCTGCTCACCAGTCTCAACGCCGCGCACCCCGGCTATCAGCTTCACGTAGCCGACGCGCTCTGGGCGGAAAAAGATTTCACGTTCCTCGACAACTTTCTCAAGCTCACCGCGAGCGATTACGCCGCCGGGTTCAATCGCGTGGATTTCAAGACCGCGCCCGAAGCAGTGCGTCAGACCATCAACCAATGGGTCGAACAGAAAACCGAAGACAAAATCAAGGACCTGCTCCCGCCCGGCTCAATCAATCCCGCGACGCGCCTGGTGCTGACCAACGCCATCTACTTCAAGGGCGACTGGCAGACGCAATTTGCCAAAGCATCAACCGAAGATGAGGATTTCCATCTATCCGCGAAACAGACCGTCAAGGCGCCGCTGATGCATCTCGATACGAAATTCAGTTACTTCAATGGCGGAACGTTTCAGGCTCTCGAGATTCCCTACAAGAGCGGGGAACTGTCGATGATTGTCTTTCTGCCCAACGATGTCGCTGGGCTTCCCGCTCTTGAGCAATCGTTCACAGCCGCCAACGCGGAGCAATGGCTCGGGCAGTTAGGCGGCACCAAGATCATCCTCACCTTGCCGAAGTTCAAAATGACGCAGCAATTTGAGCTTCAGGACGCGCTCGGCGCGATGGGCATGGCGCAGGCGTTTGAAAAAGGCGAAGCCGATTTTTCAGGCATGACCGGCAAGCGCGACTTTTGGATCTCAGCAGCCATCCACAAGGCCTACATCGACGTAAACGAAGAAGGCACCGAAGCCGCCGCGGCAACCGGAATCGTGATGCGGTCCATGGCCATGGCCTACGAGAGCCGGCCCATTGTCTTCCGCGCAGACCATCCGTTCCTGTTCCTCATCCGCGACAATCGCTCCGGTGGAATCCTGTTCATGGGCCGCGTCACGGATCCAACGAAGTAAAGGTTCTAGTCTAGCGATTGACCGTGCAGCCTCAGAACTTCGCTTCCGGCAAACTTACAGGCTTGGCTTCAAGCAGCGCTTCAATCTTCGCCAGGTCGTCCAGCACCGCGCCCGATACCGGCGCATCCACTTGCACCACGGCCAGCGCCTTCACCGGCTTCGCGCCCGTCCGCTGACGGCCAAGCGCGAAGTTGGCGATGTTGACGCCATGCTGGCCCAGGATGGTGCCGATCTTGCCGATGACGCCCGGCACATCCAGGTTGCCGCAGACCAGCAGATTGCCCTCGAGCGGCGTCTCAATGTCGATGCCGTCAAACTCGAGCAAACGTGGCTGCTCGTCGTGGATCACGGTCGCCGTCGCATGGCTCGAACCTGAGGCCGTGTGCAGCTCGATCTGCAACACGCTGGCTGACCCGCCGCGATGACTCTCGGCCTTCTCTTCGTGTACGCGGATTCCGCGCTCCTGGGCTACAGCGGCCGCGTTGATGCGATTCACGTTCTCTGAGCCCTGCAGCAATCCCTCGATGGCCGCGTTGCGTATCAGCTCCGTTTTGGCCTCGGCCAGCCCACCGCCATAGGTCAAGTGAATTGCCTCGATGCCTCCCTTGCCGGCCTGCGCGAGGAACGATCCCAGCCGCCCGGCGAGGTCAATGTAGGGTGCCAGCACGACGTATTCTTCATGCGTGAGTGACGGGAGATTGACGGCGTTCTGCACCACGCCGAGCTTCAGATACTCGCGCACCTGGCGCGCAATCTGGATGCCAACCGCTTCTTGCGCCTCGCCCGTCGACCCGGCAATGTGCGGCGTGAGGATCACGTTGTCGAGTCCGGCATACGCGGAATCTTTGGGCGGCTCGACAGTGAACACATCGAGCGCCGCGCCGCCCACATGGCCACTCTTCAACGCAGCCACGAGCGCCGCGTCGTCAATCAGTTCGCCGCGCGCACAGTTGATGATGCGCACGCCCTTTTTCATCGCCGCCAGCGATTTTGCGTTTACCAGGCCGGCGGTCTGCTGCGTCAAGCCCACGTGCAGCGTAATGTAATCCGATGCCGCAATCAGCTCATCCAGCGTCACCAGCTTGATGCCGTTCTCGCGCGCCACCGCCGCGGACACAAACGGATCGCTGCCGACGATCTCCAGGCCAAACCCTTTCGCCCGTTTCGCCACCTCCAGGCCAACCCGGCCCAGCCCCACAATGCCCAGCGTCTTGCCGCGCAACTCCGCGCCCTGCAGGCTTTTTTTCTCCCATTTACCGGCGTGCATGGTGCTGTTCGCCACAAGTAGCTTGCGGGCCAGTGCCAGCATCAGGCCAATGGTCAACTCGGCCACGGCCACGGCGTTCGCGCCCGGCGTGTTCATCACCACAATGCCGCGCCGCGTAGCCGCACCTGCGTCAATATTGTCCACGCCCACGCCCGCGCGGCCCACCACGCGCAGCTTCGGCGCATGTTCCATTAGCGCGTCGTCTACCTGCACGGCACTGCGCACCACCAGCGCGTCGGCGTCTGCAAGGGCAGCCGGCAACCCATCCGGCAACTGGTCGTGCGTCAGAACTTCCCATCCCGTCTCGGCCGCAAACACGGCCAGCGTCGCTGGAGAAACCTTCTCCGCCAGAACAATCTTCATCGTGTCTCCCTTGCTCTTTTCGGCAGTTGCATATTGGTCAAAGCGAATCCCCTGCTGTTCGCACAGCAGATCGAACATGCGCATCACGGCCGCATGCGGCTTGCCCTCGCCGCGCTCGTAGTTCGTAATGGAGTTGGGGTGTACGCCCAGCCGCTCCGCCATCTCGTATTGATAGAGGTCCAGCTGCTTGCGCGCAATCAGCAGCTTCTCTCCAAATGTGAGTTCCGCCATGGCATCGATCTCCGCTACGACTTTGCTGCCTTCGCAAACACTTCCTGCGCTGCGGCCACCGCTTGCCCATACACCACCGGCAGGCCCAGCGTGTCCTTGGCGATATGCTCCATCGCGCTGAGCAGCGCCACGGTGTCGAGGTAATCGAAAAATCCCAGGTGAGCCACGCGGAAGATCCTGCCCTGCATCTCTCCCTGCCCATTGGCAATTACCAGGCTGAAGCGCGCCTTGAGCGCCTTCACCACGTCGCTCGAGTTCAGCCCCTCCGGCACCGCAACCGCCGTGGCCGCCGCCGCCGGAGCCGTGGGCGCGAACAGCGTGAACCCCAGCGCCACCAGTCCGGCGCGCGTGGCCGCCGCGTTCACTTGCGCATTGTCGATCAGCGCGATGCGGCCTTTTTCCAGGTCTCCGCCGGCTTGGCCGGCAATGTAGTCCAGCGCAGCGCCCAGGCCTGCAATCAGCGCCACGGCCGGCGTATACGCGCTCTCGCCCTTCACCGCATTCTTGCGTTCCTTGCGCAGGTCAAAGTAGTAGCGCGGATTTTTCGACTTCTCCATTGCTGCCCAGGCCTTCTCGCTCACGCTCAGATAAGCGAGGCCGGGCGGAATCATCACCGCCTTCTGCGACCCGCCGATCAGCACGTCGATGCCCCAGCTGTCCACGTCGAAATGCGTTGTGCCCAGGCCGGTAATCCCATCCACCACCAGCAGTGCATCCGTCTGCTTGACTAGCTTCGCAATCGCTTCCACATCGTGCCGCGCGGCCGTCGAGGTTTCCGTAGCCTGCAGGAAAACAACCGTATGCTCCGGCTTCAGCGCTGCCTTCACTTGCGCCAAGTCAAATGTCTCGCCATAAGGCGCCGTCAGCACGTCCGGCTCGCAGCCGAAGGCCTTGGCCAGCCCCACCCAGCGCTCGCCAAACTTGCCTGCCGTCAGCACCAGCACCTTGTCTCCAGGCGAGGTCAGATTGGAAACCGAAGCCTCCATGGCTCCCGTGCCAGAAGAGGACAGCAGCAGCACGTCGTTCTGCGTACCCACAAACACCTTCAATTGGGCCAGCACCTTCTGGTAAAGGGCGCGAAACTCAGGCGTGCGATGGTGCATGTCCGCCGCCGCCATGGCAAACTGAGCCGCCGGCAACAGCGGCGTTGGACCGGGTGTAAACAAGCGCGTTTTGCGAATCATTTTCTCTCTCCCGAAAGGATGGAACCTGGCGTCCGATTCATGCAGGATTAGTCGCACGAGTCAATCACATAATACACATTATTGTTATTTTTGTGAATATGTTATCTGTGCAAATCAGGTTCGAGATCAGGCTAGATTATATTTAGTATGAGACACTTATGTCGTTTCTGGAGATATTTAACAGAACATTCAAGGTTGGCTGCGAATCGACGAGCTAGCCCCCGGGATTGCGTTTGGGCATCCCCAGGGGTTGCTTGTTGGAATGGACGAGGAACAAATCGCTCGATCGAAAAGCCCCTCTTAAAGAAGCGAACTCCGTCTCTTATCGGTGACCGCCTCCGCCGCCTCCGCCGCCATGGAATCCACCGCCCCCGCCAAAACCACCGCCGCGGAAACCACCGCCGTGGAAGCCGCCGCCAACGCTGCCGTGGAAGGCGCTACCGCTTCGTACACCACCCCGGAAGCCGCGACCATAGTACCGGCCCCCGAAGAACCCGCCTCCCCAATAGCCGCCGTACCAGCCCCAGGGAGGATAGAACCCAAAGCCGAACGGGCTCCAATACGGTCCCATGCCAATGAAGGTATAGTCCCACATGTACGGATCCCAGTACCAGCCCGGATTGAATCCCTCCACTCCGGCATACTGGCCGGCAATCTGGCCGTTCGCCTCAGACAGGTACTGCGAACGCAGGCTGCTCCAGTTATAGAACTCGTCCTGAGCGTCGCGTGCGTCAAAGTTGACTGACTTTTCCTTCACGTTTTGCGCCAGCGCCATTTCGTGGTGGTCCTTGATCTCCTTGTACCTGCCGTCGCCCTCCCTCACCTCCGCCTTGCCCGCGAACACCAGCGCTGTCGGCTGATTCGCGTTGAACTCGTAGAAGCCGGGCTTTAGCAGTTGCGTGGCTACGCCCGCATCTATGATCTCAAGATCGTTCTGCGGGAAAATCTGGTCCACTTCCACGGCCGCGCGACCCTGCACTACCTCAATCTGCGTTTTGGTCAGGTCGGGTGAGATCATCTTCACGGCGCTATGGTCATCGAGCCGCAGAAACACACCTGGCGTCAGTAGCACTTCTGCCTTGCCCGCTTCAGTTGCCAGCACTGAGCCCGGGTCTATGCTGGCGCGCCCCACGTCTCGCCGGTTCAGCGGTCTTCCATCCAATTGGGCTGCTCCTTCCACGTAATTGACAGCGCCCGGCTGAGCCTGTGCCGCGTTGTTGGCTGGAGCCTGATTGCCGCCGTAACCGGGCCCTTGACCCCCGTTGTATGTGTTATAAGCTGGAGCCTGATTACCGCCGTAAGCTGGCGCCTGGCTCACGGCGTAAGCCGACGCGCCGAGCACCCCAGCACCGAGTAGCGCAATCGTCATCAACCTGGACATCATCGCTTTGTACCTCACTCTTCTAAATGCGAAATGCCAGGAAAAGTTCTGGTGCTGCAAGCCTTGCGCGCACGTTGTGTTTTGCCCTATCAAAACAAGAAAAACAATGAAGCAAAAGGCGCTTCAAGCGCATCAGACGTGCCATATATAGCGAGAATGGAAAAGATGTGGCTGCGATCATCTCACGGTCGAAACATTGTCGAATTCTGTTCGCAATCCGGCGTTTACCCCTGGTTCTCTAAGCGTGGTTCTCAGGCTTTCATGCGCTCCGCTTTTACAAGCGATAAACTTCTTGATAGATTTCAAAATCGCATGGACCGATACGGAAGGCAGGAAAGCAATTGACCGACGCAGGCGCACTCGAAACCCAAATCAGCCAACAGGTGATCGCCGCCATGAAGGCTCACGACGCGGTCCGCACCACCACTCTGCGCCTCGTCAAGAACGCGCTCAAGAACAAGGCCATTGAGAAGCGCGCTCCGCTCACATCCGTTGAAGAGCAGCAGGCCCTAGCCACCATGATCAAGCAGCGGCGCGACTCCATTGAGCAGTTCACCAAGGGCAACCGCCCGGAACTGGCTGCTGCTGAGGCCGCAGAAATCGCAGTCATCGAGGAGTTCCTGCCCAAGGCGCTCGACGAAGCCGCGCTGCAAGCGCTGGTCGCAGAGGCTGTCGCGGAAGTTTCGGCAGCATCCGGCCAGAAGCCGACACCCAAGGACATGGGCACTGTGATGAAAGCCGTTCAGGCCAGGCTGCAGGCATCAGGCCTGCGCGCCGAGGGCCGTGTCGTCAGTGAGTTGGTCAAGAAGGTACTGGCTGGCTGATCGTCTCGCGGCGATAAGTGCGCTAGCCGCTAGCCTGGGGAGGATACTTCTTCGGGGTTCTTAGGTCCAATGCTGGCTTCAAGAATAACAAATGTTGACAAACTTTGTTATTTGGTGAAGCATCAACCGCAGGAGACTTTCCGATGAATGTTTCGTTGACCCCTGAACTGGACAAATTTGTTGCCGGAAAAGTAGAGTCCGGCCGCTACACCTCTGCCAGCGAGGTCATACGCGAGGCTTTGCGGCTGCTCGAGGAGCATGATCGGGCGCGAGGCGTACAGATCACCGCCTTCAACCATGAACTTGGGTCTAGACTCGCATCGCTTAACCGCGGCGAGAAAGTCGAGCCCCGGGCAGTACGGGCACGGCTCGAACAAAAGTCTCGCGCGAGGCGAAAGCTTACCGCATGAGGGAATACGTTCTCAGCACTGGGGCTGAACTCGACCTGGATGAGATTTGGGAATACATCGCCCACGACAACATCGGCGCAGCGGATCGTTGGGTCGGGCGGCTCTTTGAGGCGTTCGAGGCGCTTGCGCGCACGCCTGGAATGGGCCACAAGCGCGAAGACCTGACAGATTACCCCGTCCTCTTTTGGTCGGTAGGTGCATATATCGTTATTTACCGAGCACCGGATGAATTGATAGAAATTGTGGCCGTGACACAAGGCGCTAGAGGCATTCCGTCATTTTTGCGTCAACGCGCCCAGTAGTGGAGAACGGGCGGATAGGCGTTCGCTGTCTCACATGTTATCTGCCGGAACTGGCTGGCGCCGCGGGGGCAGCCGAGGCCCCAGGCTGGCCCTTGGAAAATCCACGGATGTAAATAATTAAATTCCGGACATCGTCATCCTTGGCGCGGCCCGCGTCCTCCGGGGGCATCTTGTCGCCCTTGCCCTTGCGAATGTCGTCGAACAGTTCCTGGTCCGATTTGTCTGCAAGAGACTTAGGATCGGTCCAATCGTTCAGCGTCACCTGCATGCTGGTGGCAAGATCGGTTTTTCCGTTGCCGTTGTCGCCGTGGCACATGGCGCAGTCCATGGTGTAGAGTTTTTTCGCCTTATCCTGCGAGGCGGCCGTCGGTTTCACCGCCTTGGCGGACGCGGCCTGGGGCGACCCGCCTGAAGCAAGCGCGGGTGCTGGAGTGGGAGCGATCACGAAAAGAGCCACGGCGGAGAGGAGCAGGAACGGCTTCAGCATGTCAGCCTCCTCAGTTGCAGGTGTCGCTTTCAGGTATCTTGCAACTGGGTGATTTTTTCAGGCCGAATTATATGCCTCCATAGTCACATCCGGGGTTGTGAGCTGCTCCCAGAATCAGAACAGTCCCACATAGTCGTCAGGGATCGGCGCGTATTTCAGCAGCCCCAACTCTCCGGCCAGCCGTTCCAACCGGGTACGGATGGCGGCTGTGGGGGGTACCAGCGGCAGCCGCACTTGGTCTGAGCAGCGGCCCATGAGGTTGAGCACCGTTTTCACCGGAGCCGGATTGGAGTCCCAGAAGTTGGCGTCGATCAGGCGCGCGTAGCGGCGCTCCAGTTCGCGAGCTTCGGCCCAGTTGTTGCGCAGGGCGGCGCGGATCATGTGCCCGATTTCTGCTGGAGCCTCATTCGCGGCAACGCTGATCAACCCATGCGCGCCCACGCCGATGGAGGCCAGCGCCAGATTGTCGTCCCCGGAAAAAATCTTGAAGCCGCGCGGCAAAATGCGCACCAGCTCGGCAATCTGCGGCAGCTTGCCGCTGGATTCCTTGATGGCCTCAATATTGGGCGCTGCCTCGGCCAGGCGCAGCACGGTTTCCGGGTCCAGATTCACGCCGGTGCGGCCGGGAATGTTGTAGAGCGTCACCGGCAATGGATGGACGGCCTGAGCCAGCGCATGGAAGTGCTGAAACTGGCCCTCCTGCGAGGGCTTGTTGTAGTAGGGATTAGCCGAGAGCACGGCGTCGATGCCACGCAACTGGCGCAACCGGCCGGCCTGATGCAGCAACGTACGCGTGGAGTTATGCGTGCATCCGGCCCACACTGGTACGCGGCCCGCCGCCGCCTCGGCCACAATGCACACGGCTGTCAGCCACTCGTCTTCGTCAAGCGTGGCTGCCTCGCCGGTCGATCCGCAGGCCACGATCAAGTCGATCCCGGAATCGATTTGCCAGTTCACCAGCGCCCTGAGCGCCGCCTCGTCAATTGATCCGTCCGCCTTGAAAGGCGTAACGATCGCCGTACCGCAACCTGTGATTTCCATGACAGGTCAAATTATAGCGGCGCGTGGTTCTAAAAACATTCCACAGCTTACAGCGGACAACCTGCAGGGCGATTCGGCTACTCCTGCTTCCGCAAAAAAATTTCCCTCCCATTCTGTCGAAAGATCGATCTCCCATTCGACTAGCTAGCAGAACAGGCAAGAGGAGGCCTGGAAACCATGCAATATCTTCTTTTGATCTATAACGCGGAAAGCAACTGGGAAGCATTGAGCGAGGCGGAAATTGGCAAGATGCGGCAGGATTATGGCGCGTTTACGCAACAAATTATTGCCAGCGGAAATTACGTTGGCGGGAATGAGCTCTATCCCGTTTCAAAGGCGACATCGGTGCGGGTGAAGGACGGCAAGAAGCTGATCACCGATGGCCCGTTTGCCGAGACCAAGGAGCAACTGGGTGGCTATTACCTGATTGAGGCCGCCGATCTGGATGAGGCGACGGCGATTGCAGCGCGGATTCCGTCTGCGCACATGGGCTCCATTGAAGTACGGCCTATTGTGCCTATGTCGAGACCGTGAGGGGTTGAGCCTTTCATGCCAATCCGTGCGCGAACAGGCAGCCCGATTAGCGCGCATCGGGCTGCCTACGGTCCTGCGAATGAATCCTTGCGCCGGGCCTGGAAGCATCGAAGAAGAGTTGAAAGGAGGATGTCATGGACACATTCCTTGCGCCCATCGAAAAGCCCAAGGGACTGATGATGAAGCTGGTGTATTACCTGACACGCCGGCAATATGGCAAAGTTCTCACGCCGCTGAAGGTATTCGCCGTGCGGCTGCCGCCTGCATTCGGAATGTTCTATGGGAGGATCAGCAAACTGGATAAGAAATTGACACTTCCGGTGGAGACCGTGATGCTGATCCGGGAACAGGTGGCGCGCATCAACGTGTGTCTGTTCTGCATTGATATCGGCAGGTCGTTCACCATCAAGGCGTCCATGAATCAAGCCAAGTTCGATGCGCTGGAGCACTATGCCACGAGCCCGCTTTTTACCGACGGCGAACGCGCCGCTCTGGACTATGTGACGGAACTGACGCGCGATAAGAAGGTGAACCCGGTCACGTTTGCGCGCATGGCAGGCCACTACTCAGAACGCGCCATTTGCGAGATCGCGTGGCTCGTTGCGAGCGAGCATCTATACAACATGACCAATATCGGTCTGAACATCCATTCGGATATGCTCTGTGACATCAGCCGCAGGCCGAAGTAGGCTTGCGCGCTGCTCTGAGCCCGCTTGGACCCGGGGGCTTCACGTTCCGCGTGTGGATACTATGGCATGATTGGCCCCGAACCGGCTACGCTGGTTCTGAGGCGTGCCGGTGGCGAGCGAGGAGCAACATCTGGAACAAATCTATCGCGACGAGTGGGGCAGAATTGTTGCCACGCTGATTCGCCTGCTGGGAAGCTTCGACCTCGCTGAGGAGGCGGCGCAAGAGGCGTTTGCGCTTGCTCTCGAGCAGTGGCCGCGGCAGGGAGTTCCTCTGAATCCGCGCGCCTGGTTGATTTCAACCGCGCGGCACAAGGCGATTGACGCATTGCGGCGGAAGACGCGCTGGGAGGACGACGGCGATCCGGAGTTGAAGCTGGCGGGCATCTCGCAGGAACCGGCGCTCGCGATCGAGGAGGACGAGTTGGCCATGGTGGACGATCGGCTGCGGTTGATCTTTACCTGCTGCCACCCGGCATTGAATCGCGATGCCCAGGTGTCGTTGACGCTGCGTACGCTGTGCGGACTGACTACGGAGCAGATCGCCAAGGCATTTCTGACGCCGCTGCCCACGATGGCCCAGCGGCTGGTGCGCGCCAAGCAGAAGATTCGCGACGCCGGCATTCCCTACCGCACGCCGCCGCGTCCCGAACTGACCGAGCGGCTCGAGGCTGTGCTGCTGGTGGTTTATCTGGTTTTCAACGAAGGATACAACGCCGCCGGGGAAGGCCGCGCACTGAGCGAAGAGGCGATCCGGCTGGGCCGCGTGCTGACTGAACTGCTGCCCGCCGAAGCCGAGATTCGCGGATTGCTGGCGCTGATGCTGCTGCACGATGCGCGCCGCGAAGCCCGCAAGAGCAGCAACGGGGATTTGGTTTTGCTGGAAGATCAGGACCGTCGGCTGTGGAATCGCGCGGCAATCGCCGAAGGGCTGAAGCTCGCCGAGTCAGCATTGCGTAGCGGACCGGGCCCCTACTCTGTGCAGGCGGCGATCGCTGCTGTCCATGCAGATGCCGCAAGCGCTAGGCAAACGGACTGGATGCAGATTGTTGCCCTCTACGACGTGCTTCTGCGCATGCAGCCCTCGCCGGTGATCGAATTGAATCGAGCCGCCGCAGTCGCCATGGCTCATGGATGCGAGGCGGGATTGCGGTTGCTGGATGAGTTGGATGAGCGCGGGGAATTGCGCGGCTATTACCTGCTGCCCGCGGCACGCGCGGATATATTGCGAAGACTGGGCCAGTATGCGGCCGCTGCTCAGGCGTATCGCGATGCGCTGTCGCTTGCTGATCAGAATGTGGAGCGGCGGTTTTTGTCACGGCGTTTGGCAGAGGTCGAAGCAAATGCGCAATGAGCCTGAGAAAGGAAGAGATTGCACATGCCCAAATTGAGCGCAGGCATTGTTCTGTATCGCTGGCGTGAGAGCAAGCTGGAGGTTTTTTTGGTGCATCCCGGCGGTCCTTTCTGGAAATACAAAGACGTCGGCGCGTGGTCGATTCCCAAAGGCGAATATACCGAGGGCGAGGATGCTTTGACGGCCGGGCGCAGAGAGTTTGCGGAAGAGACCAGCTTCGATTTGCCGGCTGGAGAGTTCAAGCATCTCGGCGAGATCAAGCAGCCGGGCGGGAAGATTGTTACGGCGTGGGCGCTCGAAGGGGATTGTCCGGCGGAAGAAATCAGAAGCAATCTTTTTTCGATGGAGTGGCCTCCAAAGTCCGGCAAGAGCCAGGAATTTCCAGAAGCGGACCGGGCGGGTTGGTTTGGCCTGGACGCGGCGCGCGAGAAGCTGCTTGCCGTGCAACGCAGCTTTCTGGATCGATTGATACCGTTGGTTCACTCTGCGGAGATCGATATTCGGGCCGGCGGATAAGCCGCCTTATAACTGGTCGAAGATCTCGCGGAAGTCATAGACGCCCGATTTTTGGGAAAGCCACTCGGCGGCGCGCACCGCGCCGAGTGCGAAACCTCTGCGGCTATGGGCGTCATGGCGGATCTCAAGGATGTCATCAGGGCTCGCAGCGGTGACGATGTGTTCGCCCTTGGCATCGCCAACGCGGTAAGAGGTGACCTCGACATTTGCGCTGGCGCCGATCTTGGCTTGTCCGGCTTCAACGATCTCCCGCAGCGTAATTGCGGTTCCGGAAGGGGCGTCGAGCTTGGACTCATGATGGGTTTCGGAAATGGAGAACTGATAGCCTTCGAGCTTGGCTAGCTCCGCGGTGAGACGGAAGAGTTTCTGCACGCCGATGGAGAAATTGGTGCCGTAGAGCAGCGCTCCGCCGCGCCTGACCGCGAGCGCCTTCATCTCATTGAGCTGCGCGTACCAGCCGGTGGTGCCGACAACGATGCGGCAACCAAGGGCGAGCACGGCGCGCATATCTTCCAGCGCGGCCTCTGCCGCTGTGAAATCGATGACCACGTCAACACCGGCGAGCGAAGGAGCAGTGAGGGCGGAAGCGTGCAGGTTTTCCGTAATGTCGAGAGCGCGCACGCCATGGCCGCGCTCACGGGCCACCTGGGCGACGAGCGAGCCAGTTTTGCCTTTGCCGAGAACCAGGAAGAGCATGATTGCCTCAGTGTCTGTTATCAGTGATCAGTTCTCGCGCCGAATCCTTAAAAGGGGCCAAAGGCCAGCCCGGCAACTGACAATTCGTCCCACGCAAAGTCATCTGTTGGCTGCCAGCGGCTTGCGCGCTTCCACATCAAACACGCCAGGGTCGGGGTTTTGGAAGAACGCGGCGTGCAGCGAGCGGACAGCCTCATCGGCGTCGTCTTCATCGATCATAAAACTCATGTTGATTTCGCTGGCGCCTTGGGAAATCATGCGCACGTTGATGTGGCGTACTGCGGTAAAAACCTGCGCAGCCATGCCATTGCGGCCGCGAATATCTTCGCCCACCAGGCAAACCAGCGCCTTGCGGCCTTCATATTTCACATCGGCCAGTTGGCTCAGGTCGGCGGCGATGGCGGGCAGGTTGTCGTTTGAATCCACGCTGAGCGAGACGCTCACTTCAGAAGTCGAGACCATATCGACCGGGCACTGGTGTTTGTCGAAGATGGTGAAGATGTCGCGCATGTAGCCGTGCGTCATGAGCATGCGGCTGGCGACCACATCGATGATGGAGAGCTTCTTTTTGACGGCGATGGATTTGAACGGGCTGCTGCAATGCGGCGCGAGCGATGTGATGCGCGTGCCTTCGCAGGAGGCGTTGCGGCTGTTGAGCACCAGCACCGGGATGTTCTTTTTGACAGCAGGCAGAATGGTGGCCGGATGCAGAACCTTGGCGCCGAAGTAAGCCAGTTCCGCGGCCTCTTCAAAGCTGATGACCTTCACGCGCAGGGCATCGGGGCACACGCGCGGGTCGGCGGTCATAATACCGTCTACATCGGTCCAGATTTCAATTGCATCCGCCGAGAGCGCGCCGCCGATCAGGGCCCCGGTGAAGTCTGACCCGCCGCGGCCGAGCGTGGTGGTGATGCCGGTTTCGTTGGAAGCGATAAAGCCGCCCATCACGGGGACCCTGCCTGCGCTGATGTGCGGGTGCAGATGTTCGTGGGCGCGCTTTTCTATGATGGCGTCCTGCGGAGCGGCTTTCTGGAACTGCGAGTCGGTGACGATGATTTTGCGTGCGTCGACGTGCGCGGCGTCGATTGCGCGCTCCCGGAAGGCAGCGGCAACAATGCGGCTGGAAATGCGCTCGCCGTAGCTGACAATGAGGTCCGAGATGCGCGGAGTGAGCTCGAGAATAGCGGCCAGTCCGCGCAGGATTTCATCGAGGGAATCGAATTTCTGATCGATAAGTACTTGCAGTGCGGCAGAGTCCGTAGGATCCTTGACCAATGCGCAAGCGGTGTCGCGATGGCGGGAGCGCAGGCGGGAACTGATGGCCAGGGCGCCGGTGCGGTCGCCCGATGCGGCAGCACTGGCGGCGCGCAGCAACTGATCAGTCACTTTGGCCATGGCGCTGACAACAACGACGGGCTGCCTGCCCTGGGCGATACGGCCGGCGACGATGGCTGCGGTGCGGCCGATGGCAGCCGGATCCTCAACCGACGTGCCGCCAAACTTCATGACTACCAGGCTCATGCGAATCTTCCCATGGTTGTTAGGCGCGCGCAGCAGCTGCGGCCACCGGCTCCAGCTTGCCCAGGCTGGCCAGCAGCTCGGCGTTGAGGATTGCGGCTCCGGCGGCTCCGCGAATGGTGTTGTGCGAGAGCACGGTAAACTTCCAGTCGAGAACTGGGCAAGGGCGCAGTCGGCCTACGGTCACGGCCATGCCATTGCCACGGTTGCGATCCAGGCGCGGCTGCGGGCGGTCATTCTGCGGAGCCCACTGAACAGGCTGATCGGGCGCGGTGGGTAATCCCTGGCCGGCAAGCGGACGAAACTCAAACCAGGCGGAGAGCAGGTCCTCGTGCGTTACGGCGCGGCCGAATTTGTTCCCTAATTTGATGGAGACGCTTTCCGTGTGGCCGTCTTCCACCGCGACGCGGTTGCAGTGCGCACTGATCCTTGCATGGAGCGGCTCTACCACGTGACCGTTCAGCTTTCCCAGAAGCTTGAGTGTCTCGGCTTCCATCTTTTCTTCTTCGCTGCCGATGTAGGGCACCACGTTGCCCAGGATGTCCATCGACGGCACGCCGGGGTAGCCCGCACCACTGACGGCCTGCATAGTAGTCACCAGAATCTGCTCGATGCCGAAACGTTCCTCGATTGGCTTCAACGCCATCACCAGGCCAATCGTGGAGCAGTTGGGATTGGTGACCATGTAGCCGCCCGAGTCCAGGCGTGAGGGTTGTTCTTCGATCAGGTGCAGATGCGCGGAGTTGATCTCGGGAATCACCAGCGGCACATTGGGCGCCATGCGGTAGGCGCTGGAGTTCGACACAACAGCGCAACCGGCGTTGGCGAACGCAGGCTCCATTTCGCGGGCAATGGCGGCATCGAGGGCGGCGAAGATGATTTTCGGCGCACCCGCGGGATCTGCCGGGCGGACGGTCATTTGCGCGATGCGCTCGGGCAGAGGCGTATCGAGGCGCCATTTGGCTGCTTCGCCGTAGCTTTTACCGCTGGAGCGGTCGCTGGCCGCCAGCCAGGCAACCTCGAACCATGGATGGTTTTCAAGCAACTGAATGAAGCGCTGCCCGACCATTCCGGTCGCGCCCAGAATTCCGATTGGAAGTTTTGTTTTGATAGCCATAAACATTACAGTGTACAGGAAAACCCACGCCGGCCTGCGAGAAAACCGGCCTGGGACCGGTAGTGATTTCGCCCCGCGGACAATTTCGGGAAGGGCGAACCAGTCGTTGTCGAATGCTTAAAAATTCGTTCGCTTCAGCCCAAACTCTGCGTCCGCTGCAGATGGAGCCGTGCTCCATCCATCGACTGTGAAGCTCCACGCCTTGTATCGGCTTAGGTGGATTCCCGCCTTGTGCATGGTCAAAAGAGATCTAAGAACACTGCGATCTTCTGGATCGCATCTGACGATCTCGCGTTTTTCTGAAGAGATAAGTCGCAAGTTCTTATTGAAGGCATAAAGGTAACCTTCCGCTGGTGACCTTGTAACTCGAAATTATGGACAACCAAATTTCGCAAACCATCGACTAACTAGCAGGCGGTAATTTGGCTCGTGCATGGCTGCGATGAAAGTCTCGGGGAAGTTGAGCCAGAGAAGCTAAGCCAGGCCTCAAACGTTAATAGCAACACAATCTAAGACCGTACGACGTGTCGAACTGAATTCCAAAAATTCTTGGTCCAGTGAGTCCCTATGCGCAAAATTGCCTCTAAGTTTACGTCGCCCAGTCGTCTGGTCTTCTCGCTTGTAGCCTTGATTATGATGGTGACCATCGGATGCGGTGGAAGCTCATCTAGCAATTCAAGTCCCACGCTGACGGCAATTGCCGTGTCACCCGTCACGGCAAGCATCGCGGTTGGTGGCACCCAGCAGTTAACCGCGACGGCGACCTATAGCAACGGCACCACAGCGAACGTGACGTCGACGGTGAGTTGGACCGTATCCAGTGCGTCCGTTGCGACCATTACTTCCGGCGGCATAGTCAGTGGTGTAGCCGCGGGCTCCGCTAGCGTGACGGCCTCGCTAACCGGCGTGAACGGGACGGCTGCGCTTACCGTGAACGCGGCGACCAAGACGCTTTCCTCAATCGCGGTTACGCCGGGCACCGCGAGCATCTCGGCTGGCGCCACGCAGCAGTTTGTCGCGACGGCCACCTACAGCGACGGCTCGACTGCGGTGATCACTTCAACCGTGACCTGGACAAGTTCGACGACAGCAGCGGCGGTAATCAACGCGGCCGGACTGGCCACAGGGGTTGCGGCGGGCTCAACCACGGTCACAGCCTCCTTGAGCGGCGTGAGCGGCAAAGCAGCGCTCAGCGTGACGCCGAAGGTGCTTACCTCAATTGCAGTTACGCCCGCCTCGCCAAGCATCGGTATTGGCGGCACGCAGCAGTTCGTCGCCACAGCGATTTACAGTGACGCCTCAACAGTCGTGGTCACTTCGACGGCCACTTGGACAAGCTCGACGACAGCGACGGCGACGATCAATGCAACGGGACTGGCCACATCCGTCGTAGAGGGCACGACCACCATCACGGCTTCATTCGGCGGCATGAGCGGATCGACGGTCTTGACAGTGACGGCGAAGACGGTTTCGTCGCTGGCCATAACCCCAACCTCGGCGAGTTTTGCCATGGGTTCCACGAAGCAGTTCACCGCTACGGCCACGTACAGCGATAAGTCGACGGCCAATGTCACCTCGACGGCCACCTGGAGTATCTCGAACACAGCCGTTGCTACCATCGCCGGTACAGGCCTCGCCACTGCCGTAGCGTCGGGTTCCACCTCCGTGATGGCTGCACTCAATTCAGTGACCGGAAGCACCGCGTTTACGGTCACCATCGCACCCGGCACCGGGGTCAATATCCCAATGTGGCATGTCGACTCCAACCGCAGCGGATTGAATGCGAACGAGAAATCGCTCACTACGTCCAACGTAAATTCGGCTTCATTCGGAAAGCTGTTCTCATACGCTATTGATGGCTATGCGTATGCAACCCCGCTGTTGATGTCGAATGTCACCATCAATGGAGCTGCGCACAATGTGCTCTACGTGGCTACCGAGCATGACAGCGTGTACGCCTTCGACGCAGACAACTACGGAAGCGGTGCGCCATTGTGGCAGGTATCGCTGTTGCAAACGGGAGAAACGCCCATGACCGATGGGCCCATTCAGCCGTATCAGGGCATAACGTCGACGCCAGTGATCGATCCGACGACGAACACCATCTACGTGGTATCGGCGCAGACGTTGGGTACCGCCTCTACCTTCCGGCTCAATGCGCTGAACATCGCCACGGGCGCGCAAAAGTTCGGCGGCCCGATCACCATCCAGGCCTCGGTCCCGGGAACAAATTCCGATTCGTCCGGCGGCGTGGTCAGTCTGACGACATCCTGCATCCAACGGACGGCTTTGCTGCTTGCCAATAACGATGTGTACCTGGGCTTCGGCAGTTGTCATAGCGGGTGGTTGGTGGCTTACAGCGCGAAGACCACCCCGATGGCTCAGATCGGCGTGTTCAACGCCAGTCCCAACCTGGACGGCGAAGGCACGTACGCCAGCGCCGGCGGCGTCTGGATGGGCGGCGGCGGCCCGGCCGCCGATAGCTCCGGCAACGTCTACATCACCACCGGCAACGGCCCGTGGAATCCGGCGCAGGGGTCCTATGCCGATTCCGTCTTGAAGTTCAGTCCGACATTGACATTGGAGGATTACTTCACGCCGGACGATTACCAGTACATGGATTGCAACGACGCTGATCTGGCATCGGGCGGTCTGCTGTTGATTCCAGGAACGACTCAGGCTCTGGCGGGCGGCAAGACAGGGTTGATGTACATGGTCAACACCAGCAATATGGGGCACGAGAGCGCCGGTGACACGGGAGTGACGCAGGAATTGTTCTGGGGCTCCGGGATACTCTCTCCGTACTCCTCGACGTGTACAGACGCCACTACAAATACGACCATGATCAATTCCTATGAGATTTTCGGGACGTCGGCTTACTTTAACGGATCGACGTATCTGGGAGTAACTCCGACGGCAGCGAATCTGCCCCTCGGGATACGTCAATTCACATACTCCGGTGGAACTTTGACGCCGGTAACCGCGGACACACTTGCTCCCTACGTGCAGGAGGACACGCGCGGCTTCACGCCCTTCGTCTCAGCCAATGGCGCCTCGGACGGCATCCTGTGGATGGTCGACCAGGGGCTGCCGCTGCAAAACACCAGCGGCAACACGACGAATGCAACTCTGCGCGCCTACGACGCCACCAACCTGGCAGACGAGTTGTACAACAGCAATACAGATTCCGCCGATACACCCGGCTATGGAATCAAATTCAGCTCGCCGGTCGTAGGCAACGGAAAGGTCTACATCTCTACCGGTCATGATCTGACGACGGTGACCAATCCGAAGGGCGAAATCGATGTGTACGGATTGAATTAAGAAGCGGATCAACGGCCGTTAATCACGCGCTGCTCATTTTTCGATCAGCGCGTGAATTCCGCCGGTGCGCAGTGACCCTGCGCGCCGGCGTTGCGGGCTTCATGCAGCAGTCGAGTGCTGCCGCGACAGAGCCCGTAACGCTACGACCGGGCCATCCGCGACGTGCCTGAACCGGCGATCCGCTTTATACTTTAGGTATGCAGTCTAGCCGTCTGAGCCTGTTCCTCTTCCTCGCTGCAGCCGTCGTCACAGCACAATCCACAACGCCGACCTCCAAGCAGAGTCCGGCGCCGCCGGTCTGGCAGCTTGAGGACTCAGGCGTCACAGCCAGCTTGCGCGGCATCGATTCAGTGGACGGCCACGTGGCCTGGGCCAGCGGCACGGACGGGACGGTTCTCAAAACCACCGACCGCGGCGCGCACTGGCAGAAGTGCTCCGTGCCCGACGCGGGGACAGACGGCGCAACCCTCGATTTTCGCGGCGTGCAGGCCTGGGACTCGGCCACTGCCATCGTCATGGCCTCCGGTCCCGGCAAAAAAAGCCGCCTTTACAAGACCGTCGACGGGTGCAGCACATGGACGCTGCTTTATGAGAATCCCGATTCGCCGGATGGTTTCTTTGACAGCTTCTGGCTGAACGGATTCTATGGCCAGGGAATTCTGCTTGGCGATCCGGTCAAGGGAAGTTTTACCGTTTTTGAAACCGAAGACGGAGGCCAGACCTGGAAACGCGATGCACGCAAAGGCCTGAGCTTGCATGGCCATTCGCTCGCCGCCTTCGCAGCCAGCAACAGTTCAATCGCGCGCAGCACGGACAAGTACATTGCCGGTTTTGTCACGGGCGGAAAAAGCGGAGCAGTTCTTTATGAGCGCTGGACTCCGCCTCATTTCGCCAAGCTTCCCTCGCTGCATCTCAAGCGCGGAGAAGCGGCCGGACCCGAATGGACCACAACGAATCTGCCTCTTGCCCAAGGGTCGGATGCGGCCGGAGCTTTTTCTCTCGGCTACCGGGTTCTCGAGAGCTCTGCCACGGAGATTTTTCATAAGGGCGGCGCAGCCAACTATGTGAATGACTGGCGTTTTGTCGCCGTCGGAGGCGACTACACCAAGCCCAACGATAGTAAAGGCACGGCGGCATGGTCTGAAGACGACGGCAAGCATTGGACCGCGTCGGATGCGGCGCCGCATGGCTACCGCTCCAGCGTCCAATGGAGCGCCGATCTTAAGCTCTGGATCACCGCCGGCACCAACGGCAGCGACGTGAGCCGCGATGAGGGCCGCACCTGGCAGCCGCTCGACAACGGCAACTGGAACGCGCTTTCGCTGCCCTTCGTCGTTGGCCCTAAAGGCCGCATCGCCTATCTCAATCCGGACGTGCTGCCCAAAACGAACTGACGCATTTGGATAACTCAGTGTAGGTGTAACCTATACGCCGTGGAAGATGACTCTTTGGTAGCATTTTGATCGAGTAACTGGCGTGGTAGGGTAACTTAAAATGCCATCACCCACCGGTAGGTTTGCCAGGCTCAATACACCTCCATTTTATTATTTGCTGTTTTTTCTGTCGGGTTTTCCCGCCCTGCTTTATCAGATCGTCTGGCAGCGCGCCTTGTTCACGTTGTATGGAGTCAACATTGAATCGGTAACGATGATCGTTACCGTATTTATGCTTGGCTTGGGGCTGGGCAGTCTGGCTGGAGGATGGCTTTCGACTCGTAAGGGAATTCGGCTGCTCCTCGCATTTGGCGCGATTGAGATTTCCGTTGGATTGTTCGGCTCGATCTCGCTGGACCTATTTCATCGCATCGGGGCCCTCACGGCGGGCGGCTCGACCACGGCTACCGGTTTCATCACATTCGGCCTGCTGCTTGTGCCCACCATGCTCATGGGCAGCACACTGCCTCTGCTGGTGGAGCATTTCGTCCGCCGCACAGGCAATGTGGGCGAATCGGTGGGACTGCTGTATTCCGTGAACACTCTCGGTTCGGGCGCCGCGTGTTTAATGGCTGCGATCGTGCTGATGCGGCTGCTTGGCGAAGCCGGCTCGGTAAGACTAGCGGTCTGCTTCAACCTGTTTGTTGGGGTAACGGCACTGATCCTTCAAGCGAAGCATACCGCGCCGCATTTGGAGAAACGCGCTCCGGAAGCTGCTCAGCGCCATCAGACTATCCCTTTCTGGATTGGAATGGCTCTGGCCGGCGTCACTGGATTTATCGCACTGGCCTATGAGATTGTCTGGTACCGCTTGTATGCCTTTACCTCCGGCGGGGCTGCTCCTTGTTTTGCCATGCTGCTTGCTTTCTATCTTTTCGGCATCGCTTACGGCTCATTCGCGGTCCGCGATGCGTGCCGCAACAAACTCGGCAACGATGTGCGCCGCACGCTCGCAGCTAGCTCAGCGGTTGTCATGCTGGGTGCGATTGCCGCCTTTCTTCTGGGACCGGCTTTGGCACGCTGGGTCGTCTATTTCAACTACGAACTGAGCTATGTCTTCGTGTTCGTCGCGGCAGCGTTGCTTGGGTCGGCATTCCCGTTGCTTTCGCACGCGGCCATTGACCCGGTGAAGGGCTCGGGGAAAGGCGTCAGCATCCTTTACGTGAGCAACATTATTGGCTCAACTCTGGGTAGCTTCGTTGTCGGTTTTGTGATTCTTGACCATTGGTCCACCCAAGCTACGTCGGTGCTCTTGCTCGGTCTGGGTCTAATTGTCGCTGCTGTGCTCGCCTTTCTTGCCGGGCCCAAAGCGCCAAAGGCTCTCATGGTTGCCGGCGGCATCGCCTGTGTGGCGCTCGCTGTGAGTGCGGGTCCGCTCTTCTCCGGCATCTATGAGCGGCTTCTCTTCAAGACCAAGTACAACAGCAGCATGAAGTTCTCAGATGTGGTCGAGAACCGCAGCGGGGTTATCACTGTCTACCCAGAGAGCCTGGGGTCAGGCAAGCCTGTCAGCACGGTTTATGGCGGCGGCGTTTACGACGGACGTTTCAACACCGACCTGATGCACGATACGAATGGCCTGTTTCGCGCATTCGTGATCAGCGGCCTGCATCCAACCCCTAAAAAAGTTCTGATCATCGGTCTTTCTTCCGGCTCCTGGGCGCAGGTAGTTGCCAGCGACACGAATATCCAGGACATCACCATTGTCGAAATCAATCCCGGTTATCTTCCTCTGATCAGGCAGCATCCAGACGTTCAGAGCTTGTTGAGCAATCCCAAGGTGCATATCATCATCGACGATGGCCGCCGCTGGCTGGTCGGACATCCAGACCGGCGTTTCGATTTCATCATGATGAACACCAGTTATCACTGGCGGGCTAACTCCACCAATCTGTTGTCCGGCGATTTTATGAACCTCCTTCGCGCCCATATGAACCCCGGAGGCATCGCGTACTATAACACCACCTGGTCAGAGGATGTCATTGCCACGGGCGCGGCGGCTTTTCCTTACGCACTGCGCATCAGCAACTTTATGACCGTGAGCGACAGCCCCCTGAAGTTGAATAAAGACCGCTGGAGAGCTTCGCTTTCGACCTATCGGATTGACGGACGCCCGGTCTTCGATCTTTCCGATCCACAGGATCGGGCAAAACTCGAGGAAATGCTCGATCTGGCCGACGAGCAAGGGGGCCCGAAACTGGATATTGAATCGCGGGCCAGCCTGCAAAGCCGGATCATGCATCCCCGGCTCCTCACTGACGACAACATGGGAACCGAGTGGGAGTGACGATGCCCGTGCTGCCCCCAGGTGCTGCTCGTTGCTCGGTGCGGCCCCAATCGGTCCTTGGAGATTCGAGTACGGATTCTTAGTCCCTTGGCAATGTAGAATAGAGGCCAACAGGATGACCGAAACCTCTTCAGCGGCTGCCAGCTCGTCTTCCCGCACTGAGCGGGGGCAAGACTTGCGAGTGCGGCGCGAGGGCCATCCAACGGCTGGTCCGTCCCCCATCATCCAGGTTTCCGGCCTGCAGAAGTCGTACAAAACCGCGCGCGGCCAACTCACTCTCTTTCGCGACTTGAGCCTTGAGGTTCAACCGGGAGAGATGGTAGCCATCGTTGGCCAGTCGGGTGCCGGAAAAAGCACGCTTTTGCACATTCTGGGCGCGCTTGATGCACCCTCCGCGGGAACTGTATACTGCGCCTCAACCAACGTGGCCCAACTCGGCCCGCGACAGGCAGCGGCTTTTCGCAATCGAGAGATTGGCTACGTGTGGCAGTTCCATTACCTGCTGCCGGAGTTCACGGCGCTGGAAAACGTGGCCATGCCGCTGCTCGCACGCGGTCAACAGAAACGGGAGGCGTTAGTCGTGGCGGCAAACTGGCTCAAGGAAGTTGGCCTCGACGACCGCTCTGACCATCGTCCCGGCGAGCTCTCCGGGGGCGAGCAGCAGCGCGTGGCGTTGGCCCGCGCTCTGGTTTGCAATCCGCGTCTGCTGCTGGCCGACGAACCCACCGGCGACCTGGATGAAACGACCGCCGGACGCGTCTTCGACCTGATCGAACGGCTGCACGCGAGCCACGGTCTCACTTCCATTCTTGTCACCCACAATCTCGATCTGGCCAGCCGCTGTACGCGGGCCTTGCGCCTCGAATTTGGAAGGCTGGCCCCGCTGGCGGCCGCTCCGAAAATGGGAACGCGGGCCGAAAACTTTTGACGGATTTGCACCGTTAGGGTCGTTTTTTGAGTCTTAATGAGTAAGCAGTCTGGAGAAAAGAACCAATTTCCCAGGCTGAAAAGGCAGGATGGAAGTCGCCGGGCAGCGAGACCGCTGGGGGACTTATCAAGCAATGCAAGAGCTTGCAACCATCCCAAAGAGCTGTTCGGGGCGGGATCGGTAATTTTCCTGGGGCTTCCGGCGGCGAAGTTTAAAGAGGGGCAAGCGCGCGTTGGGCTGAGGCCGGCATCTAACCGGACAGCCACTTCAGCCGATGGCCTGCAAGGGGAGAACATCATGTTCGAACGCTATACGGAGAAGGCACGCCGCGTGATCTTCTTCGCGCGATACGAGGCCAGCCAGTTCGGCTCGCCTTATATCGAGACTGAGCACCTGCTGCTCGGCCTGCTGCGCGAGGACAAAGCTTTGACTAACCGCTTTCTGCGCTCGCACGCTTCGGTGGAGTCGATTCGCAAGCAGATTGAGGCGCACACTACCATTCGCGAGAAGGTTTCCACTTCCGTCGATCTGCCGTTATCCAATGAGTGCAAGCGCGTGCTGGCTTATGCCGCCGAAGAAGCCGAGCGCCTGGGACACAAGCACATTGGCACGGAGCATTTGCTGCTGGGCCTGCTGCGTGAAGAGAAGTGCTTTGCCGCGGAGATACTGCAGGAGCGCGGCCTGAAGCTGGCACAGATTCGCGACGAACTAGCGCGGGTTACGCAGGAGAAGGCTCCAGCGCAGGCGCGGCAGCGCGAGTCAAGCCTGCTGGCTGAGTTCAGCCGCGATCTGACGCAGGCGGCCATGGACGGACAGTTGGATCCGCTGGTTGGGCGCGATGGGGAACTGGAGCGTGTGATCCAAATCCTCTGCCGCCGCACCAAAAATAATCCTGTCTTGATCGGCGAACCCGGCGTCGGTAAGACGGCCATTGTCGAGGGACTGGCGCAGCGCATTGCCGACGGCGAAGTGCCCAGCTTCCTGGCTGACAAGCGCGTGCTAGGGTTGGATCTTTCGCTCATCGTGGCTGGCACCAAATATCGCGGTCAGTTTGAAGAGCGGCTCAAGACCATCATGAAAGAGTTGATGGAGAATCAGAACTCTATCGTGTTCATCGATGAGCTGCACACTCTGGTGGGTGCTGGGTCTGCTGAAGGTTCGCTGGACGCCGCCAATATTCTGAAGCCGGCTTTGTCGCGTGGTGAGATTCAGTGCATTGGCGCAACCACTCCAGCCGAGTATCGCAAGTCCATCGAGAAGGACCGGTCGCTTGAGCGCCGCTTTCAGGCAGTGAAAGTTCCGCCGCCCAATGAAGCCGACGCCATCAAGATCATTCACGGTATCAAGGACCGCTACGAGAAATTCCACGCGGTCAGCTACACCGATGCCGCCATCGAGTTCGCGGTCTCGCACTCCAATCGCTACATCCCCGACCGCTTCCTGCCGGACAAAGCCATCGATCTGATCGACGAGGCCGGCGCCCGCGTCAAGCTGCGCCAGACCTCGCTGCCGGAAGAGATCACCGAAGTCCAGAAGCGGATCAAGTTCATTGTGCACCGCATGGACTCGGCCATCGCCAACCACGAGTTTGAAAAGGCCCGTTTCTACTCCGACGAAGAACGCAAGGAGCGCGAGAATCTCCGCGCTCTGCGCGACAAGTATCACCTCGACGACTCGGCCAGCGGCATTGTGGGCCGCGAAGACATCGAAGACGTCGTCAGCCGCTGGACCGGCGTTCCCGTCACCAGCATCAAGGAAGAAGAGACGCAGAAGTTGCTCCGCGTGGAAGGTGAGCTGCACAAGCGCGTCATCTCGCAGGAGAAGGCCATCTCCGCGCTGGCTCGCGCCATTCGCCGTTCGCGCGCCGGGCTCAAGTCGCCTGCGCGGCCCATCGGCAGTTTCCTTTTCCTTGGACCAACGGGCGTGGGCAAAACGGAGATGGCTCGTACGCTGGCCAACTTCCTGTTTGGCTCGGACAAGGCACTCATCCGCTTCGATATGTCGGAGTTCATGGAAAAGCATTCGGTCTCGAAGCTGATCGGTTCGCCTCCGGGATACGTGGGCTACGAGGAAGGCGGTCAGCTCACGGAACGCGTCAAGCGTTCCCCTTACTCCGTGGTCCTGCTCGATGAAATCGAGAAGGCGCACCCGGATGTGTTCAACATCCTGCTGCAGGTGTTTGAAGATGGCCAGTTGACCGATGGCCTGGGCAACACGGTCGACTTCAAGAACGTGATCCTCATCATGACGTCGAACATTGGCGCGCGCCACCTGATGAAGAAACAGGGGCTTGGCTTCCAGAGTGACCGTGAAGACATCGTGAGCGACAAAATCGAGGAACTGGTCAAGCAGGAAGTGAAGAAGACCTTCAATCCTGAATTCTTGAACAGACTCGACGAGGTCATTCTCTTCCAGGCGCTCTCCGATGCCGACCTGATCCAGATCGTCGAACTGCTGGTACAGAGTTTGAACGCCAACCTGGCACAGAAGTCAATCACCATCTCCGTCACCGAGGAAGCCAAGAAGTGGATTCTCGACAAGACGCTCGTCGACCGCAGTTACGGTGCGCGTCCCTTGCGCCGCGCGTTGCAACGCTACGTCGAAGATCCCTTGTCGGAAGCCCTAATTGCCGGAAATATCACCGACCGTCCGGCGTTCCTCGAAGTCTATCTCGACGCCAACCAACTCTTCTACCGGCCCATCACCGCAAGTGACGAAGCCACGGAAGAAAAGCCCGCCGGCATTCTGCTGTTCAGCAACTAAAGCAGAATCCAAGGCCGATCGAACTCAACGAAACAAAGCCCCCCGCGATCCAGGCGGGGGCTTTGCATTTCAGGATGGCAGGCCGTAAAAGTTGAATCTTTTAATCCCGCAAGAATCCCAAATGTGCAAGCTATCGCTCTTCAGAAAATCAATCAAATACAACGGTCTTGTTGCCGTAGCACAAGATGCGGCGGTCAAGGTGCCAGCGCACCGCTCGCGACAGCACGATACGCTCCAGATCGCGTCCACGCCCTACCAGGTCTTCCACCTGGTCGCGATGCGAGATGCGCGCCACATCCTGCTCGATGATGGGACCGTCATCCAGCAGATCGGTCACATAGTGACTGGTGGCGCCAATCAGCTTAACTCCCCGCGCGTGGGCCGCGTGGTACGGTTTGGCACCGGTGAAGGCGGGCAGAAACGAGTGGTGTACGTTGATGATCGAGACCGGGTAACGTGCCACAAAGGCAGGCGAAAGAACCTGCATATAGCGGGCCAGAACGACCAGGTCGATTGCGTGTTTGGAGAGCAGCGCCAGTTGCCGCGCCTCGGCATCTGCCCGCGCCGCAGCCGTTACTGGTACAAACTCGAAGGGAATCCCGTAGAACCCGGCTAGCTTTTCCACCTTCCGGTGATTGGAAACGATAAGCGGGATTTCACACTCCAACTCGCCCGAGCGCCAGCGGTCGAGCAGGTCGGCCATGCAATGCAGGTACTGCGAGCAGAAGAGTGCCACGCGCATCCGCCGCACGCCTGAGGTCAACTGCCAGCGCATGCCCAGTTCTTCCGCCAGCGGCGCAAAGGCGGCCTTGAACTCATCCAGATTGAATCGTGCGGGTTCGAGTGTCCGGCTCGGTGCCTTGCCAGATGCAGGCTCAGACGCGGTGAGGCGCGGCGCGCTCGATAGCCCCGTAGATGACGTCCCCGCCGGCTCTTCCAACGCCCACTCCACGCGCATGAAGAACAGGCCCAGATCGTGGTCCTGGTGCTGGTCCGCGTGCAGAATATTCGCCCCCCGCTCGTAGAGCAGGCCGGAAACTTGCGCCACCAGCCCCTTGCGGTCCGGGCAATCGATAAGAAGAACGGCTGAATCTTTCATGTTCTCTTCAGCTTAGAGCATAAAAATGCCGGGGCCTATTCTGCCCCGGCGATGCGCGTACAACGCAATCAACTCGCTCAATGCAGTCGAGCCGGAGGGAATGCGGCTTAGGCCGCCGTGTCTCCACGGACCGGAATCGGCGTATTCAGTTGCTGGCGCAGGTTACTGGCCAGGTCGGCCACCAGTCGCAGCCGGTCGGCGATCGGCGAAGGCACCTCGCTGCCTGAAAGAGCCAGTTGCGAGTGCAGTAACAAGCCGGCCACTGTGCTCTTCAGCTCGCTCTCCATCGCCGCCGATGCCGCACGGCGGGCCAGCGTCTGTTCCCGCTCGCGGCGATGCAGGCCGGCGCGAATTTCCCGGATCAGCCGCGCCGCTCCAGAGAGCGCAAAGTTGATCTGCAAAGGAATCGCAAGCCCCGCGCGCTCCCAGATGGCCTCCGCGGCTGACGGGTCGCACTCGGCCATGGTCTCGTCCACCACCACGACAGAAAACTCCTGGCGCCGCAGCGCCGTCAGCGCGGCCTTGCGTCCTTCCGCTACCTCAACTTCCATGCTCAGTTGCGCGCCCACCACGGTGGCGCAATTGCGGGCACCTTCAATTCCGGTCACTATCAAGATGTTCATCCCCAGCTCCTCATGCGTTCCCCTGGTCCAGTTCATGGCCGGGGTCGGTTCTTCCAATTCTGTTTTTGGGTGCGGTCCGGTTTCCGTGCGCCGCGGGCTTTCCCGTATTTGCTCTATCGGCTCAATGCGTTCCGGCTTCAGTCTGCCGCGCTTATTCGTCCCGAAGCGGGTCGGCGATTCCGTATTCCTTCAGCTTCCGGTAAAGCGTGGTCTTGCCAATACCCAGCAGCTTGGCCGCCTGCAGCTTGTCGCCGTGGAGCGTGCGGATGGCGCCCAGTATGGCGTCGCGCTCCAGATCGGCCAGCGTCTTCAACTCGGGCGCGTTGTCGTCTCCGGCCGGTTCGCTGGTTGCGGCGGCTGTGCGCCGTGCCTCCAGACCCTGCTGCTGCAACTGCGTGGGCAGATCGCCTAGGTGCAGAATCGGCCCCGACGACAGGGCGCAGGCCCGTTCGACGGAGTTTTCGAGCTCCCGGACGTTGCCCGGCCAGTCGTGCCGCATCATGGTGCGCAGAGCCTCGTCACTCAGCGTGAACTTGGTGCCGTGTTCGCGGCTGATGCGGTCAAGAAAGTGCGCTGCCAAGAGTGGTATATCCTCGCGGCGGTCGCGCAGCGAAGGCAGCCGCAGGTTGACCACATTGAGCCGGTAAAAGAGATCCTTGCGGAAGGTGCCCTTGTCCACCATTACCGCCAGATCCCGGTTGGTGGCGGCCACTATGCGGGCCTTGATAGGCACGCGGTGCGTGGCGCCCACCGGGCGAACCTCTTTTTCCTGCAAGGCGCGCAGCAGCTTGGCCTGCAGGTCGAGCGACAGCTCACCGATCTCATCCAGAAACACCGTGCCGCCCTCGGCCGAGACCAGCAGCCCGTCCTTGGAGCGGTTGGCGCCCGTAAAAGCGCCCTTCACGTAGCCAAACAGTTCGCTCTCGATCAGCGTCGGCACCAGCGATCCGCAATCGACCGGCAGAAACGGCTTTTGCGAGTTGGGCCCGTAAGCGTGAATGGTCCTGGCCACCAGTTCCTTGCCCGTGCCGCTTTCGCCCAGCACCAGCACCGGGTGCGTGGACTGGGCGACTTTGGAAAGGATGCGGTAGAGCTTTTCCATTTCCCCGGAGCGGCCGATCATGGCGCCCAGCCCCTGCGACAGCCTGAGCCGCTCCCGCAACTGGCGGGTCGCGGTGTCGGCCAAGTGGCTTTCAGCGGCGCGGTCGAGCACCGTTGAAAGCTCATCCATTGCGAAGGGCTTGGTCAGGTAGTCCGAGGCCCCACAGCGCATGGCTTCGACAGCCGCATTCACCGACCCCGATGCCGTCATGGCGATCACCGACGTATCCGGATAGAGCAGTTTGACCTCGGAGACCAGTTCCAGGCCGTGATTGTTGCCCGCCGGCAGGTTGATCAGCAGAATGTCGGCGGCGCGACCGCGCAGCAGGCTCCGCGCCTGGCTCATGTCGCCCGTGTTCTCCACCGCGTAGCCCAGACTGGCGGCAATCTCCGCGCAGGCCGACCGCATGGCGGGGTCCGCGTCCACCACCAGCAGGTGCAGCCGCACCGCAGGCTCCGCGTGTTGAGGAATAAACTCCATGGTTCTCGCGATCTGAACTGTTTCGAGCATTGTATTCGCCTCATGTATAAATTGGTGAATGGGGATGGGAGGGCCGGTTCGGTTTCGTCCAGGCCCGCTGGATTTTGCGTTCCCGGTCAGCGTGTTCGCACCGGCAGTTCTATTTCCATGTGGGCTCCCACCGGGTCTCGCGTCGAATCACGCGCCGGCTCGCGGTTGGCCGCCGTGATCCTGCCGCCTGCCGCTTCTATGATCGACCGGGTAATGGACAAGCCCAGTCCGCGATGGGCAGCCGACCAGCCTGCGTTGTTTCCGGATCCCGATTGGGTGCTGAAGCCAGCCTCAAAGACCCTGTCCAGCGCCTTTGCCGGGATGCCCGGCCCACTGTCGTCAATGGTCAACGTGAGAAAGCGGGGCTCTACTGCGGCTCTCTCCCGCAGGCGCAAAAGAATCTTGCCTCCCGAAGGCATGGCCTCGGCGGCGTTCTTCACCAGGTTCACCAGAATCCTGGTCAAATCCTCGCCCGTGAGCCGCACCGGCAGCGCGCCCCCCTCGGTGTCTACCGTCAAGGCAATCGACGGTCCCGCCAGAGCGGCCAGCAGGTTGCGGTTGGCCATCAACTCTCCCGCCAGGCTGTCGATTAGCAGCGCCGGCATCAACTCCCAGCGCCGGGCCGATCGAGACCGCTCTTCCGGCTCGACTTTGACCGGCCGCTTTCCCATGTCGAGAACTCCGGCCAGCCCCGCGACGGCTTCCGGATCCATTTCGGCGTCCAGCGCCACCAGCCTTTCCACCAGCCTGCGGCTGGCCGCGGCCACCAGCCGCAACTCGCTTCCATAGTGGGCATAAGGAGCCGCCAGTACTCCCGGCTCTTCCAGCAGATCGCAATAAAGCCCCAATGCCGTCACCATGTTTCTAGCGTCATGCGCCACTTCCGCCAGGTTTTCGCTCTTGTTGCATGAAGCGGCCAATGTCTCCACCACCGCTTCCACCCGCGTGCGCTCCGCTCCACCCCATCCTGCCGCTTGATTCATCTGTTGCATAGCCCGCTCCCAGTTCCCGTCGAATTTTTGGACATCGGTTGGCTGTTAGTTGCCGGTTCTCGTTGTCTGAGACCGGTTGAGATCGGGAAATAGAGGGTAAGACATCGGATCGGCTTCCTGGTGCCGTTGTTATGGTCCAGGTTGCTCGTCCTTGCTTGTTTTTCTTCCCATTTATGGTTTTTCTTCTGGGCTTTGTCCTTTTCTGTTACACGTGGCGTGCCAAACTAGGACACATTTGCTAAGTTCCTGATAAGGGAAGAGCTTACTGTCCAATTTCCAGATAGCTCCGCGGCGCAGAAAGATGCCGGTAGTTCCAAAATGGGAAAATCTAGTGCAGGCAATTCAATGTAAATTATTCAATTTAAAATACTTACATAATTATTCCCATTTCAAACTCGCAATCTGTTCTATTCCCGAACTGGAACAGGCCTGTTCCCAATCCCATCTCATTCCCGGTCTCCCGTACAATCCCTCTATGCAAGCCTCCTCTCCCTTCTTTCGTCCTGGCGGCAGAACCCCCGCCCAGCTTCGCCCGCTCTCGCTCGTTCCCGGCTTTGTCCAGACCGCGGAGGGTTCTGTTCTGGTCTCGTTTGGAAATACGCGCGTCCTGACCAACGCGACCATCGAGCAAGGGGTTCCGGGCTGGCTGCGCAACACCGGCCGCGGCTGGGTCACGGCGGAGTACGCCATGCTGCCCCGCTCGACGGTCACCCGGACGCCGCGCGAAAGCGAACGCGGCAAGATCGGCGGCCGCACCCACGAGATTCAGCGCCTGATCGGCCGCAGCCTGCGCTCTGTGGTGGACATGAAGGAACTGGGCGAGCGGACAGTGATTCTGGACTGCGACGTGCTCCAGGCCGATGGCGGCACGCGGACTGCGGCCATCACCGGCGCGGCGGTAGCGCTGGCCCTGGCCTTGAACGCTCTGGTCGACGCGGGAACGCTCAAGAAGTCGCCGCTGAAGCAGCTTGTCGCAGCCACGTCAGTCGGCATCGTTGGGGGAGCGCAGCTCCTCGACCTTTGCTACGAGGAAGACTCAGCCGCCGAGGTGGACATGAACGTGGTGATGACCGCAGACGGCGGCCTGATCGAGACCCAGGCCACGGCAGAGAAGGGAAGTTTTTCACGGCAGCAGTTGAACAGCCTCGTCGATCTGGCCGAAGTCGGCCTCAAAGAAATTTTCGCCGCGCAAAAGGCGGTGCTGAGTCTTTAGGGCTCAGGGCCGTCCGCCTACCGCAGCGCCGCCGCCAGCAGCAGCGTGGTTCCCAGTCCGGCCACGGACAGCACCGTCTCCATCACCGACCAACTGGTCAGCGTGTCCTTCACTTCCAGCTTGAAGAACGATTGGATCATCCAGAAGCCGGGGTCGTTCACATGAGAAAGAATTAACGAGCCGGTTCCGGTGGCCAGGACGAGTAGCTCAGGCCGCACACCGGCGTGGCTGGCGAGCGGCGCCAGCACTGACGAAGCCACAGCCATGGCCACGGTGGCCGACCCCATACAGACGCGAACCACGGCGGCCAGCAGCCACGCCAGCACCAGTGGTGGCATGTGCGCGCCCAATGCGAGGCTGACCGTTGCCTGAGCCGCACCCGACTCTTTCAGCACTCCGCTCAACCCGCCCGCCGCAGCCAGGATGATCAGCACGTTGGCGATAGGCTCAAAAGATTCTGCCGTCAATTTCCGCAGCAGCCCGCGGCCCCCATTCTCTTTCAGATCGCCGGGGCTGGATTGGATGCGCGGGCCCAGCGTTATTAGCGCCACCAGTGCTGCAATCAGCAGGGCGATATCCGGGCTGCCCGCAAAGCGCAGAATCTGGTTGAGAACCGTAGCCGGCGCGGCGATCGAATCAGCCCAACTGCCCAGAAAGATCAGCGCGATCGGCAGCAGCACGGCCGCCGCCGCGCGCACGGGGCCAGCCGGCTCGGGCCTGGTTTTCGCAAGCGAATTCGCATCAGCCGCCGCTTCCTCTCGCTGTTCAATCCGTAATTCTTCTTCGTGCGTGGGCGCAAACAAGGGCAGGCTTTCATCCGCGGTCTCCGGCGCGCCATCTTTGTGCCGCTTTTCCCAACGGCGCGTCAGAAACCATCCCAGTCCGGGTCCGGCCAGAGCGGCGGCGGGCAAACCAACCACCAGCCCCCACAGAATGGTGCGGCCCATGTCAGCGTGATACTGCACCACGGCCAGCATGGCGGCTGGATGCGGCGGCAATGTGCCATGCACAATCGACAGCCCCGCCAGGAGCGGCATCCCGGCCAGCACCGGCGGACGCCCGGTGCGCCGTGCGGCTTCGGCCACAATGGGCATGAGCAGCACCAGGCCCACTTCAAAGAACACCGGCATGCCGACCAGAATTCCCAGGCCTAGCAGCGCCCACGGCAAGCCTTTCGGCCCGCAGCCCTCAACCAGTACCCTGCCTAACGAGGTAGCGCCCCCGGAGCCCGCCAGCAGCCGTCCCAGGATTGCGCCGAATCCCAGCACCATGGCGATGTGCCCCATCAGGCCGCCCACGCCCGTCGTGAAGGCAATCGGAACCTGCTTGAGCGGCATTCCGGCAGCCACGCCCAGCGCCAAAGCCGCCACGCCCAACGCCAGCGCCGGGTGCAGCCGCACGCGGGCAATCAGCAGCAAAAGCAGCAGAACCGCTCCGGCGGCGCAGGCCACCAGGTACCAACTGTCGGGAGGTGCCACGACGGCAAGGGTCACCGGCAGATTATTCCACAGGTCGGCCACGCTCGGCTTGTCTCAATTCCGACCCAATCTGGAACTCGGATCACGAAGCGGAATTGGCCGCGGAGCGCGTTCCGCGCCACACTTTTCCCTTGCGCGCCTCTGCTATCATAAGGACGATTGCAGTTCCTGCCGCCAGCGAGGCTGTTTTTCCGCCCTGAACGGGTCCGAGCGCACAGGCGGCCAGATCCAATCCAGATCCAACCTGAGAAGGAGAATTCCTTATGCCATTAGTCTCCATGCGGCAGCTCCTCGACGAGGCCGCCAAGGGCGGTTACGGTGTCGGCGCGTTCAACGTCAACGATATGGAACAGATTCAGGCCATTATGATGGCTGCCAAAGAGACCAAATCGCCGGTGATTGTGCAGGCCAGTCGCGGCGCGCGCGCCTTTGCCGAGGACCTCTATCTCTTTCGTTTGATTCAGGCGGCGGCGGAGTTGAATCCTGACATTCCGATTGCCATGCACCAGGATCATGGCAACAGCTTTGAAACCTGCAAGAGCGCCATCACGCTGGGTTACACCTCGGTGATGATGGATGGGTCGCTGAAGGAAGACGGCAAGACGCCGTCGGACTTTGAAGAGAATGTGGAAGTGACCCGCCGCGTGGTGGATTATGCCCACGAGCGCGGCGTGACCGTGGAAGGTGAGATTGGCGTGCTGGGCGGCGTGGAAGACGGCCACGGAGCCGGCGGCTCGGGCCTTGACCACATCACTGACCCCGATCAGGCAGTCGAATTTGCCGAGCGCACCGGCGTGGACGCGTTGGCCATCGCCATCGGCACCAGCCACGGGGCATACAAATTTAATAAGAAGCCGGATGGCTCGGTGCTGAAGATGGACGTGCTCATCGCCATCCACAAGCGCCTGCCGCACACCCATCTGGTCATGCACGGCAGCTCCTCGGTTCCCAAGGACCTGCAGGACATCATCAACAAGTACGGCGGCAAACTGAGCGAGACCTGGGGCGTGCCGGTCGAAGAGATTCAGCTCGGCATCCGCAACGGCGTGCGCAAGGTCAACGTCGATACGGACAATCGCCTGGCCGTTACCGGCGCCATCCGCAAGGTGTTTGCCGAAACGCCAGAAAAGTTCGATCCGCGCGACTACATGAAGCCGGCGCGCGAGGCCATGAAGAAAGTGGTTGCGCAGCGCATGACCGAGTTTGGCCAGGCCGGACACGCGGGCGACTACAAGCCGGTTCCGATCGCTGAAATTGCCAAAGGCTATGCCAACGGTTCGCTGAGCACGCGACCACTGGTAGCTGCCAAGTAGGCTCTAGCCGCAATGGAAACGAAAAAGGCCACTCCACAACCGCGGAGTGGCCTTTTCATTGCCGTGCCGGTATGCGCGCTCTAGTGGTGCGAGCCGCCACCGGAACTGCCGCCAGAGCTGGAACTGCCTGCGGAGCCGGAACTGCTGGCGCTCGATCCTCCGCCTCCACTGCCATGCGAGCCGCCTGAGCTGCCGCCACCCCCGCCGCGAGAACCGCCACCCGACGCGCTGCTGGTCCCGTGGGAGTCGCTGTTCCCGCCATGGAAACCGCTGCCGCCGCTGAAGCTACCGCCCCGCGCCTGCAGCGTGCCGCTGTGGTTGGTCATGGGTGCAAACGCAGTGGTGGTCCTGCCGCCATGCATCTCTTGCCTGCCCACCATGAAGCTCTGCGATTTGAGATCGAAGTGGATAGGCACGCCTGCTTTGCTGATCTCCGTGTTCCTGCTTCCAGCGAGACGAGTGAACGAATGAGCTTCCATGCGCGGAACGTCTGCCAGCGCCAGCGGACGCATGGCAGCGCTGCGAAATTCCTTGGGAGGCGACTTCATATACTCGATGGGAAGGTTGGGCTCGAATCTCACCGGCTGCACTCTGATTTCGTTCTTGCCGCGGCTCACCACAAATACTTCATGCCGGGCGTTGATTGCAGGCTGGCCTTTCACGTCGTAAGGATGGAGCGGAACAAAAGCCACCTGGTGGCCGCACTTGACCCAGCGAACCGGATCGATGTGATGGCGCTTGCCGCCCGCTACCCATGCATAGTGCTTTTTGCGACGAATCCAGGTGCCCGCGTGACACACTGCCCAGTCATAACTGCGGTGAGGCGCAAAACCCGCATCGGCCACCGTCTGCCTGCCCGTGGCCGGGTCCTTCTGCATCCGGTAGCGAAGAGACCCGGGCACGCAGGGGAAATCAAAACCCTCATCCATCCCAACCGGCATCCCCTGGCCGAACCTTCCCTCCGGGTGATAGGCAGCCAGCTCGAATCTCGGATACTGGCCCGGCCGTCGCATTGAGCCCTGCTCCTGTTGGCCCGGTTCATCCTGATCGGCTATCTCCTTCGGTTCCCAGCACGTTCCGTAGGGGGCGCAATCGAAAAACTTCCCTTGATTCTGCATATCCGCCAGGCCGGGAATCGGCTCAGCCAGCCCCGCGGCTGCCATTACGGCGGCAGTGGCCGCGGCGCGCTGGGTTACCCGGTCCTTGACCCATTGATCCCAGGCGGCGAATGTCTCGTTATCGACCGTTCCCTCGGCGTCCAGAAGCGTGCCCTGACGATAAGTCCAGGTCCGGCCGGCCACTGCCGCGTCTTTCGGCACTCCCGGCAAATGCACGTCACCTCCAGCGAGAGCTGTAATGGAAACAGCATCCGTGAAAGCCTGGATCCGTGCGTAGCTTTTATCCGGGTAGCGTGCCGTCACGTCGGTTGTCGGCGTATGCAGGATGAACTTCTCCCACGGCACATACGGGCGGAAATAGAGAGACACCGTGCCGGAAAGCAGCGCCAGTTCAGTGTAGGGAACTCCGGCCGTGGTATGCAGATCGTTGAAGGTCAGCACGGAGTTCTCTCCCAGGTAGATCGTCGATGCGTTCTCAAACTCAATCTCCGCGCGCCCGGCGCCGGTCACCAGGCTGAAGCCTGTTTCGACCGGTAAATCGGCCACAGCCTTCTCCCATGTCCCGCTATTCGCCCTGCCACTCTCGTCGTCCCGCTCGATGCGTACATCGCCCTCGACGTAGCTGATCCGCACAATCTGCGCATAAGTCGCATCCGAGTAATGCTTGCCTAGGATGAATTGCGCTTCTTTCTTGAGCTTCTCGCTGGAGTCGCCATTCAGAATGGACTGAATCTCGGCCAGCGCGCGCGGTTCGTCCTTCTGCAGCATCAGGTTCAGCTCCAGCAGTTTTACGTCGTCGCTCTGCTCGGGCTTAATCTGCACCGGCTTGCCGCTCCTGGCGCGGATCTCCACTTCCAGCGCGCCGCAATCCTCGATCCAGCGGCTCTTGGGATACCCGGCTCGTAATTCCGCGCAGGTGTTTTCCGAGGGCTTGGATTCACCCAGCTTGTTTTCCGCGTAAGCCTTCCAGTAGAGCGCACCGTCGGCGTGATCGCCGTGCTTGCTGGCCACCTCGGTGAAGATCTTCACCGCATCGGCCCAACGGCCCTGATCGATAGCACGCGTGCCGTCCGCGCAAAGCTTGGCACCCGGCGCATCGGATGCGGCCTGCGTCTCTGCGCCGAGCGGGCTTGCACCGCTCCCGTCCACCATTCCGGCCGCCGCCGCACTCGCAAAGGATTGCCCAACCGGCTCGACGGTCAACTCCAAGGCAGCACTTGGCCGCTCAGCAGCGCCCGCGCTCACCGGCAGCCAGACGATTCCCGTCAGCATTGCAGTAAGAATTCCCAGCCTGGTTTTCATATCGTTCCTCCCTTGGCGGGATTGTTTCCTGGTCCCTCGTGACGTGCGATCCGCGAGCGCAAAACGCGCACCTCGAAAAGCACGCCATCGGCATTCATTTCATCCTGCAGTCGGGCAATGGTTTGAGCGTTCAGCCCATCCGGCTCATTGGCCGCCTCGGCCAGCAGCCGATCGAGATGGTCAAGAGCGGTCGTCAATTCCGGATCGCGAGCCTCCGCGGCGTTCCTGCGGCACACGCGATTGGAGGCCAGCAGGCTGCGCGCCTCATCGCGCATGGGAGAATCCATTGCCGCCGAGTCCAGGTCGGCGTGCTTCAGTTCCACCAGGAAGCGCTCGGAACGGTCCAGATGATCGTCCAGAACCACAACCACGATCGGCTGTTTGATTTGTGGCACTTTGGGTTGCACCTGCGCCACCGGCTGTTGCTGCAACTGCTTCTGCTCCCACACCCGGCCCGCATAAAATGCGCAGGAAACCAGCAGCGCGCAGGCCGCGGCATAGCCCAAGCCTTTCACAAGGCCGTTGCTCCACCAGCGCCGTTTTTCCATCCGATACACCGGCAGCAAAGGCGCAATCGACGCCCAAACCCGTTCGCCATAGCGGGCATCACGAGCCGGCGTCTCTGCTCGATTCAATGCGGCCAGGTCGCGCTGCAACTCAGCGAAGTTCTCCGCGCACTCCCGGCAGTCTGCAAGGTGTCGCGCCACGGCAGCCGTATTCTCGCCTTCGCCGTAGACTTGTCCAATCATCTCTTCATCCGTCACATGTTTCATGTCGCCACTCTGAGAGGAGCCAACCTGCGCCGTAGTTTTTGTACAGCGCGGAACACCGCTTGTTTGGCCGCGTTGGGCTCAATGCCCAGTGCGGCTCCAATTTCCGCCGTCGTGCAATCTTCCATATGCCGCAGCACGAAGGCGGTTCGCTCCGTGGCCGTCAGGCTCAACAGAGCTGCCTGCTGCATCGATCCGATCTCGCCGCTCAGCAACAGTCGTTCCGGCCCGGCCATCGCGTCTGCCACTTGCAACTGGTCCAGCTCCGGGTCGTTCGACTCGCCGATCTGGCTTGCCAGCTTCGCCTCATCCCCGCGCCGGCGCTTGACCCAGTCCAAAGCGCAATGCACCGCGATCCGGTAAATCCACGTGCCGAAATTTGCCCGCGACTCAAACCCTTCCAGCTTTCTGTATCCGCGCAGGAACGCCTCCTGGACCACATCTTCCGCGTCCGCTTCATTGCCGGTAATGCGATAGGCCACGCGAAACAAAGTATGGCTGTGGCGAACGACCAGCGCGCCATAGGCCTCTTTGTCTCCCGCTAGAACAGCCTGGATCGCCGCGTGGTCGTTCTTGTCCATGCGAATAATTAGACACCAGCCGCTTTGGCGCGGTTAGGGGAGTTTTGAGGATTGGAGGCAATGCGGGCCGGGGATCGGTCCTGAAAAGGGCATTTTGCAGCTAGTTAATCGGCCGGCACTACGGAGGGACGGTCAAGCGGGTGTCCGCTTATGCCCGTCTCCTGGTCTTTGTACTGCAACTGATAGAGCTTCCAGTAAAGCCCGCGCTGCGCCAGCAGTTGCTGGTGCGTGCCCATCTCGCGCAACTGGCCTTTATGCATCACCAGGATGGTGTCGGCCCGCTGCACGGTCGAAAGCCGGTGCGCGATCAACACAGAGGTTCGGCCCTCGACCATCCGCTCCAGCGCGCCGCGGATGCGCAGTTCCGTATCGGTGTCCACGCTTGAAGTAGCCTCGTCCAGGATCAGGATGCGTGGATTGTAGGCCAGCGCGCGGGCAAAGTTGATGAGCTGCTTTTGCCCCGTCGAGAGCGAATTACCGCGTTCCTGCACCGGTTCGTTGAAGGCCATGGGCAGCGTTTCGATGAAGTCCAGCACATTCACGTCGCGCGCCGCCTGGCGCAGCGTGGCCTCGCCAATCTCCTCGTTGCCCAGGCGAATATTTTCCGCCAGCGTACCTGTGAACAGGAACGGATCCTGCAGGACGACCGCGAAATGCCGGCGCAAAGCGTTCAGATCCTGATGCCGCAGGTCCACGCCGTCCACCATGATTTGCCCCGCCGTCACATCGTAGAAGCGCATCATCAGGCTGGTAAGCGTGGTCTTGCCCGCGCCCGTATGGCCCACAATGGCCACTGTCTGGCCGGATTCAACGGTGAAGGAAACATCCTTGAGAATCCATTCCACGTTCGGGATCGCGGAGAGCATTGCCCCGTTCGGAGTTCCATCTCCGGCAGCGGCCACTGCGGCCTGCTGCTCTTCGGTCAGTTTCTGATAGGTAAACCAGACGTGGCGGAACTCGATGCGGTTGCTGCCGTCGCCGAGTACGGGATGGGCAGGATTCACAATCTCCGGCGCCGTGTCCAGCAGCTTGAAGATGCGCTCGCAGGCCGCCATGGCTGCCTGCAGGATGTTGTACTTGTCGCTCAAGTCCTGAATCGGCCGCCAGAACCGCTGCGAGTACTGGATGAACATGGCCAGCACGCCGATGGTGACCACCCCGTGCAGCACCCCGAAGCCGCCACACCAGATGACCAGCGCAATGGCCACCGAAGACAGCAGTTCCACCGCCGGATAGTAGAGCGCATACGCGAAGATAGTGTCTTTGAAGGCGATCATGTGCAGCCGGTTGACGTCTTCAAAGTCGTTATAGGCGCGCTGCTCGCGATTGAATAGCTGCACCACCGCCATGCCGGTAATGTGTTCCTGCGTAAAGCTGTTGATGCGGGCGATGGCCGCGCGCACCCGGCGGTAGCTCTCGCGGACGTGGTTGCGGAACAGCCGCGTCACAATCAGGATCAACGGCAGCACGGCAAAGGCGATCAGCGCCAGCCACCAGTTGATGGTGAGCATCACTGCGGCCATGATGGTCAGGTTGAAGAAGTCGTCCACAATGGCCAGCACGCCGGCAGTGAACATCTCGTTGATGGCGTCCACGTCGGAGGTCAGGCGCGTTACCAGCCGGCCCACGGCATGGGTGTCAAAGAATCCGACGTGCATGCGCTGCATGTGGCGGAAGATGTCGCGGCGCAGGTCGAACATGATCTTCTGCCCCACCCACTGCATCATGTACGTTTGAATAAATTCAAACAGATAGGCAGAAAGCAGCGCGCCCATATAGATGACGGCCAGCCGCGTGATTCCCTGATAGGGGTCGGCCGGGAGGCGACGTGTGAGCCAGTTGGTGGCCGGGTCGGACGCACCCGTCATATAACGGTCGATGGCCACCTTGACGAGATACGGGCCGGTCACGTCGCTCAGAGATTTCAGACTGACGGCCAGCGACGACACCGTGGCCTGAACCCAGTAGGGCCGCACGTAGTGGCCCAGCCGCTTCATCAGCCGCGAGTCGTAAACCTTGCCGACCGGGTCTTCATCCCGCTTTTGCGTCGCGGGTTTTTGCGCTTTGTTTTTCTCGTCGTCCGCCATGCTGCGTCTGGGTTTCGGGCTCCGCTTTCATTGTACGGTCAGCCGGGCCAGAGGTTAATGGCGATCAGCGGCGCAGATCCTGCGAAGCGTCTTGCGTGTGGGATGAATTTGCGCGTATGACTGTTGGTACAATTTCCCTGACAAAAACCTGGTCAAATCTTGATTGCGGTGAAGAAAGAGGGTACCCAATGGAAGCGGCGAAGCACACGGGGACGAGTCGATGGCTGAGCCTGCGCGGCCTCGATGCGGCCAAGGCCGGTCTCACGCTCTACATTGTCGGCCTGATGACGTCCGGCATCTATTACGCCCGTTTCCACGTTCTGGCGCTGGACTTCACCCGCATTCAATCTGCCGTGGTGGGCGTGTACGTCATCTTGCTGTACGTCGCCGCGCCGGTGGCGGCCGTGTGGTGCGCAGCGCAACTCAGCATTCGCAAAGGCTTCCGCCTCACGGTCTCGATCATTCTGCTTGCGGCCCTGAACGCAGCCCTGGCAAGACTTCTTGGATACTCATGGAAACGCGTAGCCGTGGTGACACTGGTCACCCTTGCTTTGCAACTGATCCTCTTCGTGGATAGGAAGACATTGTTGGCTTCTCTGCGCGGTCGCAGGCTTGAGATTCAACTGCTGCATCAGCCTTCCCGAGAGAGGCTGGTGGTGCTGGGGCTAGTGGTTTGCATACACTTTTCGCTGTTCTGGTTTCCGCGCATTCCGGGCAATTTCGCCGGTGGAATGCCCGTCCATGTGCAAGTCTTTACCCAGACCGCCGGCTTGCCCGACAGCCGTTTTGCCGCCACAAAAAACAAACCGCAGATCAACAGCCAAATGGATTCCTACGCGTTGTGGCTGCTCTACCAGACCGACACCGACGTCTATCTTCTCGATAGCCTGCCCGCCGACGGCACGCTGATCGATGACGATGTGATGCGGATCACGCAGGACCAGGTGATCCGCATGGACTACAACACCGCTCCTTGAACCATCGCGCCTTGAAACCGCGGCATCTGAAATTACTGTATTTGAAATTTAGGAGGCAGTCTCATGCGTTTACCGTTGAATATCGCTCTCTCGCTGCTCGCCGCCCTGGGAGTATTCGGCTTGACCTCCGACTGTTCGCCCGGCTCAACCACCGTGCTGGTAACCGACTGCAAGGGAGCCCCGGTCGAGGGCGCGCGGATCGACATCAAGGTCTGTTGTGCTGGAAATCAGCAGAGCAGTTCCGTGTCCGCGTCGAATGGAGAGGCGACCTTCAACAGCAACATCAAAGACATCTGCGATGCCAAGGTCAGCTTCGCAGGATTTTCCGCTACCTCCTTTGGCAGCGGCTCCTGCACCGCGCCCGACAGGAACGGGAACAGCAAGTGTACGGTGCAGGTGTGCAAGCGATAGGCTGGCAATATCAAAGCGTCCTTCAAAGTGCTATTCTGTCCTGGAAGAGAGGGTAGGCCATGACCGGGAACCGGCAGCGGCGCGGATGGGTACTGATTGCGTTCCTCGCAATCGGCATCGCGCTGTTTCTGATGCTTGTCCCTCACGCCCACTCCGGCGGTCCGGGCTTTGTCGCCATCCTGCCACTCCTCTTCGTGGGAATCATCTCCCCACTCAGCCTGCTCGCGCCGCTCACCTGCACATACGCAGGTCGCGTTCCTCAGGCTCCTATTCTGGCTTCAGCCTTCCAACGGCCTCCACCCTCCGGCCGCGGTTAATTCTTCCCAACAACTGATAAAGGATTCGGCTTGCCAGGTAGATATCTCTGTCTTGGCGCCAGATTCTTTCTTTGGAAGTCTTTTCAGCGATCGAGGAGGGCGTTTCCGTGAGACTGAATGAGTTTGTGGCGATCTTTGTCCTGGCGGGATTGATTGCTTTTATGGCCATGACGGTGGTGATTGTTCACTTCTGTCTTGTGCGCTTTAACCAGCGGCGCCGAAAGCAGACCGGCCGGCGGTGCTCCAGGCTTTCTCCCTATGCCCTGGCGCTGGGCATGGCGTTTCTCCAGTTGGTGCGGGTGTTCTATCAGCCCAGCTTGGCCTACGTTCTTGAGGCGAAGCAGGATGAGGATTCGGACGTGGACGACTCCGGTGATCCGGAGTCGCCTGCGGCTCGGCTGAAGCATTTCCACCGGCAGTTGCGGCGGATTCGCCGAGGCGATCCGGTCGACAGACTGCAACTGAGAATTTGAACCGGCCTGATCCCCGGCCACAGAGTTGGCGCATCAGGCAGAGCTGGCGCACCAGGCAAACGGCCGTTGTCACAGCCGTTTGAACCCCAACCATTTACACTGGTAAACGGAGATTCATGTGGGTTTCGATAAGGTACTGACCAAAGTATTCGGCACGTCCAATGACCGGCTGATCAAGAAGATGTGGCCCGTGGTTGCTCAGATCAATAGCCTCGAAGAGGGCATCAAGGCGCTTTCCGATGAGCAGTTGCGCGCCAAAACCATCGAGTTCCGTGCGCGTATTGCGGCCAGGCTGGAAGGCATCACAGACGAGGATGCGCGGAAGAAAGCCGAAGGCGCGGCCCTCGACGAGATTCTGCCCGAGGCCTTCGCGGTGGTCCGCGAGGCGGGCTGGCGCGCCGTGCAGATGCGCCACTTCGACGTGCAGTTGATCGGCGGCATGGTGCTGCACCAGGGCAGGATCGCCGAGATGCGCACCGGCGAAGGAAAAACGCTGGTGGCCACGCTGGCCTGCTATCTGAACGCGCTGGCCGGCCATGGCGTTCATGTGGTCACGGTGAACGACTACCTGGCCAAGCGCGACGCCGAATGGATGGGCAAGATCTATGAGTTCCTGGGGCTGACGGTAGGCGTCATCGTCCATGACCTTGACGACAGCGAGCGCAAGGCCGCCTACGGCGCCGACATCACCTACGGAACCAACAACGAGTTCGGCTTCGACTATCTGCGCGACAACATGAAGTTCGACATCAAGGACTGCGTGCAGCGCGGCCACTTTCACGCCATCGTCGACGAAGTGGACTCGATCCTGATCGACGAAGCCCGCACGCCGCTCATCATCTCCGGGCCCACGGAACAGACCACGGACAAGTACGCGCGCGTCCGCAAGATCATTCCCGAACTCGTGCTTGGCGAGGAGATTGAAGAGGGCGAAAACAAATATCTCACCGGCGACTACATCGTGGACGAGAAGCAGCGCACTATTGGTGTCACCGACGAGGGCTGGGAGACGATTGAAAAACTGCTCGGCATCGGCAACATTGCCGACGCCGAAAACTGGGAGCTGAAGCACTACGTCGAGACCGGCATCAAGGCGCATGCCCTTTACAAGCGCGATGTGGAATACGTGGTCAAGGATGGCGAAGTTATCATCGTCGATACCTTCACCGGCCGCCTCATGCCCGGTCGCCGCTGGTCCGACGGACTGCATCAGTCCATCGAAGCCAAGGAAGGCGTCAACATCCGCAAGGAAGATCAGACACTTGCCACCATCACCTTCCAGAATTATTTCCGCCTGTACAAGAAACTAAGCGGCATGACCGGCACGGCTGAAACCGAAGCTGCCGAATTCGAGAGCATTTACAAGCTTGAGATCGTGATCATTCCCACCAACAAGCCCATGCGCCGGCTGGAAAATCCTGACGTGGTATATCGCACGGAGAAGGAAAAGTACACGGCCGTGGCCGACGATATCGCCATCCTGCATGAGAACAAGCAGCCCGTGCTGGTGGGCACTACGTCGATTGAGAAGTCAGAGCGGCTGAGCGGAATTCTGCAGCGCAAGGGTGTGCGTCACGTGGTGCTGAACGCCAAGTTCCATGAGCGCGAGGCAGAGATTGTGGCCCAGGCCGGCCGCTTGGGAATGGTGACCATCTCCACCAATATGGCCGGCCGTGGCACGGATATTCTGCTGGGCGGCAATCCGGAGTTCATGGCTCGCCAGGAGCTGGTGAAGAAGGGACAGGCGCGCGCTATCAGCGTGGCCGAGGGCGCCATCAGCCCCATGGCGCCGGCCGGTTTTCTACGCTTCTATTACCAGGGCCAGGAGTTTGAAGTGGGCGAGGCCGAGTGGGCCGAGGCTTTCAAAGGCCACGCGGAAACGGCGCAGCAGGATCACGACCAGGTGATCGAGGCCGGCGGCCTGTTCATTCTTGGCACCGAGCGCCACGAGTCGCGGCGCATCGATAACCAGCTCAGAGGCCGCGCCGGACGCCAGGGAGATCCCGGCGAATCACGGTTCTATCTCTCGCTTGAAGATGACCTGATGCGCATCTTCGCCAAGCAGTGGATCTCGACGCTCTTGGAGAAGCTGGGCATGGAAGAAGGCGTGCCGATTGAATCGAAAATGATTTCGAATCGTATTGAAGGTGCGCAGAAGGCCGTCGAGGCGCAAAACTTCGAGTCCCGCAAGCATCTGCTCGAATACGATGACGTGATGAACAAGCAGCGCGAAGCCGTGTATGGCGTGCGGCGGGCGCTCCTGGAAGAAGCGGACCAGCGGGAGCTGATTCTGGAGGATTATGTCGGCGGAATCTTGAGCGGAATGCTTGACGAGTTCGCGCCCGAAAATCTGCATCCCGACCAATGGAATATAAAGGGGCTCGAAGAGAAGCTCGTGGGCCAGTTTGGACTGAGCATGGCCGAAGCGGGCATCAATCCACAGGAGTTGAATCGTCACGAACTGGGCGAGGCCATCTTCGACAAGCTGAAGCAGGATTACGAGGCCAAGGAGAAGATTCTCTCCACGGCGACCATGCGCTATCACGAGCGGATGGTGATGCTCAGCGTCATCGACGGCCTATGGAAAGATCACCTGCTGTCGATGGATCACTTGAAGGAAGGCATCGGGTTGCGCGGCTATGCGCAGCAGGACCCGCTGGTCGCCTACAAGAAGGAATCCTACGACATGTTCGAGGCCATGATGATGAAGTTCCAGGAGGATACGGTCCGGTTCCTGTTCCGGATGCAGATTCTGGGACCCGATGGCCAGCCGATCAACTCCGCGCCTGAGCCGCGCCGTCCGGTTCCACCGGCTCCGCCCGTGGCCAGCGCCGCCACGCCGCCTACGCTCGAAGCGGCGCCTCGTGAGATCGCCATCCCCACCCGTCAGCCTTCCACCACCATCGACGCGCTGGAAAAAGAATTCCAGCGCAAGAAGCAGCGCGAACTTGAAGCAGCCAGCCGCTCCGGCGGAGGTGATGGAAGTCAGCCAACGCAGCGTAGGACGGGGGAAAAAGTGGGGCGCAACGACCCCTGCCCTTGCGGCAGCGGGAAGAAGTACAAGAAATGTCATGGGGTTGAAAAGTAACGCACGGTAAGCCGATTCCCTGACCGGTCAGGACTGGAGACGCTCAGGCTTCGGCACGCTCATGATTTGGCGTGATCCGGGTCCATCGTCGCAGCGGAGCCCATCGGAGACCCTGTTCCATCCTTTGCCGCGCCCGTTCCTAATTTGGTGAAACCGCGGCGCGCCCATCCCAGCAAACCGGCGCTTTGTCCCTTGGCGTCTTCTTCGGGCAGGCCGCAAGCCTTGCGGGCCATGCGGCGGATCGCTCTCGAGATCGGAGAGTCTTCCATCGCCAGCGGAGTAGCCGCATTCTGGGTCCGCCGCGCGGTCGCGTAATCGTCGGGAATCTTCCAGTCGATAGGCCGCGTCAGCGCCTTCTCGATCTGTTTGTCGTCCAGCAGCAACGCCTGAGATGCATGACGGTTCACGACGACCTGCAATTTGGAGCCGCGTGAGATGAAGTATTGCCCAATCATCCGGTTCGCGTTGCGCAGTTCGGTTACGCCGGCCTGCGTAACTAGGTAGAGGATGGCGGAGTCATCGAAGAATTTCGCATCCTTCAAATCCATTCTCGTGCCCGCGTCCACAATCACATAATCGAAGTTCTGGCGCGCCACACCCATCAGCCTGTCAATCGCTTCCAACGAGGGCTGCGTCGGGGAGAATTCGCTCGGGGCGGCAAGCACGGAGAGTCCGGACATATGCTTGGCCAGGAGCGTGGAAAGAAAGCTTGCATCCAGCCGGCTCGAGTTTTCCAAAGCATTGAACGTGGAATACTCGGTGACCATGCCGAGGTTGAGCGCCGCGTCTCCGAGCGGCAGGCCCAGGTCGACCAACAATGTAGTCTGGCGCGACTCCTGGGCCAGCGATACGGCAAAATTGGCCGCAATGGTGGTCACGCCGCAGCCGCCCTTGGCACCTAGAAACACGAAGACTTTTCGCGCTGTTCTCCGCCCCGTGGGGTTAGTTGACGTGCCGCGGATCGAGATCCGCGCCAGTGCGTCGGAGATGGTGGCGGGATTGAGGGGCAGTGTGAGGAATTCACGGGCCCCAGCGCGCATGCAGCGCACTGCCAATTCAAGATTTGCCTTGGCCGAGCAGACAATTACGGTTGCGGAGCCATAGGCATAAATGCTCTCCACCACTTCCAGGGCATATTCCGGGTCGCTATCCAGATCGACAATGACCACGTCGCATTGCTGCTCCAGCATCCGGGGCAGATCGTCAAGGTCGCGCGGATAGGAAGAATATTCCCGAATCAACCCGATGGGGGCTCCGGACAAAGCATCTGCCACGGCCTTGCGGCGATGCTCATCCGGGCCGATGAGCAGGACAGAAATTAGCCCATGGCCTGGAGTATCGGGGATCTGTGAATAAGACGACATTGCGATACCCTGCTCTATTTAACCACTCCAGGGCCGATCAAGCCAATCACATGTATAGAAAGAACCACAAGAACAACGTGGCCGGGCGGCCTTTTACGGGCGGGCTTGCGGCCGGCATTCGGCACAAGCCGCCAGGACGCACCCAGCGGATCTTGAAGGTAAGGATCGCCCGCTTGCCCAGCCGCCGCATGGCCCGGTCCGTAGAACAAACAATCCCCCCAATCCCCCTAATCGGTTAAATTCACGCTGGCCACCGGCTATCCATCCATGACGCCCCGCGTGCGCCAAGCCTGCCTGCGCGCAACGAGTCCGGCGGCCGTTGCCGAGGGAACCCGTTCTTCCTTCCCCTTACTGCGCCAAGGCGAAGTTCACATCCACGTCCACCGTCGAGGCTGCGTCGGCAGGGGCGAATCTCCACCGGCTTACCGCTTCCTCGGCGGCCGGCGATAGCATGTGGTTGCCGCTCAGTGTCTTGACGGCGGTGACCTTGCCATCCGAGCTAACCGTCGCCTCCACTTTGACTCGCCCCTCGATTTTCATGCGCTTAGCAAGCTCCGGGTACACGGGGGAAACCCGTGATTTGATTGCGCGTTCGTCCGATGCGCTGGCCGGAATCGTCATGGATACGGCCAGCGCCAGCGTGGCTGCCTGAAACAGTCTGACTCTCCAGCGCCGTCCAGTGCGGCGAGTAATTGCAATGTGATTCCCAAACATAGACATCCCTCCAGCGATAACCTGCTCATTGCGGTTATCGGCGAGGAGGCAGTTTTTCGCCAGCGGATTTCTGGGGTTTCGTTACCAAGGGAATGTGTGACAGCGGCAGCCAGGGCGATTTGTCTCTGGCGGGACACAAGCTCCGGCGGGCATACGAAACGGATGGGCCGCAGGGCAAACCTACCTCCGCGCGCCGCTTCCGGCAACCGCCGCAAAGGTCAGGTCCTGCGCTTGCGACCGCTGCTCCAGCCGCCACTGCTCAAAGAGACGGCCGTAGCTGAGCGTGATGTATTGCCCAGGCTCAATGCCTAGCCGCTCTGCCGTGCGGTCAATCCATTCCGCGGGTCCTTCGAGTTCGGCAAAGTTTCCGATCGGCGTCTCGTCGACCACGCAGTGGCCCTCGCCGTCCTGCCACTCCGTGCGCCATTTTTCATAGTGGAATGCGGCAACCAGGCCAAGCGACAAAAACACCTGGGCCAGGGCCTCGCCGTCGGAAACCACAGTCTCGGTTTCAATGCGGTGCTTGTGTCTGTCTTCGCCCGGCCCGGCGTCGGGAATGCGCTTGTGGGTCAGCAGCCAGCGGCCGGCATAGCTGCGGATGCGCAAAATCTCCGTGCGCGCCCGCATGCGCCGGTCGGGCGTGTCGTAGAGCACGTTCGACTCAAAACTGCGCGGCGTCTGCAGGCGGAATCCCGCAGCCTCGATCCGCCGGCTCAGGCCGGCCAGGTCGTCCACGCGAAATTTGATCTCGGTCTCGACAGGCATCGGTTGCAGTGAGTATACGGCAGGCCACGGAGCTTCATGGCTCATAACCAGGCTCGAAGGGCGACAATAGAAGCATGAAAACCCTGCGACTAGCCGTGGACCCTGACCATCTTGAGACGCCACAGGCCCAGGAAGCGCTCAGCCGCGCCGCCGGAATTCTGCGCTCCGGCGGACTGGTGGCGTTTCCCACGGAAACAGTCTACGGCCTTGGCGCCAATGCCCTGGACCGTGCGGCGGTGGAGAAAATCTTCCATGCCAAGCAGCGTCCTGCCTGGGACCCGGTGATTGTCCACATCTCCAAAGAGGCCATGCTGCGGGGGCTGGTGAGAGAAATTCCCGAAGCTGCTCAAAAGCTGATGCAGGCCTTTTGGCCGGGACCGCTGACCCTTTTGCTGCCGCGCTCGAGTGCCGTGCCCGATGCCGTGACTGCCGGCCGACCCCTTGTAGGCGTGCGCATGCCGGCCCATCCGGTCGCGTTTGAGCTCATCCGCCGTGCCGGCGTTCCAATGGCCGGGCCCAGTGCAAACACCTTTGGCCATACCAGCCCCACCACGGCTGACCATGTGCTCGAAGACCTGGATGGCCGCATCGATGCAGTGCTCGACGCCGGCCCAACCCGTCACGGAGTCGAGTCCACCGTGCTCGATCCATGCCAGACTCCCATGGTCGTCTACCGGCCAGGCGCGGTAACGACTGTCCAGATTCGAGACACTGCCGGTGCTGTCGAGGTTTTTCAAACCGCCGAACCGCTCGTCAAGACCCCTCAGTCCGCGCTGCCTTCACCGGGCGTGGGCCTGCGCCATTATGCGCCCAGGGCGCGGCTGGTGCTCATTGAAGCTGTGCTGGCTGATTTGCCCTCAGGGCTGGCCCAGGCCGCGCTGAACTGGCCCGGAGAACGCGTCGGTGTCCTGTTGCCAGCCGATGTGCCCTCGAGCATTCCCAATGCAATTCTGTATGCTTGGGGCCGCTGGTCGGCTCCCGCGGAACTGGCGCACGGCCTTTACGCCGGTTTGCGCGCACTCGATGCGCAAGGATGCACGGTTATTCTGTGTCCTGCGCCGCCCGAGGATGGCATCGGCGCTGCCATCCGCGACCGGCTGCGCAAGGCAGCGCATGAAGGACGAGAAACCAGGGACTAGAAACTAAGGGACCCGGAACCAGGGTCAAACTATCTCTTCCGTAGGCTCTTCCCGTTCACTTGCCTTGTGGCCTTACTGCCCCTGTTCTCCAACCTTGTACATATACTTGATGGCCGATTTATAGACCAGCGTCTTATTGCGTCCGCGGACTTTGAGGCAGTTGCGGTCATACCACTCGATGCAACCTTCCACGTGCTCGCCGTCTTCGAGCACAATGATCATCGGCGTCTGCGACTGGATCTGCTTCTGCAGATAAAACAACTCCGCCTGGCGATACGTGCCCTCTTCAATCAGGGATTGAGCTGGGAAGCGAAAGGTCAGCGGCGCCAGCGGCCCCTTGCGGGCGCGCGGTTGCGGGCCGGGGCCCTGGCCCATCTCGCCGTGAAATGGGGGGACAATAGCTTGAATGCTCATCTAAAAACAACCCTCCGTGAGGAAAGAAAGTGAATCCAAAGCCAAAAAAAGTGAAACCAAGCCGCCGCGGGCTTCTAATCGATCGGGGAAGAGGTCAAAACCGTTGCCTCTTCGCATTTGCGCTCTCGGTCCTTGCAAAGGACTAATCCATCCTGCATACGTGAAATACGTACGCGGTGCTTAGATGGCCGAAAACAACCATCGAAAGATAAGCCGCGGCCCGCTGTGAGATTGCTTCTAATTCTAGAGATGCCGGAGGCCAAATGGAGGTTGCTCGTTATTTTAGACGGAGAAAGCGCTGGTGCCGACGACTAAACTTCTCAGTTCCGTTCCAGTCCCACAGTCATCGCATCCAGCGAGAGCGAGCGCAGCAGGTTGCGCCGCATGCCCGACTCCACTTGCGACAGCGCTCGCGCCGCGCCATCGATCCAATCTACCGTGAGTCCCTGCGACAGGCGCTCCAGTTCCGCGGCCAGGTCCAGGTTGCGCACCAGTTGGGGAGTGCCGGCCAGCACCAGCAGCAGATCCTCAATCAGGCTGCCCAGCGCGCGCAGCAGGTTGATGCTCTTTTCCTGCCCGTCTGCTCCGGCGCGGTAGCTCTCCGTTGCGTGGAACAGTTGCGTGTAGTCGGGCTCGCGCAACGCCGTGCGCAGCATCACCAACGCATCCTGGCGGCTGGTGAGATAAACGCCCAGGTCGATGGTCAGTGCTCGTCCCACCGCGCCCTGCGCCAGCCGGGCAGCCAGAGCGCGGTCTGCCGGCTTCAACTCCGACCGTCTCGCGGCCAGCAGCGTTTCCAACTCCGCCGCCGGCAATGCGCCCAGCCGGTGAACCACGGCGCGGGAGCGGATGGTCGGCAAAAGTTCTTGCGGATTTTCTGTGAGCAAAATCAGTGACGTGTGCTCCGGCGGTTCTTCCAGCACCTTCAGCAAACTGTTGGCCGCCTCGCGCATAAACGCCGAAGAAGTGAAGATGGTGAACGTGCGTTTGGATTCGACCGGAGGCCTGTAATACGCAACATGAATCACCTGCCGAACCTGGGCAATCTTGATCAGCAGTTGCGGCGGGTCCGGCGGAACAATCAGCACATCCGGGTGTGTCTGGATGAGGATGCGCGTCTCGCGCTTGTCCGTCTCGCGCAGGCCGTCGCGTGCTTCCACGGCCTCGGCCACGCGCTCTTCCAGGTTGGCCGCATCGCCAATCCGCGTGCAGTTCGAGCACACGCCGCAGTAATCCGGCAGCCCATCCGTCTCGCGTGGATCGAGGCAGTTGAAGGCCTGCGCCAGCATCAGTGAAAGCGTGTACTTACCCGCCCCGCGCGGCCCCGCCAGAATCAGCGAATGCGGAAACCGTCCCGCGCGCAAGCTCTCGCGCAGGTGCGTAACAGTTTGCGTGTTGCCGAGGAATTGCTGGAAGCCCACATGTCGAGCCTAGAGCACGAGCGCCGGTGGTGTCGAGCGAACGCCCGTCAGGTCGATCTCCGCAAATCGAGCTCAGTGCGCTGCCGGAGGTTCCTTGCCGCCGATCTTGAAATATTTCGTAGCCAGCGCCAGCGGTGCGGCAATCAGCGTGACAACGCCGATCACATAAAAGCTGTCCATAAAGGCCAGCAGATGCGCGTGGGCTTCCAACTGGTTGTAGTAGTGTACGTAGGCGGCGTTCAGAGCGTCGGCGGCGGAAAATCCGCGGGTCTGCAGAAACGCCGCAGCCTGCCGCATCTGTTGTTGTAGCGCCGGAGACGACGCAGGCAGGTTTGCTCCCACAATGGTCTGATGGAAGTCGCGGCGACGCTCGACCGCCGTGGTGATATAAGCAATGCCAAAGCTGCCGCCCCAATTGCGAAAGAAGTTGGTGAGTGAGGAGGCCTTGTTGTTCTGGTCCGGCCTGAGTTGCGAGTAAGTGATGACGGTAAGAGGAACAAAGAAGAAAGCGTAGCCGAGGCCTTGCAACGCCCGTGCCCATGCGTAGTGATCGTAGTCGGTGTCGAGATTGAAGTGGCTGTAGTGAAGGAACGAAATGCCCACCACGATCAGCGCGCCGAACAGCAGGATGCGTGGCTGAACGATGCGCCGCTGCACCAGCTGCGCGCCCACCGGAGCCAGCAGGGTGATCACAAACGCGCCGGGACCTAACACCAGCCCCGCATCAATGGCCCGGTAACCGTAGAGTGATTGCAGCATCTGCGGAATCATCGTGGTCGAGGCGAATAGTCCAAAGCCGAAGATGAAATAGAAAACGCCGGCGATGGCGAAGTTGCGCGTCTTCAGCAGACGAAAATCGATCACCGGATCCTTGTGATTCAGTTCCCAAAAGATGGCTGAGACCAGGCAACAGACGGCGATGGCGAACATCCATGAAACAAAAGATGAGCCGAACCAGTCGTCGATCTGACCGCGGTCGAGCAGAACTTCCAAGGCCGCGGAGCCTAGGCCGATAAGGGCGATGCCCACGCCGTCGACGCGCAGTTTACCGTCGGCGGAGCGCACGGTTTTGCGTTCTTCTTGAAATGCCGGTGGATCATGCACGAAGCGGCTGGAAAGAAACATGGAGAGCGCGCCAATGGGGATGTTGATAAGGAACACCCAGCGCCAGTTGTAGTTTTCCGTGATCCAGCCGCCCAGCACCGGGCCGATAGCCGGAGCAGTAACAATGGCGACCGTATAAAGTGCGAAGGCCGAGGCTCGCTTGTCCGGCGGAAACGTATCCACCAGGATAGCCTGCTCCACGGGAGCCAACCCCCCTCCACCGATGCCTTGCAACACCCGTGCAAAAAGCATGATGCCCAGCGTTGGAGCGATGCCGCACAGGAACGAAGTGACGGTGAACAGAGCCACGCAGGCAACGTAATAGTTCTTGCGGCCCAGCACGCGCGAGAGCCACGCGGACATGGGCAAGACGACGGCATTGGCAACCAGATAGGTGGTCAATATCCAGGTCACCTCGTCATAAGATCGGCCCAGTCCTCCAGCGATGTGAGGCAGCGCGACGTTCGCAATCGAGGTGTCGAGCAGTTCCATGAAGGTGGCCAGGGTGACCGTGAGCGCGACAACCCACGGATTGATGGCCGCCTTCGTGGCGGACCGCGGCGCGGCAACGATCGGTGCGTAAGCGACTGCGGTGGCCATTAGGGGCGGTCCCTCGCGAGGTACAAAATAAGAGACTGAATGGTCTCTTTTCGGATTTGATTCGTCGAAATTGAGACCGATGCGTCTTTTTTTGGCGTATGCTGCTAGATCGAGGGAGCCTTCGATGCGAAAAGGACAACAAACCCGGGAGAGGATCATTGCCCAGGCTGCGCCGATCTTCAACACGCGCGGCTTTGCGGGTAGTTCGATGCAGGATGTGATGGAGGCCACGGGCCTGGAAAAGGGCGGTCTCTACCGGCACTTCAGCAGCAAGGAGGAACTGGCCGCGGAAACATTTCGTTACGCACTCGCCGGCTCCGTCCGGTTGCGCACGGAAAAGCTGGATGGCGCGCGCGGAGCACTCGAGCAACTGCGCTTGCTCGTGAAGCGGTTTGTGGAGGCGCCGTCTGCCGTCAAGGGCGGATGTCCGTTGATGAATACGGCGATCGATGCCGACGATGGCAATGCGCGGCTGCGCGCGCTGGCGCGGAAGGGCTTTGCCGATTGGCGCGAGCGGTTGTGCGGCGTGGTGCGCGAGGGCCTCAACAGCGGCGAGATTCAAAAGGGAACTGAACCACGCCGAATCGCCAACACAATCATCGCAACGCTTGAAGGGGCGTTAACGTTGAGCAGGTTGGAGGGTACGCGCGCAGCACTCGAAGATGCGCAGGCGTCCCTGGAGTTGCTGATCGATCTGCTTCGCCGCAATGGACAGAAAACAGGCTGAACGGTTCTGTCTACATTTGAACTTGCCAGAAGCGGAACTCGATTTCATTTTGACGGCATCCTTTCCGGCAGGAGGCGAATCTCTTCATGGGTACGGGTCAAATCCGGACAAATCGCCGGAGCGGGTGGTAAGCGCCCCAAACTCAAGGACCCGGAAAGAGAAGGGAACCATGCCGAACGACAAAGCTCTGCGCCAGCACCTGGTCAAGCTGCTCACGGGTGGGGAAGCGCATATCGATTTTGAACACGCCATCGCTGATTTTCCCGCCGAGGTGCGAGGCAAGACGCCCAAAGGGGCAGAACACTCACCGTGGCAGGAACTCGAACACCTGCGCATTGCGCAGTGGGACATTCTGGACTTCTCCACCAATCCCAACTACAGGGCGAAGGAATGGCCCAAAGAGTATTGGCCGGAGACGGAAGCGCCGCCGGACCCCAAAGCCTGGGATCGCAGCGTGAACGCCTACTGCGAAGACCTGAAGGCCATGTGCACCCTGGTGGAGAACGAGAAGACGGATCTGTTCGCGAAGATTCCGCATGGCGATGGCCAGACGATTCTGCGCGAGGCGCTGGTGGTCGCCGATCACAACGCATATCACCTGGGGCAGATCGTGCTCTTGCGACGCTTGCTTGGAGCCTGGAAACAAAGCTGAGCGCTGCTCTGCCGCACGTCATCGCATCCAGGTCGACACGACCTAAGGGTGCAGATCGGTCTTCGACAGCATCAGCAGAAACTGGTGCATGGTGCGCTGGTCAATGGCTTCGGCCACCAGCTTGCCATCGCGATTGAAGACGAATGTCCTGGGAATACCTTCGATGTGAAACTTCTTGTGGACTTCACCGCCTGTGTCGAGGAGGACGGTTGGGTGATAGCCGGTCGGTGCAATAAATGAATTGACCTTGAAGGGGTCCTCGTCGGAGATGGACAGCACCACCAGGCCCTGTGATTCAAAATGCGTGTAGAGGCGGTCCAGATCCGGCATTTCCCGGCGGCAGGGCGGGCACCAGGTGGCCCAGAAGTTGACCATGACGATTTTGCCGCGGAGCTCCGAGAGGGTCACCTTCTTGCCGTAAAGATCCTTGAGGGTGAAGTCGGCCTTTTGAACATCTGCATCGTCGCTGGCCAGAATCTGGGCGGCTTTGGTGTAGAGGGGGTCGACGAGGTTCGTGGTCAGGTTCTCATATCGGACCAGGCTCGCCAGTTCCATGTAAGGTTCCGGAGGACGATCTCCTTTGGCGGCGACGGGCGACTCGGCAAGAGACTTGCTGAGCGTATCGGCAACGGCCTGCAGGGTTTCATGGCCTGCGTCGCCTTCCGTCGAGAGCCCGGCCAGGTAGTCGGCCAACTTCACCTTGGTGGCGCCTGCGGGCAGGGTGCCAATGTCCTGAGCCAACTTGAGCGTGGCAGCGGGCCGCTGTTCCGTAGGCACGGAGCGTAGACCTTTAAGTCCGTTGGTGATGGAGGACTCCGACGCCTGTGCGTTCAAGAGCGGCGCTGCGGAAAGAAGGACCGCTGCAAAAAAGACGCGAAGAGTGGGAGTCATGCGGGCTCGCTTGTCGAGAGAATTGTAGGCAATGAATCTTTGCCGAAATTATAGCCTGCTGTTCAAGCGCCGCCCGACACAAGGCGCGCAGCGATCGCTTCCACAATCTTTTCATGCACCTCGTCGATACTCAGGTCACCCTCGATCAGGACGACGCGTTCAGGTTCCCGCGCTGCAATCTCGCGATACTTTTCCCAAACGCGCCGGTAGAAGGCATCCTGTTCGGCCTCGAATCGGGATTCATCAGGCCCGTTCTGGTCAGCAGCTCGCTGATTACGGCGTCTTGCGCGATCCAGCGAGACTTCCAGGCTGGGCAACAGCAGCAGTGTGAGATCGGGCCGCAGGTCATTGCAGAGCAGCCGGTGGAGTTTGAGCACGGGTTGAGAACCAAGCTGCCGGCCGCCGCCCTGGTAAGCCTCGGTTGAGTCAGTAAAGCGATCACAAATGACGATCTTGCCCTGATCGAGAGCTGGTTGAATGATTTCGGCAATGGCCTGCGCGCGGTCGGCAAACATCAGCGCCATCTCGGTCATGGGCGCCAGGCCCGTTTGCCGCGAGTCCAGCACCAGGGCACGGATGCGGTCGCCGGTCTCGGTTCCGCCCGGCTGCCGGGTCACAATCGGCTCGTCAGTCTGAAGACGGCTTTTCAACCACGCGGAGAGACGCCGGATCTGCGTCGTTTTGCCCGATCCATCCAGGCCTTCCAGGGTAATAAATAAGCCACGCGGCATGGGCTGAGTCTATCACCGCGGGAATCCGAGACTGCGGAACAGCCAGATGGGAAAATCTGAACCATTGAAGGCCTTGAAGCAGCGGCTTTCCCCTTGCCGGAATCTGCCGTGTTCAGATTTGACCAGACGAAGGATGGTCCTTCCCCGCTAGTCTGACTGGATAGTTCCCAGGCTCTTGCGCTGCTGGGAGTGTTCGACTTAGAACTGTTCCATACGGTACGCGCTTTTTTCGGCTCCACGAAGAGATGGCTTTAGAAAAGCCGCTGGATGGCAGCCGTTTCCAGGCGATGGGCTTCGTGGAGTCGCGTTCTTGCCGGGCAGCGCGGGCTGGACGGAACCCTGGAGGTTTTTTATGCGATTGCTTCGCTCCGCCCCTTTGCTCTTGCTTGCGCTGTCGGTGCTGGTGACTCCAGCGTCCATGCGCGCTCAAATCGCCATCAGCGTGAATTTCGCCCCGCCCCCGTTGCCCGTCTATGAGCAGCCCGTGTGCCCACAGCCTAACCTGATGTGGACGCCTGGCTACTGGGCCTATGCGGATGGCGGTTATTACTGGGTTCCCGGCGCCTGGGTTCCGGCTCCCTACGAGGGCGCACTGTGGACACCGGGTTACTGGGGCTGGAACAACGGCAACTATGCCTATAACCAGGGCTACTGGGGAGCTGAGGTTGGATACTACGGCGGTGTCAACTACGGCGGCGGATATTTGGGCGTCGGCTTTGCCGGCGGCGAGTGGCGTGGCGGCAATTTTGCTTACAATACGGCCGTGGTCAACGTAAACACCACCATCATCCACAACACATTCGTAGACCGCACCGTGATTCAGAAATACACGGTGGAGAACCCACGTCATGTGGCCTACAGCGGCGGTCCAGGCGGTGTGCGCCACCAGCCCACCGCGCAAGAGCAGACTGCCATGCACGAGCGCCATACACCGCCCACCCAATACCAGACGGCCCACGTAACCGCTGCCCGGTCGGACAGGGCTTCCTTTGCCAAGGCCAATGGCGGTCACCCCAGGACGCTGGTTGCAGCCAGGCCGCTGCCTGCGGCCAAGGAAGCTCCACCCGCGGGCATGAAGACGCCAGCCAGAGCTCCGGCGGCGGCGGCTCCCAGAGCCGAAACCAAGACAGCGCCAAGGACTGCGCCCAAGGCGGAAGAAAGAACAGCGCCCAAGGCTACGCCGAGGACTGAGCCCAAGACGGTGCCCAAGACTGCGCCAAAGGCGGCGACGCCAAGACCGGAAACGAGAACGGCGCCGAGAGCCGAAACCAAGGCGGCGCCGAAGGCTGAATCCAGAACCGCGCCAAAAGCCGAGCCAAAATCGGAACCGAGAACCACGGCGCCGAGGACGGAGACAAGAACTGCGCCTAAGGCTGAACCGAAGGCTGCTCCGAGGGCTAAGCCAAAGGCTGAACCGCGCGCTGCAACCCCAAAGCCGGAAACAAGAACTGCTCCCAGAGCTGAACCGAAGGCTGCGCCCAAGGCCGAGCCAAGGGTGGAACATAAGGCCGCGACACCCAGGCCTGCTGCGCCTAAGCCTGAAGCAAGAACGGCGCCGAGGGCTGAACCCAAAGCCGCGCCCAAAGCCGAATCAAGGCCTGCACCCAAGGCCGCCGCTTCCAGGCCTGAGGCAAGGACAGCTCCCAAGCCCGCGCCCAAGGAAGCGCCAAAGCCCGAAGACAAGCCGAAAGACGAGCCTAAATAACACCGCAAACGCGGAAATCCGCATCAACAAAGAGGCCCACGGTCAGCCGTGGGCCTCTTTGCGTTCCATGTCCTTAGACGGACTCAAAACCGCCGGTAACCACCCGGATGCGTCTCCCGGCCAACCACCAAAGTTTTCCTCAAAACTGCAACTTATCCTAGAAGGACGGGTTTCCTACGACATAGACTGGGCGCGCTGTTACGCTTCAGGCCTTACCGACTCGAAAATAACCGGAGGAATACATACCATGCGACTTTTCCGTTCTGCCCGTTGGCTCATGCTGGCGCTGCTTGTCTGTCTGATTCCCGCTTCTTCTCAGGCGGGCGTGTTCATTAGTGTCAATTTCGGCCCCCCCGTTTTGCCGGTCTACGTGCAGCCTGTCTGCCCGCAGCCTGGGCTGATGTGGACGCCCGGTTACTGGGGCTACGGTCCCGATGGCTACTTCTGGGTTCCCGGCGCATGGGTTCCAGCGCCCTATGCAGGCGCCTTGTGGACGCCCGGCTACTGGGGCTGGTCCAACGGCCTTTACGTATTCAATCCCGGCTACTGGGGATTGCATGTCGGCTACTACGGCGGCATCAACTATGGCTTCGGCTACGGCGGCATCGGCTTTGCCGGTGGCATGTGGCGCGGCGGCGTGTTTGCCTACAACACTGCGGTCGTGCATGTGGGCGGTGGCTTTCACTCGGTATATGTAGACCGGGCGGCCGTAGATCGGGGCTTCGTCGCCAGAGACAGCCATGTAGCCTTCAGCGGCGGTCCCGGTGGCATCAACCACCCGGCCAATGCCCAGGAGCGGACATTCGCGCATGAGGCGCATACGCCTGCCACCTCGTTCCAAACCCAGCACGAGTCTGCCGCCAGGACCGACAGAACTGCCTATGCCCGGAACAACGGCGGACACCCGGCGAATCTGGCTGCATCCAGGCCGTTGGCCGCCGAGGCCCATACCGCTCCAGCCGCGGGCCGCGCAGCAGGCGTAGGCAGGGCGCCTGGCGCGTCCAATGCCATGCGTGCGAATACCGGCGCCGGCGCTCGCTCAACCCAGACGCGCACGACGACTCCATCGCGCAGGGCTGCGCCGGCACGCCCCGCTGCGCAGTCCCGGTCAAACGCCGCGCCCAAATCAAACCCCAGGCCGGCCGCGAAGCCCAAGCCAGAGGGTCACGAGAAGTAGCCGTACTCAACCGGGCAATTTGCCCGCAATCAGCCAGGCTCACGCTCAGTCGTGGGCCTGGTTTTATTTTTATTTATGTTCCGGGCTGCGTTTTTGGTTGCGTTTAGAGCTCTTCCTCGAAGATGCGTAAGCCGGCAATCTCCACTTCCAGGCCACCGAATTCGGGGTGATCGTTCTCGCGGATGCGGTAAGCCAGGTCAATCAAACTTCCCTGCTTCAGCCCCAGAGCAGCCACGCGCGCGGCCAGGTCCCAGCCCACGCCGCGCATGGCTGCGCTTGATCCGCTCGCGATAGCCGAATCCTGCGCAAGCTCCAGGCGGATGTGGCGCTCTTTCATGATGCGCGGCGCGGTCACCAGGCGTACCCGACGCGCCACAAAAATGGCCTCCGGGTTTCCGTGGCCCAGCGGCTCCAGCTTGCGCAGCCATCCGGCCAGTACCGGCGTGATCCGGTCAAGCGGCAGCTCGGCGTGAATGCGCAATAAGTGCTCGGGCTCACGGGCAGCGAGATGTTCTTCCGCGTAGAGGCGCAACCGCGCTTTCAAAGCGGCAAGGTTTTCCGCGGGCATCGCGAAGCCAACCGCGAAGGCGTGGCCGCCAAAGCGGGTAAATAATTCCGCGCAGCTTTCGAGCGCGTTCAGCAACTGGAATCCATCGACACTGCGGCCGGATCCATGCGCGACGCCGTCTTCCACGCTGATGACAATCGCCGGCTTGGCGGTGCGCTCCACCACGCGCGAAGCCAGAATGCCAATCACGCCGCGATGCCATCCGTCGCCGTCGATCACCAGCAGCCGGGCGGCGGCCAGTTCCGCATCAGCGGCCAGGCGCGCTTGAATCGCGGTGAGCGCGGTGGCTTCGGTGTCGCGCCGCTCACGATTCAGACCTTCCAGCTTGCCGGCGAGTTCGGCAGCGCGGGCCGTGTCGCGCGTGCAAAACAGCTCGACCACTTCCGACGCAATATCCATGCGGCCTGCAGCATTGATCCGCGGAGCGATCCGAAAAGCTACATCGAAACCCGAAATCTGCTTCGCCGCGGGGTCCAGCGCCGCCGCGGCAAACAGAGCGCGCAGCCCAGCACTGGCGGGGTGGCGCAGCTCGCGCAGGCCCAGGGTGGCAATGACGCGGTTCTCGCCGCGCAAAGGAACCGCATCGGCAATGGTTGCGATCGCCGCCATCTTCAAAAAACTCGGCAGCGTCTTCTCGCGCGTGCGCGCGGCGTTGCGCCGCTCCAGCACTGCCTGCGCCAGCTTCAACGCAATCGCCGCACCGCAAAGAAATTTTTCCGGATAGCCGCAGCCCGGCTGATTGGGATTCAGGATCGCCAGCGCATGTGGCACCGTATCGCCCGCCTCCAGCAAATGGTGGTCGGTGATGATGAGATCGAGGCCGAGCCTGCGCGCCGTCTCCGCTTCGGCAAAGGCTCTCATGCCGGTGTCTACCGTGATGACCAGCCGCACGCCGTCGGCATAGGCCGTTTCCAGCACGCTCGACTGCAACCCGTAGCCCTCGCGCAAGCGGTGCGGCACATGGAAGCGTACAGTGCCGCCAAGCATCTCGATGGCCGTCTTCAGCAGCACTACGGCCGTCGTGCCATCCACGTCGTAGTCGCCGTAAAGCAGCACCGGCTCGCGCTCGGCAATGGCCCGCTCAAGGCGCGCCGTGGCCGCATCCATGCCCAGCATCAGTTGGGGATCGTGAAGGTGCGCAAGGTCGGGATTGAGAAACGCGAAAGCCGCGTCTGCCTCGGTAATGCCGCGCGACACCAGCAGTTCCGCCAGCACCTGCGGCAACCGCGCAGTCTTAGCCAACTCGGCCGCCGCTTCGGGATGCGGTTCATCCAGCACCCAGCGCTGATTGGGGCGCCGGAAAGTTTCAGCGCCCGTCACGACGGTTTCCGCGGCGCTCACTGCGCTTACTCGTCCTCGTCGTGATCGTGGTCGTCGATGACAATATCCTGGAAGCTCTCAATGTCTTCAAGCAGCGTCTGGAAGCGCTCATACCATTCGGTGGTGGTCTCGTGCAGAAACACCAGGCCCTGATAAACAAAGCCCAGTTGAATGTAACCCAGATTGCCGGCGTACTTGCGCAGCCACTGCGCCTCCACCAGCTCGGTGGCTTCTTCGTCGGGGAAGTTCATCTCCCCGGCTTCTTCAATCAGAGCGTCGAGTTCCTCGCGTTCCAGCGTCATCTCGCTGAAAGTCACAAAGGGAGCGCCCACATGTTTGGCCATCTCCACAAAGTCTTTCCACGCGTCGGGGTTGCTCTGTCCCTCCCACACAATGGAGGGGATATCCTCGGTGACGTATCCGGGCAGGCGCTTCAGGCCATGCCCCTCGATGAAGGCAACCATGTCGTCTTTTAGTGAAAGCAGATTTTCCGTACTCATAGTCAAGCCTTATTTTCGCAGATCGAGCCGGGTGGGCGCGGGGCGATTATCGTGCGATCGATCTTCGATTGTGGAAACTTCTCCCGCCTCGCTCCATCGCCCAGCCTCCAGCCGTTACTCTGGAATCAGCAGAGCAGTTGGCCGTGCCATTGATTCGCGCCATTTATCCGTACCATGATCCGTATCAAGGGAGGAACACCGCTTGCCCCCGTTTGAACGCCACGTATTTGTCTGCCACAATGTCCGTCCCGCCGATGCGCCGCGGCCATCCTGCACCGCGGATGGAAAGAGCGAGTTGCACACGCAGTTGCAGCAGCTCTCGAAAGCCGCCGGTCTCGGCGCAACGGTGCGCATCAACAAATCGCTCTGCCTGGACCAGTGCGAACACGGCCCTGTCGTTGTGGTTTACCCGGAGGCCGTCTGGTACGGCCATGTGCAACCCCCAGACGCCGCGGAAATTGTGCAACAGCATCTAGTAGACGGCAAGCCCGTAGAACGGCTGAGGCTGGCCGACGCGTGCATCAACACCAAAAGCTGTCCGCACCGGGCTTGAGAGATGCAAGGGTTGAGAGATGCAAGGCCGTTTACGGCCACGTCATCGTCCAGCCGCGATCGTCGCAATTCATTTTTTCTTGTGTTTCCGCCCGAAGTGCGCCCTAAATGGTTCTGAACATCAGGTCCTCAAGAGCCATTCGTCTTATCTGCCACGCCTCGCGATTCTCTTCCTTCGCTTTCATCCGGCATTTGCCTTCTTCGGTAAACACCAGGGTCACCTCAAACATTTGGTTGCCGCTATTATCCAGAACCAGAATTGCGTGGTCTTCCAGTTGGAATGTTACCGACCTGCGGAAATCCTTGGCTTCGAGGATCGCCGCAAAGGTGTTGCCCTGCTCCACGATGGAAAATTCGTAAGGCGCATTATCGGGGCGCTCTGCATTCCGCGCCTTGATATCTCCCTCCGCGCCCAACATCAGATCCCTGTACACCTTCGGCAGCGAGCATGCCGATCGCGCAGCAATCCAGTCGAATTTCCCTTTGTCTGACGCTGTTTTTTCGCTCACGTTTCCCTCTCCCAACTGAATTCTCCCTTGCGCCTTGCCGGCTGCGATCTTGCGGGCTATACAGGCCTTACTATAAATGGCGTCCTTCCGAAAGCATGAACGCACTGTGATTTTGCTCAGAGCCGGTTAGCCGATGAGCAGTCTTGATGGTGGCTGGATGCGGGCCAGAGGGCTTGCGATCAAGGTACGGAGAACAAGGCATGGTGAACATCGATCGCAAATGGCCGTCTCCCAGCCCGCTCCCGGTTCGGTAAAATATGCGGTGAGTTGCCGTGGCTTGCTCGATGGCAACATAAAACGCTTTGCCCGGGAGCGAGGGTCAACCGCTTCGGGCAAAGAACCGGGGATTGGCACGTAATTTCAGGGGGAGGATGCCATCGGAGTCAGAATGCGTTTAGGCGACCTGCTGGTTCGGGTCAAGCTGATCACAGAGGACGATGTCGCCAAGGCGCTTGAACGCCAAGGCGCTCAAGGCGGCCGCCTCGGTGACAATCTGGTGGCCATCGGAGCCATCGAGCAGCGCGCCCTGGATGCCTTCATCCATCGCATTCCCGGTGAGCCCGCCAATCTGGCGGCCACCGGCATCGAAGAGGCCGATCTGCTGGCACTGTTGATGAAGCTGATCTACACCGGGCGCCTGGAAACCAACCGCCAGTTTGTCGACGCCATCAAGCTGCCGTACGTCATCGTGCTCGACCTGGTGCAGATGGCCGTCGACCGTCAACTGTTGCGCACCCTTGGAACGCGCGCCGGCGATAGCCTGACCGACATGCGCTACGTGCTCACCGAGGAGGGCCGCCGCTGGACCATCGACGCCCTGGAAAGGCTGCGCTACGTAGGGCCCGCGCCGGTCACCCTCGATCAGTTCACTGACCAGGTGAGCCTGCAGAAGCTGACCAACGAGACCATCTCCTTTGAACGCATCCGCGAATCGTTCAAGGGTCTCACCTTCGACAAAAGCATCGTGGAGCAATGCGGCCCGGCCCTGAACTCAGGCCGGGCCATGCTCCTCTACGGGCCGCCGGGCAATGGCAAATCCTCGGTGGCGCACTGCCTGGGCAACGTCTTCAGCGACGTCATCTACGTGCCCTACGCGATCAGCGTCGATGGCCAGGTGATCCGCGTTCACGATCCCAGCGTTCATTTCTCGGTGGGCACGGAAGTCGAAAGCGAGCAGAGCACGACCTCCTTTCTGCGCCACGAGGAATACGACGCGCGCTGGGTGCCTTGCCGCCGTCCGTTCATTCTCACCGGCGGCGAGCTGACGCTCGAGATGCTGGACCTCCGCTATGACAACAACGGCCACTTCTACGAAGCGCCCTTGCATTTGAAGGCGCTGGGCGGCTGCTTCATCATCGACGATTTTGGCCGCCAACTGGTGAGCCCCACCAACCTGCTGAATCGCTGGATTGTGCCGCTCGAAAGCCGCATCGACTATCTCAAACTCCACACCGGCAAAACCTTCAGCATCCCTTTTGAAGAATTGATCATCTTCTCCACCAACCTGGACCCCGAAGACCTGATGGACACGGCCTTTCTGCGCCGCCTGCCGTACAAAATCGAAGTGGGCGCGCCCAACCTCGAAAACTACCGGCGCATCTTCGACACGGAGTGCGAACGGCGCGGATTGACCATGCCCGACGACGTATTCAGCTTGATCGTTCACCAGATTGTTGAAGAAAAAGGCCTGGAACTGGCTGCCTATCATCCCCGCTTCATCGTCGATCAGGTGGTGGCCACTTGCCGGTTCATGGGGCAGATGCCGCATTTTGAGCCCCGCTTCATTGAATACGCCATCAACAATCTGCGCGTCCGGTCTGGCGCGACACCCAAGGCGCAGTCCTCCACCGGCGCCAGGATCGTTTAAGGTTCTGGCGTCCCCGGCAGCGTGGCGGCGACCATTATTTCCGTAACCAGTCCGCGCCCGTTTTTTTGTGCTGACGGTTCATCGATCCTGCCGCGTCTCCCGATGAAGAGAGTGCGGAGGACCCATGAATCGAGCGAAGTCTCCCCAGATTCTGCTGCTTATGCTTCTGGTGTTCACTGCTGTCTGGGCTGCTCACGCTGCCGATACATACAGCGGAGCAGCCTCTCAGACCGCCAGTGGCGCCTACGCAGTCACCTTCCACGTAACGGTGGCGCCCAGCGTGCCTGACGGTTCCACCATCGCCTGCAAAGCCAGAATCGCTCCGATGCTGCTGGTTCTGGAGAATCCCGGCTCCGCAGCCGTTCCCGTCGAGTCGGCCCAGGGCATCGCTACGGTCATCGGCTCCACGGCCGATTGCATGGTCCAGTTGCCGTTTGCGTTCGCCGTGGCCGACGCGGCTAACGGCGCCGCGCTTAGCTGTCAGATCGAGGCCTACACCAGCGCTGGGCCGATATTCTTGCGCAGCCAGCAGGACATCGCCGTGCCCTACCCGCAGGCCGGCGCAACCGCAAACCTGCTTCTCGATCTGAGTTTCTAGGGGAGTCTCCAGGCCGCCTTATCACCGCGTCGGCCTTGCCGGTGTGACACTGGCCGGGCCAATGCGGTATCCTATGCCTTAACCCCATGATCTTTTCTCGCGACTACATTGGGTATCTAGCCCGCCGCACGGTCAAGCACCTTATCGATGCCAAGATGATCACCGCCAGTGATTTGAAGGCGGTGGAAGCGCGCGTCGCCGCAGGCCTGATCGAAGAACTCTCGCTTGAAGACCGCATCAATGAGGAAGTACGCGTCATTCTCGACGCCTACTCCGAGGAGATGCGCAAATCCGGCGCCCAGTACGCCGAGATGTTCAAGAAAGTCAAAACCGAGCTGGCCAAGAAGTACAAGGCGGTCCTATGAGGATCAACCCATGAGGATCAATCCAGACAAGCTCAACAAGCTGGCCCACACCGTGGCCGACACCCTGGCCGACATCGACCAGGTCGGCTTCCTCGAAGACCGCAACACAATCCGCCAAGAGGCCCGCAAGGCTCTGAACACGCTGCTCACCGAGGAAGCCCGCATCGACCAGGCCGCCCGCCTCAAGATCGCCAACCAGCGCAAGATCATCATGGAAGGCTCGCAGGAGTGGGAGATTCTCTACCGCAAATACTACAACGACGAAGTAAAGAAACTGGGCATCTAAAGCGGCTTTCGCCGCGAGCGAGCCTTTGACGGTAGCCCGGATCGCCTTTGGCGCCAGCCTGGATTTTTGTTAGAGTAGACAGGTGGCCATCCTTGGCCGCCCCCCGCAATAGTGGCGCTATCGTCTAGGGGTTAGGACGTGAGATTCTCAATCTTAAAACACGGGTTCGATTCCCGTTAGCGCTACCAGCTAAGTTTTGCTAGGCCCGCTCAACCAGCGGGCTTTTCCTTTGCCCTGAAAAACTGCTGCGGCTGCATCTGTGGCCCACGATTGCTGCGGAGCCTGAACGTACCCTCCCGGATTTGTGTTCGTTCCGGCCTTCATGAGGGCTATCACGGTCCCGCTTTCTCGCCTGAACTTCCTCAACTTCCGGTATCTGGCAGTTTTTCTCCACGACGGCAACAGTGTAGTCTTGTCCTGCTCGAACAGGGGGCAGATTCGCGTCGGCTGAAAGGCCGGGCGAACAGGCTGGCTCCGGTCAACTGCCTTCCGCCTTATTCGTCTAACGGAATCAAACTCCACAAACCTGGCAATGAGCACCGAACCGCTAAAGAAAGTTGACCTTTCAGGAGGTAAGCCGCCTTGGACCAGGCAGTTCAACGCACTACCATCGCAACACCGTTCGCGCCGCCCGCGCTGCACATAAACGCAGAATCCAATAAGATTACGGCGGTGGCCGATGATCGATGTCAGGCCGGCTTGCTCTTTCCGCATGGACACAATTACCCAGCTCCCGGCGGCGCCGAAGATGGAAAGCCGGGACAGCACGCAACGATTTCTGAATCGCTTTCTCAATCGCCGCAAGCCCATCGACCCTTCGGCAAAAGAGGCAATCGCTTCCGCTTTCGGGCGGCCGCTCTCTCGTTGGCCAGCCTCTGCGTTCTGATTCTTTGTGCCGGGTGCGGCGGTTCCTCCTATATCGGACCCGGGTTAGTCGGATCCATATCGACTACTGCGAATCCGCAGGTAGCTCAGTACACGGTCACGGTGGGCGAGGGCGCGGCTGTCACGATCATGTTCGGGAAAACGACCTCCTACGGACTCAAAACCTGGACACAAGCGGCACCCGCAGGAGGGGGGGGACGTTAGTATTTTTGTGGCCGGGATGCAGGCGAATACAACCTATCACATGCAGGCTAAAGTGACCTACAGCGATGGACGCACCGCCCAGGACTCTGACCACACTTTTACGACGGGAAGCTACCCCTCCGCCTTGCTTCCAAGTTTTACAGCGACCACCGCTCCGGGGCAAACCCCGCAGCCCGGAATCGAAATTATGAATCCAATTGGGAGCCCGGTGCAGATCGCTGCCACCGATCTGTCTGGAAACCTGATATGGACATACTACGACCCGACAATTAATTTGGGACTCTCCACCTGGTTGGCCCCGAAGCAGCTTACGAACGGCGATTTCATCGCAATGATTGCCCCAACCTCCTCAAACCCCCTGACCGTTCCTACGCCCGCCGGAGCTGCCAATCTGGTGCGCGAGTTCGATCTTGCGGGAGACACAGTGAAGCAGATCACGATGACGCAGCTCAACACAGCCTTGGCGGCGGCCGGCTATAACCTGACACTTCAGCTGTTCTCCCATGACATCACGGTTTTGCCCAACGGGCATTGGATCATTTTAGCGAACACTTTGAAGAATGTGGTTCTGACTGGAGAAACTACGCCAACCCAGGTCCTGGGCGACGTCATCGTGGATCTAGATACAAACCTGCAGCCCGTCTGGGTCTGGAATGAATTCGATCATCTGGATGTGAATCGCCATCCGTGGAATTTTCCTGACTGGACGCACACGAACGCGGTGATTTATTCACCGGATGACGGAAATCTCGTTGTATCCATGCGCCACCAGAATTGGGTTGTCAAAGTGGACTACAACGACGGCGCGGGAAGCGGAGATATTCTGTGGCATTTGGGCGCGGGCGGGGATTTGGCTCTTGTTGGCGGGACCAATCCCACGGACTGGAATTACGCGCAGCACGGCATTTCGTTCACCACCCCGAATACCTCGGGACGGTTTGGACTGGCAGTGCTGGACAACGGAGACGATCGCATCTATTCCGGAGGAAACCCAAATGTGGGAGTGACCTGCGGCGTTAGCGGCGCACCCGCGTGCTACTCCACGGCCACGGTGTTCCAAATCGATGAGACCGCGAAGACTGCTACACTTCAGTTCCATCAGATCCAGCCGCCAAATCTGTATAGCTACTTCGGAGGCAACGCGCTGACGCTGGATAATGGGGATGTGGAGTACGATCTTTGCGGTCTCACCCCGGAGAGTTCGCAGGTTTTTGAAGTAACAGACGAGGCCAACCCGCAGACCGTCTGGAACCTGAGCTTTAACGACAATTACGTCTATCGCGCGTATCGTTTACCCAGCCTGTATCCCGGCGTGCAGTGGTAAATCCATAGGCCAGGGGAGCATGGCAGCGACGTAGTTTTGTCGTATTCGAATAAAAGAGCCTGTTCGGCCGGACGAAGCGCCGGCCGAACAGACCGATCTCTGTCAACGGTCCGACCTCTCGCTCGTCTAATGGAATGAGAGTGTGCAAGTCCTGAACGCTATGCGAAATCGATCTATCTACTCCCTGATTCTCGCCCCATTCGTTTTGTCCTGCCTGTCCGCAATGGCCGGGCAGCAAGCCGCTCAGCAACCAGCAGCCGGTCAACCCACCGCATCCTTGAAGATTCAGGCCCGGGAGGTGATTCTGCCGGTTACCGTGCGCGACAAGCATGGCGCCCTGGTCAGCAGTCTTAAGATTGGCGACTTTACCCTCACTGAAGACGGCCGCCCGCAGACCATCAAGAGCTTCAACCGCGAGAGCAATCTCCCCTTCCGCCTGGGCCTACTGGTGGACACCAGCCGCAGCGTCTCCGGCGCCATGGACAGCGAGCGCAAGGCTGCCGGCACGTTCGTGGACAAGATGCTGCCTGCCGATCCCAAGGCCGGCACGGCCGGCGATGAAGCCTTCCTCATCCACTTTGACCGCGAAGTCGAGTTGCTGGAGGACTTTACCAATTCGCGCGAAAAGCTGCACCACGAGCTGGACGACATGGGCCCCACTCGTGCTTCTGACAACTCCAACCAGGGCCCTGAGACCAGCGACAGCGGCAGCCAGTCCCGCAGTCGCGGCGGCACACAGCTTTATGACGCCATCTATCTTGCCTGCCACGAGCTGATGGAGCCCAAGGACGGCCGCAAGGCGCTGATTGTCTTCTCTGACGGCGGGGACCGGGGCAGCAAGGAAACCCTCAACGACGCCGTGGATGCGGCGGATCATGCCAATGTGACCATCTACACCATCTACTTCAAGGGTGAGCAGGAAAAAGATGGAAGCAGCTTTCCCGGTCAAGGCGGACGCCGCGGCGGCATGGGCGGCGGAGGCTATCCGGGCGGTGGCGGCGGTTATCCAGGTGGCGGGTATCCCGGCGGCTATCCCGGAGGCGAAGGCCGGCGCGGTGGCCAGCCCACAGGCGCCAACGGCCAGGACGGCAAGAAGATCATGGAGAGGATCGCCGTTCGCACCGGAGGCCGATCTTTTGAAGCCAAGAAGAAGGACAACCTCGACGAGATTTACGGCCAGATTGCCGAAGAACTGCGCGGCCAATATCTGCTCACCTATACCCCGGACAAGGTGGACACGGATGGCGGATACCACAAGATTGCCCTCAAGGCCAACAAGGACGATCTTCAGGTGGTCACGCGCGAGGGCTACTACGCGCCCGGCGGAGATACGAAGTAAGGCAAGCCAAGGGCAGAATCCGGGGTCTGTGGATCAATAGGAGCCGGAATTTCTTCTTCGGCCGCAAAAAAGTGGCGCAAATCCGCCTGCCCGAACGAAGCCGTCAGCGCCACATCTATAGCTCAGCGATTTCGTTCAGGGTGAACTATCTCCGCACCACGATTTTTCCGTTGGCTTGGCTATTCACTCTGTTGGCGCAGGATCAAGACTCAGCATCTGACTGGGCCGCCGCATACAAATGCTTTGGCGTTTCAATCCAGATCGGGAGCATTCTTAACCGCAATATACGAGACATCGTAGTATGCCGCAGTCAGTTTGCCCAAAGTAAGTATCGATGTAGCTTTTGTAACCAGTTGCTGCGCCACCACTCCCAAACCTTTATCCCAAATCACACGTCGTGGGAATCCGGCTCCGTGGCGATCCAAACACTTCATGCCGTTCTCGGCGAGGAAACCGCAGAGTCGATCGCCGCCAATTACCGGATGAAAATATGTGCGATAGGGCGGGTGACCCTGCTGGCCCGCCAGTTTGTCCCCTATGAGATGCCGGTAAAACCACTGGTGGAACCAATGCGGCAGTAAGCGCGTATAGAACCCGCGCGCTGTCTCCCGGCCGGGCATCTGTAGGATCATCAGCCCGTCCGGTTTCAGCCATTTTGCGAAGTTTTGAATCGCAACATCCGCGTGCTGGAGATGTTCCAGGACATACCTGCTATAGACAACGTCGGCGGATGCCGCGGGGAGTTCGACCGTGCATAGGTCTCCGCAGATTGCAACATCAAGGTCGTGGGCCACGGTCTTGCGCAGATCCAGTGCTACCGGGTCAAGGTCGACCCCTGTAAGCGTATAGTCGATGCCAGTCAAATCGAGTTTCCAGAACCGCCCACACCCGGCCTCGATGATCGAAAGCGGCCGCCCGAGCTTCTTTCCCAGCTCAACGATTGCACTCGTTTGAAATCGCTCCATGTCTTTGTGGCCCTGCAACACCACAAGATTGGGAAAGTCTGATTGCATCGTTTTCTCCTAAGTTAAGACAGCGTCATTAGAATGCTGCATCCACACGACACCAGTGTACTCCGCGCATAATCATGAATAAAAGGTCGTCTGTGCGAGGGATACCGCCAGAAAGTAGATTCCAACCGGAATCCTTAAGATATCAATTGGCCAAAGGGAAATACCGGGCCCGCGACGCGGCGAGTCTACCTGCGGAAATGCCGAGGATCATGGCGACCACGGCGTATTGAATAGAGAATGGCTGTCTCAAAGGAATAGCAAAATCTGAAGCCTCCATACCCTCCAACAAACAATAAACGAGCAACAACAGCGCGCATCGAGTTGCGTGGCGAGTCACACTGTCTGACGCCAGGCCGACTAAAGCAGGCTTCTTCGAGAAGCGCCATCCCAGGGCAAGTGTCTTGGCCATCATAATCAGATAGAGCCCCAGGGCCAGCCAGCCGGCATCCGCAAGATACTGCAGGAACGTGTTGTGAGTATTCCCAAGGTGGGATTGATCGCCGTTCACATACAAGTCAAAGTGGTTAGGGAAAAGTGTCCGGAAACCGGCAACGTAGCCCATCCCCTGCGGGTGGGTCAGGGTGTAACTAACCGCAAACTTCCAGACCTCCGCTCGCCCGCTGCCGGTCATCACGTTCTCGGTGTCTCCACCACGGTTGAATATTTTCCATATACTCTCTCCCCCAATCGCACCCACGATGACGGTGCCAATCAAGATCGAAGCCATCAACCCGGCGATGAACAGATGTGCGGATTGCCTCTTCAATCTCGCCCAGCCAAGGACGATCGCGACGAGCATAAGGAACAGCGCGATTTCGGCGCCTCTTGTCTGTGAAATTGCGGTGCCTGCCAGGCCGACCAGAAAAAAGAGAAAGGACCGAATCCGGGGTTCCAGGGAATGAAGAAAGCTATAGGCCGAGATGATCGAGATAAACGGACAGATCACAGTTACAGGAGCCACTGCACCGCCTGTCAGGCGTATTCCCGCACCAGGCAGGATAACGAAAACGAAAGTTGAAGCGAGGGGTATTGCGACGAGAACAGCGGCAAGAAGCAGGAATGAAATAAGCCTCAGCTGAAATACAAGCTTCATCCAATTTGGAGGATCCCGATAAACATCGACGACGAACTCCACCACGCAGACGAGAGTAAAGAAATATAAGACGCTGAACTCCGTCGATATGATGGGGCCCGGAGAGTAAGACACAGACACAAAAAATAAGAGGTTAAGAAAGAAGGCCAATATCAGGACGAATCGTACCTGTCTTGGGATAAAGATTGTCCGCGCGCGAGTTAGTCGAATAATAGCGCGCAGCGCAATCAAAGAGATCCAGACGACCTGAAAGAGATTCCAGAGGTCAAAATGAGCCTGTGCTGCATTAACTCCAGCGTTGGCGTCGGCGGGTCTGAATATCGGCGGACCCAGGGCGAGAAGAAAGATCGGGTACCGCACGAAAAGCATCAGCGCCGATGGGGATCTAGAGGCGTGTACTGCGGCAGGCTCGTATCCGCTACCGTCGGCCAACCTCACAGATTGCTTCATTTGGCTGCTCTATCCTCTTCGTCTATTTTGAAATTAAGTTGAGCTTTTACAATCGCAGTTTCAGATCGGCCGCGTTTTGCAATGGATTCATCTAGAGGCAAAAGACCGTTGGCTGATGATACCAGATTCGATGATTACCGCTGATCAGCGAGAGTGCAGTTCAATCCTTTACGTCGCTCTCCGTTGAGCGCTTGATTTGGCACCTGTCCTCTTCCCAGATCATTAATACGAGTATCGATCTTAATGCGCTGCGATAAGAGGACGATGCGGCACGGGCGTCCGTCATCAAGCGGACGCCCCTGCCACATCGTCGGAGTTACTTGTTTGTGTGGGTGACGCCGCCCTGTTTCTCCTCGAGTGCTGCCTGCGCCGCCGCAAGCCGTGCCGTCAATAAACGGAAGGGCGAGCAGGAGACGTAGTTAAGCCCGATCCTGTGGCAGAACTTGACGGACTCCGGATCGCCGCCATGCTCGCCGCAGATGCCCACCTTCAGGTCAGGCCGAGTGGCGCGTCCCTTGGTCGTGGCCATCTTCACCAGCGATCCCACGCCCGCCTGGTCCAGTGTGGCGAAGGGGTCCTGCTTGAAGATGCCGTGTTTTAGATACGCCGGCAGGAAGTTGTTGATGTCGTCGCGCGAAATGCCGAAGGTGGTCTGCGTCAGATCATTGGTTCCGAAGCTGAAGAACTCGGCTTCTTCGGCGATCTGGTCCGCGGTCAGAGCAGCGCGAGGCAACTCGATCATGGTGCCCACCATGTAGCTGAGCTTCGAGCCTTTTTCCTCGAACACCTGGTCTGCTACGCGGCGCACAATCGCGGCCTGGTTACGCATCTCTTCGATTGAGCCGATCAGCGGAATCATGATTTCCAGATGCGGATCGCCGCCCTTGGCTTTCACCGCGACCGCGGCCTCAAAGATGGCCCTCACCTGCATCTCGGTGATCTCAGGGAATGTGATGCCCAGACGGCATCCGCGCAGGCCAAGCATGGGATTCATCTCATGCAGCTCCTGCACCCGCGCCAACAGGGGACGCAATTCCTTGAGCTTGGGTGAGCGCGGCTTGGTGTCCTCGAGGTGCGCAATCTCCACCAGCAGATCTTCGCGCTGCGGCAGGAACTCGTGCAGCGGCGGATCAAGTAAGCGGATCGTGACCGGGAGCGACTCCATGGCCTTGAACAGGCCCACGAAATCGGCGCGCTGCATGGGCAACAGCTTCTTTAGCGCGATGCGACGATCTTTTTCGTTGTCAGCCAGGATCATGGTGCGCATGTGCTCGATGCGGTCCTCGGCAAAGAACATGTGCTCGGTGCGGCACAATCCAATGCCTTCCGCGCCGAACAGGCGAGCCTGCTTGGCGTCTCGCGGAACGTCCGCGTTGGCGCGGATGCGCAGCCGCCGGACCGGGTCCACCCAGTTCATGAACTTCACCAGATCCGGATCGTCCGGTTGCGCGGGCAGCGTCTTCAACTGGCCCTTGATCACGCGGCCCGTCGTGCCGTCGAGCGAAATCCAGTCGCCCTGCTTGAAGACGTAGCCCTTCACGCGCAGCTCTTTGTTGGCTTCGCTCACCTTCAGGTCGCCCGCGCCGGCCACGCAGCACTTGCCCATGCCGCGCGTCACCACCGCCGCGTGCGACGTCATGCCGCCGCGCGAGGTCAGAATGCCGTCCGCCACTTCCATTCCCGCGATGTCCTCGGGCGTGGTTTCGCCGCGCACCAGAACAATCGACTTGTACGTCCC
>DASXFS010000014.1:0-296845 GCA_036489415.1 Occallatibacter sp. | reverse complement strand
TCACCGCGGGCGTCTATATGATCTCGCGCACCCACTTCCTCTTCGACCGCTCCCCCTTCGCGCTGGGCACAGTCGCCATCATTGGCGCGGTGACAGCATTTTTTGCCGCCACCATGGGCCTGATGCAAACGGACATCAAGCGGGTGCTGGCTTACTCCACCATCTCGCAGCTTGGCTACATGTTCCTGGGCTGCGGCGTCGCGGCGTACTCGGCCGCCATCTTCCACCTGATGACGCATGCCTTCTTCAAGGCGCTGCTCTTCCTCGCCGCGGGATCCGTGATTCACGCCATGGGCGGCGAGCAGGACATGCGCAAGATGGGCGGCCTGCGCAAGAAACTGCCTGTCACTTTCTGGACCATGACGGCGGCGGTTCTGGCCATTGGAGGATTTTTTCCCTTCGCCGGATTTTTCTCGAAAGACGCGATCCTCTATGCGGCCTTTCAGCAAGGCGCCGGCGGCAAGGCGCTGTGGTTTGTTGGGCTGGTGACGGCGCTGCTCACGGCCGTCTATATGTTCCGGCTCTGGTATCTGACCTTCTTCGGCGAGTCGCGTAGTCCGGAGATTCACCCGCATGAGAGCCCGTGGTCGATGCTGGGGCCGCTGGTAATTCTGGCGCTGCTTTCGATTGGAGGGGGCTGGATCGGCATTGAGCGATTCGCTGCGTTCCTCGCGCCTGCCACTGGCGCACGGGCAGCGGATGCGAGCGGCAGCCATATCGAGCTGGTCTTGAGCATCGTCGCCGTTGCAGTCGCGTTGCTTGGTTGGTACATCGCGGATCTGCTCTACCGGCAGAAGCCAGCGCGTCCAGCGGACTTGACCGCCGCACTGCCCGCGGGCTACAAGCTGCTGACCAACAAATATTACGTCGACGAACTCTATGGCGCTGCAGTGGTGAAGCCGCTGCTGGTTACTTCCACTTACGTTCTGGGCTGGGTCGTTGACAAGGCCATTCTTGGCGGCGCGGCATGGCTGCTGGGCGGCGTGGCTACTTTCTGCGGCGCACTGTTGCAGCGCTGGCAGTCGGGCAACATTCGTTCGTACGCGGCCTGGCTGGCCGCAGGCGCGGCGGCAGTGCTGCTGTTCGTTGTGGTTCCCTGGGGCGCTGTGCTGGCAAACTTTGGAATTCATCTCACCATGGCGGGGCATTGAGAGAATGAACGCGATCGACAATTCGATTCTCACGCTGATCCTGCTGGTTCCGCTGGCCGGCGCGGTTCTTGTGGCTCTCGCGCCCGACCGCGCCAAGCTGCCCAACTGGATTGCGCTGCTGACTGCCCTGGTAACTTTCGGCTTCACGCTGCATCTGCCTTTTCACTACGACTTGCAGCGGGCCGGCTTCCAGTTTGTGGTCAACAAGCCGTGGATTGAGAGTCCGGCGATCGCTTATCACGTGGGCATCGACGGCCTCAGTTTGTGGCTTGTGGTTCTGGCCGGTTTGCTTGCGCCGGTGGGCGTGCTGGCAAGCTGGAACGCGATCCGATCGCGGCGCAAGGTGTTTTTTGTTCTGTTTCTAATCCAGCAAACGGCGATGTTCGGCGTCTTCATTTCCCTTGACCTGATACTCTACTACGGCTTCTGGGAGCTGTCGCTGGTGCCCATGGCGATTCTCATCGCCATGTACGGCCACAAGGACGGGCCTAAAGCGGCACTGAAATTTTTCCTGTTTACTTTTATCCCTTCGGCTCCGCTGCTCGTCGCCATCCTGTGGCTCTATGCGCGTACGGGCAGCTTTGACTTTGTGACTCTGCAGACGCTGATCGCCTACGGCCAGTTCCCAGCCGGCGCGCTGTGCTGGGCGGCATTCGCGTTTCTGTTTGCCTTTGCCGTGAAGGTGCCGGTGTTTCCGCTGCACGGCTGGCTTTCCGATACGTACTCGGAAGCGCCAGTGGCCCTGTCGATGGTGGTGGCAGGCAAGCTGGGGCTTTACTCGATGCTTCGCTTCCATATCGGACTCTTCCCGGTGCAGGCGCGCCAGGCTGCGCCTTATCTGATCGCGCTGGCGGTGATCGGCGTGCTTTACGGCGCGTGCCTGGCGTTGGTGCAGCGCGACTTCTGGAAGCTGATCGCCTTTGCGGCTGTCAGCCACCTGAGCCTGATCGTTCTTGGCATCTATGGGTTCACGTTTATCGGCACCAGCGGCGCGGTCTTCCAGATCCTTTCGCATGGCGTGGTGGATGGGGCGCTGTTCGTACTGCTGGGCCTGCTCTACGACCGCTACGCGACCAGCCAGATTAATGCGTATGGCGGCCTCGCGGCCAGACTGCCCAGCACGGCGACACTGTTTGTGGTGACCACGCTGGCCATGATCGGACTGCCGATCCTGAGCGGGTTTGTGGGCGAGTTCCTGATCCTATCGAGCACGTTTGTCGGCGTAAGCCGTGGCTGGGCGGTTGCCGCTTCGCTAGGCGTGATTCTAGGCGCGGCCTACATGCTGTGGCTGGTGCAGCGGATTTTCTATGGACCGCAGAGCGAGTTGGTCACTTCGCGGCCTGCCGACGATTTGCACTTCCGCGAGCTGGCGCTGCTGTGGCCGTTGGCTGTTCTCACGCTGGTGATGGGCATTGCTCCTTCGATCTGGCTGCCGGCCATTGAACAGGGCGTGCCGCGTATCCATTCCACGCAGACACCCATGATTCCGGTGTCTGTGCCGTCTCATCTCATGTTGCTGAATCCATCCTCTGCGATTCCATCTCCGACAATTCCATCTCCGGTGGAGGTGCAGCAGTGAATCCAGTGCCTGACATCTACCGCATTCTCCCGGAATTTATTCTCACGCTTACAGGCGTCGTTGTGATGTTGATCGATGCGTCGCTGGCGTCGAGCCGGGCGCGCCGTCCCCTGGGGTGGGTAGCGGCGATTGGGACCACCCTCGCACTGTGGGCCAGCTTGTGGCAGCTTTCCCTGCCGCAGGGCACGGGCTTCTTTGGCACGGTCGAGACCAGCGCATTCACGGTATTTTTCCATGTGCTGATCTGCGGCATTGTGCTGGCGGCGCTGCTGCTCTCTCTGGACACGCTGCCGGAGGATAGCCATCATCAGGGCGAGTACTATGCGCTCATCGTCTTTGGCGCAGTGGGCATGTGCCTGATGACTGGCGCGGTGGAATTGCTTGTCGTCTTCATCGCCCTCGAAATCTCGTCAATCGCTACATACATCCTCGCCGGCTACCGCAAACAGACGGCGCGCGGTCCGGAAGCGGCCATTAAGTATTTTCTGCTTGGCTCGTTTGCCACTGCGTTTCTTCTTTACGGCATCGCGCTGATCTTTGGCGCCACCGGTACTACGCAGATTTACGAGATTGCCCAGCAGGCGCTGCTGGCTGTGAACCATTCGCTGCTGCTGACGGGCATGGCGCTGATGCTGGTGGGGATTCTGTTCAAGGTTTCGGCCGCGCCCTTCCACTTGTGGACGCCGGATGTTTATGAAGGCGCGCCTTCGCCGGTGGTGGCGCTGATGTCTACGGCGCCCAAGGCCGCGGCCTTCGCTGTGCTGTTGCGCATCACCTACGAGATTTTTCCCGCGCTGCACTCGGTGTGGGTGCCGCTGTTGTGGATTGTGGCTGTGCTTTCGATGACCGTGGGCAATCTGGCCGCGCTGCGCCAGCAGAATGTGAAGCGGATGCTGGCTTACTCCTCGATTGCCCATGCCGGGTATTTGCTGGCCGCCTTCGCCGGGCTGGGAAACAGCGGCATCGCCGCCGCCGCCTTCTACATCGCCGCCTATGCAGCCATGAACGTGGGCATCTTTGCCGTGATCACGGTCATCAGCGGATACGACGAAGCGCTGCCCATGATCGAGGACTACCGCGGGCTGCTGTATCGCTCGCCGCTGCTGGGCGGAGTGCTGATTTTCTTTCTCGTATCGCTGGTCGGCATTCCCTTTACCGGCGGATTCTTCGGCAAGTTCTACTCGTTTTCAGCGGCGGTGAGCGGCGGTGCGGTTTGGCTGGCGATCATTGGCCTGCTCAACTCGGGATTGGCCGCCGCCTACTATCTGCGGCTGGCCTTCGTCACCGCACAGCGCCCGGACGGAAGCCAGTCCCCGACTGCGATTCCGGAACCAAGGGTGGGAGCAGCGGTGTTCGCGGCGCTGACGATGGCGGTTGCGGCTACGCTCATCCTGGGCATTGTTCCCAACGAGGTGCTGCGTGCGGCCGAGGCCGGAGCGCAGACGTTGCAGGCGCCTGCGGCTCCACAACAGAACGCGCGCAGGATGGTGATTTCGCCGTTACGTGGGGTTGAGCGAGTTCATCTTCGTTGAAGCGGCGGGGAGCAGGATTACTCGTGGGCCAATCTCGAATGAAGCTCATGCTCCAGGTTCAGAGACTCAAGCCCATACCTTAATCGAAAATTCGTTGAATCATTTCCGAAGTACAACCACAGATCCTTCGGCTCCGTTGGGCGCTAAGCCACCCCGGCTGCGCGCTCAACTACGCTCAGGATGACCGCATTGATGAAATGAACTTTGAAGACACGATACCAGGAGAATTCAGATGACGCAGCCTTTCGACTATCTCTCCATCGCCAAGATGATCGACCACTCGCTGCTGAACCCTTCTCTTACTACACAAGAACTGGAAGAGGGTTGCGCTCTGGCGATTCGCTACGACGTGGCCAGCGTGTGCATCTTGCCTCATGCACTGGCCGGTTGCGCGGCGCGGCTGGCTGAGACTACGGTGAAGGCGAGCACCACGATCGGCTTTCCGCACGGCGGCCACACCACGGCCGTCAAGCTGGCCGAGGCGCGGCAGGCGCTCAAGGATGGCGGGCAGGAACTGGATGCGGTGATCAACATCAGCAAGGCGCGCAGCGGAGACTGGGAGTATGTGCGCGGTGAACTGGCGGCTCTGGCTGAGGTTGTTCACGCGGGTGGGGCGAAGATCAAGGTGATCTTTGAAAATGCTTACCTGGACGATGCGGCCAAGATTCGATTGTGCGCGATTTGCGCGGAGATTGGCGCGGACTGGGTAAAGACTTCAACCGGCTATGCGGCCAGCGGAGCGACACTGCCCGACCTTGCGCTGATGCGCAAGCACTCGCCGCCACAAGTGCAGGTTAAGGCGGCCGGCGGCATTCGCGATCTGGATGCGTTGCTGGCCGTGCGCGAACTTGGGGTGAGCCGGGTGGGCGCCACACGCACTGAATCGATGCTGGAGGATTGCCGGAAGCGGTTGGGGCTTGAGCCGATCACGCAAGGACTCAAGGCAGCGGCAACGGCGGCGGGATACTAACAGCAGAAAGGCCCGGCGCATGCGCCGGGCCTTTCTGCGTTTCCGTGTAGAATCAGCCTGCTTGCGTTACGCTGGCGGGAGCCAGCAAACGAGCCACTTTCTCTTCAATCACGTCCTGGGGCACGTAGCCCACAATCTGATCGGCAACCTTGCCGCCTTTGAAGAACAGCAGCGCCGGGATGCCGCGAATGCCATAGCGGGACGGGGTTGCGCCGTTCTGGTCCACGTTGACCTTGGTGACCTTCAACTGACCCGCGTATTTGGCGGCCAATGCATCGACGGTTGGCGCGATGGCCTTGCAGGGACCACACCAGACGGCCCAGAAATCCACCAGTACCGGCTGCTCGCTCTTGAGCACTTCCTGATCGAACGTTGCGTCGCTTACTTCCAAGACTCCCAAACCAGCCATGTTCCTCCCTCGCGGCTACTGCCCTTTCATCCAGTGTAAACGGGAATGGGGCCCTAATGAGATGCAGGAACGATCGAGAAAGTCGCAAATCACGCCTAAACGGTCAATAACCGATGGCAGGCGCAGACAGCAAACAGAAGCGCCCGGATCCTATAAGGATCACGGGCGCTAGAGCAGCCCTCCCCCAGAACTGCCCACCCAGCGAATTTATGGGGTTAGTGCATGGAATTGCAAGGAATCTTAGGTAATGTTGCAAGGTAATCAAGAATTGGTGATTAGTTAAACAGTTAACGGTACCCGGTAAAGATTACTGGAATGACAACCTTTTCAGGGTTGATTCTCGGCCTGACCTATGTGGTCAAACTGGCTGCCTGGGGCGAGAAACGGCAGACGCGCAGAGCCGGTTGAGGCAAGCCAACCATAGCGGAGTGGATAGCGGCTGAGGCCGGTTCCAGACTGCTTTCACTCTCGACAATGACCAGGACGGCCGGACCGGCTCCACTCAAGGCCGCGCCCAGAATGCCATGATGGCCGGCCAGAGGCAGCAGTCGAGTAAGCAAGGGACAGATGGGCTCGCGATAGGGCTGGTGGATGCGGTCCTGCATGGCGATGCGCAGCAGGTCGCCACGCGCCTGGGCAAAGGCCAAGCCCAGCAGCGCCACGGACTGGATGTTCACAACGACGTCGGCGCTCGCGTAGGACTCGGGCAAGACGGCCCGGGCCTTGCTGGTGGCCAAGGGCTCGGAGGGCAGGACGACGATGGCACGCCACTCAGGCGGAGGGACGACCCGCGCGAAATGCACGCGGCTGCCTTCGCAGGCTGCGGCTACGAAGCCACCTAGCCAGCAGGCGGCGGCGTTATCCGGATGGCCCTCAAGCCGACAGGCCTCTTCGAGGATCTGGTCAGAGGTGAAGTTGAGCTGGCCGAAGTGGTTGGCGAGAGCAATGGCCGCCAACCTGCCGGCCGCTGAGGAGCCGCAACCCATGCCGAGGGGAATGGCGTTCTCCATGCGAATGGCCAGAGGCGCGATGGGCCGGTTGTGGTCGTGAAGAAGCCCTTTGTAAATTTCGAGGATGAGGTTGTCTTCGAGACTTCCGCAACGCTCAGCGTCAAGGCCGCTGGCCAGAATGGAGAACTCCGCAGCCGGCTCGGCGTCAATTTCGAGATAGAAGTCGAGCGCAACGGCGGCGGCGTCAAAACCGGGACCGAGATTGGCGCTGGTGGCGGGCAGACGGAGATGCACGGGGCTTTGACTTGGACCTGGACTTGCGATTGGCGCGTCGCTCATCCCACTTTGCCTTTCACGGCGGCAAGGACGGCTTCCGGCGTGGCATCGACTACTTGCGCATTGCGGCGCAGGCTGTCGATCTTGTCTTCGAGGCCGAGCTTCTCTTCGTCCTTCAATAGCGTTCCGCGATGGAAGTCGATGGTGTAATCGGCGTCTTTGAGCGTGTGGCCGGTGAGAAGCAGAACCACGGTTTCGCCGGGCGCGACGGAGCCCTGGGCGCGCAGCTTCTTGAGACCGGCCAGGGTGACGGCAGAGGCCGGCTCGCAACCCAGGCCTTCGGCTCCAAGTTCGGCCTTGGCGATGGCGATCTCCGCTTCGGTCACGTCGAGGCACCAGCCGCCGGTTTCCTGAATGACGCGCGCGGCCTTGCGCCAGGAAGCTGGATTGCCGATGCGGATGGCTGTGGCGCGGGTGTCCGCCTCGACCGGCTCGAGGGATGCACCATTGTTGGCGGCCAGGCTGCGCACCAGCGGGTTGGCTCCAGCGGCCTGGATAACGGAGATGCGCGGGACGCGGGCCACCAGGCCCAGCTCGCGCAGTTCGCGGAAGCCTTTGCCCAATGCCGAACCGTTGGCGAGATTTCCGCCGGGCACGATGAGGTGATCTGGGACGTTCCAGTCAAAGGCTTCGGCGATTTCAAAGGCTGGCGTTTTTTGGCCCTCAAGCCGATAGGGATTGACCGAATTGAGCAGGTAGATATGAGCTTCCTTGACGACCTGGGTGAGCACGCGGACGCAGCCGTCGAAATCGGTTTTGACCTGGCAGGTAACGGCGCCGTAATCCATGGCCTGGGCCAGCTTGCCCCAGGCGATTTTACCCTCGGGAATGACGACGAGGCTGCGCAGGCCGGCGCGGGCGGCATAGGCAGCCATGGCGGCTGAGGTATTGCCGGTGGAGGCGCAGGCGACCCACTCGAAGCCGCGCTCCTTGGCCACACTGAGGGCAGTTGTCATGCCGGTGTCTTTGAAGGAGCCGGTGGGATTCATGCCCTGGTGCTTGGCGTAGAGCTGGTCGATGCCGAGAGCTTTGGAAGCGCGCGGCAGGTGATAGAGCGGCGTGTTGCCTTCGCGCAGGGTGACGGCGTTGCCGAAGCTCTCCAGGATGGGCAGCAGTTCGCGGAAGCGCCAGACGCCGGAGTGGTCGAGGGCTTCAGAAGAGCTGCGACGCTCCCGCCACAGCCACTTGAGCGCGCCGGCGTTGGGGCGGTCGTTGCCGTGGCGCGGGCCCCAGCCGGGATATTCGACTTCAAAAAGGTCGCCGCACTGGGAGCAGCGAAAGTCCGGACGAGCGTCTGTGCCCGGCACACGCGTGCCGCATCCGAAACAGCGGAGCTGATGTAAGTTGTCGTTCATGCCTGGTGTTAGCCTAACAGCGCAGGCAGAATTTTGCAGTGGAGAGGAGGCTGGAACGGCAGGGATGCGCAACTCAATTCCCAAAAACTTTCTACTGTTTTTGTTCGGGCTTGCCATGCTGGCGGCGGGTGGGGCACAGACGCCCCTGCGCGTGGCCGCGGCGGCCGACCTGGAGCCGGTGTTGCCGCCGATTATCAAGCAATTCCAGCAGGCAACGGGAATTCGCGCGGAAGCCACTTACCAGGCCTCGGCCGTGCTGACGACGCAGATCGAGAACGGCGCGCCGTTCGATTTGTTTCTGGCCGCCAACCTGGCCTATCCTAAGCGGCTGATCGATGCTGGACTGGCGGATACGGCCGGGACGGCCAATTCGTCGTCGCCGATTGTGTACGCGCGAGGAACTCTGGTGCTGTGGACGCGCAAAGACTCGCGTCTGACCCCATCGCTCGATTTGCTGAGGAGCCCGGACTTGAGACGACTGGCTATTGCTGATCCGCAGCGCGCGCCTTATGGACAGGCGGCAGTTGCCGCGCTGAACAGCCTCAAGCTCTATAACTCTCTCAAGCCTCGGCTGGTGACGGCGGAAAATATCGCGCAGGCGGCGCAGTTTGTCGATTCGGGAAATGCGGACGCGGGGCTTATCTCGCTGACCTCTGCGCTTACACCGCGGCTCGCGGCCGATGGGGCTTATTTCGTGATTCCACGGGAGCTTTATCCGCCCATCGAGCAGGGGGCCGCGATCGTGAGCAAGACTGCGCAGCGAGCCCAGGTTCACAAGCTGCTCGACTACCTGCTCTCGGCTCCGATCCAGGCTCAGCTTGCCAAGAGCGGGCTGACACCGGTTCACTAGAGCATGGATTGGCAGGCGTTCGCCCTCACCCTCAAGCTGGCCACGGTCACGACGGCCATTCTGCTGGCTGTGGCTGTGCCGCTGGCGGCGCTGCTGGTGCTGGGGCGCGGACGGTGGCTGGCGGCATTGGAAGCGCTGGCAACGCTGCCGCTGGTACTGCCGCCGACGGTGCTGGGTTTCTTCCTGCTGGTGCTGTTGGGGCCCCGCACGGCCTTTGGGCGGGGCATCACCGTGCTGCTGGGTCATCCGCTGGCGTTTTCGTTTTCCGGGCTGGTGGTTGGGTCGGTGATTTACAGCCTGCCCTTTGCCGTGCAGCCGCTGGTGGCGGGGTTTGCGGCTGTTGAGCCGGCGCTGGTGGATGCGGCGCGGCTGCTGGGCGCAAGCCGGGTGCGCATCGTGGCCAGCCTGCTGGCGCCGCTCGCGCGGCGCTCGCTGATTGCGGCGGCGGTGCTCAGCTTTCTGCATACCACGGGCGAGTTCGGCGTGGTGCTGATGCTGGGCGGAGACATTCCCGGCGCTACGCGCACGCTTTCCATTGTGCTCTACAACCAGGTGGAGAATTTCGACTACGCGGCGGCGGACCGCACCGCGGCCATTCTGCTGGGGATGAGCGCCCTGGCCCTGGTTGCCGTTTACCTGGGCGGAAGAGCGCGCGGAGGCAGCCGTGCTTGAGCTTGCTTTCGATGCACGCCGCAGTAGATTCCACTTACAGGTGAAGTGCAGCCTTGCATCGGAATGGACGGTCATCTTCGGGCCTTCGGGGACGGGCAAATCTACGCTTTTGCGGCTGCTGGCTGGGTTGGAATTTTCCGGACCTGGCCGCCCGCCGCAGTTGGCGCGGGTGTGCCTCGATGGCCATGTGCTGACCGACTCTGCGCGCGGGCTTTGGATTAAGCCCGGCCGCCGGCGGACTTCCATGGTCACACAGCAGTCTGCGCTGTTCCCTCACCTAAGCGTTCTGGACAATATTGCATACGGGCTCAAGTCTTTGGATCGGGCGAGCCGCTCTTCACGCGTTGAGGAGATGCTGGAGCTGGTGGGTGCGACGGGCTTGATGGATCGCCAGCCGCGGGATCTCTCCGGCGGCGAGGCGCAACGCGTGGCTCTGGCGCGCGCGCTTGCCCCTCGGCCTCGTTTACTGCTGCTGGACGAGCCGTTCTCGGCTCTGGATGGCGCGGCCAGTGACGCGCTCCTGGCCCGATTGCAGGCTTGGGCCAGCGAAAACTATGTACAGACCGTGATGGCTACCCACGACGCAACCGATGCGTTGGCCATTGCCGCCGAGGTTGCGCTGCTCTGCGAAGGACGCCTGGCCGCGCTGGGCTCGGCTGCGGACGTGCTGGCGCTGGAACGACAACGTTTGGCGTTGCGGCTGGGTTCGATTTAAAAGCCGACAAGGACCGGCTCCATCTCCAGTTGAATGCCGAAACGGGCTTCTAGGGCGGCGTTGATCTCGCCGGCTAAGGAAAGGATTTCCGATGCGCTGGCGCCGCCGCGATTGATGAGCGCTAGCGTGTGCCGCGAGGAGATTGCGGCTGCGCCCAACGCGTAGCCCTTGGCGAAGCCTGCCTGCTCGATGAGCCATGCGGCGGGGATCTTAACCTGATCCGCATTGGCCTGGGCTGTGTTCGCGGGGCCGGGTCCAGTGGGAAAGCGCGGCGGCTCTTTGGTACTCGCAGCTGCAATCTGGAGGAGTTGTTCCTCGCTGACAATTGGATTTTTGAAGAAGCTGCCTGCGCTGCGGCAATCGGGGTCACCCTCGACGAGCAGCATTCCTTTGGACTGGCGAACGCGGCGCACGGCGGCGGCTACTTCCTCAATGCTGGGGTCTTTGCCCTGCGGAATGCTCTCCTGAATCGTGCGCTGCAAGTCAGCATAGCGGAGGGTCGGCGCGCCATTCGCAGTGAGGCGGTAATCGACACGCGTGACGATGTAGCGGCCTTTGTCGGTTGAGTTAAAACGGCTGCGACGGTACGCGAAGCCGCACTCTTCGGCGCTGAACTCGACGAACGTACGTTCGCTCAGGTCAAAGGCACGCACACGCTCGATGGATGAAGCCACTTCCTGGCCGTACGCGCCGACATTCTGGACAGGCGTGCCGCCCACCGTGCCGGGGATGCCAGCGAGACATTCGATGCCGGCACAGTTGTGGTGGACGGCGTGCTCGACGAAGCTGTCCCAGTCTTCGCCGGCGGCAGCGCTAAAGATTTTTTGGCCTGGGTTGGCAGCGTCTTGCACGGCGATGCCGCGCAGACCTATACGCAGCACAAGACCGCTAAATCCTGCGTCGGAAATCAACAGATTGCTGCCGCCACCGAGCACAAACAGCGGCAGACCGCGTTGCCGCGCCCATGCGGTTGATTCGACAATTTCTTCTTCGCTGGCCGCCTGGATAAACCAGCGCGCCGGACCGCCGATGCCGAAGGTAGTAAATGGCGCGAGCGGCTTGTTTTCTTGCCTTTTGTCTTCCCAACTCATCCCATCAGCCATCGCATCAAGGCTACACTAAGGCGTCTCACTCCAGAGAGGTACGCCTTGACGTTTCACGATAGAATGGTTACAGGCAACTTCCCTGCCGGAGGCAAACATGTATCCAGAACTGATGGTCATCCCGATGCGCGAGGAACTGACACGCGCCGGTATCAACGAAACCCGCACCGCTGAAGATGTGGACGCGGCGCTTGCGACACCGGGCACGACGCTGCTGGTGGTGAACTCGATTTGCGGCTGTGCGGCGGGCAAGATGCGGCCCGGGGTGCGACTGGCGCTGGCTAACTCCGCCAACGTGCCCGACCACAAGATTACCGTGTTTGCCGGACAGGATCGCGAGGCTACGGAACGCGCGCGGAGCTATTTTGACGGCAATCCGCCGACTTCGCCCGCGGTCGCTATTCTGCGCGAAGGCAAGCTGGTTTACCTGATGCAGCGCTCTGTGATCGAGCAGGCCACGGCACAGCAGATTGCGGGCGAACTGGTGCGCGCCTTCGACGAGTTCTGCGCGAAGACTACGGCGTAAGCCGAGTCGTCAGACCTTATGGATGGGGCCCGGATATTGGGCTATCATCGGATCTGCCGTCAACAAAGTGATCCCTTCGACCATGGCCTGAGCAATCAGGATGCAGTCGAAGGGATCTTTGTGTATGGGCGGAAGTGTGTCGACCTCTATTGCATGTTGACCAAGAACGGGTAATTCCTCATATCCGTCATCCAGCAGTGCGCGCCGTAGAATTCTTGGGTCGACCTGAAATCCTCTCTTCCCAAGCCCGCGCTTGATTCCGATCTTCCACAAACCTACGGTGCTAAAAACGAGAATACTCTGACGCGCTTCAAGTATGGTTCGCGCCGGTGCGGAAAGCCGCCTTGGCTCAAAAAAAGTCCACAGCACCAGGTGCGTGTCGAGAAGAAACTTCATTCCTCATCCTTGCCGAAGAACGTCTTCTCGATTTCCTGATCCCTTTCCTTGTCGATCTCCCAATAGTTATCCGGCAGAGTACAGGTTCCCTCAAGAAGGCCAAGCCGGCGTTTCCACGTTAACACGGGAGCATCCAGTCGCGTCACCAGAACCTTGGGTTTACCAGCCTTGGTGATGATGAAGGAGTCGCCCTGCACGGCCTCATCGACAAGGCGTGAGAGGTGGGTTTTTGCCTGGTGGATGTTGATGGTTCGCATGGCTCCTCCTTAGTGAACTTAGTCTACTTAGTTTGGTTTATTTGGATGAAAGTTTGCAAGACGAAGATTCAGATGCAGAATGGTCCGCACAGCGGCAGACGACGACCACTAAAGCCTTATGTACAAATAATTTATCTGTACTTGTGAAGGTGCGACTTTAATCCGGCTAATACAAAAGCCACAAACTCCTGTTGCGCACTGTGGCAGGAGTTTGCGGCCTTCAATCTACGGTCGAGCGTCGCATCTGAGAACCTGTATAAAAACTCGACGCCGGGTGGATTCATCTGCGTTGAAAGGGCGCGGCTTTTAGCCGCGCCGCTCAATGGCAAATTGAATTTTGGGTTTTAGCCCCCGAGGGAATGTATTTTCAGCCCTTTGCATTCCTTCGGCGGCTAAAGCCGCGTCCCCATTTTCTGCTTCCTCGGCACGGCTAAAGCCGTGCCCTTTCAAAACTGCGAGTTTTTATACAGGTCCTTAGTTTCTGGCCGAACCAGCCGCGAGCGCACGCTGCACTCTGCTGTGCTTCCGGCTATACCCGAAGTAAATAATCAGTCCCAGGATGAGCCAACTGCCGAAGCCGATCCAGGCTGGCGCATCGAGCGAAAGCATAAGCGCAACGGCCACAATCATGCCGCAAATAGGCACCACGGGAACCCATGGAGTACGGAAAGGGCGTGGCACATCGGGCTGCCTCACGCGCATGATCCATATACCCAGGCAGACGATGGTAAACGCCAGCAGAGTGCCCAGGCTGACAAGTTCTCCGAGGAATGAGATCGGGAAAAAAGCGGCGAGAAGCGCGGCAAAAACCCCCATCACAATGGAAGTGAGATACGGGGTGCGGAATTTGGGATGAATCTTCCCCACCCAATTCCACAACAACCCGTCATGGGACATGGTGTAAAGCACACGCGATTGACCCAGCAGCATCACCATCATCACCGACGCCAGTCCGGCGATGGCGCCAAGATCAATTAACAAGACTCCCCAACGCACGCCGATCTCTGCCGCGCCATCGGCGACTGGAGCCGCGACATTCAGCGTGGTATACGACTTCAGGCCGGTCAGCAAGCCGGCTACGACAATGTAAAGGACCGTGCAGATGATTAATGAACCAAGAATCCCAAAGGGCATGTCTTTCTGCGGATTCTTGGCCTCTTGTGCCGCCGTGGACACCGCGTCAAATCCGATATAGGCGAAGAAGACTACTCCGGCGCCGCGCATGATGCCGGACCAGCCGAACTGGCCAAAATGGCCCTGGTTCTTTGGTATGAAGGGATGCCAGTTGGCAACCATGTGCGGCCAATGGCCGAAGGCGAATGTGGTGGCCAGGCCGATAAAAACCAACAGCACGGAAAGCTTGATCATCACGGCCGCGCTATTGAAGTTTGCCGATTCCCGCACGCCAACGACCAGAATCACGGTAATCACCACGATGGCCGCCAGCGCAAAAATATCGATGCGCCCCCCCATCTGGTGGCCAAAAAGCGAGAAGGAAATCGCCGGCGCAGGGTTAAAGGGAAGCTTCACGCCGAAAAATCCCACCAGGCTGCTGACAAAGCCGCTCCAGCCCACCGCGACGGTGGCCGCACCGAACCCATATTCGAGGACCAGCGCCCATCCGATGATCCAGGCAACAATCTCGCCCATGGTCGCGTAGCCGTAAGTGTAGGCGCTGCCGGCAATGGGAATCATCGAAGCAAACTCGGCGTAACAGAGGCCGGCGAAGATGCATCCGATGCCGGCGATGACGAACGAAAGAACGATCGCGGGCCCTGCGAACTGCGCGGCCGCTGTGCCCGTGAGAACGAAAATGCCCGCTCCGATAATCGCGCCAATACCGAGGGTGATCAAATTCACGGGGCCAAGGGCGCGCTTCAGCGAATGCTCGCTCGTCTCATTGGCTTCGGCCATGATCGTGTTGATTGGCTTTGTGGCTAGAAGCTTGCTGGCCATGGATTCCCTCCCCGATTCGATTGTGGGCCCGTCGTAATGCCGGCGACTCCGCTGTGTTTCAAAAAGATGCCGGCTCCGATGCTCAGCGTGATCAGGTTCGTTGCGCCGAGCGAGCAGCGGAGGGTGTGCTTACCCGTTTCACTGGCCTCTTGACTCAGCAACGACATGGGTTTGACACGAAGCAGACTGAACATGAATGAGGGACTCCCTCCCCAGCAATGGAAATCAGTTGGAACTGGACTGGTGCCGTACTTGACTACCGGACCGTCGCGACCAGAAGAGATAAACGGGAATGCCGAGCAGAACGAGAACCAGGCCAGGCCACGTGTACTGGGGCTTGTATCGCAATAATACGATACAAATCCAGGCGGCCATCAGGATATAGAGGGCGGGCAGAAAGGGATAGCCCAGAGCCTTGTAAGGGCGCGGCGCATCGGGCCGCTTGAAGCGCAGCACAAACAGGCCGGCGATGGTGAGGATGTAAAACAGCAGCACGGCGAAGATGATGTAGTCGAGCAGTTGGCTGTATGAGCCGGAGAGGCAAAGGAACGTGGCCCAGACGGCCTGGATCAACAAGCCGGCGACGGGAGTCTTGAAACGGGGATGGAGGCGGCCGACGGACTTGAAGAACAGGCCGTCGCGGCTCATGGCGTAGTAGACGCGCGCGCCGGCCAGGGTGAGGCCGTTGGCGCAGCCGAAGGTGGAAATGAGAATGGCCGCGGCCATGAGCCATGCGCCGCCGGAATGGAAGATCTGCTCGAGGGCCGCGGTGCCGACGCGGTCTTCAGAGGCATACTGTACTCCGCGCGCCAGAATGGTGGTGCCGTGGGGATCGCCGTGGAGGGGCAAAACCATAAGGTATCCGAGCGATGCGAGGAAATAGACCGTGAGCACAAAGCCTGTGCCCAGCACCAGCGACAGGGGAATGTTGCGCTTGGGATTCTTGACCTCGCCGGCGGTAAAGGTGATGTTGTTCCAGGCATCGGCGGAAAACAGCGAGCCCACCTGCACGGCGGCTAGAATCACGGCGAGATTGACGAGTACGATGGGGCCGCCGATGCCAACCTGGATGGGATGCAGCGAACTCCAGTCGGCGTTGCGCCAGAACTGGCTCAAGCCCGCGCCGAAGTTGGCCTGCCACGCGGTTGCATTGCGGCCCACGGTAAAGGCCAGCAGCACCAGGCCGGCGAGCGAGAGCGCCTTGGCCGAGGTGAAAATGTTCTGGATGAGCGCGCCTAGCTTGACGCCGAACATGTTGACGATGGCCAGAAAGAAGACCACGACGACGGCGGCGAGGTTGGTGGTGTTGAGGCCGATCTCCATGTTTCCGAGAACCATGGGACCGACGGTGAGCGCGGGCACATGGGCGATATGCAGAAGCCAGTGGGTATTGGAGATGGCGGGAAAAAAGACGCCGAGAAACTTGCCGAAGGCTACGGCGACGGCGGCGATGGTTCCGGTCTGGATGACTAGGAAAAGCGTCCAGCCATAGAGAAATCCCCAAAGCGGGCCAAGCGCCTCGCGCAGGTAGACGTACTGGCCGCCGGCTTTGGGCATCATGGCGGCCAGTTCACCGTAACTGAGGGCACCGATCATGGTGAGAACGGCGGTGACCACCCACGCGGCCAGGTAAAGGGCGGGGGAATCGGTGCCGCGGGCAATGTCTGCCTCGACGATGAAGATTCCGGAGCCGATCATGGAGCCGATGACGAGGGCGGTCGAGGAGAAAAGGCCAAGGCTCTGGACCATTCCGGAAGCGGTGGACCGGGAAGCGCTGGCTGGAAGCGGAGAGTCAGGATTGGGCGTGGGGTCTGGGATGGTCACTTAATGAAAGTTTTAGCGGATTTTTGCGCCGCTGTCTTTAGTTTTCTTCCGGGGGGAGAATTTGCCTGCAATTGGGAGCTTGCTCTTCCATCCGCTCGGCGCCATCAAGCGTGTTCCAGACGCATATATGCAAACGGCCGGGCGTGGCCGCTTGATATAAAGGATGCGGTAATCCGGGATGCAATTGCATGCACTTGAAATACGCCTCACATGGCTGCGAGGGAATCTGATGAACCTTCATCGACTGCGAATCTTCCGCCGTAGGACGCTGGCTCCTGTTCTGGTCTCTGTTTTGGCAACTGCGGGCTTGCCGCTGGTTGGCGCACAACAACCGGCGCGGGCTCAAACCATCTTAACAGTGGTGCAACCGGAGAGTGTGGGCTTCTCTTCCCAGCGGCTGGAGAGGCTGCACGCGCTGATGCAACAGACGGTGGATCAGAAACAGATTGCGGGGATTGTCACCATCCTGGCGCGACACGGCAAGGTTATCGATTATCGCGCCTACGGCGACCGCGACATGGCCAGCGGCGCGCCCATGACCAAAGACGCCATCTTCCGCGACTATTCGATGACCAAGCCGCTGACCGGCGTGGCCATGATGATTCTTTACGAGCAGGGCAAGTGGTCGCCGTCTGACCCGATCTCCAAATTCATCCCTGAATTTGCGCACCTGAAGGTTTATCAAGGCGTGGATGCAGAGGGCAAGATGATCCTGGCCGACCCGGATCATCCACCGACCATGCGCGAATTGATGAGCCACACGGCGGGGTTTACTTACGGCTTTTTCGGGACAACGCCGGTGGACAAGATATACCGCGACGCCAATCTGCTGGGCTCGAAGAATCTTCAGGAATTTATCGAGAAGCTGGCCAAGATTCCGCTGCTCTATCAGCCGGGTAAAGGCTGGACTTATTCGATGTCGATGGATGTGGAGGGGTACATCGTCGAGAAGCTCTCCGGGCAATCCCTGCCTGACTTCATGCGGGAAAACATCTTCAAGCCGCTGGACATGAAAGATGCCGGTTTCTATGTGCCCGCGGACAAGCGCGACCGTTTTGTCACGCTCTATCGCACCGGGCCTAACGGCGAACTGCTTGCGGACAATAACGGCGGCCATGTGGCTCGCGATTATTCCACTGAGCCCACGATGCCTTCAGGCGGCGGCGGAATGGTTTCGACGGCGGCCGACTATTATCGCTTTGCGCAGATGATGCTGAACGATGGCCAGCTCGATGGCAAGCGGATACTGGCCCCGGCAACAGTGAAGCTGATGACGTCCAACCACGTTCCCACGGAGTTGCTGACCGGGCAATTCGGCATTGGTCAACAGGTGATGCGCCCTGGATTCGGCTATGGTTACAACTGCGCCGTTGACTTTGACCCCCTGGAGGCAAATCTGCCGGAGGGTAAAGGCACGTTTCTGTGGGACGGAGCGGCCGGCACCTGGTTTTGGGTTGATCCCACGAACGACGTCGTCTTTATCGGCATGATCCAGCGGATGCTGGGACCGGCGAGTCCGAACCTGGAGTATGAAAGCCGGGCTGTGGTCTACCAGGCGCTGGTGGATCCGGCGAAGTGAAAGACCGGCCGGCTGAGGGGTGCCGGCCTGCTCTTACATCTCGTCACATTTCGTCCGCGGATGGGCCGTAACAGCCGGGGATGGGCTTGTCGAGCAGGCGCAGGAAAACGCCCAATTGCGCGCGGTGGTGAACCAGGTGGCTGATGACCCAGGTGCGCCAAATCTCGTGCTTCGGTCCGTCAATCCAGACCTGACCACCGGCAACCATCTTCCAGCGCTCCTCCCACTTCGCCGGCGTCATGCTGGCAAGCGCCTTCTTCGCATCGGCAACCTGCTGGTCGTACTTCTCGAGTAACGCGTCTGTTGAGGCGGGGATATAGGCCTCAAACTTATGGCCTGCGGGGAACTCGAGCTTCTCCGTGGTCAGCGTGGTCAGGCCCCATTCTCCGGCGGTCTCGGCGACGTGACCCGCGAGCCTACCCAGGCTCATGGACTTGGGGTGCGGTTTCCAGGTGAAATCGGCGTCCGCGGGAACGGCTGCAAGCATCTTCCTCGTGGTTGCGGTCTCCCGGTCGTACTCGGCGATCAATTCTTTTTGAGTGTCCATGGTGCAACCTCCAACGTTGCCAGACAAGCATAGCGCAAAAGTGCGCTGCGAGGCGAAGAAAAAGCGAAAATATTTTCCACTAGCAGATGCGACGCCGTGTTCAACCGTGCGCCCTATTCAGGGCAGGGTGAAGGCCAAATACGCGCCGCCTTGAGGGGCCTTGGGATCGCGCGCGCCACTGGCGCCAATGACAACGTATTGCTTTCCATCGACCATGTACGTGGAGGGCGTGGCGATTCCGGAGAACGGTAGTTCTGTCTCCCAAAGGAGCTTGCCGGTGCGGGTGTCAAAGGCGTGAAACTTGCGGTCGAAGATGGTGGCGCCGATAAACAGCACGCCGCCCGCGGTGACGATGGGGCCGCCGTAGTTTTCGCTGCCGGTGTTCCTGAGGCCCTTAGCTGCCAGTTCGGGGTATTCGCCGAACGGAATCTTCCACAGATATTTGCCGGTCTTGAGGTCGATGGCGTTGAGCGTGCCCCAGGGCGGCGCAATGGCCGGGTAGCCATCGGGGTCGAGGAATTTCCGGTAGCCGGTGAAGGTGTACCGCTCCTGGTTGTAGTTGCCGTAGAGGGCCTTTGTGGTCGTGGCCTCGGGCAAACCGAGATAGCGCAGAAGAGCCTGCAAATCGGCGCCCTGCATGTCTGGCATGGCGGGCATCCGGTTCTTGCCGTTGTGGATCACGTCTACGATCTGGGCCCTGGTGAGGCGATCGTCTACGCCGACCAGCATGGGGAACCCGGGGGCGAGGCCCTCCATGTGATCTCCGTGACAGATGGCGCAACGATCCTGATAAACTGCTGCGCCGGCTTTATCGGCGGGGGTTTGAGGGGGCATCTGGATGTGAACGGAGGGCTTGTCGTCGTCGGCTGCCGGACCTGTGCGCAGAAATTCAATGAGTGAATCGAGCCGCGTGCGGTCGATGTTGGGAAAGGACGGCATGCGGCCTTTGCCCTTCTCGACAGTGTCCGTGACCTGCTGGGTGGTGAGGCGGCCGAGCACATTGACGAGGGACGGAAATGTGGGGGGTGCGCCGGTGCGGTCGGGGCCATGGCACATGGCGCACTGAGACTGGTACATGCGCGCGCCGGGGGTGCCGTCCTCGGATGCGGGGATCAGGCCGCCCAGATAGGCCATCTCTATGGAGTTGACGTAGAGGACGTCGGTCGCTGGATCGATGGCCGGGCCGCCCCATTCCCCGCCGCCGTCAAAGCCTGGCAAAACGACGGTCTGTTTGCCTACGGCTAAAGGGAGAAACTGTCCGTCGCTGCGAAAGGTGTTGAACTCCTTGACTGCCCAGGCGTGCGCCTGCGGGGTGCGCGTGGTGAGCATATCCGCGGTGAGGCGCTGGCGGGCGTAGGGCTCAGGCGCGTCGGGTTTGGGCTGCGTGGGTGAAGCAACTTCTCCGGGAACGGTGCTGGCGGGGTAAGGCACCTCGTGGATGGGAAACAGCGGCTGGCCGGTGACGCGGTTGAACAGGTAGAGATAGCCCTGCTTGGTGGTCTGGGCCAGCGCGTCAATGGTCTTGCCGTCGCGCTTCAACTTGAATAGCGCAGGCTCGGAGGAAAAATCGCGGTCCCAGATGTCGTGATGGACACCCTGGAAATGCCACAGGCGTTTGCCGGTGTTGGCGTCGAGGGCGAGGAGAGTGTCGGCATAAAGATCGTTGCCGAGTCGGTCACCTCCGTAGAAGTCAAAAACGGCTGACCCGGTGGGTGCGTAGAGGATGCCGCGTTCGGCGTCGAGCGCCATGCCGGCCCAGTTGTTGGCTGCGCCGGCGGTCTTCCAGGCATCGGGCGGCCAGGTTTCATAACCGGGCTCGCCGGGATGAGGGATGGTGTGGAAGCTCCAGCGGAGCTTGCCGGTATGCACGTCGAAGGCGCGAATGTCGCCGGGGGGCGCGGGATGCGTCTCGGGATTGCGACCGCCGACGATGATCATGTCCTTGTAGAGAACGCCGGGGGTGGTGAGCACGATGGACTGCTCTTCGTAGTTGCCGCCCCCCAGTCCCCTATCCAGTCCTTTGCGCAGATCGATGCGGCCTCGCTCGCCAAAACTTTCGACTGGCTTTCCGGTCTCCGCATCGAGGCAGTAAAGGAAGTTCAAGACGCCGGCGAAGATGCGGGGCCGGTTGCCGTCAACCCAGTAGGTGATTCCGCGGTCCGGCTGGGTGCCCTCGATGCCGGAATCGAACTTCCACTTCAGCTTGCCGGTGGCAGCGTCCAGCGCCACGACTTTTTCTGTGGGGGTGTAGGCGTAGAGGGTTCGGCCTACGATGAGGGGATTGTCCTGGATGCCGCCCTTTTCCCCGGTGTCGAAGGTCCAGGCGAGCTTGAGGCGCTGCACATTGGCGCGATTGATCTGCTTGAGCTGCGAATAGTGGTCGCCGTTGAGGCCGCCGTTATAGGCGGGCCAGCCTGTCGCGCTCTGGGCTGCGCAGATGCCGCATAAAAAAGAAGACAGAAGAAGGGTTACCACACCCAGAATCCGATTCCGATTTGTCATCCAGTTTCCTTGTGATTTTCAGTGAACTTCCATTCTCGCACGAACTAAAGCGCCCATTCATTATGTGACATGGACGGCACACTTCGACTGCACTTGGGGAAGGCTTTAGCGGAATCGGGAGGAAACGAATGCCGCGGAGAAGGCTTCCTGCCAGCCGGGGATTGCAGCTCCGTTCGCGTCGCAGTCGGGGGCGAGGACCGGTGAGCCGTTGGGCGGCACGGTGATGGGGATGGGCAAGGACGGAGCGGGCGGATTGTCGATTTGCAGATAGTTGCTGTGCTGATAGTCCCAGTTGCTGGGGATCATAGAGGGAGCTTGCAGGTTGGAGGGCCAAGGGGTGGATGCGCCGGCGTGGCCGATGGCCGCATGCCACCAGGGATGACCGGCGGCGATAATGCCGGCGAAGAAGTTGCCCATGGGAAAAGCCGCGGACAGCACTTTGTCTTTGGCCGAGGACAGGATGGAGATTTGGTCCACCTTTTGGGCTGCGGCCTGGAATTCGGTGGTGAGGCAGTTGTCGTCGACTGCGCCGGCCATGAGGGTGAGGCGGCGGACGGGAAGGCTCATATTGTTGATGGTCGAGAGCACGACGCGCGCGCCGAGGCTGTGAGAGACGAAGGAGATGCTGGCGGCGGTGGCGAACGCGGTGTCAAGGAAGCCGGCGATGAGCACGCCGGCGTCGTCGGCAACTTTGGGCTCGGAGGGATAGTCGAGGCCGTGAGCCCAGATGGAATCGCCAGGCCAGAGCAAGCCCACGAACGCGGAGCTCATGGGAAGCTGGAGCAGGCTCTCCCAGTTCGAGAGGCAGGCGATGCCGTCGGCGCGGTTGACATTAAAGCCGTGCGTGGCAATGAGCACGTGCTGGCTGCCGATGGAGTCGAGCAGGTCGCTCATGGCGAGGCCGGTGTAGTCGTTGATGCTGGTGCCCTGGCTAACAGCGACAGAGGTGGCCAGTTCTCCACCCACGGGGGCGATGCGGCAATCGAGAAACCGAGTCATGGGTGCCTACTTGCTGCGGATGGCTTGCATGGTATTGACGGCAGTAGCGAGGGCGCTGGAAACATCCTTGGCGATGGGTGCGAGCGGTGTGGCAAGAATTCCGGCAATCAACGCCAGCCACATCTCGTGGGATCTCACGTAGTCCGGAAACGAAAGGCCTATCAGTGTCCAGCCGCCAATAAAGGCCAGGCCTACTGCGAAGATGGAGGCGAACATGCGCGTTCCATTGGTGTACACCTGGTCAGAGTGCTGGTAGACCTGGTCGAGCATGGCTGTGAGGATGAAGTCGAAGCGGGCGTAGACATCGCTTTGGTCTGAGGTAAGCGGCGTGCCGGTGCCGATCGACGTAGCCACGGCGGTCAGCAATGGAGCGTTTACCCCGGTGGCAGCCGCAAGCGCGGGCGCGTTGCTTGGACTCAGGCCAACCTTGATGAGCGATTTGGCGATAGCTTTCTGGCTGGCTAGATCCGTACCGTTAAACCAGTTTGCCCTGAGGGTAAGGATGATCTTGCTTTGGGTAAGACCGCTGGATGCAGCGCCAGGCGTGAGCTGGGTAATAGCAGCGGCAATGCTGCTGAAGCCGATGCGATTAACGCCGCCGCCAAAAACCTTGGTCGAATCCACCAAGCCGAAGGCCGCGGTTCCCAGGCCGCCAATGGCCGTGATGATTTGCGGAAGGCTCTGAAGTACGCTCATGTCTTTCACCCCACTTTTACCTGATTGAGTGTGTTGAACAACACTATAGGCGAAAGAGGGGAAATAATCGGCAAATTTTTAGGAGAAAAGAGCAATTCGGATCAGACTCGGCCCCAGGCCTGTATATAGCTTTGGCTCAGAGTACCCGCAAACCGAATGACGCTTCCCCCGTGCATTGAAGAATGCGGACGCTTTGGGGTATATGACGATGACAAATCTTGTCTCTTTCGCCAGAAGGCAGAATCGCAATGCATCCGTTGATTCGATCTGCACACAGTGCTACCAGACCATTGCATCCGCGAACGACGCCAACCAGCTATCGAGCTTGGAACAAAGCCATGTGTGTAATCTGAACGGAGAATTCAACCAGCAGCCGGTTGATTTTCAACTCAAATCCGCAGTCTAGAGAGCCTCTGAATCAGATCTGCCGCCTTGGTTTGAATTCCGCTAACGGGTAAGGTTTGCCGGCTCCGCGGTCAGTGACGGCGATGATGGATCCTGTTCACAACGTCTGGCCAGAATTCGAGAAACAGGTTGTTGACGGCGGCGCCGGCAATCGATGTGCCCCAGGTGCGCAAGACCACTCCGCTGTTGGTGCTGGGATGCGGGTAATAGGTCAGCGTAAGCGCGGACGCGGCTAGATGGCCGACGATATCGGACGTATTCAGGGTTCGATGGCCGGCGTCGTTGCGATCGACGAAGGTGAACTCGGCGGCATGGAGGGCGCGGCTGGCGTAGCCTCCCGAGGCTTTGCGATAGTAACGCGGGTCTTCGTGGTCCAGGGTGGGCAGCAAGCTATCGGAGAAGAACCTCATGCTGGCCTGGCGTAAAAATGCCGCGCCGAGACGCTCGCCAAAGGCTCCTTTGTCCGATCCGTACTTGGGATCGTCGCCGGTGAGTTGGCCGTACCCGGCTGAGATAAACGCCGGCAGCGGAGACGAAGGCTCGATCTCCTCATGGAGCCAGAAGACCATCTTGTCCCTGGCATGGAGGGTTGGCACGCGTTCGCGTGGGTCTACGTAGCCGGACCACTTCCGCTTCTCGTAGGACTCATGCGCCAGGGGCGACGCTGCCTTGCGATCGGCGGGCGCGGTCTGCGGAGATGGCGAAGATTGTTGCGCCTGGGGCGCATCGGGCAGCGCATCGGAGTGCTGCGCGTGGGCTGGAGTTGAGAAGGCTGCGGCCAGCAACAGACCTGTCAGACAGATTGATGCTTGTAGATTTGCGTGCAGAATGCATCTCCCCAGTAATCGACTCTTCTAGTGGTTAGAAGAGGAATTGCGTTGCGGAGATGCATGGCAGGCGTAGCGCCGGTTGCGAACCGGATGCGCTTGTCCTTTTGGCAGGGATTACTGGGCGCGTTTGGCGAGAAAGCGCTCCATAAACTTGGTGTCGAATTCGCCGGCGCGGAAACCGGGGTCGGCGAAGATTTCCTGGTGGAGTGGAATGGAGGTCTCGATTCCCTGCACCACGAACTGCGAGAGCGCGCGCTCCATTTTGGCGATGGCTTCAGCGCGGTCTACACCGTGAACGATGAGCTTGGCGATGAGCGAGTCGTAGTACGGCGGAACAACGCCTTCGGCGTATTGCGCCGTATCGACGCGGACGCCGTTACCTCCGGGTACGTTGAAGACTGTGATCTTGCCTGCGGATGGGGTGAATTTTTGAGGGTGCTCGGCGTTGATGCGGCACTCGATGGAGTGGCCGCGGATTTCGACCTTGGCGGGCAGAATGGCGTCGAGGCGCTCGCCGGAGGCAATGCGGAGCTGGGCTTTAACGAGGTCGATGCCGGTGATGGCCTCGGTGACCGGGTGCTCGACCTGGATGCGGGTGTTCATCTCGATGAAGTAAAGCTGGCGGTCCTCGTCCATCAAAAACTCGATGGTACCGGCGTTCTGATAGCCAATGTCAGAGAGGCAGCGGCACAGGGTCTTGCTGATCTCTTCGCGCATCTTGGGTGTGACTTGCAGGCTGGGCGCTTCTTCAATGAGCTTTTGATGGCGGCGCTGGATGGAACACTCGCGCTCAAAGAGCGTGGCCACATGACCGTGCTCGTCGGCCAGGATTTGGAACTCGATGTGGCGGGGCTGCTCGATGAATTTTTCCATGTAGAGCTCGCCGTTGCCGAAGGCGTTGGCGGCTTCAGTGTTGGCTGCGTGGAAAAGGTTGGGCAGCTCGTCGGCGTTGCGGACGATTCTCATGCCGCGGCCGCCACCGCCGGCCTTGGCCTTGAGGATGACGGGATAGCCAACTTTTTTGGCCCAGTCTTGTGCTTCTTCAATCGTCGCAATGACTCCGTCGGAGCCGGGCAGGATGGGCACCTTGGCCTTCTTCATGGCCTGGCGCGCTTTTTCCTTTTCGCCCATGAGGCGGGTGACCTCGGGCGGCGGACCGATGAATTTGATATTGGAGGCGCGGCAGACTTCGGCGAAGTTGGCGTTCTCGCTCAGCAGGCCGTAGCCGGGATGGATGGCTTCGACATCGGCGATTTCAGCGGCGGAGATGACGGCGGGGACATTCAGATAGCTGTCGGCCAAGCGCGGCGGGCCGATGCAGATGGCCTCGTCGGCGAAGCGGACGTGGAGCGAGTTGCGGTCTGCCTCGCTGTAGATGGCGACCGTGCGGATGCCGAGCTCACGGCAGGCGTTCAAAACGCGCAGAGCAATTTCACCGCGATTGGCAACTAATACCTTACGAAACATGGGGGCCTTAGCTCAGACGGATGGAAAACAGGGGCTGCCCGAACTCGATGGGCTGGCCGTTGGAGACGAGGCACTTGACGATTTCGCCGGCGGCGTCGGACTCGATCTCATTCATCAGCTTCATGGCTTCGACGATGCAAATGACCTGGCCCTTGTCGACGTGATCGCCGGGGGAAACAAAGGCGGCGGCGCCGGGGGACGGCGAGCCGTAATAGGTGCCGACAATGGGCGATTTGACGATGTGGAGGCTGGCGTCCGGGTCGGCGGCTGGGACCACGGGAGGCGCGGCGGCAGACAGTGCTGCGTGACCGGCAGCGGCTGGGACAGCGACTGCCGGAGCAGAGGCCAGCAAGCGGGCCAGATCGCCCAGGCCGGCGGGCGTAGCGGCAGGCTGGTTGAATTTGAGGCGGATCTTCAGGTCGCCCCGGTCCAGATCGAACTCGCCCACCTGATGTTCCTTGAGGAACTCAATCAGTTGTTTCAAATCTGCGATGTCTTGTGGTTTCATTCGTTCCTTAACTCTCGCGCACACTGGTGAATTTTTTAACACAACTCAATCAGGGCTTTGGCCGCAGGGGTCAGAATGTGACTTCCGGCGGGCGTTACAGCCACCATGTCTTCGATGCGGATGCCAAACTCTCCCGGTAAATAGATGCCTGGTTCGATGGTGATGACCATGCCGGCCTGCAGCCGGGTTTTCTGACCGGCGCCGATGCGCGGCGACTCGTGAATTTCCAAACCCACGCCGTGACCGGTGGAGTGGGAAAAAGCCTCGGCTAGTCCCGCCTGGCGCAACACGGAGCGGGCTGCCTCGTCGACTTCGCCGCAAGTTGCGCCCGGCCGCACCGCCTGGACACCTACCTGCTGCGCTTCAAGCACTGCCTCGTATGCCGCCCGCTCTTTTGCCTTGGGCTTTCCCAAGTAGACGGTACGAGTCATATCCGAACAATAGCCTTCGAGGATTATACCGAAGTCGAGGGTGAGAAAGCCTTTGCGGGGTAGCGGGGTAGCAGTGGCGCGGCCGTGCGGAAGGGCAGAACGCGGGCCGGAGGCGACGATGGTTTCAAAGGACATGCCTTCCGCGCCTTCCAGGCGAGCCTGGTGCTCGAGCTCGGCGGCTACTTCGAGCTCGGTGAGGCCAGGACGAAGGAAGCCAAGCATGTGCTCGAAGAGCCGGCAGCCGACCAGGGCGGCCTTGGACATGAGGGCGAGTTCTTCGGCATCCTTGATGAGCCGGAGCGGTTCGACGAGCGGCGCGGGCAAGGGAGAGAGAAAACTGCGGCGAAGCGCGGCGGGAAGAGCGGCTCTGAGCCGGGTGAGATCGGCAACGGTGGTCCATGTTGGATCGAAGCCGGCGGTGATGGCGTTTGACTGGACGGCGAGCCACTCGATGGCAGCGACGGCCGGGGAGCCGGGAACGATAAGCAACTGCGCGGCCTCAACTTCCTCGGCAGCCTGGGCTTTGTAACGGCCATCTGTGAACAGGCGCGCGGCGCGGCGGGTGACGGCCAGGGCTGCGCTGGAGCCGGTGAATCCGGACAGGTAGCGGAGATCAGGGAGATGGGTGACGAGCAGACCGGAGATGCCGGTTTTGGTGATTCGGCGGCGCAGGTGGCCGATGCGGGAGAAGTGGTCCACTTGGGAAAGCATAACAGGGACTGCTGGTGACTAAGGGACTGAAGGATCAAGGACTAGATCAGGGACTAGGGACTAAAAAGTGCCGGCTTGCGTGGACAAATCCCTGGTCCTATACTGCTGGCCGTACAGGTTTCTTCTGTTGCGGATCGAGTTCAGCGTCGGCGGCGTGGATGTCGGATTGGCGGTCCATCCATTCGTCAAGACGGGAGCGCTTGAAGCGCCAGCGGTTGCCGAGCTTGAAGGCGGGTACGAAGCCTTCGGAGGCGTACTTATAGAGCGTGTCGGGCGAGATGCCCAGGTAGTCCGAGGCCTGACGAATGTCCATGACTTCGCGCACTTCGGGGACGAGCAAATTGGAGCGAGCCGCAGCGATGCGCATGGCGAGCCTCCTCGGGGGCATGGCAGCCTCAACAGAGATTCCGGCAGAGGTGCCGGTAGTCTTGTATATAACGCGGATTCGCCCGTTCAATCAAGGGTTTTCCGGCAGTTGCCGGAAATTCAAGGGATTTGCGGTTGCGGATACTGGAGTGCGCGCGGCACAGTTGTCTGCCGTGGCTCCCACGGGTTGGGGTTCTTGAGCCAGCGGCACCCAAGCCCTTGGGCTGTTAGGACGGATGGTGCGGTTGCGGAGGGAATTTTGCTGGATTCGAGTTGGAGTTTTCTGCGGAGGCGCTGAGGCTAAGTGCTTTGTTTTGACGGCCAAAAATGGGGTAAAACGAACGTAACCTGTTTTTTTACTATTAATTACGGGAGATTTGGCAAAAGGGGAGGGGGTGCCTGTTCCATCAATGTCTGGAGCGGGAAACAAGCCAGAATCGATTATGGAACATTTGCGGTGAATGATCTGCAAACGCCGGGCAAGAATTTGTGGATTTCAAAAAATGGCCCCACCCGTATGGGTGAGGCCATTCTGCGTTTGCTGTATCTGACGCTTATTTCTGACTCGCCACGCCAGATTACCCGATCTTGATTACTTGATTTTGGCGAAGATGACGACCAGGGTAAACAGGGTGAGAGATTCGATGAAGGCGAGGCCGAGCACCAGCAGAAGCTGGATGCCGGCGCGGGTGCCGGGGTTGCGGGCAAGCGCCTCAGTGGCAGAGCCGACTGCTCTGCCCTGTCCCATGCCGCAGAGACCGGCAGCCAGGCCCATACCGATGCCGGCGCCGATGGGCGCCATATCGATGACGCCTGAGCCGCTTTGCGCGAAGGCCGGAACGGCGAAACAGAGAGCCGCCAGGGCCATGAATACATATTGAAGTTTCCGCATAGTTCTCCTGCTTCTCTGAATTGACCGCCAGTGGGTGGTTGAGGCTCACCGTGCTGGCCCCCTCACGCTTGCGGTCGTCCGTTGGTCCGGAGCGGAAGCGCTCTCCGGCGGAATCTTTTGGCTCGTCCTGAAACTGCTGCGTGTTGCAAAAATGACGGAACGCTACAACTCGACTTCGTCGTGGGCGACGGCTTGCGAGAGATAAATCATGGCCAGGAGCATGAACACATAAGCCTGGATGAGCGCAACTGCAAAGTGCAGGCCGAGAGGAAGGACGGGGATGGCGAACGGGATCATGGAAAACGCCACCAGCGTGAGCAGATCGCTGGCCAGCATGTTGGCATAAAGACGGATGGTGAGGGACATGACGCGCGCGAAGTGAGAGATGATCTCGATGGGAAAAAGGAGCGGGGCCAGCCACCATAACGGGCCGGCGAAGTGCTTGAGATAACCGATGGGGCCCTGCACGCGAATGCCGTGGAAGTTGTAATAGAGGAACGTCAGGACGGCGATGCCCAGGGGCACGACTGGCTGGCTGGTGGGCGTAATGACGCGGGGAAACAGACCGAGCAGATTGTTAAGCACGACAAACAGAGCAACGCAGGTGACGAAGGACTGAAAACGCTCATGGCCGTGACCGATGACCTGCTCGCCCTGGGTGCCGGTAAACTCGTGGATCATTTCGGCGATCTGCTGCGCCGGCTGGGGCCGTTCGACGGACAGGGTGAGGCGGACAAGGATGAAAAATGCGATCAGTCCGCAGGCTACCAGCAGTTCCAGAGCGAAGGTGTCGTCAATGGGCGCGGCGGGATTGGCTGGATGCACGCCCACGGCATGGAGCAACGACGCTGCGATGCCGCCGAACCAATGATTCACGAGGCGCGTGATTGCGAGTGTTTCCGGCATGAAAACTTGTGTCCTTCCGTTTCCGGTTTGAAGGCGGGCAAAAAACGCAGCGCGGGTGTCAGTCTCGAAGCAGGCGGAAAGCTTCCCACACCGTAGCTATGATTGCCAGCCCAAGGCCCAAAAGAAGCGCCACAATCGACCCATGGAAACACTTAAGGCTACCATAAATAACGGCCGCGAAGACGGCGAGCCGGAGCATAAAAAAGAGGGCCACGACGACGCCGCTGCGCGGGGTCTTATTCTTGTCGAGCTTGGCATTGATGAGGCGGATAAGCCGCTGCCACTCCAGGATACTGGCGGCGGAGATTGCGGCTCCGGTGGCCAGCATGGCGGCATTGCGCCAGCCGGAAGCGATGCATAGGATGATGGCCGCGATCAGGCCCAGAATCAATGTGATATGGAAGGCACGTTGAAGCAATGCATCAAGGCCCGCATCGGTCAGGGCAACCAGAGGGTGGGTTTCGTCAGGCATGTCAAGCTTGGGGATTTCCTTTTCCAGTTTGCTTTCGGGCGGCGGGATCATTGCTTGAGGAAATGACCAGGCGGACAACGTAGACCAATCCAGAGATGCCGCCGAAAACCATGCCCGCCAGGGTTATCCATGGCTGGTGCAGTTTGCTGCCGATCCAGGCGCCGGCCAGCCAGCCGATGAAGACCGAACACGGCAGAAGAAGCGCGATCTGCATCAGCTTTTCAGCCTCGACGAGGGTGGCGAGGCCGCTCGAAATCTTCGACTGCGGCTTGCTGTCCGGAATGGGGCGATTGAAGGGCATGGAATGTTTGGTTGCGATCATTCTGCCCCTGCGGGGCGTGGATTTGTGATTGGATGCGTTCCCAGGGCGTCGTCCGCTACGGCGGACTTTGCCCTGGGCTATTTTCGGCGCCTCCCTCCGGGAGGACGGGACGTAGTGATTTGGAACTCACGCATGATCGTAAAAAATTGGCCGACGAACTAGCAGCCAGACGTCCGTGGGATTGCTTCCATAGGACTTTGACAAGCATACAGGGCCAAGCATTGAGCGGGTATACTTCCCTTTTGGACAGTTGATGCAATGTGGAAGGAAATACCTTTGTTCGATTCGGAATTTGAGCGCAACTTGTTCGACTTGCGCAGGGCAAAACTTGAGGAAATCGAGAAGCTGGGGCAGACGGCTTATCCTAACCGGTTCCCGGCGGACGGAGGCCTTGCAGCCAGTACGATTCCCGCGGTTCGGGCGCAGTGGGGCGAGGCGGCGGGCGAGGCGCTGGAAGCTAATCGCGTGACGGTGACCGTGGCGGGGCGCATTATGGCCATTCGCGCGCAGGGCAAGGCGGGGTTTGCAACGCTGCAACAGGGCGGCGAGCGGCTACAGATTTATGTGCGGCTGGATGCGGTGGGCGAGCAGGGATTTGCGCTGTACAAGCTGCTGGACCTGGGCGACCACATTGGCGTTTCGGGGTACCTGTTTCGCACGCGAACGAATGAGCTGACGATTCATGTGGAGCGGCTGACGTTTCTGGCGAAGGCCATGCTGGCGCTGCCGGAGAAGTTTCATGGGCTGGCAGATGTGGAACTGCGCTATCGGCAACGGTATGTGGATCTGTTTGCGAATCTGGATGCGCGCGAGGTCTTTGTCAAGCGGGCCAAGACGCTGAAGGCGATGCGGCGGTTTTTCGACGAGCGCGGGTATCTTGAAGTAGAAACGCCGATGATGCAACAGATTGCCGGAGGGGCTGCTGCGCGGCCGTTCAAGACGCATCACAATGCGCTGGACCAGGATTTGTTTTTGCGGATTGCGCCGGAGCTTTATTTGAAGCGGCTGGTGGTGGGCGGCTTGGATCGGGTGTACGAGATCAACCGCAACTTCCGCAATGAAGGCGTGAGCACGCAGCATAATCCTGAATTCACGATGCTGGAGTTTTATCAGGCGTATGCGAATTATCACGACCTGATGCAGATTACAGAGGATCTGGTTTCGTTTGTGGCGAAGGAAGTGACGAAGTCTCCGAGTTGTCCCGAAGGGACCACGGTGACGGAGTTCAATGGGCACTCGATTGATTTGGGTCAGTGGACGCGATTGTCAATGAAGGAAGCGATCATTCAGTACTGGAACGGCCCAGAGGGAACGCAACCTGCGTTGACCGCGTTTGAATCCGTGGAAGGGATGTCGAGTTGGGTGGATACATTCAAACTCCCAGCTAGCGTCGGCTTTCTTACAGAATCCATCTCATACGAGAAACAACTCGCAGAATTCGCAAGTAACAACGAATTCCAGCCTGAAATGCGAAATGACGAAAGGCCACATCCAGTGACCTTATATGGTTCCCACGTTATGACGGCTGCGTACGAACACACATGCGTCGTCGAAGGCGGGAAGCCTTTAGGAAAAGCGATCTATGCAATATTTGAAGCGGTCGTAGAACCCAATCTCGTCCACCCCACCATCATCTACGACTATCCGACGGAGGTTTCGCCGCTGTCGAAGACTAAGCCGGACGATCCGGGGCATGTGGAGCGGTTCGAGTTTTTTGCGGGCGGGTTTGAGCTGGGGAATGCGTTCAGCGAATTGAACGATCCGGTGGAGCAGCACAAGCGCTTTGCCGACCAGCTTGCCGAGCGCGAGCGCGGCGACGATGAGGCGCATCAGATGGACGAGGATTACGTGCGGGCTCTGGGGTATGGGCTGCCTCCGACGGGCGGCGAAGGGCTGGGCGTGGACCGGCTGGTGATGCTGCTGACGGGGTCGCGGTCGATTCGGGATGTTATCTTGTTCCCCTTGATGCGCGTCAGAGAGCAGAAGCCGGAAGAGCCGGTTGGTTGAGGTTTGTGCTTTCCCACCCCGGCGGCGGAGAACGCCGCGAGGGTGGGGCACCCATTGATGGTGGGATACACAGCCGTAAGCAGCAGGTCCTTCGACTCCGCTGAAGTACGCTTCGCTCAGGATGACAGATATTCAGGTGATTCTCTTGGGACGGGTAGGTTTAGATTTGTGCTTTCCCACCCTTGAATCCAAGTGCGATTCAAGGATGGGGCACCCCCACGTTTGAGACAGATGTAGGAGTGGGGCACCCAGAGGTTGCGGTGCGCCCGATAAGAAAATCGAGGAGTTGTTTTGAATATTCTTTTTGTGGGCGACGTGTTTGGGAGCGCGGGGCGGAAGATTGTGCAGGAGCACATTCGCCATGTGCGCGAGGCGCATGACGTCGACCTGACGGTGATCAATGCGGAGAATGCTGCGGGCGGGTTTGGCTTGACGCCGCAGATTGCCGAAGACCTGTTCGACCTGGGCGCGGATGTGCTAACCACGGGCAACCACGTATGGGACAAGCGCGAGCTGATCGAGTACATGAACTCGGTGAAGAAGGACAGCCAGGAGCGGGCGCGGCGGGTGCTACGGCCGGCGAACCTGTTGCCGGGGCTGCCGGGGTATGGCGTGTTCGAGGGGGTGACTGAGGGCGGCGTGGCATACGCGGTGATCAACCTGATGGGGCGGGTGTTCATGAACGCGACCAACGATCCGTTCCACGCTATCAACGATATTTTGCGGGGCATTAGAGCGAAGGTGATCCTGGTGGATTTTCACGCAGAGGCCACGAGCGAGAAAGTCGCGATGGGCTGGCACCTGGATGGACGGGTGACGGCGGTGCTGGGGACGCACACGCATGTGCCGACGGCGGATGAGCGGGTGTTGCCGGGAAGGACGGCGTACCAGACAGATGTGGGCATGAGCGGGCCTTACGACAGCGTGATTGGAGTTGAGAAAGACCTGGTGCTGCACAGGTTTCTTACCGGCATGTCGGGGAAGTTTGAGCCGGCGAAGGGGAATCCAAAGATGTGCGCGGCGTTGGTGACGTGCGACCCGGTGAGCGGGCGGGCTTCGGCCATTCAGCGGATCATGCTGGGGGAATGAGACTCGGCGTGGGGAGGCTCAGTGAATCCCACCCTTCGCAAAAGACGCGAAGGATGGGGCACCCAGTTGTTCAGTGGATCATGCTGTTGAATGAGACTCGGATCGGGATGGCTAACTTGGCGGGGTCTGCGGCGGCGCTGGCGGGTTTTCGGTGACTACGGCTGGCGTGGGTGGATTGTAGGTTCTCACCTTGGGGACGGTCATGGGCTTGGGCTTGCCGATTACGTCTACCGGGAGCGGATGCTGGATGCTGATTTGGAGCAGCGGCGCTGGGGAGTGGCCGCACTTGATCAGTCTTCCCTTTCGGTCAAAGGTCATGGACCAGCGCCTGGGCCGCGACGGGACCGACACATCAGTAAACGAGAGGACTGCGCCGCCGCCGTTTTCAACGTCGAGTAGCGCTGTGCTGCCAACGGGAAACTTTTCACCGGCTGGATTGTCGCTGGCGTTCTCATGCCCGGGGGCGGCTTGTGGATGGCCCCCGGCGAGCGCGGCGTAGCATAGGCCCGTGCCCAGCCAGTCAGGGGCCTTGCCGGGATCCTGATCGGGATTTTCTTCCGCGCGAATGTGATTGAAGGCGGAGATGGTGAGTGCGTTGATGGGAGCGGGCGAAAAGAGCGAATAGCCGCGGAGCTGAATGGGGATGATGCGCACGCGGCCCTGGTCGCCGCGCGGAATGGACGCGGTGAAGACACTCACGTCGCCGGTTCCGTTGTTGCGCAGGAACCTGAGAAAGATGTGATTGGGCAGGGCGGGACACAGCACCTGCTGGTAACTCCACTGGCCCTGGTTGAACTCCAGGCCTGCATATTTGGCGTGTTCGCCGATGGAGCTTTCCGCATTGGCGGCCTGTTGACGATCCTGGGCGGTCATCTGGTCGACGGCGCGGAACTCGACGGAATGCGGACGGTGGGGATCGAGGCTGTCAGAAAAATACGGCTTGAGACGCACGGAACCGGGAACGGGCTTTTCCTGGGGGGCGTTCGCGTTCTGAGAGGCGTTTGCGGCGGCAGAGGAGCCGTTCGCCGTCTGGGCCTGGATGGGGGCGCAGAGACAGGCGAGGACGGCCACGGTCAGTGCGGGGACGAGGGTTTTCAGTTGGTCCATGCTGCCCTTAGAGTACCACCTGCTTCAAAAAATTCCTGCCGCTCGGGACGCCCCAGACGCAGGAAGGGCAGCCCGGTTGGGGCTGCCCTTGCTCGTTCCCATTCCATTCCCAAAAGCGGTATTTTGCGCGCCTGATTTTCGAGAGTTCAGGCGCGCGGGTTGAAGCTCAAACAGCAGGTTGATCAATGCGTCGACTTATGGTGCGCGGCCGACGGCTTATGCACCGGAGCCTTCTTTTTCTCCTGGACGAACGCGTCGCGAAGAACGATTTGCGCGGACTGAGCAACCGTATCCGTGCCCGGAATCTGCGTGTAGCTGTCGTAGGTTCCGTCCAGCTCATTGTCCTTGGGAAGGAGGCCAAATTCGGTCCCGGCGGCGGGAATGTCCTTGTCCGCCAACGGCTCCTTCAGATTGACGATGAAGTCTGCTACCTTGGCCTGCTTGGCATCATCCGTTACAGCCACCTTGATGACCGAGGCTGTGGCGTCGATGACGATTCCCGGGACTGGCGTTTCCTTGTCCTTCATAAGCGCCCAGAGCCTGTCGGCGTCATCCTTGGAGCCGAATGCAAGCACCAGTTCCTTGTCGGCCAGAGCAAGAGTGGTCAGGTCAGGAGTATTGGCCAGAATTGTGTGGATCTTCTCGGCAGGCGTGGCAGCCGGCTTGATGACCAGGATTCCGGGAGGAAACACAGTGGCCGCCGCCTGAGCCTTGATGGCGTCCAGGCCGTCCATGCCGCCATGGTACTTGTTGTACCAGTAGTCGAGCTTCTTCTCGATCACGGGCTTGTAATTTGGGGGAGCAAAATTGACGACGCGCGCATAAAACCACACCGCGTTGACAGCGTCCGGAGGAGTCAGCTTGGTATACGCTTCGGCCAGGTTGAGGGTATCCGACAACCCGGTTCCGGTGGTGGATTGAGCAGGAGTATCCGCCGTCAGTTCCTTGCGGTACTCATCAATGGCCGCCTTGAAGTCCTTCTTTGAGTAAACGTCGTCCGCGGCGATGGCGGAGTCGAAGACCGGATAAGCAGCATCGGTTTGCTTCTTCCAGTCGTCGGCTGAAATTGCAGCGGGCTTGGCTGCCGTGAGACCTTTCTCCGCCATTGCGTTGGCATCGTCGCACGGCTGCGGGTTAGTAGCAAAGCCGGTCTTCGGGTCCAGGCCTTTCCTGCACTGCTGCGTATCGATGGCCACGGACAGGAAGATCGCCTCCATATTGTTGGGATCGACTTGCAGGATCCGGTTGGCGGCACTCAGCGCATGTTCTCCGTCGCCGAGTCCCTGGTAGGTCTCAAGCAGCATTTTGAGCACATCCTGCTTGAGCACGGTCTGCGGGTAGGTTTGGAGGAAACTTTCCAGTGCCGCGGCTTTGGCCTTGGGGTCCGACTGCGTGGTCGCCTGGGAATAGGCATTGTATTCAGCCGGATCTTTGATGCTTATATCTTGAGCTCGAAGCGTGGGCGTGTAAACGAGGCTGATGCTCGCCAAGGCCATCACAGACGCAAGGACTAACTTCTTCATTCAGTGCTCCTGGGAAATTCCGGAATGTAAATCAATTTTCAGGCACTCGGTCGCGGAGCGCATCCATTGTCCGGCGGTCGTGTACCTAGTCTACGGGTAAACGATACCACGGCTACCGTTCGAGTGTTGCGAGGATTATAGAAAGCCCTCGCTCTCCGTGACAAGCAGTGGCGCGGCGAAAAATCGGACTTGCCCGGTTCAGATCGACAATGGGCTCCCCGCAGCCGGTTGAGACACGTGCCTCGAACCTGGACGCCGGTTCCCCAGCCGGACGTCGCATATCCACTTAGACACCGGCTCGCGGAAAAGTGTTCCTGCGTATTCGATGTCGTAACAGCGGCAAGAGCCCGGGCCTAAAGGCTCCGCAATTTTGCGGTCTTTCAGGGGTTGAAACCCCCTGCTCCCTCCGGAATTTCCGATCTACAACTGTGGTATTAGAAATGTGCTTTATTGGAGCAGCCTGGTCAGTTCTGCCTGCTCGGCTAAAAAGGCGTCGTGGCCATGATCGCTGGTCATCTCGCGGTACTCGGCCTGGACGCCTGCAGCGCGAACTGTATAAGCAAGGTGGCGCACGGCCTCAGGCGGGAAGAGCCAGTCAGAACCGATGCCAACAAAAGTGAGCCGCGCACGGATGCGACTGAAGGCCTCCGTGGGAGATGAGTATCCGTGCAGAGGATCCCAGGTGTCCATGGTGCGCAAAATTGCCAGATAAGAGTTGGCGTCGAAGCGGTCGATGAAACGCTCGCCCTGGTAGTCGAGGTAGCCGGCGATGTCAAACCGGCCGCCGATCAATCCTCCGCCCAGATCGTCAAGGCCGCGCGGGTCTTCGCCGTTGCGATTGGGGTTGCGGCCAAACCGCTCTTCAAAAAGAGGCGCGGACTTATAGCTGAGCATGGCGATCTGCCGCGCCAGGGCCAGGCCGTGACGCGGAGGCCGCTGCGGCAGATAGTGGCCACCGGCCCAGTCAGGGTCCTGCTGGATGGCTTTGCGCTGCAGATGATTGAGGGCCAGGCCCATGGCTGGGAGCGGCGCTACGGCAATGATGGCCGCGCGTTCGACGCGCTCCGGATTCAGGATGGCCCAATCGAGGGCCTGCATACCGCCGATGGAGCCTCCGAGCGCCAGGCGCAGACGGGTGACGCCGAGAGAATCCAGCAGGCGGGCCTGGGCACGGACATTATCGCGGATGGAGACCAAGGGAAAGTCCGGCCCGTAGACCTCGCCTGTTTCGCGATCTACAGAACCGGGTCCCGTGGAGCCATAGCAGGAACCGAGCAGGTTAACGCAGAGGACACAATCGCGCTCAAGCGATAAGAGGCCGCCGGGCCTGAAGAGCTCCGGCCACCAGGCGCCCACCTGGGCGGACCCGGAAAGCGCGTGGCAGACGAGCACGGCGTTGTCACGCGCGGCATTGAGCCGGCCGTACACGGCATAGTGCAGCGTAGGGCTGGCCAGCGTGCGGCCGCAATCGAGCAGCAGGTGCTCGTCGAGGACAAAGTCGCCTTCGTAGGTGGGCGCGGGTGATTGGCTCCCCGGCGAAGAAATGTTTGCTTCGCCGGGCTGGTCGCCGGCGGATAGTCGGGCTTCTGTCATGATGCTCATCGTGCAGCAAGTTCCGCGGTTGACGGTGCGCCCTGGAACGTGTGGCCGTTGGCTACTTCGATGGCCTGATCCAGATCGGCAAGGATGTCGCGAATGTCTTCAATGCCCACGGAAAGGCGCACAAGTTCTGGCGTTACGCCCGTGGCTGCCTGCTCCTCGGTGGAGAGCTGCTGATGTGTGGTCGATGCCGGATGAATGACCAGCGACTTGGCGTCGCCAATGTTGGCCAGCAGCGAAAACAGTTCGAGGCTATCGATGAGTTTCTTTCCTGCGCCATAGCTGCCGGTCGAGCCGGCTTTGACGCCGAAGGTCACAATGGCGCCCTGGCCGTTGGGCAGATACTTCTTTGCCCGCTGATGGTAGCGGCTGGATTCGAGGCCCGGGTAGTTGACCCACTCCACGCCGGGATGCTGCTCAAGATGGCGCGCCACGGCCTGCGCATTCTGACTGTGCCGTTCCAGACGCAGGTGCAGCGTTTCGATTCCCTGCAGCAGCAAAAACGCATTGAAAGGCGATAGGGCCGCGCCGGTGTCGCGCAATCCCTGCACGCGCGCCTTGAGGATGAACGCCAGGGGGCCGAATGCCTGGGTGTAGGAAAGACCGTGATAGGAGGGATCAGGCTCGGTGAAGTCCTTGAAGCGGCCGGATGCGGCCCAGTCGAATTTGCCCGCGTCTACGATCACGCCGCCGATGGCCGTGCCGTGGCCGCCGAGAAACTTGGTGGCCGAGTTCACGACAATGTCCGCGCCCCACTCGATGGGCCGAACCAGGGCAGCCGAGGGAGTGGTGTTGTCGATGACCAGCGGCAGGCCATGCTCATGGGCGATGGCGGCCAGTTGTTCGATGTCGGCGACGTCGAGCTTGGGGTTGCCGAGGGATTCGGTATAAACAGCACGCGTCTTCGCGTTGATGGCCGCGCGCAGGCCGTCGAAGTCATCCGCATCCACGAACCGCACGGTGATACCGAGGCGCGGAAATGTGTAGTGGAAGAGATTGTACGTGCCGCCATAGAGCGAGGTGGTGGAGATTATTTCGTCGCCGGCGCCGGCCAGCGTGGTCAGGGCGAGCGTTTCCGCGGCCTGCCCTGAGGCAGTGGCGAGGCCGGCTGCTCCGCCTTCGAGAGCGGCAACGCGCTTCTCAAAAACGTCCGTGGTGGGATTCATGATGCGGGTGTAGATGTTGCCAAACTCCTTGAGCCCGAAGAGACGGCCGGCGTGGTCGGCGTCCTGAAATACGTAAGAGGTGGTCTGGTAGATGGGCACGGCGCGGGAACCGGTGGCGGGGTCGGGCGACTGGCCGGCGTGGACGGCGAGAGTGGCGAACTGTTGCTGCTTCGATTCGGACATGATGGGCTCCTTCTGGTCTCTTGTTGGCGGGCGGATATGGAAGGCGGAAACGGGTGCTGGGGCTCAGACCGCGCCAATGAAGAACGGCCCGAATCCTTTTGGACCCGGGCCGCGTGGCTTTGAGAATCGGTTGCGTCTAGCGCATTCGGGTCTCAAATTCAGCACGGACGGGTCCGCGGGTCCGACACATGCACATGACCGCAATTCCGAGCTTGGTTGAGTTCCGCATTAAGGGCAGTATCGGCCCTGCCGGGCGTGGAAGTCAAATGGATCTGCCGTTATGCTGGCAGAAAGAAGACAGCGGTGAAGTGTTGATCGCTATCATGACCTGCTCATTCCTCAGCCTTCCATACATAGGCATTGGGCTGCGGCAGGCCGATGTGGGCGAGGACGCGGCAAACGAACTGGCGCGCCATTTCGGTGGAATCGATGGGCTTGTTGTAAAAGGCTGGAATCACGGGGAAGATTACGGCGCCGGCTTCAGCCGCGAGAGTCATGTTGCGGAGATGGATGCGGTTGAAGGGGGTTTCGCGGACGCATAGGATGAGCGGGCGGCGCTCTTTGAGGGTGACGTCGGCGGCACGGGCGATGAGCGAGTTGGCGAGGCCGTTGGCGATGGAGGCGAGCGTGCCCATGGAGCACGGCAGGATAATCATGCCGTTGGATGGATAGCTGCCGCTGGCGATGGATGCGCCGATGTCGGCTTCGGTGTGCCGAATGGTCTTGGCGGCCTGGCCGCCGAGGAGTTTTTCTACGAGGTCATTACGGCCTGAGATGTCGAGTTCTTCGGCTAGGACACGCAGGGAGTTTTCGGAAGCGATGAAGTGGATTTTATCGACGCGAGGATCAGCCTCCAGCGCACGCAGTGCTTCGCGGGCGAAGATGGCACCGGAGGCGCCGGTGGTCGCGATTGTCAGATTCAGCCCGTCCACGCGAAAACTTCCCCTCTGCGATGCATTGGACCTGTGTTACTTTCCTGGGCCCGTCTTCAGATAGGTGGTCAGGAAGAGACGGTTCCAGTGATCCCCGTCTTTCATCTCCAGCAGGAACGTGAGCTTGTCGACCGACAGGCGTTCATACGTAGCGCGTAACACGGGCCCTGGTCCAGAGGAATCGCTCATGAGCACGAGCTTGCTGCCGGCAAGTTCGCCGGTGAGCGCCATTGGATGGTAAGACGTGTCGTTGAACCACCAAGCGGTGTACTTTTCACTCTGCTTGTCATAAGAGATGAAGTGGCGCGTGTCGGTTGGCTTGCGGCCAGGCAGTGTGGTTGACAGTGTCTCACAGAGGTACTTGCCCGCAATCCCCAGCGCTATGTTGTCGGTGGCATCGCCAACCATCGCTGCACCGCCGGTATTGAAATCCTGCTTACCGGCCCAATTGCCTCGCATAAAGACCAGTTTGTTCAAGGCATCCGCGGGCTGCATGGCCTGTTGTTGACCGAAGGCGATGGCACTGCTGATTGCACATAATGCGCAAACGAGGAACTTCATTGAGACCTCCTGCTTACGAGACGATATCAACCACAGGATGCTATCACCTCGATTCGATTAGCCGAGCACTCGTTTGAAGATGGCATCGACGTTGCCTAGTTGTCTTGTGTAGTCGAAGGTTTTGGTGAGTTGATCCGCGGTTAGAAGTGCGGTGATTTTTTCGTCGTGGGCTACTTCATCGCGAAAGATTAAATCCTCTTTCCAACTGCGCATGGCGTGGGATTGGACCAAGCGGTAGGCGTCTTCGCGAAGCATGCCGGCTTCGGCCAGGTCGAGTAACAACTGGCCGCTGAAGATTAGGCCGCCAGTGGATTCTAGATTCTTCTTCATGCGCTCGGGGTAGACGAGGAGGCGGTCGATGAGGTCGGCAGTTTTGGCGAGAAGATAGTCGGTGAGGATGGTGGAGTCGGGGAAGATGACGCGCTCGACGGAGGAGTGGGAGATGTCGCGCTCATGCCAGAGGGCGATGTTCTCAAAGGCTGCCTGAGCGTTGGAGCGGAGGACGCGGGCGAGGCCGCTGATTTGTTCGCTCGTGATGGGGTTCTTCTTATGCGGCATGGCGGAAGAGCCCTTCTGCTTTTCGCTGAAGTACTCCTGCGCTTCGCGAACTTCAGTGCGCTGGAGATGACGGACTTCGACGGCGATTTTGTCGAGGGTGCTGCCGATGAGGGCGAGCGTGGAGATGTAAGCGGCGTGGCGGTCGCGCTGGATGACCTGAGTGGCGACGGGCGCTGGCTTGAGGCCGAGGCGGGCGCAGATCTTTTCCTCGTGTTCCGGTTTCAGGTGACCAAAAGTGCCGACGGCGCCGGAGAGCTTGCCTACGCGCATGTCTTCCGCTGCGGAGTCGAAGCGGACGAGGTTGCGCTGCATTTCCGCATACCAGTTGAGGAGCTTGAGGCCGAAGGTGGTGGGCTCGGCGTGTATACCGTGGGTGCGGCCGATAGTGGGGGTGTGCTTGAACTCCAAGGCACGGCGCTTGAGAACGGCGAGGAGATTGCTGAGACCGGCAGCGATGAGCACAGAGGCTTCTTTGACTTGAAGAGCCTGAGCTGTGTCGACGATGTCGTTGGAGGTGAGGCCGTAATGCAACCACCGGGACTGCTCTCCGAGCCCTTGATCTTTTAGTTGTTCTGCAACTGCCGTAGTAAAGGCAATGACGTCGTGCTTGACTTCGGCCTCGATTTCCTGGATGCGAGCGACGGAAAAACTGGCTTTGGTAGCGATGGCTTCCGCAGCGTCGGCGGGGATGACGCCGGCTTCCGCGAGGATAGTGCTGGCGGCGGACTCGACCTGGAGCCAGCAACGGTATTTGGATTCTTCAGTCCAGATATTGCCCATTGCCGGGCGTGTGTAGCGTTCGATCAACGGAGAACTCCTTTTGCAGAGCGGCATTGGGCGGAGTGGCGTTACGTTCTGCGCCAACTCTCGATTAGGCAACCTTCGATTGTAAGGTGAGTATCTGTTTAACTGCGAGGAATTCTCAAGCGGATATGCAGTTCGTCAAAAAGCAGGCCGCAGCCTGGCTTGTAGGGTTGGAACCACTCGCCGTCAATGACCAGTTGTGGGATTGCCCGCTTGCCCACGCGCTTGAGCACCTCCGCGGAGGCAGACGGATCATCGTCCACGTTGATCTCTGTGTACGCAATTCCGTGCGACTCAAGGAACTGCTTGGCGGCCCGGCAATCCCGGCACCAGGCAGCCGTGTAAACCTGCACCATCATAATTTTCATTTTACTGCGTTTTGGCTGGTAACATCGGGGGCGTGACCGCAGACGAGATCAAGTCGCACCTGGGTCTTCAGCCGCATCCACGCGAAGGCGGGTTTTTTCGCCGCACGTATGCCTCGGCTGGAACGATCGATCTGCCTCGCGGAAGACGCGCGGCGGGGACGGCCATCTACTTCCTTCTGGAGCCGGGCGAATTCTCCGAGATGCACGTGCTGGATTCGGATGAGATATTTCACTTCTATCTGGGTGATCCGGTTGAAATGCTCCAGCTTTACGCTGATGGGCGCTCTGCTGTGTTCAATCTTGGGCCGGATTTGGAGGCTGGGCAGCATGTCCAACTCGTTGTGCCGGCCGGCGTCTGGCAGGGGACACGACTGATCGGCGACGGCCAAGTGGCACTTGTGGGCTGCACGGTAACACCGGGCTTCGATTTTGCCGATTATCGCCGTGGGAGTTATGCCGAGTTAGTGGAGAAGTGGCCGGCGGAAGCGGAACGGCTGAAGATATTGACGCGTATCTAAGGCGTGCGGCGCTGGCGGAAGAAGCTGCGCAGCAGTTCCGACGATTCTTCGGCGAGGATTCCCTGCTCTGCTTGCATCTGGTGATTGAGTTGCGGATGATTGAGCACGGCGAGCACAGAACCCGCAGCACCGGCTTTGGGGTCGGCTGCGGCGAAGACAAGGCGATCGAGGCGTGCGTGGATCATGGCGCCGGCGCACATGGCGCAAGGCTCAAGCGTCACGTAGAGCGTGCAGCCGTTGAGGCGGTAATTGCCGAGGACCTGAGCGGCAGAACGCATTGCGACGATTTCGGCATGCGCGGTTGGGTCCAGGCCGCGGAGGACGCGGTTTTGGCCGCTTGCGATGATTGCGCCGTTGTGGACCAGGACGGCGCCGATGGGGACTTCGCCGGCCTCGGCGGCCTGATGGGCTTCGGCCAGCGCGGCCTGCATGGCTTCGAGATCGGTGATCATGCGAGGCCCGCCGGTTGCTGCTGGGTCATGCAGTGGAGTGTTCCCAGGCCCCAAACCAGATCGACGCTGTGGATGCCAATGACCTCGCGATTGGGGAAAACCTCGGACAAGATGGCCAGCGCCACGCGGTCGTTGGGGTCATTGAAGGTGGGGACGAGCACCAGTCCGTTGGCGATGTAGAAGTTGGCGTAGCTGGCAGGGAGACGCTGGCTGCGGAAGACGACGGGGTGCGGCAGCGGAAGCTCGACGACGGTGAATTGCTTTCCGGCGGGGGTGCGCGCGGCTTGGAGGCATTGAAGATTTTCGACAAGAGGCTCGTGGTTGGGATCGTCGGTATTGGGCTCGACGGCGGTAACGATGGTTTCGGGCGCTACGAAACGGGAGATGTCGTCGATGTGACCGTGGGTGTCGTCCCCGGCGATGCCGCGACCGAGCCAGATAACTTGATCGATGCCGAGAAAGTCGTGAAAGGCTTGCTCCAGTTGTTCACGGCTGACGCCCGGGTTGCGCTCTTGAACTTTGCTGAGCAGGCATTCTTCGGTGGTGAGCAGGATTCCTTCGCCGTTGGTGTCGATGGAACCGCCTTCGAGCACGAGGCGGCGCTTCGCTCCATTTTTGACTTGGACTTCGGGTTGCCAGGAAGGAATGTTGAGGAATTCAGCTACGCAGGTGGGGATTTGGTCGTCGAGCTGCCAGTCGGAATACTTGGCCCAAGCGTTGAAATGCCAGTTGGTGAGGGCGACGCGGCCGGCCTGGTTGCGGACGAAGATGGGGCCAGAGTCGCGGGTCCAGACGCGGTTGGTGGACCAGTGGTGGAAGATAACCTCCGACATGTTTGCGCCCGCGCGATGGAGGATGCTCTGGGCGCGCTGTTCGGATTGGGCGTCGTTGACGAGGATGTGAACGCGCTCATGCCTGGAGAGCAGGCGCACGATTTCCGCATAGACCCAGGGGATGGCCTGGAATTTTCCGGGCCAGTCTTCAGGGTTGTGAGGCCACGCCAGCCATGTGGCTTCGTGGCGGTCCCACTCGGCGGGCATGCGGTAGTTTTGCTGGCGCGGGGTTTGGGTCATGGATGATGGTCTCTAAGTACGTCGGGCCCTACGAACATTTTAAAAGCAACAGCAGGTCCTTCGACTCTGCTGAAGTACGCTTCGCTCAGGATGACAAGTTCTTGAGAGTTGTCGAGGACTGCGTTGCTCTTGCAGTTGGATTCATTTACATCGAACCAACAATACACGAGACCCGGACAGTTACTTTGAGTCGCCGTCGGCGGGCCAGGAGTTCACTGGGTCGATGTAGCGCTTGGTGATGGGAGCATAGGCGTCGATGCGGCGGTCGCGGAGGAAAGGCCAGTTGCGACGAGTGTCTTCCATGAGCGCGAGGTCGATTTCGCCAAGCAGGACTTCTTCCTTGTCGTGCGAGGCTTTGGCGATGATGCGGCCGAACGGATCGGCGAGAAAGCTACCGCCCCAAAATTCAAGGCCAGGCCCCGCAGCACGATTTCCTAGAATGTCGCCGTGCTCGACGCCGACGCGGTTGACGCCCGCAACGTAGACTCCGTTGGCAATGGCGTGGGCGCGCTGGATGGTTTGCCACGCCTCGTACTGGGCTGTGCCGAACTCTTCTTTCTCGGCGGGATGCCAGCCGATGGCGGTGGGATAGAACAGGACTTCCGCGCCTTGGAGGGCGGTGAGACGCGCACCTTCCGGATACCACTGGTCCCAGCAGACCAGCGTGCCGACGCGGCCAAAGGCCGTGTCGGCGGCCTGAAAACCCAGGTCGCCGGGGGTGAAGTAGAACTTCTCGTAGTAGAGCGGATCGTCGGGGATATGCATCTTGCGGTAGACGCCGGCGATGACTCCATCCGCATTCAGCGTGACGGCTGTGTTGTGATAGAGGCCAGCGGCGCGGCGCTCAAAGAGCGAGGCAACGATGGCGACGCGCGAATCGCGGGCGACTTGAGCGAGCTTGGCAGTGGAGGGACCGGGGATAGATTCGGCGAGATCGAAGAGGCGAATGTCTTCGCGCTGGCAGAAGTATTGGGTGCAAAAAAGTTCGGGGAGGCAGACGATGTTTGCGCCCTGGTGCGCGGCGCTGCGCACGTGATTGATGGCCGACTCGAAGTTGGCTTCGGGGTCCGGGCCCATCTGCATCTGGACTAGGCCTACGGTGTATTTACGCGCGTTCAGCGTCATTTGCCTTCAGCCCTCAATTTTACTTTGCGCTTGATGCAGCAAGGCCAACTCCGCTGGGCGGAATTGGCCTCATTGTTGGAGTGTCAATGCATCAGTTATTCGTCCAGGATCAAGACCGCAGCGGCGATGGTGGTGGTCCAGAGGCCGCGCTTGTCGCCGACGGCCGATTGAGTAATGTTGCTGGTGCGGACGATTTTGTTGGAGATGCGATAAATTTCCTTCTTCTCATCCCAGCTCTTGTCGGGGTCAAAATCCACATCGAGGGTGGTGGCAAGCATCTCCGCAGCGAGCTCTTCTGCATATTCGCCGGCCTGCTCTTCGGTTTCGCCGAAGCTGTGGTGCTCGCTCAGATAGCCATAGGTGTCACGGTCAGCGGGAATGGCCACGCCGATGCTGGAGACGACCAGTCGGTGCGGTTCGCGCGTGGAATTTTCCGCGATCACCGAGAAAACTACTTCTCCGTGATTCAGGTATTTCAATCCCTCTTTGCGCGTGATGACCTTGCAGCGCGGCGGAAAGATGGAAGAAACACGCACCAGGTTCTGCGAGGCGATTCCAGCGTCGCGGAGGGCGAGCTCAAAGGATGTGAGCCGCTCCTTGTGAGTGCCCTTGCCTTTGGTGAAGAAGAGCTTCTTCGGGACCATGCTTTTTCCCAATTCCTATGTATCCTCCGTGAGTGTAAAGATTGGGGTTCCCATTGGACGTTCCCGCATGAGTCTATCGCATTTGGGCGGGTCGTAACAGCGCCTGGGTCAATTTCATCTCACATTCACGGGCCTGGGCTTCGCTAACTCTGGTTTGGCCGCCATTGCCACCCCTAATTTGCAGGTGTTAGCCTCAAGCTTGACGACGCGTGGAAAGGAACCCCTCAAAAAGTTATGCCAAACACTTACAACGGACTTGAACTTCCTAAAGATGGAAAACCGATTGAATACCGCGAGGGGAAGTTTGAAGTTCCCAATCATCCCATTATTCCTTTTATTGAAGGCGACGGCACGGGCCGCGACATTTGGAAGGCGTCGCAGCGGGTATTTGACGCGGCGGTCGAGAAGGCTTATGGCGGCAAGCGCTCGATCAAATGGTTCGAAATCTTTGCCGGCGAAAAAGCATTTCGCCAGTTTAAAACCTGGCTGCCGGACGAGTCAGTGGATGCGGCGCGCGACCTGCGCGTTTCGATCAAAGGGCCGCTCACGACGCCGGTTGGCGGAGGGATTCGCTCACTGAACGTGGCGCTGCGCCAGCTTCTGGATCTTTACGCCTGCGTGCGGCCCGTGAAGTACTACCAGGGCGTGCCCAGCCCCGTGAAGCATCCGGAGCAAGTGGACATTGTGATCTTCCGCGAGAACACGGAAGACGTGTACTCGGGCATTGAGTTCAAGCAGGGATCGGACGATGCGGCGCGCATCATCGACTTCATCAACAACGACCTGCTGAAGGGCGGCAAGAAAAAGATTCGCCAGGACTCGGGCGTGGGCATCAAGCCGATTTCTATTTTCGGCACCAAACGGCTGGTTCGGCGTGCGATTCAGCACGCGATTGAGACGGGACGCAAGACGGTGACGCTGGTTCACAAAGGCAACATTCAGAAGTTCACCGAGGGCGCGTTCCGCGAGTGGGGTTATGAGGTTGCGGTGGAAGAGTTCCGCGAGCAGACTGTCACCGAGCGCGAAAGCTGGATTCTGGGGAACGTGGATGCGAAGCCTGGCATCACGGTTGAAGAGAATGCGGCTCTGATTGAGCCGGGGCTTGAGTTTGGGAACCAGGCCTTCCGCGACGAGCTGTATGCCGAGATCAAGAGCGTGCTGGAAACCATTGGGAAGTCGCACGGGAACGGCGCTTGGAAGAAGAAGATCCTGATCAACGACCGCATTGCTGACTCTATTTTTCAGCAGATCATTATCCGGCCTTCAGACTACTCGATTCTGGCGACGACAAATCTCAACGGTGACTACATTTCTGACGCGGCGGCGGCGCAGGTGGGCGGGCTGGGCATTGCGCCGGGCGCGAATATCGGCGATGGCTACGCGGTGTTTGAAGCGACGCACGGAACAGCGCCGAAATATGCCGATAAGGATGTCATCAACCCCGGCTCGGTGATTCTTTCGGGAGTGATGCTGCTGGACTTTATCGGTTGGAAGGAAGCGGCGAAGCTGATCGAGACGGCGATGGAGAAGACCATCCAACAGAAGTTCGTGACGTACGACTTTGAGCGCCAGACGGCCGGCGCGACGAAGGTGGGCACGAGCGAGTTCGCCAAGCGCATCATCGGCAATATGTAAACACAGAGATCAGGGGTCAAAGATCAGTTGGCGTCTGCGAAACGTCGGGAGACCCAGTCTCCGAGGAGAACAACGGATGAGGAAAAAAGTAAGTATCGTGGGCGCCGGCAACGTGGGCGCGACGACCGCACACTGGATTGCGGCCAAGGAACTGGCCGATGTAGTCCTGATCGACGTGGTAGAGGGCGTTCCGCAGGGCAAGGCTCTGGATTTGCTGGAGGCCTTGCCGATTGAGAAGCGCGATGTGAGCGTGACGGGCGCGAACGATTATGCGGCTACGGCGAACTCCGATATCGTGGTGATCACCGCGGGCATTCCGCGCAAGCCGGGCATGAGCAGGGACGACCTGCTGCATACGAATTTCAAGATCATGTCGGACGTAGTGCAGAAGGTAGTGGCGCAATCGCCGGAGGCGATCCTGATTATCGTTTCAAACCCTCTGGACGCGATGGCGCAAGCGGCGTTTCGGCAGGCGGGGTTTAACCGCGAGCGGGTGATTGGCATGGCCGGCGTGCTTGATTCGGCGCGCTTCCGCACGTTTATTGCGGCAGAACTCGACGTCAGCGTGGAGAACGTGACAGCATTTGTGCTGGGCGGGCATGGCGATACGATGGTGCCGTTGGCCCGCTATTCGACGGTCGCGGGTATCCCGATTACGGAGTTGATTGCGCCAGACCGGCTTGAGGCTTTGATTCAGCGCACGCGCGACGGCGGGGCTGAGATTGTGAAGCACCTGAAGACGGGCAGCGCTTATTATGCTCCCTCGGCGGCGGCCACGGAGATGGTCGAGGCTATTCTAAAGGACAAGAAGAAGATTCTGCCCTGCGCTGCTTTTTTGCAAGGCGAATACGGCATCGATGGGTTTTATATCGGCGTGCCGTGCAAACTGGGCGCGGCGGGCCTGGAAAAAATCATCGAGATCAAACTGACCGCGGAAGAAGACGCCGCGCTCAAGAAGAGCGCTGAGGCTGTGAAGGAGCTATGCGCTGTGATTGGCGTTTAGCCTTCTCATAAGCTTTTGGCGATGATCATTCGTTGACCCATCCCTGCCGGTTCGAATGCTGTTTTGTGATTGACAACAACGTGCATGAACCGGCAGGCTTGCGTCTTGGCCTCGAGGACAAAGGATGGGTACTATGACCTCCATCAGATGGTTTGTGTTGTCCGTTGCTGTCGCCTTGGCGAGTGTTGCCTGCCAAGCACAGCAGAAATTTCCATTGCGTTCGGGCGAATGGACGGCCACGGTTTCCAATCCGACGAATCCTGGCGGGCCGCCTACGACCATGCTCTACTGCATGAACGATCAGACCTGGTCGAAGGCGCTCAATGGCAACCCGTCATGCACCCTGCGCGCAATCACCATTAATTCGGGCGGCGGAAGTTATTCAATGTCCTGCAATGGGCGGACATATCAGGTGACGGGCAGATTCCAACTGATCTTTGACGGACTGGCGCACATGATCTCGACCGGCACCCTCGAGATGACGATGAACGGGAAGACTACTCAAATGAGTTCCAAATCCGACTTTCGCTGGAAGGGCCCTATCTGCAATCCGAACGTCGACATGAACCTGAAAGACCGCGGCAGAGCCCCGCAATAAGTCGTGCCAATTGATCGCGGTTGAGGAGGCAGTATGAAGACAACCTGGGCACTTTGCCGGCGCCATCACGCAGCTTTCGGCCATGATCGCCAACTTCCGTTCCTCCCTGCATTGACACTATCAAGATTCTTCGATTCCGGTGACAAGCGGGTGACAAATCGATGCTAGCTGGAGTGTAGACTGCACTGAACGCATCGAAAAGAGCATCATCCCTCCCCGAGATGAGCGAACATGACAACTGCCTTTATCAATCGCATCGCGACCGCGGTTCCCCCGCACGACGTACACCAGGCTTTCATCGGCTTTGCGACCGGGATGCTTCCCGAAGGCACATTCCGCAATCTGTTTCGGCGCATGGCGCGGCTGTCGGCCATTGAGCATCGCTACTCATTCGTGCAGCCTGTGACCACCGGGGATGGACGCTGGAAAGACGTAGAGCAGGTTTATGAGCCAGGGAATTTTCCGGTAACTGCGCGGCGGATGAAGTTCTTTGAGAGCTTTGCACCGCGGCTGGCGCATAGCGCATTGGATAAACTCGCGCTGACGGAAGAGGATCGTCGCGCCGTCACCCACGTGGTTGTGACTTCCTGCACAGGGCTTTACGCGCCGGGGTTGGACTTTGAGGTGGTGAATCATCTTGGCCTCAACCCGTCGGTAGAACGAACGATGATCGGGTTCATGGGTTGTTATGCGGCGATCAACGCGCTCAAGTCTGCCCGTCACATTGTGCGCTCTGAACCAGACGCACGCGTGCTGGTTTTGAACATTGAACTCTGTTCACTACACTTTCAAGAGACGAGCGAACTGGAACAGGTGCTGTCGTTCCTGGTGTTTGCCGACGGCTGTGCGGCGTCGCTGGTGAGCGCTGAATCCAAGGGTCTGGCGATCGATAGTTTTCTGGCGCTCAACATCCCTGGGACCGGGCCGCTGATCACATGGCGCATCGGCGAACTCGGTTTTGATATGCACCTTTCCGGACAGGTTCCGGGCGAAATTGGCGGCGCGCTCAAGCAGTTGGGCAGGCAAGTAACGCACGGTAGAGATCCGCTGGACATCGATCTCTGGGCCGTGCATCCGGGCGGGCGGTCTATCCTTGACGCGGTGGAAAAGGGGCTTGCATTGCCGGACGATGCGCTCTCTGCCTCTCGCAATGTTCTGGCTCAGTACGGCAACATGTCTTCGGCAACGGTGATGTTTGTGCTTCAGGAAATTATGCAGCGCGCGCAGAGCGGCCAACGAGGATGCGCGATGTCGTTTGGACCCGGCCTGACTGCTGAAACCATGCTGTTCCATGCAGCCTAACCCTCCGGATTTCCGTCATCGCGCGCAACTTACCGAATTGATGGATGAGCCGTGCAGCAGGGATGTTCTGCGCGCGTGCTTGAGCGACATTGCCCGCACCAATCGGTGGACACTGGCTTATCGTCCTGTGCTGGCCTGGTTGAACGGACTTGCACCAGTTCTCGCGACTCTCGCGGAACCGCTGCGCATTCTCGACGTGGGCTGCGGCTACGGGGATGGACTGCGGCGCATTGAGCGGTGGGCTGGTGACCACAATATCGCTGTGGATCTGGTTGGTCTCGATCTCAACCCGGACGCAACTGCAATTGCTGCCGAGACTACACCGGCATCAAGCAGGATTCGCTGGATTACCGCGAACATTTTGACTTACCAGCCACCACGGACACCGCACCTGGTTGTTAGTTCCCTGTTTACTCATCACCTTACTGAAGACGAGATTGTTCAATTCTTGAAGTGGATGGAATGCCATGCGGGGGTTGGTTGGTTCATCAACGATCTTTCGCGGGCGGCAGTTCCCTACTATTTCTTTCGCGCCTTTGCGAAGGTCATGCGGCTGCATCCTTTTGTGCAGTACGATGGTCCGGTTTCGATTGCGCGCTCATTTGTTGCGGCTGACTGGCTGAGCATGTGCGCGGCGGCGGGGCTTGGTGATGGGAGCTTTATGATTCAGCCCTTCAAACCAGCGCGGCTGTGCGTGGCGCGGAGGATAAAACCGTGAGCATGCCGCCTCAAACCGCAGAGCATCTCGTGATCGGAGGCGGCCTTGCGGGGTCGATGGTTGGGTCACAGTTGGCTGCGGCTGGGCGCGCGGTTACGCTGCTGGAACGTGAGCGAGCCGCGCATCACAAAGTGTGCGGCGAGTTTCTGAGCCCGGAGGCGGTGGGGTATCTGAAACTGGCCGGCGTCGATCCGCTCGGTCTTGGGGCGCAGACCATCCGTTTTGTGCGTCTCACTTCACAACAACGTATGGTTGAGACGGCGTTGCCGTTTACGGCTCTGTCTGTTTCACGCTGCGTTCTGGATGAAGTGCTGCTGGCGCGAGCGGCGGAAGCGGGATGCCGTGTGGAACGGGGTGCATTTGTCGAGAGCCTCACTGCACAAGACGGGCTGTGGCAGGTCTCACTGCGGGGCGGAGACGCGTGGACTGCTCCTACGGTTTTTTTAGCCAACGGAAAGCACGATCTGCGAGGTCTGGAACGCGAACCGGGGCCGCATGGTGACCTGGTGGGATTCAAACTGCATTGGAGGCTGGCCGCGGGCCAGACGGAAGCGCTGCGCGAGTGGATTGAGCTCTACCTTTTTCGCGGCGGCTACGGCGGGCTTTCACTGGTAGAGGGCGATGTGGCGAATTTCTGCCTTGTGGTGCGCCGTGCGGCGTTGCACAAGCTTGGCGGTTGGCCTGAGTTGCTGAGTGCTATCAAGGATGAAAACCCGCACATCGCTGAACGGCTGCGGGGCGCATCGGCGCTGTGGGAGCGACCTTTGGCTGTTTCGTCGATTCCTTACGGGTATCTGGCTGGACGGTCACTTGGTCTTTGGGCTGTGGGTGATCAGGCTGCGGTTATTCCGTCATTCACGGGGGACGGCATGGCAATTGCCTTGCACAGCGGGACGCTGGCAGCGCAGATGTATCTTGGCGGGGAAAGCGCCGAGGACTACCACAGGATGCTGCGCGCACACCTGAGCCGAAGCGTAGGGCTGGCGACTGCACTCTCGCGGGCCATGGTTACTGGGGTCGGGCGCGCGCTGGCCCCCGAGGGACTTACGATTTTTCCTAGGACAATGCATTGGATCGCGAAATCGACGAGGATTCCGGCGAGAGCTCTGGAGCAGACGCGCACATTTCTGCAGGAACAGCGGAGGACAAGTTTGCGGTAAAAATTCTTTGAATTAGAGCCTGTTCACGTAGCTTATCGCTTCAGGAATTCGACGACCACAGGGGCCATCTGGGGCGCGCACTGGCCGGGCGCGAGATGGCCGCAGCCAGGTACGACATCGAACTCGGACCGGGGGACAAGACGGTGGATCGTCTCGCCCTGGCTGAGCGGCATGATATGGTCATCGGCACCCCAGACGAGCAGCACAGGCATTTTCAGTTGCGGCAGCAGGTTGTCGGTTGCGTCCTGGCCGGTGAGCATGGAGTCGATGGCGCGATGAATGATCCAGGCTCTCGCGTCTGAGACGCGCAGAATGTCCCTGGCGATAAAGCCGGGGATTTTTGGCGGATGGGGCATAAGCAGCGCGTCCAGTTGATCGAGTTCAGCAGGCGTAGTGGGCGTAAAGAGTCCGATGTTCCATTTTGGCAGGACGAAAAGCCCGGTGGAATCGAACAGCATGAGCCGCCGCACGCGCTCGGGATGATCCACGGCTACATGCTGCACGATTGCGCCGCCCATAGACCAGCCGCCCAGATCTATCTGGCTGAGCTTCAGGGCATCGAGGAAGCCGATGACGACGGCCGTTTCATCATGCACGGAATAGGAGAAATCCGTGGGCTTGGCGCTGCGGCCGTAGCCGAGCAGATCCGGCAGGTAGACGCGAAAGCCAGCTTTGGCCAAGTAGGGCGCCAAGTTGCGCCAGTCCTCGGCACGCCCGCCCAATCCATGGATCAGGACAACAACCGGTCCCGCGGACGGGCCTTCCGACTCGTAATGAATGCGATGGCCTGCGACCGTGACCTGGTGGTTTTCAACACCCGACAGGCTGTCGCGAATATACATCGATTCGTCGAAGTAGCTTACGGGGCGCTCCCAGAACCCGGCGGCAGCAAGCGCCAGGAGCAGTCCGAATCCCCACAACAACTTTTTCGCCAAGCTCAGCGGCCCTCCCTGTCCTTTTCTATCTCGCGCATCCGTTGCCAGCCTGCCTCAATCACGCGTACCGTGACTGGATCGAGCTTCAAGGCGCTATGACTATTCCACTGAGACCGCTCGACCCATTGCACCGCGTCGGCATCGGAGGCTGCTTGCAACTGGCCACCTGTTAAGCGACACAGATAATCGGCAATCACATAATGGTATTGGACTCGCTCTCCGACTCGATCAATCCGGTCCAGCAGTTCGACCAGTTCGACGGGTTCTACGGTCAGCCCTGTTTCTTCGCGCACCTCGCGCACCACGCCGGCGGTAAGCGGCTCGCCGATTTCCAGAAGACCGCCCGGCAGCGACCAATGGCCCTTCAGCGGTTCGCGCCCACGCCGCACCAGGAGGACCCGGTCCTGATCGACGACCACCGCGCCGACGCCTACCAAGGGCGTCTGGGGAAATTCCCGCTGCATCTCGCCTCCGTGTGTCTGTTCAAAACTCTCTCTTACCATAGAGGTTGAGCCACCCTGCTGCGCAAGCGGGCTCTTAACGGTGTAGTCTGCACGAATACTGCGGCCTGCACCTTTTCACCGCACGGTATCATCGAACAGAACTGAAGAGGCACAAAACGGAAAAAACGCCTATGTCAGAATTTACGCTGCGAATCGACAACATGCACTGCGGGTCTTGTATACGCCGCGTGAGCCAGGCGTTGGCCTCGACGGGAAGCCTGGAGGTGAAGGATGTCCGCGTAGGCGCTGCCCGCGTTCGCTCCAGCAATGACCCCGCGGCGGTCGATCTGGCTGTGGCCGCGCTGGCCAAGGCGGGTTATCCCGCGCGACTGGAAGACTAGGTGAACTCCCCTAAGGCGGAATCGATTACGCTGCCGGTTCTGGGCATGACGTGCGCCTCGTGTCAGCATCATGTGGAAACTGCGCTCAGTTCAACCGCTGGAGTTCAATCCGCGCACGTGGATCTGATGGCCAATCGCGCCAGCGTAGTGTTCGACCCGGCTTCTACTACGCCTGCAAGCCTGGTTGGGGCGATTCGCGCGGCGGGTTACGACGCCGTGCTTCCACGCACGAATGCGGATGCTTCACAGCCTTCGTCGAACGACGAAAATACGGCTGCGGCGGCGCGCAAGGCGTGGGTAGCGCTGGCTGCCGGTGCTGCGGCCATGGTGCTGGCTATGCCGCTCGGCGCGGATATGGGTTCGCTGGATCACACCTTGATGGACCTGGCGCCCTGGCTCTATGTGTTGCCGCCGGCGCTGCTGCGCTGGTCTCTTCTTATTCTGACCGCAGTTGTTGTGGTCTGGGCCGGGCGCGGTATTTACGTCAACTCGTGGCGCGCACTGAAACACGGTTCCACCAACATGAACACCCTGGTGAGTCTGGGGACGGGTGTGGCGTTTGTATGGTCGGGCTATGCGACGATTCTCCCCGCTCCAGGCCGGCAGGTGTACTTCGATGCGGTTCTGCTGATCGTCGGCTTTCTGCTGCTGGGCAAGGCTCTTGAGGCGCGCGCCAAGCACCGCGCACTGGCGGCTCTGGATTCGCTGGCGCACTTGCGACCGGTGACGGCTCGCCGCATCGTCAACGGCATTCAGGCGGTTGTTCCGCTGGAAGAAATTGGGGCCGGCAACAGCGTTCTGGTACTGCCGGGCGAGCGATTTCCGGTTGATGCGGCGATCCTGGAAGGACGCACTTCGGTGGATGAATCGATGCTCACGGGCGAACCCACGGCGCTGACGCGTGAGCCTGGGGACCGCGTGCTGGCCGGCTCACTCAACTACGACGGCGCGGTGACGTGCCGTGCGCAGTCGCTGGGCGAGGCCACGGTGCTGGCGCAGATCACGCGCATGGTGGAGCAGGCGCAGTCTTCACGCGCGCCTATGGAACGACTGGCCGACCGCGCCAGTTCCATCTTTGTTCCCATTGTGCTGGCACTGGCGGCGATTACATTTCTCGTCTGGCTTATCGCGGCCCACTCGCTTGATCTAGCGATGGCCAACACGGTGGCCGTGCTGGTCGTTGCCTGCCCCTGCGCGATGGGGTTGGCAGTGCCGGCGGCGCTGACGGTGGCCGTTGGCCGCGGCGCGCAGCTTGGAGTGCTGTTCAAAGGCGGCGAAGCGCTGGAAAGGCTTGCTCACCTGGATGCAGTGGTTCTGGACAAGACCGGCACGCTGACTGTGGGGCGGCCAATGCTGGCTGGGGTTCATTCCGTGACTCCGCTGCTGGCGAACGACCTGCTGCGCATGGCGGCGGGGGCAGAAGAGCAATCGAACCATCCACTGGCGCATGCTGTTCTGGATCAGGCGCGCTCTCTTGGCCTGACGTGGCAGCCTGCCCAGGACCTACAAATTTATCCGGGGCGCGGCCTTTCCGCGACCGTGGAAGGGCAGGAATGTCTGCTGGGCAACGAGACGCTGTTTCGGGAGTTCTTTGTTCCGCTGCCGAGTCCGGTGCGGGAGGCTCAAGCGGGCGTAACCCGCCTGTGGATGGCTCTGAACAACGTCGCAGTTGGGTATTTCGACGCCCGCGACGCACTGCGCCCGGACGCGGCTGAATCGGTTGCCGCACTGGGGCGGGCCGGCTTGCGCGTGCTGATGTTGACGGGCGATACGCTGGCCGCAGCCGCACCCATCGCGGAGCAAGCCGGCATTACCGAGGTCGAGGCCGGACTCGATCCGGCGGGCAAACTAGCACGCATTCGTTCTCTGCAACAAGGTGGGCTGCGCGTGGCGATGGTGGGTGACGGCATCAACGACGCCGCAGCACTGGCACAGGCGGACGCCGGCATCGCCATGGGCTCGGGAGCCGATCTGGCTCAGGAAGCGGGAGACGTACTGCTGTTACGGGCTCAACCTGCAGCCATCGTCGACGCTCTTGGCCTGTCCAGGGAAACTCTGGCGATCATGCGCCAGAACCTGTTCTGGGCCGTGGGTTACAACGTGATTGGCATTCCATTGGCGGCGGGGCTGCTTTATCCGACATTTCACCTTCTGCTCACGCCGTGGCTGGCGGCTGCTGCGATGGCGTTGAGTTCGGTTTGCGTGCTGGGCAACAGCCTGCGCCTGCGCAACTGGCAACCGGCTGTGGAGGAACAACGGACATAACGGACCCGACGAGCAGGCCCGGAACGGTAGACTAGCGTTGGAGCCTGCCTGTGCGCATCCTGACCCGTTACATCCTCGGTGAAATTCTCTCTCACACGCTTATCGGGTGCGCCCTGTTCACCTTCATTATTTTTATGAAGGAACTGCCGGAAATTCTGAATATGGTGGTTCGCAACAGCTCCACGCTGACCACGGCCATTGAAGTTGTGCTTTTTCTACTGCCCAACTTCTTCATGGTGACCATTCCGATGGCCGTGCTGGTGGGCATTCTCCTGGGGTTGAGCCGTCTGGCCGCAGACAGCGAAATCATCGCCATGCGCGCCTCCGGGCTGGGAGTCGGTTACTTTGTCCGCGTGGCAGCCATTATTGCCGTGGGTGGAACGCTGCTGGGGCTGGTCAACTCGCTCTACGTCGCTCCGCGCGCCAACCAAGGGATTCTAGACCTGGACAAGGCGCTTGCCTCGCAGGCCACTTATGAAATCCAGCCGCGCGTCTTTTACGAGGACTTTCGCGACAAGGTCCTGTACGTCCAGAACGTGCTCTCAGGAACCGGAGCGGCCAACTGGCGCCAGGTCTTCATGGCGGACATCACGGACCCTGGCTCGCCGAAGATTACTACGGCTGCTTCAGCTACAGTTGTGAGCTACTCGCCCCAGGAACTGCTCATGCGGTTGCGCAACGGAACGGAGAATGACCCGGTCCCAGGCCATCCGGAGCAGTCGAACATCTCCACCTTTGCCGTCAACGATCTGCCCTTCACCGCAGGCCAGCAGAACGAGGGCCACCTGGGCCGCCTGGACACGGCGATCTATGCCCTGCCGATGCATGAGCTCATCGAGCGCACGCATGGGCCCGACGGCAAGCGGTTTCTCATCGAGTTGCATAAGCGCTTTGCCTATCCGGCTGCGTGCCTGGTTCTGATGCTGGTGGGCGTGCCCCTGGGCGTGACTTCGCGGCGCGGCGGAAAAAGCTCGGCATGGGTGTTTACCATTTTGCTTGTCATTCTGTATTATTCGCTGTCTCTGATTGGCATCGCGCTGGGCCATCAAAACTGGATTCCCGCATTTCTCGCCGTCTGGTCGGCCAACATTCTGTTCGCTGTCGGCGGCATCTTTCTGCTCTGGCAAATGGCCAGGGGCAGCCAGGCATTCAGCGCTATTGCCGGATGGACTGCGCGGACGCCTAAGCCCGCAGCTATTGCTAAACCGGTCGACGCACCTCTGAGTGGCCTGCTTGCCCGCGTGCGCGTCCGGCCCAAGGTAACTGTGTCGCGCGGCACCTTTCCCCGCATCCTGGATCAGTACGTGGTCGTTGAATTTCTCTCCATGTTCGCGCTGGTGCTGCTGGGCTTTGTGCTGCTCATGCTGGTCTTTACCGTCTTTGATTTGCTCGGCGATATCCTGCGCAACCACGTGCCGCTCAGCACAGTCGGCAACTATCTAATCAATCTCACGCCATTCATGATTTACCAGCTTGCCCCGCTGGCTGTGCTGATCGCGGTTCTGGTCACATTCGGGGTTCTCAACCGCAACTCGGAAATCATCGCCATGAAGGCCACGGGTATCAGCCTTTACCGGCTAGTGGTGCCCGTCGTCTCCATCGCCGCCATCCTGGCCGTGAGCCTGTTTCTGTTTGACGAGTTTTATCTACCCCAGGCCAACAAACGGCAGGATGCGCTGCGCAACGTGATCAAAGGTAAACCCCCGCAGACCGTCACTCACCCAGAGCAAAATTGGATCTTCGGACAGCCTCTTAAGAACGAGCCGGGCCGCATCTTCTACTACCGGTTCTTCGATGCTGACCGTAATGAATTTGCGAATATTTCCGTCTTCGAGTTCAATCCGGCCACCTTCGCGCTGACCCGGCGCATCTTTGCCGCAAAAGCTGTCTGGGAGCCGGAATCGGACTCCTGGAGCTTTGAGGATGGTTGGCAAGAGGACATTGAGGGCGACCACAGCAGCGGTTTCCGCGAGTTTACTGCGACCTCTTTCTCTGAGATCCATGAAGACCCGGGCTACTTCAACAAGGAAAGCCTGCAGGCGCAGGAGATGAACTTCGGACAGCTCGACCGCTATATCGAGGACCTGCGCCAGAGCGGGTTTGACACCATGAAGCTGCGCGTGGCGCTTTGGCACAAGCTGGCCTATCCGCTGGTGGCCGTGGTGATGGCCGTGCTGGCCATCCCATTCGCGCTCTCGATGGGCAGGCGCGGCTCGCTCACGGGTATTGCCGTGGCCATCGGCGTAGCCTTGGCCTACTTCGTCGTCGAAAGCCTCTTCGGCGCCCTGGGCAACGTCAACTACCTGCCCGCGGCGCTGGCCGCCTGGTCTTCAGATATGCTGTTTGGGCTGGTGGGCGGTTATCTGCTGCTGCGAACGCCGACCTAGCTACCCGGCCCGAAAACGCACCTGGTCCGCACCCGCGGCCGGCCCCTTACAATAGACATATGCTTCGCGAACTGCGTCCCCTCTTCGCCTACATGCGCCGGTACCGGTGGGGATACCTATGGGGCGGTCTGTCGTGCATCGCCACCAACGCTGTCTCAGTGCAGTTTCCCCGCGTGCTGGGGATGGCTATCGACAGGCTGCAAAAACAACGGGCCAGCCACGAAGCGATTCTCGTCTTTGCGGGCCTGCTGGTCGGCATCTCCCTGACGAAGGGAATCTTCCTCTACGCTCAGCGCTGGATTCTGATCGGCATTTCACGGGATATTGAGTTCGACATCCGCAACGATCTGTTTCTGCATCTGGAGAAGCAGGACTCGGGGTTCTATCAGCGTTATCGCACTGGCGACGTGATGGCGCGCATGACCAACGACCTGAGCGCCGTGCGCATGCTGCTGGGCCCAGCGCTCATGTATAGCGCCAACACTGTCTTCTTCACCGTGTTCGCATTGTATTTTCTGCTGCACATCAGCCCGTGGCTCACGCTCGTGGCGCTTGCGCCGATGCCGCTGGCCAGCATCCTGGTGCAGTACCTCGGTCACAAGATTCACGACCGCTTCGAACGCATCCAGGCCAGTTTTTCTGAGATTTCCGCGCAGGCGCAGGAAAACTACTCCGGCGCCCGGCTCATCCGCGCCTTTGCGCGCGAGGAATCGCAAATTGGGCTGTTCGAGAAGCTCAATCGCCAGTACATCGCCCGCTCGCTGCGCCTTGTGCAACTGATGGGCATGCTGTGGCCGACGCTGGAATTCATTCTCGGTGTTTCCATGGTCATTACCCTGCTGGTGGGTGGGCACGAGGTGCTTGCGCACCGCATCTCGGTGGGTGACTTTGTGGAGTTCAGCACATATATGATCCTGCTCATCTGGCCGATCATCGCCGTGGGTTGGGTGGTGAACCTGTTTCAAAGAGGCACCGCCTCCGTGCTGCGTATTGATGAGCTGTTGCAGGCCGAGCCGGCCATCGACGATCGCTCCGCTGATTTATCCATGAAACCGGACACGGTGCTGCGAGGAGAAATAGAGTTTCGTCACCTGGACTTCAGCTACGGCGTGACGCCTGTGCTGCGCGATGTCTCGCTCAGGATTCCGGCCGGTTCCTCACTGGCAATCGTCGGCCCCACGGGCTCGGGGAAAACGACGCTGGTGAATCTGCTTCCGCGCCTGTTTGAAGCGCCTCCGGATTCGCTGCTCATCGATGGCCGGCCGGTACGCGATTATCCGCTGGCCGTACTGCGGCGCAATATCGGCATGGTGCCGCAGGAGACTTTCCTGTTCAGCGAGACGATCCGCGAAAACCTGGCGTTCGGCGCGCCAAATGCCAACGTGGGACAGATGCTCGAAGCCGCGGAAGCCGCTCACATCCGCACGGAGTTCGAGGAGTTTCCGCAGGGATTCGAAACCATGGTGGGTGAACGCGGCGTTACACTGTCCGGAGGGCAAAAGCAACGCGCGGCCATTGCTCGCGCCTTGCTGCGCCGCCCCGCGATTCTCGTCCTGGACGATGCTCTGTCGAGCGTGGACACTTACACGGAAGAGCGCATTCTGGGAGGCCTAGGCAGCTATACGGCCGCCTCTACCACGATCCTGATTTCGCATCGCGTGTCTACCGTACGCAATGCGGATCAGATCGCCGTGCTCAACCGCGGCAGAATTGTGGAGATCGGGCGTCACGATGAATTGCTGGCCCTGGACGGCTACTACGCTGGCCTTTATCACAAACAGCAACTGGAAGAAGAACTCACTGTTGCTGGATGAGACAGGTTTGGGAATGCGGGTCATGCATTCCAGCGCGAACCCACCGCTGCATTGGCTTCGTATTCGTCCTGATCGAACCTAGCCTCCGCGCGGCCGGACATGATGATCGCCTGCGCTGGAGCCGGATTGACGGCGGGATCGCGGGCTACCTCGCGCCAGGCGTCGCGCACATTGCGCACGCAATCGATGGCATGGTCAAACTTCTGCCGCGAGGCCGACTGCGAGGCCTGCAGAATCTGTGCGAAGATGGTGGCGTAGAACTCGCTGAGCGCCTGCGCCGGGCTTCCACCCACGTCCATCCGCAGCCGCGCCTGCAGGTGAATGATGATGTCAAGGGCGCGCTTGACGGCCGTTCGCCGCGCAGCCTGGTCTCCGCGCTCGGCTGCCGAACTGGCGGCGTGCAGGAAGCGGAGAATGCCGTCATAGAGCGCTACCACCAGGTCGACAGCCGAGGCGCTTTCCAGTGCATGTTCCTGATAACTTCCCATCGTAGACTGCTCCTTGAAGCGAAAGCGGGATGCTGGGACACGGCTGATTTTCAGGGCCGTGGTTCTTTGGTGGCCGGGGTAACTTGATTGCCGCGAGTTCGGGGCACGTGTTTGCGGTTAGCCGTTCGAACTCTGGTTATAGCCGGTGATGGCCGAGTAGAGCTCGTTCACGCCGTCCAGCTCTGTGGGCAGTTGCTGCATGATCTCGTTGGCGCTGTTCAACTCCGCCGTCAGGCTGGTTTGCTGCGCCGAGATCACGCTGTTTTCCTTGGATATATCGGCGTTGAGCGTGGACTCGATGTTGCTGTTGGAACTGGAAGAGAGCGCGAGAATTCCTGTTCCAGTGCTCATGCCGGAGTTGGTAAGCATGGTGGAGAAGGTCTGCCCCCATCCGTTGGAGTTCTGGAAGAAGCCGACCACGCCGCTATAGTCTGAATTCAACACAGAATCCAGGCTGCCTACGTCCAGGGTCAACGACCCATCGTTGTTCACGCTGATGCCCAGGCTGGTGAGGCTATTAATGTCGGTTCCGCTGCCGTTGTATCTCAGGGCGGTACTGGTGGTTGCGTCGGTGATGGCCGAAGTTACGGTGAGCGTGCCGCTTGAGCCGGTCGTGTCCGACACCAGTTCCAATTGCGAGCCGGTGCTTGTGGTGACGACGTTGGCCGTAACCCCGATGCCGGCCGAGTTGATGGCCCCGGCCAGGCCGGAGAGCGTGTTGACGCCGCTGCCGGTATAGATGGTGTTGGCCGCCGGCGAGCTGGGCGCGGCGCCGATCACGATGGACTCCGGCGTGCCGCTGCCGACGGCGATGCTGATGGAGCCGCTGAGCGTGTCGGAAGAGTTGGCGATCGAGGTCAGATAGCCGTTGGGATTCAAGGAGTTCAATCCGCTGAGAAGCTGCTGCTGCAGCAGGGTCAGGGTCGGCGAACCGAACAAAGGCTCCGGGTTGCCTGAGCTGTCCGTGCCTTCCTGGGTGTTCATGGCGCTGATCAGGGAGTTGTAGTCGGTTACCATCTGGCCCACGGTGCTCTCGACATCGGTGTTGTCGTTGCCGATGACTACCTGCACCTGCTCGCCGGTAGTGCTCGGAGCCAACAACTGAAAGGTGACTCCGGGAATCAGATCGGCCACGGTGTTCGAAGCGCTGGTGAGCGCCACTCCGTCTACGGTGAGATTGGCATCCTCACCCGATACGGGGCTGGTGTATGCAAGTGCGGTTGTGCCGGTGATGTCGTTGAGGCTGGAAGCAACGGAGAGCGTTCCCGCGGACCCTGTGGTATTCGAGGTGAGCGAAAGACTCGGCGCTCCGCTGCTGTTATCGATAACGGATGCTGTGACGCCGATACCGGCCGAGTTGATTGCATCCATCAGGCCGGTCAGGGTATTGACGCCGGAGCCTGTGTAGATGGTGTTGGCGGCCGCGCCGGAACTTGGTTGGGCGCCGATGACAATGGTTTGTGCCGTGCCGCTGCCTACCTGAATGGACAGGTTGCCGGAGAGTGTATCGGCAGAGTTGGCCAGAGCGGTCAGGGTGCCTGTCGAGGCCTCGGTATCGTTGACCGTGGCAGCGCTGTAGCTCAATGCGGCGCTGTCCGTGGCAGCCAATGTATTCGCGGTTACGGCAATGTTTCCGTTGGCCCCCGATGTACCTGAAACCAGGCTCAGGCGGGAACCGGAAGAATCCGTGAGCACGCTTGCCGTGATTCCCGCGCCGGAGGTGTTGATGGCCGCTGCCAGGCCGGCAAGTGTGTTATCAGAGGAACTGACGGTCACCGTAACCGCCGTGCCGCTGCCTGCCTGAAGCGTGACCGAGCCGGCGATGGTATCGCTGGCGTTCGAAATCTGCACCAGGTAACCGCTTGAGGTCTGAGCCAGATTGCCCACTTCCACGGTATACGTTCCGGCTACTGCCGTGGCGTCCGCAGCGGTCAAGGTTAATACGTTGGTGTCCGAGCTGGAGCCGGTTTTTTCGGAAAGAATCCCTTGAAAATCGGTCAGCGCGCTCATGTCGTTGGAGAGATTGGAAAACAACGTTCCCAGGCTCGATATTGCCGTGTCCTGGCTTTCGAGCGAGGTTAACTGGGTCTTCCACGGCGTCTCGACATTCTGGAGATTGGCCACGATGGATGACACCGTGGAGCTGACGTCAAAGCCCTGGCCGCTGGTCGGCGACCCAAAACTTAATCCCACTGTGCCCATCTTCCGCTCCCTCTGGAGAACTTAAGCAGCCAGGCATCCAACCGACGCGTAAACGCATTGAAAAAAACTCATGGCGTTGAAAAAAGAACGTGTTGAGTCCGGCCTTGCTGGCGCTTGCCGAAGGTATCATCGGCCCGTGAAGGGTAGGACTTTAGGGTCATTTTCGAGGAGTGGGAATCGGCCGGTATCAGCTTGCTGGATCGGTCAAAAAAAAGAGCGACCCTCCTGCGTGAAGAGGGACGCTCCAAAGTGTTGAATGGATTTACTTTGAAAATGAATTTATCCGGTGAACGCGAACCCCGGCGGCGAAGACCTGCTGCCGGGGGATCGGGTTTTTACTGGAGCAGCTTGGTGACTTCCTGCTGCATGCTATTGGCCTGCGCCAGGGCCGAGATGCCGGTCTGGCTGAGGATTTCGTACTTGGACATGTTGGAGGTTGCCGAGGCGTAGTCAGTAGCCTGGACCGCGTTTTGCGCTGATTGCACGTTCTCCTGCTGGGTGCTGAGCACCTGGCTGACGGAGTTCAGCGTGTTGATCTGCGCGCCGATGTAGCCATCCTGCGCGGAGACGTCTGCGATGGCCGCGTTGAGATCGGTCAAGGCTGTCTGCGCGTCGGTCTGGTTGGACAGATCGGTCGCCGATAACGATGCTCCGGCTGCATCGGAGTAGCTGATGGTTGCCGTGCCGCCCGATCCATTGTTATCAAACGAATTGCCTTTGGTCAGGGCAGTGGTTGTGTTAGCGCCTGTGCTGGTGTCTTCCACGGCGCCGCTGATGCCGATGCTGTAGTACGCGGAAGAAGTGGAGCCCTGGTTGGCTGTGCTCCAGGTAAGAGCAGCGCTGCTGTCACTGCTATCGAGCGCGGCGCTGACGGTGGGCGTGACGCTGATGTTGTTCGAGTCAGCCGAGGTGAAGGTCATGGCCGTTCCGGCGGAGTTCAGCGTGGCTGTCACTCCGTAGTTTCCGGCGTTGATGGTCTCTTCCAGTTCCTTCATGTTGGCCGTGCCCGGCGTCGAGTTGGTGGCCGCCGTGCCCAGGGTGATCTGTTCCGTGCCGATGGTGAGAGAGCCGGAGAGCGTATCACCGGAGGCTCCGCCCGTGGGCAGGGACAGTGTTCCGAGGGTGGTGGCGTTGGAGTTGTTGCCCGTTGTGGGCGTGCCTGTAAGCGACAGGCTGGTGGTGATTCCGCTGCCGTACATCATGGGATCGGCCACACCTGTTGTCGGCCCCGTACCGGCGGAAGCCGCGGCAGCAAGAGTGAGGACGGTGCCCGCGGAATTGACGGTGGCCGTGATTCCGCCTGTGTCGGCTGCTCCGTTGGCTGCGTTGATGGCGGCGGCGAGATCGGTGAGATTGTCCGTGGAGCCAGACGTGCCGAGGGTATAAGTCTGCGCTACGCCGTCGATCCCGGTGATGTTCAGCGTTCCGGAGTTGAGTGAGTCGTTGGCGTTGCTGACCGACACCGTACCCAGAGTTCCGGCGGTAGCGATGCCCAGGTCATTGGTCTGTGAGACAACTGCCGCGCCCGTCGATGCGGCGCTGTCCTGGATTTGGCTGCCGGTGGCAACGGCTACGGTCGCCCCAGCCGCTTGTGCCGCCGTCTGCGTAAACGTCAGTTCCGTGTTGGTGGAATTTGCCGTGACCGTGAGGCCGGCTGCGGTAACCGCCGCCGTATCCGTTGCATTCGCCATGAACTGCGTAACCGTCTGGCCGTTGAGGTTGATATTGGCCGTTGTGCCCGCGGTGCCGGCCGTAAGAGTGAGGATGCCGGTGAGTGTATCGGTGGCCGAGTTCGCGGTCAGCGTGCCGGCCACGGCGCCCGCTGCTGTCTGCGCGCCGACCGCGGCAGTGAGAGAAAGCGCGGTGGGGCTCTGCGCGTCGGTGATGCTGGTTCCGGCGACGGTGACGTTGGAGTCGGACGAAGTGAAGGTCAGCACCGTGCCCGCGGCATGGGTTCCGCTGGCGTTGGTGACCGAGGCGGTGTTGATCGACGCGGTGATGCCCAGGTTCTCAGCGTTGACGGTAGCCTCCAGGTTGGCCAACGTATCGGTGGAGTTGGCCGCACCCAGGGTGATGGAGTGGCTCTGACCGTCAGAACCGGTGACCGCGAGCGTGCCGCCCAACAGGTCACTTGAACTGGAGACCGTCAGGGTGCCCACTTCACCGGCGCCATTGGAGTATCCGGCGGAGGAGCTGTTGTTGTTTACGCCCACACCCTGGCCGGAGATGATGATGCCGGTGTCGGTAGAGGTGGTTAGAAGGGCTGAGTTGGTGGCGTTTGCACCGACGGCTGTGGCGGTGGCGCCGCTACCGGCCTGCGCTGCCGTGCCGAAGCTGGCAGTGATGCCCAAGCCCGAGTTGTTGATGGCGCTGATCAGCCCATCCGCGGTGTTGGCATAATTGGTGCCGGCGCCAACACTGATATTGGCGCTGGCGGAAACGGCGGAGCCGTTGGCGCCCTTGGTCAGATAGCTGACGGCGATCGTGGTGGTCTGCGTGGTGGTGCCGAGGGTATCGGTCACGGCGGCATTCTGGCCGCTGGTGGACAGATCGAGGAAGACATTGTTGGCACCGCTGCTGTAGGCCATGGTGCCGTCGGTGTCGCCCAGGTTGGACGAAGAAAGCGAGCGGATATTCAGAGCATCAACGGATGCACCCTGGGATGAGGAGTCGCCGGTGTAGATGTTGGTGTTGGAGTTGAAGACCTGTTCCTGGTTATAGGTGGTGGTCGAGCCGATGTTCGACACTTCAGACAGAATCGACTGATACTCCTGGTTTGCGGCCAGATCCTGAGTCGAGTTGAGGGTGCCGTTCGAGGCTTCGGTAGCCAGAGTCACGGCCCGGTTAAGCAGGCTTGTCACTTGCGAGAGGGCGCCATCGGCAACCTGCAACAGACCTACGCCTTCTGTTGCGTTGGTTTGCGATTGGGTGAGCGCCTGCTGGTTGGCCTGTAGGCCGTTGACCAGCGAAAGGCCTGCTGCGTCGTCGGCGCCGGAGTTGATCTTCGATCCAGAAGACAACTGCTGCAGGACGGTGGTCAGGCTATTGCTGGTGTTGTTCAGGTTGTTCTCCGCGTAGACCGCGGAGAGATTATTTAAAACACCCAGGGACATGGGGTTCTCCTTATCGGACGCGTTGATTTACGGCCCGTCGCGAAGGCGTCTCCCCTATTTGTCTTGCCCTGGGTGACTGTCTCCGGCGCGGGTACCGTCGCATCTGGCCCCTTCTTCGGCTTGCTCCTTGCGGACTTTATCTACCCCTTGTAACTGTCCCAACGCGGACAGTTTTTCTTCTTAAGTTTTATTTTTTACCCTTTGCCACACAGCGCCGATAACTGGGTCATAGGAGTCTCGAAAGCAATGATCGAACTTACAAGGCTCAATGGAATTCCCATCGTGCTGAACAGCGACCTGATCAAAACCGCGGAGGCATCTCCGGACACCATGCTCACGTTGATTAATGGCGAAAAGATCATTGTGCGCGAGCCCTGCGATGAAATCACTGAACGGGTGCTTGCCTATCGCGCGCGTCTGCTTTGTGTGGTTGCGCGGCGGCTGCCGACTTATGACGATCTGCAGCGCGTGGTCTCGATTGCCTCACTGGATGTTTCCGCTCAACCGACGGCAGCGCCAGCAAAAGGACGCAACCTTGAACTGGACCGCTGAGGCACTGGACCGTTGATACGGTCGTCGCGTGTTTGCGCATCTGATCTCTGACTCGGCCTTGGCTCGCGCTCTGCCCCACCTCTGGAGGATCTGTTCATGGACAAATCGAGTATTGCCGGAGTGTTGCTGGCGATTGCGGGCATTGTTGCCGGACTGCTGATCGAAGGGGGAAACCTGGGCCAGATTCTGCAACCTACGGCCGCCTTGATCGTCTTCGGCGGCACCATGGGCGCGGTTCTTCTTCAGTTCCCTCTTTCTACCGTCGTGGCCGCTTTTCGCAGCCTGGGGCATGTGTTTGCCGCGCCGCAAAAACAGAACGATCAACTGATCCGCCAATTGGTCTCTTTCGCCAATAAGGCACGCCGCAACGGGGTGGTCTCGCTGGACAGCGATTTGCAAAGCATTCGAGATCCGTTCCTACGGCAATCGCTCATGCTGGCCGTGGATGGTACGGAACCGAGCGAGTTGCGCCGCATTATGCGCGTCAGCCTGGACTGCACGACGGAAAGCCAGGAACACCTGCCGGCCGTGTTCGAATCGGCGGGCGGATTCTCACCCACGATCGGCATTCTGGGCGCGGTTCTGGGACTGATCCAGGTGATGCAACATCTGGATAACATCCAGGAAGTGGGGCGCGGGATTGCCGTGGCTTTTGTAGCCACCATCTATGGGGTGGGCATTGCTAACCTCTTCTTTCTTCCCTTCGCGGGCAAAATGCGCATTCGCATTTACGAGGAACTTCAGTGTCGCGAGATGATGTTGGAGGGTGTGGCTTCCATTTTGGAGGGGATGAATCCGCGCATGCTTGAAATCAAGCTGGCGGGGTTCATCGACGACAAGAAGCAAGGCAAAAGAGAGCGCGCCGCATGAGCCGCCGCGCGCCCCGCAAGCACGTTTCTCACAATCGATGGCTGGTCTCCTACGCAGACTTCATTACCTTGCTGTTTGCTTTTTTTGTTGTGCTTTACGCCTTCGCTAAAGCCGACCAGAAAAAACAGATGCAGGTTCCGGAGGCGATTGACAATGCTTTCCGCTCGCTCGGACTATTTCCCGACTCTGATCGCAGGCCTTCCGCAGGTGCTGTCTCGGGGCCCGGCGCCGACGGTGCAGCGGTGCCGATGAACATCGTGATGGGCGAGGATATTCTTTCGCCGGCCAGGGTCAGGAACGACCTGAATCGTCTGCATCGTGAGTTGGCGCAGACTCTCTCGAGCCAAGTCGCCATGCACACGGTCTCTATTCACATGGGCCGGGATGGGCTGGTGATCAGCCTGCGCGAGGCAGGGTTTTTCGCGTCGGGGTCGGCAACGCCCAAACCGGAGACACTGCCTACCCTGGAGCGGATTGCCGCTTCGCTGGGAAAAACAGCTTATGACCTGCGTGTCGAGGGGCATACGGACAACGTTCCCATTCACACTGCGGAATTCGATTCCAACTGGGAACTGTCAACAGCACGCGCCACCCGCATTGCTCGCCTTTTTCTGGCACTGAAGACTATGCCTGCGGAACGGATTTCTGCAGCCGGCTATGCGGAGTTCCACCCCGTGGCTCCCAACAACACAGCTGCTGGACGGGCGGAAAACCGGCGCGTCGATCTGGTGGTGTTGCCTCGCACCAGTATCGATTTCTCCGCTCTTTCGACGCCCGGCGCCTCGGGCCCGTGGAAGAAGATTACGGACGGCAACTGACCTTTTTCTGCGTCTCTCGCTAGAATTTGTGTTTCATGGATTCGCCTTATATTCGATCAATTTTGCTCATTTATCTGCCTAAGAACAGATATGTTGACTATTTAATCACTTTTTAGCTAATATTCTGTCCATATGTGGACGTGCGAACTGACTATTTCCACGGCCAGAAGTTCATGCGGGACTTTTAGTTCAGCTTCAAACATTCCTAATCTCCAGACATTTGCAGTCGTGCGAGATCAACCTTGACGACGTGGAGCCGATCCCACTCCCCGTCGCAGAAAGAAAACAGACGGATCAGACCGAACAAAAATGAGGCCACAATGAAAATCAGATTTTCGCGGCTCGTCTTAGGATGTGCGTTCACGATGATGGCGTGCATCTCCATGGCACTTGGCCAAAGCGTAAGCGGCTCCATCACAGGAGAAGTGACCGATCCTTCAGGCGCGGTGGTCGCCGGGGCTACTGTTGCGGCGCATAACCTGGACACCGGCGTCGATACGAGCACAACCACCAATTCGACAGGTCTCTATAGCATCGACTTTTTGCCGATTGGTCACTATCAGGTGAATGTGCAGGCCAACGGATTCACGGCGGCGACTCTGCCTCCATTTTCTTTGGAGGCCCGGCAGACAGCGGCTTTTAACATTAAGCTGACAGTGGGTAGTTCCGCGACCACGGTGAACGTCTCCGCTGCGGCACCGATTCTCAATACCAGCGACCCCACGCTCGACAGCACGTTTACCGCCAATACGATTTCCAATTTTCCTTTGAACGGTTTGGATTTTTCCGCTCTCACGCTTTATGTGCCTGGAGCGGTGAGCACCGCAGGAACCTCGGGCACGACCAGCATTGAGCGCAGCACCTATTACACCGACACGCCCAACATCAATGGCAACCGCGCACAGTCGAACAACTACACGCTCGATGGCATCGACATGAACGAGCCGTTTAACAACCTCATCTCGTATAGCCCGGCGCCGGAGGCTCTGGAAGAGGTGAAGGTGGTAACGGCGGACTCGCCCGTGGACACAGGCAACGTGAACGGCGCGGGCGTGTTCAGCATTCTCAAGAGTGGCACGAATCAATTTCACGGCTCGGCGTACGGCTATGTGCAGGACTACCGGCTCAACGCCAATTCATGGGCCCACGGCAACGAGAACATTCCAACGAGCCCGTTTTCGCAGGCGCAGTTCGGCGGCACGATCGGCGGTCCCATTGTTCGCGACAAACTGTTTTTCTTTGCTGACTATCTGGCCGCGCGCTATCACACCGGGGGGACCGGCTCGGCCAGTGTGCTGACCGCGGCGATGCGTGGAGGCGACTTCTCGGCGTTGCTGACGGCCGCCAATCCGATTCAGCTTTACGACCCGGAAAACAACTTTGCGCCGTACAAAAATGATCAGGGCATTCCGATCGTCAACCCGGTAGCCCAGTTTCTGATCGCGAATCCCAAGTTCTACCCGTTGCCCAACGCCACGCCCAGCGACGGAATCGCCGCCAACAACTACCAGGCGCTTACCCGCAACTACAAGGCCAATAACCAGGGCGATGCCAAAATCCAATACAACCTGGATTCGGCTGACACGATCAGTGGTTTCTACTCCATGTCCACGGCTTACGACGGATCGACGCCGGTGCTGCCCATCTCCTTTCCGGGTGTCAACCTGTTCCCCACCTGGATTGTGGGAAGCAACTGGATTCACACATTCTCACCTTCGCTCGTCAACTCCGGACGCATCGGCTTCACCCGCACGGATTGGAACGAGGGCGTACCACAGGACACGACAGGCGCATTCGGAGACTCCGGCAACGCCAAGGTGGGCATTACCTTCCCCAACCAATCTTTTGCGGGCTTTACCAATCAGGGCATCAGCGGATTGAGCGACGTGGGAACGACGGCCGACTTGGGCGGGTTTGTCGACAATACCTACAGCTATGTGGACACGTTGACGTGGCAACGCGGAAAGAATTCACTGACCATGGGCGTGCAGGCGTTGCGTTACCAGGTGAACTACCCGACGGCCAACAATAACGGCTACCTGGGCACGCTGAACTACTCTGGCGCGTTTACGGCCAATCCAAGCGCAGCTAACGCAGGCGGATACGGTGGCGCGGATTTTGTGCTGGACCGCGTGCAGTCCGCCGCCGCGACCCTCGCCAGCGTCAATGTGGGTCAGCGGCAATGGCGAATTGCGGGATACTTCAATGACAATTTCCGGATCACTCCGCAGTTGACCATCGACTTTGGAGGCCGTTACGAATACGACGAGCCGTGGATCGAGGAAAACGACAAGACTGGAACGGTTGACCTGACGACCGGGCAAATCCTTTATGCGGGGCAGGTTCCAGTGGGCGCTCCGGCAGGTTCCGGATTGTGCAGCAACCGTGCTTGCTATAAGTCGAATTTCGACCAGTTCATGCCGCACATTGGATTTGCGTACCAATTTAGCGATCGTCTTGTGGGTCGTATCGGCTATGGGGCCAATAGTTTCTTTGAAGGCAACTCTGCCAATCAGAGGCTGACTTCGATCACGCCCTTTATCCAGGCGGTCAATGTGTCGGTTGTGTCTCCTACGCCGGGAGCCGTGACCGCGGCGCGTACCGCGGAGGAAGGCTTCAGCGGCGGCAGCACGCAGTACGGCGGCACCTTCAATGCTTATCCGCAGAATATCCGGCCAGCATATGTGCAGGAATACAACATGACGCTGGAATATGCGTTGGCCCACGCCACGTCGCTACAGGTTAGCTACCTGGGAGAAACGGGCCAGCACATTGAAGACTACGGCAACGTCAACCAGTATGCGGTCAACGGAGATCCCACTTCTGCTCCGTTCTACAACAGCCCGTACATTGGCGTGAACGGTCAGGATTCTTCGCTCGGCATTGGCCCCAACTCACTGCTGATTACCGAGTCACGCGCCATGATGAACTACAACGCGCTACAAGCCGTGTTGCGGCAGCACCTGAATCATGGCCTGGAGTTCACCGTCAACTACACATACGGCAAAGCCATGACGAACAGCCTGGGCAACTATGCCTTGAACGTCAACGGCTACAGCGGCGCCTTCCAGAACTACTACAACAGCGGCGCCGATGACGGCCCGGCGGGCTACGACGTGAAACACGACATCTCCGGCACGGGTGTTTATGCGCTGCCTGTGGGACGCGGCAAGGAGTACTTCTCGTCCGCCAACCGCGTGGTGGATGAAGCCATTGGCGGGTGGAAGATCGCCGTTGCCGGCGTGGGTTACACAGGCTTTCCGCAAGGACTGACTGGGCCGGGCAACAACTCGAACAGCTATGGCAACTCCCGGCCCAACCAGTATCGCAAGTTGAAGATTGTAGACCGATCGATCAACAACTGGTTCGGCACCGATCCCTCTGCAACGCCCTGCACTCAACCCGGCGTGGACAACGGCACATGTGCCTTCGGCGTGCCTGCACCTGACACGTTCGGCACTTCACACAACGGCTCGGTACGCGGCCCCGGTTTCCTGAATGTGGACATGTCCGCGTTCAAAGACTTTCACCTTTTTGAAACTCACATGATCGGCTTCCGTTTCGATGCCTTCAACGCATTCAACATTGTTAGTTATGGCAATCCGGATGTGGGAATTACCGATGCCACGTTCGGCCAGATTGCCAGCCAGGAGTCCATCCGGTCGACTGAGCGGCGGCTGCAGTTTTCCGCGAAGTATACCTTTTAACCAACCGGCCTCAGCCGCGCAAATCAGCGGCTGAGGCCAATTGCAGGGATTCCGCGCCAGCGACCCCTGCTGAATGGTACGATGTTCAGCGAGATCCGAAATCATAGAAATGGGACGCACTCATCATGGACCTTGAAGTGTGCATTGATTCCGTGGAGTCTGCGATTGCAGCCGAGCGCGGGGGTGCGAAACGGGTAGAACTCTGCTCTGACCTGCTGGAGGGGGGCATTACCCCTGGCGCGGGGTTGATTGCATCGGTGCGGCGTCACGCCAGCATCGATCTGTTCGTCATGATTCGACCGCGCGGCGGCGACTTCTTTTATACCGATTTTGAATTTGAAGTGATGCGGGAAGAGATTATCCATGCGCGCGATCTCGGCGCCGATGGTGTGGTACTCGGGTTGCTCGATGAGCAGGGCTGCGTGGACGTGGCACGCACGCGCAAGCTAGTGGAACTCGCCAGCCCGTTGCCGGTGACCTTTCACCGCGCTATCGACATGACGGTCGACTTGGCCGCTGCTCTCGGCGACGTGATCGCCACTGGGGCAACGCGCATTCTTACCTCCGGCGGCGCTCCCAGCGTTCAGAATGGGTTGGCTGAAATTGCTCGCATGATCGAGACGGCTCGCGGGCGCATTGCCATCATGCCGGGCGGCGGCATTACGGCGGAGAACATTGGAGCCATTGCCCAGGCCACGGGCGCCAACGAATTCCATTCGAGTGCCCGCAGCGAATTTCCAAGCCCGGTTCACTTTCGCAAGCAGGGCATGTCCATGGGCGACCTGCGTGATCGCGAGTATCGCCGCTTCAACGTGAGCGCGGAGAACGTACAGGCATTACTGCATGGACTCAACCACGCGCTGCATGCCACGCAGGGCAAATGAAAACGTTTGAGAATCGCGGCCGAAGCTCCATTTCCTTATGTCGACAAAGACAGACCAACGCGCGAAGAGAATCCTGCAGGTGCTGTTGCGCCATGGCAACACCTCCGTCGATGAGCTGGCCGCGCAGCTTGGCGCCTCCACGGCGAGCGTCCGCCGCGACCTGACTCGCTTGGAGGAGCGCGGCCTGGTTCATCGCACCCACGGGGGCGCCAAGCTCGCCGGGCAAACGCAGTATGAGCCTTTTCGCTTCGACTCATCCTTCCAGGAACGCGAGGGACGTTTTGCCGAGGAGAAACGCCGCATCGGCCTGGCCGCGGCCGAGCTGATTCGGGAACATGAGACGGTGGGCTTTACCGCGGGGACGACCACCACGCAGGCGGCACGCTGCATCCGCCATCGCAGCGGCATTCATGTCATCACCAACGCCGTGAATATCGGCATGGAACTGAACCACCAGGCGGCACTCGACGTTACGCTCACCGGTGGAAACATGCGCTGGGCAGGCGCGTTTTCGCTGACCGGGCCGACGGCGATGGAGATGCTCAGCGGTGTCTTTCTCGACAAGGTTTTTATTGGCGCGTGCGGCGTGGATGTGCAGCGTGGCGCGACCACGATTGAACCGGATGAGGCCGCTGTTTTTCGCGCTATGGTTCGCCAGGCCAAGCAGGTTGTCGTGGTGGCCGATTCAAGCAAGATTGCCATGATCAGCCCGGCACTGATCTGCCCGGTGGCGGACATCGACATTCTTATCACCGATTCCGGGATCAGCCCGGATGCACTGGCCGGCTTCAGGGCCAATGGCGTGCACGTACTGGCGGTATGAACCGCAGTGGCATGGACCTCTGTTTTTCAAATCAACTTATTGATCGTTTTGCTGGAATTCAATCACTGTATACTGATCGCAATCGCAACTGACCAGCGCCTGAACCAGAAAAGGTAAAACCAGCCCGATGACCGCCATGAACCCCGCTGCTCTGTCCGCCGACTCTTCCGCTAAAAGCCGTTACAGCCGCTTTCTCCTTCTGGTTGCTGGTCTGGGCGGCCTGCTTTATGGCATCGACGTGGGCATCATTGCGGGCGCCCTGCCTTATCTTGAAGCCACGTCGCACCTGACGGCCGCGCAGCTCTCGGTCATCGTGGCTGCCGTGCTGCTGGGCACAGTGTTCTCGACCATCTTCGCGGGACTACTGGCGGATTGGATGGGTCGCAAGCCGCTGATGGTGCTGAGTGGCGTGACCTTTGTTCTCAGCATTCCAGTGATTGCTCTTTCGCAAGGCTACGGGCCTTTGTTTTTTGGCCGTCTTCTGCAGGGCATGAGCGGGGGGCTGATCGGCGTCGTGGTACCGCTTTATCTCGCTGAGTGCTTGCCTGCATCGAGTCGCGGCAAAGGCACGGCGATCTTTCAGTGGTTGCTGACGCTGGGACTGGTGACCGCGGCCTTGGTGGGAATTTACTACAGCTACCGCGTCGAAGCAGTCTCGCTTACCGCGAACACAGCTACTCTGTTTGCCTTCAAGGATCAGGCGTGGCGACGCATCTTCTGGGTGTCGCTACCGCCGGGGTTGTTGTTTGTTCTGGGCAGCCTGATGGTCAGCGAATCGCCGCGCTGGCTGTTCCGGCGCGGCAAAAAAGAACAGGCCTATTCAGCGCTGCTACGCTCCCGCTCCGCAGAGCAGGCCGGCTTTGAGTTGCGCGAGATGGAAGAGACCGCGCGCGTGGCGCAACAGAAAACCTCCGCAGGTAAGAACGTAAGGGAATCGCTGCTGCAGCGCAAGTATGTGATCCCTTTTTTGCTGGCCCTCGTCATCCTGGCCTGCAACACAGCCACGGGAATCAATTCCATCAATGGATACAACGTGGGCATTCTGCTGCAGAGCGGGCTCTCCGATCTTCATGCGCACTGGGGCTATGTTCTGTTCACGTTCGTCAACTTCACCATGACCATCGTTGGCATGATGCTGGTCGATCGCAAAGGGCGTCGATTCCTGTTTATCATTGGTACGAGCGGGATCATCATCTCTCTGGTTGGCGTGGGTATCCTGTTTTTGCGCACGGAAAAACTGAGTGTCGACGCCGCGGCGCAGGTTCAATCGATGGTTGGAGGGAACCAGCAACTCACGCTGCGCTTCGATCAGGCGGAGGCGAGCCAGTTACTTGCAGCCCAGGGCTCAGCGGGAAGCAAGATTGAAAGCAATCGCGCTTCGCTGGCCATTATCTACTCCTATGGTGATTTCACCGCCGCCACGAGCTTTGTGCGATCGGACGATCCGGGGGCTGTTCCCATTCAAATCACCCGCGACAGTTGCGTACCGGGCAACAAGGTCGAGGCGTTCTTCAAGAATCCATTTGCCGACCTGGATGGGGCACGAACGGCGCCGCTCAAAATTGTGAAAGCCGTTGTTGGCCAGGTGCCGGACGCTCGCCACGGGTGGTTGGTCGCCTTCGGACTTTATCTTTTCATGGCGTCTTATGCCATGGGGCCCGGCGTCTGCGTCTGGCTTGCGTTGTCTGAACTGATGCCCACGCGCATCCGCTCCAATGGAATGAGCATCACGCTGGTGATCAATCAACTGGTGTCCACCATTCTTGCCGGAATCTTCCTGCCTTTCGTTTCGAAGTACGGTTACTCCTCGATGTTCTTCCTCTTCTCGGCCTTCACGGTGGTTTACTTCATCACCGTCTTCTTCTTTTTGCCGGAAACCAAAGGCAAGACGCTGGAAGAGATTGAGGCTCACTTTGAAGGCAAAGCCACAGCTTGAGTATGCAGTTACCCGGTTCTACGTCGGCCCATTGGAGCACTATGAAGCGAATCCTGGTTCTCTTAGCGTTAATTGCCACGACAGTTCCCTGCCTGGGCGCGGAGCCGGTCGCGCTGTTTTATCTGACCAGCGGTCCCGACTCCATCCGTTCGTTCCTGGCGCACTCCAGACAGATCGATCTGCTGGTGCCTACGTGGTACCAGGTAGATGAGGACGGGTTGGTCACAGGGGCACCCAACCCGACCGTGCTCAAGCGGGCGGACGAGGACAAGGTGCCGCTCATGCCGATCCTGGCCTTGTTCAACAAGAAGGGCTTTCACGCGCTGGCCATGAATCCAGGCGCGCAGGCGCTGATGAACGAAGCCATGATTCGCGAATGCAAACTTCACGGCTACATTGGCTTTCAATTCGATTTCGAAAATATCGACTGGACGGATCGCGACTGGCTCACGGCGCTGGTGAAACTGTCCGCCACTGCGCTGCACACGGCAGGATTGCAACTGTCCATCGCTACCGTGCCCAACGCGCCGGGCTATCCCGGCGAAAGCGGGTTCGCAAAATGGATTTATACCGACTGGCGCGGCGCTTACGACATTGCCAACCTGGCCACGTATGTGGATCTTCTCTGCCTGATGACGTACGACCAGAACACGCGCTGGACCATGCCTGGACCCGTCGCGGGCTGGGACTGGACCAACGAGAATCTGGATTACGCTCTCAAAGTTGTGCCCAAGGCGAAGCTCTCGCTGGGCATTCCACTCTATGGTTATCATTGGTATGCCGGCACTCCGACGCATGAGCCTAACTCCGAGGTCGAAAAGCCTAACCCCACCGCCGATTACATCGGCTATGCCAACGCCATGCAACTGGCAACGGCTTACGACGGCAAGGTACAGTGGGACGCTGACGATCACACGGCTTATTTTTACTTCTATCGCGACCAGATGCGCGAATGGATTTTCTTCACCGATCTGCATACTTTCAAGGACCGTTACGAGTTAGTCCAAAAGAGCGGTATTCAGGGTTTCTGCTCCTGGGTGCTGGGTGAAGAGGACCCGGAAATCTGGGACTTTCTGCCTCGTCACCAATAACTCTCCTTACAAGCAAAACGACACGGGAGCTTAGTTGATGAAATTTTCACGCAACAGAACTATCGTCTTCGGAGCCGCGCTTGTTCTGTGGGGCTCTCATGTCTCCTGCTCTGTCTTTGGCCAAAATTTTCCTGACATCAAACCGACGGCGCAGCAAACTGCCTGGCAGGACTTGGAGTTTGGCGTCATTATCCACTTCTCCACCAACACCTTCCTCGACCGCGAGTGGGGTGACGGCACGGCCGACCCCGCAGTCTTTAACCCGACCGCGTTCGATCCTGACCAATGGATGAAGGCCATCCGTGACTCCGGGGCAAAATATGTTGTCCTTGTCGCCAAGCATCATGACGGCTTCTGTCTTTGGCCCACGGAGCAGACCACGTACAGTGTGAAGTCGAGCCCTTGGGAAGGTGGTAAAGGCGATGTGGTTGGAGATGTGGCCCGCGCGGCGCGGAAATATGGGCTACAGTTTGGCGTGTATCTTTCGCCCTGGGATCGGCATGAGCCGAAGTACAAAGACTCCGCCGCTTACGACGACTACTATCAGGCTGAGTTATCAGAGTTGGCATCGAACTACGGCAATTTAGTCGAGTTCTGGCTGGATGGAGCAGGCAGCGGGGGTCACGTTTATAACTTCCCAAAGATTATTGAAACCCTACGCACTTACCAACCCAACACTATCGTCTTTGCGGACACGGGACTGTTTGAATATGGGGATGCGCGCGGGGTGGGGACGGAAAGCGGCCGTGTGCCTTACGAAAATTGGAATGTCATCGACCGTCACGGCTATTTACGCTGGCGGCCCGTGGAAGCCGACACACCGCTTCGTAAATTACATTGGTTCTGGCATCCGAACGATGAAGGTTCTCTCAAAAGCCTCAATGAACTGCTGACTACCTACGATGAAACAGTGGGTCACGGCGCGCAACTGATGCTTGGGCTGGCGCCGGACCGTCGCGGCCTGCTGCCGGACAGCGATGTGGCGCGTCTGGAGGAGTTGGGCAAAGCTCTACGGGATCGTTACGCGCACAATCTTGCGCTTCAACACGCGCCGGCCTCGGTGGAAGTGTCCGCCGCACTCGATGGCAATCCTGATACATTTTGGACCGCACCAGCAGGCTCGCACCACTCCACGCTTGAAGTGAGCTTCCCCACGCCTATTACATTCAATCAGGCGCTCACGATGGAGTGGCTTAATGACGGGCAGCACGTTCAAAAATATGCCATCCAGATCTGGACCGGAAAGGCATGGAAGACGGTCGCCGCCGCGGAAGCGATCGGGCACAAAAAAATCGACGTCTTCCCTACCGTCACGGCAGCGCGCGTACGGCTCAATATTCTGTCCAGCACGGATTCCGCGGCCATCCGGGAGTTCCAACTGTATAACATTGAGGGCGCGGCGCAGCGGAAGTAATAGTTGGTCATTGGGAATTTATCCGTAGCTGCGGTAGCTCCACTTAGCCCCCAAATGCCTTATCTTTGCCGACTCATTCGATCACCAGTACTTTCAGTGTTTATCCTAAAGACAGACGTGGAACCAGACGTGACCGATGTGTATACTCGCGACCAGCTTACCCAACGCGGCATGGATTTGCTGGCGGACGGCCAATCTATGGCGGCTACGCAGGCCTTTCGTGACGCGATTGCCGCAGATCGATCTCACGTTGAGGCTCATCACGGACTCGTTCGCGCATTGCGGGATGCTAATCAGCTTGACGATTCCGTCGCAGCGGCTATGGCGCTGATTGCTTTGACACCCGATGACCCTCTGGCCCACACCGCGCTCTCTATCTCTCTGCAACGCGCAGGGCATATTCCGCAGGCGGAAGCCGCTGCAGCCCGCGCGCGTGTGCTGGAGTGGAAATTGCAACTCCAGTCCACGCCGGATGAGGTTGGGCTTCCGTGAAGGCCACGCCAACCGCAGCCACGCGTTTGCGCCTCATGCACGACCAGCTTGCTCAGGCCTACGGTCCACAGCATTGGTGGCCCGCAGAAACACCACTGGAAGTCATCCTTGGCACCTATTTGACCCAGAACACTTCCTGGAGAGCGGTGGAGCGATCGCTCGCCAATCTGCGATCGGCCGGTGCGCTAACCCTGGATGGACTTCGCGAACTCTCGCTTGAGGATTTGAGGAATCTCATTCGACCCACCGGCTTTCACACCCGTAAGGCGCCCGCGATCAAGGCATTCATCGCGATGCTCGACGAGGAGTTTGACGGCTCACTTGAACGGATGGCGAAAGCTCCAACCGCAACCATCCGCTCACGTCTTCTTGCTCTTCCGGGCGTAGGTCCTGAGACTGCCGACGCCATTCTGCTTTACGCGCTGCATCATTCCGCCCCGGTGGCTGACGAATATCTTCGCCGTATTGCTGCGCGGCATGGACTGCTTGTGCCTGCCCCAGGACGCAAAGGGTACGAATCTCTGGTTGAACTGACGCGGCAGACGTTTGGCGCCGATTCCGCGGCCGAGCACCGCCGTCTCTTCAATGAATTCCACGCGCTGACCGTAGCCGTGGGCAAGGCGCACTGCGGCAAGGCGCCTGCTTGCGAGAGGTGTCCACTTGCTGCGGATCTTCGGTTCTCGACTACATCTTCTGCGAAAGGGGCAACACGGAAACAGGCTCAAAGTTAGTCTGTTGTGTCAATTTGGTTGAAGCTCTTGCGTGCCAGTTGGATCATGGACTTTTTATTCGTTGGTGCGATTTGGTGTATTTGCCTTGCAAGATTTCTATCTTTTCATTTGACAAAACCATGCCCCGCTCGATAGCGTTAGTTCGATATTTGAACAAAATATCGTTCGTGCCAAAATCATACTTCTTGAGACACCGCGTGAGGCCCGAGGCGCCGTTGTTCAATTTGATTCGACCGCGCTTCTACGCTGCAAACCATAAACCATAAAAGGAGCAACATGGAGAGCTGTTCGAGACGAACTTTTCTTGCCGGGGCGGCCGTGACCGCCGCTACCTCCGTTGCGCATCCCCTGCCGGGCTGGTCGCAGGCTTCAAAATCCCCATTCCGCATCTCCGTCATCAACGACGAGATTTCGCAGGACTTTGACCACGTCTGTCATGTGATCTCCCACGACTTTGGCCTCAACTGGATTGAACTGCGGGGCATGTGGGACAAGAACATCGCAGATTTGAGCAACGACCAAATTGCCGAAGCGAAAAAGATCCTAAGTAAATACAACCTGAAGGTTACCGATATCGCCAGTCCTCTGTTCAAGACCGACTGGCCGGGCGCGCCGCGCTCGCCATACGGGTCGAAGGGCGACATGCACGGCGCCGTCGAAGTCGCCTTTAAACATCAGGATGAGCTACTGGATCGCTCCATCGCCCTGGCCAAGCAGTTTGATACGGGTAAGGTCCGCTGCTTTGATTTCTGGCGTCTGGATGACGTGGCTCCTTACCGCGCAGCCATCGACGAGAAGCTTCGCGCCGCCGCTCAGATAGCCGGCAAGCACGAGATTCTTCTAGTGCTTGAGAACGAATTCGAGTGCAACACGGCGACGGGGCGCGAGTCCGCACGCACGCTGAATGCCGTCCAGTCACCCCACCTGGCGCTCAACTGGGACCCCGGCAACGCGGTGATGCGCGGCGAACTGGACGCCTTCCCTGGCGGCTGGGACACATTACCCAAAAACCGCATTCATCATTGCCACGTTAAGAACGCCGTGAGGAACGCAGCCGGCAAAATTGAATGGGCGCCGGTAGGCACGGGATACATCGACTGGACGGCTCAGTTCCGCGCGCTGCGCAAGGCGGGCTATCACGACGCCGTGAGCCTGGAAACGCACTGGCATGGCGGCGGGACGCCGGAACAGTCTACCCGCATCAGTTGGACCGGCATGGAGAAAGCCCTGAAGGATTCCGGCTGCCTTTAATCGTTAGCGAGCGGCGCCGTGATCTCAAACACGACCGCACGCTTGAAATATGAGCTGCATGGATGGAGGAAAAGCATTGGTTACTCGACGTGAATTCATCGACACACTGGCAGTAGGAGCCGCAGGTCTGGCCATTGGATCGACGGCCAAGAGCTATGGGCAGATTCTAGGCTCCAATGATCGGGTCAATTTCGCTGTCATCGGCCTGCATAGCCGCGCCTACGCGCACCTTTCCTCGCTCAAGGCAAACAAGAACGCGGCGCGGATCTCGCATGTCTGCGATGTAGATTCAAACACACTGAAGAAATTTGCCGGTGACGCCGAACGGGAGATGGGCGAAAGGCCGGCCACGGACAAAGACTTTCGGTCGATTCTTCAACTGAAGGAGATTGACGCCATCACCATTGCCGCGCCTGACCACTGGCATGCACCGATGGCCATCGCGGGGCTGCAAGCGGGCAAGCATGTGTATGTGGAGAAGCCATGCAGCCACAACCCAGCCGAGGGCGCGCTGCTGGTGGAGGCGCAGAAGAAGTATGGCAAGCAAGTGCAGATGGGCACGCAGCAGCGTTCATCGCCGCACACGATCGAGGTGGTCGATAAGATTCATAATGGCCTGATCGGCCGCTCTTACTACGCCAAAGCGTGGTACAGCAATACGCGGAAGTCCATCGGCGTTGGCAAGGAAGCGCCAGTACCTGCAGTGCTCGATTGGGATCTATGGCAGGGTCCAGCGCCGCGCCAACCTTACAAGGATAATGTGCAGCCGTATAACTGGCACTGGTTCAAGATATGGGGCACCGGAGAAACGCTCAACAACGGAACGCATGAGGTTGACGTCTGCCGCTGGGCGCTTGGAGTGGATTTTCCAGAACGTGTTTCGTCTTCCGGCGGACGCTACCAATTCAAAGACGATTGGCAGTTTTACGATACCCTGCTCACCAGTTTTGAATATCAAGACAAACTCATCGACTGGGAAGGCAAGTGCTGCCAGGGCATGAAATTTTATGGGCGTGACCGCGGTTCCTGCATCATGGGAACGACCGGGTCTGTCATCGTCGACCGCGGTGGGTACGAAGTGTATGACCTGAACGGAAAAATGCTTTCCGAAGTGAAAGCCGATAAGGCCGCCGATTCATCGGACACCATGGGACGCGATTCCATGACCGATCTTCACTTCGCCAACTTTATTGCCGCCATTCGTCATGGAGACAAGCTCCATGCACCGATTGCGGTTGGCAACGTCGCCGTGACCATGCTGCAACTATCCAACGTGTCATGGGAACTTAACCGCACTCTGGCTCTTGACACCGCAGACGGCAAAGTGCGAAACGACGCGGCTGCCATGAAGTTCTGGGGTCGCGATTACGAGCACGGCTGGGCACCGCATCTTTAAGGAGTCTGCTGCGCGACGACGCTCAAAGCCAAGCAGGCTGAAGTTTTGGGAACGAGGGGCATCCCGCAATGAGGAGGACGCTCTAACAAAACCTGGAATCGGAATCACCGCTCAACCGAGGAGTTCCCTGTCATGAAGTCCACCCTCTCCCGCCGCACTTTCGTTCAGTCAGGCGCATTGATAGCAGCCGCATGCGCCGTGCCTGGAGCACTCCCCTCTTTTGCTGAACCGTCGGAGGCTACTGGCAGGCCCTCGCCTGTTCATCTGGGTTTGGCCAGCTATACGTTTCGCGAATTTACTCGCGCGCAGATGATCGGCTTCATGAAGCAACTTAATGTGACTGCGCTTAATCCCAAGGACGCCAAAGATCACCTGCCCATGGACCCCGCTGAGGAAGCAAAGGCGCTTGCGGATTACGCCGCCGCGGGTATCTCACTGCACGCCGCCGGGGTGGTCTATTTCCCAAAGGATGAAGACGAAGATATTCGCAATAAATTTGAATACGCCAAGCGCGCGGGCGTGCCAGTCATCGTGGCTGGCGACCCGGCTCCGGCGACGCTGCCGCGCATTGAAAAATTCGCCAAGCAATATGACATTCGCGTCGCTATCCACAACCACGGGCCTGAGGATAAGGTGTTTCCTTCCCCGCTCGATGTGCTCAAGGCCGTGAAGAATCTCGACCCGCGCATGGGCTGCTGCATCGATATTGGCCACACGGTCCGCGCCGGAACGGATATTGTGCAGGCCATTCATGAGGTGGGGCCGCGACTTTTCAACATGCACGCCAAAGACCTCACCGACTTCCACAGCAAGGAGAGCCAGGTTGCCGTGGGCCGAGGACTGATGCCCATGCGCGAAACCTTTGAGGCGCTTATCAAGACAAACTATAAGGGGTTTGTTGATCTTGAATATGAAGTGCATGGCGACAATCCGATGCCTGGCGTCATTGAGTCGTTTGCCTACATGCGCGGCGTGCTTGCCGGCATGGGCTATCGAGCCTGAGGATGAGTCACTTTTTTACTGGAATTGAAAACATGCTGATCCACGAAGACCGTCTGTTTCCAGCCGAACCGGGCGCCTTGCGCATCGCGAGAGCTCTCTTTGAGAGCATCAAAGGGTTGCCGATCGTCAGCCCACATGGCCACACGCAAGCCGGATGGTTTGCCAAGAACGAGCCTTTTCCCGATCCGGCCAAACTTTTTGTGCAGCCCGATCATTACGTGTACCGTATGCTGATGAGCCAGGGCATTTCTCTTGAGGACCTGGAAATTGGCCAGCCTGAAATGAAAGACCCGCGCAAAGTGTGGCGCATTTTTGCCAGCCACTATTATCTTTTTCGCGCAACGCCCACGCGGATATGGCTCGACTATGCTTTCTACCACCTGTTCGGCCTAGACCGGAGACTTTCGGAATCGACCACAGACCTCTATTACGACACAATTTCAGAGAAGCTCCAGACGCCCGACTTTCTACCGCGCGCTCTCTTCGAGCGTTTCAACCTCGAAGTACTGGCCACTACGGATTCGCCTCTCGATTCATTGTCCGACCACCAGACGATTCGCGATTCGAATTGGATGGCGCGCATTCTGCCTACCTTCCGTCCCGACGCTGTCGTCGATCCCGATTTTGCGGGCTTCGCCGCCAACATTGCAGAGCTGGGCCGGCAGACCGGCGAAGACACCAATGCTTGGGCAGGTTATCTGAACGCGCTTCGTAAGGCTCGCGCCCGCTTCCGCTTATTTGGATGCACAGCCTCGGATCATGGACACCCCACCGCACAAACGGCCGACCTCCCCACGGCTAAAGCCGAGATGCTATTCCATAGCGTTCTGGCCGGCACTGCGGATGCGCAACAGCGTGAGCTATTTCGTGCCCAGATGCTTACAGAGATGGCCAGCATGAGCATTGAAGACGGGCTTGTCATGCAGATTCATCCTGGCAGCGTGCGAAACCATAATCGCGCACTCTATGAACGCTATGGCCGCGACGTTGGCGCAGACATTCCTCACGCTACGAATTATGTGGACGCAATGCGTCCCTTGCTCGACCGCTTCGGAAATGAGCCGAAGCTGACCATCATCCTTTTCACACTTGACGAATCCACTTACGGCCGTGAATTAGCGCCGTTGGCGGGCCACTATCCATGCCTGCGACTGGGACCGCCATGGTGGTTCAATGACAGCCCTGAGGGAATGCTGCGCTTCCGTGAACAGGCGACGGAGACGGCAGGTTTTTATAATACTGTTGGCTTTAACGACGACACCCGTGCGTTTCTCTCCATTCCCGCGCGCCACGATGTGGCCCGCCGCGTCGATTGCGCGTTCCTGGCCAAGCTTGTTACAGAACATCGACTCGCAGAGGACGAAGCCTTTGAAGTGGCACATGATTTGACTTACCGCCTCGTAAAAAAAGCTTATCGTCTGTAAGGAGAGCAACCATGGCCAACGACACCATCCCCGATGCAGCGGAAGAGGAATCGAGCCTCGGTGTGCGCCTTGGCCGCGTGCGCTGGACGATCTGCGCCATGCTCTTCATTGCCACCTCGATTAACTACATGGATCGCCAAGTTCTCTCCATCCTCAAGCCAACTCTTGAACATAGCATTGGGATGACGGAGCTCGATTACGGTCACATCGTAGGCTTTTTTACATTTGCGTATGCGGTTGGGTTGCTTGCCGCTGGACGATTTGTCGACAAGGTGGGCACCCGTATCGGCTACGCAGTGATCATGGCCATCTGGAGCCTTTCTGCCATGGGCCACGCTCTGGCCAACACTGTGTTCGAGTTCGGCGTCGCACGAACTTGCCTGGGACTTGGCGAATCCGGCAACTTTCCCGCAGCCATTAAGACTACGGCCGAGTGGTTTCCGCAGAGCGAGCGCTCGCTGGCTACGGGAATCTTCAATTCCGGCACCAATATAGGCGTGATCCTGGCGTCGCTCATCGTGCCGTGGGTCACGATCCACTACGGCTGGCATGCGGCATTCCTCGTCACAGGCATTTTCAGCGCACTCTGGATCGTGTTGTGGTATTCGAAATACCGCAAGCCAATTGACCACCCCACGCTTACCGGCGCCGAGTTGCGGCATATTTATCAGGAAGCGGCTGAAAAAATGGGGCCAACCACACCTTGGGCGAAGTTGCTGGGTCTGCGCCAGACCTGGGCATTTGCCATCGCCAAGTTTCTCACTGATCCCATCTGGTGGTTCTATCTCTATTGGCTGCCGTCTTTCTTCAGCGCAAAGTTCCATCTCAACCTCTCCCATCTGGGGCTGCCGTTGGTGCTGGTCTACAATGCGTCCACGATCGGCAGTATCGGCGGAGGCTGGCTGCCTGCCCCATTTCGTCGCCTGGGACTGTCGACTGTAAATGCACGCTTGACTACGATGCTTCTGTTCGCCTGCCTCGTGGCTCCGGTCTTCTTGATCAACTATCTCCACTCTGAGTGGGCCGCCATCGGTCTGCTCAGCCTGGCAACTGCCGCTCACCAGGGTTGGTCTGCCAATCTCTTCACCACAGCCTCGGACATGTTTCCAGGCAGCGCCGTCGGTTCAGTCACGGGCATCGGCGGCATGGCCGGATCGGTCGGAGGCTTCCTGCTTGCCAACTATGCAGGCTATATCCTGCAAGTTACCCACAGTTATGCCAGCCTTTTTGCCATCGCATCGAGCGCTTACCTTGTTGCCCTTGCTGCTCTTTACCTGCTAGCTCCGGGCCTTAGAAGAGTGAGGTCTTTGGCATGAGTCTTTTTTGCGCCACAGGCAGTATTGATGCCGATCTGTCGCAGCAGCAGTTGCAGCAACTGCTCGAGGAAGCGCTGGCTAAACTCGGCTCCCGCAGCCGCATACTCGCCGTACCTCCGGATCAAAGCCGCGAGCACTCTCGCGCGGGTGAACTTACACGCTATGCGTGGCAGTATTACGGCGATCGTCTCAAGGCCATACTTCCCGCCCTGGGCACGCACACCGCTATGCGCACCGATCAGATCACCCGCATGTTCGGCAATGTCCCGCAGGATCTGTTTCGCGTTCATAACTGGCGCACCGATGTAGAGACGCTCGGCGAGGTTCCACCTGAATTTATTCGCGAGCAATCCGAAGGTAAACTGAGTTATGCGTGGCCCGCGCAGACCAACCGTCTCATTTCTCGCGGCGACTTCGATCTGATTTTGTCTCTTGGCCAGGTGGTGCCCCACGAAGTCATTGGCATGGCCAACTATACCAAAAATATTCTCGTGGGCGCGGGCGGTCGCGATGGCATCAACCGAAGTCATTATCTGGGCGCGGTCTATGGCATGGAACGCATTATGGGCCGGGCGGAAAATCCGGTGCGCGCAGTGCTTAACTACGCTTCCGAACATTTTCTTCAGCATTTGCCAATTGTCTACGTGCTTACTGTAGTGGCTCGCCGCGCAGAAGGCGGCCTGGCTGTGTGCGGCCTGTTCATTGGCGACGACTCCGAGTGTTTTCACTTAGCCGCCGAACTAAGTCTCAAGGTTAACTTCGAGATACTTGACGAACCCATTCGGAAAGCCGTCGTCTATCTCGATCCGCATGAGTTTCAATCCACGTGGCTGGGGAACAAAGCCATCTATCGCACGCGCATGGCGCTGGCAGACGGAGCGGACCTCATCATCCTTGCGCCCGGTGTGAAGGAATTCGGCGAAGACAAAACGATTGACACCTTGATTCGTAAGTACGGCTATCATGGAACTCCCTCAACTCTTGCCGCCGTCGATGCTCATCCAGACCTGGCAAACGACTTGAGCGCCGCGGCGCATCTCATCCACGGCTCTTCGGAAGGCCGCTTTAACATTACCTGGTGCCCTGGACACCTTAGCCGCGAGGAGGTCGAGTCCGTCGGCTTTCGATATGCCGATCTCAACTCCATGCTCCAGCGCTACAATCCGGACAAACTTACTCATGGGGACAACGACATTGATGGCGAGAACATATTTTTTATCACCAATCCTGGCCTGGGCTTGTGGGCACACCGCAACCGCCTGTGAAATGGAAGGAAAATGAACACGGAGCTACTCAGTCTTGAAGGAAAAGTCGCGGTAATTACGGGCGGAACTTCAGGTATTGGCCGCGCACTTTCGATTGGCCTTTCTGAAGCCGGCGCGGATGTCATTGCTACCGGCCGCCGGCAGCAACAGGTTGATGAGACTGCTGCGGAGATTGAGAGGCGCGGCCGTCGGACGCTCCACCAAACCTCCGACGTATGCGATCGCGCCTCTCTCGAATCTCTGCTTTCCGCGGCAGTTGAGAGTCTCGGCAAGGTGGACATCCTTATCAACTGTGCGGGAAGGATCAAGCGTGCGCCTACGCTCACCGTGCCGGAAGATGAGTGGACCGGCATCCTCGACACCAATCTGACCGGAACCCTGCGCGCTTGCCAGGTATTCGGCCGGAACATGCTCGATCATGGTCATGGGCACATTGTCAACATCGCGTCGCTCAACAGCTTTGTTGCACTGAATGAAGTGGCGGCTTACGCCGCCAGCAAGGCCGGGGTAGCCTCGCTCACGCGCTCGCTCGCCGTTGAGTGGTCGAAGAGAGGCGTTACGGTCAATGCCATTGCGCCCGGCGTGTTTCGCACCGAACTCAACGCACAGTTGCTGGACAGCACGCCGCGCGGCCAGGAACTTCTGATGCGCACGCCCATGGGCCGCTTCGGCAGAACAGAAGAATTGATCGGCGCCGCCATCTATCTCGCTTCCGATGCCGCGTCCTTTGTCACTGGGCAAATACTGGTAGTCGATGGAGGTTTCCTTGCCAGCGGCGTGAACCAATAGACTCGTAGAATCAGTTGAGTCAGACATCGGAGATTGTATGCCAGACACATCGTGCGATATTGGCCTGATCGGCCTCGCTGTCATGGGACAGAATCTTGTCCTCAACATGAACGACCACGGCTTCAGGGTTGCCGTCTTTAACCGCACCGTCTCCAAGGTTGACGACTTCCTGGCGGATGAAGCGAAGGGCACGCAGGTCGTTGGAGCGCATTCGATTGAGGAGTTCACCGGGCTGCTCAAGCGTCCGCGGCGCGTGATGCTCATGGTTAAAGCCGGCGACACCGTTGACCAGATGATTGGCCAGGTGTTGCCGCATCTTGAAGCCGGCGACATCGTCATCGATGGCGGTAACTCGCTTTTTACCGACTCCAACCGCCGCACCAAAGACCTTGCTGCAAAGGGCATTCTGTTTATCGGCACCGGCGTTTCCGGAGGCGAGGAAGGCGCGCGCTTTGGTCCCTCCATTATGCCGGGCGGCAATCCTGCTGCGTGGACGCATGTGAGGGACATCTTCCAATCCATCGCGGCCAAGGTCGAAGATGGAATGCCCTGCTGCGACTGGGTAGGCGAGGCTGGCGCAGGCCATTATGTGAAGATGGTCCACAACGGCATCGAGTACGGCGATATGCAGTTGATCTGCGAAGCCTATGACCTGCTGCAGCGCGGCCTGGGACTCGAAGCCGACCAACTGCATAAGGTATTTACCGAATGGAATCAGGGTGAACTCGACAGTTATCTCATCGAGATATCGAGCCATATCTTCGCGAAGAAAGACGAGAATGGGCGCCCGGTTGTTGACACCATTCTTGATGCTGCCGGCCAGAAGGGTACGGGCAAGTGGACGGTCTTCAGTTCTCTCGATCTTGGACAACCTGTCACGCTTATCGGCGAGTCGGTCTTTGCGCGCTGCCTTTCGGCGCTGAAAGAGGAGCGAGTGGCTGCATCGAAAGTGCTTCAAGGCCCCGCTGTCAAACACGTCGAAGGCGATCGCGCTGCCTTTATTGAGGATGTGCGTCGCGCACTTTATTGTTCCAAGATAGTTTCTTATGCGCAAGGCTACATGCTGCTTAGAGCGGCAGCCAAGGAGCATGGCTGGAACCTCAACATGGGCGGCATTGCCCTGATGTGGCGCGGCGGATGCATCATTCGCAGCCGTTTTCTCGGCAAGATCAAAGAGGCATTCGATAAGAACAAGACAATCGATAATCTTCTGCTCGATAGCTTCTTTTCCGATGCTCTTAACCAGTATCAAGGTTCCTGGCGCAAGGCGATCATGCATGCAATTGAGTTAGGCGTTCCCACTCCGGCGTTCTCTACTGCTCTGGCTTTCTTCGACGGTTATCGTACGGCGCGGTTGCCTGCTAATCTGCTGCAAGCGCAACGCGACTACTTCGGCGCGCACACATACGAGCGCACCGATCAGCCGCGCGGGCAGTTCTTCCATACGAACTGGACTGGCCGAGGTGGTCGCGTTTCGTCTTCCACTTATAACGCTTAACCATTTACCCTTACTCATGCGCTCATAATTAACTCCTTTTTTGACGCCAGCAGCACTGAATTGCGAGTGGCGTGCCATTACTTCCATCGGATAGGTGCCGAACATGCCATACAAGTTGGAGGGTCGTTCAAAATCGCCGGCGCCACGCTTCTCATTTACCAACAAGCTAAGTGCGTCAAACAAGATACCGCGGCAGATTAACCGCAACCTCATCTTCAACCAGGTCCGGACGCGTCAGCCTATTTCACGCGCGGACCTCGCGCGCGTGTCCGGCTTGCAACGAAGCACAGTTTCTCTCATCGTAGAGGAGTTGCTAGCCGAGCATTGGATTGTTGAGGGATCGATGGGCAGGCTTCCCCGCGGGCGCAGACCCACCTTCCTTAACGTAAACAGCCAACGAAGTGTGCTTGCGCTGGATATTCATCCGTCACAGACGACATTGGCTGTGACGGATCTGACCGGTAAGATCGTTTCTCAAGACCTGATTCCTCTTCCCGACGATCCCGAAAAGGTTATCTCCGCCATAGTGACTGCAATCCAACATATCATTGCCGCGAACAAGGACCGCTCGTTCAACGGCGTCGGGATAAGCCTGCCGGGGCGTCTTGATCTCACGCCTGCAAAGTCTGCCGCTGGCCGACGACGTACGAGCAAACCTATCTTCGCGCCAAATGTTCGCTGGCCCATTGCACACATCACGTCCAGCGTTGAACAAGCGACGGGACTGCCTGTCGTTGCCGACAACGTCGCCAACGCCTGCGCCCTGTCTGAAGTCTGGTTCGGCGACAGCGATGGAATGCATGACCTGGTGGTCGTGAATGTGTCAGAAGGACTGGGAACAGGGATCTTCGCGAATGGACGCATTCTTCGCGGCGAAGGCGGTTCGGCGGGCGAGTTTGGCCATGTCCAGATGGACCCGCACGGGCTGCCTTGCGGTTGCGGAAGCACGGGGTGCTGGGAAACTCTTGCGGCTAATCCTGCAGGCATGCGTTACTATACGGAACTTGCCAACAAGCAATCACCGGCCTTTGAGGAGCTGCTTCAATTAGCCGATGCCGGCGATGCGGCGGCGAAGCGAGCTATCGATCGAATGTGTGCCGCGCTCGGCCGCGGAATGCACATGATCGCCTCCGCGCTTGCACCTTCGGAAATTGTCGTAGTAGGCGACATAACAACTCTTTGGCATATCGCAGGCCCTTTGATCGAAACGGAGATGCGCCGCCATCCTTTGGCCAGTGTGCCTCACCTGAGGCCTGCGCAAGACGGGAACAAGGCGCGATTAAGGAGTGCAGTGGCTTTGGTGATGCACGACACTTTGTTGTGAGGATGACAATCTCGCTCATTGCGGTGTTCCACAATCCCATATGCAGGAGACTAATTCCATGAAGACATTCAATTCGATGCGTCGTGACTTTTTGCGAACCGGGACTCTTGGCGCCGCTGCCGCTGCTATTCCCGCAGCGTCCTTTGCGGCTCATGCACATCAAAGCGCTGCGCCCGTTGAATCTCTTGAACCTACCCAGGGCTTCTTCAATGTGCGCATGTATGGCGCTACCGGTGACGGGAAGACACTTGACACTGCGGCAGTCAATCGCGCGATTGAAGCCGCTTCCGCCGCGGGCGGTGGCGTAGTTGTGTTCCCAGCCGGCTCTTATCTGTGCTTCTCCATCCATCTGAAAAGCCAGGTGCATCTTCACCTGCTTCAAGGCAGCGCGATTGTCGCCGCCGACTCACCGCTTTTAGGTGAACAGACCGGCTATCGCAGCGGTACCTACGACGATGCCGAGTCCAAAACAGCCTGGGACGCGTATCAGGATTATGGCCACAATCACTGGCATAACTCCCTGCTTTGGGGCGAGGATCTCCATGACCTGAGCATTACCGGTCATGGTCTTATCTGGGGCAAAGGGCTTTCTAACGGCCGGGGAAGAAAGGGCGATGGAGTGCCATTTATCGCCGAGCAGCAGGGCGTAGGCAATAAAGCCATCGCGCTCAAGAATTGCCATAACGTTATCTTCCGAGATTTCTCCATTCTCAAGGCAGGTCACTTTGGCCTTCTGCTTACGGGCGTCGATAACGTCACCATCGACAACCTGAAGATTGATACCGACCGGGATGGCATGGATATTGATTGCTGCCAAAATGTACGTGTTTCAAACTGCACGGTTAATTCTCCCTGGGATGACGGTATTTGCCCGAAGTCGAGTTATGCGCTGGGCTATGCGCGCGTGACTCGCAATGTGACTATCTCCGACTGCTGGGTAACTGGCGATTATGAATTAGGCTCAGTACTCGATGGAACCTTCAGGCACTTTTCGGACAACGCAACCGCAGGACGCACGGGGCGTATCAAGTGCGGAACTGAGTCCAATGGCGGATTCATCAACATCACCATCTCCAACTGCGTATTCGAGGGCTGCCAGGGCTACGCGCTGGAATCCGTCGATGGAGCGCTGCTTGAAGACATTACAATCACTAACACAACGATGCGCGGTCTGGTCTCCGGCCCGATCTTCATGCGACTGGGCTCGCGCCTGCGCGGTCCCAAAGAGAATACGAAGACCGGCACAATGAAGCGCATCCTGATCAACAATCTCACTTGCTATCGCGCCCCACAAAAGGTCAGTTCTATTCTCAGCGGGGTCCCTGGTTTCTTCATCGAAGATGTCAAGCTTTCAAACATCTATATTGAGACTGTCGGCGGCTCGCAGGCGGAGGCAGCGCAGATTGAACCGCCGGAGTTGGAGAGCAAGTATCCGGAACCAGGAATGTTTGGCACCATGCCGGCTTGTGGTTTCTTCCTGCGCCACGTCCGCAATATTGAAATGAGTCACGTTGAAATTGCCGCTGTCGCTGCCGATGCGCGCCCTGCTTTCTATCTGCAGAATGTCGATCGAGCGGACTTCTTCGCAGTTACCTCTCCTCGCAACACTGAAGGCGCTTTCGCTTTGCGCAACGTAACAGACCTGCGCATTGGCTGGAGTCGCGCAGCCCCGGAAACTACCTTAAGTAGCATCGAAAGCAAGACCGTGTAAGCGTATGAATGACAGGCTGTATCTAGACGAGGTCATCATGAAATTGGCAATCGTAATTGCTCTCACCGCGTTCTCCATTCCCTGCGTTGCACAAACTTCTGGAAAAGCAGAGGTGTTCTACGCCAAGCAGCTGCGCGGCCAGCTTGTGCAATTGGCTCAACAGGCAAAAGCTAACAAAAGTGGCAGTTTGACATTCGGAGACTACGGATCCCATGCTCTGATGCTCTCTGAAAGAACGACGAGCGGAGGGGCAGAGATTCATGCCCACTTCGATGACATTATGGTGGTGATGGGCGGCAAGGCAACCCTCGTGACCGGTGGCGTGGTAATCGATGGCCACCTTGGTTCCAATGGCGAAACCAAAGGGTCTGGTATTCGCAACGGTACTATGCGATCCATTGGGGCGGGCGATGTGGTTCACATTTCAGCAGGCACTCCGCACCAGTTGCTGATTGCCCACGGCACTACCTACAGTGCATTGGTGATTAAGGTGAAAGAGTAATTAAATGAGATTACATCACATGCGCAGCGGTTCGGCATTTTCCAACCGTGAACCCTACTTAACGAGCCTTCCTTACCGAAACTTGTTGTAACTCTTCATTTAGGTCATATCATGAAACTTTTACAACTTGCTGATGCAGTTCGATACGCACAGATGCTCACTGAAGAACTGCGCTCGCATTTTCTTCTTGAGGACCTTTTTGTGCGTGGCTCGATCCAACTTGTTCATGTCGATCTGGACCGAACAGTAATTGGCTCCGCTGTTCCGCTTATTAACCCGTTGTCGCTCCCTTGTCCGAGCGAGCTTCGCGCTACCTCGTTTACTGAGCGCCGTGAACTTGGCATCTTCAACATAGGCTCTCAAGGTGTTGTTTCTGTCGATGGTGCATCTTATCCTCTCGACAAACGCGATGCGCTTTATATCGGTCGAGGCGATCATGCTATTTTGTTCTCTAGCGCAGACCCTAGCTCCCCGGCTGAGTTCTATTTGCTCAGTTATCCGGCTCACGCTGTTCATCCTATTGCTGCTGTGCGCGCCTCTGAGCTTGTACCCCAAACCATCGGAGACCCAACGAGCGCCAACCGTCGTTCCATTCACAGGCTCATTCACCAGGAGGGCGCAGCCAGTTGCCAACTGGTGATAGGATTTACGACGCTCCACTCTGGAAGCGTATGGAATACGATGCCACCCCATACCCACATGCGTCGGTCGGAGGTGTATCTCTACTTCGACCTTCCGGCGGATCAACGCGTCGTTCATCTTATGGGACCAGCTGACCAGACGCGCCATCTAGTGGTCGCCAACAAGCAGGTAGCTATCTCGCCGCCGTGGTCGATTCACGCGGGCGTCGGCACCGCGAGCTACTCGTTCTGCTGGGGTATGGGCGGAGAGAACCAAGTCTATACCGACATGGATCCGCTGCGCATCGCAGATTTGCTCTAACTCCCGGTAACTGACATGGAGAGGCTTCCTTGATTCTCGACTCCTTTCGACTTACAGGAAAGAACGCGCTGGTCACCGGCTCATCTCGTGGAATGGGCGCGGCCATCGCTGTTGCTCTTGCGCAGGCCGGCGCTAACATTGCCCTGCACGGCTCGCAATCCGTGCCGGAGGACGTTGTTCAAAGAATTGACAACACAGGCGTTCGTCATGTCGCGCTCGCCACCGACCTCAGCGATCCTGAGCACGCGCCCCGATTGGTGGAGCAGGCTGTTGCTGCGCTCGGTTCTATCGACATCCTTATCAACAACGCCGGGATTACGCGCCGCGCGCCGGCTGTCGATTACACGCTCGATGACTGGGAGGACGTAATGGCCACCAATCTCACGAGCGTGTTTCGCCTTTGCCAGTGTGCAGGGCGACTTATGCTGGCACAAGGTTCGGGTAAGATTGTCAACATCGCATCGCTGCTTAGCTTTCAAGGCGGCATCACCGTTCCCGCCTATGCTGCAGCCAAGGGTGGCGTTGCGCAGCTCACCAAAGCGCTGGCCAACGAATGGGCTGGACGTGGGGTCCAGGTCAACGCGATTGCACCCGGATATATGGCCACGGACCTGACGCAGGCTCTGCAGAACGATCCTATACGCTGCCGCCAGATTCTGGAGCGCATTCCCGCTGCCCGTTGGGGATCGCCACAGGATGTGGCCGGTGCGGCCGTTTTCCTGGCGTCTGCCGCAAGCGACTATATAGATGGTCACATTTTAGCGGTTGATGGTGGATGGCTGGCCCGGTAGTTGCGCAACGGCATACATTTCCTCGCCGCACGACCATCAGCGCTGCGCTTTCCGTAGCTTGCTAATCGAGTTCAGGGCGTGGCTGCAGCCGGCGTTGCCGCAGTCTTCCAATTGATGACGTGATAGATCGCCTGATCCGTGCCTACGTTCCTCAAACCATGCAACTGATTCGATGCGTTGAAGATCACCGAGCCGGGCCCGACACGCTTCCACTCTCCATTCACCAAGGTCTCCAGCGTTCCCTGCCTGATGATGATCATTTCCTCGTTCGGATGTCTATGCGGCGGATGGGGAGACTTCCCGGGATTGAGCGTTGTCACATGCACTTCGAGTTCCTCGAGGGTTGCCGTGCGCGCCTTGAAGAACGATCGTACCGAACCCACGTCAGTTAGCTTCGCGGGAATGGAATTCCAATCGAAAATAGCAGATCCCATCACCGGGCTCTGATCCGCGATCGCAAATACTCCTGCTGTGGCAAAAACTGCAATCAGAGCGACAAACATATCTCTGCGCGTTATATTCATAATTCTCTCGCATTTCCGAGATCGCATCTCATGGCATAACTCTAGCACCTCGGACTTAACCTTTTCCAGCCAATGAACTGGAACGGCGGCAAGCACCAAGCGTGTAAGTGTCTAGAGAACCTCCATTGACCTTTATATTTCCCTATTGCTCTGTTTATGCACCTCTAACGCTTTGGAGATCATAGTCAATTTGTGGAGGTAAATTGGTTATGAAACCGGCTCTTACGGCATTTTTTGCGCTTTCGTTAATTTTTGCAACGGTTAGCGGTGCACAGCAATCAACCCGTACTGCTGAAGATTCAACGCACCTCTCAGGAAGCCAACTGAAAACTCTGACCCGTGAAGCACATACGACCGCGCAATATGAGGCACTGGCAAACTACTACAGAAAGCAACAAAAAGACCTTTGGGCGAGGGCTGCGGAAGAGAAACAGGAATGGGCAAGGCGGAGCACGCAGGTTATGGTGTCGGCTGCCAAATATCCGCGACCCGTCGACTCGGTCCACTACCTCTACGACTACGACGTCTACATGGCAGTGGAAGCGGAACAACTTGCGGCGAAATATACGCACCTGGCGCACCGGGAGAATGGAGCTAACGTGAAGTAGGATCGTCAAAACGCTACGACTTGGGCTGAAATAGCTCGGATGGCAAGCTACTACGGACCGTCGTTGTGAGCACAGGATTAGAACAAGGTCTCGGCATGCAATGTTAGGCACTTGGATGCGGGCCACGAGTTTACGTAAACTGCTCGCGGCTAACTTGCTACCGGACGATTTGGTAAGTCTCGGCGACATATCCTTCGCGCATCCAATCCCGCTCTCGAGACAGGCGGCGAAAGCCGCCAGCAGCATCAACCAACTCGTATATGACAGACTGAGCGCGATTGTTGGTATTGGGAGCGTGGCCTTCTTGATTGATGCTGAGAAAATAATCCGTTGCCTTTTCCTTTATCAGGTTCAAATAGTTTAGCGAAATATCTTTATCGATTTCGGGCATAGAGTCTTGATTTACGACCAATGTGAGCAGTTTGTCCGGTATAGCCTCAAAGGCCCACCAGGGAAAAACGTTGATGCGAGCCTGATGGGCTTCTTCGCCCCACAAGCAAACTTGTTCAGGTCCATAACTCTTCATTAGAAAATAACCTTGCACAATGCTGACAATTGGCAAATCGAAGAGATACGTCGCGTCCATACCCGACTTTGCCAGATAATACGTGAGAGCCCCAATTCCGCCGCCAATTTCAGCAACCACTTTTCGCGGAGCATCCTCCAACAACCGGTACACCCGAAGAGCTGTACTTATGGCTTGCAAATTCCTTTCGGTAAATACGCTGTCCTTGACGCGCAGGCCATAGCTTCCACCCCCGGCTTTGGGAGCCTTCAGATCAAAAGGGATTTGCGCTTCGATTTGCGCATAGAGGTTATCGACGTTAAGGTTTCGATAGCCCCATTTGCCTTGCTCCGGGCACTGAACGGGAAGGCATCCCAGTGACTCCCCAAGGGCCAACAATTTGTCGACGACATTCAATTCAAGAAATTGTTTATGATCCTTCGATCCTAAGATGGTATTTTCAAACCCAATAGCGAGCGGGGTATTGCATACATTCAAGAGAAAATGCGACACAGCCCTGACATCACGGCGCTCAAGGGCGGCACTGAATGCCGCATGCTGTTTCGAGATTTCCGCCCAAACATCTAAGAGAGTTCGGCTCATTTCAGGGCTGGATTTCATTCGCCAGTAATATTTGATCAAGCGGGTGACAATTTCCTCCTGATTCTTGTCGGGAACATCTTCTCGGCAAGCAAAACTATTCGGAAATTCGAATCCGTTCAAGTCGTGAATAAATTCGTGATGTCCGCGGTTGACCTTGCTGAAAAGCCTGGTCAATCCAGGCCATTGACTGATCTTTTGATAGCATCGCCGCAACGAAATCCAGCGAATGAACAGAATCTTTGCCTGAGTGAGCACAATCCTCGCCACCCGCCGCAGTCTTGCACGGCCGAGAGCCTTCAATTCACCTACGCGCTGAAATGCCAATCCATTCTCCTATCTTTAGGATAGCAAATGAAACAGTTCATCGTTCTCCTCGTTACTGTTGTTCTTGCGGCGAACTATGCGCACTCGTTCGCGATGCAATACAAGCTTAGTTGGTGTCACTCGCAAGATCGCCTGCCCATTTTGCTTGTAAGCGCTAGCCCCTCCCTGCGATTCACTCTCGACAAAATGAACCATTTTATAGAGAGTTAGAGAAGTCTCTGCGCTGTTTATGCGGCTTTCTCGGGCGACTTTGCGATAGCTGCTTTTTCTTGACTCTATCCGATGATGTAGTATGCCTTCCAAAAGAACGAGCCTCTCCAGAATTCTATAGAGGTTTCAGAATCGCAGAATGTAATGTAAGTGGTGGGCAGTGAGGGACTCGAACCCCCGACATCCTGCTTGTAAGGCAGGCGCTCTAACCAACTGAGCTAACCGCCCACGGGCGGCAGGGCGACAGCCCTCCCAATAATCATACCAGCGCTATCGCCAAGTCAGGAAACGCCGCCTTGCTGAGAAGTAATCGCCTGGAATTGATAGACTGGGCGGTGCGACGGCTCATTGTTAACGCGGACGATTTTGGCCTGACGCGCGGTGTGAATCGCGCGGTGATGGACCTCCATCGCAAGGGCATGCTCACCAGCGCCACGCTGATGGCACGGGCAGCGGCGACTGAAGAAGCTATGGGCCTGGGACTTGCTACTCCCTCGTTAGGCGTTGGATGTCACTTGGTTTTTGTGGATGGAGTGCCAGTACTGCCGCCACGCGACATTCCTACCCTGGCTGACCGGAAGATGGGGCTGTTTTATCCCAAACTTGGGGCGTTTCTACGCCTGGCACTGTTGGGACGCATTCGGTCTGAAGAGATGGAAGCCGAGGCTGCGGCGCAGATCGCGCTGCTGCAAGGACGCGGGCTGCTACTGACGCACATCGATACACATAAGCACACACACATGTTTCCGATGGTGTTACGGCCGTTACTCAGGGCGGCACGAGCAGCGGGAATTCGCGCCGTCCGCAACCCTTTTGAGCCGGCGTGGAGCCGGCGCGCCACTGCGGGCGCTCCTGTGCTGCGACGCCTGGAGGTGAGCTTGCTGCGGCAACTGGAGCCAGCTTTTCGGCGCATTGTGGCCGATGAGGGCCTTGTAACAACCGATGGGGCTCTGGGCGTGCTGGCCACGGGAACGCTGGATGCAACGACGATCTCGCGCTTGCTACAACACGTTCCGCCAGGGACCTGGGAGTTGGTCACTCACCCGGGCTACAACGATGAGGATCTGGCGCGGGCACACACCCGGCTTAGGCAATCACGCGAGATAGAGCGTGAGGCCCTCGCAGCAGTGGACAAACATCAGAACCTGGAGTTGATCAGCTTTGCCGAGCTTAACGCTGGCGGCGCTCGAAATGACGCAGACTCCCCAGTAAAATAGCGTCCTGAGCCATCGGTCTCGCGTCAGAAGACCATGCAAGCATTTATCTAGAGGGCATCTGATGCGCATTGGAATCACGTGTTATCCCACCTATGGCGGCTCAGGAGTGGTGGCCACCGAACTCGGCATTGAGCTGGCGGCGCTGGGCCACGAGGTCCACTTCATCTCTTATTCGCAGCCATTCCGCCTGAGCGGCCGCGACCAAGGCATCTTCTATCATGAGGTGCCCGTTTCCAGTTATCCGCTGTTTGAATTCCCTCCATACGATCTGGCTCTGGCTTCGCGCATGGCTGAAGTGGCCGAATTCAACGGTCTGGACCTCCTCCACGTCCACTATGCCATTCCCCATTCGGTGAGCGCACTGCTGGCCCGGCAGATGCTCGCAGTCCGCGGCAGGCGATTGCCCTTTGTGACCACCCTGCACGGCACCGATATTACCTTGGTGGGCCTCGATCGCAGCTATCTCCCCATCACGCGCTACTCCATCCAGGAGAGTGACGGCGTCACCAGCATCTCCAGCTACCTGAAGGAAAAAACGGTCCAGGACTTCGACGTGACGCGAGGTATCGAAGTGGTTCCCAACTTCGTCAACTGCGACGTATATACGCCCATCAACGATGAAGCAAAGCGCGCTGAGGCGCGCGGACGCCTGGCGCGTGCAGACGAAGCGGTCTTTATGCATCTGTCCAATTTCAGGGCCGTCAAGCGCGTGGTGGATGTGGTGAAGGTATTCGCCCAAGTGGCGCGGGAGATACCGTCGCGGCTGGTTCTGGTGGGCGACGGACCGGAGCGCTCAGCCGCGGAGTGGCTTGCGCGCGACTTGCACATTCAGGATAGAATCCACTTTCTCGGCAAGCAGGAGCGCGTGAACGAGTTGCTTCCGCTGGCCGATCTGTTGCTGATGCCCAGCGAAATGGAGTCGTTCGGCCTGGCGGCGCTGGAGGCCATGGCTTGCAAGGTTCCATCGATCGCCACGCGCGTGGGCGGAGTACCGGAGCTGATTGACGATGGGCTGACAGGCCTGCTTTATGCGGTGGGCGATGTGGATGCCATGGCGCAAGGTGCACTGGGTCTATTGAAAGATCGGGATCGGCTAGAAACCATGCGCGAAGCAGGCCGCAAGACGGCGCAATCGCGATTCTGCGCGACGCTGGTGGTGCCGCAATACGTGCGCTATTACGAGTCGGTCATTGGGGGTCAATAAACGTATCGGGAGCTCAAACGTTACGTCAAAGCTGCGCCCTTTATACTCAGGAAGCAATTGCGCTTCGCAACGCAAACCAGTAGTAGCGCCGCCAGCAGAACATGCAACGCACCGGCCGCAGCGCGAACATGCTCAACAGGGTGTCGAAGGACCGCAACTCGGCCGGCTTGAATTTGAGGGAATTGCAACAAGGGCACTCATGCCGAATCCAGAGCAGGCGTGGGACCCAACTGGGCCACGTCCGATTTGAAAAGTTCATCTCACCGCTCCTCGCGCCGGGAATCTCAGCCATCGTTCACAACGAGCGCCTGTCCTGAGTCTACAGGGCGCCCCTCACGGAAATGACCCGCGAGAAGCATTTCAAATATTTGTTGACGAAGCTTATGGATTCTCGCATTTTCACAATTCTTTCATCGGTTTGCCGTGAAATTGCCTTTAGCATACGCAGAGGTACACTTCCGGGTTGTTCCCTGAGCCACTGGCTCGCTCAATGTCCGACGCGGAACTGGGTAATATAGCTAAAAAGGCCAAAAATTTTCAGCAGCCAGAGGACCACGGCAATGACCACGACGGCGTTCAGGATTCCCTTGATCTGACTCTGCATCGGGATGAAGCGGTTGATCAGCCATAGCAATACACCGACGACGAGGAGCGTGAGAACAACAGTTACAAGAGGCATTTCATTTTCTCCTATCTTTTTTCTCGCAACCGATCGGCAGTCGACACAACTTCGAGCGGTTTGACGGATTTGTATTGAATTACTTTTCTATTTCTCGCATTGCTTTGAAGGAAGCTAAAGATTGGCGTAGCCTGCACTGCGGTACGCGAGTCAAATAAAAATGCGGTGGCGTATTATCCCGATGCATCTCCGGGGTCTGGATTATGCCAACCGCCGTCTGCGGCAATCAACGCATCGGCGTCTTTCGGCCCCCAGGTGTCGCGGTTATATGGTCGTACCCGATGATGATGCTCGAGTACCTTATCGACCACCTCCCATGCGGCTTCTACCGCGTCCTCGCGGGTAAAAAGCGCTCCATCGCCTTTCATGGCGTCCCCCAGCAGCCTCTCGTAAGGCGTTTCCTCTCCCGTCTGCTCTTCTGACAGATAAAGCTCTCGCTGCTCGCCGATGAACTCTTCCCCGGCTAGCTTGACGCGGGCAGCAAGTGCAACGGCCGCGTTTGGAGAGACGCGAAAACGGAGGTAATTGGACCGGCTTGCCGGATCCACCGCGTCGGCGAAAAGCTTCTGCGGAGGAGGCTTTAACTCCACCAGTATCTCGGTGGCCGTGTTCGGCAGATATTTGCCGGAACGTAGATACCACGGCACCCCGTCCCAGCGCCATGAATCGATGAACAGACGCAAGGCACAGAAAGTCTCCACGTCGGAGTGCTTGGCCACATCGGGCTCCTTGCGATAACCCGCATACTGACCCCGCACCATGTCATCGGGCTTGAGAGCGCGCATGGCCTTGAAGATTTTCGCTTTTTCAATCTGCACATCTACGAAGTCCCGGCCCGACGGCGCCTCCATGGCGAGCAAGGCCACGATCTGAAAAAGGTGATTCTGGATCACGTCGCGCAAGCAACCGGCTGTCTCGTAAAACGCGCCGCGCGTTCCGATACCGAACTCTTCGCTGAGCGTGATCTGCACGCTGGCCACGTAATTGCGGTTCCAGATCGGTTCCAGAAATGTATTTGCAAAACGGAAGTAGAGAATATTCATGATCGCCTCCTTGCCAAGGAAGTGATCGATGCGGAAAATTGAGTCTTCCGGAAAGACCGTGCGCGCAATCTGGTTGAGCGCACGGGCCGAGGCCAGGTCGCGGCCAAATGGCTTCTCCACGATCACGCGCGCGTTCTTAGCCAGGCCCGCGGCGCCGAGCGCTTGAATCACCGTCCCAAAGAGCGCAGGCGGAATGGCCAGATAGTGCGCCGGACGCCGCGCGTGCCCCAGCGCCTCTTTGATGGCCGCGAATGTGTTGCTGTCTGTATAGTCGCCGCTCACATATTTGAGCAGAGACAGGAGCTGTTTGAGTGCGCGCTTGTTATCGATTCCGCACGACCGCCGGATGCTGTCCGTCGCGCGTCTGTGCAAGCGTTCCAAGCTCCACTTTGGAAACGCAACGCCTATCACCGGAACCGTGAGGGTGCCGCGTTTGACCATCGCATAGAGTGCCGGGAAGATCATCTTGTGGGCCAGATCGCCTGTGACACCATAGACCACCAACGCATCGGATTTTGCAGTGGGCATCAGGCGCCTCCCTTGCTTTCAGTGGGCTTTTCGTTGTGGCCGCCAAATTGGAAACGAAGCGCGGACAAGAGCTTGTCAGCGAATTCATCTTCGCCGCGCGAACTGAAGCGGGCGTAGAGCGCGGCGCTGAGCACGGGCGCCGGGACGGATTCGTCGATGGCCGCGGCGATGGTCCAGCGTCCCTCTCCGGAATCCGACACGCGGCCGGCAAACTTGGCGAGGTCGGGGCTATCCAGGAGCGAGATCGCGGCCAGATCAAGCAGCCACGAGGCGATCACGCTTCCACGCCGCCAGACCTCGGCAATGTCGGCGAGATTCAAATCGTAGGCATAGAGCTCGGGGTGGCGCAGAGGCGTAGTCTCGGCATCCACGGTCTGCTGCTGCTTGCCGGCGTTGGCGTGGCGAAGAATATTCAGCCCCTCCGCATACGAAGCCATGATGCCGTACTCGATGCCGTTGTGGACCATCTTGACAAAGTGCCCCGCACCGCTTGGGCCGCAGTGCAGATAGCCATGCTCGGCGGTGCCGCCTACTTTATCCCTGCCAGGCGTGCGCGGTGCCTCGTCAATACTCGGAGCCAGGGCGGCAAAAATTGGATCGATGCGTTTGACCACCTGGTCATCGCCGCCGATCATCAGGCAGTAGCCGCGCTCGGCGCCCCACACGCCGCCGCTGGTACCGACGTCGACATAGTGGATGCCTTTGGGCTTCAGTTCCGCCGCGCGGCGAATGTCATCGTGATAATAGGAGTTGCCACCGTCGATCACCACATCGTCCTGTTTAAGCAGCGGGATGAGGCCCTTGAGCGTCGCATCAACCACGCCCGCCGGCACCATCATCCAGATAGTGCGGGGCGTTTTCAGCTTGCCTGCGAAATCTTCGAGCGAAGTTGTACCAACCGCGCCCTCCTTGGCGATCGTCTGAACGGCATCCGCGTGAAGGTCATAGACAACGCATTGGTGGCCGGCTCGCATCAGACGCCGCACCATGTTGGTTCCCATCCGGCCGAGACCAATCATGCCCAGTTCCATAAAGCATTCCTCCCTTTCCAGTTCACACTTCTGGCTGTGAGCCTGTGTCAGCAGATCCACAGCCAGCCTTACAGCCCTATTTCAATAATATCCAGAAAGCTTAACTCATACCGAGCCCGTTAACCGGAAAATTGGCGACCCGTTTTCGATGATAGGAAGTTTGTGCGTGCCCATGAGATTGGTCTCACATCCATTGGATGCAAGGCCGCGTCCAATCATTTGCTCAAATGACAAAAGACATTCACCTTGATGGGTCCCGATCATGTATTCGAGGCGTTTACAAGTCCAATGCGCATGAGGTCAACCGCCGCTTCCCGGCCTGCCGATGGCTGCTTATCTTGGTTGGCTGCGCGGAACCCAGGATAAGTCGCCCGTAAGCACATAGATTGCGACGGCAGCTGCCATGAAGAGTGCGCCTACCCAAAATCGCCAGTCACGATGCATGCGCCGCGAGTATGGACCGGGATCGGGCTCACCGCCGGCGCTGCTGTTTCCTTCAGGGTTATGCTTGTTTCCTGTCATCTGTTCTCCGTTCCTGTTTGCAAATTCCTGGGGCCAACGCACGATTGCGGTGTTGCCCGTGAATTCCTGAACAATTCCCAGGCCAGACTCATGCGACTGGGAAAGGCAAGACTCAAAGGTAGCCACGCTCCTTGCCCGCGTCCCCTCTTACTTTGGGACGGGCGGATTTAATGGCTGGACTGCGTTGCCAGAGTCGGTTGTCGATGCAGCTCCCGCTGCCGCCGGTTTGTCAGGTGGCATTTCTGTTCCTGGCGGGAAGATCAGAATCTTGATCAATCCATCTTCATTGTCCGAGGTTGTATCTGCTTGCTTGCCCAATCCCAATGTCTTTAACTGGCTGTCGTCGAATCCAAAGTTTTCTACCAGATACTCGCGCACAACCATGGCTCGAGCCTTGGTCAGAGTAAGGTCTTTCTGGGCGTCGCCTTCCTTCCCGGTTGAGGCAACAACCACGGCAAATCCAAATTGATTTTCCGCGAGAAACTTGCCGCCATCATTCAATGACTTCTGGTCTTTCAATTTGGCTGAGTCGCGACCGTCGAAGAGCTTCTTACCTGTATAGGTGAACGTTTTCACCGGAGCAGCCTGCGGAAGCCCGCTGATGCTGTTCGCTCCAAGTTCGGCCTTGTCCTCATATCCACGCTTCTTGAAATACCCGCTGAGAAGGAAGTTATGTTTCAGCGCCTCCATGTTCTCCTGGAAGTCCGTCACCCCGGTCTGGGCCTGTTGCATGGTTGAGTGCAGCGCGACCGTAGTCTGTTGCAGGGTGTTGTAGAGCTGCCTGTCGTTCACCAGCGCTCCTACGGTTCCCTTCCCCGAATCGATCTTGGCTGTCACCGAGTTCAAATGCGCGGTCAGTTCGGTTGTGTTTCGGACCGCTGCCTGACTGCTATCCAGAATGCCGCTCGCTTCCTTGAGCAGTGCCGACATTTGAAGCGGGGGCAGGCTCGCGATCATATCGCCATTACTCACATTGGGCTGCCCATCCGAACCAAACGACACGGCGATGTACTCGTTGCCCAGCAAGCCTTCGGTTTCGATGGAAGCGACTGAGTCCTTTTTGACAATGTCCTGTGTTGACTTGTCCAGGTCCATCACGACCGTGACCTTTCCGCGCGGATTGTGTGGCAGGGCAATGCTGCGCACGGTACCGCTGTGAACGCCGCCCACCTCGACATCGGCTCCCGCCGCTAATCCCGCCACATTGTCGAATTGCGTCTTTAACTGGTAAGTGGAGCCGAACAGATGCTCCTTGCTTCCGATGACGAAGACTCCACCGACAAGAATCGCCAGCGACACAACAATAAAAGCTCCCAACCGCGCCACTCTTGACATAGATTCTCCTACGATAGTTTTAGAAATTCCTTTACAAAGCCAATCTCGCTCTTCTGGAGCTCCTCGAATGTACCCTCAATGACCACGCTGCCTTTGTCCAGAATGGCCAGACGGTTGGCAATGGTTTTGGCGCTATGCAGATCGTGGGTCACCACGATCGATGCCATTTGATGTTCTCGTTGCAGCGTCAACACCAGCTCGTCGATTTCCCCGGAACTAATCGGGTCAAGACCCGCTGTCGGCTCGTCGAGAAGAAGGATGTGCGGATCTAGAGCCAACGCGCGCGCCAGTCCCACACGCTTCTGCATTCCGCCAGAAATATTGGAAGGCATTTTGTTACGCGCATTTTCCATCCCCACCTCGCCCAGCAGTTGCATCACTCGATCATTCCGCTCAGACCGGGCCATGTCCCGACGATGGTGTTCAATAGGAAACGCAACATTCTCGCCGACTGTAAGCGAGTCGTAGAGCGCCGCGTGCTGAAAGAGGAATCCCATCTTCTTCCTGATCTCTCCCATTTGATCGATAGACATGCCGGCGATCTCATTGCCCTGGATCCGCACCGATCCGGAGTCAGGCTGGGCGAGGCCGATAATCACTCTCAGCAATACACTCTTGCCTGTTCCGCTGCGTCCCAGCACGGCCAGAGTTTGACCGCGGTCGATGGATAAACTAACTCCGTTCAAAACCTTTTGGGTTCCGAAGGACTTATGCAAATCTTCAACGGCAACAGCGGGAACCCTGCCGTCGTGCTCGTCGCCTCCCGGCTTTATCGTAATGTCATAGGCTGTGGCCATATCGGTTTTGATGGGTTCCTATCATCGACAGTCAGATACATTGACAGCTATGGGAAAACAACCAGAATGAATTTGACCAGCACAACGTCGGCCAGAATCACGAACAGCGATGCAAGAACCACAGAACTGGTTGCGGCGCGGCCCACGCCTTCGGCGCCACCGCGTGTGCGCATTCCCTGAAAGCAGGCGATGAGCCCAATGATCAAACCAAACACAGCGGTTTTGAATGTGGGTGGAAGAAAATCGTTGAGAGTGGCTCCGCGAAAACCCACCTCGATGAAGTGGTGAAATGAGAGAGGCTCGCTTAGGCTTTGCGTGAACCAGCCAAGCAGCAAACCGCATCCGTCGGCGACCAGCGTCAAAAGAGGGAGCATGAGGATACAGGCCAGGATGCGGGTTGCCGCAAGAAGCCTGTAAGGGTTGATCGCCGATGCCTCAATGGCATCGATTTGCTCGGTCACCTTCATGGACGCGAGTTGCGCACCAATCCCGGCACCCACTCGCCCACATACCACTAGCCCCGTGATGATGGGGCCCATCTCTTCCACGACGGAGTAGACGAGCGCCGAAGGAAGCAGCGATTTAGCTCCGAATCGAGTCAAACTCGAGCTCGCTTCCATCGACAAAACCACGCCGATGGCGGAACCAGCCAAGGCAACCAGCGGCAGAGATTTTGAGCCGACGTCATCGAGCTGCCGGACCAGTTCCCGCCATTCATACGGGGGAGTTACCGCGGCCCGCACAACTTGCCAAGCGAAGACTCCCAGATTCCCGAACCACTCAAGGAATCCGCCCAACAACCCTGGATCTGAACTGGCGTCAAACGCAGGTTCTACACTCCGCTCGGGCTGTGGCGAGTGGATTCCTGCTACTGTTGTCAATCCGCTATCGCTCAATGGTTTAGACCTGGATCTGGCGCGCCGTGCATATTATTTAGATGCATCCGTGTAAGTAAAGAGTGAGGTCCGCTGTAAAAAAACTCCAGACTGATGTTAGCGCCTATATAAGCCAGCAGGCTGTAGTTGCCCATGCGGAGGGCATCCTTTGCGCCAAAGCGGCCTGGGTACCATGCGTAGACAGCCGTCATGGTGCCCGCAGAGGGTGCAACCAATGCCGGGACAGAGAATACCCGGTGGCCGTCAGCGCCGCGATGTGCTGTCAGGGTAGAAACCACGGCGTGACGAACCCGCGGAAATACCCCTGTGCATTCGCAACGGTAATAAAGCGTATCTTCCCTAAGCACCTCAGCCAGCGCGTAACGCATCGTGGTGCCTACAGCGACAATGCCAAAGTTGGAACCGAACCGTTTGGAGTAACCATCCACGCCTTGATTCCACTCTGGGGGCGCATTACTGAATTGGTTAATGCCCGCGGCGAGCGCCGCGCCGGCAATGGGATAAGGACCGAATGCATCGAAGACATAGTTGTTGACTTCTGTTCTCTGGGTCGGGCGTACATAGGTCAGGTCCAACTGCCCTGAAGTCGCGACTGCCACGGCGGCAGGAGTCTGCGCAAAAGGTGCCTGTTGCGACCTTGCCGGTGCCGGATAAGTAGCCAGAGTGGCCGTGAGCACAAGCTGCGGGATCATCGTGCCGATCTTTATACCGCGAAAAATGCCGTGAAAAGTCGTGGTCGATTGGATTCTTTGCTGGACGATCAAATCCGCATGGCGAACCAGCTCTGGCCCTGCATCGCATTTGGCGGCATTGCATTTCGCGATTAATGGCTTCAATGTATATCCTCCGGCATGAATCGCCACTTCTCAACACACGCGTCGCCGGCCATGGCAGATGTAAGCGTTTGGCTAGCCCCCAAAATATATTGGCAGAGTTGAAACGGCGAAAGATGGTCAGAATTGCTCCCCATCATGAGTTGGTCCCTGTGTCTCGTCCCGTGCATCGCGACCCTTCCGCGACTAGCCTTTGAGGCTCGATTGATCTTTGAGGCATGAAGCACAGGCAGTTTTTTGCAAGGAAATGCGCGGGGGGACGAGGTGAGCAAAACAGACCAGACATGAGCCGGAGCCATACACAATAATTCCCCGTACTTGTGTGTAATAACTCTCAAGAGTTGGCCCGTCTGCCTCAGGTCTGACGCCTTCCTTTCTTTCGGTGCCGTGGAGCGCGCTGCCAATGCTGGCAGATCGGTAAGGTTTCCTTTTTCCTTTCAGGAGCGGTTGTTCTCCGGCCTTCGATGGATTGGCCACGATGGCCGATCTCTTAAATCCAAGGTGGCTAGGTTCCTGGGGATTGCTCTACCGCATCGGGCATACCGCTTAGAACGAGGCATATTTTGAATGATCGAAACGCCCAAGGTGCGTTTGACGTCGCTGCCTTTCTTGCCAGCGCAGGGCTCAGACGCAAAGTTGTTGAGTTGGGCCCCAAGGAGACTTTCTTTTCTCAGGGCAATCCTGCTAACACGGTCTTCTATCTGCAAAAAGGCCGGGCCAAGCTCACGGTGGTTTCACAGCACGGCAAGGAGGCCACCATCTCACTTCTCGCCGAAGGTGACTTTGTTGGCGAGGAGTCTCTCGCCTCAATTCCTGGACCGCGCCTGGCCACCGCCTCGGCCGTCAACTCATGCGTCGCGCTCAAGATCACCCGGGAAGAGATGGCTCGCGTGATGCATGACGAACCCATGTTCGCCGACCTGTTTTTCAAATTCCTGCTGGCGCGCAGTATGCGAACCCAGGTCGACCTCATCGATCAGCTCTTTAATTCCAGTGAAAAGCGCTTGGTGCGCATCCTGCTTCTAATGGCCGAGTTCGGCAAGGCAGGAGAGCGCGATACCTTTATCCCTCCCGTCTCACAGGAAGCGCTTGCGGAGATGATCGGTACCACGCGGTCCCGCGTCAGCTTCTTCATGAATCGCTTTCGCAAACTGGGCTTTATCAATTACAACGGCCGCATTCAAGTGAATAAGTCGCTGCTGAATGTAATTCTTCTTGACCAGCTCCCGGATCACAACGCCCAAAGACCGCTCATACCATCCCGTGGAACCATGCTCAAGCCAGTTATTCCTATCGTTGAAACTATTTTGAAGCCCGTGCGGCCAATCGTCGGAGCTATCAAACGTAAACTGTCCGCTGGAGAACGCATAGCATAGGCGTGGATAATCAGCACTCCCTGTAGCCATCGGACCGCCAGCGTCTCCATGCACCGCAATCGTAAACGCCAGCGCCCGCTCTGTGGAAAGCTGAAATGCGCGATTGCCGGGAGCGGACTGAACCCGCTGTCTCCTCCCGCCTCCGGTTCAGGTGACCGTAGCCAAGCCAATGTGGCAAACTTAAAGAGCGATCTGCACTGGAGCCTGTGGCGACCGGCGAATGACGGCGCGTAGATAAACATAAACCTCTATGGATGTGGATGGATTGCCGTGTTTGGCAGCACAACCGGGCCTGTAGCTCAATGGTTAGAGCAGGGGACTCATAATCCCTTGGTTGGGGGTTCGAATCCCTCCGGGCCCACCAAAGTTGCTTATTTCAGATGGTGTTTGACAGATATGCCACTATTCCAGACCAAGCGGTCCGCATTTTGGGTCCCGATGGAGAAATCGGTCGCGTAGACAACTGTCTTCACATTCAAACCGGACTTGTAGCCTGTGATCGGCATGGCGGTTATCTTCTGGTAACAAAACTCAGCAATAGAACAACCAACACGACCGTGCTGATGGCGGCATAGAGCCGGTCTTTCAAAAAAGAGAAGCCGATTACACCGAACAGCACGCGGCAGACCGGCGTCGCAATCAGCAGCAGAATTCCGAGTTCGATGAGGCTCTTGCTGTCGAGGTGAAGCGCGCTCGCGATGATTGCGCCCACGTGTTTATACATGACGGGAGCGCCATGAAAGTGCCGGTAGTCTGGCATCACTCCACCAGCCTGCGCTAAGTACAAAATGCCTCCAGCCAGGACGACTAGCGCCGCTACAGTGACACCGATCCGTAACATGTGTCCCATTGCAACTTCGAGACGTTGATCTTTTTCGGACACGATTAAAGCCTCCCAGTCACGCCACTAAAAATCATTTCCGCGCCGAGCGCGACGATCACAGCGGCAAATACCCATCGCAGTGTCTTGACGGGCGCAGAGACGAGTATGCGAGAGCCCGCAAGCGACCCGGCAAGCACGCCGAGCACCACTGGCATCGCTAACCCCGGAAGGATGTATCCCCGGCTCAAATACACGCCCGCGCTGGCTGCCGCCGTCACGCCGATCATAAAGTTGCTGGTGGTGGTTGACACCTTGAAGGGCAGTTTCATGACCTGATCCATTGCCAGGACCTTTACTGCGCCCGAACCGATCCCCAACAGTCCAGATAGCATTCCGGCAATGAACATGATGCCGAAACCGGCCGGAACATGTTCCGCGACATACTCCTGCTGGCCGTCTTGCACGGGATAAGAACCTCTAAGATTCAACCGTGCCGCGAGGGAGTCTTGCCGGCTGCTCTTCGCAGCGGCGGCGTGAGTGCGCAGAGATGCCCATGCGGAGTACAGGAGCACGATACCGAAGACCACCCCGATCCAATCTGCGGAGACCCTGGCAACAAGATAGGCACCCAGCAAAGCGCCGAGCGTTGTCGCAACCTCTAGGAACATTCCGATGCGGATATTCGAATATCCTTCTCGAACATAAGCGGAGGCCGCTCCAGAGGAGGTGGCAATGACAGAAACGAGTGACGCTCCAATTGCATAGTGTAGATCAACTTTGAAAATGAGACACAGCACAGGAACAATGACAACTCCACCACCGAGGCCGGTGAGCGCGCCGAGAAATCCAGCAATGATCGAAGCAAGACAAACTGCGAGTGAAAATAAAAGAACACTCATTCAAAGAACCATTCCCCGATGCCCGGACGTTCATGCACTTGTCGCCACGATGACATTGTTCGGTTCTCCCTAGACTACTCGACAAACCTTCAAGACGTCCTCAATTACGGGGTCGCTCCAATCTGATAGTTAAGTGTCGCGATCGCAAGCCGGTACTGGTATTGGGCGTTTGTGTTGCCGATGGCGGCGTCTGTCTGTTGATACTGGGCCTGACTCAGTTCGACAATTGAACTCAAGCCTAATTGGTAACGTGTCTGCGCCAGGCCGAGCGCCAGGTTGGCCTGTTTCAGTAACTCATCAGCAACGGCAACACGTTGATAAGCGGTGTTTGCAGCGAGCCATGCGGTTCGAACGTCGCGCACGATCCGGTCTTCGAGATCGCGGGACTGTTCGGAATCAGCTTGGGCGCGAATAGCGGCTTCCTTTGCCTGGGCCGAGAAAAGGAATCCGTTGAAGACGGGGATATTCATGTTAACCCCGATTCCGCCCCACCAATTCTGAACATAGTATTGCGCAGGGCGGATGGGCACGCTGCCCACAGTTCCCGCGGCGGTAATGCTGGGTAGCTTCTGATCGCGCTCAGCATGGCTGAACTTAACTGCCGATTGTTGACTATAACTCAGCGCCTGAAGGTCAGGTCGCTGACGAAGCGCGAGTTGGATGAGTCGATCGGCGTCTGTTGGCGGCGGAACTAGCGGGCTGTTGTCATCGACAAGCTGATAGATCGTCTGTCGATCGAGACCAAGGACTGTATCCAACGCAGCCATGGAAGAGTCTGCATTACTCTGCGCATCGAGTTGGAGAAGTTTAGCCTGCGATAAGTTTACGTCGGCAAAGCTCAGATCAAGCGTGGATTTCAGCTTGTTCTTGGTGAATGAACTGATCTGCGTCTGCGTGGTTTGCCGCGTTTCCGTATTTTGATTTGCGACTTTCAGAAGGGCCTGTGCCTGAAGAGCATTAAAGAAAGCCTGATCAGTGGCAATGATAATGTCTTCGGTTGTGGCAAGCGCATTCGCATTCTGGGCTTTTTCCTCGAGATTCGAGGATGCAATCAGGTTGCCGGTTCTGCCAAAATCCGTGATGAGTTGGGTAAAGCCGCCGCCCGCGCCTGCGTGCTCGAACAGGCGAGAAGCGGTGAGCGATCCAGCGGAAATACGCGATCCATCCGCGGCTTGCATCGCGGTTATGGCGGCATTTCCAGTTGGCAGTTCTGCCGATCTGGTTTCGCGCACGACCTGATGCTGAGCCAACACGAGCAGTCGCGCAACACTGACTCTTGGATTGTTCTGGATGGCCATCTTCTCAGCGTCCGGTAGGGTCAAGCGCGGCTGTTCGCCCGGAGCGCTTTGCGAAGACGCGGATGAGGCTTGCTGCATTTTCTGGCCCATGGGCGCTGGAGCTTGCTGCGCAAGCAGAACAAGCGGCGGCTGCGGCGCATCGGGTAACTCCGGGCCGGTGTTTGCCGCTTGTCCCCATAGAGAGCCGGTGCAAACCATTGCGAGCGCAAGGAGACACTTGGGGCAGAGCGGTTGTACCTTTAGTCGTTTCATAACTCTTACGCCTCATCCGCGGCAGCGGAGTTGTTTTCGCGCCGGCCGTGAACAATGAGATAAACCGCCGGCACCAGAAACACGGTTACGACCACGGAGACAGCCAATCCACCGATGACTGCGCGCGCCAACGGCGCGTACTGCTCGCTGCCGGCTTCCAAGCCAAGCGCCATGGGAATCATGCCCAACAGCGTTGCCAAGGATGTCATCAGTATTGGGCGAAGCCGAATCTTGCAGGATTGGATCACAGCTTCCTGCAGCGGTAGTCCCTGACGATGCAGAGTACCGGCAAATTCAACAATCAGAATGCTGTTTGACACCACAATGCCGGTCATCATGATCACGCCCATCAAAGACATGATGTTAAGCGTGCTGCCCGTGACCAGAAGAATGAGCGCAACACCGACCAGCCCTGGCGGTATGGCCATGAGAATGATGAATGGGTCGATGAAGGACGTGAATTGAGTCATTAGAATCAGGTAGACCATCAAGACCGCAATGATGAGCCCCACGCCAAACTCCGCGAACGAGCGGTTCATGCTGACCACGGCTCCGCGCAAATGCAGAACCGTGTTCTTATCTGTTTTGGTGTTCGCCAGCAAACGGTTTATGTCACGACCCACTCCCTGGAGCACCTCTGTTTTCGTTGAAACGTAAATGTCAATTACGCGCCTGATCTGATAGTGATCGACCTCTGTTGGAGTATTGATCAGCTTGAGGTTGGCTACGGAACCCAGGGGCGTGTACCCGGAGGTGTGATCACCTTTCCAGAATTGACTTGATGGGCCACGAGCTTCTTGAGTTCCCTGCACCGGGCTGGCTGAGTGAGCGTTCCGCAAAGGAATATTCTCGAAGTCTTCCATCGACATGTGATCGATGAACTTGTTCGCGTACTGGACCGTCACCATGTAGTTATTACCGCTCTTAGGATCGATCCAGTAACTGGGGGCGACCATGCCGTCGGACGTCATAGCTGTAATCACATTGTCGACAACGTCTTTAGCAGAGAGGCCGATGAGGCTGGCTCGCTCGCGATCGATATTCAGCGCGATACCGGGATAGTCAAGATTCTGGGGGATGTACACTCCGCTCACATTGGGCATCATCTGAATCTTCTGGGCGAGGCCTTTGGCCAATGCATAGGCGCCGTTCATATCCATCGAGCTGACCTGTATATCGATGGGCGCCGGCAGTCCCTGATTGATCACGCTGTCGACCAGTCCACCGGCTTGATAGTACACGGTGAGTTCCGGCATCTGGCGGGAAAGTTTCTCGCGCACGCGCTGCATATAGGCGTAGCTGCCGACACTGTGGCCTTCTTTCAGGCTGGTCTGCACGAATGCTGTATCCATGGAGGCGTTGGTGGTGTAGATCGCAGACAGATCAGGGTAGACGCCAATGTTCGAGACGATCATGTCCAGATCCGATGGCTTGACCACGCTGCGAATGATGTCCTCTACCTTCGCGATGTAGTCATTGCTGACTTCAAGCCGCGTGCCGCTGGGCATGCGCACGTTGATGACGAATTGGCCTGGGTCGGTTCGAGGAAAATAGGCACGGCCCAGGAATGGAGTGGTCACCGCCAGCACCAACACCACGCCGCCACAGATCACAGCTGTAGTCAAGCCTGGACGCTGCATGGCGCGCTTGGCAAGATGTTCATACCAATCCAGCAATCCGAGATACCTTTCATTGAACTTGTGCTCAAAGGCAGCGAAGAAACCGGGCTCAGAGGATTTAGTGGACTCTTCCAGGTTGTGCGGACGGATAAATCTTGCGCAATAAAGCGGCACGACCGTCATGGCAAAAAAGTACGAAGCGAAGATGGAAAGCACGACGCCCATCGCCAGCGGCGTAAAGATGTATTTGCTAACGCCGCTGAAGAAGGTGACGGGAAAGAAAACGATGGCGGTGGTGAACGTGGCGGCAAGCACGGCCATCGAGACCTCGGTTCCACCTTTCTCTGCGGCCGTGGCCGGCGATTCTCCCATTTCCATGTGGCGGAAGATGTTTTCGAGTACAATGACCCCGTTGTCGATGAGACGGGAAAAGACAAGAGCGAGACCACCGAGAATCATGGTGTTGATGGAACCGCCCATGTAATTTGTGATCAGCAGACAGACCACCATGGAGAGCGGAACAGATAGGAGCACGGCAATGGTCGCGCGCGGGCTGCCGAGAAAGATCAGGATCATTATGCCGGTCAACACCAGCCCGATGGCCGCTTCCCTGGTCACATTGCTGATTGCCAACTTCACAAAAACAGATTGGTCAAAGACCACCGCTGTCTTCAACGAAGGCGGAATATCGACCAGATGCTTGATTGCCGCCTTCATTCCGTTCACGATGGTGATCGTGTTGCTATCGCCGCCCTGCTTGAACACCGGCACGTATACAGAACGCTGCCCGTCTATGCGCACGATGTTGTACTGAAGCGCACCAGCGTCCTCGGCCATGCCGATGTCGCCTACCAGTACCGAAGCATTACCTACCGACTTGAGCGGCATCTCGTTCATGGATTTCGCATCGGGAAACTGGCTGTTAGCGTAGATGTTGAAATCTTTCAAGCCCACGCGCACGTCGCCTGCCGGAAGAATGAGATTGGAGCTATTAACCGCCTGGACCACGTCGTTTAAGCTGAGATTGCGCGCCTCCATCTTGAGCGGATCGACATAGACCTGAATCTGCCGATAAGTGCCTCCATAGGGCTGGGGGACCGAGGCGCCCTGGACATTCGAGATCTGGTTACGCACCTGGAACTGCGCTATATCTTTGAGGGCGATTTCGTTCAATCCTTGCCCTCTTAACGTGACGAGGCAAACCGGCTGCGTGGAGGCGTCCATGCCCAGCACCACGGGCGGCAGCGTACCCGGTGGAAGACGCCGCAGATCGGCCATGGCCAGGTTCGCGATATTGCTCAGGGCGGAATCGGGATTGGTGCCTGGCTTAAAATAGATTTTTATGAGACTAACACCTGTCAGGGACCGGGATTCGCTGTGGTCGATATTGGCTCCCAGCGTGAAGAAACGCTCAAAGGTGTTGGTAATGTCGGCTTCAATCTGCTGAGGCGGCATGCCGTTGTAGAAGGTGGCAACGACGACGACCGGCATGTCGATTTTGGGAAACAGGTCGACAGGCATGCGAACAGTACTGACCCCGCCCACGAGCAATACCATCAGGCAGAGCATGATGATGAAGAAGGGATACCTGAGAGCGAACTTCGGCATTATTTCGCGCCTCCGTTGCTCAGGTCTGCATCCGCCTTCAGGTCTACCACTCCACCGGATTCGCGCGTGACATCGGAAGCGGGCTCCTGAACGAGAATTGGAGAAATACGCTCGCCTTCGGCATAGTTCTCCTGGCCGCCGAGAATCACCCGATCGCCCGGCTCAAGGCCGCTCTTGATTTCAACCAGTCTTGATCCGCGAAGCCCAACTTCCACATTGCGGAAGTGAATACGATTGTCCCCGTCCAACAAATAGACCGTATCCTGACTTCCTTTAAGCACCAGCGCTTCAACAGGGACGGTCGTCACGTTCTCCCTGTGCGCGAGCTGCATTTGCGCATTGGCATACATGCCTGGGGAAATAGAGAGGTCGCGATTGTCTACGTCGATCTCTGTTTCCATAGTTCGGGTTTCAAAGTTAACATCGCGGGTAAAGCGCACGATTTTTCCGATAAAGGAGCGCCCAATCGCGTCTACCCTGACCTGCATCGGATCGCCGACATGCACAAACTGCACGTCGTTCTCGGGAATTGGCATACGGAGCCGCAACAGGCCGCTCTGAGACAACCTGACAATGGGAATGTCCTGTTCATTTGAATTGGCGCCACTCTGAATCAGCGCGCCGGTATCGGCATAGCGCCAGACAATTACGCCATCGAGTGGCGCCACTACATTGGTGTAATTCTCGAGCGCCTGCACACGGTCTTTGTCCGCGTGGGCCACTTCCTCATGCTGCTGTGCCGCATCCGCCGCGGCTCTGGCCGCGTCCACCTGCGACTCCGAAGAGAGATCCTTACTCTGCGCATCGTCCAACTCCTGCTGCGCAACCAGACCAGGCTGTGCCTTTGAGGCCTCTAAGAGGCGTTGATAGTCGGCGTGCAGCGCTGAATGGGTCGCCCCTGCCCGCTTGATCTCGTGCTGGGTGCGAAGCAGATCGTCCTGGGCCTGTTGCATCTCAAATCCGGTACCCTTCAACTGAGCGTTCAACTCCGGTATTTCAAGCACCGCAAGAGTCTGCCCCTTATGCACCCTGTCGCCTATGTCCACATTGATCTTGACCATGAAGCCGGTTACCTTGGGGTGAACATCAACCACCTGGTAGGGCTGAAATTGCCCCGCAAGACTCAACGTATGAGCCAAGTTTCCTCGCTGCGCCGTGGCCACTTGTGCTGATGGAATCTCCTGAGCTTTCGCCTCGGAGTTTTGGGCATTTTGATGACAGGCAACAATACAGGCTGCAACAGGAAACATGATTGTTGCGGCGAAGATCAAGGAAGATTGCTTTCGCATATCTTGACTGTACCTCTACGTTGAATTGGTGAATTGCGGAATGCACAAGGGCCGCGGCAGATTCCCCGACAGGAAATATCCCCTGCCGGCAATCATGCCGTGCGGCAGCCGGCCTGTTCAGTGGACGGATACCTCAACGAATGGCGCTATGACTGGTGGAGAGCGGGAGGGGGCCGGACGTAGTGCGTTTCAAGCAGTATTTGCTGCCATTGCGGCGACGGGTACTCTGTCCGCCGGCGGCGGCTTGATGCCGGCAGAGAGAATATGCTCACAAGCAGCAGACTGAACAGAGCGGCACTGAATGCTCCGCTCAGAACTTTAATCGTAGGTTGTGTCTGAATATAAGCCGATTCTTCAGGTGTGCTGGACTGCTCGTCCCTGGAAAGAAGCTTGGCCATCGGAACCTGATGCGAAGCAGCCTGCGGCGGATCGTAAAGCGAGAGCTTATATTGCAAGCCCCACAGAAACACGCACGATGCAAGAGCCGCAAACATAAGAATCCAAAAGCGGCCAGGTGCTCGATTTTGTCTCCAAAGCTGCACAGTTCCCCAGAAATCAGAATTTTCGGCTTGAGCAAAATAGGACTGAAGCTCGCTTTAAAAGCGACTTCAGGTCCTGATATTGTTTGTAGCACAATTGAGTGCTTGGGTTGCTCAAATGTTTTTGTCTTTCATCGGGATTAAACAGGAGTTCATGAACTGAATGAACCCCTACGGCGGCCTCTGCGGCTATGTGTTTCATGCTTAAGCCAGGGATTCCCCCAGCCTTGAACACCCGCATGAGCCTTTCAATACATCTGTTATCCACGTCCAGCCGAAACATGCTTCGTAATCGCGTGCAACGAGCATTCAGGGTTCAAACGGACACCGAATCCGGGCGCGTCGGAAAGCTTCATGCGGCCGTTCTGAGGTACGGGTTCATCCAGCAATAGGGGTGAAAACATGGGAATAATCATGTCAGCCTGCGGCGCCATCATCAGGAACTCTGAAAATGGACTGTTATGACGTGTAATCGAAAAGTGGTAGCTATAGACACTGGATCCGTGCGGCACAACCATGACACCGCGAGTATCCGCAAGGTCAGAGATCTTAATAAGCTCCGTCAATCCACCACACCAACCAACATCGGGCTGAATGATGTCCGCACACTCCATCTCAAGCAACATGCGAAATCCCCATCTTGTCGCCTCGTGTTCGCCGGTAGTGACCATCATCCCGTGGGGCACTTTTTTTCGCAGCTCTGAATAACCCCAATAATCGTCCGGAAGGAGGGCTTCCTCGATCCATTTCATCTTGTATTCATCTGCCGCATGGGCCAGCCGAACGGCGTAGTCGAGGTCGAGACTCATCCAGCAGTCATACATCAGCCAAAATTCTTTGCCGACGCGCGTCCGCATCTCCGCAAGCAAGGCTAGATTCTTGCTGAAGCCATCCTCGCCTTCTGCAGGGCCGTGGTGCAGCGGTAATTTGCCACCGATAAATCCCATTGCTTGGGCTAAGTCCGGGCGGGCGCCGGTAGCGTAAAAGATCAACTCTTCCCGGACAGCGCCTCCAAGGATCTGGTAGACAGGTTCTTGACGAAGCTTTCCGAGTAGATCCCAGAATGCCAGGTCAACACAACTGATCGCGAGCAGAGCAAGACCTTTCCGGCCATAGAACAAGGTGGACAGGTACATCTGATCCCATATTGTTTCAATCTCTGTTGCGTCGGCTCCGATCAGAAAACGAGAGAGATGATGCTCCACAATCCACGCGGCCGGCTCGCCGCCGGTACTGACGGCGAACCCCACAACGCCGTTCTCCGCTTCGACCTCTACAACCAATGTGCCTAGGACGTTTAGACCGAATGATTGCCGGCTGGCGCGATAAGCAGGATACTTCGCCATCGGGGTAGCGATGTTGTCGTCAATCCAATGTCCACGGGCCTGATCATGATAGTCAGCGCCGCCTCCTCGAGCGTAAAAGGCACGCACATGCCGAATTTTTATTGCGGGCATCGAAGTTTTCCTTCCCCTCATCGAGCTTACTCGACGCTCAGCACATCTTGCGGCTTTCCTTTGTGCTTTGAATAAGCCGTCATTGCAATCAGACCTGCGGTCAGTATCGTAAGGCCGCCCAGTAGTAGTGTGCCTGCGCGTTGCGAACCAAAACACTGATCTACCCAGACCTTCACATTGGGGGCCACGAATCCGCCCACAGAACCGAGCGCATTGATCATAGCCAGGCCGCCTGCCGCGGTCCTTCCGGTCAGGTAACTCGTTGGGAGCGTCCAAAAAAGTGGTTGCGCGGCAATCAAGCCGGAAATGCCAATCGATAATGCGACAAGCCCAATGTGCGGTCGAACCATGGGCAAGGCAAGGCTTGCGCATCCAGAGATTAGCAGGGCTATGCTTGCCAGTTGGCGATGTTTCCGGCAGTTGTCCGCCAGCCGGGGCAACCAGAAGACTGCCGCTAAGGCGCAGGCCCAGGGAATTGCGGACACGACACCTACCTCGATGCCCGTTGGTTTACGCAGAATTGCCGATACTTCGCTAGGCAGATAGAACACTACGCCATAGACGCTGACCTGAATCAAGAAATAGATCAATACAAACCCGAGTGTTCGAACGTCGCCAAGCATAGACAGGAGCTTCGCAGGACTATGGGCACTCTGCTCATTCTGCTCACGGGCCAACACGCTCGTCAGAGCCTGCTGCTCCTCCAGAGGAATCCAAGCTGCATTGGAAGGTCTGTCATCCAAATACCAATAAGCCCACAGTCCGACGGTGACTGCCGCGAAGCCTTCCACCAGAAACATCCATTGCCAATTCTGGAGCCCGAAATGCGGATGCATCTGCAACAGGAGACCTGAAATGGGGCCGCCAACAATGAATGCGAGAGGCGCGCCAAAATAGAAAAAGCCAAAAATCTCGCCCCTCACTTTTCTTGGGAACCAAAAGGTCAAATAAAGAATGATCCCGGGGAAAAAACCGGCTTCCGCTGCTCCGAGCATCAGGCGAAGGAGGTAGAACGATGATCTGCCCGTGACAAACATGGTGGCCATGGATACAAGTCCCCACGTCACCATGATCCGCGCCATCCATATCTTCGCGCCAACTCGATGAAGAATCAGATTACTGGGAAGCTCGAAAAGCGCGTAACTGATAAAGAACAGGCCTGCGGCCATGGCAAACGCATGTTCTGAAATGCCGACAGATGCCTGCATTGCCTGCTTGGCAAAACCGATATTCGCTCGATCGAGAAATGAGATCACGTACATGAGCAACAAAAAGGGAATCAGGCGCCTGCGCGCTCTCGATATTGCCCGGTCCTCTGCGTACTCTAAAGATTTGGAAGGCAAATCTAAATCTCCGGGAGCGAGACGGATTCGGATTGATTGAGTATCTCTCAATTCCGGTCTCGTCGATTCAACAAGAGAGGCTAGCCCGCTGCTTTGGGCAGGCCTGCCGGCTTTCTTGAAATGTCTCGTTTGGTTCGGTTATTGGTTCACAGCACTGGCTGGTCTGCCTTCCGCCGATGCCACTTGTAGGCAGCGATCGAATTCTTCCAGAAGAACTTCTCTGAGACCGCTGGACTCTTTTGGGCAATATAGGCACGGACAATGGACAGAGTCTCTTGATAGGACGCTACATGATCGCTATTCGGCCAGTCGCTGCCGAAGAAGATGTGATCCTCGCCGAAAACGCCCCAGATAGCATCCAACGCTCCCTTGTAATAGCCTATATCGGTCACGAGAGAGCCCCCGGCGAGGACGGGGATTTCGGACAGCTTCACAAAGACGCGTGAACTTTTAGCCAGTTGAGTCAGATTTGACCAGTACTCTTTGCGCGCAGCCTGTTCTTTTGGCACCACCGCGTGAGGAAGATGATCGATGACAATCCTCAAGTCAGGAACGCGCTCTGCCGCATTGAGAAGGGCGCGAATCAGAACTGGATCAGGATTTGCGCTTTCAAATACCAGACCGGCCTGAGCAAGGGCCTTCAGTCCGTCGACAAAGCCAGGTTTCTGAAGATCGACGGAAAGGTCGCGGTTCCAAAGATTGCCATAGCGAAATCCCAGGAACAGAGGGTCGGCGTGCAGGCGCTCCAGGTCGCCCAAGTAAGACGCGGTACCCGGAACAAGATCGCCGATCACACCGACAATCACAGGATGATCGGCTGCCACTTTGAGCAGCCATCGATTGTCACTTGCCAGCGGACTCGCTTCAATGGCAACCGCGCCGACGACTCCGAGCGGCGCAGTGAGAGCCACAAAGCGTTCCGGCAGAGCGGGTTTGTATAGAACAGCGTCATCCGGTGGCGGCCACGGAACTCCGCCGGGACGCGATGGATCAAACAGGTGTACGTGCCCATCGATGATTGGAACTTGTCTTGGTGACGCCATGAGCGACGGCTCCAATGCGATGGAACCTGCGCCGTATGCCATGAGTTTGAGAACGTCACGCCGTCGCACCGATCTTTCCTCCCGCGCTGCGAACGTTGGAGATGGCCGCACACAATCTGATTCGTCTGCGATCAACTTTTTTGCCGATGATGAATCAAATCCCCGTCGAAAGTAGTTTCCTGCGCTCAACTGTGTCAAGGGCAACAGTCCTCCTTATGCACGTTGCGTTCTGGAGCTTCCGTATTCTCCAGTGGGTTTAGAAGTGCTGAGTGGAAAAGCGATAGCTACCAGAACCAAGCAGCAGGCGGAGACTGTGCGCACTCTCTTCAGAATCGACGACTCCAGGAACATGAGTCGCGCTCTTTCCGCTCTCCATCCAGGTTGCCGGCACAGGCAACTGTAGATGCGCTTCAGCACCGGGAGGGACAGTGACTTCCACCCAGGCTCCCTGGCCTGATCGATGCCAGGCGATGGTTATCTGGCCCATCGTCGAACGATAGGAAGCAGAAGCGAAGGTCACTCCTCGGAGCAAGGATGGCGCAAGGTTGATGGCATTCTCAGGAGTGCGCGACATGTCGATGGAAAGGCCCGCGAGCCCTCGATAAAACCACCCCTCACCGTGACCGAGCATGAAATGGTTTTGTGAACTGTCAGGATTCGTATCCCACGCTTCGGTCAGCGTGGTCGCTCCGCGCATCAGTTGATAGCCATAGCTGGGAGGGTCGGTGCGTGAGAGCATTGCTGCGAGCACATCCGAGCGGCCGTACTTTGTTAACGCGCGGACCACGTAGTGGAATCCAATATCTCCGGCAGTCACGTGATCTTGGTGGCCATGAATATCGGCTATCAGATTTTCGAGTGCGGCCTGCTCATGGCCCGCCAGCACCATGTCGAGGGCGAGCGGCAGGGCATTGGCCGTCTGGCTGCCGCGGTCATACTGGTTCGTCTCAGGATGGAAGAGTTTTGCGTTGAAAGCATCGCGGACCTCGCTTGCCTGCCGTTGATATGCTGCGGCGTCCGCTGGTTTGCCCAGCAGAGCGGCAACCTTGGCGAGAACCTGAAGGTCCGCAAAATAGGTTCCGGTGGCCGTTAAGAGTTTGTTTGTAAGTTGCGACTCACCGGGCGCACCGGGGCCAATGTCAAACCAATCTCCCAGACCGTAATCGAGCAGTCCGTCTTTGGCGCGGCTGCCTAGATAGGCTGCGTAACGCTGCATTGCCGAATAATGCTCGCGGAGCGGACGCTCGTCCCCGGTGAACTCGTAAAGAGCCCATGGGCTAAGGATGACGGCACTGCCCCACTCGGGCGAGTCGCGGAATGCGGTGTTCTTGCCCTGGTCATCGACGAATGCAACGTACTCAGGAGCGATCGCGGGCACCAGGCCATCAGCAAGTTGCGAATCGGCCATGTCGCCGCTCATTTTTTCGTAGATGCCGCTCACATCGTAGTTCAACATGATCGTGGATGCATTGAGATAGGTCTGCTCCAGCCAGCCGAGCTTTTCGCGCGACGGACAATCCGTTACCACGCTGGCAAGGTTGCTGAGAACGGCGCGATCGATCAGCGTGTGAATACGATTGAAGAGCGGGTCAGAACTGGAAAAACTACCCACGACAGGGACGCGCGCATGTACAAAGTCGCCGCTCAGTGAGAGCACCTGCGGAGCCTGGCCGCCGGCTGTTGCGCGTTGCACGCTCACTTGAACATAACGAAAGCTGTAATAGGCAAATCGCGGATGCCAGATTTCCGGAGCCACTGCCCCGCGCAGGGTGTAACTGAAAAGAACAGGATTCTTCGCGGAGGCATTCGCGCTGTGTTGGGTGACGGTGCCGTTGCTCGCCAGCAATTCTCCCGGTAACAAGCGAACCGTCGATCCGACTGGTCCGCGCACGGTGATGGCCGGCCAGCCGCTCATATTCTGGCCCAGGTCATACACGGTGATGCCCGGTTGGGGATGCGTAATGCGGATTGGTTTATAAACCTGGGAGATAACCAGCGGCGCAGACTGGCTGGCGACAAGTGTTCCTCCGGGTCCGTTTACTTCAAGCGTCCGCCGCCAGCCTTGGGAACGAAATCCGGCACGATCCCACCCTTCAAGTAAGGCGTTTGCCTGGAAGTTTTCGCCACCATACGTTGACGAATAAACGATCGGTCCTGGATGAGTAAGCCACGAGCTGTCGGTAACAAATCGATCGGAGCTTCCGTCCGTATAACGCACTTCCATCTGGAGCAGGAGTTTTGGTTGGCCATAACTCCCGATGAACTTGGTGTAATGTCCCTTCACGCCTTCGACGTTGTACATGCCATTGCCAAGCAACACGCCAAAGGCATTCACGCCGGGCCGCAAAAGCGGCCGCACATTGTAGGTGTCGTATGGGACAGTCTTGCGGTAGTTGGTCCAGCCGGGGTTGAGCACCGTCTCCGTCACATCGGCGCCGTTGATGTGAATCTCGTATTGCCCTAGCCCGCTGACAAAGAGGAGTGCGCTTGCGACAGGCCTCTTCACAGTAAAGTCGTGGCGAAAGACGGGTAACGGCGGCGGCAAACTGGATTGCAGTGCGCCGCGATTTTCAAGCGGCTGTACGTATGGGCCGTGGTCGGGCTCGGCCGCGATCCACTTGGCTGTCCAGTCGCTCGTGGCCAACAGCCCAGTGATAAAGCGGGCAGGCATGCTCCATGGGCCCGGCGACGATCCGCCATTCCATACTTCCACCTTCCAGTAGTACGTTGTATGCGATTGAAGAGCTGGGCCTGCGTACGGAAGCTGCCAAAACACCGTTGAGGGCACGCGTCCACTATCCCAAACATCGCCCGTCTGGTGCTCTAGCCGCTCGGCTGAGCTTGCGACGAGAATGCGGAAGCCGCTTTGCCGCAAATTGCGCGCACTGTCGGGTACCGCAACAAGGTTCCATCCGAAGAGAGGATGCGTGATGCCGATACCGACGGGATCAACGCGCATTTCAGTTGTCAATCGCACTGGAGTGAGTTCAGCGGCTTTTGCACGCACCAATCCAAACTGCATCAATTGGAGCAAACCGGCCGCCATCCCAATCCAGACTCGCATTCCTGGTCCTCCGTTTCTGACACGATGCCCACTGCTTCGGGAGTTCTGACCCCCAAATGGTTCAACTCAGCGGTTTAGAACAATTTGAGCAGAGGGTTGAATCGATTGTGGCATCTCAAACTAAGGTTCAGGAATTGCAGCAGACGAATCCCAGAGCCTGCCCTTTAATTTCCACGCAACAGCGGCAGGAATTAGAGGACAGACCCTGGGAACGATTCAGCTTCTACTTCACGGCAACGGAATAAAGACGCACGGGACCCAGCAGACCCGAAGGAAGCAGCGGCGAGGTTGCCTTGTATGGCTTCACATCTGCGAATGTGATCTTCTCCGTTACGCCGGGCTGCTGATCGCCGATGAGCCGGTTGACCCACGCATTGATCACCTTGATGGAGACCTCGTTTGCACCGGGATGCAGCGCGGCGGTTGCGTCTACGCGATAAGGTGTGTGCCAGACGACGCCGAGAGATTTGCCATTGACGGTTACCTCGGCCAGATTCTTTACGTCTCCCAGGTCGATCCAAACATGCGCGCCGTTCTTGAACCACGCCGCTTTGGCTTGAATGGTCTTGGTGTAGGTACCTGCGCCGGAAAAGTACTTCACGCCTGTGTCATGGTTTTCAGTCCACGAGGCAAGCGTCTTGAGAGTGATCGATGCCGGGGCACCGCGCTTGGGCTGGAAGCTGACTTTCCATGGACCATTTACGGTCGCAATCTCACTTTCGGTCTTGGCCGGCGCTGTATAGGCAGTCTCCGCGGTTGCCTTGCGGAAAACTACGAACACGGTGCCCCAGGGCTCCAGCTTCAGTGGAACGGTGGTGCGGCCATCGGCGATTTTGTAGGACACGGGCTCCATGGTGCCGGAGTCGGCATGCCATAACTCGGGCGCCTTGCTGGTTACACGGAAGGTTGCATCCACCGTTTCGTTGCGGTCGTTGCGGTTGTCAACAAAATAGAGATCGCCGTCGTCGAGTTTGCGATGGACGAAGAGCAAGCGAGCGTCGCTCTCCGGCTTGGTGTAGTCGAAGTCGGGCGCTACATGCATCGCATTGAAGACATCGCCAAGATTCTGCCCCGCGTAAACCGTGCCTTTGCCGACATGGTGTACTCCCGTGCCGGCGCCAAAGAGATCCTCGTTCAACAATTTGAATTCCACTTGATCGTCGGCCAGACTGGGATCGTCGTCTGGCTTCGGTCCGGCGACCACGGCGCCGTCAACCACTAGTTTGTGAATGGCGCGCAGCACCGGCAGCGACATGTGCCGGCTATATGGATCGAGTCCCAACACGCGATAGTTCATGCCGCTGGCGGTGACGATGTGTCCGTCGGCAACGCTGAGTTCGTGGATGAGCGCGTCGGCATTGACATAGTCGAAGCCGTAGCCCGCCGGAACGTCCGGCGATTTATTCGCAAAGATCGCGGTCAGGTTGGAATCTTCGCCGTAGAAGTAGATCAGGTCCGCACCGAAATGTCCCTGTTGCAGTAGGAAACTGGTGCGCGCCAGATAGTCAACCCAGGCCCCGGCTTCTTCCGCCCAGGTCTCATTGCGGTTGAACCACTGTCCGAACGGTCCAAGCGTCATTCCCGGCGCCTTGTCGACCAGCGGCTGGTGGGCCGACTCATGAATGCAAAAACGGTTGATGCCGTTTAGAAACTCCTGGTCGGCCGTCGGCTTCAACGTTGCCGGCGACCACGCCCAAGGCGCCGCCGCGGCCGTCATCGATTCTGCCGCCGCGAGATTCTGGCCATAAATGTGCGACACAGACGCCGACTCGCGATCATCGGCGTTGTAGCCATATTGCACCTTGTTGACCCCTGGGGTCTGCGTCCACATCGCGCTCATGGGCACTTCGTTGAACTTCTTCACTTCCATGCCGTCGGCGATCAGGGCGCGGCCCTCTTCATGCGATTCGCCGTAGTGGCCCATGTTGCGCTGGTGCAGCACAGCCTCCAGTTCGCCATAATGCTCGTCGGCGACCAGGTCTTCAAGAGTCTTGCGGAAGTCCCACAGGAACTTGTCGCTGGCTTCAGCACTCTCCACCACTTGCCCGACGAGAACCGGCATCCACGGCACAGGATCGTAGCCGCGCAGCCGCTTGAAGTCGGCAATCATGTTATCGGTCCAGTTTTGCGCGCCGGCCTCCCAGCTATCGTTGATGACATACTTGATTCCGCGCTTGCCCATCATGTCGGCGCCCACGGTCTCCTTGTAGCTGTCGAGATACGTGTTGAAGTACTTCTTCACGAAGCGGTGATCGAGCTTGTCGACCTCAAGGCCAGTGGCCTCCGCTGTCGCGGGGTGATTGGTGATTCCCAGCAGGGAATATCCGAAGCGGAGCACGATCCAGTCGCCCGGCGGCGGTGTCCAGTCAAGCGTTCCATCCGAGTGCATCTTCGAGGTCAGGTCAACGACATCGGACGTTGCGACCGCATCCGCAGCATCGACCGGTGGCGTGGCCAGCGAATACAGGTCGGGCTCGGTGGTGAAGGCGGCCTTGTCTTCAAACCGGTTCACGCGCGCGCCAGGATGCAGGACGAGCTCGGCAATCTCATAGCCGGTGGGAGCGGGGGGAATTTTGATTCCCAATGACCCGGGATCGATGTTGGCGGCCCAGTCGGGAATTGGCGGCGCGGGCATTCGTTTGAACTCAACACGGAAATACTTCGCCGTTACCGCGGGGAAAGAAATTGTGTTCTGGGGTGCGTCTCCACCCGAAAGCTTGGTCACCAGCCGGAAGTTCTGCCCGTCGTCACTGGCCTCAAGGGAACTCTCCGGAGCGCCAACTCCAGAAATCATCGAGGCAATCCGATTCAGTTCCTTCAGGACAAACGTAATCGAGCGGATGCTTTGCGGCGCGGGAAACTCATATTGAATCCACGAGCTCTGCCCCACGGCGGCCGGAATCGGGATTTTGGTTGTGTTCTCCAGATCCCCGTCCGAGAGCATGGCAAAATCCGGTGAGCCGCCGCTCGAGGTTATCTTCGCGTGCTGGGATTCGACGGACACATCGCTGGCCGGGCGACGATAAGCAACGACGACCGAATCGGCATAAAACTGCGGAATCGCTTTAGAGCCTTCTGGAGCGCTGATCATGTCGTGAATGCTGATGTTTTGAAATGCCCCGGTGTTGGAGGGTGGATGCGGTAGCGTGCCGGTGAAGGGCTTTCCGCCTTCGACATCGGTCTCGCTCCATACATACTTCTTCATGCCCTGAGAAGCCGGCACCCATGGACCACCCGACTCGCTCCAGCCCGGTGAACCCGCAATGGCTTCCTCCAGGCCCAACTGGTCGGCAAGGGTGGTAGCGTATTTGAACGCGTCCTTCCACTCCGGTGTCATGTAGACCAGGCGATGGTCAACGACCAGGGGGGTTTGCAAAGCCGCGTCAAAGTTCTGGAAGCCGCCCAGGCCGACCCTGTGCATCCACTCAAGGTCCAGCTTGATGCCTACCTTGGAAATGTTGCCGTTCATCCAGTGCCACCACACTCGCGGGCGCGCGCCATTGGGCGGATTGTCAAATCCGCTCTTCAGTGAGTCATTTTGGAGCGGATCAGGCTGATCCTGCGCCAGCGCTACGCCGAGACCAAGCATCATGGCCACGCTTGCGGTGATCAACTTCATTCCCAGGAGCTTCATTGTTTCTCCTTTATTACGAGTGGTTTGTGATTCGTTCCTGTTGGATTCCGGGGGATCGACAGATTTCGCTCAAGACGAGAAGTCAGACATCATTCCGGGCGCCAAGAACATTAGCACGAAAATGGTAATTTTCGGAAGAGAAAATATATTCCAGTCGAAGTCACGTTTTACTCAAGCGGATTGATTTGGCTGACGACTCTGGGGAATTTCAGACGCGGCGCGCGAATCAGCAGCCATGGGCGCTTTTTCCCGGCCCCCTGCTAGGGACGGTCCAATGGTATTTCCCCATTGACATCCTGAGGAGGGGCCCAAGGTCCGTCGTGAAAAACCGGATGCCGAAATTTGAGTAATAAAAGCCAATAAATCGATAAAGCCCCATTGAAATTTTGGATAACCGGTCGGGAAAGACGCAAGCTAAGGGAATTTCCAATAGGAACTTATTTTTTTGTTGACAATCGCTTAACAATTTGGCTACCCTCGCGTCGCATTGGGCCAGTCCGGAAATTGCAGGGGCAAGATGTGCCTCTAAATTGGGTTCAAAGAAAAGAGACTGCAACCAATTCCACGACGTAGGAAACCGGAAACCGTTCTAAGGAGGCTATGAAATGAGATCGTTGCGATCTTCCCTCGCATTCATCTTCCTGCTGGTCGCTGCCGGAAGTTTGTTGGGACAAGCAGGAGCTACGGGCACGATCCTTGGTACCGTGACCGACAGCACGGGCGCCATACTGCCCGATGTCAAGGTGACGGTGACCAACACGGCAACCAACACGGCATTCCGCACAACCACCAGTTCGGCGGGCGACTACTATGCTCCGTCCCTGGTGCCTGGAACGTACGCGGTTTCAGCTGAGGTAAAGGGCTTTCAAAAGTCGGTCACTACCGGCTTCACATTGGCGGTCGACCAGAAGGTCCGCATCGATCTTGCACTGAAGCCTGGAGCGGTTACTGAAACGCTGGAAGTGACAGCCCAGGCAGTGGAGTTGGACACCGACACCGCCGCGCTCTCGCAACTGGTGAGCCAGCAGCAGGTGGAAGAACTTCCGCTGGACGGACGAAACTTTGTGCAATTGCTGTTCCTCGGCGCTGGAGCAGTCACGATTGGTGGCGAACAAGGCACGATGCGCCAAGGCGAAGGCAATGCCATCAGCATCAACGGCGGGCGGCCTGAAGGCAACAACTTCACGCTGGACGGCCTGGTCAACACCGACCAAGCCATGGAAACACCGGCTGTGATTTTGTCGCAGGACGCAATCCAGGAGGTCAAGGTCCAGAGTGGCATCTATCCGGCCGAGTATGGTTTTTCCGCCAGCCAGGTTAACGTTGTCAGCAAAGGCGGCACAAATAGGCTTCACGGCACAATCTTCGAGTCCGACCGCAACAACGCATTCGATGCCAAGCCGTTTGCCACGGCCAACAGCTTCATCACCTCCACTCCCACCACCAACCCGATTCTCAAACTGAACCAGTTCGGATTTGTTGCCGACGGGCCGGTCAAGCTTCCCAAAATCTATGACGGGCGCAACAGGACCTTCTGGATGGCCAACTACGAAGGCTGGCGCATGAATAACGGCAGCCAACTGTCGGAAACTGTTCCTAACCCCGCGGTCCTGACGGGCGATTTCTCGGCTGAGACCTATGCGCCCATTAACTCCACCTTGCCCGGCGGCCCTTTGCCAGCCTATGGAACAGCCACTTGCACCGCGCTGCTGGCCAATGGCGGCAGCTGCATGCCCGTAGATCCGACGCAGCCAGGTTTACCACCTTTTCCAGGCAACAAGATTCCCGCCGCCTACTTCACCTCCCGCATCGGTCAGCTCGCCGTCAACAACGGGTACTGGGGAAATCCGACGGTTGCAAACCAGCCTGAGGGCATCACAAACTTCATCCAGAACATCCCGGGCCCGCTGACCATGAACCAGCAAACCTACCGCGGAGACCAGAACCTGGGCAAGTTAGGTTCGGTCTTTGGCCGCTTCACCTACTCCAACTATGTGAACTCGGCGAACTACAACTCAGGCTCAGCGGTCCTCGGGCTTGAGCAGTATTTCGAACAGGGAAAGTCCTGGGAGGTTTCGCACACCATCAGCCTTGGCCAGAAGAACGTAAACAACTTCCGCTTCGGTTATCTCTCCGCCAACGCACCGGAAGGTTCGGCTGCACCGACGGCTGCAGCAATCTCGGCACTCGGGGAAGCGAACACCTTCAGCACCTTCGGGGCTCTGCAGCAAACGTGGCCGAATGTGGGCTTGACCGGATATAACAGCGGCGGCGGACCGGTGAACTCTTACAGCGGTTCGTTTATTCCTGAATGGGAATTCGCCGATTCGTTTACGTCAGTTCACGGAAAGCATACGCTCGGCTTTGGCGTCGATTATCGCTACTGGACCATCACCCGCAACCTGGATGACGATTTCTACGGCGATTGGGGCTTCAGCTCGAACACCATCAATACGAACAGCGAGGCACTCTCAACTACCAACTCCGCCTCCAGCTGCACAACTCCCTCCGGATTCTGCGGCACCGGCAACGCCACGGCCGACATGATGCTCGGGTATTACTCGGGCTGGGGTGGATTCGTGCCCGGCGCGCTCAGTCCTACCACTCAAGCAGGCAACCCACAAACCCACATCTACCACTATTTTGCTCCTTACGCGGAAGACGATTGGAAGTTAACCTCGAAGCTCAGCATGAATATCGGCTTGCGCTGGGATTATCGGGCCGCGACCTCCGAGGCGCAGAACCACTTGTTTTGGCTCGATACCAAAAACGCCCAAGGTGGCCTTTGCTATGCCGACCCGAAGTTGAGCACAGACGGCGTCGCTCCTGGCGTGGGCATCAATGGAGTGAGCCCCATTCTGCGCTATTGCGGATCGGTGCCCTTTCCGGGTCCGAAGAATCCGTTTGCGCCTCGGCTGGGCTTCAACTACCGCCTGAACGATAAGACGGTTCTCCGCACCGGATACGGGATTTTCTACACCTCTTATGAAGGTCGCGAGATCGACGACTCGGCGGATATCTATCCCTACAGCGTGCGCCTCAACTTGAACCCCACCACTCAAAACAGCCTGGATACGATCAAACTCGGCAACAATCTCCTCCCCTCGTTCTCCGCGTTGGGGCCGTTCCCCGAGTCCTCGCTGTCGTTCATCGCGGTCATCGAGTCCGAGGATCCGCTCAATCCTTACGTTCAGTCGTGGACGCTCTCTGTCGAGCGCGAGCTGGCAAAGAACACCACCCTGGAAATCAACTACGTCGGAACTCATGGAACGCACCTGCTGAACCGCCACAATATCGCGCAACAGCTCGATATCCCGGCCGCAAATGTAGGGCTTTGCCAGCAGCAGGACGCAAACGGCGTCTACTTCAATGCCTTTGGCGATCCAAAGACTGGCGCTCAAGCGATTGCCCCATGCAGTATTGCGAGCCGCTTGCCGTATCCCAACTTCAACGGAACATACATCGACAGCGACTTCCATGGCTACTCACACTACAATGCCGGCGATGCCAAGTTCGAGCATCGCGCCGGCGACCTGGCGGTGACCTCGGTCTTTACCTGGGCCAAGAGCATGGATAACAAGTCGGCAACGGCCGGGGCCGGCGCCAGCGCAACCGGCTACGAGGGCTTTATGGATAACTCCAGGCCCAACCTGGACTACGGCCGATCGGACTTCAATGTACCCTTCAGGTTCGTGAACAGCTGGGTCTACCAACTTCCCATCGGCCGTGGCAAGAAGATTGCCGGCGGCGCCAACCGGGCAACCGATGAGTTGATCGGCGGCTGGCAATGGACCGCCATCACAACCTTCCAAAAGGGATTCCCATATGAAGTCACTGCTCCTGATATCCAAGGTATTACAGGCTCCGGGGGCATGCGCGCCAACGTTACTGCCGGTTGCAATCTGAAAGACAACACCTACGCGGGCAACCTGGCGCAGTTCTCCCGGCTCAATATGAACTGCTTCACCGGGCCAGCCTTCGGTACCTACGGAGGTTCAGGCCGCAACTTCCTCAACCAGCCCGGCATCGATGACTGGGACATGGGATTCGGCAAGGCTTTTGCGCTTGGTGAGAGAGCTAAATTTGTGTTCAAGGCAGATGCGTTCAACACCTTTAATCATCACCAATACGCTGGCGACGTGGGCGGCTTGCTCGTTGCGGGATCGTCCGGCAACCAACCTATCTCGGCCAATGTGGGTTCTGCCAATGGCGGCCTGATCTACGGTGCATCGGCGTCCCGAATCTGGCAGTTCGGTGGAAAGATAACCTTCTAACGGCTCAACTGGAGCTCAACCTCAACTCCGCCACTCTCCCAGAGCGTGGCGGAGTTTTTCTGCGCAGGAGATACACTCGATCCATGGTGGGAAAACGACCAAATCTGATTTGCGTGCTGGTGTGCTGGTGCATTTTTCCGTTGGCCGCGCTGCCGCAGGCGGGCAATGACGATGAGACGGCGAAATATGCCGCGGCCGGGCAGCAAGCCATGGCGGCTGGACAATATGAAACCGCACGCAGCAACTTCGAGCAATTGGTAAAGCTCGAACCCAATATCGCTGAAGTCCACGCAACGCTTGCCGCGATCTATTTCCAGCAGCACGAGTATGAGCTCGCGGTCCGCGAAGTTCGCACAGCGCAGAAACTCAAGCCAAGCCTGCCAAAACTGGATAGCCTGCTGGGTCTGTCGCTGGCGGAGTTGGACAGCTTCACCGAAGCTCTGCCGCGGCTGGAAAAAGGATTCAAGCAAACAGCTGATCCGGAAGTCAGGCGCATGTGCGGCCTGCAGTTGTTGCGCGCCTATACCGGGCTCAGCCGCGATGCCGACGCCGTGCAAACCGCCCTCGAGCTGAACAAACTCTATCCCGACGATCCTGAAGTCCTCTATCACACCGGCCGAATTTATGGGAACTTCGCCTACATCGTGATGGAGAAGCTGCATGACAATGCACCGAATTCCATCTGGATGCTGCAGGCACAGGGCGAGGCCAATGAGAGTCAGAAGGACTACGATGGGGCCATCATCGCCTACAAGCACGTGCTGCAACTCGAACCGCAGCGCCCCGGCATTCACTATCGACTGGGGCGCGTTTATCTCTCGCGCTTCAAGGACGGGCGAAAGCCCGAGGACCGGGATGCCGCCGTTCACGAGTTTAGTGCGGAACTGGAAGTCGACCCCGGCAACGGAAATGCAGGTTACGAGCTAGCGAATATGCAGGCGGAGCTTGGCAATGCGGAAATTGCGCGCCAGCAATTTCAACAGGTTCTGAAGCGATTTCCCGATTTTGAAGAAGCACTGGTGGGACTTGGCGGCGTGTGTCTGGAAAGCCAAAAGCCAGAACAGGCGGTTGCTCCGCTGGAACGCGCGACTCGGCTCAGGCCGGACGACGAGGTTGCCTGGTATCGGCTGGCGCAAGCAGAGCGCGCAACGGGGAACAAGGAAGGGCAGCAGAAGGCGCTGGCGGCATTTCAAAAGCTCCGCAACGCCGCTCCCAGGACTCTGCCCAGGCCAAATGCCAACCAGGAAATTACCCCGCAACAGATCGGCGCAGACTCGAACCCTTGAGGCACGAGAGTGCTCTGCTTCAGCACACCTGCTGGAAGCCGAGCCCCATCAGCGCCGCAGTTTTTGCGAGCGTTGCAGCCACATGCCCCACTCCCACGGCGCAGTGATGCGCGGGGCCCTGTGCATTCCACGCACTCACAAATCCGCGCGCGCCCAAGGGAAAGCGATAGCGGCTGTTGGTGTTGCCGATCTCGAGAATCTCTCCGGCGACACACTCGCCTTGAGCGACGACCAGCTTGAAGCGCGTGTCCGCGTCTTCCACGACCGAAAGCAACGTGACGGGACCGTGGCGCACGCTCATCTCGACGGAGAGACCACAGCCTACCTTGCCGTGATAGACCTCAAGCGGCCGGACTATTGTTTTTCCCTCAGCGATGGCGATGTGGCCGGGACCGTCGTGGCCCATCAGCACGAGGTCTTCATTGAAGTCCATCGCGTAATATTCGGTGAACGAGCCGCCCACACCTAGTGCGTCCATCATCTTCATTGCGAGCAGGTTCTTCACCTCGTACTCGCCGGCCACGGGAATGTGACGCGCGGTCAGCAGCGAGGTGCCCAGGATGATGGAACTCATCGTGTCTTCATTCGCCGCATTGCCTGAACCCTTGTAATAGTAGGCCAGCGCATCGAGTTGGTGGCGCGCCACAAAAGCATCCAAGGCTACCGATGTTCTCGCGGCGCCGAGCAGCTCGTGGCGAGGACAATCGGGCAGCACATCGAAGTCCGCAAAGAACTGCTCGATCCGGCCCTGGACTGCGGACTCAGGGACGTCCGCCCGCAACGCACCGAGCTCGTCGACTTCCAGCAACTCGACATGCGATCCGAAGACGATCGAAACCAGGGTCACGTCGGTCATGATGTCGAGCATGCCGCTATAGTAGTGGCCCATCAGTCCCAGGCGCGCATCTGACAGCGTGGCGCGAACACGCGCGGCGCTCAGCCATTCTTCGATCTCTGTCCAGGTGCGCTCTTCCTTCAGCACCCCGGTCACCTGGTGAAATGGAATTCTCGCGCGCGCGAACAGGTTGGCGATCTCCGGGACCGGACACGCCGAGCAAAAAGCCAGCCATTCCCCAGTCATCGCGGTTCGATCTTCGAGCCGGTTGAAAGCGTGGTAATCGATTGCTGCCTCAGGCTGGAGGTTGAGCACGACCACCGGAACGCCGGCACGCTGTACGAGCGGCAGAACGGTGTTCGAGAGCGCATAGGTGGTGACGTAGAGAAACAGAATGTCGATATCTTCGCGTCTACATTGGCGGCCGGCATCCCGGGAGCGCTGGGGCAAACCCACCAAGCCCAGGTTGACCACTTCGACTCCGGCCCGAGCCACGCGCGCCGCTACCTGCGCCACGTATCCCTCAAGCCTGGTTTTGAGACCCGCAAACTGCGACCAGTAGGCATCCAGGCCGATACCGCAAAGTCCCACGCGCAGCGATCGCTTGCCGTCCATCGTCAACCCCTTCCCTCCTGCTGCGTTGCGGCTCGCGATTGCAGGCTACGGCAAATAAAAGACCTCTTCCATCATGGGGAAGCGTTCGCTGGGACGCAAGCCCTCGATGGGGGCAAAGAATTGCGCCATGGCCTTTTGCCAGCGCAGGTTGACGGGATGATTGTCGATCTGGCTCCACGCTGCCTCGAAGTCGGCCGCACGGAGCGTGAGGATCAGAAGTTCGTCCCTGCGGTAGATGGAGTACTCGCTGATGCCCGCGCTCTTAAGCAGGGCCAGCATCTCAGGCCACACGGCGCGGTGCGCTTCCTCATAGGCCTCGGCAGCGCCCGTACGCAGGCGCAGCATGAAAGCGAACCGCTTCAATGGGGCGCCTGCCGCAGAGGCGGGATTCAAATTGGAATTCACCAGCTCACCACCGTGACAGCAAACGGTTCCAGCGTGATCTTGCCCTCGGCCGGCTTCACGTTTCGCGCCGGTCCGTCGCCTGTCCTCAGGTCCACCGTCAACGCGTTCGCCTTGGTGGCATCCGGCAGGGTGATTTCGACGGCACGATTCCGCTTGTTGGCCAGCAGCAGCTTGTGTCCACCCGACGCGATGAAAGCCTGCGCGGCCACATCTCCCGAGCGATCACCCTCAAGCTTTGTTTCCACCAGCGTGTCGCCGGGGTGGAAAGAATCCTTGATCAGCTTGAGCACCCAGAAGCGCGCGTTGGGCTTGTTTGTCTGCCAATTCATCATGCTCACGCTGGGGAATTGTGTCGGATACCCCACCAACTGCGACTCGCCGATGATGTCGATTTGCAACTGTGACAACTCTATGTAGAGATAGGCATAGAGCGAGCCGGCTAGGTTCCAGTAGGCCGGCGGAGGCGGAACATTGTCTCCGACCTTGTTGTCGGATGGCAGAATCACGCCCAATTCGTCTGTGTCGGTCCTGGTGTCGGGTGAAAGCCTCTTCCGTATCTCCTCTATATACCGTACCGAATTCAGAAACCCGGCGGCCTGGTCGAAGAACGTGTATTGCCAGTTATCGATCGTCTGCCCCTCGCCGGGCGACGCATAGAAGTGATACGAGATGAAGTCCAAGGGGATGCCAGGCCGATGATTCTTGTGGTTTAGGAAATACTCGAAGTATTGCGGAGTCAGGCTTGGCATAGCTAGTGCCATGCCCATGAATTTGGTCTCCGGGCTCACCGCGTGAATCGCTTCGACAATCGCGTCATATCGTTCCGTGTATTGCTCGGGAGTGGTTGAGTGCTCGAACTCCGGTTCGTTGAGTACCTCCCACACCGGCAGCTTGTAGTGGTATCCGGACTCGTGGCGAACGCCGTTCTCATCGGTGAATCCGCCATTCACATACCAGCTCACTAGGCGGCCGTAGTAGCCGCCCAGTTCTTTGCCGCTGGGATCGCGCAGTTCCCTTCCCTGCGTGTAGTCCCAGGTGACCTTTTCGGGATCGGCTGGATAGGTCACTGGTTTGTCTGTCTTGAACAGCCACGCTGGCATGGTGCTGAAATTCATCACCGTCGGATGCCCTTCGGTCGCGGCCAGAAAGTCCTTGGTCATGGGATCGATGAGGCTGAAGTCCCAGGAGGTTTTTTGAGGCGTCGGCGGCTCCAGTTCGGCAACGGCCAGGCGCGGATAAGGCAGCCACGGCACGTAGCGGACGTAATCTGCCCCCAACTCCTTCACGGCCTGGTAGGATGCGGCGCTGAGCGCTTCGCCGTGCCGCAAGGGCGGGTTCACCACTACTTGCAATGTGGGCGTGGATTTTGAGACCACTGTGGTCTTGTCCCATTGAATGCTCAACTGCAGCCCCTGCTGGCCTTGCAGCGCGGAAGCTGTCGCAACGTAGGCCAGGCTCACAACTAATTGACGGGGCAAATCACCCATTCCCCACTTGCGCTGAAACAAGTTACTTGTCGCCACTCCCTTGCGCATCGTCACACCCCTTTTCACATTTGCACGCGGGCAGAATTCCACCGAGCCCAAGGTATACCACCCGGTTGTACCGTTCTACAATATTGTTCTCTATTGATATTATTTAAATTTACAATGCACAACATCTAGAGAGATTCTGGGCGCTTTGTCCACATGAACCGGGGGTTTATTGAGGGTCCAGGCTTGATCTTTTTTAGCTTGATCTCTTTAGGAACGCCATGCTGTCGGTGGCGCCATCCAACTGGCTGGAGTTTCAGTTTGAGATACTCTCTTTTGCAATAGACAATTCCTATGTCTATCGGATACCATTACCGCTTTGAGTTGCTGGTCTGTACCATTTTAGTGTGAGTCGCGAGCGTCAATAATATGATCTGGGACGAGCACTGATTTTAGACCCGATGAAACAGTCTCAGGAAGAGGTAACCAACCATGACGCTTTCAGAATCCGCCAGTTTTGACCTTGCAGTTCAGGCTCTGAATTCATTTCAGATCGAGGTTCCCTCCTGGGGATTCGCGAACACCGGTACGCGCTTCGGCAAATTTGTCCAGGCCGCGGCAGCGTCTACTATCGAGGAGAAGTTCGCTGACGCAGCCGAGGTCAACCGGCTCACGGGGGTGACCCCGATGCTGGCTCTTCACGTCCTCTGGGATCTGCCCAACGGCGTGGATGACGTTGCCGAGGTTGTCCTCCTTGAGCGGCGCTTCGGCATTCGTGCAGGGTCCATCAACCCCAATCTCTTCCAGAATCAGGAGTACAAGTTCGGCTCGCTCTGCAATCCCTCGCATGAGATCCGGCGGAAGGCCGTGAGCCACTTATTGGATTCGATCGAGATCGCCAAGCGCCTCGGCTCCCGCGATCTCTCCCTGTGGGTGGCCGATGGCTCCAACTACCCCGGCACGCAAAGCATCCGCAAGCGCATCGGCTGGCTTGAGGAGGCCCTCTGCGAGGCCCATGACCAGCTCCTGCCCGACCAGCGGTTGCTGATCGAATACAAGCCCTTCGAGCCGGCCTTTTATCACACGGACATTGCCGATTGGGGAATGTCCTCTCACCTGGCGCGCATGGCCGGCCCGCAGGCGCGTGTTCTTGTCGACACCGGACACCACTACTCCGCGCAAAACATAGAGCAGATTGTTGCCTGGTTGCTTCACACCGGCCTGCTGGGCGGCTTCCATTTCAACGACCGCCGCTACGCCGACGACGACCTCACGCTCGGCTCCATCGACCCGTATCAGATCTTCCGTATCTTTCATGAAATCCACTCTGGCGTTGCGGAGAACAAGGAACAGGAAACCGCTTATATGATCGACCAGAGCCACAACCTCAAGGGCAAGATCGAGGCCACGGTGCAGACTGTGGTGATGGCCCAGGAACTCTGGCTCAAGGCCGCTCTCGTGGATCGTGAAGAACTCGCTGCCCTTCAGCAGTCCTGCGACCTGGTCGCCGCCGAAGAACTCTTCCGCGGCGCTTTCTGGCGGGATGTGCGCCCACTCGCCGCCGCATGGCGCAAACACCGCAGCCTTCCCGCCGACCCGCTCGCCGCCCTCCGTGACAGCGGCTATGTGGAACGCATCGGCCGTGAGCGCGGCAATCGTCAGTCAGCCGTCAGCAGCTACGCCTGAAATATGTTGATTTGATTCCCAACCATGCCTATAACATCGGTATCAGGGGGATGAGCTGTTGCCCAAATCGAAGATCAAACGGCTGTACCTGATTCCTATTCTGTCCAAGGCGCTCGACGTAATCGAACTGCTGGAGAATATTCACGCTCCCATTTCCGTGGAAGACGCCTACCAGAAGACGCATATCTCCAAAACCAGCGTTTACCGCATCCTTAAGACTTTGGTGCATCGGGGTTATGTAGCTCAGACGCAGAGCGGCCTTTACCGGCTCGTTTCTCGCCCGCGGCGGTTGCGCTTCGGTTTTGCTGCCCAGAGTGCTGAAATGCCCTTCTCGGTGGCCGTAGCCCAGAGCGTGACCGCGGCCGCGGCCGCTACCGGCGTCGAATTGTTGATGCTAGATAACCGCTACGATCCCGACGTCGCCATCCAAAACGCCGAGGAGTTTGTCGCCAAGCGTGTAGATCTGGTCCTCGAATTTCAGGTGGAAGAGCATGTGGCGCCCCACGTGGCCCACATTTTCAAGAAAGCCGGCATTCCCCTGATCGCCATTGATGTACCCCATCCCAATGCCACATACTTTGGGGTAGACAACTTTGAAGTCGGCTATGAAGCGGGCACTCTGCTTGCCCAGCACGCTCAGCGTAAATGGAAGAGCAAGGTCGATTGGGCACTTGGCGTTGGATTTGCCGAAGCCGGCAGCTTTGTCCAGAGTCGCATCACCGGAGCATTTGAGGGCATTCGTAACCGGCTCGCCGATATTCCCGCCGATCGATACCTGCAGGTCGAAGGCCGAGGTATGCGCCAGCCGAGCAAAGTGGCCGTCGCGGAATTCCTTCGCAAGCGACGTAAGGGCGAACGCATTCTGGTGGCCGCCTCCACCGATTCAAGCGCCCTCGGCGTCCTGGATGCCGCGCGCGAGATGGATCGTGAAGCGGACTTTGCCATTGTCGGCCAGGATTGCATTCCGGAGGCGCTGGAAGAGATGCGCTCAGGCAAGAGCGCTCTCATCGGCTCCATCTCCCACGAGGTCGAAAACTACGGCCCGCGCCTCATTCAACTTGGCATTTCCCTCTTGCGCGGTCACGCCGTTCCTCCCTACAACTACATCCACCACAAAGCCGTAACACCGGAAACTCTCGACGCCGAAACGACAGGCTAGGCGAGATGGCAACTACCCGCTTTTAGAGGCTTCTCGCTTCCTAAAAAGACTTGAAACAGTCCATCACCGACCGGATTGGTCAATTGGCAGGAAGTGACTCCATCAATGTAACCGGTCCCAGGATGCCGGAGGGCAACGGGGCCAGGTTCTCCATGTCCTGGGGAACAAAAAGCATCCCGTAGCGATCCCAAAGAAGCCGGTAATCCGGCAAAGGTTGCCCTGCCAGTGTGTTGATCGCCGTGTTGCCGACAAGAATTCGCAAGTCATTTCTGCCCGGCTGCAGGAATTGCGTCACGTCCAGCCGGTACGGCGGATGCCATACAACGCCGGCCAACCGACCGTTGACATAAACCTGCGCGGCTTCGCGGATCGGCCCTTCGAGATAGGCCCACATGTTGGGCTTACCGGCCGGCGTGGAAAGGCTTTCTCTGGTTCCTGGACCAAAATCGAGCCAATACCTCGCTTCGTGCTTCAGGCTTTGCACCGGTAAGTCAAAGCTCTTTCGATAGGTCGCCTGCCCTGAATAGAACTTCGTCCTGGCGTCGCTGCTCCACGATTCAAGGCGATCCATGTCGAGTGAAATCCCGGTCTCGCCAAATGTCACCTTCCATTGTCGCGACAAATCAGCGCGAACCGTCTCCCCCCTCTCCGGCTGAGGTTTGGCGGCCGTTGCAGCATCGGAAAAGAAGATCAGACGCGACTCATAGGGTTCCAGATCGAGGGCAATATTTCCTGGATCGGGGAGCCCATCGACCGCACCCGTGAAGGGATCCAGAGTTTCCGCGTGGCGGGCCGTATCGCGAAACTGCGCGCGCACATGCTTTGTCTGGTTGGACGTATTGCAAACAAAGTAGAGATTGCCGTCGGAAAGCTTGCGGTGGATGAAACCAATCTCCGGCGTGGGAAGAGACAAGGTGATGTCTGGGTTCAGGTGGCTTTTGAGTGCAGCGCCTAGCTCGCTCTCGTTCTCAACAAAGAGCGCGGATGGCACATTACCATGAAAGAGCGTCCGCGATATCTCCTCAATGGCAACCGAATCCTGCGCGGCATTGATCAGGCCGGGAGCGGTGGCCGGCATTCTGCGAGTGGCGATGACAATTCCACCGCGCTGCGCGAATTCGAGAATCTTCTTGTAGGTCGAAACCGGCAGCCTGTCTACGCCGGGCAGAATCAGTACGCGATAGGGAATGCCCACGCTATCGATGGCGTCGGCATCGATGAAGTCCAGATTGAAACCGGCATCCAGCACCTGCGCGATGACCTGCTTGCCGAGAAACTTGTCCATCGATTCGTCGATGCTGACATTTGAGCCGGATTCATCGAATCCGCCAGCGGATGTGGGAGACGACCTTTTTGAGATTGTGGCGGAAAACGTGGCCCACACATCGTCGTTGGGCAGCAAAAGGGCCACGTCATTAGCAGGCTCCCCTTGGCGGAGCGCAAAGCTCATCCGTTGCAGATAGCGTGCAAGATCGGGCATGGCGAAGAACCACGGGTTGTGCGCATTGAGTGCCGCGGCCGCGTACATGCGCCACCCCGGCTCACCAGCCATCGGAGGCGAGTAAGGCCAACCGTGCCCAACGAGTTGATTGATACCCTGCAAGAAATGCCGGTCCGCTTCGGCCTTCATGTCCAACGGAGTGGCGCGGAACGCGGGCGAGTGCAGCCAGGTCCAGGTTTCAGAAGAGATGACCGGGCGGTGGAGGAGATGTCCTGCCGATGCGGCCCAGCGTGTGTCGGAGAACTCCCTCCACATATTGAACGTTGCCTTGCCCTCGCCTTCAGGCAGGTCTGTCAGGCGGTTGCTCCACAGCGTGACCGGCGGGAATCCATAGGTCTGAGACCGAAACAGGGTGTGATGTTTCTGCGCCCAGGCCCGGATGGGCGCGAGGAAATTGTCGTCGGCCATTTCAGTTAACGTCCTGCCCCAGTCGTGGCGAATCGCCGCTGTTTCCGGACCATTGTTCATCACCAGCGCCAATAGATGAGGGCGCAGATCGTACCCGCGACGGCGTTGGAATTGGTCGAGAAGAGCCGGGCTCCAGTCGGAGGCGTAATCCTCGAGGCTGTCGCTGAAGACGGCATAGGGCGGCTGGTCGCCAAAGGCAGAGAGCAATCGGTCGCCCACGGCGCGTAGATGCTCCTCGGTCGCGGCGCGGTCGTAGTGGTCGAGTACGAAGCCTGCGGCACCCACCGAGGGGCGCTTGACCATCATGCCGGTGCGGCTGGAAATGAAGCAGACCAGTGTGCGCGCCTGGGAAGCGACGGGAAACGAATACCAGCCCGCAGATGGCGGGGGAAGAGGCTCTGCGCTCGCGGCGTCGTGCACCGTCGCCTGTGCCGGGAGCAGGAATGCGGAGATCAGTTCCTCGCCTGTGTCAACGAAGGGAGCCTGTGCGGAGGTCGCGCCGGGCTCGACAGGGCGCGATTCGACGCGCAACTTACCAGCGGCCTCAGTGACTGGAATATGCGGGCCACCCAGGGGCCAGCCGCTGCCAAGTGTTACATCCACGCGAAGCCCCAGGCGCCGAGCCTCCTGTGCCGCAAAATGCAGCGCATCTAAATGATCGTCCGACAAAAAGGGCGTGTTCCGAAACCCGGTCGATGGATCGTCGAGCGCAAGCGGATAGAGATTTGCGATTTCAACCCCGCCGATTCCGGCAGCTTTCATCTGTTCCAGTTCACGCGCCAATTCAGGCTTGGTTGCGGCTGGTCCGAACCACCACCAGCGCACCATGATGCGGCTCGAGTTGGGCGGGTTTTGAAAGCTGCGCTGGAATTCCGTGACACCTGCATCGGGTTGTGCAATCGCTGGACCGCACACGATCTGTACCAAGGCGCAGATCAAGAATGCAGGCCAGCAACGAAGCGCGAATTGGAATGTACGACGATATCGGGCAAGTACGTGAAACATGACCAGACCCCTTTCCAAAACCCACGCGTTCGAATTGTAGTGCGCGGTCTTCGGTCAGCTAACAGGCGCGTCCCTTCATAACAGAACCAGACGGATTCTGCAAAACCTTTCCAGGAACGTAAATGCTCCGAGTAAAGCCGGTACCGTGGCGTCGAATTACGAAGGAATGATTCCAACCTTTGTTTCATATCCATGCCATGCCGCCTTCAGACGAATCTCATACCTATGTGCCCGGCGGGGCTGATAGACGAGGGCGGGGCGGAAGCAGGCGAGGCATGTGCCGCTCCTATGCCGCACACTTGGATAAAGGATTCCGTTCGACTTTTGGGAGAGCAGTTGTTTCGCCAGCAGTTGCGACGGGATGTAGCATTGCGGGACGGGTTCAGGTTGAAGACAATCCGCATATTCTTCCACTGGCTCCAGAACATGAAAGCGCGAGTGAAAATCGGCCTGCCAGTCGTCGTATGAGGAAACATCTTCGTTAGGCCGTTCCTGCGGCAACCAAGGAACGACGATTTCTGAAAGCCGCTTCGCTTTGTGATAGGCCACTTCTGCGATCGACGTCTCTACTCTCTTGGCCGCATACCAGGCCCCGCGAGTTGTGTCGTTGAAGCGAGAGCCCGATGGGCCGGGATGAAGAAACGCCGCGCGGATAATGTGAGAGTTGGGAATTCCGTAGATCAGTTCAAAATTGCCGATTCCGCTCAGACCATAGAGTTCGCCTTGAACACGCTCGTTGGTTGCGGCATCAAGCCGTGCAGCATCCGCAAGCATCGCCTCGTCTCCAGCGACCTCTTCCAAAACGGTTCCGGATTCGCTGTATCGGGCGGGGATCAGCCGGTGCATTCCCTTCTGACGAAACTCCCGGACTAGAGGCGTCAACGTCCGCCCCTCCAGGCGTCCAGCATCCGACGGACCTCCGCCATGCCTGGCTGGCCGTGACGAAGCATGTAGTCGACGGGAGCCTGGCCGGCAAAGAGCGGTCCGCGGTTTTCGAGCGTGATCCAGCGGTCTGCCCACGGCTTGCCGAAGTAGATATTCAGAGCCTTGTAGATTCCAATGACGAGCGAAATTCGCGTCAAGGTGTCCTGGTCGAGTTGTTTCCCTTTGGGTTTCGTCTTCCACGCGTGAAAGGTTGAGGAGGCTACGCCGCCCAGCAGTCCTCGCGCCTGGACCTCGTTCAAATCCCACTTCTGCGCGATGTTCACGAAAACTTTAATGGCGTTCTCGCTCAGTTTCCTGCGCTCCTGGGCATCGGTGAGGTTAGGAGCCAGATCGAAGGAGTATCCCGCCACATTGGGGGCAGCCAGCGCTGTTGCCATTTTAAAAACCTCGCTTACGAGATATATTATTCTCGATTTCGAGATATTATGCAAGCGAGACAGTCAAACCATCAAGGCTATTATCAAAGCGAGAAAACATGAAGCCTGATTCCCCCTCCGCGCCGCCAAGGGCCTCGCGCCTGGCTGGCCTTTCGGATAACCGGGGAGATTGATCACGAAAAGCCGGCTTGCGTCCGAGATCCAGGGCCGTATGGCCTTGAGCGATTGTTTGTGACATAATTTGCTGACTCGCTTCTCTATCACTCCAAGATGCCCTCCAGTCCAGCACGCGAAAGAAATGGAGGACCGAGCGAAGCCCAGCCGGAGTATGTATTCGCTGCACTTCAGAGGGTCAAATGAGCAACATCAACGGCAAGGTCTACGCGATGAATGCCATCACTCCCATGAAGCCATGGAAGACCTGGATTCTGCGCGGCATTTTCTTTTTGCTCGGGCATATAAAGCCATTGCAGAAGGACCTGATCGACCTGTCCTTCATCGAGTTCGCGCGATGGGTCGTTCTGCCGCGCAAAGGATTTCCTTTCCTGGGCAACAACCAAGTGAAGGAAGACCTCAAATACGACTACCTGCTGTTCTTCAGCAACTTCAACGGCACCTGGAACCAATACATTGATGCCTTCTCCGCAGTCCTGAGCAAAGGCTTGAATCTCGTCTGGCGCTGGAGTGAGAAGTTCCCGGGCTCTGTACCTGTAACCCCATTTAAGGAATACATCGCCCGCGTCCAGTTCGACACGGATTACTACTACACCGCGTATCCCCACGCCACGGCGAACGACATCAAGTCAGCGCACATTGTGCAGTCCTCGCTGGATCACCTCGGACTGCTGGCCGAGCAGTGCAGCCCTCAGCAGTTTGCGGATGCCTACCTCCGCTTTGTACTGCAAGTGCAGGCTCACCTCGGCGAAACAGGCGAAGCGCCCGTCGCCGGATAGAGAAGACACCCATGCCAAACAAGAACGGCAGCGTCTACGGACTGACGATCCTCTCTCCTATCATCGACGATGAGAAGGCAGTACCCTCACACGACCTGCAAATCCGTAACTATCTAGCCAAATTGTCCACACGGGAAGACAGCCCGTTCGCGCTCGCGCCGGGTACGCATCTCGCCCGACTGGTCGTCATGGACGACGTAATCTACGTCGGCATGCCCGCCTGCGAAGAGCATCTGAAGTCGAAGTACCTGGTCTTTGAGTCGAACTGTGATGGCGATCTGGACGCCTACCTTCACGGCCTTGCGGACAAAACACCGGACCGTCTCGACGCAATCTGGAAGCACTGTGTCGGCTATCCGGGTGCAGCCAACCGGCTGGCATTCATCGACTATATGAAGGCCTGCCAGCTCGACACCACCTTCTACTTCGCGGCCGTCAACGATAAGTCCGTTCCCGAAACACTGCGCGCCCTGCAAACTCAGATGGCTGTCGCCGACTTCATTGCAACTCACCAAGGCTCGGATATGGCCACGCTGCAGCACGAATTCATTCAGTTCGTGGCTCATCTCAAATCGCTCCCGCTTCCCAAGGCAGGTTCCATGGGCCCTCATCGCGACATCAAGACTGGCGGCCGGAATGAGTAAGCTTAACGAGACCGACATTCAGGGGTTTGTTCTGCGTGGCTACAATCTGCCGGTCGCCCGCTTTCTCTTTCTGCATTTTGAGAGCCCAGCGCGAGCGCGCAGCCTGATCGCCCGCCTGCTCAGCCATATAACCACCGGCCAGCGCTGGGACGGAGCCAAGCCACAGAGCACGGTGAATATCGCATTTACCCACCGCGGACTCCAGCATCTGGAACTGCCGGACGCCACATTGCTGAGCTTTCCCGTAGAGTTTCAGCAAGGCATGAAACATCGCGCCGAGATCCTTGGAGACGAGGGAGTGAACTCCCCCGAGCATTGGGAGGATGTGTGGCGCGAGGGTCGCGTCCATGCGTGGCTCGGCATAAACGGCCTCACGCCAGAGGCGCTGGAAGCCCGCTGTTCTCTAGTCCTTTCAGCTATCGAAGAAACAGGCGGCGCAACGGTCCTCGCCTCCCAGAATGCCGCCGCCGAAGTGATCAACGGCAAGCCGACAACAAAAGAGCACTTCGGCTATACCGACGGCTTCGGCAATCCCGACTACCTGGGCGTCGAGCGCCGTTCTCAACCCGGACAAGGCAAGCTGCTGCCCAATGGAACCTGGGCGCCGCTCGCAACCGGCGAGCTGCTGCTGGGCTACGCGGATGAAGCAGGCGAACTACCAGTAGCCCCCGTGCCGCACCTTCTCGCCAGCAATGGCACCTTCATGGTGTATCGCAAGCTGCACCAGAATCTCGCAACCTTTCGCGATTATCTGGAGACGCACGCTGCGACCTATGCCGGCGGTAAAGAAAAACTCGCGGCGAAATTCGTCGGCCGTTGGCGAGATGGAACGCCTGTCGAGCTTTCCCCCGACAATCCAGATCCGACCATCGCCCAAGATCCGGCTCGCAGCACCAACTTCACCTACGCCGCGGATGCGGAGGGCGCACGCTGCCCAATGGGAGCGCACGTTCGCCGCGTTCATCCCCGCGACGCCTTCGGTTTTAATGGCCAGCTGATTAATCGTCGCCGCATTACCCGCCGTGGCCTTCCCTACGGACGCTTCGCGCCTGAAGGCGAGCCCGCTTCCGACGCCGAAGAGCGCGGCGTCATCTTCATGGCGCTGAACGCAAGCCTCTCGCGGCAATTTGAATTTGTGCAGCAGCAATGGGTTCAATACGGCAACGATGCGCATCTCGGCAACGAGAAAGATATGCTGATGGGCCATCACGGGGGGCGCGGGAGATTTGTCGTGCAAGGCGACGAAACCCCGACGAACCCTCCCTTCGTCTGCAGCAATCTTCCTGACTTTGTAGAACTACGTGGCGGCGATTATTTTTTCCTGCCCAGTATCACTGCCTTGGGAATGATAGCAATGGGGCTCGTAGACCCACGCTAAACACTATGCGACAAGGCGCGTGCGCCTAACGCAAAAGCGCGATTCATGTCGAAGTCTGGGTGGCAGAAATCCTGGGAGCATTCGATGGAAGAAGACATCCAAAAAGCAGAGATGAGCGCCAGGAAGGCGTGGCCTGTCATTATGAGCTGGGTCGGCGGCGTAACCGCGCTGATTGGGTTATTCGCCAGTATTGCCGGGGGCATCGCCTGGTTGCAAAGCCATCACAAGCAGCGGGCCGAACTACAGACGAAAATGGCGCTCGCGCAAGCTGAGGCGAAGCAAGGAGAGTATCAGGCCTCGATCGAAAGCTATGCAGACATCCTCAAAACAGACCCGCTTAATCGTCCGGCCCTCGACCAGCAGTTGAATACAGCGATGCTATGGGTTGAAGACTTTGATGTTCCCGCCCGATCAGATCAGAACGCAGCCGAACTTGCGGTGCCGGCATTGGACCAGATCATGGCTATTCTCGACTCGGCGCTGACTCGAAGCAAAGGCTCACAGGCCGCGGACGTGCAGGCCCATATTGGCTGGGCTCATTGGCTCAACCAGCACATCGCCGAAAGGGAGTTCGGTCCCGTAGCCGAGCAGGACCTTCGCGCGGCACTGGCCGCGGATCCATCGAACGTATATGCGAACGGGATGCTGGGCAACTGGATGCTGCAGAACGGAGGAAACCTCACCGAAGCAATGCAGCATATTAGCATCGCTGTCTCGACAGGCAAGGTGCGTCCTTTTGTTCGGAAGCTGCAACTCGGCGGTCTCATCAATCTCGACGTGAAAGGGGCGAGAGCCGAAGTCGTCAAAGCAGCAAACGATATGCGCAAATCCGGGGAGCCGCTCGATGAAGGGTCGAAGACTCGCATTCTGGGCTTCTGCTTCGATCCTATCGTCACGGATCATGCGGAGCTGGCAGAATCTCTCTCCGCCGTCTCTCCTGATGACGCATGGGAGACCTATCTTTGGATCGACGATCGGCCGGGGGATACTCAGGCCCAGCGGGTGGCTCAAGACTTCATCAAAGCGAATCTTCTGGAACTCTCCGGTAAACATCAGGAATCCCTGCAACAATATCGACTGCTGCAAAAGGAACTGGAGAACGGGTCTTGGACCATGAGGAATGCAGTCGCCTCTGCGATCGCGAGATTATCCCACAGCTAGCGCGCTTGATCTTCGCATCCGTATTGCAGCATATGCTTCCAAAGGTGTGCGGATCATATTTCCGCCCAGCGACGCAAGAGGTTATGGTACACGCCGGTCAACTGGACCCCTGATCGATTACCTGGGGAGTCCTTTGCCAACTGTTGAATCGCTTGATCCAGATCGTAAAGCAGCGTGCGGTCTCCGTCGCTGCGAATCATGCTCTGAATCCAGAAGAACGAGGCGACACGCGCGCCTCGGGTTACCGGCTCAACGCGATGAAGGCTGGTGGATGGATACAGCACCATCGATCCGGCCGGAAGTTTCACGCTGTGCGTTCCGTACGTATCCTCAACCAGGAGTTCCCCGCCATCGTACTCCTCAGGCGCAGTCAGAAAGAGCGTCGCTGAGATGTCGGTCCGAATCCGTTGCCCGGTCGAGGCCGTGGCGCGAATCGCGGTATCCACATGGGTGCCAAAATGGCCGCCGCCAGTATAGCGATTGAACATGGGGGGAAAGACACGCAAGGGCAGCGCTGCGGACATGAACAAAGGCGAACGGGCCAGCGCCGCCAGCACCATTTCACCCAGCTTCACCGCCACCGGATGGCCCTCCGGCAATTGCAGGTTCTCCTTGACGCACTGAGCCTGGTATCCGGCGGTCACCTTGCCGTCAACCCACTCGGCGGCATCGAGAGCCGCCTGCGCCTGCGTCACTTCATTCGCGTTCAATACATCTGGAATCGTGATTAACATGAGTCTCTACCCTCTATTCTGTTTGAGCGGTTCAGTCGGATCAACGGGCACTCGCCTTATCGCGCGAGTGCCCATCCGGTTGTCGTCGCTTGCCAGCCTCGCCCGGTTTCAGAAGCGAAAATTGACGCCGATCAACGCACTGGCTCCCGCACCCGGCACCAAGTGGCTGGGATGAGGAAGATCAATGTAGTACCGGTTCAGCAGGTTGTTGACGTTTACCTGGAAGTCGACTTTCTCCGTCACTGGGTGTTTCAACATTGCGTTGAAGACCCAATACCCGGGGACCTGTTTCATTGCCACGCTGGTCACAATGAATCCTGGTCCATTGGGATTGACCGCATATCCAGTGGGGACGTAGGGCACGGTTGAACTGGCCGTTCTGCTGCCAACGTAATTGCCGCCCAGACCTCCATTCAGTCGCCATGGGAGCCGATGCGTCACAAACAAATTGAAGGTCTGCTTCGGAACATTGGCCAGCGGATAACCGACCGCAGTTGGGAAGAACTGGGAGAATATGACCGCGCTATCGAGATAGGCGTATCCGGCAACCAAATCCATTCCTTCGGGCAGCCGTCCCACAAGACTGAACTGCGCGCCCTTCACTAACTGGTTTCCAGCGGCGACGATGTTATTGGAGTTGGTCGGATCCGTTTCGTGCGCGTTGTCTTTCTCGGTGCGGAACACCGCTCCCTCCATGAGCAGACGTTCGTTCAGGAAGCTCCATTTCGCGCCGCCCTCGTAGGTCTGGTTCTCTTCCGGCTTCACCGATCCGTTGACCAGCCCAACGCTTAGGCTCAATGACTCAGCATCAGGATTAAAGCTGGTTCCGTAGTCGAAGTAGATGCTGCCACGTGTCGATGGCTTGTAGACGAGGGCGGCGCGATAACTCGGCTGCTCGTCCAATCTGCTCAGTGAAGGAACAGCAACGGTGACCGTTCCGCCAACCGGCGGCGTGGGCGCGACCAGGTTGTAATCCGTATCAAATCGATCCCAGCGCACACCTCCGCTCAATTCAAACAGACGCCCGAGCTTCATCGTGTCAACAAAGTAGAGGCCAACGCTCTTCGATTTCGTGTGAACAATTGAGGTAATGTACCCGGTCCCACCGAACGGCTGATCCTCATTGGGATTGAGCAGCGTCGTGTCCGGAACCGTGTTGATCTTGTTGATCGTATAACTGGTCCGGATTGGATTCGAAATCTCCTGCCCTCCCTCAACGCCCACCACCAGGTCATGGCGCGCATGCAAGGCATTGAAGTGAGCGGTGACTTCGGTCTGATCCCAAAGCTCGCCTTCCACGCTCTTCACCTGAATCTGATTGCGATTCACCTGTGTGATCTCGCTCGCCGACGTCTCAGGTGTGTACGGGCAGGTCAAATTGGAGTTGTAGGCCAACGTAGGCAAGGCAGCTACGACTCCGCCTACTGGCACGCTGAGCGAAGCGTTCGAGCAGATTTGCGGCTCGGTGATCTGTGCCTGCCTCGGATAGTTGGCAGCCCGCGCAATGGTGTGCAGGTTGAGGCCCGGAGAAAACTCATGCTCTGCCTTCAGAGTCATAATGTCGTCATTGGTCTTGAGGTAGTTTTCATCCGGAAAGCCAAAGTAGCTGTGCCTGTCGGCGGACGCAAGCTTGTTAATGAACCACGGCAGTCCATAGTCCGGAGTATCGTCTTCGGAAAGATGCATGTAGCTGAGTGTTCCGCGCGTATTGGTGTCCATGCCGATGGAGATCGACGGCGCAATGCCGAAGCGCCGGAGCTCAGCGGCATCGCGACCGGCCACTCCGCCCTCCTGGGCCATGATGTTGGCTCGGAATGCGGCTCCCCCCAACCGATTGGCTAACGGAGTATTGATGTCGGCAGTGATTCTTCGCGTAAGGTCGGTGCCAAATTGCGTATCCACCCGAACAAACTTTTCCATCTGGGGAATCTTGTTCTCCTGGTTGATCACGCCACCGGTAGAGCCGCGACCGAACTGGATCCCGGCGGGTCCTTCGAGAGCCTCGACCTGCTCAAAGTTGAATGAGTCGCGGTAGTAGCTGCCGAAGTCGCGAATGCCATCCATGAAGATATCGTTCCGCGCGGTAAAGCCTCGAATGGTGAGGTTGTCGCCCTGCGCGCCGGCTTCGCCGGCAGCAAGGCTGATGCCTGGAACATTGCGCAGAGTATCACGCAGGGTCGAAATACCCTGGTCCTGCATCACGAATTGCGGCACTACGTTGACGCTCTGCGGCGTATCAATCTGTGGCTCGGTAAATTTGCTGATCGTAATATCATTCGTTACAGAAGCCGTGACTGAGACTGTGTCCCTTGCCTGAACACCGACAATCATCGTTGTCGCATCCTCAGCCCGGAAGTTCAAGCCGGTGCCTTCGAGAATCTTCAGCAGAGCATCGTCCTCGCGATATAACCCGATCGCGCCCGGGGAACGAAATCCTTCCAGCGTTCCTTCCGGTAGCACGAACTTCACTTTCAGACCGGTAACCCTCTCATAGGCTTTGATCGCATCGCCCAAAGGACCGGCAGGAATATCGAAGCGTTTTAGTGCAAGGGCCGTCGTGGCGCCGCCATCCATTGGGCTTTTCTTCAAACCCGCGGCGAGGGCCGGCCGGCTGGCACCCATCGCGGCATAGGCCGCCAACGTCCCCATCGCAACCCAATCGCGAGCGTTGCTCAGAATCGCTTCCTGTCTCGCTCTCTTCTTTCCCGTTGACTTCCACGTCTTCCGTTGCATCTTCATCTTCCCTTTCCCTCCGGTTGGCAAGGTGTCCCAGTTTAAAGTTGGGCCTTTGCGGTTCAGTTCGCTGAGCGAGAGCGCTAAAAAGAGCGCAGGAAATCAGGGACGTGACAAGCCACGCCTGAGTCGTCATGCCCGGTATCGAGCGCGCTATCGCGCCTTTCCCGGAGATTTTTTGGATCGGTGGTTCAACGGAGGGAAAGCGAACATATAATGCAATTAGCCCGCAGTCCAACCGGCTGTGGCTCCAGGGTCTTTGCGGTCTCCGTCAAGAGATTTTCCGCGGGACCCTGGCTCCTCAAAATCCAGGTCTGCCTCGACACCTTCCTTCAAAAAATGCGCTTACAACACCTACTCAGTTGAATATACGACAAATTTGGTCGTATACCTAGAGAATCGACGCCAAGTTTATAAAAATTCTGAATTCATTGCGGAAATTCACTGTATATAGGTGCTTTCATCGCCCAAGCCCCACTCCATTTTCTCTGACGGGCTTGGCTGATTTCAGTCCTGCACGAAAACCAACAGCGCTAAGCGCCATCGAATCTTCACGATGCCGTGCCAGAGCCCGTGGTGACAATCCGAGTCCGTCAGGGCTCCTATCGCGGCCTTGCCTCAATCACAAACCACTTCGCCCGCGAGTCATACATAGATGGACTGGCCCATCTTGCGAACATGGACCCGCTCGAGTTCCAGTTGAAGAACCTGGCCGATCCCAGGCTGCGGGTCGTCTTTCAGGTGGCTGCGGCCAGGTTCGGATGGGGGGCATCAAAAATCCACGCCGGAGCGCAGACCGTCGCGATTCAAACCGCGACTGGACTGCGCCCAGTACAGTCTGCCGCTCGAAGAGATCTGGCTGCCGCCGACGGCAACCGCGCCCGCGAGCATCGAACCCCAGGTATCCGCCGCCAGCGCAACCCCGATTGACACCGGAACGCCGCGTGAAATTCAGTTCTCGCTGCGGCTGGAATTTTGAGCACAATGAAGAACATGCCTTGGAACCGTTTGAAGGAAACAAACCGAGTCTTCGCCGCTACGTTTTGCCACGATCCAACTTGTCCGTGAGCCTCCGGATCAGGTGGTGTGGGCGTGTCGCATCTCTGAGCGCCGAGAACACGCGAATACGGGCGCTCCAGGGATTGCGGCGCCTGCCGTCCACAGAAGGGGTCTGCATTTCTCCTCGATTCAACAAGGCAAAGCGGGCGCTTCAGACACACTTTATAAAGAGAGAAAAAGGTGTTGACAACCAATAACCATTTAGCTATGGTTTCGATATGCGAGCCGTAGCGGACAATCTTTTCAAGGCTCTCTCTGACCCGACCCGTCGAGCGATCTTCGAACACTTGTCCCGCAACGGAGAGCAGACCGTGCATGCTTTAACTCATCGGGCGGGCGTATCACAGCCTGCCGTCTCCAAGCACCTTACTGTGCTGAAGCGGGCAAAGCTTGTACGGCATCGCCGCGAAGGACGCGAGACGCACTATCGCGCGCAGCCCGACGCGCTGGCGCCGATGGTGGATTGGCTCAATCACTACGGCGTCTTCTGGCGCGACCGATTCGATCAACTCGAAAACCTATTGAAAAGGATGGAACCATGAGCAACATGGCAGGAATCAATCCCGCAGAAAGTACGCGCACTCTTGTGGTCGAGAGGGTATTCCCGCACCCGCCAGAGAAGCTGTGGAGAGCGCTCACGGAGAGCCCGCTCATCGCGCAGTGGATGATGAACAATGACTTCGAGCCGGTGGCCGGACGCAAGTTCCAGTTTCGCGCTGACCCCATGCCGAATTGGAATGGTGTCGTTGATTGCGAGGTACTGATCGTTGACCCGCTGCACCGCCTCTCCTATAACTGGGGCGTCGGAGGTGACGAAAGCGGACTGCAATGGGTGGTGGCCTGGACGCTAACGCCGGCGGAGGGCGGCACTCACGTGCGCATGGAGCAGTCTGGCTTCACTCCTGGTCAGCAGGCCGCTTATCAGGGTGCAAGTTACGGCTGGCAGAAGTTCATTGGCAACCTTGAGAGTGTCGTTGGGAGGCTGGACTGATCATGAAAACAAAATCCATCGTTTATTGGACGATGACCGTTATGGTAGCGTTTTTTATCGGAGGCGGTGGCGTTGCGCAGGTGGCGCATGTGAAGGGCACAGTTGATGGCTTTGTGCATATCCTTGGTTACCCGCCGTACTTTGTGACCATACTGGGTGTCTGGAAGGTACTTGGAGTGATTGCCATTCTGGTGCCGCGTTTTCCGCGACTCAAAGAATGGGCATACGCCGGCATTTTCTTTGACCTGACAGGCGCGGCCGCATCCTGCGCAGCAGTAGGCGGCTATGGCGCTTACGGCTTCCACATCATCGCCCCCCTGATCATCGCTGGCTTTGCTGTGGCATCGTGGGCGTTCCGACCGGAGAGCCGTACCATCGGCGCTCTCTTTCCCACGGCAAACGGAAGGACGGTATAACGCGAAAGGAGCAAACATTGACTCAAGCAGAGACAGAGAAATGTTCGGGAGAACAAATTTGGACAGGGAGAAATCGACACCTCACAATGCAGGAGGAATAAACCATGAAAATTAAGCTCACGAGCGTCTTTGTGGACGATCAAGACAAGGCCATGAAGTTTTACACCGACGTACTGGGCTTCGCCAAGAAAATGGATTTCACGAATGGGCCATACAGATGGCTGACCGTGGTCTCCCCTGAAGATCCAGAAGGCACGCAGTTACAATTAGCGCTGAACGACAATCCAGCCGCCAAGGCGTACCAGCAAGCGATCTTGGCGCAACATACGCCGGCGGCTAATTTCTTTGTCGAGGATACGCAAGCGGAATATGCGAGGCTAAAGGATCTCGGCGTGACGTTTACCATGGAGCCGACAAAGACTGCCGGATCGAACATCGCGGTGCTTGACGATACGTGCGGCAATCTCATCCAGATAACACACTTGACGTGGTAACACGCCGCATGACTTTGGGGAGGCTGCCTCCCCAAAGCCGTACCCTCCGTGACAGGAAGAAGCTAAGAATAGCTTGCCATGACAACGAGTAAAGCCAATCCCAAGATCGATGCCTTTATCGCCAATGCGAAAAGGTGGCAGGAAGAGTTGAAGAAGTTGAGAGCGATCCTTCTTGACTCTGATCTCACCGAGGAATTGAAGTGGAATCAACCATGTTACACGCTCCAAGGGAAAAACGTAGCCATCATCAATGGGCTAAAGGAATCTTGTGCGCTTGCATTTTTCAAAGGCGCCTTGCTGAAGGATGTCCATGGGCTTCTGACCAGGCCGGGCCAGCATACGCAGGCGGGGCGCTGGATCAAGTTCACCTCGGTGCGAGAGATTGCTGAGATGAAGTCTATCTTGAAGGCCTACATTCGTGAAGCCATTGAGATAGAAAACTCCGGGGTGAAGTTGAAATTAAGAAAAACTTCGGATCTGAAGCTGCCTGAAGAATTGCAAATCATGTTCGACGAATTCCCCGACTTCAAGGCTGCCTTCGATCGACTCACGCCTGGACGGCAAAGAGCCTACATCTTCCATTTTTCTGCTCCCAAACAATCAAAAACGCGGGAGTCGAGGGTTCAGAAATGGATGCCGCAAATTCTCAGGGGCAAGGGTTTGCTCGATCAGTAGATTCAATCAACCAATCGTCGCTGGCGATTACAGCAAGAAAACGCGCTCCAGTCTAAAAGGTACTAACAGACTGTACAGCCCGTTCAGAAGAACCTGTATTACGATCTGCTCGCGTTATAGCGTCGGCCACTGCTTCCGCTGCGGTTCCTCGACGAAGAGCTGTTCCCTGCCTCTGTCCACCGGGTGTTCAGCTATCGACGGGCACAACTGCGTGCTCTCCAGCCTCGGCGCCCGCAAGGGCCGTCTCGCCTGCAAGCCCTCCGACCAAAACGTCGTCCTCGCCGTCCTTGAGGCCGCCATCCAGCAAGGTTCCAGGCCAGAAAGCTGTCGAGCTGGCATGACAAGCCATTCCATGGCAGTCATGGTATAAGCTCGACGGGCGATTGGCCATTGTCCGTGCGCTTGTATGGCCGATGCGCCGCCACGGACGCTCCTGTCTTCGGCCTCGATACGGATTCAGAGGGGGATCGCAAGCGGGGGCCAATGGGGCGTATATTGGTTCGTTGCCGAAAAAGTAAGATGGCAGCTCGCATTTGAACGTTGGATGAAACCTGCGAGCGAGTTAGCGTAGGTAAACGAACAGGCGTGAGACGTAGCCGTGTCGTACATCTATCTTGTCACTGCAGAGCACGAATGCAGCTATTGAACGTGCGCAAGAAAATTTATGATGTCTGCATCATCGGTTCCGGCGCAGGAGGCGGAACTGCCGCTAAGGTGCTTACCGAGGGTGGCCTGAACGTAGTGATGTTGGAGGCGGGGCCGCGGCTCGATCCCGACAGAGATTTCAAAGAGCACGTCTGGCCCTACCAACTGCCGCATCGGGGCGTTGGGATCGGCGGCAGGCAAAGTGGAATAGGCAACGAATTCATGGCGCCCAATGGGTTTTGGGAGATCGAAGGCGAGCCCTATACGGCGGCGCCGGGCTCAACGTTTCGTTGGTTCCGGTCGCGGATTGAAGGAGGCCGCACGAATCACTGGGGGCGCATTGCGCTGCGGTTCGGGCCGGCGGATTTCAGGGCGCACTCAACCGACGGCATGGGGGATGACTGGCCGATCACGTACGAAGAGCTTGCGCCTTATTATGACAAGGTTGAATCGTACATTGGTGTATTCGGGTCGAAGGAAAACATTCCCAATGCGCCGGACGGTGTGTTCCTGCCGCCGCCGCGACCGCGATGCACAGAGACGCTGATCAAGAAGGCCTGCGACCAGTTGAACATCACGTGCATTCCGTCGCGGCTGGCCATTCTGACCAAGCCCTTGAATGGACGCGACCCATGCCACTACTGCGCGCAATGCGGGCGGGGATGCAAGTCAGCCTCCAACTTCAGCTCCAGCCAGGTGATGATTCCGCCGGCTATGGCCACGGGCCGCTTTACGATGGTTGCCAACGCGATGGCCCGCGAGGTCGTAGTCGGAGACAGCGGAAAAGCAGAAGCGGTCTCCTACATCGACAAAACAACCGGGAGCGAACAGCGCGTGTACGCCAAAGCCATTGTGGTGGCGGCGAGCGCCTGCGAGTCGGCGCGATTGCTGTTGAATTCACGCTCGGCGACCTTTCCCAACGGATTGGCGAATTCATCGGGGGTGGTAGGCCGGTATCTTACGGATTCCGTCGGCAGCGATCTGGCCGGATACTTTCCGCAACTGGAGAAGATGCCAATTCACAACCATGATGGCACGGGCGGCATGCACTTGTACATGCCTTGGTGGCGGTTCGGAAAGAAAAACGAATTCCTGCGGGGCTATCATATCGAGTTTGGCGGCGGACGCGACATGCCTGGAGTGGGTGGCTTCCACGACGTGTGCGAAGAGCATGAAGGTTATGGGGTCAGCCTGAAGCAGAAATGCCGCAGCTCTTACGGCACAGTCATCGGATTCAGCGGACGGGGCGAGATGATTCCCAACGACAAGAGCTACTGCGAGCTTGACCCCGACGTTAAGGATAAGTGGGGCACACCCGTGTTGCGCTTTCATTGGGAGTGGGGCGAAAACGAGAAGAAGATGGCTGCGGATATGCAAGAGGCATTTCGCTCCATCATCGAAACCGGAGGCGGGACAGTGATTGGCAGCACGCGGCGCGAGGCGCAATCGAGCAGCATTTCAGAGGGCGGCGCTATCATCCATGAATTGGGGACGGTGCGCATGGGTAACGATGCGAAGACGTCAGCTTTGAACCGGCATTGCCAGGCTCACGATGTCAAGAATATGTTCGTAGCCGATGCAGCCCCATTTGTCACCAATCCGGACAAGAATCCTACGCTCACGATTATGGCGCTGTCGTGGAGAACCTCAGAGTATCTGCTCGATCAAGCCCAAAAAGGAGAGCTTTAGAGCGAAACCTATGGCAGCAGACCAGGTAACACGACGCGCAATATTGAAGTCGCTGAGCATGGGGGCTGTAGCAGGATCGGTGCTGCGCGTTATCCCCGTCGAGGCCGCGGAACACGCGCACTCCATGATCGATGCCGAAAAGGCCGATGCCAAAGCGGGTGTATACACTCCCAAGTTTTTCGATGCGCACGCATTCAAGACACTCCAGACGCTGTGCGAGACCATTCTTCCCGCGGACGTGGATTCCGGCGGCGCAATCGAGGCCGGCGCTCCGGAGTTCATCGATCTGCTGACCAGCGAAAATCAGGACTATCAATTGAAGTTAGGCACCGGGTTGAAATGGCTCGACTCAACCTGCGCGAGCCGGTACGGCACGGCCTGGCTCGATTGCGCACCGCAACAACAGAAGGAAATCCTCGATCTCATCGCATATCGCAAGAGTGCTGCACAGGACGAGAGCCTGACTCAAGCCGTGGAGTTTTTCTCTTTCCTACGCAATTTCACCGCAGATGGATTCTTCACCAGCAAGATCGGAATAAAATACCTGGGTTACAAAGGAAACACATTTTTGATGGAGTTTCCAGGGTGTCCACCGGTGCCAGGAGTGTAATTGGCGAACGTGGCTCGTAGCTCATGAGATGCAACAGCTAAGGTGTTCCCAGCCGACAATCACCTGCGCGTAGTCTCGCGGCAAGGATGAGTTTCGAGCGTCAAATACCCTCAGCGATCCGCGTAGTTCCCTGTCGTCAAACCCAGAAGCTCTGCATGATCCTATATCTGCTGCTTGTGGTAAGGCGTGCGGGCCGTGTAGAGGCTTATCCGGTAACGGATAGCGTCTGCCATGCTGCTGTCTCCTTTGCCGACAGCCAGCTCCAGGGCGCGATTTGCAAAAGTGAGCGCCTGCGGAAACTGGCCTGCCTCGGCATAGGCCGCGCCCAGCGCATCGAGCACAATTGGATCGGAATCTGAGGTAAGATCGTTAGCCTCGCTGGCAAGTGTCACTGCTTCAGTGCCGTTGCGGAGCGCCGTGTCCGCTGTGGATGCCAGAATCCGCGCCGCTCCGACCAGGGCAGTCACGTTTTTGGGCTGAAGGGTGAGCGCTTTGTGCCAGACGGCAAGAGCCTCCGCGTCCTTACCGAGAGCGACGTAAGCGTTGGCCAAATCCTTCTGTCCGGATGGAAATCCAGGACTGAGCGCAACGGTGGTTTCCAGTTCGGGCAGCGCCTCGTCTGCGTGACCTTGCTGCAACAGGAACCGTCCGAGATTGTAGTGGCCCTCCACGAGCGAAGGATTGATGCCGATAGCCTGGCGAAGCTGCGCGTACGCCTCCGCCGTATTGCCTAGAAGATAAAGGTTAACCGCCAGATCGTTGTGACTCTTGGCGTCACTTGGATCGAGTAACAAGACCTTTCTCCAGATTGCCTGGGCCTGGTTGTATTGATTCCGCTTCTGAAGATCAGTAGCCTGATCAATCAACTTATAGACGTCGACAGCGGGGACTTGAATGTCTTCGATCCCGTCGGGAGGGATGTTGACGAATTCGGGAATATTCACGGCACGGTTGGCGGCCGTTGCGTTGTCGATCAGGATAGGGGGGCTTGAGTCGCCGTTGGCGTCCAGGTGCGTGAGATACATCTGGGTGTATGGCGAGCGGGCCTTGGAGGAAAACACCAGCCAGCGGCCATTGGGCGAGAAGCTATGCCACGAATTCATCAGCGGCGTATTGGCGCGCAAGCGGCGCGCTACACCTCCGCTGAAGGGAACGATGTAGAGTTGACTGTCAGGCCGCATGAGCTGGCCATTATGACACTGTACGAAGACGATCCAGCGCCCATCCGGGGAGACCTTGGGAAAATTGTTGCTCATGCCATTCTGCGAGGCTCCGACAATACGCTCGGGCGTGCCGCCCTTGCCGTCGTTGAACGGGATGCGATAAAGATCGTACTGAATTCGAGTTTCATTGGGGTCGTTGGCGTAGAGTGCCGGCGACTGGCCTTCTTCACGCGGATTCCGCGCCACCGCGCGCGCGAAGACGATGGTCTTGCCGTCGGGACTCCATACTCCGTCCGTCTGCACATAGTGAGGATCGTCGGCGCCAGGCAGCGGTTGGCGCCGGCCCGCCGCTCGGCTATACCACTCCAGAATGCCTCGCGTTGGATAGAAGACTTGGAGGAAGCGGTAGTCTTTGAAATTGGTCACGTAATATGATTTGGGTACGTCAAGGGAGGGACCAGCAAAAGTGCTGACTACGAATTTCCCGTCCGGAGAGACTTGAGACATGAAGCCTACTCGCGTTTTACCGACTTGCCCGTCGATGTTCCACTTCACCATATCTTTACTCTGAATGGAAATGTGGCGTGAGATCGGGGTAACGGCATACAGACCCTTGTCATTGGCCGGCCCATCGATGTCGATGCCCATGGTCTTGCCGTCCATGGAAAAGGAATGGCAGTTGGCGCAGGTGGGCATGTCGTGGAGAACCGTGTGGCTTTCCTGCTGGCGAATATCGCGCAGACGCCACTTGATGAGATGGATGGCGGAAGTAGGCAGTGGCTGTACGATTCCATCTTTGCCTTCGCTGGGCATGAGCGGGACGTCACGGTAGAAGATAGGCGCCCCAACCTCATCGAGCGATGTTGAGAATGAGATATGCGATGGAGAGGAAACGATCCGGCCTTCGCGATAACCGGTAATCGTGACTGTGGCTGGCTGCCCCGCCGACCGGGCCTGCATGGCTGACCATGTTGCTCGATCGGGAGTCCAGGTCCAGGATGCCGCTTGCTGCGGAGTCAACTTTGGCAGTTCGTTCGTGCTGGAAATGCACTCCGGATCGATCGCTCCCACATGCATCCGCGTCCCCTCGGATTGCGCGTGGATGGCCGGTCCCTTGCCGGCAAAAGATATGCTGATTCGCCAGGACGTTGCTACCGCGTCTCTCCAGATAAACATGGGCGGAGTGATACCGGGGGGAAATATGGAGCCGTCTTGCGGATAGTCGATGGTGAGCGACGACTCTGCCCCTGGTGAATTCTGCGCCGCGGACAAAGAAGCCATGTGTTCAATGCCCGCAGACACGCTGATCTCTTCCAACGATAGAAAACAAATGGAAGACAGTAAAACAACCGCCAACGCCATGCCGCAGAGGATTGTACGACGTCTTTGTTGAGAACCCCGATCGCTTTCGCCGAGCATACATGACCTCCAACACCGCACCAGGGGAATCGAGCATTTTCGCAGGTCTCGCAAATAGGCGTCCTGTCATGCCACCCTTCGCATTTTTCCCATAAAGCCGCAAAAAGGTGGAGCACTCACATTCGCGAAACATTAAAAGATCTCTAAAGCCAAATTCTATAAATTGCCTATGGCAGTGTCCATGAAAATGACACCGTAGTTTTCCGAGCTTCCCTCATGACACTCTACCCAATTCCGACGACTGCCTTCGGTCCGTTCTGGTGCAATGTCGCTGCGTCATGCCATTTCAGGCGGAGCCGGCGAAATCTCAAACTCGACGTGCTGAGCGCCAAGGTTGGGGTGGTGAGCGATCAGTCGAACCTTGCCAGCTTGCTCGGTAGCACGAATCCAGATGGCGCCTGTCCCGCCAATGAGCGCAAAGGGATTGTCGCCTATGAGTTCTGCGGGGCCGGAAAGTTCGAAGCGAATCGCGTCGTTGGCAAAGGGCCGGATGGCGTCGAATTCATCCGTGACGCGGAGGACAACGCGGGTAGTGTCGGCTCCATCGGCAATGAGTGTCGTGTCATCGGGCAGCAGCGCAAATTTCTGATCGACGCCCTTTCCGGAGAGAGTACGCGAGATGACCTGCTTACCCTGGATGTATCCGTCAATGCGCAGGTCGCCCCAGCCCACGTTATGAGTGTGGCTAGGCTCGGCGGTGAAGAGCGGGTATTTGAGGTGTGGGAACTGCTCGCGGTCAGGATCGACCTCGGCTATCAACACGTTGTTGATATAGAACTTGAGGTGATCGCAGTTGGACGAGACCAGGGCCTTGCTGAATCCGACATTTTCATCGCCGCGAGCCCAGTGAAATGCGGGCACGAGGACGATCTCCTCGTCGGGATCGCATTGCGAGCGGTAGAAGCCGGCGGCGGGCTTGGGCTCGCGAAAAATGTCGGTGACGCCGTGGTAGCAGATGCGGTCGCCGGAACCGAAATTGGCGTGAGTGTTGTAGTCGAAGGCGCACCAGCCGATGCCTCCGGCGTACTGCGGATCGGAGGCCAGTTGGTCATGCACGCGCGCATGGCGCACGGTGTGCTCGCGCAGCCGTTCGATGTTGTCAATGGTCTTTGTTGGGTAGGTGTGGCCGACAAATTCGGTATTGAGGTAGAGCGGATGATTGGGAGCCTTGAGCGGCCAACCGAAGTCGTTCATGGTGAAGACGTCTTCAAGGAACTCCGACTCTTGAAAGTAGCGAATCCCTCCGGTCTGCCGCGAAGGGTCGAGTTGATGCGCCATGGCATTGGTGCGCGTATAGAAGTCATGGTTGTCGCGCGACTCGTTGATGCGCACGCCCCACAGAATGATCGAGGGATGATTCCAATCGCGGCGAATCATGCGGCTGACGTTATCCACCGAAATGTCCTGCCAGGCCAGATCGCCAATGTGCTGCCAGCCGGGAATCTCTTCCAGCACCAGCAGGCCGATCTCGTCGCACGCGTCGAGAAAGTGGCGCGACTGTGGGTAGTGGGAGGTGCGCACGATATTGCAGTGAAGGTTCTTGCGCAGGATGAGGGCATCGCGCCGCTGCACGCGGCCTGGCATCGCCTGGCCCACCCACGGGAAGGTTTGATGGCGGTCGAGGCCGCGCAGCTTCACTACGGTTCCATTGAGCGCGAAACCCTGAGGTGTGAAGTGTGCCTCACGGAAGCCAATGCGGCGCATATCGTGATCGATTAGATCCGATCCGCGCAACAGACGTACCTCGACTCTATAGAGCTTGGGCGAGCGCAGATTCCAAAGCTCGATCTTTCCGAGACTATCGAGGCGCAGCGTGCTTGGTACGTTTCCGTCATCCTCGGCCGCCGGCAACGCCTGCGTCGATTTTGCCAGTAGCCGTTCGCCGTCGTAGAGCGCCGCCTCCAAACTCAGCCCGCTTTCTAAGGGTTTGTTGGCGCGTTGCATGAAGCACTGCACATCGACCGTCGGGTGGTCTGAAAGAACGTCTTTAGGTTGCGCGAATATGTTCTCGATGAACGTGGGCGACATGATACGCAGAGAGACTTCGCGGTAGATGCCACCGAATGTGAGGTAGTCGACCTCGTAGCCGAACGGTGGAATCTCCGGCCGTTCACTGGAGTCAACCTCCACGGCCAGAATGTTGTCGCGGTCCAAATCCACATGGGGCGTGAGCTCGAAGGAGAAGGGCGTAAAACCGCCTTTGTATTCGCCCAAGCGAGTGCCGTTGATCCACACCGTTGAAGCGGTCATAACCCCTTCAAAGTCGACAAAGATACGACGTCCACGCGCGGCCGCGGGCAAGCGGAGATGGCGACGATAGATGGAGACAAACTCATAGGACTTTTCGTCGAAGCTGTGCCAAGGCACGCGAAGATTGGTGTGAGGCACGGTGACGCGAGTGAATCCGCTGTCGTCAAAGTCACGCTCATGCGCTGCGGGCGTGGCTGTCGGGCTAAAACGCCAATTCCGGTTGATGGGCAGCACTATGCGGCCCTGCGCGGCGACACTTCCATCCGCGGCGAAGCGAGCGGCAGGCAACGCGGGCGCAACCGATGCACCGGCAATCAGTGTTCCAGTGGTCTTGATAAAATCACGACGATCCATGACGCTCCTTGATTCAAAAAGAACAGCGGTAAAGTGACGTTGGCTTGATCAGGGTTTGGTGGAAGAGGCAACCTTCTCTTCGTAAACGAACTGCTGGACTTCTGCCCGTTCTTTGTCGACTTCGGCCAAGTGCTGCGCCCGTAGTTTCTGATACACATCAAATTCCTTTTGGGCGCGGTCTCGTTGTCCCATGTGAACGTAGTCGGTTCCGAGGCGATAATGTGCGTCGGGAAGATTCGGGTTCAATTCCAGTGCGCGTATATATTCCGGAACGGACTGGGCATACTTGTGCTGATCGGCGTACAGGTTGCCCAATTGAAGATGGGCATCGGGCAAGGTATTATCCAGCATGATCGCCTTCGTAAGCAGAGACTCTACAGTCTGCAAGTCCAGGCTGGGATCTCCCACGCGCTTTCCCTTCCACAAACTCATGGCATAGTAATACTGAGCCATCGCGTTGCCGGGCTGAAGCTCGGCATAACGTTTAAATCTCTGGATAACCTCATCTGCCTGATTCGGAGAACTGTCGTAGGCCTTGGAGAGAAAGAGATAGCAACGAGCATCGGAAGGGTTCAGATCCGCCGCCTTGAGCAGAGCCTTGACCGCCTCGTCGAATCTGCCCCGCCAGTCCAATGCCATTGCCAGGCCTATCATCAACCGGGGCGAACTCGGATAACGTTTCGTAGCCTCTTCAAACACTTCAGTGGCCGGCTCATAAGTTCTGTGCAGGAGCAGTTCGCTTCCCCAATCGAACAGGTTCTCTTCGCTCGGATCCAGGTGAGCAGCCATCTGGAATTCGTTGGCCGCGGCAATGAACTTGCCGTCCTTCTCTTCGATCTGGCCCAACAGGTCGTGCAGCTCTCCAGTGTTCTTTTCCAGCAACAGGCCTTCTACTAGCTGCGTTGCTTTGGCAAGCCGGCCGGTGAGAAGATCAGCCGTCGCCAGATCGTATCCGTTGTCGTAGGCAGCAGAATTGATTACCTGTGCCTTTTCAAGAAAAGGAAGCGCCTCTTGGATGTTTCCTGCCTGAATATAAAACTCCCCAAGGTTATGGTTGGTGTCATAATTCCATGGCTCAAGGTCGAGCGCTTTGCGGAACTGTCCTCCAGCCGATTCAGTTTTGCCCGCATGCAGCAGTGTGGCTGCAAGACTCGTTCTGGCTGGCCCCGAATCCGGCTTTAATCGCACCGCCACCTGAAGTTGTTCTATTGCCTTGTCATCCTGCGACAGCGAGGAATAGGCCTGACCCAGGAGTTCATGAACTTCAAAGCTGTTCTGCGCGCGAGGCAACAGATCTTCGAGCAGGACAGCGGCTTGCGAAAATCGGCCCGCATCGAATTGCGCAACTGCCGACTTGAATTCGCGGTCCAAATTCTCTTGCTGGTTGTGCTGGGCAACCGCCGAGGCTGCGCAAACGAGCAGCGGACAGGCAATGACTAGCTGAAGCCAATTCAACTTGCTCACAGTCCACCCCCACTGCCACGTGAGCAAAATGCTACGCAGAAAAGAATACGCCCCGGAAACAGACCCAACAGACCTGCGTTCCCGGGGCGTATCCATTCTAGCCTAGTAGTACAGTTTCAGAGCAAACTGAACCTGTCTCGGATCGTACGGAGCGTCGCGAGTGGATCCAACTTCGCCGAAGTGAGGATCGTTGAAGTTGGTCGAGCCTCCGATGGAAACGACGCCGTTGCCTCCAAAACCGGGAGCATTGAAGTTCGGATGGTTGAGGATGTTGAAGAACTCAGCCCGGAACTGTACCGAGTAGCGTTCGTTGAACTTGAAGTTCTTGAACATTGAGTAGTCGAGGCGATGGAAGCCCGGTCCAACGGACTGCCCGCCACCGGTAGATCCCAAAGCAGCCTCGCCCTGCAAAGCCACGCAGCCAGTAGGCGAGTTTGGAATCGGCCCTTCCGGTCCCAGTTCGCAGGGTTGGTTGAAGGCTGCAGCGTTATTGAACCAGAATGGCCTCAAGGCGCCGTTGTTCGCAGCTATGCCCTTGTTCTTGATTCCCAGTTGCTGGCTCTGACCTGCAACTTGAATAGTGTTGCAACCTGTTCCAGAGGTTGTACCGGTTGGGCAGCCCATATTGATAGGCTGGCCACCCTGAAGCGTAGCGATCCAGTTGAGCGCCCACCCACCCAGCACGGCATTGGAAATCCCGCCTTGGTTCAGGAACCGCTTGTCCTTGCCGAAGGGGAGTTCATAACCGCCGCTGAAGTGAAGCACCTGCGCAAGGTTGAAATCGGCCAGCCCCCAATCGAACTTGGGACCAAGCCCAGGCACGGAAGGTGCGCGATAGCCGCCGTTACTGCCGCCGTTCAGCAAGTCGCCGGCGTCCGACATCGTCTTCGAGAAGGTGTAAGTGAAGAGGTAAGTCAACCCGTTTGCGTACTGCTCTTCGATCTTGGTCTGCAGTCCGTGATATTGGCTGGCTCCGATAGTGGCCTGATAACTGCCGCCTCCAAAATCAATGAACGGCACATGCCCGATAACCGATGTGTCGTAGGTGTTGATGCCCGACGGCAGAAGCGCGCTGACATTGTTCGCGCCGATGCCTGCCTGAAGATCCTGGCCATCGGTGAACACGTAAGAGGCCTGGGCAGACAGAGTCCGTGTCAGCGCATACTGAAGAGTGAGATTGGCGCTGTATGTTCGGGGAGTTTGATAGTTGAACTGAAGTCCCTGTAACCCCAGGTTATCGGCATTCACCAAAGCCGGCGAGAAGGGGATGCAAGATGCACCGGACTCGAGATTTGCCGTTCCGCCTGGGCCGGCCGTTGAACACCCGGCAAAGGGAGTGCCGTAGCTTACGGGAGCCACTTGGGAGGCTTGCGACGGCGCGGTCGGCGAACCTTTTGTGCCTTCCGAGAAGGAATACTGGAAGGGATAATTCTCGCCGATGTTCGGCCCATATCCCTGGTTCTCAAACGCGTTGAAGAACAGGCCAAATCCGCCGCGCATTACCAGCTTCGGGTTGACCTGGTAGGCAAATCCGAGGCGAGGCGCAAAGTTGGTTTTTTGCGTCTGAAGCAAGCCCTTCCCGTATTGGTCGGTCTGAGAAAGGGTGATACCGTCCTGAGCCAGCAAGTCAACAAAACCCCAGCAACCGGGTCCTGAACAGGTACCGCTGCTGCCTGGGTTGGTCGTATTGAGAGGCCCATTGCCCGTGGACAAGGTTCTGTTGTCCTTGCCGGAGAGGGGAATGAGGAACGTGGGTGCGCCCAGGGCGTTCGGAACGAAGTTGGCCTGGCCGCCATTGGTCTCGTTAATTGGACCGAAGAAGTCCCAGCGAATGCCGAGATTGAGGGTCAACTTGGGATCGACCTTCCAATCGTCCTGGAGGTAAAGAGCGCTGTACTGCTTCTCGTCGTAGGTCTTGCCGATATTCGAAATCCACACGTTGTCAGCCCCGCCGGAATAGCTGAATCCATTTGGATTCGGATTCCCATCTAGCGTAGCCGGCGCGGCTTGGGCAGGAACAACAAGCTGCGCAATGCCGCCCGTGGTGGCGCTCAGGTTTGGAATATCCGTGAAACTGCCGTTCCAGTCGAACTGGCCGCGTGAACTGGCCGGCTGCAAGGTGTTAAACCGGACGTGCTGGATTTCAACCCCACCCTTGAAACTGTGTTTGCCGAGAATCTTGGTAAAGTCGTCCGTGACCTGAAGCGTCTGGCTGACTTCGTCCGAAGGCAGGTAGTCGTTGCTGCCCAGATTGGCCAGATTGGCGATTTGGAGCTGGGGAAGGCCACCATTCTCAGAAGACTGTGGGATGCCCTGGATTCCGTATTGTGAAGGAATGCCTGATGTGCTACCTTCCGGACCGAATCGCGTGGTGTGCAGATGGGCAAAACCGGCACGCGCCTGGTTGATCGTATTGGGATTAAATACGTGGGTCCAGCCGGCAACAGTCTGAATAGATTTTGCGGTTTGGACGCCCTGATCGAAAGAGCCGCCATCCGCGATGCCTCCGAAGATGCCCGGAATATATTGCGGGTCATCCGCATAGCTGAAGCGAACGAAGACTTGGTCTTTCTCCTCTGGGTTGAAGTCGAACCTGGTGTCAAAGGTGTTCTTATGCTCGAACAGGTTCGGGCTCGATGTGAAAGTGGCCAACCCGGAATTTGGCGCAGGGTAAAGATTTAACAACTTGACGGCGTTCGCATCGACCCGGCTGGCGGGAATTTGATTCAGGCCGCAGGAAGCCGTAAAGGTCAATGTGCCTGGTCCGCAGGTGCCAAAAGGATCGCGCACATACCCGGCGGACCCGGTAGTGTTTGTCAAGCCGGAGACTGGATCCACCGCGCCTGCCGCAACGTATCGCGTGGTGGCAGGATCAAGGATGGTGCCGGGCATAATGCTGCGTCCCAGGATGTCGGTCCTGGCCGCTCCAGCCGATTGCGTAAGGATGTCGGAGAGATTGGTGTATCCGCTGCTTCTTTCCAACGCGGTCGGAACATTGCCGGTGGAAGCAGTGCCTTGCACACGCCGCAGTCCTTCATAATCGCCAAAGAAGAATATCTTGTTTTTGATGATGGGTCCGCCGCCAGATGCTCCGAATTGATTCTGACGCAACTCGCCCTTGGGAATCCCGCCGTTGTCTTCAAACCAATCCGCGGCATCCAGCAGATCGTTGCGGAAAAACTCCCATGCCGCGCCATGGAGACTATTGGTGCCGGACTTGATCGTGGCGTTCATCACGGCGCCTGCCGAACGTCCCAGCTCCGCACTGAAGTCCGCTGTCTGGACCTTGAACTCCTGGATCGCATCGAGCGGCGGCAGGATGACAAAGTTGGTACCGTTCAGAAAGTCGACGGCATTGGAGTTGTTGTCAATGCCGTCAAGCAGATAGTTGTTTTGCGCGGGACGCAGGCCATTGGCGGAAAACGCGCCCGAGGCCGCGTTGCCACGGGTGTCAGCTTGCGGAGTTTGCATGCCGGCGCCAAGTTGGGCAAGAAAGGTGAAGTTGCGTCCATTCAAAGGCAGGGCGTTCACTTCCTCAGTGCCCACTACTTGGCCGACCGATGCATCCTCGGTCTGCAACTGCGGCGGCGCGGTGGTCACTTCAACTGTCTCGGTCTCAGCGCCGAGCTTGAGCTGAATGTTGACCTGCATGTTCTGGGCAACAGCCAGAGTCAGATTCTCCTGGGTCGTCTTGGCGAATCCCTTCGCAGTCGCTGTCAATGAGTAATGCCCGGGTCTGACCGGCGAGAAGGTATAGCCGCCGGTACCACTCGACCTCGTCTGCAGGGTTATGCCTTGGTCTGTATTCAGGAGCGTCACCTGCGCGTTGGGAATCACTGCGCCAGTGGCGTCCTGAACCGTTCCCGTGATTGATCCTTCATCCACCTGGGCGAATGCGTGCTGACTCGCGAACAGAATGAAGAAGAAGCATATGAGGGTGAAATAGCCAAACTTTCTTATCCAAGCGACGACGTTGCGATCAAGGCCCATCCGAATATCCTCCGCACTGTTCCGTTTTTTTTTGATTTGCCTGCTTCCGTCTCTTCCTCGGTGGCTGTCTCCCGGGAGAGGCGGTCGCGCTTACGCGATTTTGTAAACGGTTTCATCCACTAGCGTTCACTACTCTGGAAAACGCTTCCATTGATGTGCGAGTGACAATAGTACAGCCGCTAAATCTTTGTCAATCAAAAGTTGGAGATTGTTATTTTGGTTTGGTAAATAAAATTCGGCGGCGCGGCCTGAGTTTCCCATGTCGGCCCTTACCTTTTGGTATATGCCTAACATAATAAAGTATTTATCCTGTAACATGGCCAGACTTAGGTGCGCGATATTGATCAACAAGGCTCCTGCGCATATAATCCACCAAGTCTTGCCAAGGCGTAACTGAATGAGCTTTTACGTCAGTAAAGGCTTCCTCACGAGGTCAACTTAAATGGAGAACGGACTTTGCCCGGGCGCTGAAATGGGTTCTCAGTTCGTCATCGATCCCGGTTCCCTGGCGGACCCATCCAAACGAAGGTTCCTGAATGCGGCGGGGATGCTGATGGCAGGTCTGCTGCTTCCCAGAGCGCGGGCCGACCAAGGGCCGCATACCGCCGGTTCGGGGCACAAAGTGGTCGTGGTGGTGGTTGGCGGAGTGCGACGCGACGAGACTTTCACGCCTGAGGGAGCGATAAACATCCCCCACCTCGCCGCCGACCTACTGCCCCAGTCACTCTTCTATCACCATGCCCGCAATGAAGGCGTAACTGCACATTTCAACGCGATTTCGAGTATCCTCACGGGCAACTGGCAGCGGGTGGACGATTGGGGCACGGTTGCCCCGACCACTCCGACGTTATTCGAGCAGTTCCGCAAGGGACTCCGAGCCGATCGAAGCGACACCTGGGTCGTGGCCAGCAACAAGGCGCTTACCAGCCTGATCGGGGCAAGCTCAGATTCAAACTTTGGATCGGCCTACGGCGCAAATGTGGTGTTTCCCAAGCAGCTCATGCTGCAGGCAGTTGTTGAAGCGCTGCGACAGGGACGAACCGCCGTAATGGCGGATCGGAGCAAGGTGGAAGCTCAACTGGAAAGCGCAATGGAGGGGAACAACTATGAAGGCCTGGGCTGGAACGTGTTTGACGCATCCGTGCAGCTCGATCCTCGTGTTCGCGGCAGCATTCAAAGCGCGATTGCCGAATTTGTGCATAGCGGGGGCCCGACCTCGGGAGACGAACTCACTTTCTTCATGAGCCGGGAGATCATGCGCAAATTCGCTCCGCAAATACTGGTCGTCGCTTTCTCAGACGTGGAAGCGGCGCACTTCGGGTCCTACGCCCTACATCTCTCAGGCATCAAGACTGCCGACCGCCTCACCTACCAGTTATGGCAGGAGATCGAGGCCAATCCTGATTACCGGGGGAAAACCACCATGGTGGTTCTGCCGGAATTTGGACGCGATCCCGATGGCTCGCCCACCAACGGATTCTTTAATCATCGCGCCAATGCCGATTCAACACGAGATACCTGGATGATGGCTTTGGGCGCGGCCGTGGACAAGCCTCAAGTGATTGAGCGACCCATTCGTCACATCGATCTTTGTCCCACCCTCGCGAGCCTGCTGGGCTGCCCGCTACTGGGTGCGCAAGGCCGACAGCTTGCCGAGATTCGCAGCTAGCTGGTTTAAGCTTGAGCCGCGCGGAATGGAATGGTTGAGCGGGAACAATGTATGCAGGTTAAGCAATCATTGCCGGGAGTTCTTCAAGACGCATTGAGCAGGGGCTTGCTCAAACGCATACCGTTGACCTTTCTCCCCTTCGTCAATCAGCAGCTCAACCAATGGGATTACCTGTTTCCCAATGAACGGCAGTCTATTGAGCGGCTTCTTCTCTTCGTCGCGAGCCAGAGTCCTGAACAATCGGCAGACCTCTTCCGTGATGTGGTCGCACTCGAGGACAAGATGGGAGTCCGCCATTGGCAGTTCTCCACCAACGAACAGACCATCCAGAATTCCTCCCAACTGGCCGCTTCAGCCTATTTTCAGGAGTGGCGGCGAGCCGTGCAGGCGGTCTACGACGCTGCCGATGCGCATGCGCTGAAGACGAGAGACGTCGAGATCAGTTCGGGACGCAGATTGGTCCTCCTGGACATCCCGCCGGACCTTCCTCTCGATGGCTCCAAGGTCTGGAGGCGGTGGGAAGGGATCGGCCACACGGTAAAGCTGGACCTCTCTCAGGCCGGACCGGAGCACAACGCATTTGAACTCCTCCTCACGGGTATGCCCAATTCAGCGGGCATCCGCTCCGCAGGTTTGCTGGATATCACTCGGAATCGCAATGCGGCTTCGCCTGCGGATACCTGGGTGGTGGATGCGGGAAGAAGCCTTGTCGATGCCATTGTGGCACAGAATGCAACCCCAACTGCGGAGACAAAGGCCGTCTTGCTGAGCAATGACAGGCTGGATCGCTATCGGCAAAGCTTCTCGCACGAAATGAACACCATGCGCAAGGATCTTGCCGACGCTGACGCCGTTTACGATTATCTGCGCAAAGTCGATGTCACCCAATGGTGTCCAACTGAAGTGGAAGCGGACCCGGCAATTCGCGAGTTTGTGCGTTCCCTTTATCTGACCGGAAACGGCGCAGTCATCTTTGGCAACTCCTTCGTCCAGTGGGCATCCGCTGAAGCGTTTCGCCGCGCCCGCCCTTCTTTCCTGGCGGCGCAGTTCGGCGTGCGCAGCAAGCCCAAACCCTTCACCGGCGTGGCTGTTTTTGACAATCCCGACCAGGTGAATCCCCTACCCGCTGTCGATGACTTGCCAGGCAGCGCCCTGGACGCACAGATACTGGCGCTTTACGTGTGGCTGGCAACCTATCGATACGAGGAATATCAACGCTCCACCGTATGCGTGTGCATGGCCGAGAGTCTCTCTGAAGCCTACGTGGTCGCCCCACCCGAATTCGCACTTTGGCAGGCAAAGGAGCCGGTTCCTCTCGACCGGCTTGACAATGCACTTCGCTCCTGGATGGCATAGTGCGGTGATCGGACCACGTCTGAATGATGCGCGGCAAAAAAGATAATCATTTCCTATCCCGTCGAGCGCTTCTCAAGAGCCTCGGGGTTGCACCCCTGCTCCTGCGGCCGTCTCCCTTCTTTGGATCTTCATTCCTGTTCGACCCCTCTCAGGGCTCTTCCGACAAGGGTTCCGCACTCCCTTCTTTCGATGTGCGGTTGACGCCTCATTACCCGGCTCAATCTCCTTGGGCCGGCGTGCTCCGCTTTGTCCCTCCAGGTTCGGACGACTACATCACGGAGAAATATGCTTTTGAAATCGAATTGCTCCTCGACCAATGGAGCCAGGCACTCAAGGCATCCGTCCGCGACCTTTCGCCTCTGTCCAATCTGCTCGACACCTCCATCGCAGCCACACCGCTTGCCTCGGCCCGCGAGATTCCGGTGCGTTCCGGCTTCGGAATCGATATTGTGCGACGCCACTTCGGCACTCAGACTGTAACTGGACGCGAGCGTTTTCTTGAGGAAGTTCGCCGATGGCTCGGGCAAGCGGCTCGCGTGGAAACGGCGGAATTTGAAATCTACGGCATCGAGGTAATTGCGGGCTCTCCACTCTCGGTTCGCACGGAAATCCGCTACGACATCGTCGCCGCCGGAATCAAGGATCGGCGCGAAGAGCGCGTAGGTTCCTGGCGAATCGAGTGGGCGAAAGATGCATCTTCAGCATGGAAAGCGCTCACTTGGGCGGCCAGCGAGGAAACGGTGAGCGTCGTCCACGGTCCTATTTTTCTTGACGTCACTTCCCATGCCCTCGGCAAAGAAGAGTCTTACAACAAACAGTTTCTGCGCGGCGCCGACTATTGGCGCACGGTATTGGATGGCGCCATCGGCACCGACGTTTACTGTAACAATGGGGTGGCTGCGGGCGACTTCGATAATGACGGCTTTGACGACTTCTATGTCTGCCAACCAGCCGGACTTCCTAACCGTCTTTATCGCAACCGGGGCGACGGAACTTTTGAAGACGTGACAGAAAAAGCTGGCGTCGGCGTACTCGACAACACTGCTTGCGCACTCTTCGCCGACTTCAGCAACAATGGACTCCAGGATCTTCTTATCGTTTGCGGCACCGGCCCCTTGCTCTTCCTCAACCAGGGCGACGGAACTTTTCGCATGAAGCCCGATGCCTTCCGATTTGCGCGTCCTCCGCAGGGTACTTTCACCCACGCGGCTGTCGCCGATTATGATCGCGACGGTCGCCTCGATATTTACTTCTGCACGTATATGTACTACCTGGGGCTTGATCAGTATCACTATCCAATCCCCTATTACGACGCTCGCAACGGCCCGCCCAATTGCCTGCTCCACAATGAGGGGAATGGGACTTTTCTAGAACGAACCGAAGAAGCCGGTTTGAACGTGGATAACAACCGCTACAGTTTTGCCTGCGCCTGGGGCGACTCTAATTCCAACGGCCTTTCCGATCTTTTTGTCGTCAACGATTTCGGCAGCTCTCAGCTTTACCGCAACAACGGCAATGGGACATTCACGGTTGTCTCACACGAGGCCAATGTGGAAGGCGTGGGAGCCGGAATGAGCTGCGCATGGTGCGACTTCGATAATGACGGACACCAGGATGTTTACGTGCCCAGCATGTGGGAGGCAGCGGGACAAAGGGTTTCAGAACAGAAGCAGTTTCACGAAAATGCGCTGCAGAATATCCGCGAACTCTACCAGCGGCACGCCCGCGGTAATGCGCTCTATCGAAATATGGGAGATGGAAAGTTTGAAAACGTCGGCCATCAAGCCGCGGTTGAAATGGGCCGCTGGTCCTGGTCATCAGACTTCTGGGATTTTGATCACGATGGCTATTCCGATCTTTATGTTTCCAATGGGTACCTGTCGGGACCGAACCGCGACGACCTTGCCGGTTTTTTCTGGCGTCAAGTGATTGCCAAATCGCCTGAGGATGCTACGGGAGCACCGGCTTACGAACGTGGATGGAACGCCATCAACGAGCTCATTCGCTCGGACTACACCTGGCACGGCTACGCAAGAAACGTAATGTTTGCCAACAATCGCGACGGCACGTTCGTCGAGATTTCCGGCCCCTCGGGGTTAGATTTTTTGGAAGACAGCCGCACATTTGTTCTTGCCGATCTTGATCACGACGGACGGCTGGAGGTAATTCTCAAGAATCGGAATGCGCCGCAACTGCGTATATTACACAATGCAATGAACGAAATTGGCCACTGCATTGCGTTTCGTCTGCGCGGCCATCAAAGCAACCGTGATGCCATCGGGACCGCAATTACCGTGGAAGCGGAGTCTGTTCGCCAAACGAAGTACCTTCAGGCTGGAACTGGGTTTCTGGCCCAGCACACCAAGGAGCTTTTCTTTGGCCTGGGAAAAGCGGAAGGACCAATCAAGGTCACGATCCGCTGGCCCAATGGGCTCTCCCAGCAATTTGCTGACCTCCCTGTGAATCACAGGGTCGAGATTGAGGAAGGCTTCGCGGCATTTTTGACCAAGCCCTTTGCCGCGCCGGCGTCAGGCTATGCGCAGTCCGGGCCGCCGCCAACGTTGGAGCCGCTCCCTGCACAGGTTGATACATGGCTCGTTGACCCCTTGAAGGCGCCGCTCTTTTCCCTTCCCGATCTCAACAACAACATGCTGGATCTCCGGTCGTTGCAGGGGTCTTTCGTATTTCTCAACTTCTTTGCGACAACTGCGCAGGCATCCATTGACCAGTTGAAACACCTCAAACAGAAATGGAACGAGCTGACGGCGAACTCTCTTCGAGTTCTTGCTGTAAACGTTAACGACGCGAGCGACCGGCAAACCGTCCGGTCATTCGCGAGTCAGCAAGCGCTTCCCTTCCCAATTCTCTTTGCCACGGAAGAAGCGGCGGGCATCTATAACATCATCTATCGACATCTCTTCGACCGTCGCAGGGACCTTGGAATTCCGACCTCGTTCTTGCTCGATAAAGAGGGCGTGATCGTCAAGGTCTACCAAGGGCCTGTCGATCCAGAACGCCTGCTCGAAGATGTGAAGTCTGTTCCAACGACTGCGCTCGATCGCATGAGGAAAGCGATTCCGTTCCATGGAACACTGTTCCAGGGCGCGTTTCAGCGCAATGACTTCACCTATGGCGTGGCCCTGTTCCAGCATGGTTATCTGGAGCAGGCTGCGGAGTCCTTCCAGCAGGTTCTGGTCTCGAAGCCCGACGATCCTGACGCCTATTACAACCTGGGCACACTCGCTTTGCGAAAAAATGATTTTGCCGATGCCCGCAGGTATCTGGAGCAAACCTTGAAGCTCCGTCCAAATTACCCCGAGGCCTGGAACAATCTAGGCATGATTGCAGCCCAGGAAGGCCATCCCGAAGAGGCCATTCAAAGCTTTAATCAGTCGCTGCAACTCAAACCAAACTACGCCATCGCACTGCTGAATCTCGGTAATGTTTATCGACGGCAGCGGGACTTCGTGAACGCGGAGAAATCCTTGCGTCGCGCCCTTGAACTTCAACCCGCCGACCCTGAAATCAACTACAGCCTGGGGATGCTCTATGCCCAGCAAGGCCAACAGCAAAGCGCATCGGACTATTTGCGCAAAGCGCTAGCCCTGCGTCCTGACTATCCCGAAGCCTTGAACAATCTTGGCGTGCTTTATGTCAGAGATCAGGATTACATAAAAGCGGAGGATCAATTCAGGATCGGGATCCGTGTTGCTCCGAACTATGATCAGTCTTATCTCAACCTCGCCCGTCTTTACGCAATTCAGGGTAGCAAGGACAAGGCAAGAGAGGTTTTGAGAGAGCTTATCCGCATCCAGCCGCAGAATCTGGGCGCGCAGCAGGCGTTGGAAGGGTTGCAATAACCGCCTTGACGGTTGCGATCTCCTGAGTTGCTATGAATACTCCAGGCAGCGCAAATCTATAGACTATTTTTGGATAGGTACAAAGTCCAAATGCGATGGCGGCGACTCTGCATAGAAGTTGGCTTCAGCCAAGTGAGCGCGTAGGTATGATGGCCGTCGTGCCTGTGATAATTTATGAGGGTCAAGAAGGTTTAGAGATTGCTCCGCGGCCGCCTGTGAACGTGCCAGGTCGATGTGAGCCTAAACAACTCGATACAATGCCTGACGCGCCATTGCATATTTTCGAGTGTCTGCGCGTATCACTATAATTGCTGTCATCTATGATTTCCCCGCGACGGCGCTTTCTAGGCTCATCTCTTCTCATGCTCGGCAGCACACTGACCGACGCCCTTGCCACACCGCTCTGGAAATGGAAGAATCCGCTCATCGTGGAGACCGCGGCATTAGGCCCCAGCTCGTCTCCGGTTCAGTACGTCGATGTGGCTCAGCAAGCCGGGCTGACAATACCCAACGTATGGGGCGGCGTCAATCACAAGCGGGTCATCATTGAGACCAAGGGAAGCGGGCTGGCCTTTTTCGACTACGACAACGACGGCTGGCTCGACATCTACCTCACCAATGGAAATCGACTCGACGCGCATTGGCCGGCTGGACAGGAACCGATCTCACATCTATACAAGAACAACCGCGACGGCACCTTTAGAGATGTTACAGAGAGGTCAGGACTGGGACGCACCGGCTGGCAAACCGGGGTTTGTGTTGGCGACTACGACAACGATGGATGGGACGACCTCTTCTGCTGCTTTTGGGGACATAACATCTTGTTCCATAACAACGGCAACGGGACTTTTACGGATGTTACCCGGAAAGCTGGTCTTGCTCAGGAAAAAGGTCGATGGGGAACCGGCTGTACATTTCTTGACTATGACCGGGACAGCCATCTCGATCTTTTCGTCTGCAATTTCATCAAACTCGACCCTGACAAGCCTCTGGCGCCCAAAGATATGAGCTTCTGCCAGTGGAAGGGCGTTCCCACCCTCTGCGGCCCACGCGGCCTGCCAGGCGATATAAACATGCTTTATCACAACAATGGAAACGGCACGTTTACCGACGTCTCGGAGAAAGCAGGCATCCTCAAGCCTGGCCCACGTTATTCCATCAGCGCCGTCTCCTACGATTTCGACAACGATGGCTGGCCGGATATTTATGTCGCTGTGGACTCAGAACCCAGCATACTTTTCAAAAACACCCATGACGGCACGTTCACTGATGTTGCGGTGATGGCGGGTTGCGCCTACAACGACGACGGGCACGAGCAAGCTGGAATGGGTATCGGGGTAGCGGACTACGACTGCGACGGTTGGTTGGATATTTTTAAAACGAACTTCGCCGACGACACCAGCGACCTCTACCACAATAACGGCGATGGGACCTTCAGTGAGGTATCTTTCAATTCCGGCGTGGGGATCAACAGTAACTATGTAGCGTGGGGCTGCGGCTTCATCGATTACGACAATGACGGCTGGGCAGACATCGTGCAGGTTAATGGGCACGTTTACCCGGAGATTGATAATTACAATTTTGGCGAGACGTTCAAAAACCCGAGACTGGTGTATAAGAATCTCGGTAATGGCCGTTTCAAGGATGTCTCAGCGGAAATGGGACCTGGCATTAGTGCGCGATTTTCGAGTCGTGGCGCTGCATTCGGAGACTATGACAATGACGGCGGCATGGACATGCTGATCCTGAATATGAACGATCTGCCGTCTCTCCTGCACAATGTCGGTGGCAACAAGCAGAACTGGATCAAGATTAAGTTAGTTGGTACCAAGTGCAATCGCACCGCGATCGGAGCGCGTGTGCGGGTAATTACAGGCAAACATGTGCAGATGGACGAAGTGCATAGCGGCACAAGCGTCATGTCGCAAAGCGATCTGCGCCTTCACTTCGGGCTTGGAAAAATTGAGACGGTGGACACGATCGAGGTCAAGTGGCCGACCACGCAGAAGATCGAACAATTCAAACAGGTCAAAGCAAATCAGATCATTACGATTCGCGAAGGCGATGGCATCGTTTCAACCTTCAAACCGTCAGAGAAATAGAAGAGTTTTGAGAAAGGCTGGCTTCATTCCCTTCTATGCGCAGCAGATTAAAGTAGAGCGGCGCTCGCAGGCCGGATTCCGTCGGCGGCTCGTTCAATGAGCTATGGGGGACGTTGGTTGGCCTGGAAGAACAACCACAAACTGCTTGACCTCGCGTCTCTGTTGCTGGACGAGAGCTGCTTGTTGCTTTCTGATCTCATCATGGATCTGGAATTCCTTCTTGGCCTCTTCCAATTCGCCTGTCCGGTCATAGGCTACGCCTAATCGATAATGAGCATCGCTTAGCTGTGGATTGGCTTCGATCGCTTTTTCGTAATAGGCAATCGCCTTCTGATATTCAAGTCGTGAAGAATAGAGAATTCCCAGCTGCAGATAAGCATCGCTGCATTTGGGGTCGATGGTTATGGCCTTTGTCAGAAGGAGTTCCACCTGTTGTACGATGCGCTCGTCCCCCGCCCCGCCTTGTCTTTTCGAAAGTGCCATCGCGTAATAGAAATTCGCCAGTGCATTTCCGGGCTGCAACTTGACGAATCGGGCCAACTTCTTCTCAACACACGTGAGCGGGCTGGGTGCAGCCATCTCAATCTTGCCCATAAAGATATAGGGCTCAGGATCTGCTGGATTCAAATCGGAAGCATCGCAAAAGCGCAGTGCAGCTTCATCGTAAAGAGCCCCAGCAAACAAGGCCGCACCCAGCGCAGACAACATTCTTTCCGATTTAGGATAAGCCTTGGCGCCCTGCTGAAAAACCTCCTGTGCCTGCCAGACCGCTCGATGGATGAGCAGTTCCGAGCCCCATTCAAAATAGTTCTCCTCGTCAGGCTCCATACGGACTGCTTGTTCATATTCGTGAACGGCAGCCAGAGGATCGTTCAATTTCTCATCAAGCTCACCCGCGAGGCGATGCAACTCCGCGGTTTCTCCGTGCGCCAGCAATTTCTTGACCTCGTCATTGGCTTGCGAGAAATCGCCGGCTCTTTTCAAAGCCACCGCTAGGTCGTACCCATCGCCACGATTCCCTGGATCAATCCTGTACGAGGTTTCCAGCAGCGGAATCGCTTCCCAATATCTGCCGGCATGGAGATAGAATTCACCGAGCCGATGGTTGGCATCCGAGCTTCCTGGAGTTGCGGCAAGCGTTTCGCGCAGCTTGTTTTCAGACCCATCTGCTTCATTACCGTGAACCGCTGAATTGGCCGCGCTATGCACCTCATCTTCCGGTTTGAGCGTGACAGTTGCACGCACGAGAGCTTCGCTGGTGCGCAAACTGGAATCCGACCCATGGCCGCCAGCCGCAGTCCAGTCAGTAACACCCGCGATAGTGAAATTGGGTTTATCGGCAAACTCCATGTCCTGGGTTGTCGATGGTGCCAAAGCACTGGTATCGGAATGGACTTTCTCTGAAGTCTCGCGTTTCTCCGATAGGACCAGATGAACGTGCTGTTGGTCTCCGTGAGGCGAAACAACCAAGTTCATGAGCTCGCTGCGTAGTCCTGCTTTCTCTGCGCTAACTCGGTAACTACCCGCTATGAGGGCTGAAAATGTGAAGCTTCCTGCTGCGTTCGTCTTTACCTCAACGGTGGCGGAAGCGCTCTGTTGCTCAAGCCGCACCAATGCATCTCCGACCGCTTTGCCGGCCGAGCTCACAACGGTTCCCTGGATCGTAAGCCCGTCCGATTGTTGCGCAGAAAGGTGCTGTGCAGCCGCCATCAAAATTGACAAGATCATGAGCGTCATAATGGCGACGAATGTCTCTCGAAGACACCAGCGCATCCAAGTTCCAGATGAAGACCGCACGTTATGCGAACCGGTCGCGATGAAACTCAAATCTCCAACCTCGAAAATCCACCCTGCTTGCTCTTTTATGTCCAAATGTGCAACCGCCTCTTCATTGATGACGCCGTATGCTGGCCTAAAAGAACACTCACATTCTACAACTGCGGTACAAGAAAGCCGCTCAGAGTTGATAGGCTGACATTCTCTAAGGCTCGGACAAATCTGGACGCGGGAATGCTTTGTTACCCCCTTGAATATCCCATGCGTGGCCGGCACTTAGGTTAGGGCTCGCCTATCTCAAAATAGAAATGATAGTGATTACGGCAGCCAGGATTGAATGGGGACGAACAGCGCGGACACTTGTCGGAACAACCCAAATATTGCCTGACGGTTAGCTCAGCCCCACAGACTCCGCAAAGCACCGCCGCTTGATTCCACTCGCCAACTGGCCAAACGTTAATCGCGTGATCGGCCAACGCATCGTGGCAGTCCTTGCAGGCATAATAAACCCCGCAACACTTCATCTTGATTGCGACGATGTCGAGCGCGCCACAGTAGTGAGCACAGCGCGTCTCGGGGTCGAGATCTATTCCAATCACGCACGGGCGTAGGGTGGCCATGGATTTAGAGTAAAAGACTGAGGCCGTCTGTGTAGCATGGCCGCCAGTAATCTGGGTTCTGGAGCATGGAATGACAGAGTTGGAGCAGGCGCGAGCGAAAGAACTCCTCGAAGCTCAAAGCAACGCAGAAGCACTTTTCCGCGAAATTGAAGCGCGCGGCCTGATTCGGCCGGGCATCACCGAAACTGGCCTCAATGCAGACATTTACTCTCTCGCAAAAGAAATGTACGGGATTACGACCTATTGGCACAAGCGAATCGTTCGCGCGGGCAAGAATACTCTTCTTCCCTACGCCGAGAATCCTCCTGACCTGGTCATTGGAGAGGATGACATCCTCTTTCTCGATCTGGGCCCGGTATTCGAGGATTGGGAAGCGGACTTCGGCCGGACCTTTGTCCTTGGTTCCGATCCATTGAAGCACAAGCTCCAGCAGGACGTAGCGAAGGCATTTGCCGATGGCAAGAGATACTTCAATGAAACTTCAATTTTGACGAGCAGCGAGTTCTTCTATTACATCGTCTCCCTGGCGGAGAAATCCGGATGGGAGTTCGGCGGTCCCATCGCGGGACATCTCATTGGACAATTCCCGCATGAAAAAATAGCGGGTGACAAAGTGACACTCTACGTTCATCCGGAAAGCCATCTCCCTATGCGGTCGGTTGATGAAGACGGTCGAAAGCGCCATTGGATTCTGGAGATCCACTTCGTCGATCGAGAGCATGAAATTGGCGGTTTCTTTGAGGAGCTGCTGACGATCTAGCAGTCAATTGATGTTATTCCAGAAAAAGCTCCGATCATTGGCCTGATTGAGCCAATAGATGAATGACATGCCTGCAGGGCCTGCCCAGTCTGCTAGGGCAGGTGCCTTTGGCTGGAATTGCTGGCTGTCGCGATCGGCGGCTTATCCATCGCCTGCTTCACTGCCTAGTCTCAGAAGTGGTCTAAAGCTCGATATCAGAAAGCCTCATAGGGACATCGATCCACGAGTCCGTGTCCTCCGGCTCCCGCCGGGGCGTGGACCATCCGTAAGTGAAATCTCCCTCAAGGACCACTTGGACGGAACGTCCGGATAATTTTTCACGTAATCATTCCAGGTAGATTAATAATCGACCAGTTGAAGCGTCATCTCTATGAACAGTTCAGAAGGTGTTCCAGTGGCCGCATGTACCGCAACAACGCCCTTGATCGGGTTGTCCCAGCTATTCGGACAGCATCACAGGCGCGTGCTGACAGCAGCCTATCGCATCACCGGCAGCATCGCGGATGCGGAAGACGTGGCGCAGAGCGTGTTTCTGCGGCTCGCGAGCGCGGATGGGCCGGTGACAAATGCCGGCAGCTACCTTTACAGAGCGGCCATCAATGGAGCGCTAGACCTGCTGAGGCGGCGAAAGACAGCCCAGAGCGAGCCGCTGGAATTCGCCGCGTATGTAGAGGCGGCAGGGTCGGGCAGCTCGCCGGAGGCCGAGGCGTCAAGCAGGGAGCTTGGTGCTCTCTTGCGGATTGCGATCAGCGAACTGCCTCCACGGGCTGCGGAAATGTTCATCCTGCGTTACGTTGAAGAGCACGAAAATCGAGAGATCGCAGCCTTGATGAACACGTCGCAGGCAGTTGTGGCTGTAACGCTTCATAACGCTCGGTCGAGATTGAAAAAACGCCTTGCGATATTTGAACGGGGAAGACGATGAAACGAGACGAAATTCTTTTGGAAACCGCGATCCGGTCGCTTCGGGCCAATAAGCCGGAAGCTGGAGAAGTATCAGCTTCTGCCCGGAGCGTGGCTGACAGGCTCGGGATCGAGACTTTTAGCGAGTCAACAGTAGACGCCATCACGAGTTGCGATGACGTGCAGCATCTCTTCGGTTCATATCGGGCCGGCACGCTGTCACATGCGCGCTCGCTTCTGATTGAGGCCCACGTACGCGACTGCGGCGCCTGCCACCGCCGGTTCAAGGGCGGGTCCGGTGCGGCGGAACTGGATTGGTCTGCCCCCCAGGCGCGTCGAAGAGTTGCCTGGCATCCTCAGACCTTTGGATTGGCGGCGGCTTCCGCCTTTGCACTCCTGGTCGCATTCCTTTTTGTCTACAAGGCCTATTGGCAAGTGCCGCCCGGAGTACGCGCCGAGGTGCAATCGATCGACGGTTCAGCTTATCGGATTTCCGACAGGGGCGATCGTCAGCTTTCACCCGGGGAGACGTTAAGCGAAGGCGAAACTCTCAGAACGAGTGGAGGGGGGCACGCGGTCCTGCGGCTCACGGACGGATCGAAAGTTGAGGTGAACGAGCGGAGTGTCGTCGGCGTCGGTGCGAGGGGGCATGACTTCACGGTCGTACTCGAGAATGGAGCGGTTATTGTGCAAGCCGCCAAGCGCACCTCGGGCCATTTGTTCGTGAAGACTCCCGATTGCCGGGTTGCGGTGACAGGGACCGTGTTCTCAGTGGACTCCGGACTGAAGGGCTCACGAGTTGCGGTTCTTCAGGGCTCGGTGCATGTGTTGCATGAGGGCATAGACACGCTGACAACAGCAGGCAACCAGATCACGACCAGTGATAACTTGAGCCCCGAGCCAGTGTCAGAACAGATTGCCTGGAGTCATGATCGCGATAAATACCTGTTGCTTCTGGCCCAGTTCGCAGCGCTGCGGCAACAGATCGAACAGATTCCATTTCCACAGCCACGGTATAGCAGCGATCTGCTCAACCGGGTTCCCGCGAACACCACGTTGTATATCAGTGTCCCCAACCTGGGCGATTTTCTGAGCGAGGCAAACCAGACATTCCATGACCAGTTGAAGCAGAGCCCGGCGCTGCAGGAGTGGTGGAACGGCGGAAATGTGAGCAACACTGCCGATCTTGATGCGCTTGTCGAGAAGATCCACCAGATGAGCAAATATCTTGGCGACGAGATCGTCATCGTGGGGGCCAGGCAAGCGAAGAACTCAGGATTCGCGGTCATTGCGGATGTGAAGCAGGGGGGACTCGACGATTTGTTGAAGAAGCAGTTTCCCACGTCGAATTCAAAGCCTGGAATTACAGTGCTCGATCAGAATTCACTGAGCGCCGCCAAGCCATCCTCGCAAGAGAGTCGCTCTGGCTACGCCGTTGTGAGGGAACACGAGGCAATCTTCTCAAACAGCATCTCAACCCTGGCGCTGATCAACACGCAGTTGAACGCCGGCAACAGCGGGTTTGCGACAAGCGGTTTTGGCCAGCAGATCTCGGCCGCCTATGGGCGCGGTGCGGGCATCATCCTGGCGGCGGATATTCACCAGATGATTGGCAATCAAGCAAATCAGATGCGTGCCTCGAAACGCACCAACGAAACGTTGGAAAAGAGCGGTATTGAGAATGTGAGTTATCTGATCGCCGAACATCGCGAGGTGAATGGGCAGCCTGAGAATCGGGTTGACCTGCAATTCTCAGGCCCGAGACAAAGGGTTGCCTCGTGGCTGGCCGCGCCGGCGCCGATTGGCTCGCTGAGCTTTGTCACTCCCAATGCGGCGATTGCCGTCGCAGTGCTTTCAAAAGATCCGAAGGCCATTGCCGATGATCTAATCGCAATGGCGGTTCCAGCCGGCAATTCGCGAGAGAATGGATTCACCGAGGCCGAGGAGAAACTGCAGGTCAATCTGCGCGAGGACCTGGCGGCTAACCTGGGCGGGGATTTCCTGCTGTCGCTCGATGGGCCGGTGCTGCCGACGCCGTCGTGGAAGGCTGTGATTGAAGTGAACGACTCCGATCGCTTGGAAAATGCCCTGGAGCGGCTGACCGAGGCAATCCGCAAACAGGCCAATGCCAACACGGCGCATTCCATCACGATTGAGCCGAGCGACGCCGGAGGGCAGCGTTATTACTCTGTCCGCGACACGGTAACCGGCAACACCGTGGCTCAATACACCTATGCGAACGGGTACATGATTGTGGCGCCGAGCCGTGCCCTGCTGATACAGGCGTTGCAGGCCTATTCGACCGGGAATTCCCTGGCAAATTCGGCGGCCTTCAAGGGATTGCTTCCCAAGGATGCCAATGAGGATTACTCCGCGGTTGCTTACCAGAATCTGAGCCCTGTGTTGACGCCGTTGCTGACTCAACTCAGCGGAGATACGGCGGATGCCGTTCGCAGGCTGGCGGCGGATGCAAGGCCCACTGCCGTTTGTGCGCGCGGGGAAAAAAGCAGCATCGAAGCCGCCAGCGACAGCCGTCTTTTTGGCTTTGACTTCCTGACGCTCGAATCTTTGATCCGCTCCGGGAACAAGCACGCCAACACAAGCGTAAGAGAGTGATATGGGCGTCATCGATCTTGATGGGGTAGAGGTCCGGCTCGCGAACCGGATAGTGTTGAACAACCTCACTGGAGAGCTGCAGGGACATGCTATTGGCCTTCTCGGCCCGAATGGCGCGGGGAAATCCACACTGATCAATACACTGCTGGGCTTTCATCTCCCTTCAAAAGGAAGGGCCCGCGTGCTTGGGCTGGACACGCAAAAAGACAGGGCACAGATTCGCGGCGGCGTCGGCTTTATGCCTGAGAACGATTCGTTTATTGGGAATATGAGCGGTGTCCGCTTCGTCCGCTACATGGCCGAGCTGGCGGGGCTCCCATCGGGAGTCGCGCTGGAACGTGCCCATGAGGCCCTGTTCTATGTGGGGCTGGGCGAGGTGCGCTACCGAAAGGTGAACACCTATTCGCTGGGAATGAAGCAACTGGTGAAGCTGGCTCAGGCGCTGGCTCACGGGCCAAAACTGCTGATCCTGGACGAGCCCACCAATGGCCTCGATCCTGTCGCCCGTCAGCGTATGATTCAACTCATCAAGGATATTCGCAAAGAGGGCAGCATCCGGCTGCTTATCTCGTCGCATCTGTTACGGGACATTGACGAGACCTGCGATGAAGTTCTGATCCTGAAGAACGGCCGCATTGCCTCACTCTGCAATATCGAAGAAGAGCGGCGGTCGAACCGAAGCTTCATGGAACTCGAGACAGTGGGTGCGACCGAGCGCTTTTCCGTAAGCATCCGAGGGCTCGGCTGCGAATGTGCAACATTCCCGGGCGGCCGCATTAAGCTTGTGATTCCCGACCACATCGAAGTGCGCGATCTTTATGTCATTGCCTCTGAACAGGGAGTGCAAATTCGGCGCATGAATCAGCGGCGCGATTCCCTTGAAGACATCTTTCTGCGAGCGATGGACAAGGACCAGGGAAGGATTGCAAATGGCAGTCTATAAGCGCAACTACACGGTGTATACAGGCATCGTAACGCCAGTGTGGACGCGCGTCCTGGTGCTGGCTCGCTATGCCTTTGAAGAAGCATGGTCGTCGAAGATTACGGTTGCTCTTTTCATCCTCTGCCTGCTGCCGTGCATCGGATCATTGCTGGTGATTTACCTAGCCAATAATCCCATCGCCAAGGCGCTTGTCGGAGGCCGCGGGCCGCAGACGTTTGCAATCGATGCGGCATTTTTCTTGAAGATCCAGCAGACTCAATCATGGCTCGCACTGGTGATGGCTTCGTGGATCGCTCCCCGGCTCATCACCTTCGACCTTGCAGATAATGCTTTGCCAATTCTGCTGAGTCATCCCATTTCGCGCTTCGGATACGTATTCGGCAAGTTCATCGCGCTGTTCGGATCGCTGTCGCTGGTCACATGGGTCCCATGTCTCTTGCTTTTTGCCGACCAGGCCTACTCTTTCCCTCAACCTTGGGCCATGAGCAATCTTCAAATTGCCGTGGGCTTGCTGGCTGGATCGGTAATCTGGATCACCTTTCTATCGGTTCTTGGACTCGCGCTGTCTTCGTGGGTGAAATGGAGGGTGGTGGCGACGGGCGTCATCTTTGCAGCAGTCTTTGTGCCCGCCGGCGTAGGAGCCATCGTAAGCGCAGTGCTGCGTACAAAGTGGGGACTGCTGTTGAACGTTCCTGTCATGATGTCGAACGTGTGGCGGAGATTGCTCGGCGCCCCAGCGCCAATCAACGAAAGGTTTTCAGTGCCAACGCTGGCCATTGCGGCAATGCTATCGCTGGCCGGCCTTGTTTGTCTGGGTATGCTGAACAAGCGGATCAGAGCGCGCGAGGTGGTCCGGGGATGAATGACAGGATCATTTTCGAAGACGTGTCGAAGTTCTACGGCGAGGTTCTTGGAGTGAACCGGATTTCGCTGTCAATCCCGCCTGGAATCACCACCCTGGTCGGACCCAACGGATCTGGAAAGACCACGATCATGAACCTCATGACTGGATTGGTTCAGCCTTCAAACGGACACATCTCAGTTCTTGGACTCACGCCTGCTGACCAGACAGAACTGTTCAGCATTGTCGGGTATTGCACGCAGTTCGATTTCTTTCCCCGCGGGCTGACGGGATGGCAGTTTGTGTTGGACGGCCTGATGCTGCATGGGATGGAAGAAGCCATGGCCGACGATTTTGCCAGCCAGGCGATCGAGCGGGTACAGCTTGGCGATGCAGCAGGGCGAAAGATTGCCGGCTACAGCAAGGGCATGCGGCAGAAGATTCGGCTGGCCCAGGCCATTGCCCATCACCCGCGGGTGCTGGTGCTCGACGAGCCGCTGAACGGACTGGATCCGATGGCACGGGCTGAATCGATAGCGCTCTTCGAAGAACTGGGCCGCCAGGGAATGCATGTGCTGATCTCGAGCCATATTCTCGACGAGGTTGACCGGATCTCCGATCGAGTGATTCTGATAACCGGCGGATACCTGATCGCGGAGGGAAATATCCACCAGGTCAGGCAGGAGGTGCACGAGAAGCCGATGCAGGTGCTGATTCGCTGCGACCGCCCCGAAGTACTGGCCGCGAAGATGTTCTCCATCAATCACTGCGTTGAAGCCAGGCTGCATGCGGATGGCAAGGGCGTTTTCCTGCGCACCGCCGATATCGACCAGTTTTATTCCATGCTCAATGGAATTGCGGTGGAGGGGCTGGTCAAGATTGACGCAGTCGCTCCGGCCGACGATGATGCCAATGCGATTTATCAGTACCTGATTGGCACGGATGGGAGCCCATCGTGACGCAAACGCAATTCGCCGGCCGTGCGAGAAAGCTTGCCCAACAGCCGTGGGGCTTATGGTGGGTGCAGGCACAGCGCCTGACGCGCATTGAATTGAGACGGAATCTCTTCTCTTGGAAAGCCGCGTGGATTTACTGCCTTGCGTTCATCCCGACCGTCATCATCTCCATCCACATGCTGGTAGACAAGCATCCGCCCTTCGCTATGAGCGAGGACACGAACATATTGGCGGGCATCGTCCAGCTCTATTACATCCGGCTCGGGGTTTTCTTCGGAACGCTGGGAATCTTTTCGCGATTAATTCGTGGAGAGATGATCGAACGTAGCCTGCATTTCTATCTCCTCTCTCCGGTGCGGCGAGAGGTTCTGCTTCTGGGGAAGTTCGCAGCCGGGTCCATCAGCGCCGTTTTCTTGTTCGGAAGCGCGATCATCGCCGATTTCGCACTGATGTACGCCAGCTTCGGCGCCGCCGGCAGCGATTACATTTTCCATGGAGCCGGCATGGCACAGTTGGAAGCATACCTGCTCATCGTCGTGCTTGCTTGTCTTGGATATGGCGCTGTGTTTCTTTTGTTGAGCATGATGTTCAGGAACCCGACTCCGGCCGCGATGCTGGTGCTCGGTTGGGAGACAATCAACCCGGTGCTTCCGTCTTTGCTGCAGAAGATCAGCGTGGCTTCGTATCTTCGCAACCTGATGCCGGTAACCGTCGGTGCTGAGGGTATCTTTGCCCTACTGACAGTTGAAACCGAGCCGATATCCGGATGGGCCGCCACGGCAGGGTTGCTGGTCCTGATCGCCGTCGTTCTGACTTACTCTTGCTATCGCATACGCACGCTCGAGATCCGCTACTCGACCGAATAGAGAACCCCGAGCCCGTTACACCCGAAGCATCGCTGTTGACGAAGATTTCAACTTGGTGAGACTCGCCGGTAAGGGAATACGAGAACCTGTATTCGCTGGTGTCTGTTGCCACCAGCGAGCGAACGCCGCTGACCTCGCCGCCTGTCGGCTCAAGCAGGGGCATCGATGCCAAATTTTCGCCTGACGGTCAATGGATCGCATTTCGTCGCGGTGGTCTCGGAGATCTTTACGTCGTATCGGCCAAGGGCGAACCGCCGGCAATCGCTTCCCAGTTGACGTTCGATACCAGGAGTTCGCGGGATCGTCTGGGACGACAGATCGAATGCCAACTTGCTTGGAAGCCAACGGGGTCAAACCAGCGGTTACAGAATCTGCTCCCAGGATTCAAGTAGTAACGCCATTCCGTAAATCCCGGCGCCATCGTTTGCGATAATGGCTTTAACAACAAGGGCCGCTGCGTAAGCACCCGCGGCTCGCTTGCCTGCTTGTGTTACTCGCCCTTTAGGCATTTCCTGCCTTGACCCCACTCCCATGCAGGACTTGACATATGCAGCTATGGACCGACTATGAAGGCGTCACCATCGACGGCGCTTTCCCTTTGCAAAAGCTTCTGTTGCCCGAGGGCCGCAGCGCATTCTTTTCCACAACCAGCCCCAGCGGCGAGCGAACGGTGGTGCGCCTCATCGAGTGCCACTTCGATGAAGAGGAGATTCTTGCCCGCTGGCGTTGCGTGGAGGCGTTGAGCCATCCGAACTTCCTCAAGTTCGAGCATTTCGGCCAAACCGAGCTCGATGGCCGCCCGGTCGTCTACGCAGTTTTTGAAAGGGTGGACGCGAATCTGGCCGAGGTCCTTGACCAAGGCCATCTGACCGTCAAGGACGTGGCGCAGCTGGCATCCAGCTTGGTGGCAGCGCTCGATGTGCTGCACACACATGGCTTCATTCACGAGCACATTGAGCCGCGCAATATCTTTGCCGTGGGCGACGCAGTCAAGCTGCGCGGCGACTGCATCCGCGAAGCGCCGGAGGGAGAAGAAGGCCGCGCCGCGAAGCAGCACGACATGCGTGATCTCGCAACCGTACTCCTCCAGGCGCTGACTCAACGGCGATCGGTCGAGGGCATTCCCGATTCCGCCATGCCTCCGCCATTCGGCCAGATCATCCGCAACGGGCTCGATGGCACATGGGAACTGGAGAACATCAGGGCCGCTCTCGGAGGCTTGTCTGGTTCAAAGCAACCTACAGCGCCGAAATCGGTGAATGTGGCTCCGGCAACACCGGCCGTGGCCGGGCAGAAAGCACCGAATGCCACCGCCAAACCGTCTATGCCGCCGCAAGCGCAGCTCTCTCTCCCTCTCCTCAATGAAGACCAAAACGCGCAATTTGCCCGCGCGACCGCTCACGAAGGTACCTGGGGCGAGGAGGAGAGTTTCTCACCGCGCTCCCGCTGGCTCGGCGCTGCCGGCATTGTTGCCCTTCTCCTGCTTCTTTCCACATGGGGACTTATGCACGCATGGAATGCGCATCGGCACAGTACCGCGCCGCCCACTGCCGTTTCTCAATCCGTCGCGCAATCGGCCAGTCATATCTCCACCAGCCCTGCGTCCAAGCCTGTCGCGGCGGGCTTGCCAACCGCGAGCGTGTCCGCATCGGCCGGTTCCCGCGCCGATTGGCGCGTGATCCCCTTCACCTATCACCGCAGGACGGACGCGGAGAAGATGGTCTCCAGCCTCGCACGCAGCCATCCGGAACTGCAGCCTACGGTCTTCACCCCACGCGGGCACGCTCCGTACCTGGTTTCTATCGGCGGCATTATGGACCGGGACGCGGCCTACGCCCTGGCTCGCCGCTCTCGCTCCCTGGGGCTACCGCACGACACGTATGCGCAGAATTACAGCCGTTAATCGGACGACTTCCGAGCCCCCGATGATCCGCTTGAAACGATAGTGAATCCATGAAATACGCCTGAAAAGCTAGCTTTCGGTACTGATCCGTCACCAAAGAGCGCCAAGGCAATTTTGCATAGATCAGGCGCCAGACCGATCCAAATCTCGATTGTCGAAAATTTCAACCAATGAATAGCGTGGTTCAACCTGTCGCCGGCAAGTAAGTATCCTCCGGCAGAGCCGGAGGCTTTACGGTTGCTGGCCCCTCAAAGGGGCCTGATCGCAACCGGTGAAAAGCAAAAGCAACCGCAAGAGCAGCAGGGTTGCTAAACAACGGGCTTCGGCAAAGCGAAACAACAGTGGGGAGATACTCCCGGAATTCTCAAAGTTCTACTGCCACCCCGGCAGAGCCGGGGGATCTCCCTTTTGGATTAGACACGGCAAAGTTATTGTCAAGAGCTCGGATCGAGCAATGAACCATCGCTGAAGAAGCACGATAGGCAGTGCTGTAGTGCCTTAGGATCTGACAGCGATGATTCAAATCTGCATCGAGCGGATGAGGCTGGGTAACAATCTTGAATCCGTCCCAATCATGACTTTCAAGCTTTTTCCAATCGCTAATACGTCTTTTCCTTGGGTCTGACCACCTCTTATCGACACCTTCGGACTTCGCCCGGGTTTCGATGCGAGCCAAAGCGTCTTTATCCTTGATCTGCGTCCGACAGAGTTCGAGAAAATGCTTCCGTTCGGCATGAAAGAAATCCAGAAAGTTATTGGATCGCAGATCTATTTCATCCTGATTCAAGATCAGATAGCGTAGGTTGATGGCGCATTCGAGAACTGAACGGCTCAGCCCGTAAGCTTCATCCGAAAACCCCTTATCTATGAGATGAAGACATGCCTGACTCAGGCGATATGCCTTATTCAATGTCGAAAACGCAATGGAGTCGTAAAGGCGTGCATAAGGCTCAATTACCCAGATCCCTTTGGAGTCCAGACAGGCTTTCCACCCCGCCAAATAGTCCTTGACTGCCGCGAGGTTCTCAGAGTGGACAACTTCGGGGTCGGGCTTGTTTTTTCCCATTCAGAAATCCTTTAAATACATCACAGCCACGATGAATTCCGCTGCGTTTCCCCCGACCAATAAACTGCTGGGTGGAACAACTTGAGGTGGACAACCAATGGTTGTCCACCTCTGAGTTTCTCCGTTGGAACGCCCTGACGGCCAGTCTTACTTCTTGTCTTCGACGTCTACGTACTCGGCGTCGATTACGCCTTCGTCTTTCTTGGCTTCGGCGGCCGGTTCGCCGGTGGGCGCGCCGGGAGCGCCTTGCGGGGCGGCGGCGTTGGCTTTGTAGAGGACTTCGGCCAGTTTGTGGCTGGCGGCGGTCAGCTTCTCGTGGGCGGCCTTGAGCTCGGAGGAACTGGGCGTGCCGGCGAGGGTGGCTTTGGAGTCGGCGAGGACGGATTCGACTTCACCTTTCTCCGGACCCTGGATCTTGTCGCCGTTGTCTTTCAGCATCTTTTCGATGTTGTAGACCAAGCCGTCAAGCTGGTTGCGGGCTTCGATCTCTTCGCGCTTTTCCTTATCCTCGGATGCGTGGGCTTCGGCTTCCTTGGCCATCTTCTCGACTTCGTCCTTGCTGAGGCCAGAACTCGATGTAATCGTGATACGGGTGTCTTTGCCGGTGGCGTTGTCCTTGGCCGTGACGTTGAGAATGCCGTTGGCGTCGATGTCGAAAGTGACTTCGATTTGCGGCACGCCGCGCGGCGCCGGAGGAATGCCGGCCAGCTTGAACTTGCCCAGCGTACGGTTCTGCGCAGCCAGCGGCCGCTCACCCTGGAGGACGTGGACTTCAACTTCGGTCTGCGAATCGGCCGCAGTCGAAAAGGTCTCAGTCTTCTTGGTGGGGATGGTGGTGTTGCGCGGAATCATCTGCGTGGCGACGCCGCCGAGGGTCTCGATGGCCAGGGTCAAAGGCGTGACATCGAGGAGCAACAGGTCCTTGACTTCGCCGGCCAGCACGCCGGCCTGCACGGCTGCGCCGATGGCGACGACTTCATCCGGATTGACGCCGCGATGCGGCTCCTTGCCGAACATCTTCTTGACCAGCTCCTGGATGCGGGGCATGCGGGTCTGGCCGCCGACGAGGACCACTTCGTCGATCTTGTCGACGCCGATGCCGGCATCGGCGAGGGCCTTTTTACAAGGCTCGAGAGAACGGTCGAGAAGGTCGCCGACGAGCTGCTCCAGCTTGGCGCGCGTGAGCTTGCGGACCAGGTGCTTGGGGCCGGTAGCGTCCGCGGTGACAAAGGGCAGGTTGATCTCGGTTTCGACGGTGGTGGAGAGCTCGATCTTGGCCTTTTCCGCGGCGTCTTTGAGGCGCTGCAGGGCCATCTCGTTGCCCTTGGAAGCGAGGTCGAGGCCTTGCTCGGTTTTGAACTCGGCAATGAGCCACTCGACGATGCGCTGATCGAGATTGTCGCCGCCCAGGTGCGTGTCGCCGTTGGTGGACTTGACCTCAATGACGCCTTCGCCGACTTCGAGGATGGAAATGTCGAAAGTGCCGCCGCCGAAGTCATAGACGGCGATGGTTTCGTCCTTCTTTTTGTCGAGGCCATAGGCAAGCGCGGCCGCGGTGGGCTCGTTGACGATCCTCTTCACATCAAGTCCGGCGATCTTGCCGGCGTCTTTGGTGGCCTGGCGCTGAGCGTCGTTGAAGTAGGCGGGGACGGTGATGACGGCTTCGGTCACCGTCTCGCCGAGGTAGGCTTCGGCAGACTTCTTGAGCTTTTGCAGGATCATGGCCGAGATTTCGGGCGGGGTATACTCCTTGCCCTGGGCAACGACGGCGATGTGATCGCCCTGCTGGACGACCTTATAGGGAACCATCTTCATTTCGTCGTTCACTTCGTTGTAGCGGCGGCCCATGAAACGCTTGATGGAGAAGATAGTGTTCTCGGGGTTGGTAATGGCCTGGCGCTTGGCCACCTGGCCAACGAGGCGCTCGCCGCTTTTCGAGAAAGCGACGATGGAGGGCGTGGTGCGCGCACCTTCCTCATTTGGAATGACTTTGGGCTCTCCGCCCTCAAGGACCGCGACGCACGAGTTGGTGGTGCCGAGGTCGATACCGATGATTTTTGCCATGTTTTGGGACCCGCCTGTTTCGTAGAATTCTGACTTTTATAGGATGCATGATTGAGTGACTTAGTGTCAACTTTATTTGATAATAAGTGAATAAGACAGTAAGCATGCACAGCGTATGAACCAGCCAGGGTTTAACCCCAAGGCATCCCGGCCGCTGACGGTACCTGAGATGCTGTTAACGACCCCCGCGGAATGTGGGACGCTTGATTGGGTGCTTGCAGTCGGGCTGAAAGAGAGGCGGAGGAGAAGAAAAACGGCAGGGAGCCTGTCACGCTCCCCGCCGTTTGGTTGTGAACTGATGAAGCTTCTAGTAAGACATCACCAGGTTATAGGCGTTCACGCTGCCGATGCCGGAGGCGAAATCCCAGCCGGTCGTTGTGAGGTAGGCCGGCTGATAGGCAGAGTTGCTTGTGGAGAGCACCCCGACGTTGGCCCCGTCCAAGTAGCAGTTGAACGTCTCAGTAGTAGTCGTTTTACCGCTTCTAACTGAAGCAGACTGGCAGTTGGCATCGTTATCGCCCAGCGTGACATCGTGGAAGATGCAAGAGCTGGAACCGGCGCCGGTGGCGTTGGTGGAATTGCAGGCCGCGCTGCCGGTCGGGCCGTATTCAGCGGCCGCGAGTTGGTAGTAGCGGGCCAGGGGAAGCCCTTGCAGGGCGCCCTTGTGCTGGATCACCAATGCCTGGATTGCAGCAAAGATGGGCGACGAAACCGAAGTTCCGCCGTAGCCTGGCCAGTTAACTGGCTGCCCAGTGCAGGGTTCTCCGCCATTGCCGTTGTTCGCGGGATTCGAGTAGCAAACCGCGTAATAGTGTCCCCACAGGCCGTTGGCAGCCATCAGAGCCACGTCGGGCGTGTCGCGAACATTATCGTTCTGCAAGCCGGCCATAGAACCGATGTAAGCGCTCTGGTAGGAAGGCTTGGCGTATCCAGCGCAGGTGCCGCCGGCGACACCTGACACGGTGGGCGAACCGGTAGCGCAGGCGCTGGGACCGCCGCTGCCGCCGACGGCAAGAAGGAAGTTCTCACCGTATGCGGTGTTGCACAAGCCGCTTGGGCCATAGGCCGCTGGAGTTCCAGTCGTGTAGTTGGACAGCAGCGTCGATGCGCAGGAGTCATTCCATGGCTGCTCCGGGATGTACGACTTGGCGGAGCCATAGTAGACATTGTTTGCGGGAAGCCAGTAGGTGCTGTTCTCGCCAAGGTAGGTATCGGCAAAGTCCAGACCGCCGACCGAGACATCATACGGCGAGGACATCCAGCCGCTGATGGTGATGCCGTGTACGGCGCAGCCAAAGTCCCCATTGTCTGAGGCAGGGAACCCGGTGCAGTCTGCGCCGCCGCCGTCTGAACTGGCCGCATCTTCGTCGCCGGCGGAAACAAAGACAGCGATGCCCGCAGCCGCAGCCTGTTGGAAGGTGGTGTTGAAGGAAGCATTGAACGTGGCGCCGGAATCTTCTTCCGACTCCCCGTAGCTCATGCTGATCACGTCGACGTTATCCGCATTGGGGTGAGTGAGGATGTTTTGGATTGCCGTGAGGCCGCCAAATCCGGTCCGTGGATCTGAACAGGAAGCGTTCACGATAGATGCGCTGGGCGCAGCCGCCGTGGACCACTCGACGTCGATGGCGGCTTCCACATCGTCGGAATTGTCGCCGGGATTTGTGCAGTTGTTGGCGCCAGTCTGCGGAGCCGGGTTCGATTGCGTAAGGCTGCCGGCAGTGTACCGGCCCAGGCCAAAGGTATTGCGGAAGACGGCCCAGTCGCTGGTGGCGCTGCAAGGCGTGCCAGCGGCGCCGGCGGCACCCGTCGAGTTGCAGTTGTAGAGGTTTGTGTCTTCCACCACCACAATCTTCATGCCCTGGCCAGAAATGCCGGCGGTCAGCAGAGGAGCGATGTTGTAGATCTTCTCCAGATCGTAGGGCACCAGTTCTTCACCATTGGCGTTGTCGTAGTTCGGTGTCACTCCGCCAGTCGCAGAGCCGCCTGTGTGGGTGTATTCGGTCCGCAGTTCTCCAGTCTTGGCATCGACGTGAGCTTGATGAACCAGCTCGTGCATCGTCTTTGCCTTGAAGTCGTTCAGTGAGACGATCCCACGCACAACCTGCCCCAGCGCGGCGGGAATTTGCGGATCGCGTGAGTTGGCGATATGGGCCTCGCCTTTCACCTCGTAGTTGTGGATCTCGGTGTGGAAGGTGGCTTCGACCTGGCGTGCAGTGCCAGAGAAATCGATGAACATGTTGTTGGAGTAGACCACGTTAACGGTAAAGCCCTCCGATTCGAGCCAGCGGGTGACCGTTTCAACATCGCTCTGCGCGGGTCCGAACTGCTGTCCGAACTGGGCCGCGCTCAGCCACTTGTGGAAGTTAGGCGAACTCGGATTGTAAAGATCGTCGATGAACTTCGTGAGTTGGGCTTCGAGCTCAGGCGGACGCTGCAACAGCAGCATCAGGTGATCCAATTGCAAATCGGCAGAAACCGGACCGCGATCGTTTTGCAGGTTGGCTTCGGGGCGGGTGTTGCCCCGGAGCGTTGTGAGAACCTTGGCATCGATTCTCCCCGTGACAAGTTGCCGTTTGGCCTCGGCTTTTGCGGTAACGGCGACGCTGAACACCAACGCGGACAGAGTCAGGACGAGGCAAGCTGATTTACTTCTACAAACCATAGTCTCTCCTTGTGCAGGTGGGCGGTTCTCGAGCCGGAGGTGCGCTGATCCGGACTCGCGAACCCGGTCAATGGATCAACGAACGAGCTTGCGACGCAGAACTCCTGCCAGACCGAGAAGTCCGGTGCCAAGCAGCAGAAACGATCCAGGTTCAGGCGTTACCGTGTAACTGATATCGTCCACGGTTTCGTCATCCGGGATGCCGTAAAGGTCGCTGATGGTGATGTAGGAAATGGCGTTATAGCTGGATACGTCGAACTCCAGATCTGAACCATCCACACCGGCGCCGTTAAAGGTATCGAGCACGCCACCAGTGCTGTTATAGGCAGTCACGATCACGCCGTAAGGATCGGCGTACCATCCGCTGACGTTCTTGACATCCGTGGAAAAGTTGAGCTGGATGGGATCGTTGGGGTCGTTGGTGATTACGCCGTTGCCCGAAGTCGGCGGAAAATCGAAGTAGTCATAGTCTGGCGCCACCAACTGGAGTGCATTTGTGAAGTTGACAAACTGAGAGGAGTACTGGTTGGTGATCTGCGTGAACTCAGCGTACTGTTCAAAGTTGATTGAATATGTCGTGACCGGTCCCGCAAACGCGAGCGACGAAAACGACAGCAGCAAAACGAGAAGCAGAAGCCTATAAATTGGCCTTTTCATTCTGTTCCTTTCAGGATTCTCGGAATTGAGAAATTAGCGTCTGGTCTGCCCGGCAACTTGCACCGCGGAGAGCGTTAGAGATGTGGCGCGCGGCGTAACGTCGTCGATAAGACTGAGGTCGTTGATCGCGATAGCCTCGGGACAATCGTTCCTGGCCAAAGTCACTTGATGGAGTTGTCGGTGCATTCGGGAAAAGCGGGTTGAGGTTTCTGGAAGCCTGCGCCAGCACGTCACCCAGGGGAAGTGATCATGAGGAAAGTGCGCACACATCTGTCGTGCAGTGGGCAGCAATAGACCTCCAGTAAATACGGGACATCTCCGCGCAATAGAGCAATTGGACAGCCAAAATGACCTCTTGCAATTTCAAGGTGTTAGGGCGCATTGCGGGTAACCAAAGTGCAGATTCTTGCGCAAAGGTGGGAGAAGAATGGAACTTCCGTACCACTTTGGATATACAAGCATCGATTACCAAGCGGGCATTGACTTTGGGAGATCGACGAGGACCGTTGCAGCCAAATGCTCATTTGTACCTCCGCTTGATATTTCGCCCGTCCGCGTGAACGGCTAAGATGTTCCTCCGATCCTGCTGATCGGCTTCCGATGCTCGGACAGAATGGGAAAACCTGTGGCGTTGCCAATCAATTTCTGCGGAATTGGCACTCATGAATTGTCACCAACGAATTCGGTGCGAACAGATCGGCGTGATCCTTTTGCGGAAATATCCAATTTAGATTGAGCTATATAGCGCCACATAAGCGCCTGCTTGATGATTGTCTCAGGACAACTTACCCACCCTGCGAGGCATCTACTTCCGTGGGCTTCACTGCGGGGTCCGCGCCTCTAGAAGCCATCGGCTTCGGGCAGCGGAATCTCGTACAAGCACGGAGGAAACCCGGATGTTCAAGAGCAAATCCAGTTACGCATACGCGTCTCTCTTATTGATGCTTGCCTTGCCAGCTTTGTCGAGCGCACAGGAATCGAACCCGACGGCGAATGGGCAATCGCCGATGCAGAGCACACCAGCCCCGATGACCCAGGAGGGGACCCGGGACGATGTGCCGCTTTACAAGATCCAGGTGGTTGGGCGCGACATTCCCGCGATCAATTATTTTCATCGCAGCAGCGCCACCAAGATTGGCTTTCAGGGAACAAGTCTGCTGCCGGCAGCGAAGGGCACGGCGAAGGTTGAGGCGCGCCTGGGCCGGACTTCGATCGATGCCAGCTTTGAAGGGCTGACGCCGGCCAACGGATTTGGGCCGGAGTACCTGACGTACGTTCTGTGGGCGATTACGCCGGAGGGACGGCCGATCAACCTGGGCGAGGTTTTGCCGACAGGATCCAAGGACAGGAGCCAGCTTACGGTAACGACCAATCTACAGGCGTTCGGGTTGATTGTGACAGCCGAGCCCTATTTCGCCGTGACCATGCCCAGCGACCTGGTAGTGATGCAGAACTTTATCGAGGATAAGACGCAGGGCGTGATCGAACAGGTGAATGCGCATTACTCCCTGCTGCCGCGCGGCGCTTACGCTGAAACAGCCGGCCGCCATACGGTGCTTCACCCTATCACCCGCGATGAGCGGTCGCCGCTGGAAGTCTACGAGGCGATCAACGCGGTGCAGATTGCGGAAGCAGCGGGCGCTGAAAAGTATGCTCCCGACACCATGACTACGGCGAAAACGGCATTGCAAAATGCGCATGACATCGATGTACATGGGAAAGATCGCAAACAGGCCATCACCTATGCGCGTGAGGCGGTGCAATCGGCTGAAGACGCGCGCATCATTACCATCCGCAAAATCAAGGCGGAAGACGATGCGGCGACGCAGCAGGCCCGCGTGAATGCGGAGCAGCAGGCTCAGCAATCGCAGGCGGCGGCGGAGCAGCAGGCGGCGGCGCGAGCCCAAGCGGATGCGGCGGCAAAGGAAGCGGAAGCCAGAGCCGAGGCGGCGCGTGCGGCACAGCAGGCGGCGGAACAGAGCGCGCAGCAGGCCTCTCAACAGGCGGAGCAAGTGCGCGAACGGCTGCGCCAGCAGTTGAATCAGGTGCTGCAAACGACGGAAACGGCGCGCGGATTGATTGTGAACATGTCTGACGTGTTGTTTGACTTCAACAAGTACACACTGAAGCCTGAGGCGCGCGAGAAGCTGGCCAAGGTCTCCGGTATCCTGCTTGCGTATCCGAACCTGAAGCTGCAGGTGGAGGGATACACGGATAACATCGGGTCCGACGAATATAACCAGAAGTTATCCGAGCAGCGCGCAGACGGCGTTCGCGACTATCTTGTTTCGCAGAGTGTTTCGGATGCGAATGTTACGGCGAAGGGTTTGGGCAAGAGCGATCCCATCGCCGACAACTCGACCAATGCAGGACGCGCCCAGAACCGGCGCGTTGAGTTAGTGGTTTCCGGTGCGGCCATTGGCATTGGGCCGAGCGGCCCGGGAGCCCAGTCAGAAACCGAGCCGGCTCCCAGCCAACCGGCCAGCCAGCCAGGCCAGGCTGGCGCGAGTCCGCAGGCTCCGGCGCCTGCAACCGGCGAGAATGGCGCTTCCGGCGTATCGAATCCTCCGCAGTAGTCCGGCGCATTTCCGCTTGCAAGCACATGGGCTGGTTCCTGAGAGCGGGAACCAGCCCATTTTTCTGTCAAATTATTCGACGAGCCCGGTAAACCTTCGCAGCCGCTCGTCATATTGCTCAATGCGTCCGCTCATAATGTCGTAGTACCAGCCATGAATCTGCAGGCGTCCAGCGTCGAGGGCCCGGCGGATGTACTCATGGGTGCGCAGATTGTCCAACTGAACGAGTACATTCGCATGGGTCAGGGCTGTGTGGCGGGTGAGCTCGCCGGCGTTGCGCTCGACTTCATCAAGATATTGCCATGCGGGCTCGACGTGCTGGAGCCAATCCAGGACATTGGGAAGGTTAGTGAGGCCTTGAGGCGCCATGAGGGCGCGGATGACGCCGCAGTCGGAGTGGCCGCAGACAATGAGATGGCTGACATGCAGGACTTCGACGGCATACTCGACTGTGGCGCCAACGCCGCCGGCAGGCTCTCCGGCGCGTGGGATGACATTGCCGACGTTGCGGCAGATAAACAGATCGCCGGGCTGGGTTTGCAGAATGAGATCCGGCACAATGCGCGAGTCTGCGCAGGTAACAAACAACGTGCCCGGCGCTTGGCGCTCGGCTAACAGATGAAACTGGCTGCGCCGGGCGGGAAATGACTCCGCCAGAAAGCTCTTGTGCCCTTCGATCAACTTTTCCATAGTTTCCGGTTGCCCCTCGCTCTGACAAAAAATAACTGCCGGTCAACACCAGCCTAACGCACGAATGCTGCGCTATAGTTACCTCGATGCTTCCCCGCAGATTTCTGACGCTCGCAATCCTAGCGGCTGTTAGCCTTTGCAGCGCAAACCGCACGCTGGCGCAGCATCCTGATTGAGAGGAGTTTCACCTCACCCATGTTCCGACCCCGACGCTGCGCAACCTGCCTTGGTGTTTTTGCCCTCATCGCCCTTGTCCCCTGTACGCTTACCGCCCAGGCCGTGGACACGCTTGACCCCGCGCTCAAGGCGCGCGTGGACCGCATTGCCGCGCAGGTGCTGGAACAGACCGGGGTTCCTTCCGCATCGGTTGCGGTGGTGGACCACGGCAAGCTGGTCTATACGCAGGCTTACGGCGAGGCGCGGCTGGCTACCAGTACGGACCCGGCGATGGCTGCGACGCCGGAGATGCGTTACTCGATTGGCTCCATCTCCAAGCAGTTCACGGCGACGGCGATTTTGCTGCTGCAGGAGGACGGCAAACTCTCGCTCGACGACACGGTGGGCAAGTACATTCCAGGGCTGACGGAGGGCGATAAGGTGACCATTCGGCAGATTCTGTCGCATACTTCGGGCTATCAGGACTACTGGCCGGAAGACTATGTGATGACGCCCATGCTGAAGCCGGAGAGAGCGCAGCAGATCCTCGACACGTGGGGTAAGAAGCCGCTGGACTTTGAGCCGGGAACCAAGTGGCAGTACTCGAATACGAACTTTGTGATTGCAGGCCGGATCGTGGAGACGGTGACCGGGAAGCCGCTGATGGATATGCTGGTGAGCCGCATCTTCAGGCAGCTCGGCATGACGTCTGTATGGAATTCGGACGAGGCCAAGCTGACATCAGTGGATGCGACGGCGTATTACCGGCACGCGCTGGGGCCGCTGCGCGTGGCTCCGAAAGAGGGGCGCGGCTGGATGTTTGCCGCGGGCGAGTTGGCCATGACGGCGCATGATCTGGCGCTGTGGGATAAGAGCCTGATTGCCGAAACCGTGCTCAAGCCGGAGAGCTACAAGCAGATGTTTACCGAGGTGAAGCTGAAGGACGGCAAGGGGACGCATTACGGCCTGGGCGTGGAGGTGATGGACCGCGGTGGGCACCGGTCAATCGAGCACTCGGGCGAGGTTTCCGGCTTTGTGTCAGACAATGAAGTGTTGGTTGATGACGGCGTGGCTGTGGCAGTGCTGACCAACCAGGACGCGGTTGGAGCGGCGTCGACGATTGCGCGGCTGGCTGCGCCGGCTGTGCTGAATGCGCCGCTGACAGCCCCGGAGCAACAGGCTATCGATCTGTATCACGGATTGCAACAAGGGCATATTGACCGCACCCTGCTGGCTCCAAACTTGAGCGACTACTTTACGCCGGAAGCGTTGGCGGATTATCGCGACAGTCTGGCTCCTCTGGGCGAGCCGCTGACGTTTCATCAAGCCGGCGAGCAACTGCGCGGCGGCATGACGTTTCGCGCGTTCCAGATTGTTTATCCCGGGAAGCGGCTGACGCTGACTACCTACACGTATCCGGACGGGAAGCTGGAGCAGTACCTGATTGCGCCGGCGGAATAGGTCTCCTAAATCCGTACATCTTCGCATTTTCCTCCCTTTTCGCTTTTTTCCGCGGAAAGGATGCGAGGCCGCCGAGACCCATGGCGCGCAAGCGTATGCCTCACCCCAGGTGGCGAACGCACCGCAGGGGGCACGATACACTGGTAGTTAACCTATGTTTGAGACTCTTACCGACAAACTTCAGCGTGCTTTCAAGACCCTCCGGGGCCAGGGTACGCTCACGAAAGAAAACATTGCCGAGGCGCTCGCAGAGATTCGCGTGGCGCTGCTTGAGGCGGACGTTAACCTCAACGTGGCTCGCGATCTGATCGAGCAGATCCGCTTGAAAGCCGTGGGAACCGAAGTGCTGACGGCACTCTCGCCCTCCGAGCAGGTGATCAAGATCGTCCGCGATGAGCTGATCGCACTGCTGGGCAAGGATACGGCGCGGTTCAAATTTGCCTCACAGCCCCCGACGGTGATCCTGATGGCGGGCTTGCAGGGGTCAGGCAAAACAACGACCAGCGGCAAGCTGGCGGCGTGGCTCAAAAAGGGCGGCCATCGGCCCATGCTGGTGTCGGTGGACGTGTACCGGCCGGCGGCACGCGAGCAGTTGAAGGTGGTCGCCAAATCCATTGATGCGAAGCTCTATGAGGGCGACCAGAAAGGTGACGCGCCCGGTTCCACTCTCGTGGAGCGACTGGCGAAGGAAGCCTTGCGCGAGGCCCGCATCATGGGCTGCGACACGCTGATCGTCGATACGGCCGGACGCCTGCACATTGATGAAGAACTGATGGGCGAGATGGAGCGGCTGAAGAAGCTGCTCAACCCGTCGGAGATTTTGTTTGTGGCCGATGCTATGACCGGGCAGGACGCGGTGAACTCGGCCGAGGATTTTCATAAGCGGCTAGGACTGACGGGCGTGGTGCTGACGAAGATGGACGGCGATGCGCGCGGCGGCGCGGCGCTGTCGATTCGGCATGTGACAGGGCAGCCGATCAAGTTTATCGGCGTGGGCGAAAAGCCGGACGCGTTCGAGCCGTTTCATCCGGACCGGATTGTCGGCCGCATTCTGGGCATGGGCGACATGATGTCGCTGATCGAGAAGGCGGAATCGACGCTCGACCGGAAGAAGAGCGAGGAGTTTGCCAAGAAGGCGCTGCTGGGCGACGGATTTACGCTGGAAGATTTTCGCGATCAGTTGCGGCAGATCAAGAAGATGGGATCGATGGAGAGCATCTTGAAGATGCTGCCGTCCGTGGGGCCGTTTGCGGGTTTGCAGCAAGCTACCAAGCAGGTGGACGAGAAGCAATTTGTGCGCCTGGAAGCGATTATCAACTCCATGACGCCGGTTGAGCGGCGCAATCACGAGATCATCTCCGGCTCGCGGCGGAAGCGGATTGCGACGGGCAGCGGGACCTCGGTGCAGGATGTGAACCAGTTGCTGCGGCAGTATGCGCAGATGGCCAAGATGTTCAAGCAGATGGGCAAGGGCGGACTGGCGCGGAATATGATGCGCGGCGGACTGGGCGCGATGGGCATGGGCGGGAAACAGAAATTCGGACGGTAAAACCTCTGACGGCCATAAGTCGTCTTGATAGAAATTAGGCGCACCCATGACAACCACGAGCCTGCAGGATCAACTCGACGAGATTACGGCGAACACGCGGCACCTGGTGCAGGCGGAGCGGTTGGCGATAGGCGAGCGGGCGGTTGCGGAGTTGTTCAACTCTGGCATTGAGGAGCACATTCTGCCGGTTGGCGCGATCGCTCCCGAGTTCGCGCTGAAGGATGCGAGCGGACGCACAGTGCGGTCGGCGGATCTGCTGGCGCTGGGGCCGCTGGTGATCAAGTTCTTTCGCGGGCGGTGGTGTTCGTATTGCGTGACAGAGCTGGAGGCCTGGCGCGACCTATATGGAACGCTGCGCGAGCGCGAGGGTCTGCTGGTGGCGATTGGGCCGCAGATTGAGCGGCAGAGCGACTTCATGGCCGGGCAGCATGGATTACCCTTTCCCGTGCTGCATGACGTGGGAAACGTGGTGGCGGAAAAGTTTGGGCTGGTTTATACGGTGCCTGAGTATCACCGGACTTATTACCTTTCTATTCTCGTGAATATTCCCTTTGTGAATGGGGAGAAAAGCTGGACGCTGCCGATTCCGGCGACGTATGTGCTTGGGCGCGATGGGCGAGTGCTTTTCGCGGAGGCTCATGCGGATTTTCGCGTGCGGCCGGAGCCGGAAGAGGCGCTGGCTGCGGCTTTTGCGCATCATGGGCGGTAGGTTCATAAGCTGACAGCATCGAAGAACAGAAGCAGGTCCTTCGACTCCGCTGAAGTGCGCTTCGCTCAGGATGACAAGTTTTTGGGGTGGACTTATTCGGGACCGGTATAGGGTTGGCGCTTACCGAAGAGAGCCGTGCCGACGCGGATGCGGGTAGCGCCTTCTTGAATGGCTAATGGAAAATCGCCGCTCATGCCCATGGAAAGGACTTCGAGGCTCAGACTTGGATGGGTCGAGGACCACTTGTCGCGCCAGGTGCGGAGACTGCGGAAGCAGGCGCGGGTTATGTCTTCGGCGACGCCCCAGGGGGCGATGGTCATGAGGCCTTGGGTTTGCAGGTGTTCGAGGTTCGGCAAACGCTCAAGCAGCTGCGCCGCTTCGGCAGAGCCTGGTTCGAGGCCGGCTTTCGACTCTTCGGGACTGAGTTTGACTTCGATGAGGATGGGCAGGCGCTTGCCTGATTTCCCCGCGGCTTCATTCAGCCTTTCGGCGAGACGGAGGGAGTCAACGGAATCTACAGCGTCAAAAAGCTCAACGGCGCGTACGGCTTTGTTCGATTGCAAATGGCCGATGAGGTGGACAAGGATTGGCACGTCGGCGGCGGAATTGATTCCGTTGGAGCGGAGTGGGGTGAGGTTAGGAGCTTTCGCGGCGAACTCCTGGACGCGATTTTCGCCGAACAGGCGCATACCAAGACCCGCCGCTTCGAGAATGGTTGCGGCGGGATAGGTTTTTGAAACGGCCATCAGTTCGACTTCATCGCGGGGGCGGCCGGCGTTGCGGCAGGCGGCAGCGATGGCTTCTTCAAGCCGGGCCAGATTTTCGTTGAGCGCCGTCATGGCTTCTCCGCTCAGTGGCCGTGCTCTTCTAAATACTTCTCTGCTTCGAGCGCGGCCATGCAGCCGGAACCGGCGGCGGTGATGGCCTGGCGGTAGCGGCGGTCTTGCACGTCACCGCAGGCGAAGACGCCAGGAATGACGTGGCCCTCGTGCGTAGTGAGCACGTTGCCGGTGGTCTTGATGTAGCCGTCTTCGTCGAGATCCATCTGACCGGCGAACATTTTGGCGTTGGGCTCGTGGCCGATGCCGAGAAACAGCGCGCTGACCGACAGTTCATCTTCCACGCCGGTTTTCACATCTTTTAGGCGCAGGCCGCGCACGTCTTTCTCTTCAACGCCTAACACTTCTTCCACGGTGGTGTTGGTGCGCAGTTCGATGTTGGGGTGAGCCATGGCACGATCAAGCATGATTTTGGAGGCGCGGAAGGCTTCGCGGCGATGAAGCAGCGTGACCTTGGTGGCGAAGCGGGTGAGAAAGAGCGCTTCTTCCATGGCGGAATCGCCACCGCCGACAACAGCAATCTCTTTGCCGCGGAAGAAGAAACCGTCACATGTGGCGCAGCTTGAAACGCCATGGCCGATAAGCGCCTGTTCACTGGGCAGGCCCAGCCAGCGGGCGCTGGCGCCAGAGGCGACGATGAGCGTGCGGGTGTGAATTTCACCGCCCGAGGTGTGCAGCTTGATGGGATGCGCGCCGAGCTCGACTTTGCTGAGATGAGCAAGCTGAAATGTTGCGCCAAAGCGCTGCGCCTGCTTCTTCATGTTGTCAATCAGTTCAGGGCCCTGAATGCCGTCAGGCCAGCCGGGAAAGTTCTCAACCAGCGTGGTGATGGAAAGCTGGCCGCCGGGCTCGTGGCCTTCAAGAACGAGCGGGTTCAAGCCAGCCCGGCCGGTGTAGATGGCCGCCGTAAGCCCGGCGCAACCCGAGCCCAGAATTACCGTGTCGCGAATGTCTGTCATCTGAGAAGTCTTCCTATCCTGATTCTAGATGCTGGGATTGGCGGAGGGATTCGGGCGGGAATCCTGCTGGTTCGGCAGGGTCACGTCGCCCCTATTGGGCGAGGGTCTTATCAGCGCCTTTAACCCAGTGTTTCGTCCGCTGCGGCGGACTGCACACTGGGCTATTTTCATTGGCTCCCTCCGGGAGCGCGCGCCGACTCGTGAACGGTGCATCAACTTAACGAAGATGCGAGAAGTCCGGAATGGTCTGCGGCTAGCTTTACGATCAGTTCGCCGAAGAGGGTGTTGGCCCAGGCGAACCAGGGGCGGGTGAAGCTGGAGGCATCGTCTTTTTTGAATGACTCGTGCATGAAGCCGGTGCCGGCGGTGGTGTCGCGCAGCCAGCGCAGGCACTGGCGGATTTCGCGCTCGTCAGTCGTTGTGAGGACGCGATAGGTGATGGACATGGGCCAGATGGTGCCGATGCCTTCGTGTGGACTACCGACGCCTTCAGCAGCCGTACCGTGGCAAAAATAGGGATTGCTATCGCTGAGCGCAAACCGGCGGGTGCGCTGGTAGAGCGGGTCGTCGAGCGTACAGGACTCAAGATACGACAGGGTGACGAGGCCTGGAGCGTCGGCGTCGTCGATCATCAGCGCATTGCCGTAGCCATCGACCTCATAGGCCCAGATTTCGCCGAACTGGGCGTGACGGATTTTGCCGTACTGCTGGATGGCGCGGTTGACTTCAGCTGCGAGGGCTTCAGATTCGGCAGCGAGCTTGGGGTCGTCGAGAACATGCGTGGCCAGCTCGGCCAGCTTGCGCAGGCAGACGACGGCGAACATATTGGCGGGAACGAAGAGCGGATAGATGCAGGCGTCGTCCGATGGGCGGAACATGGAAAAGATCATGCCGACGGGGAGAGCTGGATTGCCGAAGCCACCCAGCGGAACGGAGTCACTGGGGACGGGCGAGCTGCGCTGGAATGAATAGGGCCCCGGACCTTGCTTGCGCTGCTGGGCGTGAAAGGTGCGGACGATGGTCCAGGCGGCCTGCTTAAAGGTCGCGTCGAATGGGCGAGTGTCTCCGGTGGCGCGCCAGTAGCCATACGCGAGCCGGATGGGATAACAGAGGGAATCGATTTCCCACTTGCGCTCGGCGACACCGGGGTGATGATCGGTGAGGTCGTTGACGGCCCATTTGAGCGGCGCAGCGGAGGGATCGCGCATGAAGGCATTGGCGTAGGGGTCGAGCAGAATCATGCGCGCCTGGCGGCGGATCACGCCTTCGAGGAGTTCGCGGAGCTTCGCGTCCTGGCTGGCAAGCGGCACGTAAGGCCAGACCTGCGCGGAGGAGTCGCGGAGCCACATGGCGTCGATGTCGCCGGTGACTATGTAGGTGTCGGGATGGCCTTCAAACGTGCCGGGGAACACTGTGGTGTCGAGGGTGTTGGGAAAGCAGTTTTCAAAGATGGTGGAAAGCGCCGGATCGGCGATGCCGCGCTGTATGCGGGGAATGAGCGCCTCGACGGCGGCGCTGGTGAAATGGCGATCGCTCTTGGACGGCCTGGAATGCGGGAGTTCCGCGGCCATTGCCGTAATACCGCCCCAACTGCCCTGCGCAATCGCCCATGCGGCGGTTGCCCCTTTCAACCAGTCTCGCCGGGTTACTTCGCCCACTGCGTGTTCCCTTCCCTGACCGCTCAAGCAAGTTGCGGCCTTGATTGCCATGACTCGCACGGCCAATGATTATGATGGTGCGTATGGCCAATCTAACTCTAGTTTACGGACTCCGGCTGCTGCCTGAAGGCGAAGTGGCTGAAATTCAGGATGCGACCCTGAAGCTGGCCAACGGCCACCAGGCTCACGTGACCATGCACACGATTGAAGGTTCGCGGGAAGAGATTGAAACGCAGCTCAAACGTAGTTTGGATGCGTTCTTCGATTTCTACCCGGAGATTTGAAGTGCCGCGCGTGAGATGAATGACTTTGGAGTTCGTCGCGTTTCGCGACAATTCGTTGCATGCTTTCGCATGAGCGTGAGACAAAATTGGCGCTTTTCTTCACCTTGTGCCGCGGTCTGGCCTGCTTTGGATTGCATTTTTTGGTAGCGAAGTTGAGCGTTATGACTGAATTCTGCGCAGCTCTGCTTCATTTTTTTACAGGTTGTCGCGGCCTGAAGCAATCCATAGTGCTTTGATAAAACTATTTACTTAGGTTACGGGCTATCTCCGATGACTTAGCGCTTTCGAGCGTCCTGGTTTCAAGCCCGATAAAACCTGTGTGGATCCATTTGAGCCGTTTCTTAGACCAGCACTTCGCCTATCGGGCTCGACTCCGCACGCGCGGATTGCGGGAACACCGCGTCGTTGGCTGAAATGGGCCTGCATGTCGCGGCTTGTACCTGCGGCAGCTTTGGTTCTGGCTTCCGCCGTTGCGCACGCGGGCGGTCCGAAATATGTGGCCGGGGTGAGCTTCTTCAATCCGGCGACGCTTGGGCAGCCGGTGCATTGGTTGGGTGGGCAGGTAAATTATTACGTCGATCAGGGAGAGCTGAACGCTTCGGTTACGAACCAGCAGGCTACAGCGATGGTGGATGCGGCGGCGGCTCTCTGGTCGGCGGTTCCCACCGCGGCCGTCACGCTGACTGACCAGGGCTCGCTGAATGAGGACGTGAATGGGGCTAACATCGCCGTAACCAACGGTGTAATTACGGCTCCTGCCGATGTGACTCCGACAGCGCGCAGTTATCCGCTGGGAGTGATCTATGACGCCGATGGATCGGTGATTGACGCGCTGTTTGGAACAGGAGCCAGCCAGCCTACGAGTTGCCAGCTAAACGGCGTATGGACGTGGCTGGATATCATCAATCCTGATGCCACGGCGGCGCATGGAATTATTGTGCTGAACGGGCTGTGCGCTACCAACCCGGCGATGCTGGAGATGATGAGCTATGAGTTGGAGCGGGCGTTTGGCCGTGTGCTGGGGCTGGATTATGCGCAGGTGAACCCGACGGCGCTGACCGATGAGTTGCCCGGCGGCACGGCGGGCTGGCCGGTGATGCAGCCCTTGAGCGGCGTTTGCGGCGAGAGCGGTGGGACGTGCATTCCCGATCCGACGGCGCTGCGCTACGACGATATGGCCGCGCTGAATCGCATTTATCCGGTGACTGCGGAGAACATGTCCAGCTTTTCCGGGAAAGAGCTTACGGCAGCGAATACGGCCTCGATCCAGGGGACGATCAGCTTCCGCACCGGCATGGGCATGCAGGGCGTGAACGTGGTTGCGCGGCCGCTGGATGCGAACGGCAACCCGCTCTACCAGTACACGGTCTCGTTTGTTTCGGGCGGTTACTTCAATGGCAACCACGGAAATCCGGTGATGGGCTGGACGGATGCGAACGGCAACCTGCTGACCATGTGGGGCTCGAACGATGCGGCACAGCAGGGTTTTTTTGACTTGAGCGATATGCCGCTGCCACCGGGTGTGACCACGGCCAACTACCAGGTGACTTTTGAAGCGATCAATCCGCTTTATATCCTTACGGAATCGGTCGGCCCTTATCTGGATGGGCAGGTTACGCCTTCCGGCACGCTGGCTCCGATTTCGGTACCGGGGCTTGGTGCTGGCGGTTTGAAGACTCTGACGGTCAACGTGGACGACTCTGCCGTGGGCGGCTATCAGGACGCTATTGGAACCCAGGCCTCGCCGCGCATGATGCCTGTCACCGGTATATGGACCGGGCGCATCAGCCAGGTGGGTCAGAACGACTGGTTCAGCTTTCCGGTGCGCGGCGGCCGCACCTTCACCGTGGTGACCCAAGCGCTGGATGAGACCGGCGCACCCACAGAAGCCAAGGCCATGCCTTCGATCGGCGTGTGGGACGCCTCGGACGCCGTGGGCGCGACGCCGGTGGGCGCGGCTCCCGGCATGAATGGCCTAGCCACGGGAGAAACCTCGCTGCGCGTGAGCTCGAATGCCGACGATCTGGTGCGCATCGGCATTGCCGACCAGCGCGGAGACGGCCGGCCAGACTACCCGTATAACGGCTGGGTGCTCTACGCGGACGCGATTGAGCCTGAGCGGCTTGCGGCAAGCGGAGGACCCATTGTGATCCATGGCATGGGCTTCCGGCTTGCGGATACGGTGCTGGTGGGCGGGCAGGCGGCGCTGGTGACGAGCGTTTCGCCGAACGAGATCGACGCGATTGCGCCGGCTGCAGCTACCGGCGTGACCGGCTCAGTGGATGTGGAAGTGGACGACCTGCCTGCGTTTTATGCCGCGGCAATTATTTCCGGCGGCGTGAGCTATGATTCCGGATCGGGCGATGCTCTGACGCTGGTAACCGCGCCCATGAACACGGTGCCTACCGGCGTGCCGATTCCCTTCACTGTGACCGCGTTGGGTTCCGATCTGACCCCTGCGGGCGGTGTTACCGTGATTTACACCGTGGCCAGCGGCACGGCCACTTTGGCCTGCGGCAAGCCGATCTGCTCTGTCAACGCAACCGGCGACGGACGCGCGACGATGAATGTGACGGCGGTGGATGGCACATGGTCGATTGTGACCGCTTCGCTCACCAATGGCTCCAACCTCCAGGCGCAGTTTGCCGGCGGAACGCCGCCGACGCTAGCCGCGCTGACGACGCTTCAATCCGTTGCCGCGGGCACCACCATCTCCTGGCCGGTGGAGACGATAGTGCTATCCAATGGCACGCCTGCGGTTGGACAATCGGTCGCGTGGCAAACCACCGCCAGCGGTATCAACCCTCAGGGCAGTGCAACCGTCCTTACCGACTCCTCCGGCATCGCCATGCAGACGCTGACGGTGGGTCCACTGGCGGAGGGTCAATTGGCTACGGTCAACGCCTGCCTCAACGGCACCAACCAATGCGTGACTTTCTCAGCGATCGGCGCGCGGCCGGAATATGCCACGCTGGAAGCCGTCTCGGGGACGACGCAGAGTCTCTCGGTCGAGGGAACGCCCGCGCCGATCATCCTCCGGTTACTCGATATGGACGGCAATCCCATGGCTGCGGGGACCGTCTCTCTCTATCAGGACCTCTACGCGTGGGCTCCGGCCTGCGGCGCGCATAGCGTTTGCCTGCCCTCGAATCTGCTGGCCACGCAGACGGCGACGGCCACCTCCGCGCTCGACGGCACGGTGACGTTTACGCCGGCAACGATACCCGGCGTGCCTACGGACCTGGTTGGGCTGGCGGCTTCGGGGAATACGGCGACGGTCAGCATCGCCATCGAGCAGCAGCCTTGAAACAGAGTCGGCGAATTTACCTGTGGGAAATTTCCTGGGGAGTCCATCTAGAGCATTTCCGGAATACACGTAGACTTTTTGAGAACCGTGAAAGGTGGCTTTTTCTTGAGGAAAAAGCCACTTGAATGCGTGCCTTCGGTCTCCAGCAATTCCGAAAATGCTATAGCCGTTTTCAACAGGCGAACCTCTTTCCTTAGCCCATTTTCCAGTCCGGCAGTCCGTGAGTTGACCTGTGATGTGACCTGTAATCGGACACGGCGAAGTGTATACAACTGTTCACAGTTCGCAGCACGGCTCGTCTGCAACTGATTGAGAAACAAAGCTGAGTGACTTGACCTAGAATGGCCCTTTAGTTGCATCACATGGTTGGAATCCTGTCTATCATCATGGCCAATGGATGATCGGGCCGTAGTAGCCGTAGGCGGGAGGCAGAGCGAAAGTTCCTGCCGAGTTTTGGGGGAGCAATGGCAGACCTGTCCAGCGGGGTCAAGACAATCGGCAACGAGCAGCACGCGGATATCGTCCAGCGTGGTTTTTCTTTCCTTTCTCCCGTGCTGGCAGGTTTGGCTCTGGCCCTGGTGCTAGGACTGCTGACGCACAACCTGACCATTAACTCTCGCTACAACGGAGTCTTGATTTTTGCCGGCGGGGCGGCCGCAGCGGTGCTGGTTTTACGACTGCTGGTGCAGCGCGAGCGCCGCGTAGCCTTGCAGCGTGTGGTGAGTGAAATCGTGGGCGAAAATACTTCGCCCGAGGTCGCGGCCATGCGCATTCTGGAGGCGCTCTGCGTCTCCCAGGGTTGGGACGTGGCTTTGAAGTGGGAAGTCAATGCCGAGGAGAATCGGCTGGAGTTCTGCTCCGGCTGGAATGCTCCGGGCCGGCGCACCGAAACCCTGATCAAAGAGAGCATGGGCGTTTCGCTGCTGCCCGGAGGCGGGATTCCTGGACGGGCCTGGCAGGATGGCCGACCGATCTGGATTCCTGACCTGGCGTCTGACCCTCAGCATCCGCACACCCAGTCGGCCCAGCGGCGCGGAATGGTTTCCGGCTGCGCGGTTCCCGTGCGCGTAGGCAACAGGGTGCTGGCGGTTCTCGAATTCTATTGTCATTTCTGCCTTCGCGAAAATCGGGAAACCATGGCGGCCGTGGAGACGGTGGCCGCGTCCCTGGGACAGATGCTGGCCCGCAGCCACGAACGCGGCTGGGCGGAGAAACTCTATCGCCAGCAGGAGATCCTGCTGAACTCGGTGGCTGACGGCATCTGCGGCCTGGATCGCAATGGTCTGGTCAGTTTCGCCAACCCGGCGGCAGCGGGCATGCTGGGCGCGGCGGCAGCCAGCCTGGCCGGCAGACCGGTGCATGAGTTGCTGCACGGTTCGGCGGGAGCCGGGAGTGAATGCGGCGAGGATTGCGACTTGCTGCGCGCCACCGGACGCCTGCAGTTGATGGCCACCTCAGGCGAAGATACCGTGTTCCGCATCGACGGCAGCCCCTTCCGGGTAGATTACGCATTGACCCCCATTCTCGACCACGGCCGCCTTTCCGGCTCCGTGCTTAGTTTCCGCGACATCAGCCAACGCTACGCTCTGGACCGGCTCAAGGATGAGTTCGTTTCCACGGTCAGCCACGAGCTGCGGACCCCGCTCACCGCTATCCGCGGCGCGCTTGGCCTGCTCTCGCATGGCACGCTGGTGGAACTGAATGACAAGGCCGCCAACCTGCTCCGCATTGCCCACTCCAACTCCGAACGGCTGCTGCGGCTTATCAACGACATCCTCGATCTGGAACGCCTGCAGAGCGGGCGCGAGCGCCTCGTGTTTCGCAAGCTGCAATTGGGACAGGTCGTCCGTCAGGCCATCGATTGCATGGAGCCTGTGGCCGATGCTGCCGGCGTGCGCCTGATCCAAGACACCACCCAGGTAGAGATCGCGGGTGACGCCGACCGGCTGGTCCAGGTGATCACCAACCTGCTCTCGAACGCCGTCAAGTTTTCTCCTCGCGATTCGACCGTCTCGATCCTTATGCGCCCCGATCGCAACGGCGTGACGCTCTCCGTGGTTGATCCCGGACGCGGCATTCCCGCCGACAAGCTGGAGACCATCTTCGGCCGCTTCCAGCAGGTGGACGCCTCGGACGCGCGACAGAAGGGCGGAACCGGCCTTGGCCTGGCCATTTGCCGCACCATCGTCCACCAGCACTCAGGCCGCATCTGGGCAGAGCGCAACCCGGCCCGCGGCTCCAGCTTCCGCGTCTTTCTGCCTTACAAACCGGTGCCAATTGGAACGGCGGAGACTGTGCCTGGCGGCGAGGAAATGGACAAACGCATCGACTATCTGGCCGGCGCACCTCCGGAATTGCGGCCGCACTTGATGCAAATCGAGCTTGTGAAAGGCTGAACGGCCCTCGGGTCGGAGTGTCCATACTTGCGGAAGTGTGCCCATAGCCACTTCTCCATATCCGGTATCCAGAGCCCAATATCCTGAGGCTCGGCGGTCGCGCGTTCCATCTTCCTGTCACTTACCGGCTCCTTTTCGCATCCCATAAGCGAGAGGGAGGCGTAAATGACGGCCGACAAGATCGAACCTCTGAAACAACCAGCGTCCACACGTCCACGCGTGGTAATTGTGGGGGCCGGTTTTGGAGGGATTCACGCAGCCACGGGGCTGGCTCGCCTGCCGGTCGACGTGACGGTCATTGACCGGCGCAACCATCATACCTTCCAGCCTCTGCTCTACCAGGTTGCGCTCGCCGTTTTGTCTCCGGCAGACATTGCCCAGCCCATTCGCACGATTCTCCGCAAGCAAACCAACACGGAAGTCTTCATGGACGAGGTGAAGGCGATCGACGCGGCCGGCCACCAGATCACGCTGGGATCCGGCGCTCACGTTCGCTGGGATTACCTGGTGCTGGCCACGGGCGCGACCCACTCTTACTTTGCCCATCCGGAGTGGGCGGCACAGGCGCCGGGGCTCAAGACCATTGAAGACGCGCTGGAGATTCGCCGCCGGGTGCTGCTGGCGTTTGAGCTGGCGGAGCGGCAGATGGTGGAGCATGGGTGGCATCCGCCACTCAATTTTGTCGTGATTGGCGGCGGGCCGACGGGCGTGGAGCTGGCCGGGGCGATCAGCGATATTGCGCAGCTTTACATGAAGCGGGATTTCCGGCACATCGATCCGCGCAAGAGCCGGGTGCTGCTGCTGGATGGCGGCAAGCGCATCCTGGCGGCGTATCCGCCGGATTTATCGGCAAAGGCCAAGGCGGCTCTGAAAAGACTGGGCGTGGAAGTGGAAACAGAGGCCCAGGTGACTGGAGTTGGGCCGGGATGGGTTGAGGCTAACGGAAAGCGGATTGAGGCGGTGGTGACGCTGTGGGCGGCGGGCGTGCAGGCCTCGCCGATGGGCAAGCTGCTTGCGGCAGTGCCGGGCGTAGAGTTGGACAAGCGCGGGTGCGTGGAGGTGGATGCGACGCTGAATCCTCCAGGGCTGCCGCAGATTTTTGTGCTCGGAGACCTGGCGCATTTTGAGCAGAATGGAAAGCAGGTTCCGGGCGTGGCCCAGCCGGCAATGCAAATGGGCGATCACGTGGCGGAGATGATTGCCGCAGACCTGAAAGGCCGCCCGCGGCCGGCGTTTCACTATTTCGACAAGGGTGACTTGGCGACCATTGGGCGCATGGACGCCGTGGCCGATGTGAAATGGCCCTTCAAGGCGCACATGAGCGGGTTGCCGGCATGGGTGACGTGGCTGACAGTGCATATCTTTTTTCTGATCGGGTTTCGGAATCGGATTTCGGTGTTTGCGGCATGGATCTGGACTTACTTTACCTTTACGCGCGGGGCAAGGCTGATTACGGGCGATCAGCGGCTGCCGGGCTGGCCGGAGAAGGTGGAAGCGGGGCTGGCGAGTGGGGCGGCGCGGAAGCCCGCGGAGTGATGAAGCTGTACGCGGTGTAACGGATCTCGCTCCAGGCGCGTTCGCCGACGGGCGAGCCCGGGAAAAGCGGCCGGTTGATGGGCGTGTATTTGATGCGGATCCAGATGGCTTTTCTGCCGTGGGTGAGATTCCGGGCAATGAGAAACTCGTCATCGCGGAATCGCCGGTTCGAGGTCTCGACCTTGTGCTCGGCGGGGCCCAGCTCGTCTTTGGGGTCGGAATAGACACAGGTGTTGGAGCCGGCCAGGTACCAGATGCCGGCGAGCTTCCAGGTTGAGCGCGAGGGGCCGGCGATGTAGACCTCGGCACGCTGGTCGGCGAAGGAGTAATCGAGCTTGCGGCGCAGTAGCACGCCGAGGTTGTCCGGGCGCAGGCTCATGCGGAATTCCGAAGTGCCCTTCGTCGTGCGGCCCTGGTCTTCGGTTTCGGGGAAGACCTGTTTGCCGTTGATTGAGTCGACGCCCCACTCATAACGCGAGGAGATTTTGTAGGGCTCAGTGGCCTGAGGCGAAGAGTAGTCGTGGGCCTGCTCGTCTGCCGCATTGCCAATCTGCAGGCGGTCGGTTTCAACCAGGGACGGCGAGGGTAGCCCATACCAGTAAGCAATGGTCTCGTAGTGCTCGGTGGACTCGTTAGTGCCACCGTGCTCAAGGTGAATAACGGCGTTCGAGCCGAAAGGCATGAGGTCGCCGAGCAAAAAGCGGTAGGCGGACTCGATCTTGTCCGCTTCATTGACGGCACCCTTTGCGGAGCGGGCGCCGGTGGGATGGCCGACGAAGGGCAGGCTCATGTTGAGGCCGCCCCAGTAGTCGCCGCCGCCGCCCCACTCTTCAGTGCCGGTTCCCTGCGCCTGCGGCGTGAGACTGTCGTCAAAAAAGAAGCGCGGATCGCCTTCGAGGGTTTCAAGATTGCCATTGTGGGAGAAGATGAACGAGGTTCCGACGAAGCTGCCTGACCAGGCCTGCGAACCTTCGACGCCGCGCGAGTCCAGGAGCACCAAGTCTTCGCCGGGCGTGGGGGTTGGGAAGTCGCGGTACGTGGCGTGGAAGTAGGCAAGCTGGCTTTTTGGCTCGCGGAGCGGCAGGGTGCGGACGGACCAATTGATTGATTGAACCGATTGGCCTGCACCGGCGAGCTCAATGCGCGCGGATTGAAAGAACGGCATGGGGAAGTAACAGGCGAGCTGGATGCGGCCGCCGGTGAAGCGAATGCTTACAGGGAAGGCTTTGACCAGGTACTCGCGGTTGTCGCGATTGTAGAGCGTGCCGGCGCCGAAGAAGAGAGCGATGGGCGCGTCGACCGAGGGCTGTGCTTTTCCATCCCAGGTGATGCGGAGATGGGCATGCTCAAAGGCCGCGGCGCTCTCAGCGGGAATGGAGAAGGTGAGCGCGCGGATGGTCTGCCGGCCCTTGAGGCTGACTATGGAGGCGACGCCGTTTGCGGGCAGGTTGAGGGCGCCGCTTGCGGAGTGGGCGCTGGCGGTGGGGGCAATGTCAGTGCCTGACTTGGCGAGCAGATCAGCCACGGCTCGGGTCTTGATCGGGTCGGGAGCGGCGGTTTCATTCCAGCTTTGGATGGGCGTGGACAGCGGCGTGCCGGGCACGAACTGGTCATAGATGTAATAGCCGGTGCCGTAGTGTGTGCGCGTGTAAGCCATGCGGAAGCTGCGCTCGAAAGGGATGGGCGTCCAGCTTAAGTCCGCGCCATTGGTCTGGGCCCAGGTGAGGTTGAGCGCGGCGGGGAACGCATGGGCGGGGAGAAAGACGGAGTTGGGCGCTGGATGATTGGGGTCGGCCGTGCTGGTTTCCTGGACGGTATAGTCGTTGCCGTCGACCGTGTAATGCCAGGGGCTGCCGTGCCAGTGGTTGTAGCGGGCAAACATGAGAATGCCCGCGCCCTCAAGGTCGAGCGTGACGTTCGACGTGTCAGAAAGCTGATAGAGAAAGTGCGAAGCGTCGGCGCCCTCATTGCCGCCGCGGCGGTCATAGGTGCTGCGCATGTACGCGCGCATGCCGATGCGCTGGCGGTCCCACTGCGCCCATTCGCGGTAGGCGTCAAGGCCAACGGGGATTGGTTTTTCCTGGGCGAGCGCCTTCCCTACCGCCTGCTTCGCGGCGGATGTGACTGGCGATGCGATGCAGAGCAGGAGCGCACAGAGGGCGATGAGGCGAGCTGAGAACGTGTGGGTTGCCGAAGGCATGGGGGAAAACTCCTGGCGCGGATCGGATTCATTATAGAGGCGGGTGAAGTTAGCTGGCAGGCTGTCCGGAGCGGTCGGGTAAACTGGTAGAGCGATGCTCGACTTAAAATTTGTCATCAACAACCTGGAACTAGTGGAGAAGAAGCTGGGTGCGCGGGGAGCCGCTGCTGCGGCACTACTGGGAAATTTCCGCGAGCTGGACCAGCGAAGGCGTGCGGCGATTACAGAGGCGGAGAAAGCTAAGGCATGGCGCAATGAGTTGAGCCAAGAAGTGGGATCGCTGAAGAAAGACGGCAAGCACGAGGAGGCCGCGTCGGTGATGGAGAAGACGCGGCAGCTCAAGATAGAACTGGATAAGCTTGAAAAGGACGCGACTGAGGCGTCAGCGGGGCTTCTGCTGGCAATGTACGAGGTCCCAAACCTGACTCGGGATGAAGTGCCGGCTGGAAAATCCGAAGCGGACAACGTGGTGGTGAAGACGCACCTGGCGGATGCGGCGCAGAGGACGTGGGACTTTACACCGAAGCCGCATTGGGAGCTGGGCGAGGCGCTTGGGATTCTGGATCTGGAGCGAGCGGCCAAGTTGAGCGGCGCGCGATTTGCGGTGTATATGGGTGCGGGAGCGCGGCTGGAACGAGCGCTGATCAACTTCATGCTAGATTTGCACACAACGAAACACGGTTACAGGGAAGTACTCCCACCGTTCATGGTCAATTCGAAGTCCCTCTTCGGCACTGGGCAACTGCCCAAATTTGCTGATGACCTATTTAGGTGTGCCGATGCACCAACGGACGGCGAATTGGTCTATGACTTCATCAAAGGCCAATATCCGGAGGAGGCCGAGACGCTGGCAAAGTTTAATGACCACTGGCTGATTCCGACGGCGGAAGTGCCGGTCACCAATCTTTATCGCGACGAGATTCTCGACGATGCGCGGCTGCCGATTGCGTTCACCGCTTATACGCCGTGCTTCCGTGCTGAGGCTGGAGCGGCGGGCAAGGATACGCGCGGGATTATTCGCCAGCACCAGTTTCAGAAGGTGGAGCTGGTGAAGTTTACGCGGCCTGAGGAAAGCGACCGCGAACACGAGCGGCTGACACGCGATGCGGAAGAGATTCTTGAGGCCTTACGTCTGCCATACCGGCGGGTTCTGCTGTGCGCGGGCGATACGGGATTCTCTTCAGCGAAGACGTTCGATCTGGAAGTCTGGCTGCCGGGACAGCAGCTTTACCGGGAGATTTCATCGTGCTCGAACTTTGAGGCGTTTCAGGCGCGGCGGGCGAATATCCGCTACCGGCCGGGAGCGCAGGGCGCGAAGGCCAAGCCGGAGTTTGTGCATACCATCAACGGCAGCGGGCTGGCGGTGGGTCGGACGTGGCTGGCCATTCTTGAAAACTACCAGCAGTCCGATGGCTCGGTATTAATTCCAACGGTGCTGCGGCCTTATATGGGTGGCCTGGAACGGATTGTGCAGGAGCCTCGTGGAGTGAAGGAACAGTGATGACCTTGCAAAACTCAGCCGTGCCTCATGCGCAACCCAGGACCGTGAAGCAGGTTCTGCTGAGCTATTTCTATTGGACCTACTCTCGTGGCAGCTTTCACTACGACGTGATGGTGACGCTGATTCTGCTGTTCATTTTTCTTTCGCCGCAGATTCCGGGCTGGAGCTTTGGCGACAAGCCTTCGACGGCTGCCGGGCTCATCCATCCCATTCAGGTGATTGGCGATGGCGGGCATGGAGTGATTATCACGGTGCAGGTCTCTGACGCCAACGTACCCACGGGAGCCTCGGATGCGGTGGTCAAGAAGGCTCTGCGCAAGGCGATTGAGCCGGTGACCGGCGATGCGGTCGTTGTGGAGAAATGGGAAACCGTGACCGACGCCCAGGGCAATCGCGCCTGGAAAGTATGGGCTCATCGCTGACAGCGCTTTTGGCCCCATTTTTAGCTGTTGATCGCTCAATCACCTGCTCGCTTTTAATTGCTTCTTCCGGCCGCGTTGGCGCGTCGAATGAATAGGGGAGATTCATGCGCCTGAGAGTCAAGCTCGTTTTTGCCGCAAGCCTTGCGATGGCGTTCGCGGGTTCGCGCGCGGCGCTGGCCGCACCCTCGCCCGCTGCTCAGGATGATCTGAAGAGCGTTCTGGACCGGCTCAACGTCTCAGCGGCCAACTTCCGCTCGACCTCAGCCGATGTCGAGTTCGACACGATCGAGACCGATCCGGTTCCCGACACCGACATGCAGAAGGGCGTGGTGTACTACGAGCGCAAGAATGACGCGGTGCGCATGGGCGTACACATGAGCGAGCACAACGGGAAGCCCTCGGGGAAGGCTTATACCTACATTGGCGGGATCTTCAAGCTGTTTGAGCCCAATGTGAACCAGGTGACTACCTTTGCCAAGGCCGGAAAGTGGGAGAGCTACGTGATTCTCGGCTTCGGCGCCAGCGGCAAGGATCTTGAGGCTAAGTGGAACATTACGGATCTGGGCGCGGAAACACTGGACGGAGTGAAGACGGAAAAGCTGGAACTGGTGGCAAAGGACCCTGAAGTGCGGAAGAACGTCGCCAAAGTTGACATCTGGCTGGACACCGATCACGCGGTGAGCCTGAAGCAGGTGTTTACCTTGAGCGGGACGAGCACCTATGTGTGCAAGTATTCAAACTTCAAGTTCAATGCGTCGCTGCCGAGAGATGCGTTTACATTCAAGACGAACAGGCAGACGGTGAACCGGACGCAGTAGCGTTTTGGGGATTTAGCGAATAGGCGCGGGCTTTTGTCCGCGCCTTTTTTGCGTGCTGCGGGGTGGCTAAAAAAGCTAAGCCCTTTGTTTTTGATGCCGTGCGATGGGTTATTTTCACGTAACATTTTTATTTTCAATTGTTTACAGGAAAAACCGGAAAAGGGTGGGGGGTGGGGGCTAATTTGGCAGACTGGCCTTCATCTCGTCCCGAACTTTATGCGCCAGTTTTTCAACCTGCTCGGCCTTCCTGATGACGCTTATTGACAGCGTGTCCTGGTTGCTCTTGTCGAGCGCTGCCTTCAGTTCGCTGGCCAAAGTTAGCAGCTTCGCCGTGTCGTCCGCGAGTTGTTTCTGTTGCGGAGTCTGCGGAGTGGCGGGCTTGGAAAGGTCCACGACCACATTTGCAGTTACGGGCGCCGGGGTCGCGGGTGGTTGAACTGGGCTGACCTGAGATGGATTGGCCTGAGCGGGGCTGGGCTGAGCGGGTTGCTGAGCTGAAACCAGTGAGCCGAAGGTAAAGACAGCCAGGCAAGCAAAATTTCGCACGGAACGCGTTTGTCTTTCCAGCCAGCACAAGGAACGAGACTTTGACGGTATCCTCATGGCAAACCCCCAATGCAGCATTCGCGAGCCGGCGCACCGAGGCAGGCAAGGCGGTTACTTGGAAACGGACGCCCTCATCTTGTGTTGAACGTTGTGGGCCAGTTTTTCAATCATCTCGGCCTTGCGGATATCAAGCATTGAAAGCGTATCCGGCGCACGCTCGTTTGTTTCGGTCTTCAACTCGCGGGCCAACTCAAGCAATCTTGCCGTATCCGTTGTCATTTCTTTCTGGCGCTGCACATTCATCTCGTCAAAGCGCTTCATGTCGTCCTGTTTCTTCATGGAATCGAGCATGAGCCGGTTGGCGTCGGCGGTTGGATTCGCAGTTTCATTCATCGCCGGCAATCCCGGTTCACGCGGCGGATAGGGCAATCCGTTGCCGACCTGTTGGGAAAAACCTGCGGCGAACGGTATAGACGTGACGACAGCCAGACAAACGAGCGTACGTACCCAAAGCGCTTTTTCAAGTACGATGCCCCGAGGTCTGAACGCACCGATGCGGAGGTCGCTGTTTCTCATGCTGACAGTATAGCGGGCAAAAGAATGGTTAAATGTCACTTTCCTGTTCTGTTTTTGGTGGGACTAAATACAGTTTGCGCCAATCGGGGGTAATTATCTGCAAAGCGGGGAGCAGAATTTGAATGGGAGCGAAAGAGGCTTGGGTTTCCCACCCTTTCAGGACCTGTATAAAAACTCGCAGTTTTGAAAGGCACGGCCTTAGCCGTGCCGAGGAAGCAGAAAATGAGGCGCGGCTTGAGCCGCCAAGGAATGCAAAGGGCTGAAAAATACATTACCTCGGGGGCTAAAGCCCCTGGTTTTATTGGGCATTTTGCGGCACGGCTGAAGCCGTGCCCTTTCAAAGCAGATGAATCCACCGAGCATCGAGTTTTTATACGGGTTCTCAGGAACTCTTTGCCGCTTAGGCGACGGCGGAGGGTGCGGCGGCGTGCTCTTCGATCTCAATCTTGCTGCCCACCTCGGCGGCGGCCTGCGCCAGGACGCGGTGGTGGATGGTGAACAGGGCCAGTTCCAGACGGTCGCTGACGCCGGTCTTGTCATAGATGGAGCGCAGGTAGTTTTTGATAACCTGCTCGGTGGTCTTGAGGCGGATGGCGATTTCGCGATTTTTGCAGCCCTGAACGATGAGGGCCACGATGCGCATCTCCTTGGGGGTAAGGCGGTCGCGGACGCGGGTGCCGACCATATCCTCTTCCGGCGCTTCGGGCTGCATGAGTTGCGGCGGAATCCAGGTTTCTCCGGCGGCCACGCGGCGCACGCACTCCACCAGCGCAGGCCCGTTGACGCCGCGGAATATCACGCCGCGAAAGCCCTGGTGCAGATAGCTTCCAGCGCTGTCGTTATTTTCCGCGATCACAATGCCGCGGCTGCCGGTGGTTTCAAGCAGAATGCGCAGGCGGGTGAGGTCAGGCCGCAGCGCGGCCGCGAACAGAACAATAGAACCTGGGAAGGTGGTGATGGCGTGATGCATGCGGTCCAGATCGGTGCATTGGGCAATGATGCGCATGTCTTCGTCTGTCGCCAGCACTTTGGCCGTTCCCGCGCGAAAAATCGCTTGTGAATCGGCCAGAATGATCTTGTTCATGATGTCTGCCTCATATGCCTCAAAAATTCCGGATCGAACAAAGGTACTGCGTGCCCAAATCTACCCGCCGGACGCGGACGACTTGAGATCAGGCAACTGTTTCTGCCCTGGTGGCACTATCGGCAAAAAAAGCAGACACTCTTGCTATTGACTGCATTTGCGACAGTGGAAACGACTTACTGTTCCACAGCCGCCGTTGGATCTTCAAAAGCCCGTTTGCCCCAGCAACCTTCAATCAGAAACCACGTGAAACCTGCGTACAGGATGAAACAATTCAACCGTAGGCGGATGAAGGGTTAGAGTCAATCACCTTTTGGGGGTAGACGACTCAAGTCGTGCTTGACGCGGAAGTCCGTCACCCAGGGCGTTCATTGAACAATTCGGCGAATCGAAGTGGTTTGAAGAACGGTCCTCAGGGGCTAAAGCCCATTTGATTTTGGGCGTGTTTACGGCACGACTGAAGTCGTGCCCTGATGCAAGACCAAAGAAGGCTTCTTTAACGAACTTCAGACTCAGGACACTGGAGTCAAGTACAGGCTCTAAACTGAGAGTATATGGCTAGGCCAATCCTGCTGGCGGTAGACGACGACGTGAACGTGCTCGAAGCCGTGGTGCAGGATCTGCGCCGTCAGTACGGAGGTACATATCGTGTGATGCGCGCTGCCAGCGCACAGGCGGCGTTGGATACGCTGGCGCAGCTCAAGAGCCGGCAGGAGCCGGTGGCGCTGATCTGCAGCGACCAGCGGATGCCGGGCATTACGGGGGTTGAGTTTCTGGAGCGGTCGCGCGAGCTTTATCCCGATTCGCGGCGCGTGCTGCTGACGGCCTATGCGGACACGGAAGCCGCGATCCACGCGATCAACTCCGCGCGCATTCACTACTACCTGAACAAGCCGTGGGACCCGCCGGAGGAAAAACTCTATCCGGTGCTTTCAGACCTGCTGGAAGACTGGCACGCGGGCTACCAGCCTCGGTTCGAGGGTCTGCGCGTGATTGGCCATCGCTGGTCGCTCAAGGACCACAAGGTGCGGACGTTTCTTTCCAGCAATCATGTGCCTTATCGCTGGATGGATGTTGCCGCCAGCGAGGACGCGCAGAATCTGCTCAAGGAGCGGCAACTGGATGCGGACCGGCTGCCGGTGGTGCTGTTTCCGGACGGCAGCGCGCTGGTGGACCCGGAGCCGGCCGAGCTGGCGATACGGGTGGGTTTGAGCACCCAGGCGGCACAGGATTTCTATGACATCGTGGTGGTGGGCGCCGGTCCCGCAGGCCTGGCGGCTGCCGTGTACGGGGCCAGCGAGGGGCTGCGCACGCTGGTCATCGAGCCCCAGGCGCCCGGCGGCCAGGCAGGCTCCAGTTCCAAGATCGAAAATTATCTCGGCTTCCCTTCCGGCATTACCGGAGCCGATCTGGGCCGCCGGGCGCACATCCAGGCTTCGCGCTTTGGCGCCGAGTTCCTTACGCAGCGTGCGACGGGGCTGCGCATCGACGGGCAATACCGGTTCATTCAACTGGCCGATGGCCGCGAGGTTTCAAGCCACGTGGTGCTACTATCGCTGGGCGTTCACTATCGCAAGCTGGACATTCCCGGCGCGGGGCTGCTGGGCGGCCGCGGGATTTACTACGGAGCGGCGCTGGTGGAGGCCGTCAGTTGCAAGGACGAAGAGGTGTTCGTGGTGGGCGGCGCCAACTCCGCCGGCCAGGCCGCGCTGCATTTTGCCCGCTATGCCACAAAGGTAACCATGCTGGTGCGCGGAACAGGGTTGGCGGCCACTATGTCGAAATACTTGATCGATGAGATCGCTCGAACATCCAATATTGTGTTGGAGGCCCGGACCCAGGTTGTAGAGGCCTTCGGCGAGGAACGCCTGGAGGCGTTGCAGTTGCGGGGGCCCGAGGGAGAACGGCGCGTGCCGGCCTCGTCGCTGTTTGTGTTTATTGGCGCTGCACCGGGCACGGCCTGGCTGCCGGCCAGCGTTTTGCGTGACGAGAACGGATTTGTGCTGGCAGGGCCGGATTTGCGTTTCGACGGCAAGCAGCACGATGGGTGGCATGAGCCGCGCGAGCCGTTTCTGCTGGAGTCGAGCGTGCCGGGCGTGTTTGTGGCGGGAGATGTGCGGCATGGATCGATCAAGCGCGTGGCTTCGGCGGTGGGTGAGGGATCGATCGCGGTGCAATTTGCGCACCAGTACTTGGCGGGGTTCTAAGGATATGGGGAAATGAACGAGGGCCGACAAGGAATACAGACGAAAACAGTTTCCCTGAAGGAAGTTGCCGAAGCCCTGCGGCAGACACTTCCATTCGCCGGAACCAATTTCGACGACCTGGGCAACATGGGCCCAGTGGAACAGGTGACGGCAGCAGCGGGCTCTGTGCTGGTGGAACCATGGGAAACGGACCGCGCGTACTGGGTGGTTCTTCAGGGAGAAGCCCGCGCCGACCGGCCGGAGCCGGATGGGTCGCGAACCACGGTGGGCTTTGCCCGCAGCGGCGAGGGCTTTGGAGAAACACCCCTGCTGATTGGCAGGACGCACACGCCGTTTGTGATTCTGGCGGTTGAGGATTCGCTGCTCATCAAGTTTGACGAGGAAGGCTTCTGGGCGCTGATGTCCTGCTGCCCGGCGGCGCGCAAGGTGGTGCTGGCCAACATGGCGCAGCGCTTGCAGACCTACCAGGTGGAGGCACTGCACCGCGAGAAGCTGGTTTCGCTGGGCACCATGGCGGCGGGCCTGATGCACGAGCTGCACAATCCAGGGTCGGCGGCCAAACGCGCGTCTTCGCAACTGCGGTTGAACCTGCTGCGGCTGCAGCAATTGAGCCTGCGCTTCAGCGATGCGCCGAAAACGCACTTGCAATTGGAATGCATGCGCACACTGCTGGAACACACGGTGAGCGGCTGCCACGCGCCGGCGATGAGCACGCTCGAGCAATCGGACGCAGAAGAGGCGATGGCCGAGTGGCTTGGCGCGGCCGGCGTGGAGAACGCTTTCTCGATTGCCCCGGCTCTGGTGGGCATCGGCTTCAAGCATGAGGAACTGGCCTGCGCCAAAGATGCTTTCACCGCGACCAGTTTTTCCGACGCGCTCAACTGGCTTGAAGCGCTGGTCTCAAGCGTGACGCTGGTCTGCACCATCGAGGAAAGCATTACACGCATCTCCGATCTGGTGATGGCGGTGAAGAAATTCGCTTACGATGAAAAGTCGCCGGCGAAAGAACTGGACGTGCATGACAGCCTGCAGAGCACGCTCACGATTCTGGGACACAAGCTGCGGATCAAGGGAATCCAGGTTGATAAGGATTTTGCGGCGAGGCCTTCGACCATCCGCACGCGCGGTTCTTCGCTGAGCCAGGTGTGGACTAATCTGATCGACAACGCACTGGATGCTTCGCCTTCCAACGGGAAGATCAAAATCGCTACCTGGATTGAAGCCGGCAGCGAAGCCGCGCCGGAGAAGCTGGGGGTCTCGATTGAGGATCACGGCGCGGGCATTGCGCCGGAAGCGCTGCCACGCATCTTCGAGGCCTTCTTTACCACCAAGCCGCAAGGCTCGGGTACGGGACTTGGCCTGGAGATTGTGCATCGGATTGTGACGCAGAAGTTCGGCGGGACGATCGATGTGGAGTCGGAGCCGGGCAGCACGCGGTTCATTGTGCGGCTGCCGCTCGATGGGGCAGCCGGCAGCAACTGTACGGTACCGGCGCATTGAGGGACGTCTTGAGCAGCACCAGAAGCATTGCTCTCCGATGAATTGTCGCCGCAATCGCGAATAAGCAAATTCAAATCTTTTTCTGCCCCAATCTTCGTTCTCCTCTGCGAAACGATGAAGTTGGTCCGTGTCCTGCCGATGGAATAGATGGGGGATTGGATGAGCGATCGCGGCGAGCTTCTGGAAGCGACACTGGATGGTCTTCCGGAAGGCACGGCTTTGCTCGATGAGAACGGCCACCTGGTGTTCTGGAACCAGGCTGCTCATGCCATGACCGGATATGCGGCGGTGGATGTGGTGGGACGGACAGTGCCTGAAGCGCTGAGGCCGCTGCTTTCGGAATGCGGCGCGGAATCGGGCTCGCACGCGGAGAGCGGACGCGGGTTTCCGGTGCATGCACAACACAAGCTGGGCCACGAGATTTCTGCCATGGCGCGTCTGCTGACTCTGCGCGATGGGCTGGGTGGGCGCATTGGCACAGCGGTTCTGTTTCATCCCGCGGAATGCCTGGACGCGCTGCCGCACGGGGTGACGGGCGAAAGCGAAGACGTCGAGTGGAGCTTGGACAATCTCAAGGAGCGGCTGGAATCGCTGTTTGAAGATTTGACGCAGGGCGGCATGCCTTTCGGAGTTCTCTGGATTACGGTGGACCAGGCGCACGAGTTGCGCAAGACGCACGGCATGGGCGCGTGCGAAGCCATGCTCAAGAAAGTGAAACACGCGCTGGCCCAGGGCTTGCGGCCGGCGGAACACCTGGGCCGCTGGGGTGAGGACGAATTTCTTGTCATCTGCCATGAGCGCACGCCTGAGTTGCTGGCCAATCATGCGGCCACGCTTGCGGGGCTGGCCAGAACGGCGGACTTCCGCTGGTGGGGCGACCGGGTTTCGCTCACCGTCAGCATTGGTGCGGCGCAGGCCGAGAGCGCAGGCGCTCTAGCCGATCTGCTGGAACGAGCCAGGGCCGCCATGTCTTCAAGCCAACACGCGGGCGGAAACCGCACAACCCAGGCTCCGGAGGGGCATTCATGTTTGCCATCGTAGGCATTGTCATCGTCTTTGGAGCGGTCATCGGCGGTTTCCTGATGGAGAAGGGACATCTGGCGGTTCTGGTGCAGCCGGCGGAGTTCCTTATCCTCGCGGGCGCAGCCGTCGGCACGCTGCTGGTGGCCAATCCGATGCATATTCTCAAGGGCGTCGCGGCCGGCGTGGCGGGTGTGCTGAAGGGGTCAAGGTTTGGCAAGGACCGCTATCTGAGCACGCTCAAGATGATGTACCAGTTCCTGAACAAGGTGCGCAAAGAGGGTTTGCTGAGCGTGGAGATGGATGTCGAAAAGCCCGAGGAAAGCACCATCTTCATGAACTATCCAGAGTTTCTCGGCGACCACCACGCGAAGGACTTTGTGTGCGACACGCTGCGCACGGCCATTACCGGAGGCGTGGAGCCGTTCGACATGGACCAGATGATGGAGCTCGACATGGAGGTGCATCATCATGCGCAGATGCAGCCTGTGAGCGCGCTGAGCACGGTGGCGGACGCGTTGCCGGGCCTGGGGATTGTGGCCGCGGTGCTGGGCGTGGTGATCACCATGGGCTCGCTGGGCGGGCCTCCGGAGGAGATCGGCGAAAAGGTGGCAGCGGCGCTGGTGGGCACGTTCCTCGGCATTCTACTGTGCTACGGCGTGGCTGGTCCGCTGGCCGCGAATATGTCCAAGACGGCGGACGAGCACAACGAGTATCTGCATGTGCTGCGCGTGCTGCTGCTCTCGTTTCTCAAGGGTGCGGCGCCGATGATCGCCATTGAAATGGGGCGGCGCGCAATTCCAGCGTATGTGCGGCCCAACTTCGACGAGATGGAAAAGAACTGCAAGGGCGGCGGCGCTGAGGCAATGGCTGCGTAGCCACCTGCGGTGGGGCGTGCGGCGCTTGCGCGCCACGGGAGTCTGAGATTTCCCACTTAGAGTCGGCGCGAATTGAGGATCTTGCAGTGGGCAGTGAGTTGGGGTTCGTGCTTTCCCACCCAAGCCGCAAAAGCGCGGTTTGGATGGGGCACCCATGGTCGCGCAGAGTCAAGAATTCCGGATAGCGAGATAGGGACGGTCATGACGGCGAAGCAACCTATTATCGTGATCAAAAAGAAGATGGGGCACGGCGGCCACCACGGGGGCGCGTGGAAGGTCGCCTACGCCGATTTTGTGACGGCGATGATGGCGTTGTTCATCGTGCTGTGGCTGATGGGGTCGAGCGAAAAGGTAAAGCAGGCCGTGGCCGGCTACTTCAACGATCCCAGGGGAACGGCCACGCTGCTGGGCACAACGATGGCGGGAAGCGGGGGGATGGTCACCCTTAAAGCAAACGACGACCTGCAAAAGCTGAAGGAGAAACTGGAAGCGGAGATCAAGGCGAAAAAAGAGCTGGAGAAACTTTCCAAGCAGATTGAAATTACCATCACCGCGGAAGGGCTGCGCATCGAGTTGATCGAGGATAAGAACGGCACCTTTTACCAGAGCGGCAGCGCCAGGCTGAGCGACAGCGGACAGGAACTGCTGGCGCTGCTGGCCAGCGAATTGAAGACGCTGCCCAACGAACTGCTGATTGAAGGCCATACCGACGCCACGCAATACTCGACCGATACCAATTACGGCAATTGGGAACTCTCGGCGGACCGCGCCAACTCCGCGCGGCGGCTGCTGCAGGAAAACGGCGTGCGCGCAAATCAAGTGACACAGGTGCGCGGCTATGCGGACATGATGCTGCGCGTGAAGAACGATCCCTACGATCCTTCGAATCGAAGAATCTCGATCCTGGTGAAGAACAGCGCGGACGGATCGGCTCCGCCGGCAATCAAAGGCGGGCAGGTGGTGGGCAATGCTGCTTCGCGGGCTCCGAGGGCGCAGACTCTTGGAACGCAGATTCAGGACAAACCTGCGGCGGCAAGTACCACCGCCGCGGCCGTCTTAGCCAAGTCAGGGCTCATCGACAGATTCAAGAGCATGTTGCCGGGAAGTAAGAAATAGTCTTGAGTGGCCGCCTCGCAGCGCTAGTCTGGTGTCCCAAAGTTCGTTGCATAAATGAGCATCCCAGAAGCAGGTCCTTCGACTCATTCTGGCGCAAGAGCGCACCAAAATTCGCTCAGGATGACAACGCATTTTTGATACCAATTTTAGGGACATGACACTAGTTGCGTGGAAATGCCGGCGCAGATTTTCACGGCTGAAGACAAGAGGAATGGTGTAGTCTTGTCTGCGAACAGGAAAGCGTTTACTCGGAGGGCACTTGTTCCATGACTACCGTCGCCGGCGTTGACTTCGGCACACTCAGCGTTCGCGTCAGCTTGGTCGACAGCCACAGCGGCCCCATTGGCACGGGAACGGCCTCCTACGCGCTGCATCGCCGGCGCGATGATCCTGATTATGCGACACAGTCCCACGCGGACCAGATGGCCGCACTGGCCGCGGCCATGCGCGAAGCTCTCAACACCACCGGCGTCCGCGGCGATGCCGTCGCGGCCATCGCTCTCGACACGACAGGCTCCAGCGTGATTCCGGTGGGGGAAGGTCTGGAACCGCTGGATGAGTACTACCTGTGGTGCGATCATCGCGCCTTTGCTGAAGCAGAAGAGATTACGGCCCGCGCTCATGCGCTGGGGTTTGAAGGCATCGAGTGGTGCGGCGGCGTTTACTCGCACGAGTGGGGATTCGCCAAGCTGCTGCACTGGCTGCGACACAATCCGGAAAAGCGTGAGCGGTTTGTGACCGCGCTCGAACATTGCGACATGGTGGCGGCTACCCTGAGCGGCATTACGAACGCGAGCGATGTGAAGCGCAGCGTGTGCGCGATGGGCCACAAGTGGATGTGGAATCCGAAGTGGGGAGGGCTGCCGCCGGAGGAATTTCTTGTCGCTGTCGATCCGCTATTTGCCGGCGTGCGCGCCAAGATTGGCGGAGAGTTTTTGACCAGCGACCACCTGGCTGGGCATCTTTCGCCGAAGTGGGCGGAGGCGCTGGGACTGCGTGCGGGGATTCCCATTCCTGTGGGAGCGTTCGACGCGCATTGGGATGCCATTGGCTCGAACATTCGCGAGGGCGATGCGGTGAACGTGGTGGGGACTTCGACGTGCATCATCGCCATGGCGCGCGAGGCGGAACTGGTGCCGGGCGTGTGCGGCGTGGTGCCGGGCAGCGTGCATCCGGGATACACGGGGATTGAGGCGGGGCTTTCGGCTACGGGAGATATTTTTGAGGCGGTGGCACGGCGCGCGGGGACGACGGTTTCCGCTCTGTCTGAAGGGCTGGATGCTTACAAGGCTGGGCAGACAGGGTTGCTGCGGCTGAGCTGGGACAACGGCGACAGGACGGTGCTGGTGAATCCGGAACTGGGCGGCGTGACTCTGGGATGGAACCTGGTACACACGGCGCAGGACGAGCTCTTCGCGGCGATTGAAGGCACGGCGTTTCACACGCGGATTATTCTGGAGCGCATGGCGGAGCATGGGGTGCGGATCGATCACGTGATCAATGCGGGCGGGATTCCGCAGAAGAGCGAAGTGTTGAACCGAGTGTATGCGAATGTGTTGAACAAGCCGGTGCTGGTGCCGGCGGGAGTTCCGACGAGCCTGGGCTCGGGGATTTTTGCGCTGCTGGCGGCGGGGGCCTACACGACGATTGAAGAGGCGCAGGCGGCGGTTTGTTTGCCGCTGCGAACGGTTGAGCCGGATGCGAAGGCGGCGGCTGTTTATGAGAGGCTGTACCGGCTTTATCGGGATGTGTATTTTGCGCTGGGGACGCGGGATGCGGAACCTGTAGCTCTCGGAAGGGTGTTGCCGGAGTTGAGGCGGATTGCGAGTGAGGTAAGAGGGGCTGACTGAGGTTTTCGTGCTGTCCCACCCTAGCCGCGATAATGCCGCGGCCAGGATGGGGCACCCGGTGTTGTGGGGCCAACGGAGTGAAGGAACGAAGAACAACAGCAGGTCCCCTTCGACTACGCTCAGGATGACAGGTTTGCATTAAAGGAAAGGGAACGAGAATGGAACGTCGGAAATTTTTGAAAGCGGCGGGAGCTTCGGCAGCGGGGGCGCTGGTGTTTGGGCGGCGTGCGGCGCTGGGGCAACAGGTGGCGAGTCATATTGAAGTGATGGTGGACGAGCCGATTGGGACGATTGCGCCGGAGATTTATGGGCACTTTACGGAACACCTGGGCACGGTGATCTACGACGGCATTTATGTGGGCGAGGACTCGAAGATTCCCAACCAGCGGGGGCTGCGGTCGGCGCTGATTGAGAAGATGCGGGCGATTCATGCGCCGGTGGTGCGTTGGCCTGGCGGCTGCTTTGCGGATAGCTACGACTGGCGCGACGGCATTGGACCGCGCGCAAAGCGGCCGCGGCGGACGAACTTCTGGACGGACGCTTATCCGGACTCGGTGAAGAGGAAGAATATTCCGCAGGTGTTCGAGCCGAATACGTTTGGGACGGCAGATTTTGCGGCCTTCTGCAAGCTGTGCGGCGCGGAGCCCTACATTGCGGCCAATGTGCGGAGCCTGCCGGCGCTGGAGTTTGACCACTGGGTGGAGTATTGCAACTCGCCGACGGGGACGACGACGCTGGCCGAGACGCGCGCGGCGGATGGGGCTGCATACGGAATGGGCGATCCGTTTAACGTGCGCTACTGGGGTGTGGGAAACGAGAGCTGGGGCTGCGGCGGCAACTTCGATCCGGAAGACTACGCAACGGAATTCAAGCGCTACACAACGTGGGTTCCGAGCTATGGCGTGCCGCTGCGCTTTGTGGCCTCAGGGCCGAACAGCGACGAGCAAGCCTGGACGCGGGGATTCTTCAACAAGCTTTATCACGGCCAGCCGAGCCGCGATCCGCATGGGGTTTGGGGGTTGAGCGTGCATCACTACGCGACGAATCTCTCGCGCGGCAAGACCGATGACTGGGTGCTTGAAAAAGGAGATGCGCTGAAGTTCGAGCCTATCGACTGGTATGAAATGGCGAAAGAAACGGATCGCATGGAAGGCATCATCCTCGACCACTGGACGGCGCTCGGTGAGTTCGATCTGGGCCACAACGTGAAGCTGGTGGTGGATGAATATGGGCCATGGTACAAGCCGGGGACGGAGTACTCGCCGGAGCAACTGCTGGGGCAGCAGATAACGGTGCGCGATGCAGTGATGACGGCCATTTCGCTGGATACGTTCAATCGCAACGCGGAGAAGGTGGGGCTGGCCGCGTGCGCTCAACTGGTGAACAACCTGAATGCGCTGTTCCTGACGCACGGGGACAAGTTCATGACGACGCCGAACTTTAACGTGTTCGAGATGTATGCGGCGCACCAGGGAGGGACGGCGGTGCGGGCGGAGTTTTCATCGCCCGAGGTGCGTTATGACCGCGATGGGAAGCCAGCCAGCTTCTGGGGGCTGAAGGGTTCAGCGTCGCTCAAGGGCAAGACGCTGACGCTGACGGCCGTGAACCCGGATGTGAGCGAGGGGCGCGAGGCGGAGATCGTGCTGCGCGGGGTAACCGCGGCGAGCGCCAAGGCTTGGGTGGTGACGGACAGCGACATTCATGCGCACAACACGTTCGAGGAGCCGGAGCGGGTGAAGACACGCACGGCGGATGTGGCTGTGCGCAGTGGATCGCTGGGCTTCACATTTCCTCCGGCTTCGGTGGTGAAGATTGAGGTGCAGTTGAGCTAGTGTGGTGTCTCCGAAGTTCGTGTCCAATTTTGCTCGGATTTGAGGTGCGGCCTTCTGACGAAAAAGCAGGTCCTTCGACTCCGCTGCAGTACGCTTCGCTCAGGATGACAGGCCAATTTCTGCTATGAACTTTGGAGACAGGACACTAGATCGACATATAGAGACGCGTAGCGCGGCGAAGTGATATTTTCTACAAAGTTAAGAAGCCTCGACCAAAAGAAAACGCCGGAGAAGCGTGTGCTTCTCCGGCGAAGTTGTTTGAAGGCAGCTTAAAAGTCGTAGCGCAGGCTGAATTGCATGCGGCGAGGCTGGGTGAGCAGACTACTGGCCACGCCAAGGTTGCCGTCGGTGAGGCCGGAGCCGATGGAGGCTGGATCGAAGCGGACGGTGTTTGTGACGTTATAGACTTCCCAGGCAAACTTCAGGCTGCCTATCTCGCCCAGCTTCCATGTTTTGGCGAGGCCTGAGTCGATATCGAAATAGCCATCGCCGCGGAAGTTGTTGCGCTCGCCGGCCTCTCCCGGATAGGGTAGCCGGACTGGAGTGCCCGTAGCGATGCCGTTGTTGATGGCGTTGGGGTTATCGAAGAACTGAGGATCGCCGTTCTGATCGAAATGGCGGCGCATTTTGATAGGAGCAGTGACGACGCCATAGCTTTCTTCCTGCCAGTTCGTGGTCCATCCAGGCTCGAAGAACGAGAAGGGCAAGCCGCTAGTCCAGCGGTTAATGCCGGATAATTGCCATCCACCCGCGAAGGCGTCGAGGAGCCTGTTGGCGCTGCCGAGGAGCATTTTTCCGCGCCCGAACGGGAGCTGATAAACACCGTCCACCGTCAACAGATGCCGCGTGTCGAAGTCGGAATTTCCGCGGTTTCGATAGGGCTGCCAGGTATTGATGATCTCGCTGAACGCACCGGTATTGCTGTCGGACCCGCCTTCTTCGGTGCTGCGCTCGGTGTCAGAACCCATATCGATGGAGTGCGAATAGGTATAGCTGACATCCATTTGAAAGCCGTGGCTGGATGGATGCCGAAGGGTGACCTGGCCGGAGTTGTAGTAGCTCATGCCCATGCTCGACAAGGCGTACAAGGAAGAGAACTGATCTTGCCAGAACTTCGATTGGTAACCTGGAGGGCACCCGTAGGAGCAGTAGAAATCAATGTCGGAAAGCGAGGTTGTGGCACCGTACTGGGAGCGATAAGGAGCCCACTCATTGTTGTAGATGGCCTGCGTGGCGCTTTCACCGGGGTAGTCAATGCCGGCCATGAAGGGGAAGACGTCTTCAAAATAGGGGATGGCCGGGACAGAAGGACTGTCGAGGGAGCCATTGGTCTCATCGGCGCCGCCGTTCAAATCGACGAGGTGGGAGAGTCTGGAACCGGCGGCAAAATAGTCCCCGCCGCCCTGGGGATCGACGTAGTCGACCGGCTCAGCCAGATCGAGTTGCTGCAGGAGATGGCGGCCAAGGCGACCCACGTAGGCGGTCTCAAGGGTGAAGCCGGCGGGCAACTCACGTTGCACGGAGAAGTCAAATGTCTCCGAGTAGGGGGTTTTGATTTTGCTGTCGAGCCCCCAACTGATGGAGAAGCTATCCAACGGCGCTGTGTACGGGAATGTTGCGTTGGTGGGAGCTGTACCTACATTGATGGGCGGTAAGGTGCGGTTATCAATAAAGCGGGGCGACGGCAGATGCTTGGAGTCGCCTTCAATGCCGTAGACTCCGGCCGGATTGCTGATCTGCGAACTCATGCCGAAGGATCCATTTTGGTCAAAGGTGTTGATCAACGCCTCGCCGTAATGGTCGTAGTAGATGCCAGCTCCCACGCGTATGGAGGTTTTGCCGTCAGGGGAGTAGGCGACGGCCAGACGAGGGGCGAAGTTGTCTTTGGATTTGGGCCAGAACCCGGGCTTGTTATAGAAGGGGCCAGCGGGGGCGAACTGTAGATCAGGTTCGCTAATCTGGCCGGTCTGAGCGGCAGCTTCTCTGGCCAGATACCAAGCGTGGGTGTCGACGGTGGGCGTCACTTGCTGTCCACTGGTTTCATAGGGAGTCTGCAAGATTGTGTGACGAACGCCGAAGGTAATGGTGAGATTGGGCTGAGCGCGCCACGCGTCCTGCGCATACCATTCGAATTCGTTGGCTTTGAAGTGCCGATCGATAAAAGACCCTTCGGCCAGCGCGGTGCCGGTGGTGGGGCTGGTGAGCTTGTAGTTGAAGATGTCAGTGATCTGGGGAATAGTTCCGACCAGATTGGCGTAGGCGATCTCATAGGAGTTGCTAAACCCACCACTGAGTGCCGGCTCGCCGACCTCGTCTGGCGTGGGCGGATTGCCGCCGAGCCAGTAGGGATTCGAGGTTGCGCCGTTATAGGAATTTTGGTCCGTGGAATGGTTCTGGTGGATGAGGCGCCAGTTGCCGCCGACCTGAATGCTGTGGTTCCCCTTCGTCCAGGTGAAGTTGTCGACGATGTTGTTTACGGGAATGCTGGTAATGGCTGAGCGAGTCTCCGCTGTATTGGTGGAAAGAAAGCGGAAGTCAACATAATCGCCGGATGCAATGCCACGGGTGCTATATCCCTGGCGGACGAAGCCATAGCGAACATCATTGGTCAAATTAGATCTGATCATCCAGGTGTCGCCGCCGGTGATTCCCTTGCTGTTGTCTTCATTCAGATGAGCGGGGGGCTGGCCGGGGAACTGGATGGCGCTATTCATGGCCGGCAGTTCGCTGCCCACATCCTTTTGCAGATTGCCACGCACGAAGACGCGATGCCGATCGTTGGGCACGTAGTCAAGGCGGGCGATGCTGGTGTTCTGGCTGATGGGATTGGGCGAGGAGAACGAGAAGGAACCCGAGGTGTAGCCATCGCCTTCGGAGAATCCGTTGGCCGCGGGCATGGAGTTGAAGTACTTGAGCACATTTGGATTGGGGCCGGGCTTATTTGGATAGGCAGCGGTACCGCAAATCTGGCATCCGGCGTCAAGTACGGCGAGCTGGCTGGCGGTGATTATTTGAGTATTGTTGTTGGCATCCGGATAGTTGATGTTTCCCTGCTGATAAGAAGCAGTGGGAACGGTCTCTGTGACCTGGGTGTTTTCTGCCAGGCGCTCCCCTTCATAGTTGCCAAAGAAAAAGAGTTTATCCTTTACGATGCGGCCGCCCACGGCGCCGCCGAAGATATTACGAATCAGTTTGCCAGGAATATTGGGTTCGCCGCTGTCAGCTTCGGCGTTCTTGTTGAACCAGTCATTGGCGACGGTAATTGTGGGGCGATTGTACTCGTATGCGGCACCATGAAACTTGTTGGTGCCGGACTTGGTAACCATGCTGATCTGCGCGCCGGAGGAACGGCCGGAGTCGGCATTGGCGTCGCCGGTAGTGACACGGAATTCTTCGATGGAGTCCTGGGTTTCGCGAAGAACGCCGGTAAAGGCGAAACCGCCGACCTGATCGTTATCATCCACGCCATCGACGGTAACGTTGCCCTGGTCGGATCGGCCGCCATTGACGGAGCCGCTGCGGCTGTCAGTCATTGTGGGCGGCAAGTAGAGGACGCCGGGCTGCAGCGAGAGCAGGTCAGGCACATTGCGGGTTTCGCTGGGGAGAGCCTGAATCAGCGCGTTGTCCGCGGAGTTGCCGAGCGAGGCATCGGTGGTGTTCAACGTCTGGGCCGTGGCGGACACGTCCACGGTGACGGTGCTGGACTGGATGGAGAGCGTGAAGTCAATGGTGGCCGGCTGGTTGACCAGCAATTCGGCGGTCTCAACCTGGTCGCCAAAGCCGGCCGCCGTGGCCGTGATGGTGTACCTGGCCGGAGGAACCTGCGCGAAGACGTACTCTCCGGCGCTATTGGCGACGGCGCTCAACGTCTGCCCGTCTGCCTTGTCTGTGAGCGTGATTTTGGCCCCCGGGACGAGCGCGCCATTGGGGTCCTTGACTACTCCGCGAAGTGAGGTGGTTGCATTCTGGCCAAATGCGAGGACGGCGGTGGAAAGGATGCCCAAAAGCATCCATCCCTTCAGAAATTTTTTCACTGCGGTGCCTCCAGAATTGTCGTTTTTTACAGCTTTTTTAACGCTGTTGTGGTGGTTCTTTGACTGCGGTTCCGTTTTGAACTCGGACCGAAGTTCTTGTTCTTCAGGGAAATCCGATGGTGCTACGAGACGCCCTGCTGCTTTTCTCAAACACTGTGTTGCCGTGAGTCTGGCGAGAAATGGCCGCAGTGGGGACTGTGGACCTTGAAGTGACTCTTATCTTGTCCGATATTGTCTCAAGATTCAACAAAAATCGGGTAGAAGGCGGAAAAAGCGGTTTGGCCCATCGAATTCCGATGGGGTGAAACTATTGCCGCTGTTGCAGTTGCCGCAGATCTCTCGAACTCTGTTCTATCGCTTGTAACACGCTGGGTATAAAGGAGCCATCAGGAAAGGCGAGAGAAAGCGTCCCGAGCGCAAATCACGGATGCTTACGGTCCATAGCTGAATGGATACTCACGCTGCCTGCTTTCTTTTCCGTACTCGGACGGGCCGGATCAGAATTTCAGCAGGGATATTCAGATGTTCATTCAATTGCCGGATCATGGTCAGCGACAAAGCCCGGTCTCCTCGTAAGACTTCATAGACGCGGGTGCGATTGCCAATGATGCCAATCAGCGCCTTCTTGTCTTCGCCCTGCTGTTCCAGTCTGAACTTGATCGCTTCAATCGGGTCAGGCATATCCAAGGGAAAATGAGCCTCTTCGTATGCCTCTACCAAAGTAGTGAGAATATCCAGGCGATCTCCATTCGCGGTGCCTTCTTCAGCGCCCCACAGGCGCTCAATCTCTGCCAGAGCCGCCTCGTGGTCCACTTGAGTCCTAATGGGTTTGAGTTGCATGCTGAACCGTCCTGACGTCGATTGCGTCGTATTCCTTGTGCGTTCCCAACCACTTGATGAAGACAATGTCTCGGCGGTAATCCACTGCAACTACCAAACGATACGCGTTTCCCTTGATATTGAAGATCACCCGGTCGGCTCCAACAATGCTTGCATGAGCGTAGCTGGCCTTTACGCCGGATGGATTTTTCCATGCGGCTTGCGTGGCCTCTTGAAACCAGGAATCGAGGGCTGCCTTCACGGCGCGGTGATCTCTGTGGCCCTGAAGTTCTTCGATGAACCGGGTCAAGGTGCTTCGAGCTATGACGCGCACATCAACACCATAGCATGTTCCCAAAACGGGCACAAGATGAGATGCGGCTCAAACTGACGTCTTCCAAAACGGATATGGGCGGGATCTTCCGGGATGATTTCAGGCGCGAGCTTCAAAGAGCGGTCGGCGTAATTTCGTGCCACATTTCCGTTCGGTGGAGTACCCTGTTCACTCAGGAGAACATTGCCCAAAATGCACAGACTGTATCGGCTCCCTTGCGCCGTTCTGATTGCCCTGGTTTTTTGCTTCACCGTTGCCGGAGCACAGCAGGCCGCCGCGCCGACTGCGCCGACGGAAGACTACGTCCGGGCGCACTACACCAAGTATGAGTTCCGCATACCGATGCGCGACGGCAAGCACCTGTTCACGGCCGTTTACGTGCCCAAAGATGCCGGCGGCGGGCCTTATCCGTTTCTGATGGACCGCACGCCTTACAGCGTGGCTCCCTACGGCGAAGACGAGTATCCGCGCCACCTTGGCCCCTCGGAAGAGTTCGAGAAGGCCGGATATATTTTTGTCTACCAGGACGTGCGGGGACGGTGGATGAGCGAGGGCGACTTCGTTGAGATGCGTCCGCACATCGACGAGAAGAAATCGCCGCAGGACGTTGACGACGCCTCGGACACGCATGACACGATCGACTTCCTGCTCAAGCATGTGCCCGACAACAACGGCAAGGTGGGCATCTGGGGTATCTCTTATCCGGGGTTTTACACCTCGGCCTCCATCATCGACTCGCACCCGGCGCTGGTTGCGGCCAGCCCGCAGGCGCCGATGACGGACCTGTTCATGGGCGACGACGCTTATCACGGCGGGGCGTTCATGCTAGCGGCCAACTTCGGCTTCTACGCGCCGTTCTTCCACCCGCAGGATGGGCCGCAGACGCCGAAGCCGACGATTCCCTTCGACTTTGGGACGCCGGATCACTACAGGTTTTATCTCGACGCGGGAAACATTGCGAATCTCGACAAGCTCTACCTGAAGGGCTCGAACTGGCTTTTCAACGACCAGTTCAAGCACGACACGTATGACGCCTACTGGAAGGCGCGCGATCTGTCGCAGCACATGAAGAATGTGAAATGCGCGGTGCTGGTGGTGGGCGGCTGGTATGACGCGGAAGATCTGTCAGGACCCTATCGCACCTTCTACGCGATCAACAAGTTCAATCCGGAGACACCGACTACGCTGGTGGAGGGTCCGTGGGTGCATGGCGGCTGGGCGCGCGGCGATGGCAGCCACCTGGGCGATGCGCAGTTCAACGCCAAGACGGCTGAGTATTTTCGCGCCAACATTCAGTTCCCTTTCTTTGAACACTATCTCAAGGGCAAGGGCGAGGCGCAGCCCAAGGCGGTGGTGTTTGAGACGGGAGCCAATGTCTGGCGCCACTTTGACGAATGGCCGCCCAAGGCCGCCACGGCCAAGACGCTCTACTTCCAGGCCGGCGGCAAGCTGAGCTTTGAGCCGCCCACGGAAGCCAAGGGCGTGGATGAGTATGTGAGCGACCCGAGCCATCCGGTTCCGTTTGTGGGCTACACCACGGACACGGTGCCGCAACGCTACATGGTGGACGACCAGCGCTTCGCCAGCTACAGGCCGGACGTGCTGGTATACGAGACTGATCCGCTTGAAGAGGATGTGACGATTGCCGGGCCTATCTCGCCGAAACTGAAGATTGCCAGTTCCGGCACGGACTCAGATTTTGACGTGAAGCTCATCGACGTTTATCCGGAAAATTATCCTGCCCCGGACGAGTCGATGAACGGCAACAAACGTATCCTGGATGCCGCGCCGCTGCATATGGGCGGTTATGAGCAAATGTTGCGCGGGGAGCCGTTCCGCGCGAAATTCCGCAACAGTTGGGAGAAGCCCGAGGCGCTGACACCAGGCAAGGAAGCCGATGTCAATTACACGATGCCGGACCTGTTTCATACCTTCCGGCGCGGGCACCGCATCATGGTGCAGGTGCAAAGCTCCTGGTTCCCGCTTACGGACCGCAATCCGCAAACTTTTACCGACATTCCGTTTGCCAAGCCAGAGGATTTCCAGAAGGCTACAGAACAGGTTTTTCACCAGAAGGACGCGGCCAGCGGCGTTGAAGTGCTGGTGATGCCGTAAGCGCAGCAAGTTAGTGCGGCTGCGCCGCTAGCGAGTTAGCAGGTTGGCTTGTGAATAACTCGCAGGCTTGCCGACTCGATAACTTTCTGACCGACTGACTTACTAACTCAACCACCCATGAGGAATTCGATGTTCGCTCGCAACCTCCGCTCCGCTGTCCTGCTTCCCGCCGCGCTTCTACTGGCCGCGGGACCTATCGTTCATGCCGAAGAAGGTATGTGGACGTTCGACAACCCGCCGCTGAAACTGCTCAAGGCTAAGTACAACTTCACGCCGACGCAGGCGTGGCTTGACCATCTGCGGCTGTCCAGCGTTCGGCTCAACGACGGCGGATCGGGCTCGTTTGTGAGTTCCAACGGACTGCTGCTGACCAATCATCACGTGGCGCGGGGCCAGTTGCAGAAGAACTCGACTGCCGAGCACGACTATCTGCTCAACGGCTTCTATGCGGCCACGCCGGACGAGGAGATGAAGTCCCCCGATCTTGAAGTGAACGTGCTGGTGGGCATGGAGGACGTGACGGCGCGTGTGCAGGGCGCGACGAAAGGCATTGCCGACGATGCCGTGGCGCTGAAGGCGCGCGACGCCGAGATTGCCGCAATCGAAAAGGCGAGCAAAGACAAGACGGGCCTGCGCTCCGATGTGGTGTCGTTCTACCAGGGTGGCGAGTACTGGCTCTACCAGTACAAGGCCTACACCGACGTGCGCCTGGTGTTTGCGCCCGAGCAGCAGGCGGCCTTCTTTGGGGGCGACCCGGATAACTTCACGTATCCGCGCTACGACCTGGACATGGCGCTGTTCCGCGTCTATGACAATGGCAAGCCGCTGCATACGGATAACTTTTTGAAGTGGAGCGCGAAAGGCGCCGCGCCGGGCGAGCTGATCTTCATCTCAGGCCATCCGGGCTCGACGGAACGCGATGACACCGTGGCCCAGTTACTAATGCAGCGCGACGTAATTGGTCCGGCGGTGACTGAGTATCTTGAGCGCCGCGTGGCCAGCGCCGAGGCGTTTGCCGCACAAGGGCCGGAACAGGCACGGATGGTAGGCAGCACGATCTTCAGCCTGCAAAACAGCCTCAAGGTCTACATTGGCCGCAAAGAAGCGCTGGCGAACCCGGTAATTCTGGCGAAGAAGCAGGCGGAGGAAGCGGACTTCCGCGCCAAGGTTGCGGCCAATCCCGAGTGGCAAAAAGCCTACGGCGACGCGTGGGATACGATTGCGCGCGTGGAAGAACAACTGAAACCGGAGATCAAGGGCGAGCTGTTCCACCGCACCGACAGCCGCCTGTTCGGGCTGGCGCTGAATATCGTTCAATACGTGGCCGAGATCAAGAAGCCCGACGGCGAGCGTCTGCCGCAGTTCCATGATGCAGGGCTGGCGTCGCTCAAATTCCAGATGCTGTCGCCGGCCGCGATCGAGATTCCGACGGAAAAACTCTACATGACGAGCGCGCTCAAACTTGGCGAAGAGAAGCTGGGCAAGGACGACGCTTACATTCAGGCGATTCTGCAGGGCGGCGATGTGGATCAGACAGTCGATTCGATGATCGATGGAACGAAGCTGGCCGATCCGGCCTTCCGCAAATCGCTGCTCGATGGCGGAGAAGCCGCTGTGGCCTCGTCGACCGATCCCATGATCGTGGCCGCGCGCCGGGTTGATCCAATCGTGCGCGCAACCACGATTCGCCTGCGCGATACGTATGGCAGCGTGCTTACCAAAGAAGGTGAAAAGCTGGGCAAGGCTCGCTTCCTGGTCTACGGCAAAGACGTCTATCCCGACGCTACGTTCACCCTTCGGCTGAGTTATGGGACCGTGACAGGCTACCCTTACAATGGCACCATTGCTCCGCCCTTCACGACTTACTACGGTCTCTACGATCGCGCGGCCAGCTTCAGCAATAAGGCACCCTTTAACCTGACGCCGAAACAAGAGGCTGGACTGAGTAAGCTGGATCTTTCGACACCGCTCGATTTCGTCTCGACGGGAGATATTATTGGCGGCAACTCCGGCTCGCCGGTGGTGAACCGCGACGGCGAACTTGTGGGGCTGATCTTTGACGGCAACATCGAGTCCATGGCCGGTGACTTTGTGTATGACGGGACAAAGAACCGCGCTGTCGCAGTGCATTCAGCGGGCATGATGGAGGGGCTGCGCAAGCTCTATCATGCGGACGCGCTGGCGGATGAGTTGGAGGGCAAGCAGTAGCGCGAGTGCCATGGCGAAATGAAAGCAAGGGGGAGCCGCAGAGGCTCCCCTTTGCTTTTGGAGTTGATCGCACTTCGGTCGCTTTGGGACGCCTTGCGTGGCCTCAGATGCGCTTGACGCGGTTACGGCGCGGGCCTGGCGGACAGGTCGATTCTCTGATCACCAACTCGGGCAGGATCGGGACTGCATCCGGAAAGGTGGCCTGGCCGCGAATGCGCTGGAGAAGAATGCGCGCTGCCACCTGGCCCATCTGGTTCATGGGCTGACGAATGGTGGTCAGGCTGGGGTGATGGAAGGCGGCGTTTTGAATGTCGTCGAAACCGACAACGGAAACGTCTTCCGGCACGCGCAGCCCATGGTCCACGAGAGCCCGGATGGCTCCAAAAGCGGACACATCGTTGTAGGCGACCAGGGCCGTGAATTCGACGCCGCGATTCACGAGTTCAACAGTCGGACCAAAGCCCATCTCCGGGGTGGAGTCCGGTAGCTTGATGTCGACGGTGAGCGCGGCGGGGACTTCCAGTTTCAAATCCCGTGCCGCGGCCATCTGACATTCCCAGCGTTCGTCCGCGTCGGAACTGTGGCGGCCACCACGCATGAACGCGATTTTGCGGTGCCCCAACTGGTAGAGATGGCGCAAAGCCAGTTCGGCGGCACGGCGCTGATCGAGAACCACATTGGTGACACCCTCGAACTTGCGATGTCCTGCGACTGCCACCACGGGCAGCTTCAAACCGTGCTCCAGCATGGTGTCGATCAGGATGAAGCCTTCCACACAGCGGTCCAGCAGCAGACGCGGGTACTCTTCAATGAGGTCGGGCTTGCGGCGATGGCTTGCGGTCAGGTAGAAGTAGCCCTCTTCGATCAGCAGCTCCTCCATGCCGGAAAGCACCTGCGTGGCGTAGTGGTCATTGAGGTCCGGCACCAGCACGCCTATGGAGAAGGTCTGCCGCTTGCGCAACGAACGCGCGTAGAAGCTGGGCCGGTAATCGAACTTGGCAGCCGCCTGCGTGACCCGGTCCCTGGTCTCCTGGGGAATGGAACGCACGCCAGGCGCGTTGTTGAGCACCAGCGAGATGGTGGCCGGCGAGAGGTTGAGATACTCGCCGAGGGTGCGAAGGCTGATGGTCTGTCCCGGCTGCGGTTCGGTTCCCGGCTTTGCGCGTTTTGGCATTCACAACTGTTTTAACATTCAGCGCGCTTTATGCACAGTGATTTCAATAGTTTTCGTCTTCTGCCAGTCAGGCGCATCTGTTCCTGGCGGCCTTGGAACGGTTACGGACGCAGCAAGGTGGACAGGCGGCGCAGGCTGGCCATCACGTCTTCATAACCGATTCCAAAGTCGATCAGGCAGGCGATCTCATCGGCACCGCTGGCGTGGAGAAGTTCAGCCTGGGCGGCACAATGCTCCACAGTGCCAACGAAACTCAACGGACTTTGCAGGTCGTTGTTGACCTGGGTTCTGATCATGATTTCGCTCTCGCGTTCATTCAGGTGAGAGAAGCCATGCTCGTCCCGCTTGCCGGATGAATTGTCCTTCTGCATGTCGAGATTGATTTTGAGGTAGGCAGCGAGCGCGGGGCGGGCAATGGTCCGGATGGCGTCCTGATGCTGACCTACAAAGCAATGCGCCATTAACGTGACGTGGCCGCGGCGGGCGTGGTGCGTCTGGGTGGCGTCCCGATAGATCTTTACCTTGCGGACAAACTCCGCCATGTCGTGCCGGAGCGCGAAGTTTGCGGTGAGAACGCTGAAGCCGAGCCGGCCCGCATGAAGAAATGTGTCGTCCGATTGACCGGTCAGCCAGATGGGCAGCTCTTTTTGAATGGGCGCGGGCAGAATACCGACTTCAGTGGCAACACCAGCGCCATTCGGCATCGAAATCTTTTCTCCTCGCCAGAGCTTTTGGATCAACGCGAGCTTCTGGAACATATCCTCGTAGCGGTTCTGGTAAGTGCCGGGCGAAAGCACAAAGTCGTTCACATTCCAGCCGGAAGCGGCGGCGATGGCGACCCGGCCGTTGGAAAAGTTATCGATCATGGCCCATTCTTCGGCAACGCGCAGCGGGTTCTGCAGGGGGAACACGACACTGCCGGCCCGGATGGCGATGCGCCCGGTGAGAACCGCAAGCGCGGCCCCGGTAACCGCGGGACTGCCGTAGAGGCCGCCAAACCGCTGGAAGTGGCGCTCCGGCGTCCATACGGCGGCGAAGCCGTGCTCGTCGGCGAACTTTGCGGCGTCGAAGAGCAGCCGGTATCGATCGGTCGATTGGCCAGCGGAGTCCGCGCTGAAGAAAAACAGGCTAAGCTCGGGTGTCATTGGTTCTCACCCCCTGATTTCTATTTTCCGGTTTTCGGTTAGGGATCACTATAGCGCGGCGGGCGGTTCGTGGCCTATCAAAATGCAACAATTCTGATGGCGCCGGTCGTCGGGTCGGAGTACCCCGGACGGGTCGCGTTGTGCGTCTCTCCGACGCTTCTCGAATCACAGAGGTTACAAGGTAGTATCCGCGGCTCGTATATCATGAAATTTGCCTTCGTTCTTACTTGCGGAGGGATGGGTGAGCGGTTGATACCGGCGGTCTTGAAAACCGTTGTACCTGAAAGGGTACCGGGGGTTCGAATCCCTCTCCCTCCGCCATAGACTCTTCTCCCGTGCCAATGAATAGGAAAGATGAGAATGGCTTGCGATTTGTGGCGGCCCTGAGAAGAACCTTGTTTTCTGGAGTGTGGATCGGCTTGCCGGCGGGTGGCTTGGCTGCGGCGACACTCGGGTAGTGGGTCAATTTGACAGTAGAGCATTCCTCAGGGGCTAAAGCCCGCGTCGGTGATGCGCCACTTGCGGCACGACTAAAGTCATGCCCTGATACAGAGCCTGCACAGTTCTGGTACAGAAAACTCAAAAGTTCCGGCCGAAGCGAGTTTTTTCGCAGCCTGTAAAGCCCGTACCCTTCAAACTGACCCGCCACGTCCCTCCGGCGGCGCTCGGAGCAAGCCCCGCCCTGCCTTTATACTGAGATGTTTGCTGAAAACAGGCGCACGGGCCGATGGATGGCCTGGCGAAGAGGAGCGTACTTGGCGCAAGCGGAGATTGGCATTATCGGCGGCAGCGGGCTTTACTCGATGCCCGGTTTCACCAACGTGCGTGAAGAGCGTGTGGAGACGCCCTTTGGCGCGCCTTCCGACGCCTTTGTGCTGGGCGAGCTGGAGGGCCGGAAAGTGGCCTTTCTGGCGCGGCATGGGCGCGGCCATCGCATTCTTCCTTCGGAGTTGAATTTTCGCGCCAATATCTACGCCTTTAAAAAGCTGGGCGTAGAGCGAATTGTTTCCGTGTCTGCCGTGGGGTCTCTCAAGGAGGAACACAAGCCGACGGACTTTGTGGTGCCGGACCAGTTCATCGATCGCACGTTTCTTCGCGTATCGACTTTCTTTGGCGAGGGGATTGTGGGACACGTGGCGTTTGGCGATCCTGTGTGTGCGACAGTGGCCAAGGCCGCCGTGGATGCATGCGCGGAGGTGGGCGTGGTGGGCAAGCTGGGCGGCACTTATGTGTGCATGGAAGGCCCGCAATTTTCTACGCGCGCGGAATCCAATCTCTATCGCAGCTGGGGCGCGGACGTGATCGGCATGACCAACCTGCAGGAGGCGAAGCTGGCTCGCGAAGCCGAGATATGCTACGCGACCGTGGCGATGGTTACCGATTACGACTGCTGGCGCGAAGGGCACGACGTGGTGACGATCGAAGAGATTGTTGCGGTGCTGCACCAGAATGCAGCGAACGCGGCCAAGGTGGTGAAGGCTGCCGTTGCGGCGCTGCCCTCGGGAGTGGACCGCACGTGCGCGTGCGCCTCGGCGGCAAAGTACGCCCTGCTTACGCAGCTGGATGCGATTCCTGAAGCAGCTAAGGAAAAAGTGGGATTGCTGTTTGGCAAGTATCTGGGTTGGTAAGTATTTGGGCTGGTAAGTGACGACAGCGCGACCTGCGATTCTGCCGTGCAAAATGCGTGGACACGATAGGGCGGCCAGCGGTCAGGCTGAGCAAATAAGAACTACTCAAGAAAGAGGAAGAAGGAATGGCGATTACCGTGGTGGGCAGCGTTGCCTACGATTCAATTGAAACACCGGCTGGGCGCAAGGACAGGTGCCTGGGCGGAGCGGCAACTTACTTTTCGCTGGCCGCGAGTTTCTTTACCGACGTGCGCGTGATCGCCGTGGTGGGCGAGGACTTTGGCCCCGAACAGGAAGCCGTGTTCCAGGCGCGCAATATCGACACGCGGGGCATTGAGCGGGCGGCGGGCAAGAGCTTTTTCTGGGAAGGGTCTTATCTCGACAACTTGAACGAGGCCAAAACGCACACCACTGACTTGAACGTTTTTGCGACGTTCTCGCCGAAGATTCCCGAGGCTTATCGCGACTCCGATTTTCTTTTTCTGGCCAACATCGATCCGGTGCTGCAGCGGCGCGTGCGCGAGCAGATGCCTGGCGTGCGCCTGGTTGCGGGCGACACGATGAACTACTGGATCAAAGATCATCGCGCGGCCCTGCTCGAAGTGCTGAAGGGCCTCGATATTCTGCTCATCAATGACACAGAAGCCCGCGTCCTCGGCGGAGACAAGAACCTCGTCAAGGCAGCCCGCGCGGTCATGGCACTGGGCCCGAGGCTGCTGGTCGTCAAGCACGGCGAATACGGGGCAACACTATTCCATAAAGCTACTCTCGGAACCGATGCGAATTGGCAACTGTATGGCGAATCGAAAACCTTCAAAGCGCCGGCGCTGCCGCTGGATGAAGTGGTCGATCCGACGGGCGCGGGCGATAGCTTTGCCGGCGGCTTTTTCGGTTATCTTGCTTCGCAGCAGGAACTCACGCCAGCCGTCTTTCGGCGCGCCATGTTCTATGGCAGCGTAATGGGCTCTTACGCTGTGGAGCGGTTTGGAACCGAGCGCCTGCAGCAGCTTTCGCGCAAGGAAATCGACGAGCGCTTCCAGGTCTTTCGCGAGTTGACCCACCTTGACTGAAAGGCCCATTGCGGCTGAGAGACCGGTTGCGCGCGAGGCCATTTCTCGAATGGAGTGGCTGATTGTACTGGCCTCGTGCGCGGCATTCTCACTGATTGCGGTGATGTGGAGCTGGCGCAACGACGCGTTGCTCAACTATGGCGACGCTGTTGCGCATCTCAACATTGCGCGCCGCGTCTTTGACTGCCATCAGCCGCGCTTTTCGCAACTGGGGTCAGTGTGGCTGCCGCTGCCGCACATTCTGCTCATCCCCTTTGTTCAGGTTTATAGCTGGTGGGCCACGGGACTTGCGGCCGTGCTTCCATCGTCGCTGGCTTATCTTGCTGCCTGCGCGGGGATTTATCGCCTGGCTCGCCATTGGCTTTCGCCCGCAGTTGCCGCCTTGGCGTTGGCCTTTTTTGCCATTAATCCTAACTTGCTTTACCTGCAAACGACGGCCATGACCGAGCCGTTGTTTCTCTCTGAGATGATCTGGATCACGGTGTTGCTGGTGGAGTGGCGCACGGGCCTGGACGCAGACCCGAAGCGAACGAGTCGCCTGCTCTGGGGTATTGCGCTGCTGCTGGTGGCCGCGGTGTTCACGCGTTACGACGGCTGGATCATGGCGCTGCTGGCGTGGACGGCGATCGGCCTCACGCTGGCGCGGCGGGGCGAATTGCGCTCACGCGCCTTTTGGCTGGCGAGCGTTCTGGTGGTTGCGGCGCCGGTAGCGTGGTTTATTTACAATGCAGCGGCCTTTGGCGACTGGCTCTACTTTGCGCGCGGTCCCTACTCCGCCAAGGCTATCGAGATACGCACTGCCGTGCCTGGATACCCACCGCATCCCGGCTGGCACGATCCCTGGGTCGGGTTCCTGTTTTATATGAAGGCGGCGGAGATGGACGCCGCCGCAGCCGCGTGGGGCAATGTGCTGCTGGTGCTGAGCCTGGTGGGCGGCGTATGGGCATGGCTAGCGGCGGGGCGGCGTCTGGTTGGATGGACGCTTCTGCTGGCGCTGCCGGTTCCCTTCTACGCCTACTCCGTCGCCTACGGTTCGGTGCCCATTTTTATTCCTGTCTGGTGGCCGCATTCCTGGTACAACCTGCGTTACGGACTTGAGTTGCTGCCAGCTTTTGCGCTTGGCCTCGGCTTTGCGGCTGAGGTTTTGTTCGCGGCTATGCACCAGTTCAAACCCCATGCGGGGCAGGCCAAGTGGGTCTACTATTCTGCTGCCCTGCTTTTCTCCGTGGTTGGACTGAATGCGTACAGGATGCTGCGGGAGCGTCCGCTGGTTTACGTGGAAGGCACAAAGAACATCCAGGCCCACCGGCCTTACGAATTGGCAATTCCCCCGGTTTTGCGGGCGCTGCTTGCTGGCCGGCCCGGAGGAGTGCTCCTGACGATCACGTCGATCGACCCCGAGATCATCGCTCTCACCGGCATTCCTCTGCGGCAGACGATCAACGAAAGTGACCTGGAAATCTATCGCGATGCGCTCACCGCGCCGGCTGCTCACGCCGCCCTGGTGCTGGCCTTCGATGGGGACGAGGTGGACAACGCGGTGCGCCATCATCCTGCCGGGCTCACGGTCTATCGCCGCTTTTCCGCGCCCGGCCAGCCGTCAGCCACGATTTACGTCTCCGATACTCCCAACGCATCAATCCTCAACAATCACGCCGGTAGAGTGATAGCATCGCTCCAGGAATCCTCTACGACTATGGCGCCGGCGTCGCTTTCGGAATCTTTTCATTTCGATGGCGCGGATTCCAGGGCCAGACCCGGCACCGGCAAACTATTCACCTTGCGCGATCCGGAGGACGATTGATTCCCTTCACCAAGGCGCACGCCTGCGGCAACGACTTTCTCATCATCACTGAAGAGAATGCCAGTGGCTTGAACTGGGCCGAACTTGCGCGCCGTCTCTGCGCCCGCTCCACCAGCGTCGGCGCCGACGGCATCGAGTTCTTCGCCTGGACGGGACCCAAGTCCGGCCGCGTGCGGCTGCACAATGCAGACGGCTCCATCGCCGAGATCAGTGGCAACGGGACTCGCTGCGTGGCAGCCTGGATGGCCAATGCGCTGCACTCGCTGCCCGGCGAAGTGCTTGAAATTATCACCGATGCAGGGCCGCGCCTGTGCCAGATCAACGCCCTCAGCGCGACCGCCGGATTCACGGTCGAAGTCACAGCCGGCATGGGCATTCCGGCTTTTGAACCACATACCCTCACGCTCGCTCGCGGTCTTCGGGTTGTCGGCATTCGGGTTTCTACCGGCAATCCACACTTCGTCATCGTGGTCGATAACGCGGAGTTTGCCGTCGCCGGCAAGTCCTGGCAGACGATTGGAGCGGAGATCTGCATGCACCCCGATTTTCCCCGGCAAACCAACGTCGAGTTCGTCCGCGTCCTGAATCCCGACCAGATCGAGATTCGCATCTTTGAGCGCGGCGTGGGGCCAACTACATCTTCCGGTACCGGCACTTCGGCCGCTGCAACCGCCGCGGTCGCATTCATGAGCTGTCTTTCACCGGTCACGGTTGTAGCTCCGGGCGGCGTGCAAACCGTAATCTGGGAAGGCCCCGGCACGGAGTTGCGGCTTACGGGCCCGGCCTCGCTGATCGCCCACGGAGAGGCCTTTTACGCGTGACCGCTTTACTCAAACCCACTGCCGTTCCCAGCGATGCTCTCGTAGCCGTCGTCTCGCTCGCCTCCACACCGAAGCCTGACCGCGTGGAGCGCGGACTTGAGGCCTTGCGGAATCTTGGTTACGCGCCCCACGCCGCGGACCACACTCTTACCCGCGGGCCGCTCTATTTTGCGGGAACGCCGGAAATGCGCCTGCGCGACCTGCATCATGCTTTCGCCGACGATGAGGTGCGCGCCATTTTTTCGACGCGCGGCGGTTACGGCTCCAACTATCTGCTCGATGGGCTGGACCTGGACTTGATTGCGGAAAGCGCCAAGCCGTTCATCGGTTACAGCGACCTGACCGCGCCGCAACTGTGGCTGCTGGACCAGATTGAATTGCCCGCGTTTCACGGGCCGATGGTGGCAGCGGATTTTGCCAGCGAAGACGGCGTGCATTTGCCGAGTTTGCGGGCTGCACTCAGTGGGCAGACTTACTCGGTGGGCGCGGCGGAAGGGTTGCGGACGCTGCATCCAGGGCGCGTGCGCGGCACTCTCTACGGCGGCTGCCTCAGCGTCCTGGTTGCGCTGCTCGGCACCCCCTATGAGCCGCAGACGGAAGGCAAACTGCTATTTCTTGAAGACGTGAACGCCAAGCCGTACCAGGTAGACCGCATGTTGTGGCAACTTGGACAGGCGGGAAAACTCGACGGCGTGAAAGGCATCGTCTTCGGCGAAATGCTTGATTGCGTTTCGCCGGGAGCACCGCCGGAGCTGCTCGATGAAGTGATTCTGCGCGTATTCGACAACTTCCAGGGGCCTATCGCTATCGGCCTGCGCAGCGGTCACGTTTCGCGGTCTAATGTGACGCTAAGCTTTGGCGTCGAGGCTGAGCTGCACGCTGCCAACCAGGCCGAGCTGCATCTGCTGCAACCGGCGGTAATTTTTTGACTCCTATGCCTTCATCTCATCGTCATATTCATCTCAGCGGTATCTGCGGAACGGCTATGGCTTCACTGGCAGGGCTGCTCCAGTTGCAGGGCCATCGCATTACCGGCTCCGACAAGGCCGCGTATCCACCCATGAGCGACTTGCTCCATTCGCTTGGAATTCCGATTCTGGAAACCTTTGCCGAAGCGAATCTCTCACCCGCGCCGGACCTCGTCGTGATTGGGAATGCGCTGTCACGCGGCAACCCTGAAGTGGAGTGCGTGCTCGACCGGCGCATTCCTTTCACTTCAATGGCCGCGCTGGTGCATGAGGAGTTTCTTGCCGGGCGCGAGTCGCTGGTTGTGGCGGGTACGCATGGAAAGACGACCACGACCAGCATGTTGGCCTGGATTTATCAGGTCGCGTCTCGTCTTGATCCGCAGCGAGAGCCGTCGTTTCTGATTGGCGGCGTGGCGGAGAACTTTGCCACCAGTTTTCAATTGCGGCCCACGCGCACCTTCATTATTGAAGGCGATGAGTACGATACTGCTTTCTTTGACAAGGGGCCGAAATTTCTCCACTACTTTCCCGACGCGCTGATTCTTACGCATGTCGAGTTTGACCACGCGGATATTTATGTGGATCTGGAAGCCGTTAAGACAGCCTTCAAACGGCTGGTGAATCTGGTTCCGAGACGCGGCCTCATTGTGGCTTACGACGGCAGCGCGAACGTGACGGAGTGCCTGCAGCCCGCGCTCTGCCGCGTGGAGCGCTACGGCTTCTCCGATGCAGCGGACTGGCGCATTCGCAATCTGCGCCATGAAGATGGCCTCACGTTGTGGGAAGTTTGGCGTGATGGCACGCTGTGGTCCGAGTTCAAGATGCATCTGGCCGGCGAGCATAACGCGCTGAACGCAACAGCCGCAGCGGCGCTCGCTGCCGGTCTCGGCATTGGCAAGGAATCGATTCAGGTTGCGCTGGCCAGCTTTAAGAGCGTGAAGCGCCGGCTGGAAGTGCGCGCCGTTGTGAATGGCATCACTATCATCGACGACTTTGCGCACCACCCTACGGCCATTCGCGAAACTTTGCGTGCGCTGCGCTCGGTTTACCCGCAGTCGCGGCTGTGGGCGGTGCTTGAGCCGCGCTCTAACACGCTGCGGCGCAAGGTGCTGCAAGGCGATCTGGTCGACAGTCTGCGTCTTGCCGATCGCGTGGTGCTGGCCGGTGTTTATCAGCAGCAGCGCATTCCGGACGCGGAGCGCCTGCATCCGGAGGATGTTGTTGAGGCTTTGCGGGCGGAAGGAGCGCAGGCCGAGTTGTATGCGGATGGGGACGCAATCGTCGATGCAATCGCGCCGCAGCTCGAAGTGGGCGATGTGGTTGTCTTGCTATCGAATGGCGCCTTTGACGGCATCTATGAGAAATTGCCGGCGCGATTGAAAGAACGATTTGCGGCGAGTGCAAATGAGGATAGCCGCGCATGATTCGTGCTCTCGGGCTTCTGGCCGCGCTCATCGTTCTCGGCGTCCCAGCGGCAATTATCTGCATTCCCTGGGCCATGATCACGGGCAATGCGCTGCCGCTCTATAACGTGTCTCAGCTCATCGTCCGCATTGGCTATCGCCTGGTTGGGCTGCGTATTCTGGCAAGCGGCCAGGAGAACGTTCCCGCTGACACGGCCTGCATCTTTATGGCCAACCATGTTTCCAATCTTGACCCGCCGGCGCTGTTGCCGCGCATCCCTGGCCGCACTTCCGCATTTGTCAAAAGCTCGCTCATGAAGGTTCCGGTCTTTGGTTGGGCGCTGAGGGTTGGCGAGTTTATTCCCGTCAGCCGCGATGGCAGCGTCACGGGCGCGCAGGAGAGCGTGGCCGCCGCGCGCCGCGCACTCGATAAGGGACTTCACATCACAACATTCGTGGAAGGAACGAGATCGCCGGACGGCCGGCTGTTGCCGTTCAAAAAGGGGCCGTTTTATCTCGCCATGCAAACCGGCGCGCCTTGCATTCCGGTCTCCATCTACGGCACTGAAACGATGATGGCCAAACGCAGCCAACGCATCCATCCGGGAACCGCGCACATTATTTTCCACGCACCTATTTATCCGGCCAGCTTTGCCACGCGGGAAGAACTGCTGGCGGCGGTGCGCGATGCGATCGCTTCAGGCCTGCCGGAATGGATGCGCGCGTGATGGGCAAGATCGCTCGCGTATAGTTTTTCTAGTCGATACGACGGAGAAGCTCGTCTATGCAACCATCGCCCTTTTCGCGCCGGAAGTTTCTTGTCAACACAGGCCTCGCGGCCGCGGGGTTGCGTTGCGCCCGGCTTTATTCGCTCGCGGATTCTTCGCCGGCCATTGTCCGCACTGCCTGCGGCGTGCTGCGCGGCGAGCAATCGGGAGGCGTGCTTCAGTTTCGCGGGATTCCGTTTGCAGAGCCGCCTGTTGGGCCGCTCCGCTTTCGCGCGCCTGTTTCCGTGAAGCCCTGGACGGGCGAACGGGACGCGACGCGCTTTGCCGCAGCCGCCATGCAGGTCGGCGAGCCCGGTATCGACCACAGCGAAGATTGCCTGTACCTCAACATCTGGGCGCCCACGGGAAAGGGTCCGTTTCCCGTCTACGTGTGGATTCATGGCGGAGGCTTTACCGGGGGCCACGCCTTCGAGTCGACGTATGACGGAACGGCTCTGACTCAGCAGGGAGTCATTTGCATCTCCGTCGCTTATCGGCTCGGCGTCTTCGGGTTTCTGGATCTTGAACCGCTGCTGGGCGCCGAGTATGCGGGCAGCGCCAACAACGCGCTGCGCGACCTGATCGCGGCGCTTGAATGGATTCGGGAAAACATTTCAGCCTTCGGCGGCGACCCTGCGCGCGTGACCATTGGCGGCGAATCGGCCGGCGCCAAGCTGACCGATATCCTGATGGGCGTGCCGTCGGCGCAGCCGCTGTTTCACCAGATGGTGTCAGAAAGCGGCGGCGCGGAGCGCGTGTGGACGCGTGCGCAAAGCAAATCCGTCACGCACGGTTTCGGCGACGAGTGGAAAACTGTGATCGGCACTGAGCCTTCCACCGTGCTCAACGCGCCGGCCGATGCGCTGATCAAAGCGCAATGGCAGTTCATCGCGCATTGGCCGCAGCACTTCCCATTGCGCTGCCAGATCGACGGCTCGCTGGTGCCACTGCGCCCGGTGGAAACGATCGCCTCCGGCTCCAGCCGCGGCAAACGGCTGCTCATTGGGACCAACCGCGACGAGAGCGCTCTGTTCATTGGGCCGCAGCCGGAAAAAGATCCCGTCGCAGCCGACCTGGGCAATCTGCTGCCGGAGAAATTTTCGCCCGTCTATAAGAAGTATCGCGAGGTCTATCCGCAGATGAGCGATGAACAGTTGCGCATTCGCGCCGTGACGGCAGAGGAGTATTGGATTCCTTCGATGCGCGTTGCCGATGCTCACCTCAAAGGAGCGGGCAGCGCGTGGATGTACCGGCTGGACTTTGCCGAAACCAGCGGCTCCCTACGCGGGTACGCCTTCCACTCGCTCGACGTGCGCCTGGTCTGGGATCGGCCATCGGCGTTGGTGGAAAATGCCGCTGCCGAAGCCGACCTTGCGCGCCAGATGAACCAGGCGTGGATCGCGTTCGTGCGCGGAGAAACGCCGGCCGCTCCGGGCGTGCCCGCCTGGCCGGAGTACAACTCGACCACGCGGCCGACGATGATTTTCGATACGCAGAATCACGTAGAGCAGAAACCGCAAGACGCGGAGTTTCACTTGTGGGACGGAGTGTTGTAGAAGCCGTTGCGCTACGGCTGCACAATGGCGTTATAGCCGTCGTTGAGCAGCTTCTGGCGCGCTTTTTCTGCCTCGTCGCGCGACTTGAACGGCCCAATGCGCACGTGGATCAGCCCATCCAAAGGTTCGCGGCGGGCGGCGACGGTATAGCCGTGCCTGCGCAAGGCACTCATGAGCACATCCGCGTCTTCCTGCTGAGAGACGGCGGCAATCTGCACCATCAGCGAGCCGGGCGCGGCCAGAGCCGGTCCCACCGCTGAATCTGCGGGCAGCGCGGCTAGAGCGGGGTTTGCCGAGCTCCCGAGCGCGGGCTTTACCTGCAACGGACTACTGGGCGAGGCTGCGCTGGAAATAACCGTGGGATTCTGCGCACTCGAAGTTGTGCCGCTTGAGCCCGCACCAACTGCGCTTGTTTGCGCATTGGCCGTGGGTTTTTGGCGGCCGCTGTCTGTTGACGCTGTTGTTTGTGTGCCTGCGGTTTGCAGAGCTGCCGCGGTTTCCTGCGAGCCATGGCGGCCTGTGGCGTATCCCAGACCAAAGCAAAGCCCGCATAAGAGCACCAGGCCGAAAAAGATCAACAGCAGAGTCGTCGAGCCCAACGTCAGTTCCGTGTCCTGCCTCGGTTCAGGCTCCTGATATTCTCTGTCGTCGAAAACTCCTCTCATACACCGTCCCCGAACTTAAGGCATTTCTACAATTCGCGCTTTTTCCATCTTTGCATAGGGCTGACGTGCGCTTTACTCATGTTGCGCGGCCCATTCGAGCAGCCCCGCTACTCCTGAAGTCTCTGCGGAGCAGGCGGCGCGCCAAGTTTGTTCAGCAGCGTCATCATCTCCAGAGGCAGCGGGAAGACGATCGTGGTGTTCTTCTCGACGCCAATGTCGGAGAGCGTTTGCAGATAGCGCAACTGCAGGGTCATGGGCTGCGTGGCCATGAGCGCAGCGGCGTCCACCAGCTTTTGGGCGGCGTTGAATTCACCCTCCGCATGAATGATCTTCGACCGCTTTTCGCGCTCTGCCTCTGCCTGTTTGGCCATGGCGCGCAGCATCTGCTCAGGCAGATCTACCTGCTTCACTTCGACCGAGATGACCTTGACGCCAAACGGCTCGGTGCGCTGATCGATGATGCTCTGAATGCGCAGGTTGAGCTGGTCGCGATGGCTGAGCAGCGTGTCGAGTTCCACCTCGCCCAGAACGGAGCGGAGCGTGGTCTGCGCAAACTGCGATGTCTGATAGATGTAGTTGACTACCTTGATGGCGGCATCGTTGGGATTGACCACGTAGAGCGTCACCACCGCGTTGACCTTCAAGGTGACGTTGTCGCGCGTGATGATGTCCTGCGGCGGAACCTCAAGCACGTCTTGCCGCAGTGAGATGCGGACAATCTGGTCGAATGGCCGGAAGACCAGAATGACTCCCGGCCCTTTCGGCACAGGCAGGGCGCGGCCCAGGCGGAAGATGACGCCGCGCTCATATTCGCGCAGAATTTTGATGGAGTTGAGCAGATATAAAACGACAATTGCGATGACAACCAGAATTGGAGTCGTTAACATTTCACTTTCCTCACTCAGCACGGATTGTACTCCTGCCAGGCGCGCGAACTCTGTCCAGATTTATCCGCGCGCATCCGCCAGATGGACCCGTTTTGTTGGCTCCACGCGCAGTAAATACTGGTCGTGGCCCACCACGCGCACCTCGGCTCCCGCGGCAACCGGCTCGCTGGCGCGGGCTCGCCAGATCTCGCCTTCGACCAGCACATGGCCCTCGGGCGCCAACGGCTCCATGGCCCTGGCCGCGAAGCCCAGCATCGCATCGGCTCCCAGGCGCGCCTTCATGCGACGCGCGCGGATGGCTAGCCGCAGCAGAAAGACGGTGATAACTCCGAAACCGGCGCTTACGCCCACGGCGACCAGCGGGCTTACGCCCAGTTCCGGCACGGGCGCGGCCACCAGCGTGAGCATTCCGAAGGTGAGGCACACGATGCCCGCGATGGCCAGCGCGCCGTGGCCGCCCACCTTGGCCTCAAGCACCAGCAAGCCCAGCGCGGCCACCAGCAGCAGCACCGCCGTATAACGGATGGGCAGCAGATTCAAGCCGAAGATGGCCAGCAGAACCATGAGCGTGCCCAGGGCTCCGGGAACGATGGTGCCTGGTGTATTGAATTCGAGATAGATGAGCAGCGCGCCGCCCACCAGCATGAGCAGGGCGATGTTAGGGTCTACAAGCCAGCCCAGCAAGCCCTCGCGCAGCGACGGCTTGAGAAGCTCGATTCGCGCTCCGGCGAGATGAAGTATCTGCTTGCTGCCATCGAGGCGGGTAATGGTGCGTCCATCGAGCGCGGACAAGAGCGCGGCGTCGTTATTGGCGATCAGATCGATGAGGTGTTGGTTCAGCGCTTCTTCGGCGGTGTAGGAATGCGACGAGGCCGCGGCGGCCACGGCGGCATCGACGTTGCGGTTGCGCCGCGCGACATACGAGCGGAGAAAGGCTTCGGCGTCATTCTCGACCTTCTGGCTCATTGTTTCGTCCATCTTGCCCATTTCGGAGACCACGTGGGCCGCGCCGGCGTTGGTGCCGGGAGCCATGGCGGCCACATCCGCCGATTCCAGCAGATAGAAACCGGCCGACCCGGCCCGCGACCCGGCCGGAGCCACATAGACGATGACGGGAACGCGTGAACCGAGAATGGCGCCGGCCATGGCGCGCATGGAATCCAGGAGACCGCCGGGGGTGTTGAGCTCGATCAGCAGCGCCTGCGCGCCGTCGGAGTTGGCGTGGGCAATGGCCCGGTCCAGTTGGCCGGCCGAGACAGGCTGGATGGTGTCGGAGAGAACGAGCTTGTCCACAATCGGTTGATCGGCATACGCGGTGGATGCAAAGGTGCCCGCCAAGACCAACCCAGCTAAAACTCCGGCTGCCAAACCCCATGCGCGCTCAATCATGGCTTGCTCTCAATCATGGCTTGTTCCTTCCGCGCCGGCTCTCAGAAATTTTCCAGAAACCCTGACGAGAAGTTGGACTTGGACAAAAACGTCCCTCAGGGGCTAAAGCCCAGCTCATTCTCAACTCTTTACGGCGCGGCTAAAGCCATGCCCTTTCAAAACAATCTTGAAAATGACCGCTTCTGGACAGGTTCTAGATCATCACTTCTGCTGCCCTTCCCCGGCATCGAGCTGCTGGCGCAACGCCTGCACTGCTTTGTTACCGGACTCGATCTTTTCCGCTTCACCCACATCGTAGCTGGCCGCGTCCATGTGTCCGGCATCGAGGTCTAAGCGCCCCATCACAAGATACGCCTGAACGGAGGGCATCAGTTCGAGGCTGGTGCGGGCTTCTTTGCGAGCGTTGACTTTGTCGCCGGTCCGTTCACGGACTTCTGCCAGCCCCGCATGAACTGACGCAACCCGATCATCAATGGCGACTGCGGAAAGGTAAAGCCGCTCGGCCTCAAGCAACAGGCCTTTATCCAGGTAGTCTTTGGCCTGGAGGGCCAGTTTCTGCGCCTGCTGTTCCGGCCCGAGCGCTGCGAGCCGCGCTTCATCCACCTGGTCAAGCATTTGGGCCGCCTGGCGGAAGGCAACCGCATCGAAGTTGCGCGCAATGCGCTCCAGCGGATCGGGCCTGGCTTCTTCCGGCGAGGTGGAATCCGCAGCCGGCTGTTGCTTCGCCGCTGGCGGCTTCCAGTCCGCGGTCAGCGCCTGGGCCTCGCTGTCGTTGGGGCGCAGCCGCAGGCATTGCGCAAGCTCCGACAGGGCCTCGGCGGTATTGCCGTGCCGGTTGAGACTCACGGCTAGGTTGAAGTGGTAGTCGGCCGCGTGCGCGTCGGCGGCCACGGCCTGCCGGAAGAGCGCGGTTCCGTCGTGGCCCTGACGGCTCACGGCAACCCCTTCGTCGTTCACTACCTCAGCCAGCGGAAGAACCCGCGCCACGCCAGCAAAAGCCTGCTCGGCCTTGGGATAATCGCCTGAAAACAGCAGGGAAAGCCCACGATAAAAGCCGGCCTCGAGCGCATCCGGATCGTTCGGGCTCACCTTGGCAAATGCCGCCGCGGCCGCATCATATTGCTGGCCGTTGTAGTCCTCGCGGCCCAGCGCCATCCACGCTGGACCAAACGCTGGGCTCAGCTTCACGGCCTGGTTCAAATGGCGCAGGCGCTCGTCGTGATCCGACTCGGTGATTCCGCGGATGTACTGCTCAAACGCGTCCACTCTCATGCCGCTGCCCGCGGCCACGAACGTCTCCTGGGCTACGCTGAAGCCGGGGTCCATTTGCCGGGTGAGCTTCCAGGCCAGCGTGTCGAAGACGGCGATCAGATCTTTCATCTCGCCCTGCGCGGTGATGGTCTGACTCATGCGCAGGTGCGGCACGTCCACGACCTGTGCCTCGGCCACGATCCCGGTACCATCGGTCACGAAACTGCCCACCACGATCGAATCGGCGTCCAGCGTCTGCGCCAACTTGAGCGCAGTGGCGCGGGAGGGATGAAACCCTTCCGGAAGACCTAGATGGTCAAGCGCGTAGAGACGGTCCGTTCTGCTCATGGGCGCGAAACCAGCCGACAGAAAGCGGCTGCTGAGAATCTCCGGCGCCGCTTCGCGAATCCACTCCAGGCTGGGCTGCCCGCTGCGGTTGTCAAACGGCAGCACCAACAGAATTCGTCCGCGGCCCGCACCGGACGCGTCGCCAGCTACACTGCCGCCCGTGGCTGCCTGACCGCAAGCGCTGGCCACCGCGGTGACAGCCAGCGCAAGCCCGAATCCCAAGGCCGCGGTTGCCCGCGTCACACGACAAAATCGAGATAAAAAGGAAGTAGTCACTCATGCCCGATTATAGGCGTTGACCCGCTGCGGAATGGAAACCAGAATCGCTGGGAAGCTGCGTAGATGCGCTGCGCATCAATTGCCGGTTGGGATGATCCCCGCGTTCTCCACCATCAGAATGACGGTTCGCTCGGGGGCGCGGGTGCGATGGACCGTTCCCCTGGGAACGACGAAACCCTGACGGGGAGAAAGCTCGACGATGCGGTCCTCGAGGTCGATAAACAGCCGGCCCTCGACCACATAAAAGAACTCGTCTTCCTCTTCGTGCTTGTGCCAGTGGTATTCGCCTTCGATAATGGCAACGCGCACTACTGATTCATTGACCTTGCAGAGAGTCTGGTTGAACCACTTGAACTGGCAGGCATCGGCGAGCGCTTTCTCGTCAATCACCTCAAGCGAGGGATAGAGAATGTTCAAGCGGGTTTCGTAGGGAAATTCAACGGCTGAATCGGACATGTGGACCTCCTCGTGGATCGGACTTCTCTTTTCAGGGTAAGGAATCCCCGCTCACTCGCACCGCCGCGTCGAGCACCCGCTGAAACCGGATCAGGGCTACCCACTGGCCCTGGTCGGCTTTCTCCCACACCAGTTGCCCGCCCAGTTGCTTGGCAATCTGTTCGGGCGGCAGATCGTGGTGGAGGCCAAAGTACTTTTCATCGAGCTGCGCGCTCCTGGCGCCCAGGCTCAACAGCGGATGCGGCGGGTCGTACTTGGTTGAAAACACCAGGGCCGCTGAAAACTTGGCCGGCTCGTCGGCTGCGCGGTCAATCTGCGCGGCGCTGAAATCTTCCAGGCGGTAAACGTCGTAAGGCTGCTTCAAGTAACCCAACTCGGGACGGGTGAGCTCGTCGGACATGGGCCATGCGGTGAGGACCGTGGCTCCGGGATAGCGCTTGTTCAACTGCGCAATTCCCGCCTCGTGCAGGCGCACCACGTGAACGAAGGCCAGGTTGTCTTCCGGCGCAAACCCGTAGGGCGGATTGATGAACAGGCCAACCAGAAAAGCCGCTGCTGAAAAGACTGCCAGGCCCTGCCAGTAAGGGACGCGGCGGTAAAAGGTGGCCACCGCAACCAGCAGCACCAGCGGATACATGGGCAACAGATAACGCGTGAGCAGCGCGCCGCCCAGCACGCTGAACAGCAATGCACTCATCAACAGCAGCAGGAAAATGCGCCGCTGCGCCGCGAAGCCGATAGTGGCGCGCTCATGCCCGTCTGCGTCCGGACGCGGCTTCAGGAGCAGGGCCGCAATGGTCATCAACACGGGCACGAACATGTTCATGTGCGCGGTGAGATGAAGGATGCGGTGGCCAAAGGCGGCCAGAATTCGCACCGGATCGAGCGTGGCCTCGGCGTTGTAGCGCAGGAACTCGGGATTGCCGAACAGAAAGCCGGTTTTCGCGTAGTGATAGGCGTACCACGCGGCCAACGGCAGCACGCAGCTTGAGAGCCACGCGGCCTCGCGCCACAGCCGGAACCGCAAGGGCGGCCTGGATTGAAACCCTTCCACCACGCACACGGCGGCTAGTGTGAGCGGAATGGCGATCGCCGTCTCTTTTGAAAGCGCGGCGGCGGCAAACCAGAGCGCCGCCGCCCAGGGCTTGCGGTCGCGATCGGGCAGCGCAAAAACCAGCCCCCAAAGCGCGCAGGCCGCGGCGAAAATGTCTGCCTGCGCCATCATGCTCTGGGCAAACCAGATGGGGTAAATGCCGGTGAGAAGCACGGTCCAGAAGGCGACGCTGCCAACGCCGACCAGCCGCATGGCGAGCCGCCAAACCGCCAGCAGGCCGAGGGCGGCCACCATCAGCACGGCCTCGCGCGTGACCTCGGGGTAGAAGCCGCAGATCTTCCACCACAGCGCCAGATAGATGCTGGGCAGCGGAGGATGGGCATTAGTGAGCGTGCTGACGGGAATGAGCGAACCGGTGCGGAAGAAGTCCCAAGCCGCGGGAATGTAATAGCCCGCCTCGTCCCAGTAATAAGGCAGACGCAGCAGGGTAAAGTGGCTGGCGTAGAGCGCGGCAAACACCACTGGAAAGATCATCCAGAGAGGCAGCGGCGAATCCAGCCTCGGCTGCATGAGTCGTTTCAATCGCAAGCGATCGCTCCTGAGACCAAAGAAAAGGAGATTACGGTCCTAATTGACCGGGCCTTGCGGAAAGGTGTGGCCGTGCGGCTCCAGATTCAGGACTCCAAAGGCCTGCTCGTACTGCGCCAGGTTTTGTCCCAGCACATTCCAGAGCGCTTTGGCCTGCTGCGGGCTGAGGAAGATTCCCTGGTGATTGCGGATGTTGACCTGCTCCGGGCTCTCGCTCGACGCCAGGCCAAAGATGAGCTGGAAGTCCCACACGCTCACGCGTACCTGCACGCTGTTGGCATAGGACTCGCGATAGTCGGAGGTCTGGGCGAGATTCAATTGGGGTTGTTGCGCGGATGGACTCATGGTTTCACCAGACTACTCCGGCCCACTCTCACAGGACTAGTTACAGGGTAGGCCGGTTGGAAAATCCGCCGAAACTTCTCGATCCATCCCGCTCCGTCGAGGTGTACTCACCCCGGAGTACTCACTTTAGTCACTTTCCTATGACCTGAAAGTGCCATCGGTACAAACTTACGTAATGGGTATACTCGGCGAGTAAGGAATCACTTCAACCCCCGGAATGTGCTTATTGGGCTGATTTTACTGGCTCAAAGAAATGTTGGACATGATGTCAGAACTAAAGACGACGAGTGTGGAAGATCCCATGAATCTGCGCAAAGGTAACACCTTGCCTCCGTTCGCGAGTCACGAGACTCCGCGCAATGCCTTCCCCGGGCCTGCCGCGAGCGCCAAGCCGGCGTCGACGCGCCGCCTCAAGGGAATGCTGGCTCTTACCGCCCTGCTGCTGACTGCCGCCGGAGCGCGGGCACAGGCTGTCTTCGCGACGCCGCAGAATATCGGCAGCGCAGTGACCCAGACGGTCACCGTCACGGCCAGCGCCACGGGCGCTGTGAGCACAGTGGAAGTGCTGACACGTGGGCTCACCGGGCTGGAATTTACGAAGGGCGGCAGCTCTGTCACGACGCCGTGCGCTTCGGCTTCGTTCTCAGCGGTCGGCGATACCTGCAACGAATCCGTTACGTTTACTCCCGCCTATCCGGGATTGAGGATTGGCGCCGTGATTCTTTTGGACCTTAATGGCAATGTCCTCGGCACGGCTTATGTTTCCGGCGTGGGACAAGGCGGTCTGAATGTTCTGACACCCGGCAATGTGATTACTGTCGCCGGCATAGACCGGTCCTGGACAGATCCGCGGGATGGGGTTGCGGCAACATTGTCGACTGTTTATCAGCCGGCCAGCATCACAATCGACGGCGCCGGCAATATGTACATCGCCGATAGCTCCGACAATAAGATCCGCATGGTCTGCGGCGCCAGCGCCAAGATCACCATTAAAGGCACCACTTGCTCCGGAGCCGGCATCATTACCACGATCGCGGGGACCGGAACCGCGGCCTACACGGGCGATGGCGATCTGGCATCGTCTGCCAACGTGACCCTTAACTCTCCTTCCGGCGTATCGCTAGACGGCGCGGGCAACCTCTATATTGCGGACACCAAGAATAATGTGATCCGCGAGATTAATGCTTCCACGGGCATCATCAGCACGGTGGTGGGAGACGGCACGGGCACAGCCGGATACGGCGGGGACGGCTCAAAGGCCACGGCATCCGGGGTATTGTTGAACGCGCCATGGGGCATCACGGTGGATGCGTTCGGAGACCTCTTTATTGCGGATACCGCCAACCAGCGCATCCGCAGGGTGGATGTGGTGACAGATGACATTTCGACGGCGGCCGGCGATGGCGATCAGACGCCAGGCGGCAAAGGGACTTATTCCGGAGACGGGGGTCTGGCAAACCTCGCTGGCCTCAGCTTGCCCTATGCGGTTGCCTTCGACGCAGCCGGCGACATGTTTATTCCGGATTCGGCCAACCATCGCATCCGCGTGGTTGCGGCAGTGGGCGGCATCATCACTCCATCCAGCAAGATATCCACGGTTGCCGGAACCGGCGTGGCAGGGAGCGGTTGCCTGAACGGGCCAACGGCATCGACGGCGCTCAACTCACCTTCCGGTGTTGCGGTGGACGCGGCCAGCAATCTGTATATATCAGACACACAGGACAGTTGCATTCGCAAGGCCAACGCTACAAAGGGCACGCTCACCGCGATTGCGGTGAATGGACAGACCACGGCTACGATGAATGGCGCCACGGGGCTGCCGGAGTTGGCGACCGTGTATGCGCCGATAGGGGTCTATGTGGATGGCCTGGGCAATGTGTACTTTGCCGACTACTTCGACATGCTGATCGAGGAGATTCAAAGTAACGTTGCGGTTCTCGATTATCTTCCCACCGCGGTGTTGAAAGGCGAGGAATCGGCAAGCGCGCTACCCCAGATTGTGGAAAACGACGGAAATGCTTCGGCGTCGATCAACGATATTTCCGCTACCGGAGCCAACAACGCCGCGCTCGATACGGCGACGACCACATGCAATCCCCTCTCCTATGTCCTAACAGAAGATGCCGATTGCACCATCAGCGCTTATTTTGCGCCTTCGACAACGGGCGATCCGTTGCTGGGCAATGTGTTCGTGACCGGCGACACGGTGAATGACACCAACACGCCGCTGGATATTGTTCTGGTGGGCAATGCGGCATCATTCACCATCTCGCTGACATCCACTCCTTCCCCGACTTCCCCCTATGGAAGCCCGGTTACGCTTACAGCAAAAGTGACCGCGTCCAGCGGCACGGCAAGTGGAAGTATTACCTTCGAGGACTCACTGAATGGCGGCACCGCAACAGTACTCGGCACAAAAACGCTAAGTGGCGGGCAGGCCATTTTCACAACCTCCGCGACGGCTCTCGCGGTCGGCGTCCACACCATCACGGCGATCTACGGCACAGACTCCTCCACGGCAACAGTCACCCTGACCGTTTATGAAAACACCACGACGGTCCTGGCCAGTTCCAGCAATCCGTCGACACTGGGCGCGCCGGTGACTTTTACCGCGACGATCTCCGGAACCAACGGGGGCGGGCAGACGCTGAGCGGCACGGTCACATTTACCGATGGCGCGACAACCTTTACCAACAACGTGATCAACGTGACCACCAGCGGAGCCACCGGCACGGCTACCTACACAGCCACCGGACTTCCGCAGGGCGCCAACCCCATCACGGCGGTATTTACGCCGACGACTCCCACGCTGGTTTATACCAGCCAGGGTACGCTGAACCAGGATGTGCGGGACGGCACGGCGCTCACGATTTCTTCAACTCCGAATCCTTCTACGTATGGAACGGCCGTGGTCTTCACGGTTGGGATTCCCACGGTGGGCTCTACGCCCGCGTCGGGCGGCGTAAGGCTGCAGATCGTACCGGTTGGCAGCGGGACCGCATATGCCACACCGGGTATCGTGCTTTCCGGCAATCCGGCTACGGGTTCTTACAGCATTTCCGCCCTGCCGGTGGGGTCATACAACGTAACGGCGACTTACACAGGCGACACGAATTACGGCCCCGGCACAGCGACCCTGGCGCCTGTTCAGGTTGTGAACCAGGTGCAGACCACAACGACTCTCACGGCGACGCCTAACCCAGGAACCGCCGGCAATGTCATTACCATTCGCGCAGCCGTGACGCCCAACTCGGGCACAGTCACGCCCACCGGAACGGTCACAATCACCGACACACTAGGCGGCACAACCGTGACGCTCAAGAATGCAGTGGCGTTGAGCGGCGGAGCCTACTCCTTCGGTACATCCGCGCTGGCGCCGGGTACGCACACCCTGGTGGCCACATACTCCGGAGATGCGGATGACGCCAGCAGCACCTCAACGATCTCGCTCGTCATCAATCAACCAGCCACCACCACAACGCTCAAGGCAACGCCTCCGGCGGGCATCGAAGGGAAACCGGTGGCCATAACCGCGACGGTGAAGGCTGACGCGGGCACGGCCCTGCCGGCCGGTACGGTCACATTCACCGACACGCTCAATGGCACAACCGTTCCGTTGGATGGCGGAGCGCAAACACTGAGAAATGGGTCGTTCACCTTCAGTACCTCGACACTGGCGGTGGGTACGCACACCGTCACGGCCAACTATGCCGGCGATGCAGATGATGCAGCCAGTTCTGGGACGCTGACGGTGGTCGTTGCTTTGGGCGCCGCTTCGACGACGGTTACTGCAGCGCCGAATCCTGCGACTGTGCAGCACACCATCACGTTTTCCGCAACGGTGACAGGCAACGGCGTGGCGCCGACGGGTACTGTCAAGTTCCTGGCCAACGGAACCATCGCGCTCGGCACCGGCACATTGAGCGCCAGCGGCAAAGCGCAGGTGACCAATGCGACGCTCGCCGCTGGCAGTTATCAGATCACCGCGGTCTACAGCGGAGATGCGGACAATGCGGCAAGCACGTCGGCCGCAATCACCGAAGTGGTCGGAGTGCTGCCAACCACCACCGACCTGAGCACGGCAACGACTACCGGCGCCAACGCTCAGACGATTCTGGTATCCACGGTTCAGAACAACGGCGTGCCGGGGCCGGTACCGACAGGCACGGTGACGTTTACCAACGGGACAACCACGGTGGGAAGCGCTCCATTGAATGCCGATGGCGTTGCCACGCTGACTCCGAACCTGGGCGCGGGCTCTTACAACATCATCGCGTCCTATCCGGGCGATGCGCTGCATGGACCGTCACAATCGGCTCCGGTGAGCGTTAACAGCATGGGCTCTTCTTACACGCTTACGGTAACGCCCAACGCGGTGAACCTGGCCACAACCCAGAACTCCATCGTTACCGTCAAACTGGCTTCTGTCAGCGGCTTTACGGATACTATCGGCCTTGGCTGCGCGTCGCTGCCGGCCGGCGTTAACTGCCATTTCTCCAGCATCTCAGTACCGCTGAGCGCAAGCGCACCGGCAAGTACACAACTGACCATCGACACCAACAACCCGCTGGGCGGCGGCGCTTCGGCCATGAACAAGCAGCCGGTGCAACGGAAAACCGAGCTGGCAGGGTTGTTCCTTCCCTTCAGCTTCCTGCTGGGATGGGTTCTGTGGCGCTTCCGCAAGCGTCATGCCAGTATCTTGAGCACGGTGCTGATCCTTGTGCTCTCGGGCGCGGCGCTGATGGCTACCGGATGCATTGGATTCACGCAGCACGACGCGACAGCCGGCACTTACACCTTTCAAGTGGTTGGCGTGGGCGTTAACAGCAACGTCACCGAATACCAAAACGTCACGCTCACCATCACGCAGTAAAACGAACTCTTGAGGCATGAGCAGAAGATCGATGAAAAGCTTCTATCAATTCGGAAAAAATGCCCCCGAGAAGAGGGGCACGCAGCCTGACTGCCACGCAATCTTCGTTTTCGTTTTGCTGGTGGTTGGCCTCGGCATGGCGCGCACCGCATCTGCCCAGGTGGTGTACACGGGAGACAAGGGCGGCATCTCGCTCGCCGTGGGCGCCACAGCCTCAGGCTACGAGGTGCAATATGGCCAGCAGAAGCTGCTGGGCTTTGCCGGCGTCGTTGATGTGGACACCCCGCGGCGCTTCGGGCTGGAAGCCGAGGGCCGCTGGCTGATGTTCCACAATCCCACCCAGATACAGGTCAGAACCTATCTGGGCGGTCCTCGCTATCACTTTGCCAGGGGCAAGCTGCAGTTCTATGGCAAGGGGTTGGTGGGCGATGGCCAGCTTACTTTTCCCTATAACCTCGCTCAGGGAAACTATCTAGTGATAGCGCCCGGCGGCGGCGTGGACTATCGATGGAAGCGCCGCATCAGCTTCCGGCTGGCCGATTTCGAATATCAGATCTGGCCGCAGTTTACCTACAACGGCTCCACTTACGAATCCATGAATTCTTATGGCATCAGCGCCGGCGTCCGCTACCATATTTTCTAATTTGGCACGCCGGCATTGGGCGTCCCCTTCCTGGCTGTATGACCGGGAGCGGGATGCCCGGAGATTCGTCTCAATTAAAAATTGAACTTCAATGCACCCTGCAAAATGCGCGGAGCAGCAGCGCTGATGGCCTGGCCGAAGGTTGAACTGCCGATGTCGCCGTCTACGGAGGTAGGGCCGTTGAATTGTGTATGGTTGAAGACGTTGAAGGCTTCCACGCGAAAGAGCAACGCTTTTGAATCCGTAAGCGGCAGCTTCTTGGCGATCGCCATATCGTAGTTATCCGCGCCTGGACCGTAGAAGAAGCGGCGCTTTGCAGTGCCTGGGGTTCCCAGCGCATTCATGCTGAAGGCCGACGCATCGAAGTAATTACCGCTATTCGTACGGGGATTGTGGTTCAAGCGAAGCGAGCCGCCGTTGTAATCAGGCTCGTCAATGCTGCTGTTGTTAATCCCGTTGGGATTTGTGCCGATCAGGGAGTTATCTCCGTTATTGACCATGGTGATGGGAAAGCCGGTGGCAAAGCGGGTGATGCCGGACAGCGACCAGCCCTGAGATAGCCGGTTTGAAGGAAGGAACCGCTCGAAGGGCAACTGATATTCATAACTGGTGACAAAGTTGTGCTTCACGTCGAAAGAGGAAATGGCATAACTAAGCGCGGGATTGAATGGGTTAACTTCTTCAGCTACGTTTGAAGACTGATCCATCGACTTGCCATAGGTATACGAGGCCGAGAACTCGAGCCGTCCACTGGTGTGGCGAGCGCTCAATTCCAGTGCATTGTAGTTTGCATGGCCGATGGTGGACTGAAGCGCATTGCTGCCGAAGTTCGAGCCGAGCGGTCCACGCGTTCCGTCAACCTGACCGCCGGCAATCGGATAGTAGACGGTGTCTTCGCCGCCTGGGCCGCAGGTAACGGTTCCGGGTTGCACTTCGCCAGGCTGGCTGAGGTTCAGGCAGAGAGCGGGGTTTCCAGCATTCGGTTCAATGAGAACACGCTGGCGATGGCTGGATGTACCCACATAACTCGCGCTGAGAACCGTATTCGGCCCGGCCTGACGCTCGATGGATAACATCCACTCCTCCGTATAAGGAGTGCGGTTGTGGATGTCATAACCCGGAATGCCGCTGATCGGCTCGTAGGTGCTCCAGTTGATGTCAGCGTCCGGGTGGCTGCGCGAGGAGTTGAGCGGGGCGAATGTGTAGGGGAAGGGTTGACCGTTGTTGGTTCCATCGGGCGCGGAGATAAAGGGCGTTGCGAAGAGCGGCTCCTCCGGGCTGGTATAGGTGGTGCCGTAAGGTGCATTCGCAGCCAGTACACCGATCGAGAGCGCGTCGATTGCCGTGTAGAAATTGCCGAAGCTGGCGCGGACACTGGTGGTTCCCGGCGCTCCTAAAATTCTGCCGAGTAGGCTATCCGATGCAGCTTGCGGAGACCATGCCAGGCCGACACGCGGCGCAAAACTCAGATTGCCGATAGGTGCAAGCGTATTGGGCACGCCCGGATCGCCGGGATAGAGAATGCCGGGAGGCGCGCCGGGGAAAACAACCGACTGCGCGCCGGGCACGAAGGTTGAAATCTGGTTGTACTTTTCCGACCAGGGAGCAATGCGGTCCCAGCGGAGGCCATAATTCAGCGTGAGATTGGAACGCGCGCGCCAACTATCCTGCGCAAACAGGCCTGCGTACTTATTGCGTGCGTAGAACGGATTCAGTTGGCTCTGATTGTATTGGCTGGGCACACCGATCAGAAAATCGGCAAAGTCTACTCCTGTTTCCGTTCCAGAAAAGACGAAGCTGCCGTTGAACTGGGCGATGGGAGCGCCATTTACCTGATCGGCGTGAAACTCGGCGCCGAATTTCATGGTGTGATTGCCGAGAACCTTCGAGAAGGTGTCAGCGGTCTGATATGTGTTATTGGCCTGGATAAGTTGGTTGGCCGCGGCGCCGGTTGAGTAGCCGTTGAAGTTGAGGTTCTCAACGCTCTGTCCTTTCGGATCGAGAGCGACAATGCTTGGGGTGCCATCCGCATTCTCAAAGCCCTGCGAGGTTAGACTTACGCCGCGACCGCCAACGGGCTGGCCCAGGTTGGTAAAGTCACGCACATAACTGAGGTGGAATTCATTGACCATTGTGGAGCCGAGCGTCTTGGTGTCGCCAAGAGAAAGAAGCTGGGCACGGCCGGTGGTAATGGCATCGAAGCCGGGCACGCTGGAGCCGCTTTGAGCTACCGGATACGGGTTATCCAAATTGAAATCGTCGATGAAGTAATACGCCGACAGCAGGCCCCATCGGGTATTGGCGTCGATGCGCATCGCCCCCTTGTCATCGCGGAGAGTCTGGTTAAAGGCCGAAGTGGCGAAGGTTCCGGTGGAAGTATTCGGAGCGGGGATGTATTGGAGCATGCGCTGCGCGGGAACCGACCACGCACTCTGCGGAATCACCGCGTTGGGAAAGACACACTGTGCGGAGGCGCTGCATCCGGGAACATAGTAATGCTCACCGGAAACCACTGAGTAACCCAGCTTCTGCGTGAGGAGGTTTGCAAAGTATGGACCGCCCACCACGCCGGACAGGTTACTGTCTAGATCGGACAAGTTACCCGTTCGATCCGCATTGGAAGGCACGCTGATGTTGCCGGTGTCGATGCCTTGCGTCTGGCGTGTCCCCTGATAGTCGGTGAAGAAGAAAATCTTGTCACGGCGGATTGGACCACCGGCAGTGCCCCCAAACTGGTTTTGGCGGAATGCGCCTCGCGTGGGCGAGAAATAGTTGCGGGCATCGAGGTTAGTGTTGCGCAGGAAATCAAATGCGTTGCCGTGGAAGCGGTTGGTTCCGGACTTGGTGATTACGCTGATCTGGCCGCCGGAGAATTCTCCGTACTCGGCGTCGAAGTTACTGGTAACTATGCGGAACTCAGCGATGGAGTCGAGGTTGGGAACAACAGCTGTGCCGGCGTTGACGTCTTCTTCCACATCGCTGCCGTTCACGCTGAAGTAGTTGGCAAACTCACGCTGGCCATTGACGGAGATGGTGCCGGGATTGAGTGTTCCGGAAGGATCAAGGATGGTGGCGCCAACATCCTGAACCGTGGTGGAGGTAATCGATGTTGCCGGCGCAACTCCGGGCTGCAGCGAGAGAAGGTCGGTGTAACTGCGGCCATCAAGCGGGACCGCGGTCATCTGCCTGCCGGTGATCACTTCGCCCATCTGCGTGCTGATGGTTTCCACATGCAAGGTATCGTCGCTCACGCTCACGGTCTCTGTTGCGCTGCCGACTTGAAGCGCGGCATCGAGAGTAAGCGCCGCGTTTGTATCAAGCACGATGCCTTTGCGCCGATAGCCGCGAAACCCTGAGACATTCACATCCAATTCATAGTTGCCGACCGGGAGCACGGGCAGCGTGTAATAGCCTTTGCTGTCGGTGCGTGCCTGATAGGTGAGGCCAGTATTGACTTCCTGGAGAGTGACGGCGGCATTCGCAATGACATTTCCAGCGGGGTCCTTGACCGTTCCCGAGATGCTTCCAGCCACGCTGGCCCACGCCATGGCAGCGGATACGAACACGATCAGGCAATAGCTTTTGACAACTTTAGATACAAGATGACAGATATTTTTCATCAAGATTCCACGATTCATGGCTCTGGGCTCACTAGGCGCACGTTTCTCGGGCCAGCGAAGGGAATCGTTGGCCGTCGTGGCGGTTGAATCCTTTGGATGCGAGACCTATAGTGGAAACAGTCCGCGACCGTTCAGGGTTGTGGTGGCCAGGTCCTTGCGGTCTCCGCCAAGAGTTTCCTGCGAGGACCTGGTGGTTCGTCCTAAAGATTTCCTGTTAGAGTTCCCGATGCTGAGAGCGGTTGGCCGTAATTCAACGGCTTTGCCTAGATATACGACAAAATCAGTCCGAGATTGAATATACGACATATTTAGTCCGAGTTCAAGCGAATCGAATCCACCATGTGGTACTAGATCCCAAAGACTTTTAAGATCGCAAACATTTATTGAAGGATGGTTCGCCAGGGTTTGGCTAAGATAGCGTTTAGGACGCGTTTGCGTCCTTAGAGCATTTTCGATTCACATGTTGACGTTACGAAACCGTGCAAGGTGGCTTTGCTTGAGGGAAAAAGCCACTCAGCTTCCTAGTTTCTGTAAAGAGCAGAATCGAAAATGCTGTAACGGCAATGCTCTGACTCTGCGAAATCACAGGCACTTTCCGGCCTGAATGAGGTTTCTGCCATGCTGACTCGTCGTCGATTGCTGAGGGGCGCGGCCACTATCGCCGCGGCTACGGGAGCGGAAATGCTGTTGCCGCCTAACGTGCTGCAGGCGCTGGCGCAAGCGCCGCCCAGGCAGGGCTCGCTGCAGGACATCAAGCATATTGTGCTGCTGATGCAGGAGAATCGCTCCTTCGATCACTACTTTGGCACCATGGCCGGCGTGCAGGGGTTTGGCGATCCAGCGGCGCTGAAACTGAGCGAAGGCCGGTCTGTCTTTTATCAGCCGGATATTGTCAACCCCAACGGCTACCTGCTTCCGTTTCATCTGGACACACGCCAGAGCAGCGCGCAAAAGATTCCTTCCACCAGTCATGCCTGGGCAGTGCAACACCAGGCCTGGAACGGCGGCAAGATGGACCAATGGCTGCCCGCGCACCGCAAGGCGGACGGAGCGCACGGCCCATACTGCATGGGCTATTACACGCGCGAAGACATTCCCTTCCAGTTTGCTCTGGCAGAAGCTTTCACTCTGTGCGATGCTTACCACTGCTCAGTGATGGGCCCTACCTGGCCGAATCGCATGTATTGGATGACGGGCACCATCGACCCGGACGGACTGCATGGCGGACCCATGATTGATAACGTTGCGCCGCCAGGCGGGTATACGTGGAAAACTTATCCCGAACGGCTGGAAGAGGCCGGCATTAGTTGGAAGGTCTATCAACAGGAAGATAACTACGGCTGCAATCTTCTGGAAACTTTCAAGACCTTCAAGGAAGCCCCGAAGAATTCTCCGCTCTATACCAAGGGAATGGTGCATGGCCCGGAAGGCCAGTTTGAATACGACGCCATCAACGACAAGCTGCCGGCTGTGTCCTGGATCATCCCTACGAGTTTCCAGTCTGAGCATCCGGATTACATGCCTGCCGACGGGGCAGCATTTATCGCCAGCAAAATCGATGCGATTGCGGCGAACCCAGCGGTATGGGAAAAGACGCTGTTCATCCTCAATTACGACGAGAACGACGGTATCTTCGACCACGTGGCTCCGCCGGTTCCCGCGGAGGGCACGCCGCACGAGTTTGTGAATGGCCTTCCCATCGGCGGCGGATTCCGCGTGCCCTGCATTCTCATCTCTCCCTGGACGGCGGGAGGATGGGTTTCGAGCGAGCTGTTCGATCACACTTCCGTGCTTCAGTTGCTGGAGAAGTTTACCGGTGTGCGTGAAACCAATATCAGTGAGTGGCGCCGCAAGACCTTTGGCGACCTGACCTCGGCGCTTCGATTCAGCGATGCGAAAGGCGTGCCGCCGATTCTACCCGATACCAGCGGTCCGCTGCGCCTGGCAACATACGAAGCAGCCACGCTGCCGCACCCTGTTCTGCCCACCACGGATCAGACGCCGCCGGAACAAGAGAAGGGCAAGCGTAATCGCGTTTAGGATGGCCACTACTTCCGCAGGGCAGGCACTTAATCATGCCGCTGTCAGGATGCGTCTATCAAGCTGAGAACTTGGACGGATGAGTAATACTGCCGACAACAATGATCAGTTTTAGATTGTATCTATTTTGCAAATCCGGCTTGTCTGTACGCTAAATATCGGAACGAGTGGAATCCCGCGCTAAATCCTGCTGGTGAAATGAGCAGCCATGCTCTCATGGCAAATCTGCATGAGAGCATGGCCGCCGGGTTGCGTTTAGAACTCGAATTTCAAACCGAATTGTATGATCCTGGGCCCATTCTGCTGCGCGGCCATGATACCGAAGACGGTACTTGAATTGGACAGCGAGGCAGCGCTCAGGTCTGGCGGAGCGGCATTGATGATGAACGTTTGAGAGTTGCCTCCATTGGAAAACACGGTGCGGTTGAAGGCGTTGAAGAAATTGGCTTGGAATTGAAGGTCAAGGTTCTCAAAGATCGTTGTTCGCTTGGAAAGCGAGAGATCTTCATCGCTGTAGCGCGGCAGGCGCAGAGCTGAGAACAGGTTGGGAGCATTGCCAAATGTAGCCGCGGCAGGCATGGTGAATGCCGCCGGATTGATGTAGAACTGGCAGGGCTGGCGGCCAGCGGTCGATTGCACCGGACCGGAGCATTTCGGATTGTAGGCCGGGTTCTTGAGCGGTTGGCCAGGAACGACGTTCACGCGGAATGCGTAGCCATCGCCGCCGGCGAAGTAGGGGTTGTTCGAGCCGAATGCGTCGTACTCAATGTGGATGGGCCGGCCACTCTGATATTGCTGGATGCCGGAAACAGACCAGCCTCCCACGGCCCTGCCGACGAGGCCGCCATGGTTGAGATACTTCTTCTTCGGACCGAATGGAAGCTCATAGGTATAGCTGAGCGATACCACATGGGGTACATCGGAGCTGGTGACGGAGCGTTCTGAGGGTTGGTTGTAGAAATCCTGCTGGAATCCGCCTGAATAAATCGCATTTTGCGCTGCGGCACTTGGCCCGGAGTTTGAATCGACGTCTCCAATTGTTTTCGAGAACGTCCATGCAAGCAGCGCAGTCAACCCTTGAGAGAAGTGTTTTTGTACGCTGGTTTGCAAACTGTTATAGGAGACGCTGCCAATGGGATCCAGAGGATTATCGACATCGCCATATTGCGGCCACGGTCTGAGCGCCTGAGCTGCAGTCGCGGCTGACCCAAACACTGAAGCGAAGCCGGGCCAGGGCGAGGTGATTCCTGCTGCCTGGATTCTCGAATCGGTGATTGGCAATTCGAGCCATTCGTTCAACGGCATTCCGTCAGCCTGCGCGGCAGGTGTGTACTTAGGGATGACCGTTTTGTAGTCTGTCTCGTTCGGCTTCGCCCACAGTCCGAGGTGATAGGTGTGCATTCCCACATAACCAACTGTGGCAATGATGCTGGGCGAAAGCTTGTGCTCAATCTGAGTGGTCCAGTAGAACTGAACCGGTGGGATGCCGGAAGTGGGATGAATCATGGGCGGATTGCCATCGCCAACCTGCATTCCCGGATTCAGGCTCTGGCCGGCAACGCCGGATGCAGGATAGGTGTTGTCCCAGTTGTAGGCCGGCGAGCCGATGTAGTCCTCCGGTTGATCGAGCATTGCGAGATTAGAGAAGCCGGACGTATATTGGGCTCCGCTGATGTCGCTTTCGCTATTGTCGTTGCCGATTGGGCGGCTGACCGCGAAGCCTCCGCGAATCACCGTATCGTGGCCCCAGACGGGGGAGTAGGCAAAACCGATTCTGGGTTGAACTCCGCGATAATCGATGGTCCCGATGCGGTTCGATCCTGCGCGCGGTTGTCCCAGGCTGTTATTGCCAGGGCCATAGAACTGAAACGCTCCGGGAATGCCTCCAGCGCTCGGGTTGGGGAGGGTTGGATCCATGGTGGAAATATTTCCATGGGCCTCTGACCTCGGCAGCTGGATGTCATAGCGTACGCCGATATTGAGCGTCAAATGCTGTGACGCTCTCCAGTCATCCTGAACAAACACTGCACCCTGCGACCACCGGTAGGACGGAGTGGCGGGGTAAGTGATGTTGATGTAGTTCACACCACCAAAGAGGAAGCTGGCGGCCGGTGCGCCGGTACCAGCGGGTATTGAAACCGCGTTGCTGGTGCCTGCGTCAAAGCCAGTGCCGTTGAGAGCCGTTTCGGTTGGCTCGAATGTGAAGGCGCCATTCGGAAATCCGGTTTCGCCGCGCTGCAGGTAGCGACCCTCGCCGCCGACCGTGATGCTATGCGATCCGCGAATCATGGTCACGTTGTCGCTGACGTAGAAGCGGCCTTCCGTATCCGACGATGCATCGGCTCCGCCGAGTTCATTCTGAACCGTGCCGATGGCGAAACCGGCAAGAGGAGTGCCGGCTGGGTAAGCCGGAAATCCTGAGATACCGAATCCTGGTCCAGGGTTTGGGCCCGCCTCAAGCGGTCCGTTAAATCCCTTGTCGCGGATATAACCGACGTTGAAGTTGTTGAACATGGTGGGGGAATGTACATAGTTGTATTGGAGGCGTAGTTGCGTAGTGGGCGCAGTGAAGTCTGAGGCGTCATACAGATTCAGGGTGCCGTTGTTGGTGTTGGAATATCCGCCGGTGAACACGCTTCCGGACAATGTGTGCTTCTCGGAAATATGTTCGTCGATCTTGACGACGAGGCGGTGTTCATCGATGGACGAGGTCTCAAGCCGGAGATAATTGTCATTGGGAGCACTGTTGATGGCCGTAGGAAACAGCGGCAGAATGGCCTGAGATACCGTGCTCAGACCCGCTGTTCCCGCGGGTATTACGTTGGTGGGCGCAGAGCCGGGACCAAACGGATCGCGAACTTGATAGCTTTTGCCATCAGGGCCTGTGACATAGTGGGGCGTTGTGGGATTGTAGATTTCGCCCGAGTAGACCGGTCTGCCCGCTGGATCGACAACCAAGGCTCCGTTCGCCGGATCAGTGAGTTGCGCGCCGAGAGCCTGCGAAAAATTGCCTTGCGCGAACTGTGCTGGAAAGGTCGTCAGAGTTGAGTCGTAGGCGCTGGGGCGATATTTGAAGCCGGTGTAATCGACGAAGAAGAAGGTCTTGTCATGGCCATTGTAGAGCCAGGGAATCCGCACCGGGCCGCCGAAGGTACCGCCAAATTCATTTTGCTTGAGGGGCGGCTTGGGTTCGTGCAACTCGTCAGCCACGTAGCCGGCAGCATCGAGGGCACTGTTTTGCAGGTAATCGAAACCGCTCCCGTGATAGGCATTAGTTCCCGACTTGAATGCGAAAGAGACCGTGCCCTCGTCCAGGCCATACTGCGCCGACTGATTGCTGGTGATTAGCTTGAACTGGCTGATCGCATCGATGGGCGGGTGATTATTGCTGATGTTGCCGGGCTCGGTGGTGTTCATCATAGGAACGCCATCGATGTACACTTCATCGCCATACGACGGAGAGCCGGCGACATTCAGACGGTAATCCGGAGTGGCGCCAGGCTGCGAGCCAGATACGCCGGGAGTAAGAATAACGAAGTTCAAAGGATTGCGCATATCTCCGCTAAGAGACACAGGCAAATCCTTGATCTCTTCTGGAGAAATGCTCAAACCGATGTCCGATGTCTGCGTCTCCAACTCGGCGCTGTTGGCACTGACCGTCAACGTTTGCTGCACTTGACCGACTGAGAGCGTGACGGTGAGCGCCAGCGTACTGCCTACGCCCACGACAATGTGCTCCTGAGCAACGGTGCCAAAGCCCTGCGCGACGGTTGTGAGCGTGTAAGTGCCGGGCGAAAGATCGAGGAAGCTGAATTCCCCAGTCGGTCCGGACACAGTGGATGCGACAACTCCTGTGGCTTCGTTTTTCAAGGTGAGCTGTGCGTGCGGTACAACGGCATGCTGCGCGTCCTGCGTCTCGCCCTTGACGGCGCCCAGGTTTACCTGGCCCCACATTTGCCCCGGCGAGAGGGCAGCGATAACGATAACCATGAACAGTGCGACTGGCAAAAACTTCAAGAACCTCATTTGGGTCTCTCTCCTTTCGGATTTAAACCTTTAAATCCGACAGAGGGATTTTAAATCAGGTTCATCTTGAGTTGTCAACACATTTCGGCAACGGTTCTGCCCTAGCGAGGTTATTTTGTCGTATATTTGTCTCAGTATCGAGTCAACCAGTAGGATATTGCCGGGATCAAACCGGCTTGGCCGTGGTGAAATAGCGTTGAAGTTAAGCGTTTAATCGCCGATCGAAAGGATGCTCACGGCGAATGTCTACCATCATAGAAGTTGCAAAACGTGCCTCCGTTTCAATTGCAACTGTTTCCAACGTAATTCGAGGTACCAGGCGTGTCAGCCCGGAGTTGCGGACGCGGGTCCAAAACGCGATTCGCGAGTTGGACTACTATCCCAATGCAATCGCTCGTAGTCTGAAGGTTAAGCAGACGAGGATGCTGGGGCTGGTGCTGCCGGACATCACGAACCCATTCTTTCCCGGAATCATTCGTGGCGCCGAGGACGCTGCATTCGAGCGCGATTATTTTCTGGTGGCGGCAAATACCGATGATCAGATCGGACGCGAGCGCCGAATAGTTTCTGCTCTTCGCTCTTACCGCGTTGACGGGATTTTGCTCATTTCGGCGCTGGGCAACGATACGAGTCACATTCGCCAAACCATCGCTTCCGGGGTTTCTGTGGTGTGCCTGGATAGATCGATACCAGGTATAACAACGGATTCCGTGTTCCTGGATAACGTTCGCGGCGGACGGGAGTGCGTGCGGCACCTGATCCAGTCAGGCCATCGCAAGATTGCGATCGTTACGGGGCAATTGAAGGCGCAAAATGCGCGCGAACGCCTACAGGGCTATACGGAGGCACTGGGCGAGGCGGATATTTCCCCGGATAAATCTTTGATCCTTGAGGGTGACTACCGCTATGACTCAGGCTACCGGCTAGGCAAGCAACTGATGAAGAGCCGGGTTAAAGCGACTGCTGTTTTTGTATGCAATGGCGTAATGACGTTGGGCGTGCTGCAAGCATTTGAAGAGCTGGGGATCAAGTGTCCGGACGACATTGCGGTTGCCACATTCGATGATTTGACATTGGATAATTCCTTCCACTCGCACCTGACCGCCGTGGTGCAGCCAAGCTACGATATGGGGGCACGCGCCGCCGCCATGCTGATGGACCGCATCGAAGGCAAGCTGGCCGGGGATCCGGTGATTGTGCGGATTGTGCCTACACTCGTCATCCGGGATTCAACACGTCCGCAGCGACACCTGCCCAATCATCGCCGCGTGGGCGCTTAAGAGAGCCAACTCGGCGAACCCAGTTCACGTGATTCGACTTAACGCAATTCGCGGCGCGCCTCCGCGGCGATGCTTCTCAGTTCTGGAAGAACATCGCCTAAAGCCGCCTGTGCGGCATTTCGCGTTCCCAGGGCAAAGTAAATCTTCCGGTAAAGCCGGTAGAGCTTCTCGTAGCGCGCTTCCGATTCCGGCCGCGGCTCGTATGCTTTGAACGGCAGGCACAGTTTTTCTTGTGCTGAGTCCACTGACGGAAAAACTCCCGCGGCAACGAAGGCCATGATGGCCGATCCCAAACCTGTGGGCGTTCCCTGCGGAACCAACACGGGCTTTCCCAGGACGTTCGCATAGATTTGGTTGATCACTTTGCTGTTTTGCGGAATGCCGCCGCCGTTGATCACTCTCTGCACCGCTACGCCGTGCTCTGCCATCCGCTCCAGAATGATGCGGGTATGAAATGCTGTCCCTTCGATGGCAGCGAAGAGCTCGTCCTGCGCTGTATGCACCAGATTCCAGCCCAAAGTGACGCCGCCAAGTTCAGGATTCACGAGCACGGTGCGGTCGCCGTTGTCCCAGCTTACGCGCAGCAACCCCGTCTGGGCCGCCACATAGGATTCCAGGCCATCGGCAAGCTGCTTCACATCCACGCCGGCGCGGCGTGCGATGGCGTCGAAGATATCGCCTACGGCCGAGAGTCCTGCCTCAATGGCTGAGAGCTTGGGATGGACGCTACCGGGCACGACACCGCACACTCCTGGCACCAGCTCCATCCTGGCGGCTATCGCGATAATGCAAGTGGAGGTTCCGATGACGTTCACGACATCGCCCTCCCGACACCCTGCGCCAATCGCATCCCAATGGGCGTCCAGTGCTCCAACCGGGATCGGAATACCAGGCTTCATGCCCAACTGAGATGCCCACTCCTCGCTCAGTCCGCCATAAATTTGATCTGAAGTGAGAAATTCACCGCCGATCTTGCTGCGCACGCCTTTGAGAAGCGGGTCGACTGAGGCGAGAAATTCTTCCGAGGGAAGGCCGCTCCACTTCGGGTTCCACATCCACTTATGGCCCATGGCGCAGACGCTGCGCTTTATGAGCGCGACAGAGGTTACCCCGGTAAGCGTCGCCGCCACCATGTCACAGTGCTCCAAAGCGGTTGCGAAACACGCACGTTTTTCATCTGTGGCATGACGTAGCCAATGCAACAGCTTCGCCCATCCCCACTCGTGCGAGTACACGCCGCCACACCACTCGATCGCTTCGAGCTTCGTGGCATGAGCCATCGCAGTGATTTGCTGAGCTTCAAGATGTGCGCGATGATCGCACCACAAGTAGTACTCATCGAGAGGTTGCAATTTGTCATCAACGACTACTACGCTGGAGCCGGTTGTATCCAATGCCATGGCGGCGACGGTTTCGCCTGCAACATTGGTGAGGCGCAGCACCTCGCGGGTGGCATTTACCAGAGCACTCATCTGGTCCGCATGGGCCTGCGTAGCCAGGTCAGAGTCCTCGCGTGTGCGATGAAGCGAGTATGGGGCAATCGCTGTTCCGAGCCGTCCCTTTTCCGCGTCGACCAGCGTGACCCGCACATTCAACGTACCAAAATCAACTCCTGCAACGACTGTCATGCCCCTGCTTTCCTCGATGCCGAGATGACCTCTACGGCGTGCTGTTCTTGCTTGTTAGCGCTTCTAACGGACGGTCCCCGAGGCAGGAGGCGGATCGCCCATTGCCGGCGGCGCGAGATGCGAAAGGCCATGATAGAAGACCCATGGCTCCTGCTCGGTGATCCCGAAGATGGAGGTCTGCCCAGGAACGAAGCGCTGCCGCACCTCGAAGTTCTCGAAAGCCACGCCCCCCAGCACCGGCGCGGTGGATGCCCAATAGGTGTGGCGCGCGTTCACACGCACGCGCAGATCGGGCTGCACTTCATGGCCGGGCACGCGCCAGTATTGCGTAATTTTTGGCAGCGTGTACACCCAGTGCGCGGTATCGTTCCCCAGCGTATGCCGCGGATCGGCCTCGCTGGAAGTGCAAAAAACAATCGCGTCGCCGTCACCCGAGCGCAGCATTTCCGGCAGTGGGTAATTTTGCTTCTCCGCAAAGTCGTCGCCGGTTTCCATCCGCCAGTGCTTCGGCCATAGAAACGTCGCGAACAGTTCCCGGCTATCTACGACGCGATCCTTAAGCCACAGCAGGCGCAGCCGTTCGTAGTTACCCATGGTTGCGGTGAGGCCAAGTTCTTCCAGTGGAGGGCTATCGCTTTCCGCAAAGGTCGACAACCGCAACTCGCTGGGCTTGTCGCTGTCGATGGATGCAATCACATAGACGTGGGCCCCGTTCTGCGTAAACTTCTCCACGTCGATGCGCACCGAAAGGCGCTCAACTGTTGCACTGCCGGCATGCAGAGTCTCAAGCGTGCCACCGGCAAAGCCAGCGCTGTCGCCATCTTCCGGATGCACCCACATCCGCTTGCCACGCAGCCCGGGGTCCAACGTGCTCATTTCCATCTCGCTAAAGGCCATGCGATCGGAGCGTGTCCCCGGGCCTTGAATCACAGGCTCCACGGCAATAAAGTTCAGGAGCTGCGGTCCCGTTGCGTCCGGGGTGAAAAGACCCACACGAATCAAGCCGCGAGGACCTTTGATGCCGCCGGGCGAGTAGAGGCCAAAAACAATACCATCGCGCCGGCCCCAGACCAGAGGATCTCCAGGCTTCATCGGTCTTACCCATTGAGAGTCTTGTGCGGCTGCTGGCACTGCGCAAAGGACCGCCAGAAGGGCTAGAGCCGCGCAGCGCAAATGAAAAAGCAGTCCGAGGTTTCGAAATTTCGGAAGGGAAAAACGCTCCATAGGGAAGCCCTCCTTGCGAGCGAGGAAATTATCTCACGTATTTAATCGTTTAACTACCGAACAAATCTTGCGCACTCCCGGTTGAAGCCAGACAGTACTTCAAGACACGCCATCTGGAAGCAAGTCCGCCTCAAGGCGTGGCTCAAACGCCGCACAGATGTACTTTGATACCAAGGTGCGCAAACATTGATGCCTTGGCGGCGAGCACTTTATCGGCATCTTCCGCGGAAGGTGCGTAAGCTACGTTTACATGGTTCGCCCTGTGCCGGGCCATGAACTGATCCCGCGTCACACCATGCACAATCACATGCATCATTGGCCACTGAGGGGTGGTCAGCTTCCAACGACGCTCCGTTTCTTCCTCGGGTAGCGCGATGGCAGTTGCTCGCCCCATATCTAGATGCAAAGCGTTGTTCTCAACGAACACGCGGCTCCATACGATCTCGCCCGGTTTGCAAATACCCTTCAACGTTCCGCCGCCCAGACGAAAATACATCGGGGGTTGCCGCTCACTTGTGGCTTTGCGATACCCGCCCGCAATGTGAGAGGCCGGAACGGCGCCTGAAATCTGGTAGACCCAAACAAAATCGTCGATTCCCGAGCCTTTGTAGCGTTCGCCCCAGCGCACGTCGTGCAGTGTGGTGGCGGGATCAAGCTTCATCGCGGTGAGCACCCTATTGGTGATCAGCGCGTCCACTCCAGCGCATTCATCCACCTCATTGAAATGCGGAAGCGGCGCCCTGGCGTAGAGTTCCTTTTTATCGTCGCCCAAAACGGGCGGGCGTTCGGCGTTGTTCAACAACCCCTCGATGAGATCTGATGCTGGAACGCTGTCTTTCAGCCCTTGCTGATATTGAATCCCGATCGCATCGCAGCCAAATCCGCTCGCTATTCGCAGCGCCGCAACATACATCTTGCACTGCTCAAGGATCTGCGCATCGGTCAGATCCGTGGCCTCATTGGGTCCGGTTACAAATGTGAGCCCGCTCGCATCCAGCCAGCTGCGAATGGCCTGCGCCTCTTCTGCTGAAACTTGGCGCATGGCAGCAACCAGAGCCGATTGGCTGAGGCGCTCCTTGTAAATGCCCGCGCCATTCAGCAGATGATCCTCAACGATGGCGTTATACATTCCCATGCATCCTTCGTCGAAGACTCCGACAATGGCCTTACGGTACTTGAGTTGCTCAGCGAGCGCAATGCCTAGTTCCCTTTCCGGCTTCGACAAAGAGGCAACATCCAATTCACGCACATGACTTTTGTCTTGGGTTACTATTCCCTCTTTCAGCCACTGGCGGATTCCGTTTCGAAAGAACTCATCCTTAAAATCCTTGCTCCAGAGAGAACTGAAAGGAACCCCAGCCTTATGCAGGCAGCCATTCAGATTCAACATGCCGACGAGACCCGGCCACTGACCCGACCAATTTGCAACCGTCAGAATTGGCCCACGGTGGTCTTTGAGGCCGGCCAGGATGTTGTGACTGTATTGCCATACAGCTTCTGCAATCACAATGGGAGCCGTGGGATGAATCCCCATAAAAACATCCATGCCCATCCGCTGGCTGGAAATGAAGCCATGGCCCCGCGTCGCGTCGTAGGGATGAGCCCTTCTGACCTTTATTCCTTCGGCCTTGAAAGCCGCTACAACTTCCTCTTCCATCGCGGACTGAGCAGGCCAGCACATCTGATTTGCGGACTCGCGAAGATCCCCGCTTGCAATCAGAATGACTTCGTCCGCGGGAACCGGATCAGTCTCGCGAACTGCTGAAACAACGTACGTCGACATTGCTTGTTCTCCCATCATTCTCAAACTGGTTCTTGCGCTCAACTTAATTCAGATGCTAGGGCTTTTTCTCCTGCGGATTCGCAGCTTTCATCGCCTCGCGCAATCGCGCCTCGGACTCTGCGCCCCAGTACTTGCAGTCCAACTGCAAAAAGACCGACGTATAGGGAATCGTCATGCGCGTCTTCAATATCAGCACATGAAAGCTCTTTCCCGTTTCTCCTAGTCGATCGATCAATGTCTGGTGTAGAACCGAGTCCACTGAGAATTCGCTGATTCGCGCTTTCAGCTCTTCGCGATATCGCGACACTCCTGGAGCCTCCTTTTCCGGTATAAACTCCAGTTCCTTATCCAAATGCACCAGCGGGCGGACGTGTGTTGAGTTTTTTAGCGCGCCGAGCACGTAGTCCACCACTGCCAGTTGATCCTCCCCCGTCTCGATCGTCTCAACTCCCGGTGAAGTTTGCAGGGGGTAAGCTGAATCCACAATCACGATCCAGTTACGATGGCCAAGCAAGGGCAACTCGTCCTTTACTTTCTGTTGCCAATCACTCTGTGCATGGCAGGCTAGACTTCCGCAAAGCATGGCAATCACTCCAGCAATAACTTTGATTTTCATTTCATTCTCCTTAGTACATGGCGGCACCGCTCAGGGCCGGAATTATCAAGGCTCTTTCTTATGTCCATCGTCAGGGCCTTCCTCTTCGTAATGCTTGGTGTCAAGAGCATGCTCCGCATAACTCGCATTTTTGAACACTTCCGATGTTCTCTTGTACGCGGCAATTGCCTGGTTCATTCCCTGCGTGTCGCCAGTGTACTTACAGGCTCTAGCCATCAAGTAATAGGCATTAGAGTCCCTGGTTTCAACGGCCAGATATTTGCTCAAAGACTTGACCGCGGCCTGATACTTCCCCTGGCTTAGATAAAGCTTGCCTAGCAATCTATAAACTACGATGGGCGGCCGATCCAGTTTGAGAGCCTTTTCCAGGAAAACTGCGGCCTGGGTATCGTCGCCCACCTGGAGATAAACCCGGGCGGCGTCCACATACGCTTCAGCGCTGAATGGCGTAACCGCGATCTCCGCCTTGCATTCTTTGAGAGCCTCTTGAATCGGTCCAACCCGCGCCATTGCATCGCAGAGAGCCTCATGGATTCCGGGCAAATCTGGATTCTTTTGTAACACTATCTTGTATTCTTTGATCGCATCGTCAACGCGATCCGCGGCGACATCAGAATCCGCCTGAATCTGGTGTACCCGATAAGAATCGGGATCAATCTGAGAGACTCTTTCAAAGGCATCGTTTGCTTTTTGCTCGTACTGCCGCACCTTCTCGTAGGCCGCATCTTCCTGAGCGTTGGGGCCGGCCACGTTGCCGCCGGATTCCGGCAAGCTTCCTCCCAGTGCAAGAATCTTTGCTTTGAGGCCCTCGATGTCGGGGCGTCTCTTCATCGCGCCAAGGTATGCTCTCAGCGCCTTGCCACTATTGCCCTGCGCCTCAAACTGCTCTCCCGCAAGCTGCCATGTTCGGCCTCCATCTGGAGCCACCTCGAATAAGTGCGCAATCGCCGCCTTACCGAGCGCGAGATAACATTTGCCCAAGGCATACACGATGTCCGGATTCGTTGGGTCTTCCTGGGCAGCCAACTCGAGTTGTTCCGCGCCAGCTTCATAGCGCGACTGCGCCGTGTATGCATAACCCAGCCAGGTATGCGCCAGCGGGTCCGTGGCGTTAATGGCAATTGCCTTTGTCAACTCTGCCACGGCCTCGTCGGGCTGCGACAACCGGACCATTGCCAGTCCAAGAAACAGATGTGGAGTGTAAAGGCTCTGATTGAGTGCGATTGCCCGACGAAGTACTTCGGTCGCTTTTCCGAGATCGTGGTGGAAGTAGAGCGCTACTCCTAAATTGCTCTGAACTTGACCGTTCTTCGGCAGAGCGTGCGCCAGGACTTCATAATCCTGGACAGCTGTGCCGAAATCCCCTCGGGCCTCGGCCTGCTGCGCAGACCGCTGATGGTCGGCGAGTTCATCCTGCGAAAGCTGGGCAAGCAAAGAAGGGACCGAGGCCACCAACGCCAGAGCCGTTGCGAGCATCGCCATTCTTTTCGCCCGATTTTTAGAGTGGAGTTGCATGAATGCCCATTGATCGAGCAACGCCCTCTCATTTGAAAAGTTTCAAATGGGAGTAAACCATCAAACAGATGTGACTGTCAAATCACTAGACTCGACTATTCATACGGGACAAAGGCCTTCTAGGGTTTTTCGCCACGCATGGATCCCGAACGGCGCGAGGAACCGCGATCATTTTAATGCTTTGCCCCTTTGCGATTTTCGGAACTGCGAGCGGCGTTATTCATAAGATCCTTATTCGACGATTTGCCAAGGGTAAGAGTGGGGGCGATTCTGACTACCAAAGAAGCGCCGGTCAATTTGCCTTCCACGCGATCCATCAGTATCGTGGCCGCGCGGGAACCTATTTCGTAGCTTGGTTGCACTACTGTGGTCAAGCGCCTGTGTAGGGTGCTGCCCCCAGGCAAATCGTCGAAAGTAGCAACGGCAAAATCCTTTGGGCATCGAATACTCATTTCCTCGAAAGCCTCAAGCAGTCCGAGAGCCATGACTCCGTTACACACGAAGACGGCCGATGGCCTGCGGCGCATTTTCGCAAGCTTCTTCCCGAGTTGATATCCAGATTCCTTTCGATAGTCTCCTTCCAGAATCCATGCAGAGGAAGGCTCGATCTCGGCCTCCTCCAGGGCATCCCGGTAGCCCTGGAATCGCTCGTTGGCGCTTTGCAAACCGAGCGGACCAGTGATGATTGCAATATCTTTGTAGCCCGACCGGATAAGATGGCGGACACATCTTTGGCCGCCGCGCACATTATCCAGTAGTACCGCATCCGTGTCGACGCCCGCGGCGGTGCGGTCGAGGCACACGACGCGTATACCTGCCTCGATCGCTGCGTGTATGTGCCGCGTATCGTTTCCCGCAGCTGCGGCGAGCAGAATTCCATCGACGCGCCGCGACCTTAACGCGGATACAACCTGCAGTTCGCGCTCGAGCTGCTCATCGGTATTTGCCGTCACCAGCAAATAGCCGCGCTCAAATGCCCGGTCCTCAGCGCCCCGCATGATCTCGGGGAAAAAAGGGTTTGTAATATCGGGCAGGATCATGCCAAGCATGCATGTCTGCTTGACCTTGACGTGGATGGCTACGCCGCCAGGATAGTATTCGAGTTGACGAATTGCGGTAGCCACGCGCTCTCGCAATCCAGGGCTCACACGTGCCGTTCCACGGAGCACATGGGAAACCGTCCCAATGGATACGCCCGCGCGCTTCGCCACTTCCAAGATAGTCGACATTCAAAAGATGCTTTCGATCAAGAGATGATAAGCCTTGAGGCGTGACATATCCATTCGAGGTTGTTCCGATTCTAACCCCGATGTCAACTCAATTGAAATGCCATTTCAGGCGCATAGAAGAATTCTCTTGAAAAATTTCAAAACGTGTGGCAAAGTTGCTTGGCTGAAGATTCGTATGCACGGACATCTAGATGTGCCGCGTATCGGTTCTTTCATTTTGCCGGCGGCGCAAGCCTGGATCGTTTTCCTATTTCGCCGGCCGATTCTGCAAGAGTGTGCGGCGGCGCCTAAAAACCCGCACTAATCAAGAGCTGAACAGCGGTGGCGAGTGCCGCTTCGTCAAGGAAGGAAGCGATAATGCGTGACTTAAGATGTCACACTGCTGCTCTAACCGGTGCGGTCCGCCGTTTTTCTTTTTGTGCCTTAGTGTTTGCAGCATCTTTAGCCTGCTGTCTGATATCGTCCGCGCAGGAGTTCGCTTCCCTACCTCTTCAGAAGCACTACACGCAAGAACGAGTTTCGTCGGCAGACCCCACAGGCGCTAATGACGATGGAAATTGGAAGAACCCTATAAAGGCGGGCGAGCAGCGAACCATCGCGGAACTCAACGGACCAGGAATTATCACGCATCTATGGTTCACGATCGCATCCGATGAGCCCTACCATCTAAAGAAAATCGTGCTCAGGATGTATTGGGATGGCGATCCGCTCCCCGCTGTTGAGGCGCCGATCGGAGACTTCTTCGGCCTGGGGCTGGGCGAATATCACACATACGAGTCAGACCCTCTTTCGGTCGGATCGCAAAAGGCCTTGAACTGCTTCTTTCCCATGCCCTTTCACAAATCTGCCCGCATCACAATTACCAACGAAGGACAGCAAAACATTTCCGCGTTTTACTTCAACATCGATTGGCAAAAACACACTGAACTTCCAAGCGACATGTTTGAGTTCTATGCGGAATACCGTCAGGCCCAACCGAATCATGGATGGACGGACGATTGGACCGCCAACTCCAACCCCAAGGTCAACGACGCGCGCAATACGGATGGCGAATCGAACTATGTCTTCTTTGAAGGCGAGGGGCCTGGGCACTATGTGGGAGTTACCCAGAGTATTTTGCAGAATCAGGGCGACTGGTGGGGTGAGGGCGATGACATGATGTTTATTGACGACAGCAAAACGCCGCGTATTCTTGGAACAGGTTCAGAGGACTACTATCTCGGCGCGTGGTGTTATGGCAACTGCGGCATCAATCCGTTTGGATCAACCCACCCCACCTTCGCCTACAAGTTGTACGGAAACCCCGTGAATGGCGGCGATGATCGCGGAGCCAAGTGGAGTGTCTACCGCTTTCACCTCGACTCGCCTGTTCCATTTCAGAAGTATTTCAAGATGACCATCGAACATGGGAACGCCAATCACCGGTCAGACAACTTTTACACCGTAGCCTACTGGTACCAGCAAGGTCCGCACACGCACCGTAAACCGCTGCCCCCGGTCGCCGATCGCATACCACGCATGATCAACGTGGGCGGGCCGACCATGGGCAAGCCATAAGCTTTACACGCGCGCCGTCTCTGCCGCGCTTACTTGCTACGCTATGGTGAGGATAACTAACATGTCGATTGGAAATCGTCCGCTTCTCCAAGCCGCTTTTTTTGCCGGGCTAGCTGTCGTCGCATACGGCTCTCTGCCCGCTCCGGCACAACCATCGCAAATCAACGGTCAGCCCATTGTGGTGCTCAAGCGGGCTGCGTCTTCCGGAGGCACCAAGCCGGAATTTCTCTCAGCAACCATTCTTCCTGGCCGGGGCATGAACCTGCTGCAAATCACCGCCAACATACCAGGAAAAGGAGTCATCAACGTTCTGGCGACGCCTTCGCTGGACGAAGTGGCCAAGCAACTCACCGGCGATGCATTCGGCAACAAGAGCTTCAGCACGTTCGGCGGAGCATTCCTGGTGCCCTATGCCAATCGCATCCGTGGAACCCTGTCACCCGACGGCCAGTCCATCACTACTTCCTGGCACGGCCATCAGCTCACGCTACCCGCCAACTGGAGCGGCAAGAAGCCCGGAGCGGAGCGGCACGCGATCCATGGCCTAATCCTCACCCGCAAGGCCGACGATCTGAAGATCAGCCCGGATGGCACATCCGTCACAGCCGCGATCCATGCCGGCAACTTCGGTGGTCACTGGCTCTCTTCCACCGATCTTACAATCCGCATCGATCTGCGCGCCGACAGTGTGGAAAGCACGATTACGGCTAAGAACGTGGGCTCCGAGCTCGAGCCGATAGGGATCGGCTGGCATCCGTACTTCACCATTCCAAGCGGCCAGCGAGATCAGGTCCGTCTGCACATTCCTGCGACGCAACACGTAGAAACGAATAATCTGGACGACGTTTTTCCCACAGGCAAGCTGACAGACGTGAAAGGCACCGCGTACGATTTCACTGCGCCCGCGGGCAAACTCATTGGTAATTCGCTCTATGATGATTCGTTCTCGGGACTCATCCGTACCCACGGCGAAGTCGTTGTCAATCTCATCGATCCCGCATCGCACTACGGCCTGCACATTGAGGGCCTCTCACCAGAGATTGAGACCGTTCAGTTTTACGCACCGAAAGACAAATCGTTCGTAGCGCTTGAAGAGCAATATAACTTCGGCGATCCATTCAGCAAAGTCTGGAAAGGAATGGACACGGGGATGGTCAACCTGAAGCCCGGCGAGACCACCACTTGGCAGGTCCGGCTGCAACTGTTCACGCCCGGTTCATAGGTTGGCGATCCTGCGGCATTGATTTTCCGGGAAGCACGAAATAAGTTTGAGCGAATGGTGGCCGGATGAGGGGATAGGCTCATCCGGCTACAACCAGGCCAGTTGAATTCCGGCGTCATCCTGCGTCCTTTACGCAACGAAATCCGAGCGCGCCGGAGCGGTCATAACTTGGCGCCATCAACAGCAATTTTCCGTGCTGATCGTTCCTGTAGGCCTGTGGGAAATACCAGATGGAGCCCTGTGGCTGATAGTGGCTCCCGCCGCGAACAATTGCGGCGCGAGTATGTTCATCGACGTACTCGTCGGTCCATTGCCAGACATTCCCCGCCATATCCATCACGCCAAACGGGCTGGCTCCTTTCGGATGTGCGTCCACATCGCTGGCGGCAAGCATAACCCTCCCTTTGTCCGGCGTAGGCATGGGCGCATCGTTCGGGTCGTTGGGCTTGACGCAACCGGCCGATTTTCCGCCCTGAGACGCCGCCTGCCACTCGCAGTTCCCCCATGGGAATCTGCGGTCATCGTTGCCCTGCGCCGCATATTGCCACTCCCACTCGTGCGGAAGCCGCTTCCCTGCCCACTTGGCATACTCGCGCGCGTCCTCCAGTGACACCCAGGTGACAGGCTTGTTGGCCCAGCCTTCGGGATAGGTTCCGTCCTTCCAGTCCTTGAGGAAGTTCAAGCTATCCTTGGGGCGATAGTTAGACGCATCGAGAAATTTCTTGAACTCCGCATTGGTCACTGGATACTTGTCGATGTAGAACGCTTTGATTTGCATCTCGTGCTCATGGAAGCGTCGAGCGCCATCCTCCCATGGATACTGCACATCGACGCCGGCATCATCCAAGCCCTCGATCTCGATGCCCGCAACCTTGAAGAGGAAGTCGCCGCCTTCGATACGAATCATTCCCTCTGGGGCGGAGATCGATTTCTTCGAAGGCGGAATCTCAACCATTTGTTGAGCGAGCGGCACCCATGCGTGTGAGAAGCTTGCCAAAGGCTTTTCCGTCAAGACCTTCATCTTTGCCATCAGCGCCAGAGCTTTGGCATCCGGCTCGCCGGGAACGGCGAGAATCGCACCATAACCGTGAGCCTCTATGGCAAATGAAAGCACCGAGCGACCATCTTCCTGCTTCGGGTTCAGTTCGACGCCATGATAGACATCGAAGTATCGCATCCGCGGTTTGTAAGGCACCGTCATCTGTCGCCCACTGACGTCGTACTCATTGCGATTCACGATGGTCCACAATGTCTGATCTGCTACAGGCCATCGGCTCGCAAAGACACCGAAATCGTGCATTGGATAGAGCGGCTCCCAGCCCTGGCTTATCAAAAACGGCGCAAACGCACGCTCAATGGTTGCCACTCTGCGCGTTGCCTCGGCGTCGCGGGGGGTGACGCCATTCCAGATTCCCCAGACATTTTCCCAACTCTCCCAACCTTCTCCGTTGAAGAAGGCGTACTGCAGATCGTCTGTCTTATCGCGATTCCAGCGGCCCTGAATGTTCACCTGGTGGCGCGGCTCAAGCCAGCGATACCTGTCAACCGTTGGAGCAAACTGAAATTGATATTGGCCCCAGGTAAGCACATTCCAGGCGAGACCTTCGTCAGCAGGACCGTCTTCGGGCTCGAACGCAAGTGGATGACCCACCTTGTCTGCGGCCTGAGAGAACGCCAACGGAACGCCGTCCTGGGTGTCGCCGTTGATTCCGTCAGCGTCGATCTGCTTCATGAATTCCGCGGTGGCATCAGGCCAGGATGCGCCTGGATCTCTGGTCCCCTCATCCCACATCATCATGGGAAACAGAACTTTCACTCCGCGGCGATGAAAGTCTGCAACCATCTGTTTCAGGCCTTCTATTCCGCCCGGCATGGAGCGCACCATGTCCTGCTGGTTGCGATCGTCTATACCCATGTTGGGATAGGTGGCCCATATCAAGGCGGCATCAATTCCGCCATAGCGTTTATCCAGATCGTCAAGGTACCGGTCAACCGTGTACTTGCCCATCACCGGATCGTAGAAGTACCTGTCATGCACCATCATCTGCGGCTGTATGAAACTGGATTGCGTCCAGCGCAGCGCAGGCAACTCATACCGGGCGGGATCGTAGCCGATGCGAATTCGGCGTTCAGCACGCCAATGAGTGATATCCGCCAACCAATCCTGATGGGCCGATGGCGTGCAGGGATTGTATCCGCCTTCCCACGCGCCACGCAGCGTCAAGCAAGCGGGCGGAGGGATCTGCTGCCCTTTAGGTTCGTAATGGGTGTCCTGCGCGCAGGCCGGCGCTGCGGACATTGCTGCAAGAAGTGAGAGCGTTGCGGACCACGGGATGACGCGAGCTGATACTTTCATGATGTCCTCATCGGTAAATCAATTATCGTGACAATTCAGTTGATGCATGTGGAAGCTCGATACAGAGTAGCGCTCCTTTTGAGAAAAATGTTACCTCGTGACTGCCCAGCCAGCCTCATTTAATGGGCTCCAACCGGTCGATAGGTCCGAGGAGACTTTGAGGCGGCAGTGTACTCGTAGGCACCCATCTCTGGCGCCTTCCCCTTGGGAATTGTGTTGCCATCAAGGTCGCTTGTGTAACCCAACGAAACACCGGCTTCATATGCTGGACTTCCAGCTTTGAGATGGTAATCGCGTTTGGCGAAATTGACGAACATTGGGTCGCCTACTTTGTCTCCAACTCCCCGTACTCCCGGAATCGGATCATCCGTGCTTCCATCCGCACTGTAAAACAGATTGTGGTCATGGATCTGTTTGGCGCCGAGTCCGTTGTGAAACACCTGCAATCCATTCGCAACGACGAAGATATTGTTGCGCCACTCAGTATCGCTGGTCCCAGTGATGAACCAGTTCGCATCGTTATAACCGGGAGGACGTTTCAGCGTGCGAATGATGGTGTTGTTCTCAATCCGCCAATGCGTGCTGTTGGTCATGCCGATGAACTTCTCGGTGACATTCGCTTCGTTATACGCGATGGTTACATCGGAATATGGGCCGCCGTTGTCGGTTTCGAGGAACCCCTGAGTGTCATAAACCTGGTTGTGGTGGATGTTGATGTTCTTCTTTGCGTTCTTGCCATCGATCTCGAAAGCGCCGCCATCTGCCCCCCAGCTTCCCCCTACCATGTAGTAATGTTCGATGCGGTTGTAAGAGGCCTCAAGGTTCGACACCATCAGCATGATGGCAACCGGGCCCCAATTGGGCGAGCAAAGAAATTGGTTCGTCGTGTCATGGAAGTAATTCTTCGTGATGAGCGCGTATTCTCCAAACGCACGCACGGCCACCGGGCAGTTAATGGCTTCGCAGTTCCGCACCACCACATGCTGCGCGGAGTCGGCGATAAAAACCGCGGCAATGGTGCGGGCCACAGACGAGGGAGCAGTCGGCGGCGCCGGAACACCGTCATGGAAACACAGACCCTCGATGACGATCCAACTGCCGCGCACTTGAATCATGTTGCCGGACATTACGCTGTAACTTGAGTTGGTAAACCGCGGTGCGGCGCCCGAACCGTACGCAGCTAATGTGATGGGGACTCCGGGGAGACCTGACGCGGTGATCAGAATTGCGCCGGTGTAAGAGGAACCCCTGGCGAAATAGAGCGAATCCCCTGGCTTCAATGCGTATGAATTCACCGCGGCCAGCGACTTCCACGGACGAGCCATCGTCCCCGGCCCGGAATCATCTGCGCGGGGATTGCCGCTATCCACATAATGAGCTCGAACTGTGTCCTTGGCGACTCTGCCTAGAGCATTTGGCGGGGCAACAAGGAACAGGGCGCACGCGGCCAAAACTAATTTGCCAGACAAAACGGTCACATCCATCCTTTGCGCGCACGCCTACTGCGTATACTGCGGTGCGCAAAAATCATCGAAGTCGAAATAGACGAATAATCAATCTTACTCAGGCAAAAGCTGATGGGTGAAGATGTTGTAACAGGGCGTGACTTTCAGTCGCGTCAAAAAGGGCCGCAAACATTGGCTTTGGCCTCTGAGGGAGTTCCCTTCTTCGCAACACGCTTTCTCTCGCCCTGACACCGCTCACCTAAGCAAGCTTGCTATGCATCTCGAAATATTCCGTTGCGCTGTCATCCTTCGGATCATTGATCCTTCGCTCAGCTAAGGCGAACCGAGCTGACCCCACTGCCAGATGGGTGGCCGATCAGCAAAGACCCTGGAAATTTCTACAAACAGAATGGGACATGGGTTGCAGGCCTCGGGAGGGAAGTGTTTGGATACATTTGAAACCTTTCAAAATTGTTCGAATAAACCTTAGATTGGCTGCTACAATCTGTCAAGAATAAAGTGGCTCGGCTGAGTAGCCGCGGTTTCCGGCCGATTTGCCTAACCGCTCGAACCAATTTTCTCGGCGGGTAAAATTTAGTAATCCGGTAAGGCGCAGCGATACGTGATTCGCCTGGCGTTCGATCTTGGTTTGATGGAGAACAGTACGACGGTTCGAAACCACCCTATAACACGCTTAACCACCACAGTACACGCCCTGATCGTTTGGGAAATGAGTAGCCAGAAATGAACGGCCTTGCGATTCGCCGCGCAGGGTTCGACGGTTCGGCTTCTGTTCGGGTGGGACGATTTCAATACTTCGGGAGAATAAGGCTTCCATGCTCAGATACATTCCAGCCGTTGTATTTCTCGCGTTCGCATCACTGCTGTCGGCGCAGTTGTCCTTGAGAAATGCCGACGTAATCAAGATGGTGAAGGCGGGGTTAAACGAAGATCTCATCATCACCACCGTCAACGCTTCGCCCGGATATTACGACACTTCCGTTGATGGGCTGGCTAATCTGAAACAGGCGGGCGTAACCGACAAGGAGTTCTCGGCGATCGTGCAGAAGGCATATCACATCTGCTTCGCCGGCACGGATCAGGATCAGCTTCAAGGCTTACAACTTGACCAAATGGAAGATTTGCTGCAGAAGTTTCACTGCGGGCCGCATTTCGATCGACAACCGGCGCCTGGCGTGAAAACCGCACCGCTCGCTGATGCGATGCCAAGAATCCCGTTAGCCATGCCCGCGTTCTCGATGAGGAGAGCAACTCTGAATCAAAGCCTTACCGCTACTTCCGCAGCTTTGGGCAAACGCTCGACGACAGCATTCTCTGAGCATAAAATTTGCGAACGAACCAGGCGCTATAGTCAGTTTACGGGTGGGGATAGTTCAGTAGCAGCACGTCAACTTCACCACTAACCGCACGAAGATTACCGTGGATGCACTTCGACGGGCTGCAGAGTGACACCATCCAGATCGGTGCCGCCTGAACGGTGCAACCGCTGCGGGAAGAGAATGTCAGTTTGCGAAATCCGGTTTATCTCGCTGGGCGCGAGCCTGCGATGAGGATGTCTACAAGTCTCGTGGCGCTTTGCTGAGAATCAGCGCCGGATCCCACATGAAAGACACCGATCACGGCGCGAAGCAGATCGGATGCGTCAAGGTCTCTTCGCACATCGCCGCTCTTCTTCGCGCGCTTCACCAGCTCATCGATCGCTCCCTGGATGAGGCCGCGAGACCCTTCATAGAGCCGGGAAGGTCCGCCGACGACGCTGTTGAGAGCGGGTGCAATGATGTGCTTTGCCGCGATGTAATCGACAAACAGCAGCATCCAGCCTCGCAGGGCTTCGATTGGCGGCATCGCTGCCGCGAACTTGCGCCCTGCCGCGGCCAGCTTTTCCACCTCGCTCCGGTAGACGGCTTCGATCAGCGCGTCTCGGGTGGGGAAATGCCGATATAAGGTACCGGCACCGACGCGCACCTGCGTCGCGATTTTGTCCAGACTGGCATTCGCGCCGTAGCGGGTAAAGGCTCCCTTCGCCACTTCAAGAATCCGCTCGCAGTTTCGCAACGCGTCCGTTCGCGGCTTTCGCTGGGCGGATTGTGAACGCTTCTTCGCCATAGCCAAAATTAATTGCAATCGGAGATAGTCTCCGTTTATCTATCCATTCGTAGGTTGTCTCCGTTTTATTTCAAGTGGTAGAGATTCGTCAATTCAACGCAATCGCGATCGAAAAATCCAGGACCAGGAGTTTTCCTATGCGTATTTTCATTACAGGTGCTACCGGATTCATCGGTTCCGCCATCGTGAAAGAGCTTCTCGACGCCGGCCATCAGGTCCTCGGCCTGGCCCGCAGCGATGCAGGCGCCCAATCCCTCGCCGCCGCCGGCGCTCAGGTGCATCGCGGCGACCTGGAAGATCTGGAAAACCTGCGCAGCGGGGCAGCCGCGTCTGATGCCGTCATCCACACCGCCTTCCGGCACGACTGGTCGAAGTTCGCAGAAAGCTGCGAGTGGGACAAGCGCGCCATCGAGGTCATCGGCGCCGTGCTTCGGGGTTCCAGCCGTCCCCTCATCGTCACTTCCGGCGTCGGAGTAGCTCCGGGCCGCTCCGCCACGGAGAACGATCCGCCACTTCCGCCTACCGCCTCTTATCCTCGCGCCTCGGAGGCGACGGCTGTCGCACTCATGGAGCTCGGAGTTCGCGCCTCTGTGATGCGCCTGCCTCAGGTCCACGACACGATGAAACAAGGCCTCGTGACCCCGCTGATCGCCGTAGCCCGCGAGAAGGGCGTTTCCGCGTATGTCGGCGATGGTCAGAACCGCTGGCCTGCCGCGCATGTGCTCGACGTCGCCCGTCTCTACCGCCTTGCGCTGGAGAACGGTACAGCAAAGGCCCGGTATCACGCCGTCGCCGAAGAGGGCGTACCGTTAAAAGACATCGCCACCGCCATCGGACGCGGCCTGAACGTGCCCATCATTTCCATTTCACCGGAACAGGCCCAAGAACATTTCGGCTTTCTCGGATTCTTCGCGGGAAGGGACGCCCAGATCTCCAGTGCGCAAACTCGCGCAAAGCTCGGATGGAACCCCACCGGCCCATCCCTTCTCACCGATCTCGGCAACATGCGCTATTCCCAGGTCTGAACGATTTCCGAGTCTGAACGATAAACGGAATCAGGGCCGCGCAAGCTTAACCAACTGCTGGTGCAAGCCCACTCAACAATGCTAATTACGGAGGAATCGATATGAAGAAGACATGGTTCATCACCGGCGCCTCGCGCGGGTTCGGCCGCATTTGGGCAGAGGCTGCCCTCAAACGCGGTGATCGGGTAACGGCGACCGCCCGCAAATTGGCAGACGTCGCCGATCTCTCGGAACGCTTCGGCGATGCCGTCCTTCCCTTGGCCCTCGACGTGACGAATTCCGGACAGGTGAAGCAAGTTGTCGAGCAGGCGTACATGCACTTCGGAAAGCTCAATGTTCTTGTCAACAACGCCGGAGCGAGCCTGCTGGCAGCTACAGAAGAGGCACGTGACGAGCAAATCCGCGACCTGTTCGACGCAAACTACATCGGGATGGTGCGGGTCCTGTGAGCGGCTCTGCCCCTACTGCGCCAACAAGGCAGCGGCCATATCCTGGGCGTCTCCAGCGGTCTTGGAATTACGTCGTTGCCGCTCATCGGCTTCTACTGCGCCACGAAGTGGGCTGTGGAAGCGCTGCACGAGGCGCTGGCGTAGGAGGTCAAAGCATTCGAAATCAAGGTGACTTTGGTTGAACCCGCCGCCTACGCAACCAATTTCGGCAAATCCGCAACCGTTGCCGATATTACGGAACCTTATGCGGACTTCCGGAAACAGATAATGGCGCACCTGAACACGATGGAGCGCGGCGACCCTCAGGCGACATCGGAGGCCATTCTCAAGCTCGTGGACACGGAGAATCCGCCGCTGCGGCTGGGGCTCGGGACGACGATTCTATCCAGGGCGCGTGCCGCCTACGCGGAGCGCACTGCCACCTGGGAGGCGTGGGAAGACGTCTCAAACGCGGCCATGGGCCAGCCCGTGAAAATCGTGGACGCACTGTAATCGCCCAGGCCGCCCGCCACGCAAAGCAGATGTGCGTCAGGCAGAGGCGCCGCAGAAACCGGTTTCGCTGGATCGACGGCACGCCTGGTTGAGTCCACCTTATTCTCAATAGGAGCGGCACTTGTCCATTCGTCCCTTTGCGATAAACATCTCCGACAAACGACTTGAGGACCTGCTGTCGCCATGAACCGGCTCCAGCCATCCTTTACTTCTATTTTGCGAGAGCATCGCTACCTGGGCAATCCCTGCAAATGCTTCCGCGAAAACACGAGGAAGGCCAATTTCGACTAATGGAGGCGGCGGTGCGCGCTTCGGGTGGGTCAGACTGTTTTGCGCGTTCCGAGTGCAGGGCCGACGCATATCAAATACCCAGTAATTTGAGCAGGTAGGGTTGGTTCCGGGCGGCCTTGAGCCGTTTGCTCCTGGTGCCGCGTTTGAAAGTTGTTTCCTGTTTGAGCAGGTTGAGGGCGATGCGGTTGAGCAGC
>DASXFS010000009.1:0-54250 GCA_036489415.1 Occallatibacter sp. | reverse complement strand
GATGCTCGCGGAGTGTATCGCCTTTGGCTGCTCTCCCAACAAAGCCGTCGTCGGAGCCAACGCCTTCGCCCACGAGTCTGGCATCCACCAGGACGGCATGATGGCCCATCCCTTCGCCTACGAGATCATGAGTCCCGAATCCGTTGGCGCGGGCCACACAAAGCTTGTCCTCGGCAAACACTCCGGCCGTCGCGCCCTGGCCGACCGTCTCGAAAAACTCGGCCATCCGCTCGACCGCAACCAGGTAGACGAAATCTACGCCCGCTTCACCGAACTCGCCGAGCGCAAGAAATCCATCTACGACCAGGACCTGCTCGGCCTTCTGCAACCCGGCAAATCAATCCCCATCGCAGCCGTCTAGACCGCCTTTGCCGCCGCTCGCTCCGATCAGTTTCAAGCGCTCCTGTTGTGGCTTGTTCCTCATCCATTCCATCCGCTTCGACCTGATCGCTCTTGCGGGCGCTGTGAGAGATGGTTCGCAGTTCGCGGACGTTCGCTACGATAACCTCATCGCCGAGCTCCTGCAGTTGCTCGCTGGTCCAGATCGAAATACGTTCCCGCCTCCATCGCGACGGTGCCAGAGACATCCGGAAAACCTGGTCAACCCATTTCTCGTCACTTGGCTCAATGGTTTGTCGCCAACTCGGAAGTGAACACGGGACAGTTTTCGTCGGATCAAAGAGTTTCGTAACAGTCTCGGAACGGACCCGCTGAGATTCTCTCTCCCTTGTCTAGGCTTTTCTTTTCTCTTTAGGGGTGTCCAGAGGGGATGTTTCTCTTTCCAGAGGGTTCTCTAGCGGTAATTTGGCATGAATTGAGATCCAATCACGCCAAACTCCTGATTGCCGACCCTTTTGCCAGAAAATATTATCGAACTGCAAGAGGCAAGTTTTGGGTTTCCAATAGCCAATGGTTCTACTTTTCGTAATTTTGGGTTCATGGTTCGTATACCCCACGTATGTTCGATTATGAGCTGACTTCGAGGGCGTCCATGGAAAGCGATACGCAACGAATCGCGCTTGGGTTGCGCCAGAGAGATGTCGCTGTCCTCGAGACGCTGGTCGAGCAATACCAATCCCGGCTTGTTCGTTATCTCGTCTCCCTGTTGGGCAGACGCGATGGAGTTGACGACTTCGTGCAGGAGACGTGGCTCCGAGTCCTGGGGCGAGGTAAGTCCTACGACGGGCACTCCCGCTTTGAACCCTGGCTCTTCAGGGTGGCACGCAATATTGCTCTCGATGCCATGCGTAAGCGACCGATGTTCAGCCTGGACTCAAATGAGGAGGATGGTGTTCGCTCATCGCCTGCTTCCGGTGAGCCTTCGCCATACACGCTTGCGGCGCGGACACAAGATGCCGAGCGGCTTGCCCACTCGCTGCAAACTCTGGAGCCCGTCTATCGCGAAGCCCTCGTACTGCGTTTTCAAGAAGATTTATCTCTACAGGAGATATCCGTGATCGTGGGAGCGCCGGTCTCTACCGTAGCTTCCAGAATTTATCGAGGACTGGCAACGCTGCGGCCGCAGTTCGATGGAGATACAGCATGAAGATTGACCACCACGAAAGTTTCCAACGCATGATCGACGAGAGTCTGGCGGGCGCCATCTCAGCGGAGAAGGAACAATCTCTTCGCGAGCATCTTGCCACTTGCGCTCCATGCCTGGAGTATCTCCGCGCCAGCAACCGGGTTATCGCGGGCCTCAGCGGTTTTTCCTTCGAAGTAAATCCAACCCTCAATGTCAGGGTTCTGGCAGCCCTCAGGCTGCAGGCGGAAGAGGGCCGCGGGATTCTTGCGCGTGACACCGGGACAATGCGACAGCACAGCGTGCCATTCAAGAACTGGGCTGCATTTGCTGTAGCACTCTCGATGTCAATTGTGGGATCGGCACTTGTCTACCAGGTGGCCAAGCTGCTGATGGTCCCAATGCATTTCGACACTGCTCAAGTCCAGGCAGGCATGCTCGTCTTTTGGTTGCTGCCATCTTTTTGCTCGGCCTTACGTCTGCTCGCGGCGCCTGGTGAGAATAGAGGTATTGCATGACACAGCAATCGGCGGTGCTTTTGATAGCGTTCTTGGCCGGTCTTGTAGTTGCGGCTGTCTTATTGGGAAGGGCAACGCGGAAGATTCTACCCCGATCTGCAATGGTCATCGCAGCATTGGCGATCCCGATTTGGTTAGTCTATTTTGCTTCCAGCCAGGGCCGTTCCTTACTTGCTTCCAAAGGATTTCTCAGTACCATGCCAGAAGCGCTTTGGTTTGGCTTGACGTTTGGCGTCTTCACCGCGGCTTTTTTCCTTGCCCTCGGATATATCTATGGGGACGCAAAAAGGCGTCAAATGCCTGCTTGGGCCTGGGTGATTGCCGCTTTCCTCATACCCAATTTGATTGGATTCATCCTTTATTTTGTGTTCCGAGGGCCTCTCCTTGGGCCTTGCAGTTCCTGTGGCAAGCCTATTCGAAGGGGAGAAGCATTCTGCTCATACTGCGGATGCTCGCAGGGATCCAGTATCGGACGCATCACAGCTGACAATCGCACAATCTGAAGTAAAAGAGGTGGTAATAACCTTGCATCGCACAAAACGGAGGACGGTATGAAACGTGAGCGCGCCTTACAGGTTGTGTTGGTGTTGGTGGGCTTGTTTTATTGCTTTTGGGGCTATCTCCTGTTCGACGATCTGTGGCACTCTAGGTGGCTTAGCGGGCATAGTGACGTCATGCCGATGTTCCTGAGCCTTAACACAGCGCTTGGGGTCTGTCTGTTGTTGGCCGTTAAGCAGCCGGCCAAGCATCGTTTGATGATCGCCTATGGGGCGTGGTCAAGCCTTGCCCATGCGTTCACGATGACAATCATGTCGGCGCAGGCCGTAGCGCACGGGATGCACAGGCAGGATAGTCCCCAGGATATTGTGATCTTTGTCGCGATTGGAGTCGCGCTGCTTGCACTCCTCCCGGCAAAACAAGCATCGCCGGCCGGCGCGCCTATCAGTGTGCCGCGCTTTGCCGAACGCTAGGGGAACCTTCCACCGCCGCGCGTGTACCGAGATACAAGGACTCCTCAGGGGAACGCGGCGATTCGCTTCGTTGAATATATGCTTGGCCTTGCCGCTGTGTTAATTCTGCATTGTCGGCCAACCGGGAGCAATCCGTTTCATCCATCACGCCGCCCGCTGGCGGCGATTCTTCCGCTGTTCTTTCGCCGCGTCCAACTTCCGATCCCGCTCGGCTTGAATCTCCTGCAGATGCCCGGCGAGCATGTCCTTCGGCGTCACGTAACCGATCGCGCTGTACAGCCGGAGATAGTTGTATCGGTCCACATACTGTTGAATCAGGCGTTTTGCATCTTCCAGCGACCGCGGCGTCCCCGGTCGAATGCATTCGCTTTTCAGCGACTTGTGCCAACGTTCCAGCTTGCCATTCGGTTGCGGGTAGTTAGGCGAGGTTCTTTGCCGCAGGCCGGTCTGGATGCCCTGCGAGTGTCCCCACTAGCGGAGGCAGCGCAGATGCGGCAGTAGCAGACTGCTGTGCACTCGCATTGAGCGTCAGTCCCACAAGAAAACAACACAATGTAAGATCGCAGCTACGAATCATGAGATCATTTCCCTGGTTTATTAACTCAACCGGTGCGCTATGCGGTGAGAACCGGGCCCAATTCGGGAGCCCCAGTCACATTCTTTTGATTAAGCGTTGTGATCCTATTCGCTCCGTTCAGACGCGGGTGCGGAGCTTTAACTTCACGCTTCCAGTGCCCAAGGTCATTCGGAGTGGAGTGTAGTGATCGGATCGAGGCGCATGGCGCGCAGCGCAGGGACGTAACTTGCGGCGATGGCGACAGCGGTGAGCACGGCGGTTACCCCGGCGAAGGTGGAGAGATCGTAGGGCGAGACGCCGTAAAGCAGGCCGGACATGAGACGCGAAACAATAAGCGCGCTAACCAGGCCTGCGCCGGCGGCGGCCAGAGTGAGGCCCTGGCGTAACACCATCCTGAGGATATCGCGCCTTTGCGCGCCCAACGCGAAGCGAATGGCAATCTCGCGCGATTGCTCATTGACCAGGAAGGAGATGGTTCCATAGATTCCCAGGCCCGCGAGCAGCAGAGCTGTGCCAGCAAACAGCGCCACCATTTCCATGGAGAACCGCCGCACGGAAAGCGAAGAGGAGAGAACATCGTCCAAGGTTTCCGCGCGGAAGACGGGAAGCTCCGGATCGACGGCCTGGACTTGTGTGCGCACCTGCGCGAGGATGGCGGCGGGATCGACCTGTCCACGCAGGTAGAACGCAAGAAACTTAGCGGGGTGCTGGTAGATGTTGAGGTAGATCTGCGGAATGCCGGCGTCCGCGAGCGATTCCGTGCGTGCATCGGCAATGACGCCGACGATGGTGGTCCAGTCCGGCTGGTCGGCGCTCAACCGGACGCGCTTGCCGACCGGGTCCTGGTGGCGCCAGTAGGTGCGGGCCGCGGCTTCGTTGATGACCGCGACCAAGGGTGTAGCTTCAAGGTCCTGGTCGACGAAGAGGCGTCCACGCAAGAGAGTCATGCCGAGCACGTGGAAATATTTCGGTGAGACGATCGATCTGTCGATCACCGGAGGCTGGCTGCTCTGCACATCCTGGCCCTCGCGGATCAATGGCTCCGGCCTGAGATCGTTCTGGCCATGGCCGAGGGGAAGAGCCGCCCGATCACTGACGGCGGTTTCTTCCACGCCCGGCAACGTCCGGATTCGACGGAGAGCCTCCCGTAGAAACACCGATTCCTGCGTAGCAGTGTGGTAAATGTCGGTGTTGGGATCGTTGGGATTTGGCAGCGTGGTCTCGATTGCCGTGATGCGGCTGGGATTGAAGCCGAGCTGCACCTTGAACAAGTCCCAGAAGCTGCGCAGCAGATGCGAGGCATTTAGCTCGGCCAGCAAGGCGCTCACGGACTGTTCAAAGGCGTCTGCCGTGTCGGCGGATTCAATCAATGGCCGGTGGCGGCTCGCAGCGGCCCGCCAATCGTCATCCAGCTTTTCCGGCCGATAGAATCGCTTCTGCAAAGTGGCCAGGACCTTGTCAAGAATTGAGCGGCGGTCGCTGGTGGAAAGCTGCGGATGACCTGGTTGGCCAGCATGATTCGTTGTCATCGGGAACTCCTTGTTGAGAGATTGCCTTCCGGGGCTCGAAAGAGACTGCTGCGGGGATCGCCGTCGAGCACAAAGCCAGCCCAGTAGTACGGCGGATCTCCTGAATTCAGCATTTCCAGTTGTGCTTGCCTGAGAGCCTCGGCCTTTTCCTCATGGCGACCGAGGTGGTCATAGAAAACAGTCATCAGATGGGCAGTCGCGTGGTCTTCGAGTTCCCAGAGGGTGGACACCACACTCTGAGATCCTGCTTCGATGAAGGCATTGACGATGTTCGCCACTCCTTCTTCGCCGACTGGTCCAACGCCGGTGTTGCAGGCAGAGAGCGTCACGAGGCTTGCATTGAGGTGCAGATTCCTGATGTCTCGAATTTGGAGCAGGCCGTCATCCGCGGCCTGCTGCTGAGGTGCGAATACGAGTGCAGAGCGATCTGAGATTTCTGGATCGACATATCCATGGAGAGCCAGGTGTATCACGCTGGCATGACCGAGTTGGAGATGCTCGAAGTTAGTTTTTGTCGCCTTGGCTCCCAAGAGAACAGTGCCTGGCTTGGGCAGATCTGCGGCAATCGTTTCGACTTCGTGAAGGCTTTCCGGCAGCGCAACAAGCTCTCGTCTCTCTGGCCCAGAGACAGCGCGATGGATGCTGGCGAGCAGCGTGTGTGGAGGCGAATTAGTGGTCCATGCAGCTACCCCAACATAAGGCAAATTACCCTCAGGATTCTGCTGCGCGCGGTGCTCCAAAATGTGAAGCACAGTTCCTGACGGGACCACGGATACAAGATGCGAGGTCAGAACGTATTGGCCATTGTTTGCCAATGCAGAGAAAGGAAGAAGGTGAAGGGTACCATCCGGCACCATGATCAATGCATGCTTCTCTTTAAATTCGGGAATACTTGCCAAAAGCTGATTGAATAATTGCTGCGCTAGAGGCAAGTCCGTCTTCTGTTGCAGAATCTCAGAGCGGTACTTAGATGCTCCTTGCTCCAGTTCGTCTTTCGAAGGCAATGTGTACCGGTGGGCAGTCGTATATGTCACCGCAAGTGCGTAGGAATGAGGATCGTCTAGAACATATTCGACAAAAAGTTCCGATGGACGGAGTTCGCGCTGAAGTTGGCCGAGATATATCGGCTCCGGAGGTTTGTGTCGTGTTGTCGAATCTGAATCAAGCTGTAGTTCGGTCTGATAAATGGAGTCTAGAATGCGCTCCCTGGCAGTTGAATCGTCGGCATTGAGCAAGTCAATGTTCAATCTCGATAATTGCTGCTCGGCTGGATTAGGATCGTGTGGCGTGACGATCTCATGATGCGCTAAGGATTGTGCTTCAACTCGCCCGCGGGCTCGCTCGATCACACGGAACGCGTCCGATGTTTTTCCTTGATCGGATAAGAATTCAAAATACCCGGAATAAACTTTGCTCAGATCGGCGAGGAGAAGGCGCTCGACTGTCGGAGTCGGCACTCTGCTGAGAAGGGCATCGAGCACGTCGGCGCTCTTCTCATATAGAACGGTTGCTGATTTACGGTCACCGAGGCGAGCCATGATCTCTGCCTTGATTGCAAGGTCCCTTGGGACAAAATACAGTTCATCGGGAATTTGTCGGTTGGCTGCGATGGCATCGTTAATCGCTGTCAATGCAGGCTGCAACGCCCCTTGATGCAGGTATACCGTTGCGAGAAGACCATCCACCTGGGTCAAGCCGCGCCAATACGAAAGTTGCTTAGCGTATTGAATTGCCTGATCGTAGTCGGACACCGCTTGATCCCACTGACCCATTCTCTCGTAGACACCAGCCCTGGTTTGGTAAAGCTCATAGAGATGTCCGGCAAGATGATAGTCGTTGACTCGACGCAATTCCTCGTTGGCTAGTGCCAGCGCTTCCGTGTTCTCTCCGAGACCGCTAAGAGCCTCGATCTTGGCCGTGATGGCAATCGTCGGGTACGCTGCTCCGCGGGTCTTACCGGCAACTTTGATTGCTTCATCAAGCGGCCCAAGGGCCTCCTTGTACTTGTGCAGTTCAACCAAGCCAGTGCCATACATGCTGGCGTATCGAATGTGAGCGCCTGGATCGACTGCCTTCGCGATCATCCAAGCTCTGACTACCTTCTTTTTTGCGGTCGCGAAGTCGCCTAGTAAGAACGCGGCTATTCCCTGCTCGCCGATTGCTCTGGACGCCAGCAAATAATGGTGCTGGCGGAGTGCTAGAGTCTCCACCTCTGTCCAGGTCTTTTCCGCCATTCCTGAGTCATAATTCACTTCGAGCATCCCGAGGATTGTCAGAACGCGAAGTCGTGTCTCAGGTTCCTGGGCCTCAGGTAGCCCGAGGTCACGTGTCAGCTGTGCAATTTGGGCTGGGACGCTAATTGACGATTCGCTATGTGCCGGCATTTCGCTGACACGTGAGTAGAGCGCCTTCGAGAGCTGATGTCTCTGTATGAATTGGGATTCAGCTTGTCGGTAAAGAGGCTCCGCTCCTATCCAGCTATTGAGCCACGACATCTCGTCGGCTCGCTCAAGGAGCGCCTCTGGAGAGGCAGGATTCCTCCAGTGGAGGACTTGGCATCCGACAACACCCAACAGGACGGCCAACAGCAAACCGGTGACGATGCGAAGGGTGGGGGGAACAGCGATTCGCATAGCGCCCGATCACTATGAACCTCATATTGCCAGATTGCAGCTCAGAGATCAAGTCCGCTGCGTCTGCCATTAAGATATTGATAATAAATATGGTTACCTAAATGAATCTTGGAATGTGTAAGTTTATGTGCAACTTCTGGCGTTCTAGGAGTATGTCCAGCCATGCGCGTGGTTCGCTCAACGGCACCGTTACCTCTAGGGCTAGCTTTACTCCATCCGAAAGCTGCGGCTTTCGGCGGTTCAGCCGGGCATAATTGCGGGCGGTTGCGGCTGCAAAGAAGGACTCGCGGAGGGGGCACAAAGAGCGCTGCATACTTTAGTATGCAGAAGTTCCTTCATCGCCGGCCTGAGCGAGGGCCGAAGGGGCTTTAATCCGGCGCTGGAAAAACATCCCAGGATGGTTCCATCCTGGTGCGTTTAGAAGGCGGACGACATAGCGCGAATCGAGGTTTCACCTTGCAATTGTGCCAAGCGATGTCACAATTGCAAGGTTCGAGCACTCGGCATATATTTTGCCGGCAAATCCACCAGCGGTAGGAGCCAGGACGTGGTCCGTTCGGAGCCCACAATCATGTCAAAATAGTTCCATTATTGAATGATTTTCACGAATCTTGATAAAGAGGAAGTAGACCGTAATTCATTGATTTACAAGGTGTTGAACGTAAGCGTATGGTCTTCCCCTCTGGCATCCCGACAGGCTTGAGCCTGACGATGTGGTCATGGAACAGGCAGCGGGTACGGGGCGTCGCGTTCGTAGATTTCGGTCGGTCGCAGAGAAGCGTCAGATTGTAAATCTGACGCTGGAGCCAGGCGCAAGTGTAGCGTTAGTGGCGCGGGCTCATGGGTTGAACGCAAACCAGGTGTTCAAGTGGCGGCGTGCTTTCGAGCGCGGTGAGTTGGTGGATTTCACAGCCGCATGCACAGCATTGCTTCCGGTCACGGTGGCTGCATCGGGTGAGGCGGAGACACGAGAGCCTTCCGGACAGCAACAACCAGCTGCGACCGGTTCCATTCACATTGAGTTTCCAGGCCGAGCGATGATCAGTGTCGAAAGCGGCGCTGATACGGCGTTGCTGCGTTCGATCCTTGAGAGTCTGCGCAAGTGATTGAACTTCGTACTGGGACGAAGGTCTGGCTTGCAGCCGGCGTGACAGACATGCGTTGCGGCTTCGACGGTCTGAGCGCGAAGGTGCAGACCGTGCTCAACGAACAGCCATTCTCCGGTCACGTCTTCGTTTTCAGGGGCCGCCGTGGCGACATCGTGAAGGTTCTCTGGTTCGATGGTGACGGGCTGTGTCTGTTTTCCAAGCGCCTTGAGCGAGGACGCTTCATCTGGCCTCAGGCTACAGAAGGGACCGTTTGTCTGACTCGTGCGCAGTTGTCGATACTGTTGGAGGGCATCGACTGGCGCCGGCCGCAGAGGACCTGGACGCCGGAGATTGCGGTGTAAGTAATAAGTCATATTCCCCTGTATTCATGCGGCTTTTGTGGATGATTTTCATCCTGTTTCATGGCATACTGTGGTCATGATTCCTGCTTCCTTGCCTGACCTCGACGGGCTCGATCCTGAAGCGTTGAAGGCACTGGTTTTCGCCAAGCACTCAGAGTCGCTGGAGCAGCACAAGCAGCTTACTTCGAACACACATGAGATCGAACATCTGAAGCTGGTCATCGAAAAGTACCGGCGGATGATCTTTGGTCGGAAGAGCGAGAAGCTGACCGGAGAACTGGAACAGCTTGAGTTCCGGCTTGAAGAACTGGAGACTGCTCAAGCTGCCGAAGAAGCGGCGCAAGCGGCAACCGAAGCAAGGCAACCTCCCTCCACTCAGACTGATTCGAAGCGTCGTTCGCGTCGTTCGCGTCCTGCACGCAAGCCCCTACCCGAGGATCTTCCGCGTGAAGTGGTCACCCATCTTCCCGCGCACAACTGCTGTCCCGATTGCGGCGGTGCGCTGCGGCAGTTTGGCGAAGACGTTTCCGAACAACTGGAGCGCATCCCCGCAAGCTTCAAGGTTATTCGTCATGTGCGGCCGAAGTTCGCATGCGCAGGTTGCGAGAGCGTTGTTGAGGCGCCTGCACCTGCACGGCCCATCGAGCGTGGTCTTGCTGGTCCGGCACTTCTGGCTCATGTGCTGGTCTCGAAGTATGCTGACCACCTGCCGCTTTATCGTCAGTCTCAGATCTATGCCCGCGAAGGTGTTGATCTTGATCGTTCAACACTGGCCGGCTGGGTGGGCGCGGCCAGCGAGTTATTAACTCCCCTGGTCGATGAGATCAGCAAGCATGTTCTCGCAGCAGCGAAGATCCACGCAGACGACACGCCAGTTCCAGTGCTTGCCCCCGGCAACGGCAAGACCAAGACCGGCAGGCTGTGGACCTATGTGCGCGATGATCGACCGGCAGGTTTTTCAACTGCTCCAGCCGTGTGGTTCGCTTACTCGGAAGACCGCAAGGGCGAACACCCGCGACGGCATCTGAAGAACTTCAAGGGTGCATTGCAGGCCGATGCCTACTCGGGATTTCATCATCTCTACGGAGACGGCTCCATCTACGAAGTTGCTTGCTGGGCTCACACCCGGCGCAAGTTCCATGACATCCACGTGGCCCATGCATCGCCAACGACCACCGAGGCCCTCGCACGTATCGGAGCCCTGTACGGAATCGAAGAGCAGTTCCGCGGAAAGCCGGCAGAACTTCGCTGCTCCGTCCGTCAGACCCGTTCCAGGCCACTGCTCGACGATCTGCGTCAGTGGATGGACAAGACGCTTCGCTCGCTCTCAACCAAGAGCGAGACCGCCGGCGCAATCCGCTACGCGCTCTCACACTGGCGTGCGCTGACACGCTACGTGGACGATGGGCTTTTGGAAATCGATAACAACGCGGCCGAGCGGGCGCTGCGAGCTGTTGCCATCGGACGGAAGAATTACCTCTTCATGGGAGCTGATTCCGGCGGCCATCGAGCTGCGTCGCTCTACTCGCTCATCGGAACAGCCAAGCTGAACGGACTCGATCCTGCCTTCTACCTGCGCACGGTACTGGCAACGATCGCCGAGCATCCCATCAACCGCATCGAAGAACTCCTGCCCTGGAACATCGCCGCCTCGCTCCAGGCAGACTCTTCACAGGCCGCCTAGACCCACTCTTGAAGTGTCCACTTAAAAACAAGCGGACACATGTTGGACACTCTCACCCTGTCGAGATGGGAACTTCGAACGCTTACGCTTCACCAGTTGGCACGCATGTCGCTCGCTCATTCCATGCTCACGGGCATGGCCCACCGCACAACGCCGTCGTTCAGGGCTTAGAAGTTTCCCGAGGCGATGTCCTTCAACACCAGCTTGTCCAGGCTCAGCTCCGCTACCAGCCGCTTCAACTTCGCGTTCTCCTGCTCAATCTCCTTCAGTCGCCGTGCCTGGTCCACCTGCAGGCCACCGAACTCTTTGCGCCATCGGTAGTAGGTCTGCTCTGTGATCGCGGCCTCTTTACAGGCAAGTCCCGTCGTCTTTCCGTTCGCCACTGCCACTTCAACCTGCCGAAGCAGCGTTACGATTTGCTCCGGTGTGTGCTTCTTTCCTCGTGCCATTCCAGGCTCCTCTCATACCAGTTTGTCTCATTCCCACTGGTACAAAAGTCGCCGGGCACTCCACCTGCAGTCGAGCTGTAGTACCTAGCCCCGAAGTAATCGAGCTGCGATTCTTGATCCCGTTCTTTGCCGGTATAACGAGACGCATCTAAAGCGCACATCTGCACAAGATAAGGAGTGCAGTCGTAGATGAATGCGGCCTGCATCGTACCTGTGTGTCAGACGACCGAATTCACCGCGGCCATATACGCCCACTCCAGAGCCAGGACGATGGCTGACGCCGTAAGAGGAACTTTCAGCCGTCTCGCTCCGAATGCTGAGACGACGGCAACTAGCACCATCAAGATGAGGTTCCCATAAATAGAACCTAACCGCCTTTGGCTGTAAAAAGGTCCCAACACTGGACTCCAGATCAAACCGCAGAGGAGCAGCACTAAGCTGAATGTGGTCAGACCAAGTTCGACTCGGGAACGCATTGTCAACGACGACTCCGCATCGCCTTCGTTCAAAGCACGGAGCCAAGCCATCGTTAGTGGGATAGCCTGTGCTGCAACGAGGATGATCCAGGCGACTACCGCTCGAAATGTCATGCTTGCTCCTATTGAGGGGCTACTTGGGGAATTTGCTGATTTTGATTCGCCAAATCGCTCGGGTTATGCTCCTGCATCTGGAGGATCGTCGTGGACTGACCGCTGGGACTATAGGAGTAGATCTCCATGGATGGATAAGCCGTCCTAACCCCACCTTCAATGCCGACTTTACCCTCCGAAGTCACATCCATGTTGACTGTTGTCTTGATGGAATCCTTGGGTGCGCCCGGTAGATCATGAAGCCCGTTCAGAGCCTCGTTGCTTACTGTGAAATGGGTTGTACCGTTTTTGTCTTGCGTGGGGGTACTCAGACCTGTCTCATCGCTGCCTTTGTTTGAGAAAAGCCCTCCCAGAGCTTTGCTGACGCCGGGGTCGCTTTTGACGATGGATACCGAACCAGATCTAGGGTCAATTGCAAGCTGGATTTCTTCTCTGTACGTGGCCTTGGGGTCATTTGCGGCAGGGCCTCGGCCATCTCCTTGCCCAACGAGGTTGATCGTCTTGGCCTGAATATACAAATCGATGCAGACTCCAACTTGGCCCTTCCCGACAGATGGAGCTGAACAGTGACCATCCTTATCTACTCTGCTGAGCGGGTTGTTCCGGACGTAACTGTAAAGATTGAGCGATTGCGGATCGTCTAGCTTCGCATACGGTACCGGCATAATCTTCGCCGCCCAGTCGGGCGACATAAAGCGGCCCAGACTGGATGCGTAGTACCTGGCTCCGAAATAGTCATTGCCTGATTCGGCGTCGCGTTCTTTGCCGGTAAATAGGTGCTCGGTGGGTGTAGGCGTGCAGCTCTCGCCATCTCCATAAGGCAGGCTGGCGCAGGTCTGTTCCACGACACCGGCATAATCGGTTTGCACGCGACGAGTCCCTAGAGGGTCGTCCAGATAGAAGTGCAGTCCATCGTTGTCATAGGTAGCCAGCATCTTGCCCGCGGCATATACATTGGTATGCTGCCAGACCATCGTGTTGTTGCCGTCCATGGCCATCTCGGTGACCTGCTCGCCCGACGGACCGAGAACATAGTCATTGAGGGTCGTGAAGTTATTCGCGGCCGGATTGCAGCTCCAGGCACTGATGCTGCCCTTGGCCACGCGTGTTCCATCCGCGTCATAAATGTAGCCGGTCATGACAGTCATGCCAGGGAGAGGCGTGCTGGCTACGGCGCAGAGGCGTCCGTCCGCATCATAAAGATATTGGTTAATACCATCGGCGAGCACATTGCCTGCTGCATCGTAGTCAACGCCACCGGGAGCTTGATTGGTACTCGTAATACGATTGTTATTGTCGACGGTGTTGTAGTTTGCCCAAGTAGTAACAAAGCTTGCCCCCGAGGCGGGTGTGCAGCTGGGCGAGCCCGCAGTGAAAGCAGCCGAAGAACCCGCCTGGAGACTTCGGTTGCCAAAGGCGTCATAGCTCCAGCAATAGTGGGTGCTGGGATTGCCGGACTGATTGCCGCTTGCGCCTACCAGCCGGTTCAGCGTGTCGTAATTGAAAGTCCAGCCACCCATGACGGAATCAGTATAGCTGGTGAGGTTGCTCGCCCCATCGTAGCTGCCCTGGAAGCTGTAAACCGTGGTTCCCGGGGTATTCGCAGTGTCGCCGCCCTCGAGGCTTCCATTTACTGGAACAGACACAAAAGAGGGGGTCGGATACGCCGCAGTATTCACGTTTGTGGCCGAGAGAGTATAGGCATAATCTGAAGCTGAACCAGTCGCAATCGCCTGCAGGTACAATTCGTCATTCACCGCCTTCACAGTTACAAGAGAGCTGGACGCTGCGCTGGCAAGTCCCTCGGCGACGGTGCTTGGCGTATCCGTCTCTCCATAGTTGTAGGAGGCAACAGCGGTTCCATTCACAGTCAGGCTCGCCGTACCGGTGTCCCAGGAGGTTTCCGTTGGATTCTGAACGAAGATGTCCACTGTCTGAGTGATTGGGTCGTAGTCGGTCGTGTCGGTGGGTGTCAAAGTGACTGACAGTGTGTTGGGTCCGGCGGGCAAAACCGTGCCCACAGCGGGCAAATAAAAGAAAGTTCCTGCCACGGTGGATGAAGCATCGAGCTGGGTTGCACTCAACGCCGTACCTGAGGCAACAGAGGCTGGCGTCGGCCAAGTGACGGGTGGCATCGCCTTGATCACTGTCAACGGAACCGTTACTGTGACTATGTCATATGTGGCGCTATTGGGTGTAAAAGTCACAGAGAGAGTCTGCGATCCGGCACCAAGGACCGTCCCCGCGGAAGGATTGTAGGAGAAAGTGCCCGGCACACTAGCGGTGGCATTCAATTGTACCCCGCTCAATCCTGTGCCATAAGTTATGGGTGCCGGAGATGGCCAGATAACCTCAGTAGTCACCGTGAGCGGAACGGTGGCTGTGGTTGGGCCGTAGACAGTAGTGCCAGTTGGTGTACAGGTCACGGAAAGCGTATAGGTCCCGGTAGCCAGAATAGTATTGTTCAGAGCGGGAGTGTAGATGCAACTCGATGGCACTTCAGGAATAGCCAATGGTATTGTGCTCATGAGTGTGCCGTACTGGATCGTCGCAGGCGTGGACCAGAAGATGGTCGGCGTAAGAACGCTGGTGTACCCAATTGCACGAATGCGAAGATTCTCCTCATCGGCAATGTAGAGGTTGCCAAGAGGATCGATTGCAATGGAAGTAGAATAGCCGCCATATAACTCGGCGTCGGTTGCGATCCCACTATCACCCGAGTAACTGCATATGCCATTGCCGGCCACCGTATAGATGTTGCCCGATTTGGCAGTATTGGGCGTCGCTGCGAAGACCTTGCGCAAACTACAGTTGGCGGGGTTCGCCGCGCCGGAGTTCCTGCCCGAAAGGATGTAGAGATTATTTGAACTGTCCACGGAGATGCCGGTCGGAAAATATAGATATGCGCTGGCCGCTGGGCCGCCATCCCCGGAATTTCCCGATGCGCCAGTTCCCACGACTGTTGTGATGGTTCCGCTTGAGAGCGGAGAAGCTGCTGCTATTTTGCGAATGCGGTTATCGCACGAATCCGCGATGAAGAGGTCGCTGGAAGAGTCAAACGCGATGGAAAATGGGCTACAGACCTCGGCGCTCGAGGCCGGACCGCCATCGCCTAAGTTGCCATACGTGCCGCCGGTACCGGCTATTGTGTAGATGTTGCCCGCGGTGTAGCTATTGGCCGTAGATGCCGCAATCATGCGGATACGATTGTTGGATGCATCTGCGATATAGAGGTTGTTGGATGAATCAAAGGCCATGCCCTCGGGATGATACAACTCCGCCTGGGTTGCAGGTCCACCGTCGCCAGCATATCCCTGAGTATAATTGCCAGCATAGAGGCTGATGGTTCCGGTAGAGACACATTCGATTCGGAGTCGGCCATAGGTAAGCGGGGGAGTCTTCACTTACCGCTACGGGTTGGGTACAGCACCACAAATTGGGCAGTCTAGGGGTAAGACCAGCACGCAGGTGCTGGACTCGGGTCTCTTGAATGTCAAGCGGCAGACACGAACATAGCTCGCTCAAGTGAGCCAACTCCGCTAAAACAGGCGAAGTGATTCAGCTCGAAGTGTCACACGCGGCTCTCGAACTGTAGCCACAGCCGGAGGTATTCGCGGATTACGTGTTTGTCGCTGCAATTTGGCTTCCGGGTCGCCGCCCGGAATGAGTCCATCGCGATAGACCAGCGAACGTCCTGGCACAGCTGGCAACCGCTCGCCCGGAACCAATATGCCGATAAGGTTCATCGGATCGGCGCCTGACAGCGTGATGCGCTCCTGGTCATGGCGGTCCCTCACGGCATGCAGACTGTCGACAGCTTCCGGCAGCGCAAACTGTTCTCCGCCAAACCCGCTGACAAAGCGCCCTCCGCGCACCTCGCCTCGATCCTCAAGCCGGCGTAGCATTCCCAAGAGAACCCCCCATCGTGGAATATTCGATTCTCTCGTCACCAGGTCGCGAAACAAGACGCCATAACGGGCCAGCAGCACCCGCGCCGCGGACTCAACCGCTTCGTCAGTTCGCCGCGCCTTCTCCAAGGCATCTGCCGGCGTGGCGATCTCGGCACCGAACAGCGACCAACGTCCGGCGGCACAGCGCATCTTGCGATAGATTGCCGCGGCAGCCGACTTGCGCGCGGGATCGATCATCGCACGAAGCTGATCGAAGCCGTCCGCTGCCGCCAGTCCGGCAGCGGCGAGTTCCCACAGCGCTATGCGCGTCTGCGGCAGTGTGAGATGGAGTGAACGCTGCACGTCCTCCACAAAGCACGCGCCTCTCCGCGCCAAAAGTTCCCACGCGCCCAAAGCATCCGCGGTCAACGTCCGTCGCAGCCGACTCTCCTCCACGCATTGCTGTTGAAGCGCGTTCTCCAACCACGCCGCCGACTCACGCAAATAGAACGTGATGGGCGCCGCATTGCTCGGGACAACACGACGCGGGCCGGCTCCATCGCCCGCGCTGAACGCTGGATGCGGGGAAACGCGTCCCCAGCCGACCGCTCCCGAAAGGCACAACCGGTCAAGCCAGCGTGGATCGTAGTCGGCCACGCGCGCCGGCAACAACGATTTCTCCCATTCGATGGCAGGCGCTTCGAAACCTTCGAGCTGCGAAAGGGCCTCGAGCAAGCCCTCTTCACCGGCAAGCTGCGTCTCGATGGTCAGATGCTGCCAAGCCAATAGCCATCGCATGAACGCCGCAGGGGGCACCGGCTCCACTTGCTTGCGGCGGATTCCGACTGTCAGTTTGTGAATGCGCTGCAAGATACGCCGCTCACACCACTCAATTTCAAAGTCGTCAGTCGTGGCCGGCTTCTCAAAAGATCCACGCATCAGCAAGCCCTGCATCTCCATCGCGAGGAACGCCTGGTAGACGAGCGGTATATCGAGCGAGAGTGTTCGGGCAACAATCCTCGCTGTCACCGGCCCAAGAATCTGCATCCATCCCTGCACGCATTTCTTCGCGGCCTCTGTCTTGGTTACGCCCTCGACGCCTTCCTCAAGCCAGAGCGTCTGCACATATGGAACTCGTTCGACGGCGATCCAGCAGGCTGTTCCGCCGCATTCGACTTCCCTGGCGCGGCCATCACGGACCAACACTGCATAGAACTCAGCCCAATGGGCGGCGCTCTCCACGCGAATACTGGACTGCGGAACCGCAATAAGCGTTATGAGCAGGTCGTGCAGTTCATTGTGGTCACGAATATCAGGCCAGATCTGCGCGCGCACCGTATCGATAGCTCGCGGATCGAGCTTCCCTGCCCTCTCCATCACGCTGGCCGGAATGCCCTTCTCAAGCGATACCGCTCGCGCGCGCCGCTCTTCAAGTCCCGCTTCGTCGAGAAACGCATACGGATTTGCATTCAAGAGCTCATGCGCAAACTGGGAAGGCACCGGCGTATCGACCGCGAGACAGCGAATCGTGCCGTCCGCGATCCCGCGCAGCACGACAAGCAGCCCTTCGAGATCCATCGCTTCCTGCAGCACATCCTGCATCACCTCCCTGACCAGCGGATGATCGGGGATCTGGATATCGCCCACGATCGTTTCAAAGCAGGCCGCGGCTTGCGGAAACACGCTCGCCATCAAGTCTTCGGATCGCGTGCGCTGAACCTGCGGCGCGATGCGCTTGCCGTTCGAGGTCCGCAATAATTGCAGGCTGCGGCCGGCCGCCCACCGCCACCGCGTTTTGAAAATTGGCGAAGCAATCGAAGCCTGCTCCAACAACGACTTCACAGTTAGTTCCGTCAGAAACTGGAAGACATCGGCCAACGGAAAGCTATGCTGCTCCGCAAGCGAAATGTTGATCCCGTTGTCCGTCGCCGCGGCCTGCAACTCGAAGTTGAATCCCCGGCAGAAGCGCTTGCGCAACGCCAGTCCCCAGGCTTTGTTGATGCGACCTCCCAGGGGAGCATGCAAAATCAACTGCATCCCTCCACCCTCATCGAAGAATCGCTCAGCAATCAGCGTGGTCTTCGATGGAACTGCGCCCAGCACTGCACGCCCTGCCACAATGTACGCAACCAGTTGCTGCGCTCCGTGGGAACAGACTCCGCATTCCTCCATCAACCAGTATGTCGCCAACATCACGTCGGGATGGCTCGGCGCGACGCACCCCGGAACAACCACCCTAGTGCGTGCCGCAATCTCTTCCCGCAATGCGCTCACACCGTCGCTCAGCACTCCCGTCCGTTGTGGCGCTTCCCCCGTCCAAAACGGAAGAGATGGCGGCGCACCATGCGCATCCTCTACTAAGACGCGGCCAGCGGCTTCAATCCTCTTGACCCGCCAACTCGTGTTGCCAAGCAGGATCACGTCGCCGGGACTCGAATCCACGGCGAAATGTTCATCGAGCGTCGCAATCTGCACGTTCTCCGGCTCCAGAATCACGTTGAACAGTGCTGTATCCGGAATGGCGCCGCCGTTTGAAATGGCAATCATCCGTGAGCCGCGTCGCGCGTGCAGCTGGCCTTGGATGCCATCGTGCAGCAAATAAGCGCCGTAGCGCCCGCGGCTCGACTCGATCCCGTTCGATAGGATTCCAATCACTTCTTCAAATTGTTCCCGAGTCAGGTCGCGATAGGAATACGCGCGACGAAAAACCTCATAGAGCGATTCCTTATCCCACGACTCAGCCCCGCACGCAGCCACGATCTGTTGCATCAGCACGTCAATGGGCTGCGGAGGGATCTCCAAAAGATCGAGTTCCCCTGCGCGCACCTTGCGCACCAGAGCGGCCTGCTCCAGCAAGTCATCACGCGTGGTCGCAAAGAGCCTCCCCTTGGGAACCGCGCCACGCCAGTGCCCTGCTCTTCCCACCCTCTGCATCAGCACGGATACGGCGCGCGTGCTGGAGATCTGACAAACCAGGTCGATATCGCCTATATCGATGCCTAACTCGAGCGAAGCCGTCGCCACAAGTATCTTGACTTCTCCATTCTTGAGCCGCCTCTCGGCATCGAGGCGCAAAGCGCGCGCCAGCGAACCATGATGAGCGGCAACATTTTCCGTGCCAAGCCTTTCCCCAAGCTCGTGTGAAACACGCTCAACCATCTTCCGCGTATTCACAAACACCAGTGTCGATCGATGGCTCTCGGCATGCGCGGCAAGCTTGTCGAAGATCTCCTCCCACATGGCGTACGAGGTCACAGAGCCGAGTTCATCGCTTGGAACCTCAATGGCTAAATCCATCGCGCGGCGCTGTCCCAGCTGAATGACCGTCGCCGGCTCGCGGCTCCCGTGAGCACCCGTCAGGTAGCGCGCTACCAATTCGATCGGATTCTGTGTAGCTGACAGCCCGATGCGTTGCGGCGGCGAACTCAGGCCAGTAAGAAACGCGCCCTGGGACAGCCGATTCTCACCGCACACCAGCGCTTCCAGACGCTCAAGCGATAGAGCCAGGTGCGCGCCGCGCTTGTCATCGGCAATCGCGTGAATCTCATCGACGATCACCGTCCGCACCTCGCGCAGGCGTTCGCGGCTCTTGCCAGCAGTCAGCAGAATGTAAAGCGACTCCGGCGTCGTAACTAAAATATGCGGAGGATTTCTGAGCATCGCCGCACGTTCAGTGGGAAGTGTGCCTCCCGTGCGTACTCCCGTGCGAATGTTCATCGACAGGCAGCCGCGCTCCAAGGCGAGCTTCTGAATCTCCGCCAGCGGTCCGTCCAGATTCTTCTGCACGTCGTTGGACAATGCCTTGAGCGGCGAGACATAGACCACCTGCGTCGTCGGCGGCAGACAGCCATCAATGGCCTGGCGCAGCAGTCGGTCGATCGAAACGAGAAAGGCCGCGAGCGTTTTTCCAGAGCCTGTCGGCGCAGAGATCAGCGTCGGTCTGCCGGCCAGAATGCTGGGCCATCCGCCAGCCTGCGGCTCCGTCGGAGTTCCGAACTTGGTGACAAACCATTCGGCGGTGACAGGGTGGGCCCAGCAGAGCTCAGGGGGGAAGTCCATGCTGGATTGTAGCGAATTCGCCTTTTGTTTGCCTGCTTCATTTTGATTAGAAACGCTGAAATTCCGCACCAACCCGCAGGGCGATCGAGAGCAGGGGTTTTCCCCGGCACCCATAAACTCAGCGTCCTGCGCAGCGAGCGTGAATCCTGCTGATCGAAACGACGGCGACCCATTCTGTCTGTTTACTCTTTTGATTCTCGCTAAAGTTTGGAAATACATCCCGATTTCAATGACTTACCCCGATTTCATCAACCACCGCATTTGGATGTAGGTGTCCAAAGAAATACGACGCGCCCGAGGCCGCCAAGTCCATTTTTGATTGGCTTGTCTCTTTACATCATCATTCGCTTGTATCAGCGTAGCGCCATCTGCTTGTAATCGTACAGCGTGATATGCTTGTATGTGCACGGCGCAATAGGCTTGTAAAGCTGCGGAGCACTGAAGACCACAATGCCAAAACCGAATGAAAAACTGGCGGAATCGCTTGCTGCTCTTCAGGAACTTCAAAAAGGCAGCAGGCGTATTTTCCGGTCGCAAGAGCTGAGCCGCACGCACCGTGAGCGGCTGCTTCGCAATGGATTCCTAAGAGAAGTCGTGAAGGGCTGGGTGATGTCATCGAGCCCAAGCGCGCGCGAGGGCGACAGCACCCCGTGGTATGCCTCCTTCTGGGAATTCTGCGCCAGCTACTGTAAAGACCGATTTGGCGATTCATGGCATCTGTCCCCAGAACAGTCGCTTCTTCTCCATGCAGAAAACACCGTAATTCCCGCGCAGGTCGTGGTCTATAGCCCGAAGGCCACAAACCATACAATGAACCTGCTCTTCCGCACATCCCTCTATGACCTCAAACAGGGGGACATGCCGTCCGCTTCGGATGTATCGGTCAAGGACAGCCTGCGGCTGTTTTCGCCGGCTACCTCGCTGGTCAAGGTTCCGGAGTCCTTCTTTGTCCGAAACCCAATCGAGACCCAGGTCGTGCTGGCGGGCACTCGGGACGCATCGGATGTACTGCGGCTTCTATTGAACGGCGGGCACACGGCAAAAGCAGGGCAACTTGCAGGCGCCTTCCGTCGTATCGGCCGCGCGCAGATCGCCGATGAGATCGTGAGCACGATGAAATCCGTCGGATACGATGTGCGCGAAAAAGATCCGTTCTCGGCCGGACACATCTTTGGCGTCGTCCATAGTGCTACAGCGCCGATTGTCGGGCGCATGCGGGCAATGTGGGAATCCATGCGGGGAGCAATGGCCCCTGTTTTCCCGAAAGCACCGGGGCTCCCGAAAAGCGGTAAAGAATATCTGCGATTTGTCGACGACATTTATAAGAGCGACGCCTATCACTCGCTGTCGATCGAGGGATACAACGTCACGCCCCCGCTGATTGAAAGGGTGCAGCGCGGAGACTGGGATCCCGAGCATCACGACGATGACCGTCAGAATCGTGACGCGCTCGCTGCCCGGGGCTACTGGCAAGCCTTCGGGAAAGTGAAGCAAACGGTCGCGGAAGTGATTGCAGGCGGCGATGCCGGCGATCTAGTGCGCACAGCACACAGGGAGTGGTACCGCGAACTTTTCCAGCCGTGTGTGGCAGCCGGACTGATCAATGCCGGAGCACTGGCCGGCTACAGAAACGATGCGGTCTATCTGCGTACCTCGCGATATGTGCCGCCACGCTGGGAGGCGGTACGCGACGCCATGCCGGCGCTCTTCGATCTGCTGGAGCATGAACCAGAGCCCGGCGTCCGCGCCGTGCTTGCGCACTGGCTATTCGGCTACATCCATCCTTATCCGGACGGCAATGGGCGGATGGCGAGATTTGTGATGAATGCGATGCTGGCGTCAGGCGGCTATCCGTGGACCGTAATCCGGGTTGAGGACCGTCACGCCTATCTGGGCGCCCTGGATCGGGCAAGCATCGATATGGACATCAAGCCATTCGCGGAACTCATCGCGGAGAGGGTGCGATGGTCGATGAAACAGTTGGGAAATACGCCGCGTGGAAAGTGAACGGCATACGAACCGAAAGCGTGAATCGTGAATACATTTGAGCAGTCGGGTGCTGGCCTGCGAAGAATGTCGCATCCTGCGAACTAGTCTTGCTTGCAGTCTGAATTCAATCGATGACAGACCCTTCTCACCCCGTTGTTTGGGACGGTTCTCGCCCTTTGGAGAGTGGCGCTCAGCCGTTTCAATCTGATCGCCAACCGGCGCGTGGGATAGGGAGAAGCCGTATGAGCCAGTTCACACGAGCCTAGTCTTCGTGAGCCCCGAACCGCAAGAGTAGGACGCTCTACGGCTGCCTTCACGCCGGGGAGCTTCCGGCACAGGCCTTGCTGCACCGCTTGACTTTCCACCTTAGAACAGCTAAAAGCAGAACATCTGGTGTTTGGGAAGCGCGGTGCGAATCCGCCACTACCCCGTAACTGTATTCGCTGAGAATTGAACATGGAGCTTGCTCCGGCCACTGAGGATTTTCTCGGGAAGGCTGTTCAAATTCATTGAAGCGTAAGTCAGGAGACCGGCCAGATGCCAACCTGGGCTTGATCCAGCTTCGATGGGAGAGTTGGAGAGCGTTCCCCTGCCGGTCACGACAAGCATCGGCGACGAGAAAGCTGCCTTTTATATCGATCCCGCTGTCCCGGGTGGAGTCGCACTCCGCGGTCAGAGGCAATGCATGCAGCAGAGGGACCGCAAAACGGTCACGCTCGTGCTCGGCGGCGTTCGCAGTGGCAAAAGCCGCTGGGCGCAGGAGTTTGCCGGGAACGCTGCGCGAGTGGCATACGTGGCGACGGCACAGGCTCTCGACGCAGAGATGCGGGAGAAGATCCGCCGCCATCGGGCTGAGCGGCCGAGCCATTGGCAGACGTGGGAAGAACCGTTGGAACTAGGGCATGTGGTTGGCGAGCACGCGGCGGCGTTCGACGTGTTGCTGGTGGATTGCCTGACGATTTTTGTGGCGAACCTTCTGGAGGCTGCTGAGGGTGATCGAACGAGTGTGGAACGGCGCATTGAGGCCTTTCTGGAGGCGCTGCGCGTGGCGCCTTCTTCAATCGTCCTGGTTTCAAACGAAGTTGGCAGCGGGGTGGTGCCGCCTTATCCGGCAGGGCGCAGATTTCGCGATGCGCTTGGCGAACTCAATCAGCGAGTGGCGGCGATTGCGGACAATGTGGTGCTGCTTGTAGCCGGGCTTCCGCTGGCACTCAAGGGAACAATCGGAGCGCGACCATGATCGCCTTCATGGTGGCGGGAGCCGCGAGCGGCGTAGGAAAGACCACCGTTACGCTTGCATTGATGGCGGCATTCCGGAAGCGCGGCCATCGCGTGCAGCCGTTCAAGTGCGGGCCGGACTTTTTGGACGCGGGTCACCTTAGCGCGCTCTGCGGAAGGGTATCGCGCAATCTTGACACGTGGATGCTCGATGGCGAAGCGAACCTGGCGGTCTTCACAACAGCGAGCCACGATGCCGACGTGGCGATTGTCGAAGGAATGATGGGGCTATATGACGGTGTGTCTGGCGGTGGCGAAGATGGAAGCGCTGCGCAGATCGCGAAGCTGTTGAGTTTGCCGGTAGTGCTCGTGCTGGATGCTGGGAAGAGCGCGCGCAGCATCGCCGCGGTTGTCAAGGGCTTCGAGAGCTTCGATCCAGAAGTGCGTTTCGCTGGAATTGTTCTGAATCATGTCGGAAGCGACCGGCACTATCGCATGCTCGAAGCTGCAATTGGCTCTGTCACAACAACGCCACTGCTGGGCCACATGCCGACGGACCCGGCAATAGCGATTCCAGAGAGACATTTGGGGCTGCATACCGTCGAGGAAACAACATCCGCGGAGGATCGACTCGACGTGTTCGCGCGCGCTGGACAGCAGCACCTGGATCTGACACCGCTACTGGATCTCGTGTGGCTGGGCGTCCCGGCAAAGGATAAGCCCACGACAGCATGGCTATCAGGACAGGAAGGCGTCCGGATTGGCGTTGCGCGGGACAAAGCATTTTCGTTTTATTACGAAGATAATTTTGACCTGCTCCGGGAGAACGGCGCGGAGATCGTCTTCTTCAGTCCACTGACAGATGCAAGTCTCCCGCAGGATCTGGACGGTCTCTATCTTGGAGGCGGGTACCCCGAGTTGCATGCGGAGGCACTGAGCCTCAATGAGTCGATGTGCGCCGGGATTCGTTCATTCGCTGAGGCCGGCAAACCGGTGTATGCGGAGTGCGGCGGCATGATCTACCTTGGCCGCGCGCTGACTGCTCTCGATGGGCGCACTTATCCGATGGCTGGAGTGCTTCCGATGGAGTTCGAAATGACTCCGCGGTTACTGCACTTCGGCTATGTGCATGTCGAATTCGCGGAAGACTGCTTGCTTGGCAAAAAGGGAACGACGGTGCGTGGCCACAGCTTTCACCATTCGCGCGTTCGGCCGGGTAGCACCATGCCTACAGCGTACCGGCTGAAATACTCGCTCTCCGGACGCGAGGAAATCGAAGGATTTCAATTAAAAAATGTGCTGGCAAGCTATGTGCACCTTCACTTCCGCGGGAACCAGACAATAGCCGCATCGCTGTTCACTGCAGCATTGCGAGCACGGATCGCGGAGGTACAGGCATGAAGCAGTTCTGCGCATTGCTCATTTTCTCCATCGCACTGCCCGTGTAGGCGTCGCGAAAGAGCTGAAGGAGGTCTGGATTTATGAAGGAGGAAAAGCCTAGTCGGAAGGGGGGCACCTCTCCCCGGTGAACCGCACCCGCCATCGCAATGATCTTGTTTCGTTTATGGAGTGCTTCTTGGGCGTACGCGACGATCATCTGTCCTGGTGGCGTGATGCGCACTCCCTGGCGGGTTCGCACGAAAATCGGAAATCCCAGCATGTCTTCGAAATCCTTGATCTGTTTGCTGAGGGATGGCTGCGCAAGAAAGAGTCGTTCCGCGGCTCGTGTAATAGTGGCCGCCTCTGCCACTGCAACGATGTACTTCAAATGCCTGAACTCCACGAGATCTGACATGGCATTGGGCTCCTCAGCTTGAAGGTTGCGTTCCAAGGCCAGAAGTAAATCAACCATACGGAAGTCGATCTCAATGCCAGCTTCCACAGAAAGTACCATCCGAGTCAATAAGGCACTTTTTTGTTCCCTCGATTCGCAGCCTGTCCGCTTCTTCCATAGACAGAAAGTATGGCGGCATAGACAGGAAGTATTGGACGGCATGCCCAATTCGCTGGAGGCTGAAAGCGGTGGGCATCGCGAGCGCAGGATGCTCCTGTTTCAGAGACCGCAGCAAAATTCAAATCCCGACTATCGATGAATGAGGTGAGCAATGTCGACTGCAACAGCCAAAGTCAGAGACTTGTCCGAGACGCCAGCCACGAATATGCCTTCCGCCAAATTCCCGCCGGTATCAGAGAACAGTCGCACACTGATTCATGAAATTGAGCTGGCGCCTGTCCAAGAGCCTCCACTACGACAAGTTTTTGAGATTGGGGCTCGTCGTATCGATGCCGGTTCCCAACTGGACGACAGAAACTCCGACCGGCCTAACCATGATGACGAGCGCTTGTTGAACGCTCGGCAGGTGGCTGACAAATTGGGTGTGTCGGAGCGCTTCATCCGGGACCACACCACACGCCGATCCTCGAAGATTCCCGCCGTGAAACTTGGAAAACTCATCCGCTACCGTCGCGCCGATGTCGATGTCTTCATGGCAGAGCTCGGCACGCTACCCCCTTCCCGTCGTCCCCGATTTGGTGTATGAAGGAATTGTTCTCCACGATCAGGGATTGTCGCCGGGCTACAGGAGAACAGCCATGGCAATGAAGTATCAGAAAGGCACCGTCTACCCTCGCGGGCGGAAGGTGAAGATGTGGTACGGCAGGTACACCGTGTACTTGCGCAACGAGGAAGGAAAGGAGGTCGGGAAGCGGCGCCATCTTCCGCTCTGCCCGAAAGCCGGCACGCCGAAGTGGAAAGCCGAGCAGATGTTGCACGCACTCATTCTGAACGAGACCGGAGTTCCTGCCAAAACAGTGCCTGGAATCCCTGCCGAGTCGGCAACGTTTCGCTGGTTCGTCGAAGAGCGCTATATTCCGATGCGGGAAGGGGCATGGAGTCCAGCGTATCGGAAGATCAATACCTACGAGATCAAGCACTACCTCGTCGGACACTTTGGGCGGGTTCCATTGGCCCAACTGGGCACGTTCGAGATCCAAGTCTGGCTGAACAATCTGGCTACTAAATATTCGCAGTCAGTTGTTCGCCACTGCTATTCCAATATTCGATCAATCACTCACATGGCCAAGAAGATGAATTTCCTGACCAGTGACCCCGCAGAGGATGTCAACATGCCGCAGACCAAACCGGTCGACAAACCGCAAATGACGCAGAAACAGATTCTCGCGCTCATCGGCGGCATTCAAGACCTGCACGATCTGTGTCTGATGTACGTCGGCATTTTTTGCGGTCCGCGGGCGAGCGAAGTGATGGGTTTGCAGTGGAAGTCCTGGACAGGAACCACTCTGGTTCCGCATGGCACTGCGTTCGAAGGGCAGTTTTATCCCGGTCGCTTCAAAACGCGTTCGAGCCGGGCGCCCATCGGAGTTCCTGAACAAGTGCGACCGATCATCGAGGCATGGAAGAAGGCCGCTTCGGACCCCTCACCGGAGGCATTGATGTTTCCGACTTTCGGCAGGGGGGAGCGAACTGGCCAGGCGGTCCCGCGCTGGGGAAAGAACTTCCTTCGCTGGCGGGTTCGTCCGATCGCTCAGAAGCTGGGAATTCCCGACTTCCTCATCACTTTTCAGGTGATGAGGCGGACGCTTGGAACCGACCTCCAGGAGCATGGCACGCTCAAGGATGCGCAAGGGGCTCTTCGCCACGCGAGCATCCGGACGACGGGCGATGTCTACATGCAGACTATCGAGAGCAGTGTTCTCGGCGCGATGAACTCCAGGACCAAGCAGATCCTCGCCGGCAAGGAAAAACCGGTCGTATCAAAGTCGAAGATGCCGGTTCAAAAGGCTCTCGTACCGAAAGCGAGGAGATTGGCTTCAGGGGTTGTGCAGCAATTGGACCAAGTTGGACCAAGTTTTGAAGGGAGGGGGTTGTAAGATATTGATTCTTTGGCTCCTCAGGTAGGACTCGAACCTACAACCCTTCGGTTAACAGCCGAATGCTCTGCCATTGAGCTACTGAGGAGTGATGTCCTCTAAAACGTTCTGTTATTAAAGTAGCAGAGCGGCAGAGACCCGTCAAAAAATCGAGACCTATATGACTTGGTTCCCTGCGGCGGTTGGTAATTTTCTGAAGCAATGCAGTACGACCCCAACGTCTCGTCATATTTCGTCATCAGGAATCACAAATTCGTCAGTGGGATCGCCATTTTCGTCTGAAGCACATATCTTCATAGTTCCTAGCGTTTCAGAGATCTCCCTCGAAAAGCAAGTCGTCCGCGCCGGCCAACATCGCGGCAATAACCGCTTCCTTGGCGCGTCCCGCGCAAATATCGCCGCCGCTTGGTCCATGAAAACCGCCATTTCAAACCTCTTTCTCTCTCAAACAAATCAAGCATGTAATTCCCAAATGATATGCACCGCGCGGTGCTTGCAATGGAGCATTCGGAAAGGTAAGCCAACAGGAAAAGAAAACTTAACTGCGAAGGACTTCTCGCTGGCACGACACGAATCGATGAGTTTTCATCTCAAGGCCCGTGACCGGAGTGTTATCATCATGGGTTTGGTGGAATTCGATTTTGGACCCATGTCAAACACCGCACCCACTCCGGCTTTCAAACCCGCTTCACCGATCACGAAGGAGAAAAGGCAAATGGCAGTTAAGGTTGGTATCAATGGCTTCGGCCGTATTGGCCGCAACGTTTTTCGCGCCGCTCTCGGGCAACCTGGAATTGAATTTGTTGCCGTTAACGACTTGACCAGCCCGGCCACGCTGGCCCACCTGCTCAAGCACGATTCGATTCTGGGCAACCTGAAGAACGAGGTCACGGCCGGCGAAAACTTCATCGCCGTCGATGGCAAGAAGATCAAGGTGTATGCCGAGCGCGATCCGGCCAAACTGAACTGGGCCGAAGTGGGCGCGCAGATCGTCGTTGAGTCAACCGGCTTCTTTACCGATGCCACCAAGGCCAAGGCTCACCTGGGCGAGACGGTGAAGAAGGTTATCATCTCCGCGCCGGCGACCAACGAAGACATCACCGTGGTGCTGGGCGTCAACCAGGACAAGTACGACGCGGCCAAGCATAACGTGATTTCAAACGCCAGTTGCACCACCAACTGCCTGGCGCCGATTACTAAGGTTCTCATCAAGGAATTTGGCCTGGTGTCCGGCATCATGACAACCATTCATAGCTACACCAACGACCAGGTGATTCTGGACACGCCGCACAAGGACCTGCGTCGCGCCCGCGCCGCTGCGCTGAGCATGATTCCCAGCTCGACGGGCGCGGCGAAGGCGCTGAAGCTCGTGATTCCGGAGACGGCCGGCAAGCTGGATGGATTTGCGATCCGCGTCCCGACACCGAATGTGTCGATTGTGGATTTGACGTTCATCAGCGAGAAGACCACGGATGCGAAGGCCGTGAACGCGGCGCTGAAGGCTGCGTCGGAAGGCGAGTTGACGGGCATCCTGGGCTTTGAAGAGAATGAGTTGGTGAGTTCGGACTTCAAAGGCAACAAGCTGTCGTCGATTGTGGACGGCCCGCTGACCAAAGTTGTGGGCCAGAGCGTGAAGGTGCTTAGCTGGTACGACAACGAGTGGGGCTACTCCAACCGCGTTGTCGATCTGATCGGCTTCCTGGTTTCAAAGGGCCTGTAAACTCCGGCAGATCAGGGGGCAGAGATCAGAAATCAGTTTTTTAAAGACTGACCGGCGATCTCTTATCCCCTGATCTTTCACATCTGATCTCTGAAGCTTGATCTCTGACATCTGAAAAATTCCATGCGACAAAATATTAGCGGCGGCTCGCCTTACGAGCCCATCATCGGATTCTCTCGCGCGGTGCGCGTGGGCAACTGCGTGCATCTTTCCGGAACCGGGCCGGTGGGCGCCGACAACGAAGACGCGGCCGGACAGACTCGGCGCATCTTTGCGATTGCCGCGGAAGCGTTGGGTAAAGCGGGCGCGCGCATCGACGACGTGGTGCGCACGCGAATGTATCTGACGCATGCCGAAGACTGGGAAGCCGTGGGGCGCGTACATGGCCAGTTCTTTCCGCAGAATCGACCGGCGGCAACCATGGTCGTCGTTGCCGCGCTCCTCAATCCCGCATGGCGCATTGAGATGGAAATGGACGCCGTGATTCAGGAATCGGAGTGAGTTGGGCAGAAAGATAGCTGCGGACTCAGAGACTGGCAACTGACAACCGAAGACCGACGACTGAATTCAAGGAAGGCAACATCTCATGTCCAAGCTCTCCATTCGCGATATTGAACTGACCAACAAGCATGTTTTCATCCGCGTGGATTTCAACGTGCCGCTCACTGAGGACGGTTTAGAGATCACCGATGACACGCGCATTGTGGCCACGCTGCCCACCATTGAATACGCGTTGCGGCACAAGGCCAAAGTGATTCTTGCATCGCACCTGGGAAGGCCCAAGGGCAAGCCAAATCCGAAGTACTCGCTGCGCCCGGTGGTGGACCGGCTGCGCGAACTGCTGGATAAGAAGGAAAACGACTACTCCATAAATGTTGCTTTTTCTCCCGACTGTGTTGGTGAGATCGCCAACGAACTCGCTCGTCAGCTTGAATCCGGCCAGGTGCTGCTGCTGGAGAATTTGCGTTTTCACGCCGAGGAAGAAGCCAACGATCCGGCATTTTCGAAGGCACTGGCCTCGCTGGCCGAAGTCTATGTCAACGATGCATTTGGCTCGGCGCACCGCGCTCATGCGTCGACGGAAGGTATCACGCACTTCCTCAAGCCCGCTGTTGCAGGCCTGCTCATGGAGAAGGAAATCACCTATCTGGGCAAGGCGCTTGAAGCGCCCGAGAAGCCGTTCGTGGCCATCATCGGCGGCTCTAAAATCTCTGGAAAAATCGACGTGATCGACAACTTGCTGGACAAGGTAGATACGCTGGTCATCGTGGGCGGAATGGCGTATACATTTCAGCGCGCGCTGGGCGTAACCACCGGTAAGAGCCTGGTGGAAGAAGACAAGATCGACATGGCCAAGGCAGCGCTCGACAAGGCGAAGGCCAAGGGCGTGAAACTGCTGCTGCCGGTCGACAACATTCTGGCCGACAGTTTTTCTCCGGACGCGAAGACGCAGCCGTGGGACACGTCCAACAACTTCCCTGCCGACTGGCAAGGGCTCGATATCGGGTCGAAGTCTGTCGTGGCGATTGAAAAGGTAGTTGCGACGGCCAAGACCATCGTCTGGAACGGGCCTGCCGGCGTCTTTGAATTTCCCAAATTCGCCGTAGGCACCAATGCGATCGCCAAGGCGGTTGCGGCCAACAAAGCAGCTATCTCCATCATCGGCGGCGGCGATTCCGTGAGCGCTATCAACCAGGCGGGCGTAGCCAGCCAGATTACGCACATCTCCACCGGCGGCGGTGCATCGCTTGAGTTCTTAGAGGGCAAGAAACTTCCTGGCGTGGAAGCGCTGACGGATAAGTAAAGAACGTCCGGCAGGAGAGAAGCATGGCGTACTACACGCGAGTCTTATCAAAGCAGGAGGAGTTCCCTCCGTTCGAGGAGCTCGCGGATTTGGTGCGCGATGAGCATCCGAATTACCGCCTGACCATCGAGAGCGGCGACGAAGAAGAATGGGAATCGCTTTTGCTCTCAGGCAATGATGAGGTCGAGGTCGCCGTGCTGGAACGCAATCCGGTGTACGGCGGCTCGACGGGTCAGGATGAGATTGCCGACTTCCTCGAAGACATACAGGACTGCAAGCCGAAGAGCGGCGTTCGCTGGCTCACGGATTACCTGGCGGACGTGAAGACGGTGTTTGCGTTGCAGCATCTGCAAGGGGCGGACACGGAAGAAGGCGGTAACGTGCTCCATGCTCTGCGTACAACGCTGTGGGAACGCGGCGACGCGATTATTCAGGCGGACAATGAAGGGTTCACGAATGAGGAAGGCTTCCATATTGTGTGGCAGTTTTCCGATTCGGTTTCAGGGCCATGGAATATGGGTGTCTACCGCGACGACCTTTGGCACCACTTCAAGATGGACCTTGGCGACCCGGATCATCGGGCGGCGTTTCTTGAGGGCGAAGTGCCGGACTATTTGACGGCGGTACTGGTGGCTGATTCGCGAGAGTAATGCGCGGAGTGGCCGGGAGCGCGCATTGCTCTGGCCACTCAGCGGGTTTCGTTCAGACGACCTGCTTTTTGGCGACATGGTTGGCCAGCCGCTCAAGATTCTCTTCGTTGCCCCGCATGGCGCGGCTCTGGATCTGCTCGCGAACGGCTGATGTCTCAAAGAGCTGACGGAAGGTGATCTTGGTTTGCTCGCCAAGTTCCTCGAAGAGCACGGTGAGTTGAAAGCGCGGCGGCGTCACGTGATCGATGACGATGCGCGCGGGCTCAATGATTTCGACAAACTTCATCTCATTCTCATAGTTTGTTCCGTCGGGTCCGTGCATGGTGTAACGCCATGTGCCGCCGGGCTTCATGTCGAAGTGGTGAAACGTATTGGTAAAGCCGTGCGGACCCCACCAGACTTTCAGTTGCTCGGGGTCGGTCCAGCTTTCAAAGACCAGCGCGCGGGGTGCGTCAAAGACGCGGGTGGTGACGATTTCCCGCCGGACAATTTCTTCATATTCATTTGCCATGTTTTTTCACCTCTTCTCGTTTTTTGGCTTTCATGGTTTTCAGATGCTCTTCCAGCCTGTCGGCGCTTTCCAGCCAGAATCTTCGATAGCTTTCCATCCAGGCATCCATCTCGACCAGCGGCTTGACACACAGACGGCACGGCCTTCGTTGAGCGGAACGGCTGCGCGTGATAAGGCCAGCGCGCTCCAGAACGTGAAGATGTCTGGTAAGCGCTGGTCCGCTGATGCGCAGCGACCGGGCCAACTCGTTTACCGGAGCCTCGCCATGCTGGAGCCGGGCCAGCACGCCACGGCGAACAGGATGCGCGAGCGCGGAAAGGGTTCCGTCGAGATTCTGCATCAATTCACAATATCGTTAATTAACATAAATGGCAAATATTAAATGCAACCTCTCTGGCGTGACTTTTTCGACATGCGCTCGGACCTGCAATTACCTGCATCGATCCTCTAGAATCAAAGAGAGGAGTTCACAAGAAAAATGCCGCGTAAAGCACTGATTGCCGCCAATTGGAAAATGTATAAGACGCCTGCTGAAGCCAAAGCGTTCGTGGATGCGTTTTTGCCGCTTATTGCCGGACACAGCCGCGACGAGATCGCCCTATTTCCCTCGCCTGTGCTTCTGCCTACCGTGATTCAAGCCGCCAATGGTTCCAATGTCCAAGTGGGAGCGCAGAATATTCACTTCGCGGAGGAAGGCGCGTACACCGGCGAGACCTCCGTGGGCCAACTGCAGGCCGTGGGCGGAACACACACGCTGATTGGCCACTCCGAGCGGCGGCAGTATTTTGCGGAAACCGACGAGATCGTCAACAAAAAGCTGCACACCGCGCTGAAACACGGCGTGGTGCCGATCGTCTGCGTGGGCGAAGTGCTGGCCGAGCGCGAAGCCGGTGAGACCGAGTCCGTGTTGAAGACGCAGATCACCGGGGCCTTTGCAGGCATCACGGCAGACGCGGCCGCGCCCATTGTGATTGCTTACGAGCCGGTATGGGCCATAGGCACGGGCAAGACGGCTACGCCGGAGATTGCGGTTGAAGCGCATAAGATTATCCGCGCGGAAGTGGCGAAGTTGCTGGGTGCGGATGTAGCGACGGCAATGCGCATTCTTTACGGCGGCAGCGTGAAGCCGGACAACGCAACCGCGCTCATTGGGCAAGAAGAAATTGACGGCGCTTTGGTTGGCGGCGCGAGCCTCAAGCCCGATTCGTTCGCAGCGATCGTGAAGTACTAGAGTCCAAAATCAAGGCCCACGGGGCTACGATCCGTTCGCCCGCATGTCCGGCGCGCGCGGAGTTGTGCGGAGCCCCTCCGGTTAGCATGGAAGTGAGCCGCTGGCCTTGGCTCCAGACGAAAGACCACGCACATGTCGCGTAAGAGAAACTCACCCAAGCCCGTCGTTCCGCGACCTGCTTCCAACTCTGAGCAGGCTCGGCACGGTGCGCGCGCGCCGCTGACTCCGCGTTCGGCACCGCCTACCGTCTCAGGCCGGTGGCTCTTGATGGCGGCCAGCATGGCTGTTGCGGCGGCGGCGGCCTGCGCATGGCTTACGCTCTGTCTACTTTTCTGGCAGGGCGGCTGGCAGTTGCTTTACCACCCCGCGTCGACCGTGGCACGCACGCCGGCCAGCATGGGTGTGGCCTTCGATCCGATCGCATTCGCCACCGCCGACACCGGCGAGCCGCGCCTCAAGGGCTGGTGGATTCCAGCAGCGCCCGGCGCACATGACAGCCGCTACACCGTGCTCTATCTCCACGGTCAAAATGGCGACCTGGGCGATGCGGTGGATGACCTGGCCGCGCTGCACGCCGTGGGCATGAATATTCTGGCATTTGACTATCGCGGTTATGGGCAGAGCCAGTTTGCGCGTCCCAGCGAGGCGCACTGGCGCGAGGATGCGGAATGGGCGTTCCACTACCTGACCGGGACGCGCCATGTGGCCGCTGGAACAATCATCGTCGACGGATCTGCCCTGGGCGCCAATCTGGCCCTCGAAGTGGCTGCCGCTCATCCGGAGTTGGCCGGCGTGGCGCTTGAATCACCGCTTGATTCCCCACTCGATACCATCTTCCGCGATCCGCGCGCCCGTCTGGTTCCGGTTCGGCTGCTGGTGGGCGATCGCTACGATGCGGACAAGGCTGCGGCACATTTGCGCATTCCCTCGTTGTGGTTGATTGCGTCGAACGGCGGGAAAAAAGATGGCGTAGCCAAATCACCCGCGGTATATGGCCGGATTGCGGTGCCGAAGATGCTTGTCTTGCTCACGCCACAACCGACTCCCGCACCTGGACTAGCCCTCAAAACCCAACCAGAAGAGGATCGGCAATTCACAGACGCCTATTCGCGCTGGCTCGACGATCTACCCAAGAAGCCGGGAGATGTGTAGGATTTTTGCGCCGCACACGCACTGACTCGGCGACAGGCTGCCGTTACCGGGGAATATCGCGATGGACCGCCTTCACCTGGTAGCCAGCCTTCTTCAGTCGCTTGCTCATCTCTTCGGCCATCATCACGCTGCGATGCTGGCCGCCGGTGCAGCCGAAGGCCACAGTCAGGTAACTCTTGCCTTCCTCGACGTAATGCGGCAACAGATAAAGCATCAGCTCTGTGACCTTGCCCAGAAACTCACGCGTCTGGGGGAACTTGCGCACAAAGGCGGCCACTTTGGGGTCCAGTCCCGTGAGCTTGCGAAACTCCTGAACAAAATGAGGATTGGGAAGAAACCGCACATCGAAGACCAGATCCGCGTCCAGCGGAACACCATTCTTGAATCCGAAGCTCAGGCAGGAAACCAGCAACTGCTTGCTTTGGTCGTCGTGGCCGAAGCGGTCCACGATGTGGGTTCGTAACTGATGCACGTTGAAGATCGACGTATCGATCAGCGTGTCGGCCAGATTGCGAATGGGTTCCAACAGTTGCCGCTCCTCCACAATGGAGCGCGACACTGTCTCCGACCGGCCCAACGGATGCGGCCTGCGTGTTTCAGAGTAACGCCTAACGAGCACCGAGTCCTGGGCTTCAAGAAAAACAACGCGCGTAGGCAGCAGCTTACGCACGCTGATTAGAATCTCGGGGAGACGATCGAGCGTCGATCCCTCGCGTATGTCCACCACAATGGCTGCCTGCTTCAACTCGTGAGATTTGCCCACCAGCGCGGCAAACTCGGGCAACAGTTCCAGGGGCAGATTATCCACGGCATGGTAGCCCAGGTCCTCAAAAGCTTTGAGCGCAGAAGCCTTGCCCGCGCCGGAGATTCCGGTCACGATGACGAGTTCCTTCTCTGGTTTGTCGGGCAGCTTGGCCCGCCGGATGGCCGCCCGCGACCGGGTCGCTTTTTTTGAGGACGTCATGTGCATCATCGTACACCGAATGCACGACTTACAGCACAGTCTTAAACAGGTATGTCAGCACGAAATACGTTCTGGACGGTTTTAATTGAGGAAAACCGCAAGAAATGGCCCGCCCGAGTTGTTCTTTCTCGAAGTTCTGCTGCGGACATCCTCGATTCCGTCCTAAGGTAGTGAACCCGAGGTTCATCGCAGGAATGAATTTGTGTTCATTTGCGGACAGGGATTCGTAGGTTTGAACCTTTTGACACACCGATTCCTAGACAAGCGGATCGTAATGAATTGAATATGAGCTGTTTAGCGATACGGCATTTTGGCGAGCAAATTGCTCTAAAAGTTTTGAGCGCGCTCGCGAGGAGTCCATGCAAAGACTATTTCCCGATTTGAAATTAGTGTTCAGACAACTACGCAAGGCTCCAGGATTCACGGCAACCGCGGTGCTCATGCTGGCTTTCGGCATTGGGGCAACAACTGCAATTTTCTCGATTGTGGAAGGAGTTCTGTTGCGGCCGCTTCCCTTTCCAGATCCCGGCCAGTTGATGGTGCTGTCGGACCGGCTGGCGGGGGCAGACTTGAGCGGCAACGGCGAGGCGGGAGTTACTGTACCGGACATTCGTACTTACGCGCGCGATACAAAATCCTTTGCCTCTCTCGGCGGATACACGTTCGCGGCTTATGAGCTTTCCGGTGCCGGTGAACCTGCTCAGTTGAACGCCGCGCGCCTGACGGCCGGAGTTTTTTCTGCCCTGGGAGTCGCACCGCAACTTGGCCGCGTGTTTACCAGCGACGAGGACGAACACAGCCAGCAACTAGCAGTGTTAAGTTACGCAACCTGGAAAAGCCGCTTCAATGGAAATCCGCAGATTCTGGGCACAAAGATTCTGCTGGACCGCAAGCCTTACGTCGTCATCGGCGTGATGCCGCGGAACTTTGAATTCCCGCTGGTGACAGGGCAATTGAACCAAGCCGAGCTATGGGTTCCGATGAGTTTTACAGCGCAAGAACTGTCGCCCCAGAGCGCGTCGAACTGGAGCTATCAAATGGTGGGGCGGCTGAAGCCGGGTATCACCAGCTCGCAGGCGCAGAGCGACGCGGAGCGAGTGGCACAGGAGATCATGCGCGGCTATCCGGCCTATATGGCCAGCCTGCGCATCAGCTCGGTGGTGCGGCCGCTGCAAGAGGAGACGGTAGAGCAGACGCGCCCTCTCTTGCGAACGCTGTTCCTGGCCGTCGCCGTAGTGCTGTTAATAGCCTGCGTGAATTTGGCTGGGCTCCTGCTCGTGCGCGCAATTCGCAGGCAGCGGGAGGTTGCCGTGCGGCTGGCCCTGGGCGCGCGCGCTGCTGCGCTGCTCCGCCAGACGATTCTTGAGAGCCTGGTATTGAGCGTGAGCGGCGGTGTGCTGGGGCTTGCGCTTGCCGGGTTGGCGCTGCGCCTGGGCAGAAGCCTGCTGCCGGAAAGCTTGCCCCGCATTGATGAAATTACGCTGAACTGGGATGTGGTGGGCTTTGCGCTTCTGCTTGCGGTGATTACTGGACTGCTTTGCGGACTGGCTCCTGCCTTTGCTGCTCTACGCACCAACGTCAATGGCACGCTGAAAGAAGGTGGCCGCAGCGGCACCGCTGGCGGTGGTCATGCGCGTCTGCGCTCGGCGCTGGTGGTAACGGAGATTGCGATTGCCCTTGTACTGCTGGCTGCTTCAGGGCTGCTGCTGCGCAGCTTTGAAAAAATGCGCTCGGTCGATCTTGGATTCAGCCCCGAGCATGTGGCATCGGCAGCCTATTCGCTGCCGCAAAGGCAATACCCGACGCAGCCGTCCGTGGACAGCTTCAACAACGAACTGCTGCGCCGGTTGAGGCAGCTTCCTGGCGTCGATGGAGTGGGCCTGACGGGCGTTCTGCCCGCTTCAGGCAATAACAATAACCAGACCTTCGTGGTGGACGGGTACATACCGCCGAAAGGCGCGAATATGAACCTCGCCACGGTTTCGCAGGTGGTGGGTGACTACTTCCGCGCGATGGGGATTCCGTTGTTGCGCGGGCGTTATTTCACGGATGCGGACAAGCCTGGAGCGCAGTTAGTTTTGATTGTGAATCGAAAGCTCGCTCAGCACTACTGGCCTGATCAGGATCCGATCGGAAAGCGGTTGCGCATTGGGACGGCGGAGATGCAGACGCCATGGATGACGGTTGTGGGAGAAATTGCGGACGTGAAACTGAACTCACCCGACGAGCCCACGAAGGAGCAGTATTTCGAGCCGGTGTCACAGGCGGAAGAAGATTTTGGAACGTTGGGTTCTTCCGGCGATCTGAACGGCAATGGCGGCTACATTGTGTTGCGCTCGGCGCTTCCGCCGGAACAAATGGAGAACGCTCTTCGCACGACGGTGCGAGCCATCGATCCGCAATTGCCTTTGTCGCAGGTGCAGACCATGGAGCAGGCCGTCTCTGAGAGCGAAGCGCCGCGGCGCTTCAATACAGTCCTGATTACCAGCTTTGCTGTTGCGGCCGTCTTGCTGGCAGTGCTTGGCATCTACAGCGTGATCGCCTTCTCGGTTGCCTCGCGCGTGCAGGAGATGGCCATCCGCATGGCGCTCGGTTCGCAGCGCTCCGGAATCATGCGCCTGGTTCTCAAATCCGGAGCCAAGCTGGCTGTGCTCGGCTGCGTTCTGGGGTTAGCGGGTGGCGCCGCAGCCTCAACGTTGCTGCGCTCCTTGCTGTTTGGAGTGAGTCCATTCGACCCGCTGGTGCTGACCGCGGCCGCCGTTGGCGTTCTGCTATTGGCCGTGATCGCATCTGCGTTACCGGCATTCCGCGCAGCGTCGATTGACCCCATGCAGGCATTGCGAGGGGAATAGCCGCCACGAACGGCTGAGAGCGCGGATGCCGAGAGACGCCTGCTCGCGAGAATGGCGGCGGCGCTTCAGGCGTATTGATCGAACGCCTGCTCGGTCTGCCGCCGGCCTTGGAGTACCACGCATGAGCCTTCGCATGAGCCTTTCTTGACTAGCTCATCCTTTGGTATACTCAAACAGTTCCCCTCAAGCGGAGGTGGCGAAATTGGCAGACGCACCAGCTTGAGGTGCTGGCGCCCACAAGGCATAGGGGTTCAAGTCCCCTCCTCCGCACCAGAAATCTCCTCCGGCGAACCGGGCGAGACTCAGAAAGCAGCTCAAACAAATGCAGATTCTCTTCTATTTCATCATCACCGTACACATAGTGCTGTGCGTCTTTCTCGTTGGTGTTGTCCTGCTTCAGCAGGGCCGTTCAGCCGATCTGGCAGGCGCCTTCGGCGGCCAGGGTTCGCAAACCGCCTTTGGCCCTCGCGCCGCGGCTAACGTGCTTACCCGGCTCACCACCTGGTCGGCGGTCGCGTTCATGATTACGTCGATCAGCCTGACCGTCCTTTACGATCGCTCTACCGGCTCCCACTCGGTTCTGTCAGGTGCCAAATCCGCGCCAATCTCCGCACCTGCCAAGCCGGGCAAGTAAGGACCCCGTTTGGAGAACAAAGCCAACCTCAGCAGAAACAATCTTGATTTACTTCGGTTGGTCTTTTCATCCATCGTGGTCTTTTATCACATCCCCATCCTGACCCGTAACAGCTCATTGTCCGCTACGCACCTGCACCTCTCAGGCCAATATGCGGTAGAGTCTTTTTTTGTCATCAGCGGAATGCTTATTTATCGCAGTTACACAAAATCTTCGTCGCTTAAATCCTATTTTGAGAAACGTTTCCGGAGAATTTATCCGGCTTACTTTACAGTCGTGGTGATCAGTGCAGTCGCTCTGTACTTTTTGAGCACTCTTCCGGCAGCCCAATACTTTGGATCTGGATTCTGGAGCTATCTTTCGCTCAATCTCCTGTTCCTCAAACCCAGCGGCGCCCTGCCAGGGGTATTCACTTCAAACTACATGCGAGCTGTCAACGGCGTACTCTGGACACTCCGTGTTGAGGTTCTTTTTTACTTGTCTGTTCCTGTGATTGCCTTGCTGAGTCGCCGCCTCGGCACTAAGGCGGTCTTGGGAGTCCTTTTCTGCCTCTCAATCCTATGGAAGTACGTCTTTCAATGGCTCTCCGTAACGCACAGTTCGAATCACATCTACGCGGACCTTCAGCAGGAGTTGCCGGGCCAGCTCATTTACTTCATTGCCGGTATCATACTGCTGCTCTATTTCGATCAACTCAGGCACCACTTTCCGGCAATTCTTTGCGTCTCATGCTGCCTGTTTCTGGCCGACCATTTCTTTTTCAAAGGAATTCTGGACGTTTTGTGGGTGTCAGGCATTGTTTTCGTCTTCGGATTCTGGCGGTATTTGGGCAACTTCTCGAAATACGGAGACTTCTCATACGGCACCTACATCGTCCATTTTCCCATTATTCAGGCAATGACCAGCCTAGGCCTTGCAAAACAAAAACCGATTGTCTTCCTGCTGGTCACACTGTCTTGCATTCTGGTTGTAGTATTCCTGCTCTGGCATCTGGTTGAGAAGAGATTTCTGGCCAAGAGCTCTCACTACCGCCAAGTATCGATGACGGTCTCTGGGTAGACGACGGGAACCACTTGAGAAAAGCCGGGATACTTCTCATGGGCTTGTTAAGATCAAACCATGATCATCGAGACCTTGCCGGTGGGTCCGCTGCAATGCAACTGCACTGTTCTCGGCGACGAACAGGCCGGCGAGGCAATCGTCATCGACCCCGGCGACGAAGTGGGCCGCATTCATCGGCGCCTGACGGAACTCGAACTCAAGCTCAAGCAAATTCTCGTGACCCATGCGCACATTGACCATGTGGGAGGCGCACTTCGTTTGAAGCGCCTGACCGGTGCGCCCATTCTGTTGAACGAAAACGACCTGCCCTTGCTCAAAATGATGGAGATGCAGGCCGGGTGGCTGGGCGTCGCAACGCCTGAGACTGCACCGCCTGACGACCCGCTCACGGATGGGCTCGTGGTTGGGCTCGCATCTTGCCCGGCTACGGTGCTCCACACGCCGGGACATACGCAGGGCTCGGTCTGCCTGCACTTTGCGCCGCTGAACGTGTTGGTTGCCGGAGATACGCTCTTTGCCGGCAGCATCGGGCGCACCGATCTGCCAGGCGGCAATTTCGACCAGATACTCGACTCGATCGGCTCGCGCCTGCTAGCTCTGCCCGACGAAACCAGAGTGCTGCCCGGCCACGGGCCGGCCACGACCATTGGTGCGGAACGCAAAAGCAACCCCTTCCTGCGCACGCTGTAAATTCCATAATTTCACAGTGTCTTTATGATTATTTTTCAATCGTTTACATCATCTTTCATTAAGAATCACTTAAAGCTGTAAGCCGGTACTATTACCACCTTGATGCGTTCGTAAATAGTCAATCAGACAGGTTACTCCCGTACTAAATTCCGTCTCTGGCGCCAATAGGCTGACCACCAGCCAGCCGGACTCGGCCATCCCGAAAAAGTAGCCCGGCTGGAGCCATACACCTCGCTCCAGAAGGGCCAGCACCGTCTGCTCGTCCGATTCGAGCGCGGGAATCCGCAGCGTCGCGTACCAGCCTCCTTCAACCTCTAACCTGTGAACCGACGGGGCATTTTTCAACTGCCGGTCCAGCTCGGCCAGGTTGACCGACACACGGGTCCGGATCTGGGATTGGATTGCCTCCCGCTCGCCCAGCCATGCGGGCAGCGCGCATTGCACGGGAGCGTTCAAGGAGAGAAACGTGTCGGCAATGATCTCAAGGCGATCGAGGGTAGCGGCAGCCTGCGGCCCCGTGGCTACAATCCATGCAGCCTTCATTTGCGGCAATCCAGCGATCTTGCTGAGACCGCTGACGACGAAGACAGGGATTCCGTCGAGACCGGCCGCGAAGCTCGACGCTTGATTCGCAAATCCGAAGTCCAGGAAAACCTCGTCCACGATCAGCGAAAGATCGAATTCTTCGCAGAGGCGCGCCAACTCCTCCACTTCCCAGGTCTTGGTGAAGTGGCCGGTCGGGTTATTGGGATGAACGAGCATAATAGCCCGCGTGTTGGTGGTGATCGCCCGGCGCATTCCTTCCGGATCGATCTGCCAGCCATGGTCGTAGACCAGCGAAGCTGCTTTCAGTTCCACATCGTCGAGTACGGCCAGGAAGTCGAAGAGCGGATAGCCCGGTTGAACGGCGAGAATCTCGCTGCCGGGATCGCAGAGGAGCCGGAAGAGAAAGCTGTATGCCTCACTGGTGCTGGTGGTGAGCACCACCTGCTCAGGATGAACCGGCGCGCCATGGTCCGCATAGTAATGGCAGACGGCCTGGCGCGCGCTCAAGCTGCCACGCGGCTGCGGATCGTAATCGAGAGCCCCTGGACTAGCGAGCGCGTACAGCAAATCGGCGGGGTAAACGAAGCCGCAGCGGGTGGGGTTTGAAGCCGTCAGATCGGCGATGGGCAGCCCGGCCTGGACGCGCAGCCGGTACGCACGCGCCAGCACGCTCTCTTCGGTGTTCCAGTTGGCGCGCTGCGAGAAACGCATGAGGCTCTTTCGATGAACAACGGGTTGAGTGAATCGACGGCCGGGGCGCTGCTCGGAATGGCGCACTTCTTTCATGCACAATAAGAGCAGGCGTCCTTTTCCAACATACACGGATGGAATGAGCTCGAACACGGTGAGTTCGGACGCAATAAGGGAGAAAGATTGGCTCTTCGCGCGGTTGTCTTTGACTATGGAATGGTGCTGACCGGTCCGCAGGACCCCGAGGCTCACGCGGCGCTGCTGCGCATCACGGGCCTACCCATGGACCGTTTCGAGCTTCTCTACTGGGCCGACAGGCACGCGTACGACGAGGGCAAATTGACCGGCATTGCCTTCTGGCAGAAGTTTCTGCGCCAAGGCGGCCTGGAGCTTGGCTCGGGGACTGTGGAGGAACTGAACCGGCTGGACGCGCACATGTGGACAACCCAGAACCCAGCCATGCTTGCATGGCAACTGGAACTGAAGCAGCGCGGCATCCGCACCGGCATCCTCTCCAACATGGGCGACAACGTGCTCGAAAACATGCAGCGAGAGTTCGACTGGCTTCCCCGGTTCGACGTGCTGGTGTGGAGCTATCAGTTGCGCATGGCCAAGCCGGACCCGGCCATCTATCTTCACGTGCTGAAAGAGCTGGGCACGCGCGCCGAGGAAACCCTGTTCATAGACGACAAGCTCGTCAACGTTGAGGCTGCGCGGGCACTGGGTATCCAGGCTATCCAGTTTTCCAGCGTCGAGAAACTCCGCGAAGATCTTATCGCCGCGGGGCTGGACAAAGAGCTTCCGCTTCCGTAGGCCTGTCCGCTATTTTCCCAGGTGGTAGACGATTCCACCATCGTAGGCCATCACGTCCAACCCTGGATTGCTTGGGACCACGAAGGCGTCGGAGAAATGGATGTCTTCGTAACCGGTGCGCACATCGAATCGTTTGGTCAGCCGGCGCTGCATGCCGATGCCCATCTGCAGGCTGAAGTTTTGATGAGCCGCATCCTTGGAAAGCGCTTTTTGCGCGAAAAACAGCATACCGCCCTTGATGATGAAGTAGGGCTGCCACCCTTTGTCGTATCGCCACTTCATGCGCAGGCCGACGGGGTAGATGCCAAGGCCGGGGTTGATGAACCGGGCCTGGCTGAGCGGGTCGCCAAAGACATCGGTATCGGTTGGCTGGCGCAGAATGGTCACCGGCAAAATTTCCGCAACATAGTCCATTTGCGATTTCAGAAAGTAGTTCCAGGTGTGACGGTCGTATTCGATCCCGCCCGTGTAAAGCTCGCTCCACCAGGAGTAGGCAAAGATGTGGTAATGCCCGAATGATCCCTCGCCTTCAACAATAAGTTCGCTGTCTACCGGGCGCTTTTCACGGGGAGCCTGGCTGGGCGCTTGCTCCTCGTCCGCAGCGGCCACTTCTGAGAGGGAGAACAGCCCGGCGAGAGCCGGCGGCACTTCTGAAGCTTTCACCACATCCGGGAAAATCGCATCCGCGCTGCCCTGGGGCTGTGCTCCTGCACTCCCATCGGCCGGGATCGCCGCACCCTGAGGATGCGCAAACTGCGCACCGGCAAGAAAGAAAATCGTCAGGGCTAAATGAATGTTGAGAGGAACACGCACGCCAAGCCGCAGCCGAGTGCGAGACCTCGATAATTCAGATTGAGCAGTTCGATTACTTAGCAAGATCCACCCCGCAAGTTGAGGTAGAGGATTCGTCTTACCGTTTCAGATCAACCAGCTCCCGAGCGCCGGAAAACGAGAACGGCGGCCGGCCCGGACGAGTTTTTCAGAATGACGCCTTCAAAAGTGGTAGCTCAACCCAAGATTCGCGTTCATCACATCCAGGCCCGGATTGACCGGCACAATGAAGGCATCGGAAAAATGAAAGTCGCTGAATAACCCCAGACGCAATCCCCAGCGATCACTCATTTTCACCTGAACGCCAGTGGCGGTCTGAAGGCTGAAGTTCTCATAGGTGGCCTCAGGCGAGGGCGCCTTCTTGGTGAAGGCGAGTATCCCACCTTTGGCCTCCAGGTAGGGCTTGATGGTCTTATTGCTCCGCCACTGCATACGGAAACCGATGGGTGAAATGCCTACGCCCGGCACATACTCTCGGATGTTCTTCTGCTTGATTGGGTTTGGTTCACCAAAGATATCGACCGAGCGTGGTTTGTCAAGAAGGATAAAAGGCAGAAACTCCGCCACATAGTCCATCTGCGCCTTCAGAAAAGTGCCCCAGGAATGGCGGTCGTATTCCACGCCCGCCGTAAACAGCTTCTCGTCATACCCTGAGGCAAATATCTTGTAATTGCCGTAAGAGACAAGTCCCTCGACAATCAGTTCCTGCTCTACCGACTTTGGTCTCTCCTGGGTAACAACGCGAACCTGCCCCTCGCTGGCTGCGGCTCCGTCTGAAGAAACGGCCATCGCAGCGGAAGAACTGATTCCTGTCAGCGCGGTTGGTTCGCCCGCAAGGCCGATGCCTGCCGGAGGAAGCGCGTCTGCCAGTTTAAGAGCTGCTGCCGGAGCGTCTGACAGCATGAAAGCTTGCTGAGAGTGCGCCGGTTGAACAGTGAGAAGGAAGGCGCAGATGAAAATCGAAAGGCAACCAAGTCGAATGCTTCCGGCCGGGAAATCCAGATCTCGAAAATTCCGGGCTGAAAAATTCCGCGGGCGGCAGGGAAAAGATAGAGTCCGCCAAATTCCATTCGACTGCAAATTGTCACCTTACAATTTGAGATAGCCCGGATGGTCCACAGTACTCTAAATTTCACAATCCGGTATCGAAACTATAGCACGAACGTTGAGTGGCGAAGCAACGCATCCGTCTTGCCCGCAAAGCGTGCGTCAATGGACGAACATCGCCTCCACGGGTCTCTACAAGAGTTTGAGAGCGCGAGTCTCGGATCGTTCGTCGAATGCTTCCACAACTAATTCTTGCCTGTCCTTGCATACAACCATCAGTCTCATGTTCTAAACTTCTCGCCGTTGAAGAGCGCATCGCCAGACAGTTCCATTCCGAGCAGCCGTTGTTCATCAGAGACCCGTCAGAGGTTTGGATCCCGAAGTGAAAATGATCCGTCCAGACAAACGGTAGGAGTGCCGACAGTGAAATCTCATCAAGCAAAACAATCAAGCACGGCCAAACAGGCCGTGATCGGGGCTGCGTCCGTGCTGCTGGGCGCAACCATGGCGCTGGCGCAAACTGTGCCGGTAGTTACGGGCGATGCGCGCGTAGACAAGCTGCTCAGCCAGATGACACTCAAGGAGAAGCTGACGCTCATCCATGGCACGCACGAGGATTCGGCAGTCTATCAGGGGCAGGCGGGTTATCTGGGCGGCATTCCACGGCTCGGCATTCCGGGGCTGCGCTTTGCGGACGGACCTCCGGGCGTGCTGACCAGGCACCCATCGCAGGCCGAGACGGCAACGATGGGTGTGGCTGCAGCCTTCGACACGAAAACCGCCGAGGAAAACGGGCTGGTGATCGGACGCGAGGCGCGCGCGCTGGGCATCGACGTAGCCCTGCAACCGTTTGTGAACATCGATCGCGACCTTGAGTTCGGCCGCGGCTATAACACGTTTGGCGAAGATCCATTTCTGACTGCGCAAATGGGCGTGGCTGAAGTCAAAGGAATCCAGTCGCAGCATGTGATGGCCCAGATCAAGCACTATGTGGGCTACGACTCAGACAACGGCAATACATATATCGACCAGCAGACGCTGCATGAAGTGTATGTGGCGCCGTTCGATGCGGCGGTCAAGGCCGGAGTGTCGTCGATCATGTGCTCCTACAACCGCATCAACGGCACGTTTGCTTGCGGCAACAAGGACACGCTCACCACCATTCTGCGCGACCAGATCGGGTTCAAAGGTTTTGTCACTTCGGACTGGGGCGCGGTTCATGCGATCACATTCATCAACGCCGGTCTGGATATGGAGATGCCCGGCGAACCCGCGCCGGGTGGCGGCGGATTTCCCATTCCTTCCTTCTTCGATCTTCAACCCGTTCCACCACCCCCGTCGCGTTCGGCCATAGCAGGCTTGATGGACATGTTCGGCGGCCACATCCCGGAGGAACCCGCGCCGGAGCGCATGAGCATGGGCGATTTCGGAGTGAAACTGAACCCGGAAAAAATGACCGACGCCCTGAAGGATGGCACCGTAAGCGAAGCGGCCGTGACGCGCGCCGCCGGACGCGTGCTCTATGAGATTGTTCACTTCGGCTATCTTGACGGCGAGTCCAAACACGATGTGACCGCGCAGGCAATTGAGGCCAACGCCAAAATTATTGAGAAGACCGGTGAACAGGCCGCGGTGCTGCTCAAAAATGAAGATACCGCGCTGCCGTTAAAGGCCGCCGATCTGGATTCAGTGGTGCTGATTGGGCCAACCGCCGGACAGGTGGATGCAATCGGCATCAACGGCGAGCGCTCGGTGGGGCTGCCCCAGCGGCAGGTCGGCCCCCTCGAAGCTCTCAAGAAGATTACCGGCAACGCGAATATCAAGTTCGCCGTGAACGACGATATGACCGGCACGCCGGTGCCTGCGAGCGCGCTCAGCCACGACAGCAAACCGGGGCTAGCCAGAACCGGCGCAGGCGCAGAGCAGACCGACGCTCAGCTCAACTTCACGGGCGGCAATGCGCTGGCGCCAAACTCCATCGTCACCTGGAAAGGTACGCTGACCCCACCGCACACCGGAGAATATTGGCTCTATCTGCAGGCCATGGGCACCAATGCCGAGATCCGGCTCGACGGCAAACGGCTGGCCAGAACCGGCGCATTTCAAGGCGGCGTGCATGGCGATATTCTGCAGGCCAACCAGGACAACGTTGTGCCTACGCCCGACGGGCTGGACAACGTGCGCCGCGCGGTTGAATTGACGGCTGGATCACATGAGATCGAGATCAAGACCAGCCCCGACAGCTCCAACTCTCCTGTGCAGGTGCGGCTCAATTGGTACACGCCCGAGCAGCGCAAGGCGGACCACGAAGCGGCTATTGCCGCAGCAAAGCGTGCCAAGGTCGCGGTGGTGTTTGTGTGGACGCGGCTCACGCCGGTCTTCGGCCTGCCCGGCGAACAGAACAAGCTGGTGGAAGAAGTGGCCGCGGTAAATCCGAATACCATTGTGGTGCTGAACACCAGCCAGCCGGTGGCGCTGCCCTGGGTGGACAAGGTGAAGGCAGTTCTCGAAATGTGGTGGCCTGGGGATGAAGGCGGATGGTCGACGGCCAACCTGCTGGCGGGCAAATCCAGTCCCGCGGGGCGTCTGCCGGTGACCTGGGGGAAGAGCCTGGACGATTATCCGGCGACGAATCCCAAATACCCCGAACGCTCAATGAAAGGCGTAGACGGAAAGACCACCTATAGCGAAGGCGTGTATGTGGGCTATCGGTGGTTCGACAAGGAAAACATTGCTCCGCTATTTGCGTTTGGGCACGGCTTGAGCTACACAACCTTCGAGTACGCGGGGTTGAAGGTCGAAAAATCTGCTGACGGCGGGCTCGATGTCCGTGTTCGCATCAAGAATACAGGCGGCGCAGATTCGGACGAAGTGCCGCAGGTATATCTTGGAGCGCCCAGTGAGGTTCCGCAGGGCGTTCAGTTCCCTGTTCGGGCGCTGGTGGCCTTTGACCGCATTCACCTTGCGGCGGGCGAAGCGCGGACGGTCACTCTCCACGTGGAACCGCGGCAGTTGCAGTATTGGTCAACGAAAGATAATGCGTGGCAAACCGAAACGGGCAAGCGCACGGTGAGCGTGGGCGCTTCATCGCGCGATTTGCGCGTGGAGCAGGCGATCAACTGAGTAACTGAATGAATCATCCACGAACGGAAATGCCGGGGTGTTGGCCCCGGCACTTCTGTCTCCGCGATCGGATCGTAAAACTTAATTAAGACGCCATCCCCAGGCCCACCAGGTTGGCGGCGGCAATAATGATCAGAATCCCGGCCCACAGCAGGCGCACGGGCCTGCGGCCAACTCCAGCCCATTCGCCGAAGACGAGGCCTACCAATCCGCCGCAGAGTACATACATGCTCATGTGCAGCATCCAGTTGACGTAAAACAGGCGCTCGGGAACGTTGGCTGCGCCCCAGGCGTAAAAGAAGAACTGGAGATACCACATGATTCCGCCGGTTGCGGCAAGCAGCCCGTTCCGCCATAGCGTGCGGCGCGGCTGAGCGAGGTCAGCGCGGAGCGAAATGCTCTTGAGCGCCGCGAGACGAATGAAACAGTAACTCAGATTCACCACCGCCCCGCCGCCCATGATGATCACATAACTGGGCAGCGCAGCGTAAAGCGGGTTGACGCCCAGGTGCAGCGCCGCAACCTGCATGGGACGTGCCGCATCAATAGCGAACGACATGCCGGAGGAAAAAATGCCGCACAACACGGCGAGCAGCAGACCGAGCTTTACGTTGAACTCTCGCGCCTGATTGCTGAGTTGCACTTCTTTTTGATGCCCGGCATAGGAGACCGTGGCCACGCCGATTAGTGCAACGAGAACGCCGGCCATGGTGAACTGTCCGCTGCGCGTAATGAACAGCATGGCCGCCTGCCCGTGCAGGAGCGGAGGAATCAGAGTGCCAACAACCAGCGTGACGCCAATGGCCACGCCAATGCCGAGCGACATGCCGAGATAGCGCATGGTGAGCCCGTAACTCACATTACCAACACCCCACATGGCGCCGAAGAGCGCGACCTTGAGCAGTAGGTGCGGTCCCATCGAGGCGTAGAAGGCTTCAAAGCCGGGGAGCAGAAAGAGACTGACGCCGATGGGCAGCAATATCCAGGAGAAGAAACCGGCGACGGCCCAGGTTGTCTCCCATGACCATCGCTTGACCTTTTCAATCGGCGCGTAGAAAGACGCGGCCGAAGCCGCGCCGATCAGATGCCATCCAATGCCGGCAATGATTGACAAGTTATTCTCTCCTCGTGGACCGGGGGACAACTTTCGGCCGGGCGCTGGTAGTTACTGCAAGCGTCTCGGCGCTACTTGATGCTTACTTCAAAGCTATAACTGCCTGACTGTAACTTGTAACCGCTTTGACCGTCGCGAGTTATGGCCTTGGCCAGCTCGTTCTGCGTGAGCGGCGCGCCCTCTAGTTTGTACCGGGCTGCCTCGTTCGCGCTCAAGTCAAGCCAGCCTGTCGTGTTGGGCGGGATGGTCACGTGCCACGCAGCCGTGGTTCCTGTCACTTTCCAATCGGAATGAATCGGACCATAGGACGAGGCGTAATCGAAGGAGATGTGACCGAGACGCGCATCAAAAACCGGATGCAGCACGACAGTATGGAAGCCCGCATCGAGAGGCGACGCATCGATGCCCGCCGCGTAGCGGTAGATCCAGTCGGCGACAGCACCGTAAGCATAGTGGTTGTAGGAATTCATGCTAGGGTCGGCCTTCATCGCGTCACCGTTCCAGCGCTCCCACATCGTCGTCGCGCCGTGATCGACCAGATAGCCCCACGACGGATACTGGGTGTTCAGCAGCAGCTTGTAAGCCAGGTTTGCGTGGCCATTTTTGGCTAGTTCCTCGAGCAGATAGGGAGTACCGAGAAAACCCGTGGCCAGCAAACCATGGTTGGCTTCAATCTTGTCTGCTAACTTCTGCGCGGCCTTGGCGCGCAGGGCTTCCGGCACAAGGTTCATGTGCAACGCCAGCACGTAGCCGGTTTGCGTGTCGCCGGCATGGTTCTTTGCATTGGGAGTCTTGGCATCGAAGCGGGACGAGCCATTGTCGGCACCGGCGACAAATCCGTCGTCGTGAACAAACTTCTTTTGGAAGGCCGCTCGAATCTTGTCAAACAACTGCGCATACTTCTGTTCGTCCTGCGTACGGCCGGTTGCATGCGCCATCTGTTGCATCAGCGTCACGTCGTAGGCCCAATAAGCAGTGGCGATGAGCCCGTAATCGGTCGTGCCTTCGGGCGAGAGCCAATCGCCGAAGGGAATGCCCGCGTCATGCACCCACAATCCGTCAGGATTATCGGCTTCGATGGCGTCGAGATACTTCTTCATCGCGTCCCAGTTCTGCTCAATCACGCTAGTGTCGCCGGTCTGCAGCCACGAGGTCCACGGAATGATGACACCGGCATCGCTCCAGCCGGCCGCGTGGCCCGCATTCCGCGTGACGGTTCCCGGCGAGTAGATGCCGAAGTACGGCGTACCTGCCTGGGTCGCGCGCATATCCCCGCCGAACTTGCGCGAAAAGGCAACCAGATCCATGTTGTAGGTCGCGGTGCGCCAGAAAACTTCGGCATCGCCCATCCAGCCGAGGCGCTCATCACGCTGCGGACAGTCGGTGGGAATGCCGACGAAGTTGGATCGCTGGCCCCAAAGAATATTGCTCCACAACTGATTGATCATAGCGCTGCCGGTCTCAAGTTTGACCGTGAAGGGCGCGGCGGTGTGGATCACCAGGCCGGTTACGGCGCCTTTGTCAGGCGCCGTCGGAAGACCAGTAAGCTCGACGTAGCGGAATCCATGAAAGGTAAATTGCGGAGTGAATTCCTCGACGCCGTTACCGCTGAGAATGAAGTGGTCCGTCGCCTTGGCGGTGCGCAGATTGTCGGTGTAGATGGTTCCGTCCGCGTTCACAATCTCCGCGAATCGCAGGCGCACATCCGTGCCGCTCGGGCCTTGGACGCGCAGCCGTTCCACGCCGGCGAAGTTCTGGCCAAAGTCGTAGACGTAGACCCCGGGCTTCGGCTCCGTCATGGTCTTCGGCTGCAATGTGCGCTCCACACGAATCGATTGGAAATCCTGCGCCTCGATGGCCGTTGGCTTGGGATTGATGGCGATGACATGCTTCCATGCCGCCGCGTCGAAGTCCGCGCCATCCCAGCCGGACTGCTGACGGCGCGCGTCTTGCGTTTCACCGTCGTAGATTTCCGACTGAAGAATGTAGTAGGGACTGGCAGTCCAGGATTCGTCCGTCTGAACCCATTCGACGCTGCCATCCGTGTGCTCGATGCGCAATTGAGCCCTGAGCGCGGGAGGCGTGTCGCCATAGTTGTTGGGCTGCTGGAACCACTCGAGCGGCGTCTCGTACCACCCCGGAGCAAGCAGCGCGGCTATCGCATTCTTTCCATCCCTCAGTCGCGCCGTCACATCATAGGTCTGATATTTCACATGCTCGCGATAGTCGGTCCAGCCGGGTGCGAGCACATCATCGTCCACCTGCTTGCCGTTCAAGAAAATCTCATAGGAGCCAAGCGCGGTGGCATAGAGGCGCGCGGACTTTACCGGCGACCTAACTTCAAACGCATGGCGTAGAGCCTTGACGGAGTTGGGAATCCAAGGATGGCCGAGTGGGGGCCCGTTCGCCTCACCTTGTCGCCGCGACCAATCGACTGCCGGCTTCCATCCAGAATCATCGAAGGCCTTTTGCTGCCAGCCATCCTGCGCATGAGTCATTGTTTTCCACGAAGTATCGCTGGCAAAAGCCGCCATGGTTCCGTCGGCATATTTCACCACCAGCGTGGTAATCATCGGCGGCTCTGTCTCGGCTGCTCTGTTGGGATCGGTCACATAACGAACCGTCTCAACGGCGAGGGCATTGGCGCCCTGTGACAGCTTGTCGGTTACATCCGCGCGGACAAACTTCTTCCATGGCATCTGGCCCCAGGGCGGAAATGCTGCCGCCGTAAGCACCTGCGTGCCGTTGACCCAGGCTGCGACCGTGTCCTGCCCGGCGGCATAGAGCGCCGCGCTCTTCACCGGCTTGGCCAGCATCACGGTCTGCCTGTAGGAGATGCGTTGCTGAGCCGGTTTTCCGGCAACCAACACCGGTGCGGCGGGACTCGCGATCCAGATGGCCGGCGCGTGGCGCACCGCATCTTCCTCCTCAGTCTCATAGCCAATCCATGCAGAACGCCAGGCATCCTGGTTCAGCAGGCCAGTTTCCCACCAGCTTGACTCGCTCGCGGAATACAGCTCTCCTGTCGCGCCCCAAACCTTCACGCGCCAGAAGTAGCGCTTGCTGGGCTGGATCGCTGGACCGGCATAATGCACATTGAGAGACGTATCCGACTCCACCCGGCCGCTATCCCAGACATCTGCGCTGCCTGCGCTCAGCAGTTCAGCAGTGGATGCAACGAGCACTTCATAGGCTGTCTGCTTGGCGCCATGCGAAGGGTCCTGCAACTGCCAGGAGAAACGGGGCGCGGGGTCATCAATGCCCAGTGGCGTCTCAAGATTATCGACACGCAACTCCGCTGGCCCCTTGAAGGAGAGCGAAGAATTCCCCGCTTGCGCCGACGCCGTTGACACCGCCAGAACCAGGCCGAACGCCACACTGACCGCGAATCTATTTCCCATCGTTCTCACGCACCTCTTGAAGAAAGCCTGACCATTGTGCAGCTTGCGCGGCCGCTTTGGGAAGCGGGCGGCTTTGCGGCGCGGCTTACGCCTGAATTTACCAAATGAAAATATGTTCCAGACGGAAGAACGTTAAATAAGCCGCATCGGCATTGTCAAAGACATTCTCTCCGCATAGCCGACTTCCCTGTCGTCTTAACCGGCTGAGGCTTGCCGGATTACCGGTAGCCGTTACACTTTCTCCATGGCTCTTCGCCTTTATGCCGCCACAACCAGCCAGGGCAAGTTGCGGGATTTCCGCACCGCCGCCGAGGCTTATGGCTTGACGATTGAACCGCTTCCGAAGTTGGGCGAGATTTCCGCGCCGGAAGAAAACGGCGCCACCTTTGTCGATAACGCCAATCTCAAGGCGATCTATTATTCACGCTTCGCTCCCGGCGAATTGGTGGTGGCGGATGACTCGGGCCTGGAGGTCGACGCGCTGGACGGCGCTCCAGGTGTGCGCTCAGCCCGCTTCGCCGCCGACTCTGGCTTGGTGGATTCGCCAGACGCCAATGACAACACGGACGTCTGGAACAACATGATTCTGCTTCAGCGGTTGGCTGGCGTTGCTCCCGCTCGGCGCACGGCCCGTTATCGCTGCGTTCTGGTAGCCGCGCGCGATGGCGAACCGCTGCATACGGCGCAAGGCGCAGTCGAGGGGCTCATTCTGGAAGCTCCGCGCGGCACCGGAGGATTTGGCTACGACCCACTCTTCTACCTGCCCACGCTTGACCGCAGCATGGCCGAGATTGATCTTGATACCAAGCTCTCCATCAGCCATCGCGGACGCGCTCTTGCGGCACTACTGGCCATGCTCCCGGTCTGAATTTTCGCGACAGGATCAATTCTTCAGAAGGTTGATCCGTGGTACGGCAGGGGTACGGCAGGTTGACGAGGGCATCGCCCGGCTCCAATAATGCAACTGCGGCTGCGTAATGAGCCATCGTCCCTCAATCTGATACAGCCTCACCCGTAACCTGTCCCGAATCCGGAGTTCATTGATCTGAACCCGGCAGCCTTTAGGAGCTGACACCGTCATGGCAACTGCTCAACAACCTGCCGCGCACACGGTCAAACGCGGTGTACAGCCGCTGCGCGCCGGCCAGGGAAATACCTTCTTTTTTCGCAAGCTGCACTCTCTGCTCGGCATCATCCCCATTGGCGCCTTTTTTCTGGAGCACCTGCTCTCGAACTTCGAGGCGCTCAAAGGCCCCGCCGCTTACGGAGCGCAGGTGAAGTTTTTGAACAGCCTGCCCATGGTTCGGGTGCTCGAGTGGATGTTCATCTTTCTGCCCATTCTGTATCACGGGCTGTACGGCGTGTGGATCTGGCTGCGCGGCAAGTCGAACGTCGTCTACTATCCCTGGGCCGGCAACTGGATGTACGTGGCCCAACGGTGGACTGGGCTGATCGCGATCCTTTATATCGGGCAGCATGTTTACCGTCAGCGCTTTTCCGGTGTCAACCTTCCCGAGCACCCCGGAGCGGCCTTCGCCAAGGTGCAGCATGAGCTGGCCAACCCGTGGATGCTGGCCATCTACGTGATCGCCATGATCGCCATCTGCTGGCATTTCTCTTACGGCATCTGGCTGTTTGCGGCCAAGTGGGGCATCACGCCCGGCGTAACCGCGCGCAAGCGTTTCGGCTATGTCTGCGCTGCGTTCGGTGTTGTGCTGCTGGTGATCGGCCTGGCCAGCATTTGGGCCTTCGTCGAGCCAAAGTATCAAAACACTCCCGACGAAGTGGCGCCCGTTGTCAGTTCGCTCGCCTGCCCGGCCTTCACGGCGGCGCATCGAGCCGGCTCGACCGTCACGAGTTTGACGGTCGCGATTTAATCGCGGGCACGCGCAGGCGGCTCCACGCGGAAAGGCACAAGGAAGACTCCATGGTAGCACCAAGAATCATCGTGGTCGGCGGAGGACTGGCCGGACTTGCGGCGGTCATCAAGATTGCCGAAGCAGGCGGCAATGTCGATCTGTTTTCTATCGTTCCGGTCAAGCGGTCTCACTCTGTATGCGCCCAGGGCGGCATCAACGCGGCCAAGAATCTGAAGGGCGAAGGCGACACCACCGACAAGCACTTCGACGACACCATCTATGGCGGCGACTTCCTGGCCAACCAGACGCCCGTGAAGGCCATGTGCGAGGCGGCGCCGGCCATCATCGACCTGCTCGACCGCATGGGCGTGCCCTTTAACCGCACCCCCGAGGGCCTGCTCGACTTCCGCCGCTTCGGCGGCACGCTCTACAACCGCACTGCCTTTGCCGGCGCCACCACCGGGCAGCAGTTGCTCTACGCGCTCGATGAGCAGGTCCGCCGCCATGAGTCCGAAGGCAAGGTGAAGAAGTTCGAAGGCTGGGAGTTTCTTTCCGCTGTCATTGATTCGAAAGGCGTGGCGCGCGG